>CAYMEX010000008.1:0-113115 GCA_964389525.1 uncultured Muribaculaceae bacterium | reverse complement strand
GGGCGAAGTCATACATCGGGTAGACTTTCCATGTTGTGCCGGTGCGGTGGTGGGGTGTCTTGATGATGCGGTACATGATCGGGTCGCGGAAGTGCATGTTGGGCGACGCCATGTCGATCTTGGCGCGCAGCACTCGCGCTCCCTCCTCAAACTCGCCGTTGTTCATGCGTATGAACAGGTCGAGGTTCTCCTCGGGTGTGCGGTTGCGGTAGGGACTTTCCTGTCCGGGTGTCGTCGGAGTGCCTTTCTGCTGGGCTATCTGCTCCGATGTCTGGTCATCGACATAGGCCTTGCCTTCCTTGATGAGACGCACGGCGAGATCCCACAGTTTTGGGAAGTAGTCGGATGCGTAATACTCGCGGTCGCCCCAGTCGAAACCGAGCCAGTGGATATCCTCGCGTATCGAGTCGACATATTCCACATCCTCTTTTACGGGGTTGGTGTCGTCGAAACGAAGATTGCATGTGCCTCCGAATTTCTCGGCCACGCCGAAATCCATACATATGGCTTTGGCATGTCCGATGTGCAGGTAACCGTTGGGCTCGGGCGGGAAACGCGTGTTGAGGCGTCCGCCGTTCTTGCCGGCGGCAAGGTCGTCGGCTACAATCTGCTCTACAAAGTTGAGCCCCTTCTTCTCAGTATTCTCTTCCTGGGGTATGGTCATATCTGCCATTGCGAGATAGTTTTGTTCAGTTTGGATTATTCCTAATTGCAAAGATAGTGAAATTCGTTTCGATCTACAATACGTCTCAGGAACAATAAACAGATATATTCTCTTCAGCGTCGGTCGGCATTTCCCTCGTAGAAGTTCACGTATGCGCGGTTGACGAGTCTCGTGCCGCCGGGAGTGGGATAGTCGCCCGAGAAATACCAGTCGCCGGGATGTCCGGGTATGGCGTTGTGCAGTCCGTCGAGTGTCTGATACACAATCTTTATTTCGGCTTCCGCATTGTCGGGTTTGAGCATGTCGGCTATTTTCGCCGAGATTTCTGCGTCGGTGAACGGTTCATAGATCTTTTTCACGCAGTTCACCTGCTCCGATGCCGGTTTCTCAAGTTCTTTCAGGCAATTCTGATAAACGGTGCCGAGCCGGTATTCCATGCCGCGCTCCTTGAGAAGCGCTACGGCTGCTTTGAACGCTATGAATTCGCTCATGCGCGACATGTCGATGCCGTAGCAGTCGGGGTAGCGCACCTGCGGCGATGAGGAGACTACCACTATGCGGCGCGGATGAAGCCTGTCGAGCATCGACAGTATCGACTGGCGCAGTGTGGTGCCGCGCACGATGCTGTCGTCGATTACGACAAGATTGTCGATGCCGTTGCGTATGCAGCCGTATGTGACGTCGTAGACATGCGCTGCCAGATCGTTGCGCGATGTACCTTCGGCTATGAATGTGCGCAGTTTTATATCCTTTATCGCCACTTTCTCGACCCTGAGCCTGCTGCTCAGTATCTGGTCGATCGACTCGTGCGATAGTGTGCCGTCGCAGAGGGCGGTGTGCAGAGCCTTGGCCTTGCGACGGTTCAGCTCGCGCTCGAGTTCCTCGCACAGGCCTATGAATGCCACTTCGGCGGTGTTGGGGATAAACGAAATCACCGTATTGTCGAGATCACCGTCAATGGCGTTGAGTATGTCGGGTATAAGCTGATGACCGAGTTTCTTGCGCTCCTGATATATGTCGGCGTCGCTGCCACGCGAGAAGTAGATGCGCTCAAACGAGCAACGGCGGTTCTCACCCTCGCCGAGGACGTCAAACAGCTCAATGTCGCCGTTTTTCTTCACTGTGATGGCACTGCCGGGGGTGAGTTCCTTCACCTCATTTCGGCGCACGTTGAACACGGTCTGTATCACGGGGCGCTCCGATGTGACCACGACAACCTCGTCGTCGTAGTAGTAGAAGGCGGGGCGTATGCCGTTGCGGTCGCGCATGGCGAACATGTCGCCCGATCCCGTGGCTCCGCATATCACAAAACCGCCGTCCCAGTCGGGAGAGGCATTCTTCAGCACAGCCGACAGACCGAGATTATCCTCGATTGCGGTTGTGAGCTGAGGATTGGGCAGTGTGTCGCGGAAGCGGCGGTACTGGTTGTGGTTCTCCTTGTCGAGGGCATATCCGAGTTGCTCGAGCAGCACGATTGTGTCGGAGTAGAGTCTTGGATGCTGCCCGGTCTCCACGATCGAGTTGAAGACCTCGTCGACGTTCGTCATGTTGAAGTTGCCGCACAGAAGCAGGTTGCGCGACCGCCAGTTGTTGCGGCGCAGAAACGGATGCACATACGATATGCCGCTTTTGCCGGTCGTGCTGTAGCGCAGATGCCCCATGTAGATTTCCCCGATAAAGGGAACGTATGACTCGATGTGTGCGGCATCTGACGTTGTAAGATCTTCTTTGCGCAGTTTCTCGCCGACAGTCGAGAAGATTTCCGATATGGCGCCGGCGCCGAGGGCACGCTCGCGGAAAACATATTCATGGCCGGGGCAGGCGTGCAGCTTGACTACGCCGATGCCCGCGCCTTCCTGTCCGCGGTTGTGCTGTTTCTCCATGAGCAGATACAGCTTGTCGAGGCCATAGGCATAGGTGCCGTATTTCTCCTTGTAGTAGCTTATAGGTTTGCGCAGGCGCACCATGGCCACACCGCATTCGTGTTTAAGTTGTTCCACCGTGAGATAAATATCTGATTTCTTTGGTCGTATGAAATAATGAGGGTGTGTCTTCTGTTGTAGATGACACACCCTCCGCGATTCGTTAAGGTTTCCGGCCGTTGACGGCCCGGAAGGCGGTCAGCGTATGAAAAGCAGTTCTCTGTATTTGGGCAATGGCCACATCTCGTTGTCGACCATGAGCTCGAGAGTGTCGATATGATCGCGTATCGTCTCCATGCAGGGCACGACATTGTCGTGGTAGGCTATCGCTTTCTCGCGCTCGCTCTTGATGCGGTTGGCCTCCTTGCGGGCCTGTATCATCTTCTCGACCTCGTCTCTGATCATTGTCATGTGTTCGGCCATCTTTTCGATCGAGTCAAGGTCGCCCGACGAGATCTTCTCTCCGCGCTCTCCGGGGAAGAGCGTGCGCAGTTTCACGAGATTGTCGACAAGTATCGACTGGTAGCGTGTGGCGACAGGGAGCACATGGTTGAGAGCGAGATCGCCGAGCACGCGCGACTCGATCTGCACTTTCTTGGTGTACATCTCCCATTTCACCTCGTTGCGGGCCTCAAGCTCGACCGACGAGAACACGCCTGTGCGCGAGAACATCTCCACGCTCTCGGGGCGCAGATAGGCGTCGAAAATCTTTGGCACGCTTGTCTCGCAGTCGAGTCCGCGGCGTGCGGCTTCGGCTTTCCACTCCTCGCTGTAGCCGTTGCCGTCGAAATGTATGTTCTGTGACTCGATGAGTATCTCGCGCACTTCGGCAAGTATGGCGTGTGTGAGATCCTCTCCGGCCGCGAGGCGTTTCTGCACCTTGCCGTGGAACGACTCGAGCTGGTCGGCTACAGCGGCATTAAGGGCGATGAGGGCCGACGCACAGTTGGCCGACGAGCCTACGGCGCGGAACTCGAAACGGTTGCCGGTGAAAGCGAAAGGCGACGTGCGGTTGCGGTCGGTATTGTCGACCATGATTTCGGGAATCTGGTGTACACCGATCTTCACGCCCTCTTTGCCGGCGAAATCCAGAGTCTCGTCACCGTCGATGATGCGCGTGAACAGGTCGGAGAGCTGTCGTCCGGCAAACACCGATATGATGGCTGGAGGAGCCTCGTTGGCGCCGAGACGGTGTGCGTTTGTAGCCGATGCTATCGACGCTTTCAGCAGACCGTTGTGGCGGTGAACGGCGGCCATCGTGTTGGCCACGAATGTGACAAACTGCAGATTCTCGGTCAGAGTCTTGCCGGGGGCAAACAGGAGTGTGCCGGTGTCGGTGCCGAGACTCCAGTTGTTGTGCTTGCCCGAACCGTTGATGCCGGCAAAGGGCTTCTCGTGGAAAAGCACGCGGAAGTTATGGCGGCGTCCGACCTCGGTCATCAGCGACATGAGCAGCAGATTGTGGTCGTTGGCGAGGTTGGCTTCCTCAAATACCGGGGCAAGCTCAAACTGGTTGGGCGCTACCTCGTTGTGGCGTGTCTTGGCTGGGATGCCGAGACGGTGTGCCTCGATTTCGAGGTCGAGCATGAATGCCTCTACACGCTTGGGTATCGATCCGAAATAGTGGTCTTCGAGCTGCTGGTTTTTGGCGCTCTCGTGTCCCATAAGCGTGCGGCCTGTCAGCACAAGGTCGGGGCGTGCGGCGAAAAGAGCCTCGTCGACGAGAAAATACTCCTGCTCCCAGCCCAGATACGAGCACACATGCTTCACGTTCTTGTCAAAGAATTGTGCGACCTTTGTGCCGGCACGGTCTACGGCGTTGATCGCGCGCAGCAGGGGAGTCTTGTAGTCGAGCGACTCGCCGGTGTATGAGATGAAGATTGTCGGGATACAGAGTGTCTGGTCCAGAATGAATGCCGGTGACGATATGTCCCATGCCGAGTAGCCGCGTGCCTCGAAGGTGTTGCGGATACCACCGTTGGGGAAACTCGATGCGTCGGGTTCCTGTTGCACGAGAAGTTTGCCGTTGAATTCCTCGACTACGCCGCCTTTGCCGTCGTGTTCGATGAAGGCGTCGTGCTTCTCGGCTGTGCCGTCGGTGAGCGGGTGAAACCAGTGGGTATAGTGGCGGGCGCCATTGTCGATTGCCCACCGCTTCATGCCGGCCGCCACGCTGTCGGCGAGGTCGCGCGGCAGCGGCTCCTTCATGTCGATTGCCTTTACAAGAGCGTCATAGGTCTGCTTGGGAAGATACTCAAACATCTTCTGACGATTGAACACGAGCGAGCCGTAGTAGGTCTCGGGCCTCTGGGCGGGGATGTCGACATGGATGGCTTTGTGGGCCATTGCCTCTTCAACCGCTTTAAATCTGAGATCAGACATAAGTTTTATATAATAATGAATGGAGATCTTTCTTGGAGTGTGTCCGTATTCTTATAATGAGAGAGGGCTGCACTGTGACGCGCAGCCCTCGTGAGAGTTATATTTTCAGAGCCGTGATACGCTCTACAGCTTCCGAGGTCGCTTCGTGGCTGCTGAAGGCCGTCAGTCTGAAGTAGCCTTCGCCCGAGGGGCCGAAGCCGACGCCGGGAGTGCCGACAACCTTGGCGTCGTGGAGAAGACGGTCGAAGAATTCCCACGACGAGAGCCCGCATGGCGTCTTGAGCCAGACATATGGGGCGTTGACGCCGCCGAACGCCTCGATGCCGATGCTCTTCAGTCCGTCGAGCAGCATGGCGGCATTCTGCATGTAGTAGTCGATCGTGGCCTTTATCTGTTCCTGACCGCGCGAGCTATAGATGGCTGCCGCGCCGCGCTGCACGACATACGACGCACCGTTGAACTTGGTCGTCTGGCGACGGTTCCAAAGCGGGTTAAGATACACGTCGTTGCCCTCTGAGTCGACACCTTTCAGCTCTTTGGGTACGACCACGTAGCCGCAGCGCAGACCGGTGAATCCGGCGGTCTTCGAGAAGCTGCGGAACTCGATGGCGACTTCACGCGCTCCCTCTATCTCATAGATTGAGTGAGGCACGTTGTCCTCGCGTATGTAGGCCTCGTAGGCCGAGTCAAACAGTATGAGCGACCCGTTGGCGCGTGCGTAGTCCACCCACACTTTCAGCTGGTCGCGGGTGAGCGTGGTGCCTGTCGGGTTGTTGGGGTAGCAGAGGTAGATGACGTCGGGGCGACGCTGCGGTAGCGAGGGTATAAAAGAGTTCTCGGCCGTGCAGGGGATGTAGACGATATTGCTCCAGTGCTGTCCGTCGAAGTCGCCGGCGCGTCCGGCCATCACGTTCGTGTCGACATATACCGGGTAAACCGGGTCGGTCACGGCCACGATATTGTCTATCGACAGTATGTCGCCGATGTTGCCGGTATCGCTCTTGGCGCCGTCGCTCACAAATATCTCGTTGAGGTCAACGTGTATGCCGCGCTTCTCGTAGTCGCATTCGGCTATGCGTGAACGCAGGAAATCGTAGCCCTGCTCCGGGCCGTAGCCGTGGAATGTGGTGGAGTCGGCCTGATCGTCGACAGCATTGTGGAGGGCGTCGATCGAGGCGGGGATGATCGGACGTGTCACATCGCCGATACCCATGCGTATTATCTTTGCATCGGGGTGCTCCTGCTGAAACGTATTGACACGGCGTGCTATCTCGGTGAAAAGATAGGTTGCCGGAAGCTTGCAATAGTTATCGTTGACTTTAAACATCTGTTCGGTGTGATTATTAATTCTGACGGGGATAAGTGCCGGTGAAAACCGTTGTAGCTCCGCCGGTCATATATACATGGTTGTCTTCCTGATTCCAGAATATCGTGAGATCGCCCCCAAGCAGGTGGATTGTCACCGTGCGTCCGGTGCGTCCCGTCGTGATCGCGGCCACAGCGGTCGCGCAAGCTCCTGTGCCGCAGGCCATGGTCTCGCCGCTGCCGCGTTCCCACACTCTCATTGCGATTTCGGTGGGGGAGATGACGCGTGCAAACTCTATGTTGGCGCGGTCGGGCCACATGGGGTGTATCTCAAGCTCGCGGCCGGTCACATGCACGTCGGGGCTCTCGCCGTCATAAAATATCACGCCGTGAGGATTTCCCATCGACACAGCAGTCACGGCAAGGCGTCCGCCGGTAGTGGTGTCGATCGCGGCTTCGATCATTTTCTCTCCGTCATATTTCACCGGCACACGCGCGGCTACGAGATCAGGCTCACCCATGTCGACCGTGACTTCGGCGATCTTTCCGTCGGCTCCGGGCTTGAGAGTAAGATACTTTATGCCCGAGTTTGTGTCGACGGCGATTTCGGTCTTTGTCGTCAGACCGTTGTCGTAGACATATTTGCCTACGCAGCGTATGCCGTTGCCGCACATCTTGGCCTCCGAGCCGTCGGCATTGAAAATGCGCATCCTGAAGTCTGCGGTTTCCGACGGGAGAATAAGAATGATTCCGTCGCCACCGATGCCGGTGTGGCGGTCGCTCATTTCTATAGATAGTTCTGCAAGTCGGTCGGGGGTGTGATTCATACAGTCGATATAGACATAATCATTGCCTATACCGTGCATCTTAGTAAATTTGATCTCTTCCATCATATGAGAGAAATTGAACCTTTGAAAGCCATTATGAGCTTTTGATGCGTGCAAATATAAGCATGTTTTTTTAAATTTGCTTCAATTTAAAATGAGTTTTTATGCGAATAATTAGAGGAAAATATGGAAGACGTCGTTTTGACGTACCTAAGAATATCACAGCCAGGCCGACAACCGATTTCGCACGCGAGAATATATTTAATGTGATCGAAAACATGATCGATCTTGATGACGGGCCGACGGCGCTCGATCTCTTTGCCGGAACCGGGGCTATAACATGGGAGCTGGCGTCGCGAGGATGCGCGAGAGTGACCGCTGTGGAGCAGGCGCCCGTGCAGTGCCGGTTCATTTCAGAAGTCAAAAGCAAGCTGGGCGACGAGGCAGTCACACTTGTCCGGGGCGATGTGTTCAAGTTCGTCAGGACGGTAAAGACGCCATATGATATAGTATTTGCAGATCCCCCCTACGATCATCCGCAGTTTGAGAGCGTGCCGCAGCTTGTCCTGTCGTCGGGAGCAGTGAAGCCGGGTACCCTGTTCGTGCTTGAGCACTCATCGAAGCGCGATTTTTCCAGCCTTCCCGGTTTTGTAGAGCGACGTGTCTACGGCAGCGTCAACTTCTCTATCTTCCGCGTCCCTTCGATGTGACAGATAGTACGACATTGTTAAAAATAGCCTGCTATGTCAGAAAAGTCCTCTCACGGAGAGTAGGGACGCACGGCTCGTGCGTCCGCAAGCCACATCGTGCCACCACACTCATGCCGGAGGTATGACATTTAGTTAACCGGGTTCGCTTGCGAGCCCGGGTTAGATCGCCCACTACCGTGTCAGCCCCGGCGGGGCTATACCTCCACCCACACCACCCGCCTCATCTGTCGAAGACAATGTAATGTAAAAAATGCCTGAAAGGCATTTCAAAAAAAGTAGCCGGGTACACCGTAAGGTGTGCCCGGTAAAAATAGACCTGTCAAGCGTGTCTGAAAGACACCTTGTTACACGATTGTTTCGCAGCTCCGCAGCTCGATATTATGTGTGTCTTACACCGCGCTCACTTCGTTCGCACGGTGCTACATATATTTCTCCGCTCCCGCGGCTCCCGCATTATATCAGGGTTGCCGCCGCGCAGGTTGCCTCTCCCGGTCAAGGCATCGTAGATGCCGCAACCCGGCGTAGCCGGAGCTTAACCCCATCCTGTGAGCAAAGCGAACAGGGTGGGGATTCGGCATCCCTCGCAAACCAGTCTCGCAGAGACTGAACCGTCTCCCCTTATATCTCACGCGCGGATCTGCCACGTCTGCCGCCTCCGTCAAAGACAATGTAATGTAAAAAATGCCTGAATAAAAAATAGCCCGCTATGTCAGAAATGTCCTCTCACGGGGAGAGTAGGGACGCACGGTTCGTGCGTCCTGCTTAAATTCAGACGGTTACACGATAAAATGTAGGGGCGTGCGACAGTACGCCCAAAGCCCTTATTCCTCGCTTCCGGGTATTGGCTGCGATGCGTCGAGAAGGGTGAACCCGGCGGAGCGCAGGTCATCCCAGTATCGCGGATATGACTTGGCCACTACATCGATGTCGCGTATGACGATGCCGGGCACGAAAATGGCCGTCGGAGCAAAAGCCATAGCCATGCGGTGATCGTCGTATGTGTCGATCACGGGCAGTTGTGTCATGGGCATCCGGCGTCCGTCCCAGCGGAGCGTATGGTTGCCTTCGGCCTCGACAATAAAGCCGTATTTGAGTAGTTCGCGACAAAGCGCGTCGATACGGTCGGTTTCCTTTATACGGAGCGACGACAGGCCGGTGAGGCAGAACGGCAGACCGAGCATAGCCGCAGTGACGGCGACGGTCTGTGCAAGATCGGGCGTCTCGGTCATGTCCAGATCGATGCGCGAGTACACTTCGGGGCTCGGAGTAAATTCAGCAGCATCGGCTACCTCCTCCGACTCCCGGCATATCACCCCCATACGCTCGAAAATGTCGATTGCCGCGCTGTCGCCTTGCAGGCTGCCTTCGGTCTTGAGTCCGGGAAGTGTTATGAATCCGGCGGAAATAGCAGAGATCTCGGCCCAATACGAAGCCGCGCTCCAGTCGCGCTCATGTTCCGCCCCCTCGGCCGGGACGCTGTATGTTCCGCTGGCTATGTCTATCACCTGCGGGTATCGGTCGACCTCGATGCCGCGGCTCGCCATCATGGCCATGGTCATCTTTATGTAGGGGAGCGATATGATTTCGCCGTCGAGATTTATGCGCAGACCCTCGGTCATGGTCGGTGCGACCATCATCAGCGCCGATATGAATTGCGAACTGATATTGGCCGGCAGAGTCACCTCGCCGCCCTGAAGCTGAGTGCCGGTGATTCTGAGAGGCGGGAATCCCTCTTCTCCTGCATACTCGATCTTGGCGCCGCACTCACGCAGTGCATCGACAAGAGGGCCGATAGGGCGGCGGCGCATGCGTTCCGATCCGTCGAGCACGACTTCGCAGCCCGGCGTCGCTGCATAATATGCCGTCAGGAAGCGCATGGCTGTGCCGGCCGCACCGATATTCACGGTCGCGCCACCGGTCGGCGCTCCGGCAAGGGCGTTGACGATAGCGTCGGAGTCGGCGCACTCGGCGCGCGGAGGCATCGGACTGTCGCCAGGCGTGAGAGCGTGCAGTATCAGCGCACGGTTGGCGATACTCTTTGAGAGCGGGAGCGTCACAGTCGCATCCACCATCTCCTCGGGAGGGAATATTCTGTAATCCATGCTATGACACTTATTTATAAAGCGGCCTTGATCTGCTCAAGTGCTTTCTGAAGGGTGACGCGGGGGCATCCGATGTTAAACCGCATGAAACCGTCGCCCTCCTTTCCGAAGATGAACCCGTTGTTGAGAGCGAGTCCGGCTTTTTCGATAAAGAATTTGTCAAGACGCTCGTGCAGATCGTGTTCGCCCTGATAAAGTCCGCGGCAGTCAAGCCACGTCAGGAATGATGCCTGCGGTCTCACGGCCTTTATTTCGGGTATCTCGCGTTTCAGATACTCTTCAAGGAAGATCTGGTTTCCTTCAAGATATGCGATAAGCTGATTCAGCCACTCGTCGCCGTGGTTGTAGGCGGCGATAGTGGCGGTGGTGGCAAAGAATGTGGGGTCGTCAAACTCGTTGCTCTTCATCCATGAGAAAAAGTAGTCGCGCATCTCTTTGTTCTTTATGACTACCCACGAGCTGACAAGTCCGGCGATATTGAAAGTCTTGGAGGGAGCGCCGAGAGTGATCGCGATCTCGGCGGCCTCGGGGCTTACCGATGCAAACGGGATATGCCTGATGCCCCAGAGCATGAGATCTTCGTGGATCTCGTCGGCGATCACCTTCACACCATGGCGGTGGCATATCGATGCCACGCTGCGCAGAGTCTCCGCATCCCACTGTATGCCTATAGGGTTGTGGGGGTTGCAGAGAATCATCATCTTGGGCTTATGATCGACGATTTTCTTTTCGAGATCTTCGAGATCCATCTCGTAGTTGCCGTCGGGCAGACGACGCAGAGGATTGTGCACGAGTTCACGGCCGTTGCCTTCGGGCACAAACGTGAACGGGTGGTAGACAGGCGTCTGTATCAGTATCTTGTCGCCGGGACTGGTGAAACGGTTTACTACGAAGCCGATAGCCTTGACAACTCCGGGAACGTAGGTGATCTCGTCGCGTTCGACTTTCCATCCGTGGCGTCGGTCAAGCCAGCCGATGATCGACTGCCAGAACTCGTCGGGCACCGATGCGTAGCCATAGACAGGGTGCGACACGCGTTTCATTAGCGCCTCGGTTATTTCCGGCAATACCGGGAAATCCATGTCGGCTACCCATGCGGGCAGCAGATCGGCGTGTCCGTAGCGCTTCTCAAGTTCGTCATATTTTATGCAGCCGCTTCCGCGACGCTCCACGTATGCGTTGAAATCGTAGGTCATATTCTGTGATAATGTTTTATTCTTTTGAATATATGAGGGCTACAGCCGTTGCCGCGATACCCTCCTTGCGCCCGGTGAACCCGAGATGTTCGGTCGTCGTAGCTTTCACCGACACACAGCCGGTCGAAATCGCAAGATCGTTTGCGATGTTCTCGATCATGGCCGGGATATGCGGCAACATTTTAGGTGCCTGAGCGATGATTGTGACATCGACATTGCCGACGCTGTAGCCGGCATCGTCAAGCAACCCCTTGACCGCACGGAGGAGCACACGCGAGTCGGCGCCCTTGTATTTTGGATCGGTGTCGGGGAAATGATAGCCTATGTCGCGCATGGCGGCCGCGCCGAGAAGCGCGTCCATCAGTGCGTGCAGTGCCACGTCGGCGTCGCTGTGTCCGAGCAGTCCCAGCTCATAGGGTATCTTCACCCCGCACATCCACAGATCTCTGTCGGGCACAAGACGGTGTACGTCATATCCTTGTCCTATTCTGAACATATGTCAAACGTTTTTATGTTTCTCATCCGATGGCCAGCATGTGGTCTCATGTGCGATCTCGGGTATCGTCGACGAGTAGTAGACCGGGTCTTTACCCTCCTTGCGCTGCCGGCGGTAATCGGCAAGTAGCTTCATGGCATATTTCCGCAGAAACAGGAGTGCCACGATATTGCACAGAGTCATAAGTCCCATGGTGATGTCTGATATGGCCCACACAAACTCAAGTGTCGACAGAGTGCCTACCATCACCATCGCGCCGACAAGCAACCTGAACGGATAGATGATCAGTCGGCTCTGGCGCATGAAATTGAGGTTTGTCTCGCCGTAGTAATAGTTGGCGATGATGCTTGTGACAGCAAACAGATAGACGGCGATGGCCACAAACCATGTCGCGGCCTTGCCGGTCTGCGTCTCAAGCGCATATTGTGTCAGCTCGATGCCGGTCAGGCCGCAGTCCATCACTCCGCTGCAAAGTATGATGAAAGCGGTGGCGGTGCACACAAGCAGCGTGTCGGTGTAGACACCGAGAGCCTGTATGAGACCCTGTTTCACTGGGTGACTCACAGCGGCGGTGGCGGCCGCGTTGGGGGTCGATCCCTCACCGGCCTCGTTGCTGAACAGGCCGCGCTTCACACCGAGTATCATCGCCATGCCGAATGTGCCTCCCATTGCCTGTTCAAAGCCGAACGCGTTTGCTATGATCATTCTCATCACTTCGGGAAACGAGGTGATATTCATCACGATGACGTAAAGCGCAAGCAGTATGTAGAGAACCGCCATAATAGGCACGACAATCTGGTTGACTTTGGAGATGCGCTGCACTCCGCCGCATATCACGGCAAGTGTCAGCACTGTGGTGATGATGCCGACCCATATGGCCGGTACACCGAATGCGCTCTCAAATGCCACTGTTATTGTGTTGGCCTGTACGGTGTTGAAAGCCAGTCCGAACGTCACCGTTATCAGTATCGCGAAAGTCCACGACCACCATTTCTTGCCTATGCCTTTCTGGATGTAGTAGGCCGGCCCGCCTCTGAATGAGTTGTGTCCCTTTACTTTGAATAGCTGGGCGAGGGTCGACTCCACGAAAGCGTTGACCGATCCGATAAACGCCACAACCCACATCCAGAATACCGCTCCGGGGCCTCCGACAGCGATGGCAATGGCGACACCGGCAATGTTGCCCGTGCCTACGCGGCTTGCAAGCGACAGCGTGAACGCCTGAAACGAGCTGATCGTGTGTCCCGGCTTCTCGTGTATGCGCGGATCGTCGTGGCTCTTACCCGACTCGAAAAGCAGACGCAGCATCTCGGGGATCATGGTGAATTGCACGCCTCGCGTCCTGATTGTGAAATACAGGGCCGTACCGAGCAGCAGGCCCACCATCAGATAGGTCCAGAGCCAGTCATTGATCAGTTCGATTATTTTCATCTTATAGAGTCGGGAAATGTGACTTCCGGCAAAATTACGGTTGTCGAGTCAGGATTTTCTGCGTTTTTGGCCACTTCTTTTTTCCTGTATTTTTTCAGGAACGATAGGAAACTGTCGAAGTCATGCCTCAGCACGATACCCACACCCTGAGTCGTGGTGGCCGTCTTCACGTAGTAGTTGCGGTCGTTGTAGCGGTTATAGGCTTTCAGGCGCAGTGTGCCGCGGCGGTTGAGCAGATACTCGATGTCGAAGTCACCGATAAACTGGTTGTTGTTCATCGTGTTGTCGCGATACCCGAAGTTGCCGTTGAAAAGCAGGCGGTTGTTGAGCAGCTGGCTCGACAGTGCAAGATCGACTTCAAGATCAGAGAAATCGCCCTTGTCGCTGCGGAAATTAGGAGCGATGCTCCACTTGTCGTTTATCTGGCCGAGTATGTTGGTGAGCTGCGACGACAGGGTCGACGATGCTACCGACACCAGCTCGTTGCCGCGGGTAGCCCCTACGTAGTCGGGAGTGTAGAACCGGCTGAGAGCCAGCAGGTAGATGATCTGACGGTTCATCATCTCGTCGGTCGACACGATACTCTTCACTTTGCGGTAGGTGTCCGACGGCAGGGTGGGGAACTCGAGGTCAAACGCTATGTCGGGCTGCTGGAGGTCGCCCGCCACTTTCAGCACGGCGTGAACCGGCACGTTGGTGCGGTTAAGGTCGCGGTCCTGTAGGAACGACTCGTCGAGATCGCTCAGATTGGCGTTAAGGGCGTAAATGGCCGTGATGTCAAGTATTGCGGCAAACGGGTCGCCGGTAAATGCGATCGAGCTGCCGTCGCGTATCGAGAAATCCTTGATGATGATATCCTGTAGCGTGAAGTTGTAGGATCCGCGCTCAAGAGTGTATGTGCCATACATGCGCAGCTCCTCGTCGGTCGATCCGTACTGCATCCTGATGGTACCCGACCCGTAGGCGCGTATGCGGTCGCCTCCGACAGGATCCATCACGATTATCAGCTGCGCGTCGGGAGTGATGGCGACACGGAAATCCATATCATAGCGCGATGTGCCTTCCTCCTCTTTCTGTGCGAGTTTGCGGCGCATGTCTCTCACGAGAGCCGGAGTCGGATCGGCCATGACGATCGAGTCTCTCACTTGCATCATGTCGCGGTCGCGGAAGGTGATGAACGAGTATTCGCCGGCCTCCTCCATGTCCGACAGCACAAACGTGAAGACCGACTGGCTGGCAGTCGACATGTCGGCATTGATGTTGACCCACCCGGGGCCTCCCTTGACCGCGGCCTTGCCGTTGGCAAACACACGTCCGTACCAGTCGGGATTGCGCCGCTCCGTCTCGTCATAGACGAGCATGTGGCGTGCGTCGGTTATGTTGAATTCAAACTCAGGTGCCTTGAAGAACTTGTGCTTCACATATCCGTTGAGAGTGGCGGTGTTGCCATACTCGTCGCGCAATGTGATATCCTTCAGATCGATCAGACCGGGAGTGACGATCACTGAGTCGCAGGCGGTGTACCATGTGTTGGTGAAGTCGATCTTCATGCGTATGCTGTCGGCATGAAGCCTTCCCTCGAAGTCGATATACTTGAAGTTGCCCCACAGGCGTGCCTTTCCCGATGCGCGTCCCTGCACATCCGATGTAAATGCCTCCATGAATGGCTTTAAGAAGCCTATGTTGATCTCTTTGGCGTCAAACGAGATATCGAGAGAGTCATTGAGCGGGAAAATCGCGCCGTCGATTTTCGACATGTTTCCGTCGGGCTGCGATATGTCGGCGTTGAGGGTGATGGCCCTGCGTTCTCCATCCCACCGGCTCTTGACTATCGCGTCGCCAAGCACTGTGGCGTTGTAGCTGATGTTTTTCACATCGAGGCCGGGAGTCGTTAGATGCGGTTCGGGCGACAGCAGGGCAGAGGCGGTGAATGTGCCTGTCGCGTCGCCACCGATACGTGCCTTGTCTATGCCGAGCGACTCGAAGATATAGTCGAGATTCACATTGCTGAGATCGATCCTCAGCTTGTCGTCAGAGCTGGCCGAGGCAACACCGTTGATCTTGACATACTGGCCATATCGGCTTGCGTTGATATGGTCGACGGCAAACCTGTCTTTGCCGTAGGCCGTGATCGTGGCATGGTCTACGGTCCACACTGTGTCGTTGAACTCCATTTCTCCTGGCAAGATGTTCACACGTGTGAACAGGCGGTCATCTTCAAGACGCGATATGCGGGTTGAGAAACCGAGATTGCCCCTGTATTCGCGCTGGCGGTCAATCTTCCAGTCTATCGACGTGAGTAACGTGTCAGCTCCAAACCGGTTGTCAAGATTGATAGACATAAGTCCGTCTTTAGTCGGAACTTTTGTGTGAGCCGACAGTGTGGCGGCCGTAGTGTCGCAGTTGAGATGCAGAGTAGTGCCCTCGATTATCTTGTTGCCCTGTCTGATGTAAGGTGCATCGATGTCTAATGATGCTGTCAGTGCGCTTCCGTCGATATGCCCTGAAATCTGCATCGGATACATCAGACTCGCCGGAAGCCTGAGTGAGTCGGCGAAAACTTCAGTCTCCTTTATCCGGGCATTTAAAGTGAAGTCGTTTGACGCATCAGACAATAGATGGCTCTCAGGAAAGAGCGAAGGAAAACGCCTGGCCGCTATCGACTCAAAAGTAGCGGCTATGGTCTTTACGTCATACGAGCCTGTTATATCGAAATCCACAAGATCACTGCGCAGCTTTATATCTCTTGACCCTTTCTCGCCTGACGCTGTCAGCACCGCCGAGTTGACATTTAAGAGGCGCGAACCTGTGGAGTCTGTGAGGTGGATGCTTCCGAGGGTGCATACGCCTACGGCATCGTCGAGACTCGATCCGCTGAATCCCGCTATGAGGCGACCTGAATACGACAGACCTTTGCGATTTTGTCTGAGACCCAGAGCCGTGGGGGAGAACCTGTCGATCTCGGCCCTGATATCGGCATTCTGTATGTAATTGTTTTTGTATGCGATCTCGCCCGATGCCTGCATCGCAAGACTGCGGTTGGGGGAGTTGACTGAGAATTTCAGAGTATTGTTGTCGCTCGTCGCTGAAAACACCATATTCTCAAGGGTCGTCTCTCCGATTCGCAAAGAGCCGACCGTAAGTGCCGCATTGCCTTTCAGAGCGGTCGGACTGATGATTGTAAGATCCGAGATAAATTCACCGTTTGTTCTGCCCAGTCTGCCGTCGGCAAGCAGACTGCCTAACTCCACGTCGGTCCACTGAATTTTTGACTTGACTTTCAGCGGCATGAATTTTGACTCTGAGGAGGCGACAGCCCCTTTAAGCGATATATCCGCTTTGCCGCTTTGGGTTGTTGCGTTGAGCGTTATCGAGTAGTTGCGGTCGATATACGAGGCCGATCCCTTGAGCGAAGTCAGACCGAGATTTTCAAGCCACGGTGCATTTTGCGGAACCTTGTCATGCAGCACACGGCGTATATCAGAGCCCATTGCCACTATCGACAGGTTCTTGATATCGATATCGAGCGAATCGGCCGATATGAAATCAGATGCGGTGCCCGACGCGTTGATCAGCATGTACGGACTGGTTGACCGCATACTCAGGCGATCAAGTAAAATGTTTGTATCTGTGGCTGTCACATCAAGGACGATGTTGAAACGGCTGTCAAGATCCGACAGCATCGGGCTGAACGGTGAAAAGTCCGACGGATTGATGTAGCTCTGAGGTGAAAGCCTTAAATTCAGCGGATGGCGTGACAGAGCGTCGCGCCATTGTGGCATTGAGTCGAGAGGGATTGTTATGTCTTCAAAATGCAGATCCGTTCCGGGAAGCGTGATTGCAAGGTTTGATACTGACAGAGTGTCGGAAAGCATCGTGAACTTTCCGTGCAGATCATTGATCTTCAGGCCGGCCTTCTCTGCAAAAGTGATTCTGAAAAGTTCGGCGTCAAATGCGCCGTCCGAGAGGACCGGGATCGTTATATCGGCATTGAGGCCGGTCAGGGCTATGTGGTTTTTGTCAAACCTGTCCTGATCAATGTATGGAGCCGAAAGCACATTGTAGTCAAATGAGCACTGACGCAGTACAATTGTGTTGATACTCAGCTCGATTTTGGTTTTACGCCGGTTCTTGTCATCCGACGTGAATTTCTTGATGATGTTCGCTATATTCAGCGGCGAGTCATTGTCTTCCCGGCTGATGTGTCCGTCAAATCCTATGATTTCGGCATAGGTCACCACAAACTTCCCGCGGAAGATGAGGTCGACGAGACTGATGCCGGTGCCGAGTCTCGAGACTGTCACGGCATTCTGGCCGATGTCGTCGGCGATTCTGACGTCAAAAAGGGTGACGCGGTTAAACGGGCTGAATGCAAGGTCGCCGATAGAAACCTCGGTCGACAGGAGATTGGAGAGCTCTCGCTGACTTATATCGCGCACCTCACCCTGCACACCGGGCAGGGAGAGGGCGATATAAAGTATAGCAGGAATACCGACGGCACATGATATGACCGTCACAAGCACTGCTCGGAGCACACGGTAAATTCCTGCTGCAATATTCATTTCACTGATAAATCAGAGAAACAGATAATCATATTTCGACATAAGTGTCTTAAAGCGGGCGTCGGAGCGAAGCGGCGCGATGTTCACGCGTCCGTCGTTGTTCAGATTCCATTCATAGGCATTGGCATAGCCGTGGGCGAGAGATTTTTCCATGCACTGGAACGCCTTGTCCATATCGCCGGCCTGTGCGTAATAACATGCTCCGTAGTAGTTGAGAACACCGTCATTGTCGGGCTGGGCAAGGATTGACTCGATCCATGCGTCACCTGCTTTGCGGTCTCCGGCAAAAAGAGATGCGAAACCTTTGTATGAATGGACGTCATTTTCAGGATAGTCAAGCTCAAGCACTCGGTTATAGACCGATACTGCGGCATTAGATTGCTTCAGGAAATCGTTGAGAACCCATGCGCGGAGCATGAAATACCATGCGTTGTTGTCGTCGTTTACCATAGCCTCTCCGAATTTCTCGGCGGCATCTTCATATTTTTTCTCGCTTACAAGGCACACACCTTCTTCAACCAAAGCCTCGTTGCTGTGAGGATCACGGGTAACCGCTTTCTGTGCGGCCTCGAGTGCGAGTTCCGATTCGCCCATAGCACGGCGTATTTTTGCGAGAGTGACGTAATATGGAGAGTTCTGATCGGCGAATCCGATTGCGAAGTTGCACTCTTTCAGAGCCTCTGGATACTTGCCAAGAGCAAGGTAGCACTGTGCCATGGCATCATACAGTCCGGGGTAGTTGTAGAGATTCTGGTCAATGATCGTGTTAAAATCGGTCAGCGCGGCCTGATAGCGGTAATGCGACATGGCGATTGTGGCACGAAGATAATAGAACAGCGCTACATTGGGGGCTGTGCGTATTGCCGAACTGAGGCCGGTCATGGTTGCCGTGTAGTCGGTGTTGCCCATGATGACGAGCTCCTGAATGGCTCTCGAGCTTCCCTGGTTGATCGAGATCGCAACAAGAAGATCCTCGACAGCTCCGGCATTGTTGTTCATCACTTTGCGCACGCTTGCACGACGTATATAGCTTTCCGACGACGCGGGAGCCATGTCGACAACCTCGTTTATGTAGTCGTTGGCAAGGCCGAAATTGTTTTCCTTGGCAGCAATGCGTGCAAGACCGATAAGAGCTTCCGAACTACGGTTGTTGAGACGCTGGAGCTTTTTGTAGTTGGCTTTGGCCGACTCATAGTCGCCGGTCTCATATTCACTGTTTGCAATCTCGTAGACAGTCACATAGCTTGTCGGATCGAGCTCAAGGGCTTTCTTGAAATCGGCGAGAGCCTCGGCATATCTCTCGGTCATGTAGTAGATATTGCCGCGGAGGCTGTATTCCTGAAAAAGAAGCGACTTTTCGGTTGCCGGAGTATATTTCACTGCATTCTCGACGTCTGAAAGCGCACGCAGATACTGGTCGTGATTGTAGTATTCACTTGCACGTCTGAAGTAAGTCTCATAATCCTGTGGATTGGCTGTAAGAACCTGCTCGTAGACTTTCATCATGGCCTCTGTGACAGGGTCAAGCGGAGTCGTCTGAGCGGACACTGCGAGTGACCCGGTCAGACAGATGGCTGCTATCAGCTTATTCAATTTCATGCTGAATGACTTA
Organism: uncultured Muribaculaceae bacterium; assembly: GCA_964389525.1. Lineage (GTDB taxonomy): Bacteria > Bacteroidota > Bacteroidia > Bacteroidales > Muribaculaceae > JAFLTL01. Next base: position 93,906 of record CAYMEX010000008.1, on the reverse strand, counting down.
TTTGTTTATTTTTATTCTGTTTTCTATGAAATATCATTGAATGCGGCAATTGGTGTCATGTGGGCTGCGACTCCATCATTGTATCCTTAAAGGAAGATATGATGTGTATGGTGTCGGCGGCCACGATGGCAGCCGTCTCGGTGCGCAAACGGCAGGGGCCAAGACTTATCGGTGTGAAGCCATTGCCGACAGCAAACGACACTTCCTCGGGTGAGAAATCACCTTCCGGGCCGATGAGTATGGCGCAGTCGCCCTTCACATCGAGCGACGACGCAAGCATCTTGCGCTCATAAAGGTCGTCATTGCAATATGCGATATATCTTTGCGACACAGAGGCAGGGAGTGACTTTATGAAATCACGCAGGGGAGTGAGAGGGTCAAGCTCGGGCAGTGACGTCTTCAGCGACTGTTTCATTGCCGAAACTGCAATTTTTTCCAACCGCTCGGTCTTGAGCTCTTTGCGCTCTGAATGCTCGCATCTCACCGGCACAAACCTGTCGATACCTATTTCTGTAAGCTTTTCGATCATCCACTCCATGCGGTCCATGTTTTTGGTCGGAGCGACCGCAATGATGATGCCACGATGCCACGGAGACGGTATCTCTTCCGACTCGACAACATCCAGCATCACCGATTTGGGCCTGGCTTCGGCTATGACACATCTGTGAAGACCGCCTTTGCCGTCTACAACTTCTATCTCGTCTCCCTCCTTGTGGCGAAGTACGCGCACACAATGCCCCGACTCGATCTCAGGAAGACGCGGGTCGGTTGTTATGTCGGGAGCGTAGAATCTTATCATTGCTGTAAGTGTGTAATCAGTCTGTTATGTTCTTTATGCCTGTTCTGTCTCGTTGCATAGATCATATGCGGCGTTTTCGACAGATATCTTCTTTTGCGAGCTGCTCACCGAGGGGAAAATCCACCAGAACAGCATGGCGACAACAAATGCGAATGATGCGAATATGTACCAGCATATACGCCAGCCGGCAAGCTGTGTCTCAGGAGTATCGGTAGGGATAACATAATGGTTGACGATCATCATGGCACCGAAAGTACCGATAGTTGCTCCAAGGCCGTTTGTCATAATCATAAAAAGACCCTGTGCGCTGCTGCGTATCTCCGGATTTGTCATCTTGTCGACATACAGGCCGCCTGAGACATTGAAAAAATCAAAGGCTATGCCATATACGATACACGACATGACAAACATCCAGAGAAGATCCGATGGATTGCCCATGCCGAAAAGGCCGAAACGTAAAACCCATGCTATCATGGATAGAAGCATCACGCCCTTGATGCCGAAGCGTTTGAGGCAGAATGGTATAAGTAGAATGCAAAGCGTCTCGCTGACTTGTGAGAGCGAGATCAGTGCATTGGCGTTCTGTGCCGCCCAGGCGTCCTTAAAACCGTCGATATTTATAAAACTGGTTATATAAGGATTGGCATATCCGTTTGTGATCTGGAGCGACACACCGAGAAGCATGCTGAACAGGAAGAATATCGCCATACGGCGGTCTTTAAACAGGCTGAACGCCTTTAGACCGAGTTTATCTGCTATAGAGCTTCCCTTGGCCACTTTGCTTACCTGGCATATTGGAAGTGAAAGGGCATATGCTGCCATGATGAAACTGAATATCGCGGAGACAAACAGCTGCATATATGATGTCTGAAACTTTGCGTCGGCAGGACCGGCGAAGTTGACAAGCAGCATCGCGCATATAAAACCGATTGTACCCCAGATGCGTATCGGAGGGAATGCCTTTACAGTGTCCATATTGGCTTTTGTCAGGGCATTGAATGCTACCGAGTTCGATAATCCGATCGTCGGCATGAAAAATGCGACCGACAGTGTGTACAGTACAAACAGCGGCCCGAACTCGATCTGATCTGACACAAGACAATAAAAGCCGGCCAAAGCCATAAACGTACCGGCAAGCAGATGCGATAGACTGAGCATTCGCTGAGCCTGGATCCATCGGTCGGCGATTATGCCGACAAGCGACGGCATGAACAGCGACACAATTCCCTGAATGCAGTAAAACCATCCGATCTGTTCCTGAAGCCCGTTTCTTGCAAGGAAATTGCCTAACGACGTCAGATATGCCCCCCAGACAGCAAATTCCAGGAAGCTCATTACGATCAGTCTGAGACGAATATTTTTCATTTGTCAGTCTACTAATTCAAGTTGTGGATGGGGGAGTTCTGTATATGACTGTCAGGCTTATCTGCGTTGTTTCGATTCGATCGCCTTTTTTATTTCAGACGCTTTTTCATATTCCTCATTCTCGACCGCCTTCCGAAGCATCTGTTCCAGTTCCTCTATTGCGATATTTTTTAAGCGGGGTTCTCTGTTGGTTTCTTTTTCCGCTATAGATGCACGGTCTGTCTCACGCCATCTTATCTCGATTTTATCGCCGGCGGCATTCTGGCCCGACGCAGTACCGATGCCAGGTCCCTCGTTGTCGAGTTTAAATCCGGCGGTATGGAGTATTTCAGGCGTGGTGTAGATTGGAGCTCCGGCTCTCATTGCGATTGCAATTGCATCCGATGTACGGGAGTCGAGTTCGACCTTGGTGCCCTCCTTGTCTTCAAACGTCATCGTTGCCGAGAACACGCCATTGTTGTAGTTGTATATGAATACACTCTTTAGTACGATACCAAAAGCGTGGGCAAATCCGGCAAACAGGTCGTGGGTCAGTGGGCGGGGAGGTATTATTCGTTCTATTATTATGGCAATTGACTGGGCTTCAGGCGCGCCTATCACTACAGGGATGCGGTAGCTTCCGCCTTCCTCCGCCAGAATCAGCGCGTAAGCACCCTCGTGGATCTGATTATAGCTCAGACCCATGACGTTAAGTTTTATTTGTCCGTCCCTTTCCATATTATTCCACTGCCATAACACAGATGCGACATCTTGTCGTAGAGAGTGACAAATTGTCCGGGAGCAACCCCCTGTATCTGCTCAATGCTGTCGATCACATATTGCCCGGCATTGTCACGCGACTGCCTGATGCGGCCATGAAGAAACGACGGCATATGCCTGTTCTTGAATGTTATTTCGACCCCTTCGTCGTTTATTCTGTCATCCCAGGGAGTGCCTGAGATCAGATGCAACGACGACAAGGTGATACGGCGGCTGTATTGCAGGGGAGTGTCGTATCCGCGGCTGACATACAGTATGTTGTTGTTTACATCCTTGTCAATGACAAACCAGGGGCCTCCGCCAAGACGCAGTCCCTTGCGTTGACCGATTGTGTGAAACCAGTATCCGCGGTGTTTGCCGAGGATCTTTCCTGTCTCGACTTCAACAATGTCGCCGGGCACGATGCCCAGATGCTGTTCAAGGAAGTCATTGTAGTTTATCTTCCCGAGGAAACATATCCCCTGACTGTCGTGTCGGCTTGCATTCGGTAGCTTCAGGCCGGCTGCGATTTCACGCACTTCTGCTTTCGGCATGTGACCGATAGGGAAGATTACATGACGTAGCTGGTCATATGTGATACGCGACAGAAAATCGGTCTGGTCTTTCACCGGATCGACACCGGTAGCCAGCCACTTCTTACCGTCAAGCTCGACTGTCGTGGCATAGTGCCCTGTAGCTGTAAGGTCGAACTCATGCCCGCGCATCTGCTCGAAAAAGCCGAATTTGACCATACGGTTGCACATGACATCAGGATTGGGAGTCAGTCCCTTGCGCACTTCGTCAAGAGTGTATGCCATGACATTGTCCCAGTACTGGCGGTGCAGGTCGATCTCCTCGAGAGGCAGACCGTAGCGGCGTGCTATGAGGTTGCACATCTCAAGATCTTCCTCGGCCGAGCAATCGCCGCCGTCACCCTCCATGCCAATACGTATGTAGAACAGATGCACGTCGTGACCATCCTTTACGAGACGGTCTACGGCTACGGCACTGTCGACTCCACCCGATATGAGCGCGGCAATTCTCATCAGTCGTTTTCAGATGTTGACTGGGTTGAACTTACGTTGTCCTGTTGCTCAAGTGCTTTCTTGCGTGCTTCTTCACGCGCAGCCTCGATATATTCCTTGTTTTGCAGAACCTTCCTGAATGCTACAAGCAGATTCTCTGCAAGCAGGCTCTTAGACAGGATTTCCTGATTCTTGTTGGCATAATAGATCGTAGGCTTGTTGCGCTGGTCGAAATACCTGGCAGCATCAGGCGATGCGGCAATGACCCAGTTTGACGGATATGTGCCGATACGATCTTTCCATGCCTGATCCGGATCACCGGGGTAGAGTGAGATCACAGTCATGTCTCCACGGTCGATGAGCTTGTTGAGGCTGTAATCGGCCGAAAGACGCACACGAGCCATCATGTTTTCCGAGTCCGACGGATCGTCAAACAAAATCAGAAGATATGATGCTGATATGTCATTCAGTTTCTTTGATTCACCTGTCGAAGTCGTTATACCTACATTCGGGAGCTTCTGTCCGACGAGGCTTCCTCCGATCTGCGATGCCTGAAGGCTGTATCGCTCGCGGGCTTCCTTGGCTACCTCTTTTGATTTGGCTGCCGTGTTGGCGAAAATCATGTAGACCTGGTCGATAGGAAACTCGGCCGAGTCGGAATACAGAGAGCTCTCAGCCATCTCAAAAAGAGTGGGCAGCTGGGCCGGTGCGGCTTTTTTGACATCGTTTATCAGCTTCCTGACAGAGTTGCATACGACCGTCGTGTCGGCATATGGCATGAACGACACATAGTCGTTGAATGCCTCGTGCATTTTTGCACGTGAGGAGAAAGCCGATTTAAGGTTGCAGCGCTCCCAGAAATGTTCGACCAGAAACGATGTACGCTGGTCGAGAGTCTCCATGTTTTCAGGAGGTTCGGGATACTGGAAATAACGCTGGGGCTCCTGCGCCTTCACACAGAAGACACATATTGTTGCAATTATAGAGAGTAATATTTTTCGCATTTCAATGAATCAATGATTGATACTGGTTGAAGTGTATATGCCTTTTGGCACATTTATGCAAAGATATAATTTTTTTTTGGCATGACCTCCAAACACGCATGCAATTGAATTTTGGCAGTTATGTGAAAAAACTGTAATTTTGCGGCTTCAAAAATAAGACAGAGCCGAAAAGTAAAGACAATTCCAATAGGTAAATAAATATAAGTCAGGCTCTGTGAAGTAAATGTTTAAAAACGCTAAGAAATGAATTTCTCAAGCACGCTGGATTTTAAGCCGGCATTGTTTAATGATCTGCGAGGTTACAATCTCCAAAGATTCAAGACCGATCTGATTGCCGGAATAGTTGTAGGCATAGTGGCTCTGCCGCTGGCCATCGCATTTGGTATTGCTTCGGGAGTGAGCCCGACAGTCGGTCTTCTTACTGCCATAATCGGTGGATTTCTTGTTTCCGCTCTTGGCGGCTCGACTGTGCAGATCGGAGGACCTACCGGTGCGTTTATTGTCATTGTCTACAATATCATACAGACGTTTGGCCTCATGGGACTTGCCGTGGCCACGTTCATGGCCGGCATAATACTTGTGGCGATGGGCATTTTCAGGCTCGGTACGATCATCAAGTTTATTCCCTATCCGATTGTCGTGGGATTTACCGCCGGTATTGCCCTGACTATCTTCTCCACGCAGGTCAACGATTTCCTTGGTCTCGGACTGAAGGACATCCCTTCGGAGTTCATACCGAAATGGCAGCTCTATTTCAGCAGTCTTGGTCAGATTGACTGGACGACGACTATCGTAGGCCTTCTCTCGCTGCTGATTGTAATACTTACTCCGCGTATTTCAAAGAAACTGCCGGGGGCTCTGATCTCGATTGTGCTTGTCACGGCCGGATGCTATGTCGCTTCCATATACATTCCGGGCTTTTCGGTCGAGACCATCGGTGAGAGGTTCGGCAATCTGAGCACTGATATTCCTCAGCCCAAGGGTTTTGATCTCAATATGGCTACGATTAACATGCTGCTTCCGTCGGCGTTTACAATTGCTGTTCTCGGTGCTATCGAGTCTTTGCTTTCCGCCACAGTCGCCGATGGTGTCACAGGCTCACGCACCAACAGTAATACCGAACTCATCGGTCAGGGTGTGGCAAACATCGTGGTTCCTTTCTTTGGCGGAATACCTGTCACGGGAGCCATTGCACGTACAATGACAAACATCTCAAATGGCGGACGCACTCCTGTTGCCGGTATTATTCATGCAGTGGTGCTTCTTCTGTCATTCCTCTTCCTTATGCCTCTTATCAACCTCGTGCCTATGGCATGTCTGGCAGCGGTGCTTGTGGTGGTAGCATACAACATGAGCGGATGGCGCACTGTCGCACATATTTTCAAGGCTCCTGGAAGCGACATATCGGTTCTGCTTGTCACGATGTTCCTGACTGTCATCTTCGACCTGACTATTGCTATCGAGATGGGTCTGCTGCTCGCTATGGTTCTCTTCCTCAAGCGTGTCACCGGAAATACTCAGGTCAAAGTCTATGGAGAGCAGCTCGATGTGGCCGAAGGCACAGATATGCCGTCGTCGGGTGAGGTGCTCAATGTGGCCGAGGGTGTATCGGTTTATGAGATCGACGGACCGTTCTTCTTCGGTGTGGCAACCAAATTCGATGAGATGATGCGTAACACTCTCCACAAAAAGCCGAGAGTGAGAATAATACGTATGCGTAAGGTGTCGTTTATCGATGCTACAGGACTACACAACCTTGAGCTTCTTATTTCGTCATCTAAGTCAGAGGGTATCGATGTAGTGCTCTCGGGTGTCAATCAGTCTGTAAGGAACTCGCTCGAGCAGGACGGCATTAACCGCATTCTTCCCGAGAGTCACATATGCGATCACATTACCAAAGCTGTGCAGCTGGCTAACAGACTTGTTGCGGAGAATCAGCAGAAGTAAATAGTCAGGCTTACTTCAGGGCGGCAATGATTTTTTCAATCTGCCACTCCGGAGTCCAGCACTCAATAGCTTTATAACAGTTCCGTCTCACGGCATCGCGGCCAAGCATGATATTCTGGTCGAGTTGCCGTGAGATTGCTTTTGTAAGGCATTCGACATTGTCGCGGTCAAACAGCTGGCCGGTCTCTCCGGGCGTTATTGCTTCCACCTCGGGTGCATGAGCCGTCATGTCGGAATGTGTTATTACAGGTGTACCCAGCTCAAGCGAGTGGATGGCAGTCAGTCCGATATGCCCGGGCGAGACACATGCGTCGGCATTATAGATGATAGGCGCAGATTCTTCAAAATCATATATCGCGCCACAGAAATGCACCTCATTTTCAAGACCAAGAGCATCGACGGTGTGAATTAGAGTCTCTTTGTCGGGACCGTCTCCTATAATGACGATATTGCACGGTCGGCCTTGTGATTTCAGCAAAGCGGCTGCCTTGAGCAGCTGAGTGATTTTTTTTACAAGTGAAAGGCGCCCGATGTAAGCAAGTACAGGACGTGATGTGTCTTCAAACCAACGTCCGAAGTAATTGGTTGCAGCGTTATTCTGCATTTGTTCCCTTATTCTGACAAGATTGTCATGATCAAGAGAGTTGTGGATGACTTGTATTTTTGAAGGACTGATGCCTTCGCGCAATGCGATCTGTCTGGAGTGATCGCCGTACAGTAAAAGCCCGTCGGCCATGCCGAAATATAGTCGATACACGGCGCGGCGCAGTTTACGTTCTGTTCCGTCCCATCCGTGGCTCCACAGGTATATGCGTGCGCGTTTTGATTTCGGGATGAGTCTGTTGCGAAGCATCACATGCCACGAGCTCAGAAATTTGATCTCTCCAGTGAGTATGATGTCGTTTCGGTCGAGCCGGAGCATGTGTGACAGTCCCTTTAGCCACCATGTATTCATTTTTCCCCTTGCAATAGGGAGAAATGCTACATTCCGCATAAATGATGTATGACACGACGGTATATCGGTGTTGTTTTCCCCGAAAATCCATGTGCATTCCCTACTGTTCTCAATAAGCCTGAAAATCGGTTCCCTGTAGTGGGGCGGTATATTGAGTACGAGTGTAAGCGGTCTTGGATTCTGCTTTAGTGTCTCCATTTTATTGGACGGAGAGGGTGCATTGAAAGATAATCGCCCAATATCAGGCCGCCGATGATGAATACGCATCCGAGATAACCCATGAGCGTTATTTTTTCTCCCAGTACGACCCATGCTGCGATCAGAGAGACAACCGGCGACATGTATAGGAAGTTTGACGCTTTGACGGCGCCAAGACGTTTCACTGCTATTGCCCAGAAAAAGAAGGCAAGAATCGATGCGCCGAGTATGAGGAAGAGGAGATTGCCCCAGACGTCAAACTTGAGCAGTGCGCTGAACGGTGTGATATGTGGCTCCGCCGCTAAAAACGGTATCGCGGTAATGATGCCGTAAAAGAATGTTTTGCGTGTAATGAAATTTGTCGTGTATATTACATTAAGCCGACGCAGTATCACGGAGTATACGCACCAGCTCAGAGCCGAAGCAAGAGCCAGCAGGTCGCCGATTATATTGTCTGTCCAGTTTGTGCCGGCCGATCCGGTGTCACCTCCGCCATTGAATATCACAAGTCCGACACCGAGAAATGCGATTACCGAGCCGATCCATGTACCTGTGGTCGGCCGCTCGCTTTTGTAAAGGATGCCTACCAGTATGGTTGTCAGTAATGGAGCAAGTGCGGTTATCAGTGCCACAAATGCCACCTTCGTGTATTCCAGAGCAGTATTCTCGGCTATGAAATAGATTGATCCGGCCAGGAGGCCACAAAGCATTAGCCTGATCTCGTCGGCCCATGTGTCGGCCCAAAGTCTGTCGTGTGAGAATGCAAGAACGATCAGATAGGCAAACACAAATCGAAGGATGTATATCTCGACCGAACTGAGTCCGTTGTCAAGAAGCACCCTTGTTGAAACAAATGATACGCCCCATGCTGTGACTGTGAGCGCAGCGCCTATGTAGAATAAAATATCGGACCATCTGAATTGTCCTGGACGAATACTTGAAGTCGTTTTTTGCATAAAATCAATCTGTCGGAGATCGCTGGTATACGCGGTTTTATTCTCTTATGCACAAAGATAGCCGTTGCCGCGAAAATAAGCAAATCAAAAAATCAGCCCCGGAAAAATGTCCGGGGCTGGCGATATATCCGTTTATTTCAGAATGTTGTATCAGAAAGCTGAACGTAGTATCTCGGCTGCTTTTGAAAGGCCGTCGGAGTCTTTGCCTCCCGCCTGTGCGAAGCCTGCCTGACCTCCGCCTCCGCCTTTGATTGCCTTGGCGGCCTCTCTGACGATTACGGCTGCGCTGTGTCCCGATGCGACCACATCGTCCGACAGCATGACCGTCAGGAGCGGTTTGTCCTGTATGTCTTTAGTCGCCGCAATGAAAACGGTGGACTCGGGAGAGAGTGCACGTACTGAAAATGCCACGTTCTTTACCATGTCGGGTACGAAGCGTCCGGTAAGTTCCACAACTTTTATGCCGTCTTTTATGGTCGCTTTCTGAATCAGCTCTTTTGAAATGTTCTCAGCCTTTTCCTTGAAAGCTTCCTCTGCCTTTTTGCGCAGATCAGCGTTTTCCTCAATGGCTTTGCGTATGGCGGCAGTGATGTCGGGTGCATTGTTGAGCATCGCCGAGATCTCTTTGGCATTGTCGGCAAGGCGGTCAAACGCATTCTCGACTGCCTCACCGGTTATGGCTTCGATGCGGCGTATACCGGCTGCAATGCTGCTTTCCGAGATAATGTGCACCATGCCGATATTTCCTGTGTTGTCGACATGAGTTCCACCACAGAGCTCGACTGAGTCGCCGTAGCGTATCACGCGCACCTCGTCGCCGTATTTCTCGCCGAACAAAGCCATTGCGCCCATTTTGCGGGCTTCGGCGATAGGCACGTTGCGATGCTCGTCGCGGGGGATAGCCATGCGTATCTTGCGGTTGGCGAGATGCTCAACTTTGCGTATCTCCTCGGTTGTCAGTTTCTGGTAATGTGAGAAGTCGAAACGCAGCACGTCGGGCGATACATAGGAACCTTTCTGCTCGACATGTGTTCCGAGAACCTCTCTTAGAGCCTCATGGAGAAGGTGTGTGGCCGTGTGGTTGCACGAAGTGGCGAAGCGGGCGTTCTCGTCAATGGCTGCGCGGAAAGTTGCCGTAGGATCAGACGGCAGTTTTTCGGAAAGATGGACTCCAATGCCGTTCTCCTTTTTGGTGTCGAATATCTCGATCACCTCATCGTCGGCAGTAAGTGTGCCGCGGTCTCCTACCTGGCCTCCCATTTCTGCGTAGAACGGAGTGCGGGTCAGTATGATCTGGTAGTAGCTGCGGTTTTTATGCTTGATCTGACGATAACGGAGGATCTGTGTGGTGCATGACGTGGAGTCATATCCTATGAACTCCTGCTCTCCGTCGTGAACGACAACCCAGTCGCTGGTCTCCACGGCAGCCGCATTGCGTGCACGCTGTTTCTGTGCGTTCATTTCCTTGTCAAACTCCTCACGGTCGAGCGTCATGTCATTCTCTTTAAGAATCAGCTCGGTGAGGTCCAAAGGAAATCCATATGTGTCGTAAAGCGTGAATGCCTCTTTGCCGGTGATGAACTTGCGACCGGCGTTCTGAGCCGACTTGATCGCGTCATCAAGCATATGTATGCCATTCTCGAGAGTGCGCAGGAACGAATCCTCTTCCTCCTTGATGACTTTCATGATAAGTTCACGCTGAGCGACAATTTCGGGGTAAGCCTCGCCCATGTTCTGGATGAGTGTGTCGACCAGCCGATAGATGAATGCGTCTTTCTGTCCGAGGAATGTGTATGCGTAGCGGACTGCGCGGCGCAATATGCGGCGTATCACATATCCGGCTTTGGCATTGCCAGGAAGCTGCGAGTCGGCAATTGAGAACGCTATGGTGCGCACGTGGTCGGCAACAACTCGCATTGCAACATCTACGTCCTGATTATCTCCGTATTTGCATCCTGTGAGCGAAGCGATCGTGGATATGATCGGAGTAAAGACGTCAGTGTCGTAATTTGATGTTTTTCCCTGCAGTGCCATGCAAAGGCGCTCAAAGCCCATGCCGGTGTCGATCACTTTGGCGGGAAGGGGCTGGAGCGATCCGTCGGCCATGCGGTTGTACTGCATGAACACAAGGTTCCATATTTCGATGACCTGCGGGTGATCGTGGTTGACAAGCGATGCGCCGGAGATTTTGGCGCGTTCATCGTCGGGGCGCAGGTCAATGTGTATTTCCGAGCAAGGTCCGCAGGGGCCCGTGTCGCCCATCTCCCAGAAGTTGTCATGCTTGTTTCCGTTGATGATGTGTGACTCGGGGAGGTGCTTAGCCCAATACCCGGCAGCCTCGTCATCGCGTGCCAGTCCTTCTTCGGGCGATCCTTCAAAGACCGTCGCATACAGGCGCTCCGGATCGAGATGCAGTACATCGACGAGATATTCCCAGGCCCAGTCAATGGCCTCTTTCTTGAAATAGTCGCCGAATGACCAGTTGCCGAGCATCTCGAACATGGTGTGGTGATATGTGTCGTGTCCGACTTCTTCAAGGTCATTGTGCTTTCCGCTGACACGAAGACATTTCTGCGAATCAGCTACACGTGACCATTTTGCGGGCTGATTTCCAAGGATAATATCCTTAAACTGGTTCATGCCTGCATTTGTGAACATGAGAGTGGGGTCGTCTTTCACGACCATGGGAGCCGAGGGGACAATGTGGTGTCCTTTACTTTCAAAGAAATCCTTGAAAGACTGCCTTATTTCTTTGGCTGTCATAGTTTCTGCCATTATGTTGCAAACAGAATGATTGTACTTTTATAATTGCGGCAAAGATATATTATTTGGATTTATCTTGCAAACCGAGTGCTTTATATGTGAGGCGACCGGCTTATTTTCGTCAAATATTCCGCGGTATCCGGCTCTAAGAAGTGACTCTTACCACCGCGGCTATGACTCAATGCCGACTCTCGCTCTTTTTCTCGTCGAATATTTGTATATTTGTCGTTGCAATGGACAACAAGACGTTTTTAAGCAAAATAGCAAAATCGACCGGACGCACGGTAGCAGAGACGGGGCGCCTCGCAGATGCTTTTATGACTGTGCTGGCCGAAAGTGCGACAGCCGGCAGGGAAGTCGTGCTTCCCGGCGTAGGTCGTTTTTACCCTATACTTGAAGAGGAAACCGTGGTCGTGGACCGTACAACCGGCAAGCGGCTGCTTCTCCCTCCTGAGGCTGTTATGAAATTTGAATGCGCACCATCGCTGGTAAATAAGTTGAAGGATGGCCGACAGAATGGATGAAGAAAAGATCGTAAACCTCAACGAGGTTGTAAAACGCATTGCTGTCCTCTCTGATGTTGACGAGGAAACGTCGCGCGAGTTTATGCAGGCATTCTGTAAAGTGCTTGTAGATACTTTGCTAAGTAAAGACAGTGTTGATATACGTGCGATAGGGCGTTTCTCGGAAGATGAACATCTGTCCGGTAGTGTCAGATTTGAGGCGTCGTTGCCCCTTGCAAGTGTCGTCAACCGTCCGTTCTCATGCTTTGACCCGATTGAACTTGATGATGAGGTGGATATGCCTCAGGAAATATCGTCTGACGTGGAGATTTTAGACGACTCAGTACGCGAAGAGCCCGTGGAAAAAATCACGTCTGTCGATATGCCGGATCTTCCGGAAGAGGTGGCTGAAAAAGCAGAGGATGAAGTGTTGCCGTCATTGCCATGTCGGGAACAGTCTGATATTGATGATCTTCAGAATGATGCCCACGCAGAAGATCCGATGACTGATGAGAAGGATGGCACTGATTTGTCTGAAATCGAATTGGCTGAAACAGAAACTGATCAGAGCGAGCCTGCAACCGTCAGAATTGACGACCGTAAGCCGCTTCAGGTGGAGATTGTCGGCGGAGAGGATGAGAGAAAACGTCATCCTCTTATCCGATGGATATTTTCTCTCGGACTTGTAATCGGACTTTGTGCCGGCTTTATCGCCGGTATACTTCTTTATGACTATATATATCCGGTATCACAGAGAAATATTATAGCTGACGATATAGATGAAACTGAAGCACTTATTATAGAGGATGATGCAGCGATGGGGGGCGCTGTCGGCGTGACCCCCGATGATAGTGTTTTGTCTCAGAGCGTGAACGCTGACAAAATGGACGCTTTGTCGGATGTTGCAGAGCCTGTGCGTGAAAATGTCAGCAAGGTGGTTACCGACACGATTTCTGCCGGACATTTTTTGGCTACAATGGCCCGCAAACACTATGGTTCATATGTGTTCTGGGTATATATTTACGAGGAAAACAAGGATAAGATTCCGGATCCTGACAACGTTGCCACCGGTACGGTACTCGTTATTCCCGATGCCTCGAAATATGGCATTGACGCAGGCTCTGAGGAGTCAGTGAAAAAAGCCAAGGCAAAGGCTACCGAGATTGCAAACAGCCGTCGCCGCGGTGTCTGACGCGACGTGAGAATCTGTGTTGCTTTAAAGAAGTTTCTTTAAAACCGTTTACTTAAATTTAACACTTATACTAAGGGTCGGGGGACTCAATTCATTATTTTTGTATCGACCTTTTGGCCGAGTAATTTGTTGTATTAATAAGTTAAATTAAAAATATAATCCGTCAACCAAACTCAGACTTATGGGTGAATCGGTAAATATCAGGGAGCTCAACGATATCGTGGCTTCAAAAAGTGATTTTGTGAATCTTATCACCCGCGGCATGGATCAGACCATCGTGGGGCAGAAGCATCTTGTAGAGTCTCTTCTCATTGCATTGCTTTCCAATGGCCATGTACTCCTCGAGGGTGTGCCTGGTCTTGCCAAAACATTGGCGATCAAGACTCTTGCGCAGCTTATTGATGCAAAATACAGCCGTATACAGTTTACTCCCGATTTGCTGCCGGCCGATGTGATCGGTACAATGGTCTACAGCATAAAGAATGAGACATTTCAGGTCAAGAAAGGCCCGGTATTTGCAAACTTTGTACTGGCTGATGAGATAAACCGTGCTCCGGCCAAAGTTCAGAGCGCACTGCTCGAGGCTATGCAGGAGCGTCAGGTGACAATCGGCGACCAGACATTCGGTCTTGATGAGCCTTTCCTTGTGATGGCGACCCAGAACCCTATTGAGCAGGAAGGTACATATCCGCTGCCTGAGGCTCAGGTCGACCGTTTCCTTCTCAAGGTCGTTATTGGATATCCTTCAAAAGAAGAGGAAAAACTCATTGTTCGCCAGAATCTCAGTAATGAAAAGAAGCGCATCATGCCGCTTCTGAAGCCTGAGGAAGTTATCTCGGCACAGAAGATCGTTGAGATGATTTATATCGACGAGAAGATCGAACGATATATTGTCGATATCGTGTTTGCGACACGTTTCCCGTCGGATTACGGACTGGCAGATCTTAGCTCGATCATATCGTTCGGAGCTTCGCCTCGTGCGTCGATATCGCTTGCCAAGGCAGCGAAAGCATACGCATTCCTGCGTCAGCGCGGATATGTAATACCCGAAGATGTCAGAGCAGTGTGTCACGACGTGCTTCGCCACCGTATCGGTCTTACTTATGAGGCTGAAGCAAACAATATTACATCGGATGAGGTAATATCTGAAATCCTCGACAAAGTTGAGGTGCCTTGATCCTGAGTAGCACATACCGCACAAAGATGAAAACCGGAGTTGACCTCTCTGCCGAGAGGTCAAAGAGATAATCTTTTCCCTGTATATGGATGCCAAAGAATTAATAAAGAAGGTCAGGAAGATTGAAATAAAGACCCGCGGACTTTCAAACAACGTGTTTGCGGGAGAATATCATTCGGCCTTCAAAGGACGTGGCATGACATTCTCTGAGGTCAGAGAATATCAATATGGCGATGACATAAGAGACATAGACTGGAATGTGACAGCCCGCCACAACCGTCCATATGTAAAGGTCTACGAGGAGGAACGCGAGCTCACGGTAATGCTTCTTGTAGATGTCTCGGCAAGTCGTCTTTTCGGTGCTGTCGGCATGGAAAAACGGGAAATGATTGCGGAGATTTCCGCTACGATCGCTTTTTCCGCTATTCACAACAACGATAAAGTCGGTGTGATATTTTTCTCCGACAGAATAGAGAAGTTCATTCCGCCGAAGAAGGGCAGAAAGCATATTCTGTTTATCATAAGCCAGTTGCTTGATTTTACCCCTGAAAGTAAGGGGACAGATATTGCTGCGGCACTGACATTCTTTGCCGATGCTCTGAAAAAACGCTGTACGACAGTTCTGATTTCTGATTTTATTGACGATCATGATTTTGCGCGACCGCTTACCATAGCATCCGGAAAGCATGACATGATCGCTGTTCAGGTTTACGACAAGCGTGATTCGCAGCTGCCCGATGTGGGATTGATGAGGATTACCGATCTCGAACGTGGAAACGACTGCTGGATAGACACCTCGGACGGCGCTACCCGCCGGACATATAACAAATGGTGGTATGACCGGCAGAACCGCATGATGGAGATCCTCAACCGCAACGGTGTAGATGTGGCGTCGATCTCGACAGACGAGGATTATGTGAAGTCGCTGATGGGGCTGTTTAAGCGTCGTGGAGTCGGAAGATGAAGTATAAATATAATACAGATCACACACAATGTCATTAAAAGTGTTTCGACATATATTGACAGCCGGGCTTTCCGCTGCGATGAGTCTCTCATTTGTGAGCCTTAAAGGTCAGAATGTGAGTGTCAAGGTCGAGCTTGACTCTGCGGTCCTTCTGATGGGGCGGACGACTCCTCTGCATGTGGAGATACTTCAGCCCAAGGGGACGCAGGGAATGCTTATGCTTCCGGCCGACACGATTATGACTAATGTCGAGATCGCGAATGCAGGAGCCGATGACACTATCAGTGCCGGATCGGCTGATCAGCTTGAGGAAATAAGACGGATGATAACGCTCCAGTCATTTGACTCCGGGCTGTATCGTCTGCCCCCGATTGCTTATGTTACAGATGGCGGTGATACGGTATATTCCAATCAGGTCACATTGAAGGTTCTGCCTGCCGATGTCGATTCGCTTACGACGATCCACAGCATGGCCGACGTCGCCAACGGTGGCTGGAGATGGTATGACTGGCTCCCTGATTTCATCATAGATTATTGGGGATGGATTCTTGTCTGTCTGCTGATTATCGGCGGCGGAGTATGGACATGGCTTGTCATGAAGAAGAAAGTTTCCATACCGCTTGTACAGAAGCCGAAGCCTGTATCGCCATATGACGCTGCAATGTCGGGTCTTGAAAAGCTTAAAGATGAGCATCTTTGCGAAAGTGGCAGAGAGAAAGAATACTATACGCGCCTTACCGACATACTCCGCAGGTATCTCGACGGCCGGTTCTGTATCAATGCTATGGAGATGACTTCTTCACAGATATTGCGTGCTCTTGAGAAACAGCCTGATACACGTGAGCATAAAGTCATGATGCAGCGTGTGCTTGAGATGGCCGACTTTGTGAAGTTCGCCAAAATGCGCCCGATGCCCGATGACAACGTGGTTGCGTGGAACCGTGCATATCAGTTTGTAGAAGAGACAAAACCCAAGCCGGAGCCTGTTGACGAGACCTCATCCGACAAGGACAATACAGAGGATAAAGAGTTTCATAATGAGGAGGAAAAGTCATGATACAGTTTGCTCATCCAGGCCTGTTGTGGCTACTGACAATATTGATACCGCTTATCGGGTGGTATGTGGTGAAACGGCGTAATGCCTACCCATCGATCTCGGTCAGCAGCACGCTCCCGTTCAAGGGAAAGCGTATGCCATTACGCGCCATGATGCTGCATGGGCTGTTTCTTTTACGGATACTTGCCATTGCATGCGTCATAGTGATGCTGGCACGTCCGCAGACGCGCGACAGCTGGCGTACGTCGCAGACCGAAGGAACGGATATCATACTGGCACTTGACATATCGTCGTCGATGCTGGCACGCGACTTCAAACCCGACCGCCTCGAAGCTGCAAAAGATGTGGCGAACAAATTTGTGGCCGGACGTGATGCCGACAATATGGGACTTGTGATTTTTGCGGCCGAGAGTTTTACAGGCATGCCTATGACAACCGACCGTGCCGCGCTGACCAACTACATTTCGTCAATTGAAATGGGTATGCTCGAAGACGGCACAGCTATAGGTGACGGACTCGCAACCGCCATCAACCGCATTAAAGACGGAAAGGCCAAAAGTAAAAGTATCATATTGCTGACCGACGGATCAAACAATACCGGCAATGTCGCTCCACTGACAGCGGCTGAAATTGCAAAGAAACTCGGTATAAAGGTCTACACTATCGGTGTCGGCAAGAATGGCAATGCTCCATATCCGATGCAGAATATGTTTGGCCGTATTGAATATGTAAGTACGCCGGTGGTGATCGATGAGGCTACTCTTAAAGAGATCGCTTCCACGACAGGCGGAAAGTATTTCCGTGCCACCGACAACAGTGTGCTAAAGGATGTGTTTGACGAAATCGACAGCCTTGAAAAGACCGAAATGGATATCAAACACTTCAGTCACACAGAGGACAACTATATGATTTGGGCGCTGGTCGCTCTCGGTCTGCTGACCCTTGAGATGATAATGAGAAAGACGGTGCTCCGATACATTCCTTAAGCCAGATACGATGTTTAGTTTTGCACATCCCGAACTCCTATATCTGTTACTGCTTCTGCCGGTAATGGTAGGGTTGTTTCTGCTTGCACGCGCGGCGCGCCGACGGAAACTTGAGAAATATGGCAGGCTGTCTACTTTGGCACCATTGATGCCCGATGCCTCTCCTTATAAACCTTGGATAAGACTCACTCTGCAGCTTATCGCGCTGGCGGCGCTTATAATTGCAGTCGCACGTCCGCGTTTCGGAGAGAAAGAGGAGACTGAGCGTTCGGAGGGAATAGAAGTGATGATCGCGATGGATGTGTCGCGCTCTATGCTTGCTTCGTCGAGCGATGATCCGTCGGGCATCTCGCGACTTGAACGTGCCAAATACATACTTTCACGTCTGATAGACAGACTTGGTAATGATAAAGTCGGTCTTGTGGTTTTTGCCGGAGAGGCTTATACCCAGCTTCCGATCACAACAGACTTCGTGTCGGCGAAAATGTATCTGAACGACATTACCACTGACATGGTGCCCTCGCAGGGTACAGCGATAGGCACTGCAATAGGTATGGCGCTGAATGCGTTTACTCCTGATCCGGATGCCGGGAAAGCGATAATAGTTATCACTGACGGTGAGAACCATGAGGGTAACGCGATCGAGATGGCGCAGCAGGCAAAGGAGCGGGGCGTGCAAGTCGATGTGATTGGCATAGGATCGACCAAAGGAGCCCCGATACCACTTAACCAGTCAAAAGGGGAGTTCCTTAAAGATTACAACGGGCAGGTCGTCACGACTGCTCTTAACGAGAGTATGGCCAAGGAGATTGCTGCTGCCGGAGACGGTGTGTATATCAGCGGCGCATCTTCGTCGGCTCTCAGTGAGCTTACTTCACAACTCGACAATCTACAGAAGTCGGAGCTGACACATGTTACCTATAAGGCAAGTGCCGAGCAATTCCCGATATTCGGATGGATTGCACTCGTTTTCTTAGTGATCGATATATTTGTCCTTGACCGGAAAATTAGCTGGCTTAAAAGGATCAATTTCTTTACAAAGGAGAATTGATTATGCGCAGAATACTTGGAATAGCTCTTCTGATTATCGTCGGTATGGCGGTCTCTGTCCCTGCTGCATGGGGACAGCAGTCTGCCTCATCGGGGAAACGGGAGCGTGGATTTATAAGAGAGGGAAACAAACTATATAACGAGAAACGTTATCCGGAAGCTGAGGTTGCCTATCGGAAGGCGTTGCAGGAGAATGAGGCATCGGAAGTCGCGATGTTCAACCTTGCGTCGGCACTGATAAGGCAGGCTTCACTTGCTGCCGGAGAAGAAGACGGCTCCAATAACCCTGCGGTAGAGGCTCAGAAACTGTTTGGAGATCTTGCTGCAAATGCTGCCGATGCAAAGCTGGCTGAAAACTCGCTGTATAATCTTGGAAATATCGCTTTCAACCAAGAGCAGTATGACAAGAGTATCGATATGTATAAACGTGCATTGCGCAAGAATCCGGATAATGACAAGGCACGTGAGAATCTGCGTCTGGCCCAGCTGAAACTTGAGGAACAGCAGAACCAGGATCAGAATGATCAGAATCAGGATCAGCAGAACCAGGACCAGAATCAGGATCAACAGCAGCAGGATCAGAATAAAGATCAGAATCAGGATCAGCAGAACCAGGACCAGAATCAAGATCAAAACCAGGATCAGCAGCAAAATCAGAACCAAAGCCAGAATGAGGATCAGAATGAAGAACGTCAGGATGACCGAAACGGCATAAGTGACAGAAATGCAGAGCAGATTCTGAAAGCGATGGAGAATGAGGAAAATGCCACACGTCGGAAGATCGAGGCACGCCGTGCACAGGAAGAGCAGAAAAATGCTTCAAAGAAAAAGACTGATAAACCTTGGTGATAGCGTTCAATATGAAGGATATGAAATCAGCTAAGGAACTGAATCGAATATTTGCCGCTCTGCTGCTGATAGCTTTTGCGTCGTTGCATGTATGGGCCGATGTGACTTTCAAAGTGCTGCCGCCCCGCAATGTGATCGAAGGCAATAAGTTCAATGTGACATTCCGCCTTGAAAATGCACAGGGTAATGGATTGAAAGTATCTGAAATAAACGGATGCTCTTTTCTGTATGGTCCGTCGACTTCGACTCAGCAGTCATATCAGATTGTCAATGGCCGCACATCGTCACAAAAGACGGTCGACTATTCATTTGTCTATAAAGCCGGAGCGGCCGGAGAGTATACAATACCCTCGGCATCGATTCAGGTTGACGGCAAGACTTACAAAACGGAGCCTCTGACATTTAAAGTTATTCCGGCCGATAGCAACGCGCAGGGTAGCGGAGGCCAGGGTGGAGTCAGAGTGGATGATGCGTCGACACATACCTCAGATAAACCGGTCGGGAAAGACGATGTGTTTGTACGTATAATACCTTCGCGTACCACTGTTTATGAAGAGGAGCCGATTGAGTGCGTCATCAAACTGTATACCAAGTATCAGATCGGAAGTTTTTTGTCGGTGTCTCAGCCCAACTTTGACGGCTGTCTTATCGATGAGATAGCCGTGCAGCCGTCGCTGAACGAGATAGAGCACTATAACGGTCAGAATTACATGACCGCAGTGCTCAAAAAAGTTCTTGTTTTCCCGCAGAAATCGGGGCAGCTTGCATTCAATTCCGGTAAATACGACATATCGGTAGTGCAATATGAGCGTGTTAGCGGTGGCTTCTTCGCTACAAATGTGCCTGTCGAAAAAGAAATACATGTTGCTCCGGGAGATCTTACTGTAAATGTAAAGCCTCTTCCGTCACCTCAGCCCGAGGGATTCACCGGTGCAGTGGGGCAGTTCACGCTCGACAGCCGTCTAAGCAGCGACGCGCTTCGTACAAATGAGGCCGCTACAATGACGATCACTATTTCCGGCACCGGCAATATCAGATATGTCAAAGCCCCGGAGGTCGATTTTCCGGCTGATTTCGAGCAATATTCTCCTCGCACTGACATCGATGCCAATGTTGTAGGAAACAATGTCAGAGGTAAGCTTACGGTGGAATACACGTTTGTCCCCCAGACTCCGGGTGACTATACGATACCTCCAATCGATTTTGTTTACTTTGATCCTGATAAAAAAGAATACGTCACACTCCCTATTGCTGAGAGAAATATCAAGGTTGCCAAGGGGGTAGGCACGACTGTAAGCACGACTCAGGTCGAGCAGAAAGACATCAATGCTTCAATGACGGATATTCTGCATATAAAGCAGGGCATCCATGACATGGAAGTGTCGCACAGTCTTTATGTGTACAGTGCAGGTTACTGGATTATATGGATTATTTTCGTCGTTGCGTTTGCCGGCGCTATAATCTATACGAGAAAAATGGCGGTGCGCAATGCCGATGTTGTCGGTCGCAAGCTTGCCAAGGTCGGAAAAGTCGGCAAAAAACGACTGCGTCTGGCAAGATCGTTCATGGACAGCGATGACACGAAGTCTGCCGATCGCTTCTATGAGGAGGTTCTCAAGGCGATGTGGGGATATATCGGTGACCGATTCCGCATTCCTTCTTCGCAACTTACACGACAGAATGTTTCGGCAAGTCTGTCGTCCAACAATGTCGCAAACGATACAATCGAGCAGGTCGTCAAAGTGCTTGATGAATGTGAGATGGCACGTTATACTCCGTCGTCGACTTCTGTCGAGGCCCGCCGCGAAGTACTTGCGATGGCTGAAAATGCGATAAACAGTCTGGAAAAAACAAAATGAAAAAGGCTTTTATTGTAAGGATCATGAAAGAGGTAACAAAATGCGCGCTTGCAGTCAGGGTGGCAGCATGTGTGTCTGTGTTTTTCATATCGGCATTCTCGTTAAAAGCAGACCTGATACAGAAGGCAGACTCGGCTTATCTTGCCGACGATTATGCTCTCGCTACAACTTTGTATCTGGATGCCGAAAAAGAGTCGGGTAGCTCATCGGCACTGTTATACAATATCGGAAACTCGTATTATCGGTCAGGTGAGATCGGCAAAGCTATATTATACTATAAACGGGCTCTGAAACTTGACCCGACAAACAGCGACGCTCGACAGAACCTGCAGTTTGTGATGACAAAGACCGTGGATAAGCAGGATGATAACCGTACATTTGTCAGAAAGGTCGCAGACAATATAATGTTCAGTAATACTCCCGACGGGTGGGCGATTATGGCTCTCGTCATGTTTGCTGTCTTTCTCGGGGCAGCAGCCATGTATGTATTCTCCGGTTCGGTCGTAATACGGAAAATATGTTTTTTCGGCGGTCTTATCGTTCTTGTATTGGACGGATGTGTATTATATATGGCACAGAAAACGGCATCGATTGTGTCAGACCGTTCGACGGCGGTCGTCATATCACCAAATGTGCAGCTGTCGACTGTTCCCCGTGTCCCTAAAGACAAGTCCGAGCAGGCTTTTCAACTTCACGAGGGTGCAGTTGTTGACGTTGTAGACTCTGTAAAACTATCGTCGGACACAGTCTCTCCCTTGTGGCTTGAAGTAAAGGTAGACAATGTCCATCGTGCCTGGATAAACAGTAAAGATGTCGAGAGATTATAGAAAATGTGTTGTATAACATATGTCAGGACGTAATTTGTATTTGTAGGAATGAAAATATAGATCTATATTTAAAACACAAAAATTCACTAACAAAAAAGCCTTAAACGTAAAAATCTATTAGATATGAGCAAGACCATTAGTTTTAACGAGCTGCGTCGTCTCAAAGACAGTTTGCCAGACGGTGCCACCCATCAGATAGCAGATAAACTGAATGTGACAGTTCAGACGGTCCGTAACTATTTTGGCGGTTCAAACTATGAGTTTGGCAAGAACCATGGGGTTCATATCGAACCGGGACCGGATGGAGGTATTGTAGTTCTTGATGACACTACTATTTATGACATGGCCGTAGAAATTCTGGCAGCTCAGGAGAAGACAGAGTAAGCTCCGGTATATAGGATAAAAACGTCCCGCTTACAATTCACTGAAAAGGTGATTGAGAAAAGCGGGACGCTTTTTTTATATCCGGGAAATATAAGTATGCTTTGTTGCCTGAATGCGGATTAGCCGAATTTTGAAATCTTGCGAAGAGCCTGTTCGTTTAAGATCTTTATGCGTCGGCCATCGACAGTGATGATCTTTTCCAATACAAAATTAGACAGTGTGCGTATCGCATTTGAAGTTGTCATATTTGAGAGATTGGCAAGATCCTCGCGTGAGAGATAAATGCGCAGGGTCGTGTTGTCATCTTCAAGTCCATAACTTTCCTGAAGGGCAAGTAGCGCCTCGGCAAGTCGGCCACGTATATGTTTTTGGGTGAGGTTAACGAGGCGTGTATCGCTGCCTCCGAGGTTGCGGGAAAGTTCCTGTATGAAGAACCATGCAAGGTTGATGTTGTTTTGCACCAGTTCACAGACAAGTGACATGGGAAGGCAACCTATTGTTGACTGCTCGAATGCGGCGGCACTGGATACATATGGCTCATTGGCGAAATATGCTCTGTAACCGAAATACTGAACAGGACGTATAAGACGCAAAATCTGAGGGCGACCGCCAATGCCGTCCTTGAAAAGCTTTACTTTGCCTTTCAGCAGGCACCAAAGGTATTTTGGACTATCTTTTTCTGCATAAATTATCTGATTTCTATTAAATGTCTTAATAGAAAATGCTTCAGTAATCTTTCGCTTTTCATCGCCATCAAGAACAGCCCATATCTCGGACATGTCCTCGCTGACTACTTTCTCAAGAACACTACGTGTCGTTGTACCTGTCATATTTTTACAAACCGTCTAACAATTGCAAAAATACGGATTTTTGTTCAAAAAACATGTTATTTAACATATTTTGAATGAAGTTATATAATCAGAGAGGCGATTAAGTATACCACAAATGCTATAATCCACGCAACGGCTGTATTGTATACGACAGAAAAGCATACATATTTCCATGATCCGGTCTCGCGTGATATGGCCGTAAGAGTCGCGATACATGGGCAATATAAAAGAACAAATATAAGAAAGGCCAGTGCCGATGCCGGTGTAAAGTCAGGCTTTCCGGTCAGAGGCGACGGTGTTGTGAGTCTCTGGCCGAGTGTATGCTGTTCCACATCCTCGTCGCCGGTATACAGCACTCCAAGTGTGCTTACGATAATCTCTTTTGCGGGTATTCCGGCTACTGCCGCCACTGTAGCTCTCCATGAGAATCCCAATGGCTTGAATACCGGATTTACCGCCTTGCCGATCATCTCAAGATATGAGTCATGCTCAGTGTCGATAACATCTGTATTTGCATTCGCGATATATTCAGGCGTGTTTTCTGGGACGTTGGGCTTGTTTTCGTGATGTGGAAAATAGTTAAGTGCCCAGACGACAATGCTTGCAAGTAGAATAATGCCTCCCATTTTCTGAAGATACTGCTTGCATTTGCTCCACATATGCCTCCATGTCGCTTTCAGTGTGGGGATGCGGTAGGGTGGCAATTCCATGACAAACGGTGTCTCGTCGGCAAAAAAGCTGGCCCGGCGAAGCAGACGTGCTGTAATCACGGCTACCCCTATGCCGATAGCGTAAATCAATAGAAATACAGTCGCAGCATATGGCTCGAAAAATGTACCGATAAGAAGTACGTAAAGCGGCAGACGTGCCGAGCACGACATAAATGGATTTATGAGAATCGTGATGAGCCTTGATGACTTGCTCTCGATAGCTCTTGTCGCCATTATGGCCGGTACGTTGCATCCGAAACCCATGAGAAGCGGTATAAATGATTTCCCGTGCAGGCCTATGTGGTGCATGATGCGGTCCATGATGAATGCTGCTCTCGCCATGTAGCCCGAATCCTCCATGAACGATATGAAGAAATATAGAATGAGGATGTTTGGGAGAAATACAATAACTCCGCCAACTCCACCTATGATGCCGTCGGCTATGAGATCTTTAAGTGGCCCGTCGGGCATATAGCCCGATACGATCGATCCGCACCAGGCGACAATCGATTCAATCCATTCCTGAGGGTAAGCTCCGAGATAAAATGTCGCCCACAGGATAAAAAGCATTACAGCTATGAAGATGGGAAATCCGAATAGGCGATTGGTGACAAAAGTGTCTATTATCTTTGTTGACTCGGTGTGCTCTCTTTCCGAACGTTCCATTACCTCGGCGAGTGCTCCTGATATGAAACCGTATTTTTCGTTTGCTATTATGGCCGAGATATCTTCTTCCGACGTATCGTACTGTAGTTGTCTTATCAGCCGGTCGCGTGTCGACTTCAGGGTATAATAGCATTCTGTATGCTCAAGGAGATCTTCAATCTCATTGTCGTGCTCAAGAAACTTGATCGCAAGATAGCGGGGGGAAAAATGTCGCTCGACGGAGTTGTCGGATTTGATGATGTCTTTGATTTCTCCGACAGCATTTTCAAGCTCTGTGCCAAGGTTGACATGAATATGTCGGACGGACGGATGTTTCTGCTCAAACACATGGATAACCGCATCAAACAGTTTGTCTATGCCTTCACCGGTATTTGACACCGTCGGTATGATAGGCACGCCGATCATTTTCCCAAGCATGGCATAGTCAAGTGAATCTCCTGAACTGCGCAATTCGTCATACATGTTCAGGGCAACTACCATGCTTCTGTCCATGTCGATGAGTTCAGTCGTCAGGAAGAGATTTCGCTCAAGGTTTGACGCATCAATTACGTTGATGATCACATCGGGCGACTGATTGCGTAGATAGCGTCTGACGTATAATTCCTCGGGAGAATAAGATGTCAGAGAATATGTACCCGGCAGATCCACTATATTAAAGCGATACCCTCCATGACGAAAAGTGCCGGTTTTTGAGTCGACCGTTACTCCGCTGTAGTTTCCTACATGCTCCATCGCACCAGATGCGATGTTGAAAAGCGATGTCTTTCCGCAATTAGGATTACCGACGAGTGCGACGTTGATTGTATGTGTTCTTGAATGTATCTTGTTTCCGGCTTGGTTGCCGGATTCATCGTCTGAAATAATGGGTTCCCGTGCTACGTGAGTCGCCGGATCGGCATATTCAGAAAATTCATCAGGAGTCGCAACTTCAATCATCTTCGCTTCATTGCGCCTCAATGATATTTCATAGCCCATAAGCCTATATTTGATCGGATCGTTAAGGGGAGCGGTGAGTACTGCCTCGATCTTATGCCCTTTAACAAATCCCATCTCCATTACACGCTTACGAAAAGCTCCGTAGCCATGCAGTCTTATGATGACTGCTTCTTCTCCAGGTTTCAGGTCAGATAATCTCATATTGCAAAATTAATACTAAAATTACTCTCCACTATACTTATTATACGGTATTTTGAATACCCGCGTGCATGTGATCTGCTACTGTGATCTGCTACTGCTGTATAACAAAAGTAGGGTATGCGCTCCAGCTATCTTGGCAATGCACTTAAACATCTTCTGAGAATTGGATATTCTAAGGTGGAGTATCGCACGACAGATAGAATCAGATTTAAAATGCGTTATTTTAGATATATTTGCGTTAAAACGTGTTGATTATCAAGGTATTTACAGAACAACATCCCCCAATTAATTGTATAATAAATACGAACGCAAATTGAATTAAGTTTTGCATAATGCACCTACTTTGTATTTGTAAATGAACAAGAGATGTCATTTACAAATGTAGTAGACGATGTTTATGGTCCAACTGCAAACGTAAACAAAAGGACGTTTTACAGTTGTAAAGAGTCTCGCTTTACAATACCATCGGGACGTAGTTTGATTCGGGGAATACGGGGAGATGGTATTTATGTATTTTAGGTAAACAGTACTTAAATGCAAAACTACGCTCGTTAATATCTTTTAATTTAAGCGGTAACTACGCTAATAATCAGTAATATGTCTTAGCATATTTAAAGTCTTATAGTAGAATTTTATTGATTATCTGTGGTTGAAGTCCGCTATGCAGCTATACCGTAATTCACGTGTATGTTATACAGAGAGTTACATCGTTTATTTTATAATTAACTTTAGATTGCGAGAGATGTCGTGGCTCTATCAGGTGCATTTGTAATTCGTGGATCTGTTTTGTTTTCTAAATTGTGGTGCTGATTTTATTTTGGAGTTTACAAATTTATCGATTACATTTGCATTATTAATTTATGCACTTATTACAATTGCATCATGGATCTCGTTTCTCGATTAAAAGAATATATTGGTAAGACTAATATACCCGTAACTCAATTTGCGGATATATGCGGAATTGCACGGCCTACCCTTTCTCAGTTGCTTAATGGGCGAAATAAGAAGGTGAGTGATGAGATTGTCGCTAAAATTCATGCTGCCTTTCCGACGTTGTCGGTCTATTGGCTGATGTTTGGCGAAGGAGAGATGGAGGTTGCTAAAAATATTGAACTCTCGGAGGGGAAAAACAACGTGAATTGTCGTGGAGGAAGTTCTTTGCTTTTTGACAATCAAGATGATGTGGATGCTTTTGTTCCGTCTGATAAGTCTTCCGGTGATGATCGATCTGGAATAATTGAGTTTTTTGACAGGGACAAATATCATGAGGTAGGGTCTGTTGGCGCGTCTGCGATGAAAGAGGATTTGTCTGTTGATTCAACTGTAAAAGATGGAATACCTCTGAATGATAAGCGTGCTGATGATATTGAGGAGTTTAAAAATAAGGCTGTTACCATAAAGGTCAATCAAGGTGAGGGGAGGCGTATCTCCAATATTGTCGTTTTTTACAGCGATAATAGTTTTCAGTCGTTTTACCCTGCATAAAACGCTGGGTATTAGTTCCGGCATGGAGTGTCTGGTATAGAACTTTCTGACTTTTTTTGGCGTATGTCGTATATATAAAATGTGTTGCTTATATTTGCATAAAACAAATGCAATATAATGAACTCAAAATGTATGATGGATATGGTGGTGAGGCGCAATACTGCTGTCTCGTCATCGTGTCAGCTTCTTATACTGGAGCCCGTTGATGGCGGTGTTCTTCCGCCTGTTGTTCCCGGGCAATTTGTGGAAGTTAAGGTTGAGGTGCCCGGTGTTCTGCTGAGACGTCCGATCTCGGTGTGCAATGTGTCGGGTAACGAATTGTGGCTCCTTGTAAGAAGGGCAGGAAAAGCGACTTCGGAGCTTTGCGACATGGGCGAAGGCACGGTGTTTAATGTTGTCCTTCCGCTGGGCAATGGCTTCTCTATGCCTGAGCGTGGTAAACGTGTATTGCTGGTCGGCGGCGGTGTTGGCATCGCTCCGATGCTTTATTATGGTCGCAAGCTGTCGGAAAGTGGCGTTGATGTCTCTGTGCTTGCTGCGTCTAAAACGCGTGACGAACTGATGCTTGTCGATGATCTGAAGAAGTCGGGGCATGTATATGTTGCTACCGATGACGGAAGTGAAGGGCATAAGGGCTTTGCTGCGACGCATCCGATCTTACGCGAGAAGTGGGATCTTGTGGCTTGCTGCGGTCCGCTTATGATGATGAAATCTATAGCGAGCGTATGTCGGGAGCAGGGCAACCGGTGTGAAGTGTCGCTTGAAAATCTTATGGCATGCGGACTCGGTGCTTGTCTCTGCTGCGTTGAGTCGACGGTTGACAAGGGGAATGTATGTGTGTGTACCGAGGGGCCTGTATTTGATGTAAATGTACTGAAATGGCAAAACTGAGTGTTGAAATAGGCGGGGGATTGAAGATTAAGAATCCGGTGCTGACAGCGTCGGGGACTTTTGGCTACGGAGAGGAATTTGCGGATTTCGTAGACTTGTCAAAACTGGGCGGATTTATTGTGAAAGGCACGACTCTTGAGCCGCGTCAGGGAAATCCATATCCTCGCATGGCGGAGACTCCATCCGGCATGCTTAATGCCGTAGGATTGCAGAATAAAGGTGTGGATTATTTTATCGAGAATATATATCCGCGCCTGTTGAAATATGACAGCGAGATAATTGTGAATGTGTCGGGGGCTTGTGTCAATGACTATGTCGCAGTTGCCGAAAAGCTGTCGGAGCTTGACAGGATAAGGGCGATCGAGGTAAATATTTCGTGTCCTAATGTCAAGCAGGGTGGAATGGCTTTTGGCACAACCACTGAGGGTGCCGGCAATGTTACGCGCTCGGTTAGGGCTGCGTGGGGCAAGACTTTGATTGTAAAGCTGTCGCCTAATGTTACTGATATCGTCTCGATCGCCAAGGCTGTTGAGGCAGAAGGGGCCGACAGCGTGTCGTTGATAAATACGATGCTCGGCATGGCGATAGACGTGGAGCGTCGCAGACCTTGTCTCTCGACAATTACCGGCGGTCTTTCGGGGCCGGCGGTGAAGCCTGTGGCGGTGAGGATGGTCTGGCAGGTTGCCAAAGCTGTTAAGATACCGGTTATAGGCCTCGGGGGAATCTCATGTGGCCGTGACGCAATGGAGTTTATTCTTGCCGGTGCATCGGCGATTGAAGTTGGCACGTGCAATTTTGTCAATCCGGCCGTGACGTCGGAAATTGTTGATTATATCTCGGATTATTGCGATCGTCACGGGGTTGGTGATGTTAACGAACTCGTCGGGGCTCTTGAAGTGTAATATCCTGTTGGTTAATGCTGTCTGCTTGTCTTTTGTGTGCGGATTGTCGAGTCTGCAGGCTTCGGGCGTGCGTATTAAAAAATTTGGGATTTATCCTCTAAAATAATTATCTTTGTAGGAATAAAACATTTAAAGTAACGCAATTCTAAGACAATAAATGGTTGAAGAAGATAAGTTCAACGACGATCGAATTCTGAAAATCAATATCGAGAATGAGATGAAGTCGGCGTACATCGATTACTCGATGTCGGTGATTGTGTCTCGTGCTCTTCCTGACGTGCGTGACGGTCTGAAACCGGTTCATCGCCGTGTGCTGTACGGAATGAACGAGATGGGCAACACGTCGAATCATCCACATAAGAAATCAGCCAACTGTGTCGGCGATGTGATGGGTAAATATCACCCGCACGGCGACAGCTCGATCTACGGTACGGTAGTGCGTCTTGCACAGCCATGGGCGATGCGATATACACTTGTCGACGGTCATGGCAACTTCGGTTCGGTCGATGGCGACAGCCCTGCGGCAATGCGATATACCGAGGTGCGTCTTGAAAAGATCGGAGAGGAGATGCTTGCTGATATTGACAGTGAGACAGTAGATTTCCAGCCTAACTACGACAATTCGAGAAAGGAACCGGTAGTTCTGCCTACCCGTTTCCCGAATCTGCTTGTCAACGGAGCGGCCGGCATTGCCGTCGGTATGGCTACAAACATGCCGCCTCACAATCTCACCGAGTCGATAAACGGATGTCTCGCTCTGATTGACAACCCTGATCTTGAAGTCAGCGACCTTATGAAGTACATAACGGCTCCCGACTTCCCGACCGGCGGTACTATTTACGGCTACCAGGGCGTGAAGGATGCCTATGAGACCGGTCGCGGGCGTATCGTCATACGCGCAAAGGCTGAGATAGAGACCGAGAAAGATCATGAAGTCATTGTCGTAAAGGAGATACCTTACAATGTCATAAAGGCCGACCTGATCAAGTATATCGCAGATCTGGTCAATGATAAAAAGCTTGACGGTATTGCCGATCTCAATGACGAGAGTGACTATAAGGGCATGCGTATTGTCATAAAGCTCAAGAGCGACGCCAACTCACAGGTGGTGCTCAACAAGCTTTATAAGATGACCCAGATGCAGGCATCGTTCAGCGTCAATAATGTCGCACTGGTTCATGGTCGCCCCAAGACGCTCAACCTCAAAGAGATACTTCAGGAATTCATCGCTCATAGACACGAAGTTGTGATCAGACGCACACGCTTTGATCTCCGCAAAGCTACTGAGCGCGCCCATATACTTGAAGGCCTGATTATTGCATCGCAGAATATCGACGAAGTCATTAAGATCATACGTGGTTCTGCATCGCCTGACATTGCACGTCAGACACTGTCGGAGCGTTTTGGACTGACCGAAGTCCAGACTGCCGCAATCGTCGAGATGAGGCTTAGACAGCTAACCGGCCTTGAGCAGGATAAGCTGCGCAATGAGTACGATGAACTGGAGAAGACTATCGCATATCTTGAAAGCATCCTGAACGACGATGCTGTCTGCCGCAATGTGATGAAGGACGAGCTCATCGAGATCAGAGACAAATACGGCGACGCACGCCGCACAGATATCGATTATGTGGCCGGCGACTTCAATGCCGAGGATTTCTATGCCGATGAGGAGATGATCATCACGATCTCGCGCATGGGATATATCAAGAGAACGTCTCTCAGCGAGTTCCGCGTGCAGAACCGCGGTGGTGTAGGATCGCGCGGCAGCAATACCCGCGAGGAGGACTTCATCGAATACATCTATCCTGCATCGATGCACAATAATCTGCTGTTCTTTACGAAGAAGGGCCTGCATTACCGACTGAAAGTGTATGACATACCCGAAGGAGCAAAGAACACCAAAGGACGTGCTATACAGAATCTGCTGAACATAGCTCCCGATGATGCCATAACGACGGTTATAAAAGTGAAGGATGTGAAGGATCCAGAACTTAACCTTGTGTTCGCAACAAAGATGGGTGTTGTCAAGCGTACCGCGCTTGTCAACTATTCGAGCTCGATTGCGGCCAAGGGTGTCAAGTCGATGGCGATAGATGAGGGAGACCAGCTTGTGGGTGTGGAACTCACCGACGGCAACTATCAGATCATGCTTGCCAACCGAAATGGCCGTGCGATACGTTTTCATGAGAACACGCTGCGCAAAAGCGGTCGCACAAGCGGCGGTGTGCGCGGCATGAAGCTCGACGGCGGCAATGACGAGGTTGTTGGTCTTGTAGCAGTGCCCGACGGAACGGATCCTGATGTACTTGTAATTTCTGAAAACGGTTACGGCAAGCGTTCGCTCCTCGATTCTTACAGAGTGACCAACCGCGGAGCCAAGGGCGTCAGAACCATGAAGGTGACAGATAAGACCGGCTCGATGGTGGCCCTGAAGATCGTTGATGACGACAAGGATCTTGTTATAATCAACCGTTCGGGTATCACATTGCGAATACGCTGTGCCGATCTTCGTGTGATTGGCCGCGTCGCTCAAGGTGTCCGACTGATTAATCTTGAAAAGCGTGCCGATACAATCGCTTCGGTCTGCTGTGTCGATACAGACCCGGAGGAGGAGACTGAAAATGTCGATATAACTGAGGCTGATATTCTTCCGGAAGATGCCGGAGAGGATATGATCGAGGAGATCGATGAAGAAGAGATCCTGGACGATGAGACTGACGACGAAGTCGAGCAGGACGATCAGGATGTGCTTTGAGAGTGACTATCATGAAAATATTAAATAAATTATTAACTAACCATAGATTATGAAGAAGGTAAGTCTCGCCGCATTGTTTTTTGCGGCCACACTGGGTCTTTCGGCTCAGAATGCCTTGGTAAAGGAAGTGGAGCGTGAAACAAAAGGCTCTAATTCCAATTTCGCCGCAGCACTCACCAAGATTGCACCTGCCCTGACCAATGAAGAAAGTGCAGGTGAGGCTCTGACTTGGTATGTAGCCGGTAAGGCCGGCGTTGGTCTTTATGATCAGAATTTTACCAAGATAGCCCTTGGCCAGAATGTCGACAAGGCTCAGACCGGCAATGCTCTTCGTCAGGGTATGGAGTACTTCCTGAAAGCACTTCCTCTCGACAAGGTGACAGACAACAAGGGTAAGATCAAGACTAAGTACACAAAGGATATCGTGAAGCAGATACAGAATCACTATAACGATCTGAATACTGCTGCCGTATATTGTTGGGAGGCAAAAGATTTCAATGGCGCATACGAGGCCTGGGATCTTTATCTCGCACTTCCTTCAAACAGTGAGCTTGGTGAAAACGCTCCCAAGGCACCTGCCGACACAGCAATGGCAGAGGTCGCATATAATCAGGCCCTTGCCGCCTGGCAGGGCGATCAGCTTGACAAAGCCGACGCTGCATTCCAAAAGGCTATCGACCTTGGCTACAACAAGAAGAATGTATATGATTATGCAATTGCCATTGCATTCCAGCTCAAGAACAATGAGAAAGTGACAAAGCTTGCCGAGGCCGCTCTGCCTCTCTACGGTAACGAGGATGTCAAGTATCTCCAGCTGATCATAAACAACAAGATCGAGAACAAGCAGTTTGACGAGGCTCGCACGATGCTTAACAGCGCAATCTCGGCAGAGCCCAACAACCCGAATCTCTATTTTGTACTCGGTATCCTTGAGGAGAATCTTGAAAACCATGATGCCGCGCTTGCCGATTACCGCAAGGCTGTGGAGATTGATCCGAGCAACGCTCAGTATCAGTACAATGTCGGCCGTTCACTCTGCAACAAGGCATATGCTATCGACGATGCTGCAACAAAGCAGTCGCAGGAGGAGTACCAGAAGGTGCGCGACTCTCAGGTTAACCCGCTTTTCCGTGAGGCAGCCACTTATCTTGAAGAGGCTTACAAGCTTAATCCCGATGAGATGCACGATGCACTCGTATATCTGCGCAACGTGTATTATAATCTCAATGATGAAGCCAATCTGAAACGTGTGGAGGCACTTTGATGACTTCTCTATTATAATAGCAATTTAGAACTATAGCCGCCGGTTAGCGCCAAAGTTTATATAAGACTCTGTCGTTACACCGGTGGCTTTATTAATAAAAACAAGCATGGGAATTGTAGACCGTTTTCTGGATTATGTGTCATGGGACACCCAGAGCGATGATATGACCAATATGACTCCTTCGACTCCCGGACAGATGGATTTCGCCATTCATCTGAAGGAGATACTGGAGGGCATGAAACTGCAGGATATAACGCTTGACGACAACGGCTACCTTATGGCTACTTTGCCGGGCAATATCAACGACCGCAAGGTTCCGACCGTTGGATTTATCGCTCATGTAGATACATCGCCCGATATGTCGGGCAAGCATGTGCATCCGCGCATTGTCAAGGGATATGACGGCGGAGACATCATTCTTAACGAAAAGCTCGGAATGGTGCTGTCGCCAAAAGATTTTCCGGAGCTGGAGCATTACAAAGGACAGGATCTCATCGTGACTGACGGGACTACTCTGCTTGGAGCCGATGACAAGGCCGGCATAGCAGAGATCATAACGGCGGTGGCTTATCTGCAGGAGCATCCTGAAATCAAACATGGCGACATACGCATTGCATTTAACCCGGATGAGGAAATCGGCCTTGGCGCACACAAATTTGATGTGGAGCATTTCGGCGCTGATTTCGCTTACACTATGGATGGCGGAGAGATCGGTGAGCTCGAGTATGAGAATTTCAACGCTGCAATTGCCAAGGTGACGTTCAAAGGTCGCAACGTGCACCCCGGCTACGCCAAGCACAAGATGTTGAACTCGATGCGTGTGGCCAACCAGTTCATCATCATGCTTCCCCGCTGGGAGACTCCTGAGCACACCGAGGGATATGAGGGATTTTACCATCTTACATCCATTTCGGGCAGTGTAGAGGAGACTGTGCTGACGTATATCATCAGAGATCACGACCGAGACCGTTTTGAGCGTCGTAAAAAGGAGCTTGAACATCTGGCACGTAAAATCAACAACGAGTTTCCCGGATGTGCCTCGATCGATATAAAGGATCAGTATTACAACATGCGCGAGAAAGTCGAGCCTGTGATGTATATCGTTGATATCGCCAAGGAGGCTATGATCGCGGCCGACGTTACACCAAGGGTCGTGCCTATCAGAGGCGGCACAGACGGCGCACAGCTTTCGTTTAAGGGACTTCCTTGTCCCAACATCTTTGCCGGTGGTCTTAACTTCCATGGCAAATATGAATTCCTGCCTATTCAGTCGATGGAGAAGGCATCTCAGGTTATAGTAGAGATTGCCCGTATTGTAGGCGAAAAAACGTTCTGATAACAGAGTGAAAACACTTGTCGTGATCACCGGTGCGACAGCATCGGGTAAAACCAAAGCTGCGATTGAGGTCGCCAAGACTTTGGGGTGCGAGATTATATCTGCTGATTCACGACAGATGTTTGCTGACATACCTATTGCCACCGCAGCTCCTACCTTTGAGGAAAGAGCTGTGGTGGCTCATCATTTTGTCGGGCATTTACCACTTGACGCATACTATAGCGCAGCATGTTTTGAAGAAGAAGCATTGTGCCTGCTTTCAGATCTCTTCAAACAGTCTGACTATGCTGTCATGTGCGGTGGATCGATGCTGTATGTCGATGCTGTCACCAAAGGGATAGATGAAATGCCGACCATATCCGATGAGGTGAGAAACCGGGTGGCTGAGTTGCTCGACACAGAGGGCTCCGACGGGCTTCTTGCAAGACTGAAGCTGAGTGACCCGGAATATTATGAAGTGGTCGACAGGAAGAATACGAAGCGCGTGGCGCACGCGTTGGAGATAATCTATGAATCGGGGCAGACCTATACATCCTTTCGCACAGGCCGCACGAAAACGCGAAATTTCCGCATTCTGAAGTTTGCCATAGGTATGCCACGTGAAGTCTTGTTTGAGCGGATTTCGGCGAGAGTATCGGCTATGATCGATGCCGGTCTTGAGTCGGAGATAAGAAATGTGGAACCTCAGAGGGGGCTGAACTCCCTGAATACAGTCGGCGTAAAGGAGATGTTCGACTATTTTGACGGGAAGCTGACGCTTGAAGAGGCTAAAGAAAAGATTGCGAGAAATACACGTGTCTTTGCTAAAAAGCAACTGACGTGGCTTAAAAAAGACGGGGATGTGATATGGTGCCGTGATGCGTCGGATATTCTGTCGCATATACGGAATGATAAATAAATCGGGCAGATTCAACATCTTGAACCCGCCCGAAATCATAGTGTCATATAACAGTTATTTGCGTCGGAGAACCTCGAGTGCCGTTTTTATGGCATTGTCGTGTTTTGAATGGAAGTAGGATTCAAGCGTCTCTGCAGTCTGTATGTCAGGAATAATGCCTATTCCGACAAATTCCGTGCCATCGGGTGCGACATCGTGCTTTGAACATATGTTGGCATAGACAAAATCATTAAGCTGCACGCGTACACCGTTTCCGGTGCTTCCACCTGTTGGCTCACCGATAAACACAGCTCGCTTCATTCCTTTAAACAGAGCCGAGAAGTCTTCTGCGGCGGAGAATGTGCCACGGTCGATCAATATGACCATGGGCTTGAGATATGGTTTCTTGTCGTCGATGGGAGGGATATAATATTCTTCAGGACTGTCATATCGTCCGGCGTCTTTGCCCCACGATGCAAATGCAGGGATATATATTGGGGAACTCCATGAGTTGCGTCGGATGCTGTCGGCGGAGAAATGTCGGGCGATGTAGTCGGCATATCCCGAGTTGCCGCCTCCATTTCCACGTATGTCAATGATCAGTCCGTCGGTTTTCAGGATCTTGTCATAGACCTGATCGAACAGGGCGGTCACTTCAGAGGACTGAAAATCGGAAATCGTCAGTATGCCTATGTTTTTTTCCAGCATTCTAAAGCCGAGACAACTGCCTGGTCTGCTGTGACGGTCTTTCAATGCACCAGCAATCTGATGCTTTACTTCAACATTCTTTTTGCCATTGTTAAGTGTGAGATCGAGAGGCATACCGCTTTGCCCCGTTGACAGCCCGTAATTGTCAAACATAATATGTTCAGCCCATTGTGGGGTCGAGGCATTTACGTATGGTTTAAGCATACTGTCGGCGTACTGCCGGACAGGAATTCCGTTTACAGCGATAACCTCCATGCCACGTTTCATCCCGGCTGAGTCGAGCGTGGAACTTTCGACTTTGTCTATGTAGATTTTATCTCCAAGTCTGACGGTTGTGAACGCAGATTGCACCGGTGTCTCTATGCCATAAGCATAAATGAATGTGTGTCCGTCGTTGCATGTCGCTATAAATCTTTGAAGTATGCGGTATGCGTCATAATTGTTGTCTGTGTCGATAATCAGAGGCAATGATACGGTATATGCGCTGTCGACAGCTGTCTTATACCGGTCGTAGAACACATAATTGTATTTTACTTCGGAATACAATCGCGCAAGTGTGGCTGCCCACACTGGAGAAGTCAGCTGGGTCTGGATGTTTTTTATCGATCCGTTATAGTAGTCGCGAGTGAACCAGTCGTATGGGATGCACACCTCGTTTTCTACCGTTGTCCTCATGATATAGGCGGTGTTATTGTCGGCATCGTAATGACAGGCATAGCCCAGCATATTGTTTTCGTCAAAACAGGCCCGGCCATTTTCTGTTTTTACTACATGTCCTACTTCCGATCTGCTATTATCGAATGTTGCAAACAGCTTACTGATGTCGCTCCGGTCTATATTATGGCATGCGATGCGTAAGCCATAAGTCCAGCCATTTCCCAATCCGCGCTGAAACATAAACCCTTTGATCTTTCCGTCGAATGTGCCTGTGTATCGCACTTCGGTCGTTTCAGTACCCGGTTTGTTTTTCCAACTCTCAAAAATGGAGTCAAGTGGTTTTGTCGCACCGGCAAACTGTATGCCTATAAAGATAGACGACGCTATTAATGCGAGTTGTTTCAGTATCATATGTGTTTTTGGTTTAATTTGTCAAGTAATCTCTTGTCTGCCAGTCGTAAGGAATACATATTTCATTCTCGATGGTCGCTTTCAGTATGTTAAGCGTCTTAGTCGACGGATCGTATCCGACAGCATAAAAAGAGGGTGTTGTCTCGCTTTTTATCATTGTCTGCCACGTGCGGTCAAATACAGTGACAGCCTTTTTTGATCCAATGAATGAAACGATCTCTCTGCGTATCGTCTCGAAGTCGTTGCGTGAGGCATTCTTTACAGTGTAGCGTGTTCCGGCAGTCCAGCCTTTGCCGTAACCTCTCTGAAATACATAAATAATACCTCTTTTTAATCCGGTATACTTTACTTTTGTCTCTTTTGCGTTGCCGACGGCCACTGCATTTTTTATTGTGGACTCAAGTTTGTGGAAATCAGGAGTTACAGCACCATGATCTTTTGTTGTCTTGCAGCCTAAGTCGATAGACAATGTCGAACTGCCGAGATCAAACGCTCCTGAGACAGTGGCTCTTACAGTTGTGCTTATGGAGTCGCAGCTGACATACTGTGAAAGCTCATAGTCATTGCCTGACCGGACGGATGCAAGTGTCCTGGCATACAGGCTGTCATAATAATCCTGTATTGCCTTAATCTCATCGTCTTTCAGATCTTTTCGTTCTGAAGAAAACTGTATACGGTTGTATTCGGTCTCATTCTCGTGATCGAAATAATAATACACACGCCTATAGCACGACGGATAGTTCTCTATTACCGTTGAAATGGCTGCGGGGACTTCCCATCGTGGTGCGTCATCAGCAAAAACGGTTGCAGGCTGCAGCCATAACAGCAATTGTAATAAAATCGGTTTAATCCTCATAGTCGGTCGGAATTGGGATAAGGTTGTCTATTTTCTCGCGAAGTGCGCCGGAAGTCTTTTTGTTTCGGTCGATACGAGATTCTGCATTTCTGATAAGGCCTGCATAATTCTCATTTATGGATTCATCATATGACACGCCGGTTTGCCACCGTGAATAAAACAGAACAGTGGAAATTATAACGGCAGCCGCACCGGTCCAGTATAGTATCGGACGTATGTGGCGCCTTATGAATGCCCGACGCACCAGCATACCGGTGGATGCTCCGGTGTCGTGCGCTGACGAGCAGCGTGCTCTGCATGCCAGAGTGATCAATCTGTCAAATTCCTTATCTGTCATAATGGTCTTCGATTAAAGATTTGAGATGTTGGCGTATGCGATGTAGCTTTACGGCGGTCGCTCCGGGTGTTTTGCCTATTACATATGCTATGTCTTCGATAGAATATTCTTCGTAGTAGAACTGGTGTATGATCGATCGGTCTTCATGGTCAAGTCTCGCTATCGCGTTCTGTAGAAATGAGACTCTCGGATCTTCCATGTTGTCATAGGGAGATAGCGAGGCTACTGTATCGGGTACGCATTCAAGAGGGACTGTTTCGGTGTGTCTCTTCCTTAAATGTGAAATGGCTGTGTTGTGAGCAATACGCATCAGCCATGTAGGGAAGGCCGATTTCAGAGGATCGAATTTTGATATTGACGCGAATGCCCGCATAAATGTGTCGTCGGTTATCTCGTCAGCATCATAATCGTTGCCTGTGACGTCGAGCGCAAAAGCACGTATCTGTGCTCAGTAGGCATGTATTGCAAGCCGGAATCCTTTACTTTTCCCGGCTTTTATCAAAGACACGATTTGCTCTGCGCTTTCTTTCATCACTTTATTATACGCATTTCAGACAAGATATATTACACCACACGCGCAAGTTTTCATAAAAAAACGCATCATCAATCTGATGACGCGTTTTTTTATGTGCTGATGAAGATATTATCAGAGGGGGCGGAGCCAGATGTTGCGGAAGCTGATGGGCTCGCTTGGATCGCCGTGTGACTGGAGGATGATAGGGCCGTCGCCATGCTTAACGACGCGGGGGAAGCCGATGTACTCGGTTGTGCCCTGAATCTCATAATCATTGACGATCACACAGCCGTTCTGGATAACAGTTACCTTGGGGTGCACTTTGTATGTGCCGTCTTCGTTGAATACCGGCGAGTTGTATATGATATCATATACGTTCCACTCTCCGGGTTTGCGCATAACGTTGGCCATTGGGGCTTTCTGCTTGTAGATCGAGCCTGTCATGCCGTTGACGTATGTCTCGTTGTCGTAACAGTCGAGAACCTGTACTTCATACATGCCCTGAAGGAACACACCGCTGTTTCCACGTCCCTGACTCTTGCCTGTTATATTCTCGGGAACCATCCACTCGATGTGAAGCTGGAAGCTGTCGAAGTTGTCTTTAGTCTGGATGTCACCCTTTTTCTTGTTGACAGTGACAATGCCGTCGTGTACATCCCACTCGGCAGCCTTGCCTGTGCGTGAACTTTTCCAGGCGTCGAGGTTTTTGCCGTCAAAAAGCACGATTGCATCGGATGGAGCCGAGTTCGTGGCGATGTTGCCGGGAGTGACAACTTTGGGCTGAGGCGTCCAGTATTCGCTCATGCCGGGGCGCATTTTTTCGGGTTGAGGATACTCTTTGGGGGCATCCTGAGCGGTAGCGGCTGTGGCAATAAACATTGCAGCAGCTGAAAGTGCAAGAAATCTGTTCATGTCTGTTTATTTGGTTATTAAAGTTTGTCGGAATTCAGAGATCGTATGTCGTCAAGGTCTACAAGACGATGTATGATCGCAAAAATAGTAAGTGCGGCAGGGGAGTGGATATTCAGTTTCTGGCTGAGATTGCGGCGATGTGTAGTCACCGTATGCACCGACAGAAACAATCTCTCTGCAATCTCTTTGTTGGACATGCCACAGGCAACCAGCCTGATGATCTCTTTCTCGCGTGCGCTAAGTGTCTCGACCTGTTGCGATATTTTGTCGGGTGCAGCTATTGCTGTGCCATTTGTGTTTTCATCAGCAGTCTCGTTACGAAACATATATGTTTTTTCCAGTCGTCTGACTGCCGGTTCAAACAGTTCGTCCTCAATCGCACAATGGTCGATGATCTCTTTTTCGCATGTGATAATGTCGAGCAACGCCGAATTCATAAGGTTGCTGTCGCGTTGAGGTACAAATCCGATTATAACGTTTTTAAGCTCCTGGAGCCTGCGTGCCACGTCATCGTGCTGATCGCTGAACAGGCCGCCCGGACATGGAATGCCACTATGAGAATGATTTTCGAGAAGATTGTCTATGTGCTTGAAAACTTTGTCGTTTTCATGTTTCATATGACACGATATCTCCTCGACATACTCATCGAAAAAGCGTAGTAACAGAAGTGATACTTCGATGTCGTTGCCGCCACCATATGTGACAGCTTCTATGAGTTTGTGTCTAATTGACGGAAGAAAGAAATCAAGGAAGTAGGTGTGTGTGCCCTTCAGGTATTCCATGAGCGGCGCCACTTTCACAGCCGAAACGGTATATGGCCGCTGGCTAAGAAAGTTGGCTACCGTCAAGAATGTTGGTATATCGACATTATGCCGTTCACATACTTCATGTACGGTTGCGTCGCCAAATCCCATCGATATGCCGAAGTGACTTATTGTTACAAGTAACCGGCTGTTGCAGGAGATCAGATCCCGCAGCCGATCAGTCTTGCAAAATGGCTGCAATGACATTTGTTCTGAATGACACGACATGTTGCCGATTTAAGTGCAGAAGTTCAATATCACATATTCATTCCGCCGTCGACCTGAATGACCTGACCGGTCACATAGCTCGAGAGATCGGAAGCGAGGAATGTCGCAACATCGGCGATATCTTCGGGTTTTCCGCCACGGCGGAGGGGAATTTTCTTGGTCCACTCGGCGCGTACTTCGTCGGGAAGTGCGGCTGTCATGGCAGTCTCAATGAATCCGGGGGCGATAGCGTTGGCGCGGATGCCTCTTGAGCCGACTTCCTGCGCGATGCTCTTGGCAAGTGCGATAAGTCCGGCCTTTGATGCAGCGTAGTTGGCCTGTCCGGCATTTCCATGAACTCCGACAACCGATGCCATATTGATGATCGATCCGCTTTTCTGGCGAAGCATGATCGGGAGCACTGCATTGATGAAATTGAAGGCACTCTTGAGGTTAACGGCAATCACGGCGTCCCACTGAGCCTCGGTCATGCGCATCATAAGTCCATCTTTTGTGATGCCGGCGTTGTTGACGAGGATGTCGATACGGCCGAAATCATTTTTAACTTCATCGACAACAGTTTTTGTCTGGTTGAAGTCGGCTGCGTTTGAGGCATATCCTTTTACCTTTACGCCAAGAGCAGCGATTTCGTTTTCTGTCTGTTTTGCGTTGTCGTCGATCACAAGGTCGGTAAATGCGATGTTGGCGCCTTCAGACGCAAACTTCAGGGCGAGCGCTTTACCAATGCCGCGTGCGGCACCGGTGATAAGAGCGGTTTTTCCTTCAAGAAGTTTCATTGAAATGTTTTTTTGTCGGATTTATTGTTTTAA
This sequence comes from uncultured Muribaculaceae bacterium, assembly GCA_964389525.1. Taxonomy (GTDB): domain Bacteria; phylum Bacteroidota; class Bacteroidia; order Bacteroidales; family Muribaculaceae; genus JAFLTL01. The sequence goes on along the minus strand of CAYMEX010000008.1, from coordinate 52,217 downwards.
TTTTTATGTTTGAGCCCTTCGATCAGGAACTCGGCAATCTTGTCTTCAAGCCCTACGGGCTTCAAGCCGATATTGTCGTAATTATGGTTGACGTATGAATAGTAAAGTCCCTGCAGCGCAAGAACAAGAGTTGAAGCAAAGCGTTTGGCCTGACGTGAGTCGAACTCTCCGCAACGCACGCCTTGCTCAAGCATTGACTGCAATATGTCGTTTTCTTTTTCAAGCGCAAGCTTGCGCACGCGCTCTATACGCGATAGGTCTCTGTTGAACAAAGAGTGAATTTTCTCGCTTACCGAAGCTTTGTCATCGGCTTTGACCATATTAATGCGCTCGGCGATAAAAGCCTTGACTTTTTCGGTAGGTGTAAGGTCGCTTTCGGCAACCTGTCGGATGCGGCATACGAGCTGCTCGCTTTCGCGCTCAAGTATAGAGTTGTATATCTCCTGCTTCGATGCAAAATATGAATAGACCGTGCGGCGGCCACGCTCTGAGGCGGATGCAATATCGGCCATAGTCGTGTTCTCGATGCCTTTTTTAGCAAAAAGCTGCCGAGCCACGTCCATAAGCTTGTCACGAGTCTTGGATACCATCGAATACTCTAATATTGAGTGGAAAACAAATGTTAAAACTTAACGTGTACATGCAAATATAGCACATTCTTTCGGAAAACAGAAAAAAAAGGTTAACTTTGCAATCGACCAAGTATAGATATCTATGGGAAAAATCATAGCAATAGCCAACCAGAAGGGAGGAGTGGGCAAGACCACCACAGCCATCAATCTTGCAGCGTCGCTTGCCAGTGAAGGAAAGAAAACGCTGATAATTGACGCTGATCCTCAGGCCAACGCTACAAGCGGATATGGTATAGACCCTCGCACTATGTCGTCGTCGATATATGAGTGTCTGGTCGACGGCTACCCGATGAAAGGCTCCCAGGTTGCGACATGTGTCGAAGGTCTCGATCTGATAGGCTCAAGAATAGATCTTGCAGGAGCCGAGCTTGAGCTTATCGGCAAGCCAGACCGCGAGAAAGTGCTGAAACACCTTCTCGAGGGTATAAAAGATGACTATGATTATCTTCTTATCGACTGCTCTCCGTCGCTCGGCCTGATTACCGTCAACGCTCTGACGGCCGCCGACTCTGTGATAATACCGGTTCAGGCCGAGTATTTCGCCCTTGAAGGCATCAGCAAACTTCTTAATACCATAAGAATAATAAAGTCAAAGCTTAATCCTTCGCTTGAAATCGAAGGCTTCCTGCTTACGATGTATGATGCCCGACTGAGACTTGCAAATCAGATCTATGAAGAGCTGAAAGGGCATTTCGCCGACATGGTGTTTGACGCTGTAATTCCGCGAAACATCAAGTTGAGTGAGGCTCCGAGCCATGGTCTGCCGGCATTGCTCTATGACCCAGAGAGCCGTGGCGCGACATCGCATGTGATGCTGGCCAAGGAGATTATCGCTAATCATAAACACTGTGGATAATGACCACATCTTCAAATAAAAAGCGGAGTGCGCTCGGCCGAGGACTCGATACGCTTATCCCGATGGACGACGTGCCTGCCCGTGGCGCGTCGGCGATCAATGAAATTGCTCTTGAAAGTATTTCCGCCAATCCGGATCAGCCCCGCATAAATTTCGACGAGGAGTCTCTGGCAGAGCTCGCCTCCTCGATCTCGGAACTTGGTATCATACAGCCGCTGTCGCTTAGAAAAACCGGTCCTGACTCTTATCAGATCATAGCCGGAGAGCGCCGTTACCGTGCGGCCATGCTTGCAGGGCTGAAAAGTGTGCCAGCATACATACGCACGGCCAATGATCTTGAACTCACTGAGATGGCTCTTATCGAAAACATCCAGCGAGAGGATCTTAATGCAATTGAAATCGCTCTTACTTTCAAGAAGCTCATAGAGCAATACAATCTGACGCAGGAACGTCTTAGCGAACGTATCGGAAAGAAACGCGCTACAATCGCCAACTTCCTGAGGCTACTGAAATTGCCGGCGGAAGTGCAGCTTGGCTTGCGTGACAAACTTGTGGATATGGGGCATGCCCGTGCACTGTTGTCGATCGACAATCCGGCACAGCAGCTGAAACTGTATAACCGCATTGTCAAAGAAGGACTGTCGGTCAGAAAGGTCGAGGAGATCGCAAAACGGCTTAGAGCCGGAGAGCCGGAGGATCGCAAAAAGGGGAGGACGTCATCGCAGGATTATGACATACTGCGGTCGCATCTTTCGTCGGTATTCCGAACGGATGTGAAGTTTCAGTGCAACAACTCAGGCAAGGGTAGCATTACTTTCGCTTTTGCCAATGAGGAGGAGCTTGCCCGGCTTATCACGATCTTTGATTCACTGAAAGGATCCGGCAACATTGAGGGATAATTATTTCCTGTCGGAGAAGTACACGTGAAAGTTATTTAGATGATATTGCTTTGAATAGTATCATAAAACATATACTTGTTTTTGTGGCTTTGTCTATTGCTTGCGAAGTCAGCGGGCAGGTCACTACCGATCCTGTCGATCCAGATCAGGCAAGGGTCGACAGTATAAAGGCCGCACTCGAGCGTGGCAGAGCGCTTCCAGACTCGATATTGATTGGGCGAGAGCCTGTGCCGATGCCTTCGGAAGTAGATGTCGAGGATTTTGTGATGCGTGGCGACAGCATGTATGTGCTTGCGTCTGACACACTGCCGATCGTCGATCAGGAGTGGGAGAGACGTGAAGTGGAGTTTATTCCCGACCCCAAACGTGCGGTATGGCTCTCGGCGTTGTTTCCCGGACTGGGACAGATATATAACCGCCGTTACTGGAAGCTACCGATACTCGTAGGCGGCTATATGGGTCTCACTTATGCTACATCGTGGAACAGCAGTATGCTCAAGGATTATACTCAGGCTTATTCGGACATAATGGACAATGATCCGTCAACCAAAAGCTACATGGATTTCTTCCCTAAAAATGTAAAAGAGGAGGATCTTGACAAAACCTGGCTGACCAATACACTGAAATCGCGCAAGGACTATTTCAGACGTAACAGAGATCTGTGTATAATCGCTATCGTTGGAGTCTATCTTGTCGCGATGGTCGATGCGTATGTAGATGCTTCACTTGCCAATTTCGACATTACTCCCGATCTTTCGCTGCAATGGTCTCCGGCTGTAATACAGGACGGACGTACTAAGCTGCCTTCTGTCGGACTGCAGTGGGCGTTGAATTTCTAAATTACAGAACACATCCATCCGGTCGTTTGTTATAAGGATAGCAGCGCGAGATTGTCTTGAAAGATGATTTCGCCGGTTTCTAAAACACTATCTAAATAACGAATCATGGAGTCAATCATCAATTCCATACTTCCGGAATTTTCTGTCCCCGCATTTAAAGACGGGGAATTTAAGACAGTATCGTCAAAAGACCTGAAAGGGAAATGGGCGGTGCTGTTGTTTTATCCTGCCGATTTTACATTTGTGTGCCCAACAGAGCTTGAGGATATGGCCGATAACTATGACAAGTTCAAGGAACTCGGGGTGGAGGTCTATTCGGTAAGCACTGACACACAGTTCAGCCACAAGGCATGGCATGACACGTCGGAGGCAATCAAAAAGATCAAGTTTGCGATGCTTGCCGATAAGACCGGCGCACTGGCTGACGCCTTAGGGGTATTGAATCATGATGATGGTCTTGCCTATCGCGGCACGTTTGTTGTAAATCCAGACGGAGTCATAAAAATCGTTGAAATCAATGATAATGGCATCGGTCGTAATGCCGAGGAGCTTTTGCGTAAGATTGAAGCGGCACAGTTTGTGGCCGAACATTCCGATCAGGTATGTCCTGCCCGCTGGAAGCGTGGTGCCAAGACGCTCAAGCCTGGCATAGACCTTGTCGGTAAGATCTGATAAAAAGAACCTGTAAATTCAAAAAAAAGTAGCCGGAAGATGACAACCGTCTTCCGGGCATGCTTTTTTATATTGATATATAGGTGATTTTCAGAATGTGGGGCCTTGTTTTTCTTCGTGTGACGGTGTGCCGTTCTCGACAAAGGGCCATCCCTGCTCATCCCATTGTATCTTGTCGAGCCACATCATGCGTCCCTCTTTGGAGCGTCCTTTGATGTAGCCGTGATACAGGTACCAGGTATCTCCATTGGCATCGGTTATTATCTGAGATCCATGGCCGGGGCCGCGGCATACGTCGTCGCCTGAAATCACAAGAGTGTATCCGTTGTCAATCATGTCTTTGCCGTCGCGGTCGACAAACGGACCGGTGGGGGAGTCGGAACGCCCGACAACAACGCGATATGTGCTGCTGTCGCCTTCGCAACATGCTCCGATGGAGGCAAACAGGTAATACTTGCCTTCGTGCTTGAAAATATGTGATCCTTCAAATGCGCTTCCTGCAACCTGCTGCTTTGTGGCGCCTTCTTTGACTTTCAAGGTTACCGGGTCGAGCTCAATCATATACAGGCCGCTGAAACTTCCCCAGAGTAGCATCAGCCGGTTGTCGTCGGTCGTATAAAATGATGGGTCTATCGAGTTCTGGACGCCGATTTCGTCGCTGGTGAACAGTTTGCCAAGATCGGTGAACGGACCGACGGGGGAGTCGGAAGTGGCAATTCCGAGGCCATTGGCATGCTCCTCGCCCCATTTGGACTGTGAGTAAACCAAGACGTATCTGTTGCCCTGCTTCATGATGTCGGGAGCCCATAAGTGTCCTCCGGGAAGCAGATCGGGACGCGCTGTGCTGTCGGGGAAGGCGTTTGCCACATATGTCCAGTCGATGAGATTGTCGGACTGATAGATTGGTATATCGCCAAGAACACCTTGGGTAGAGTAGGCGTAGAAATGTCCGTCATCGGCTTTAATTAGCGTCGGATCCGGGAAGTTGGTTTCTATTACAGGGTTGGTGTACAGTTTCGCTTCATGGTGTGAGCATGCTCCCAGCACCATGGCAATCACCGGAATAAAGATCGAATGCTTCATTTGTGATGAATGGATTAGGTTGTTTGGAGTAAAGATAGGGCATTTTTGCTAAAATATTATAGTGTGCGAAATTTTTTTCTTATCTTTGAGAAAAATGAACACCACTTCAATGAAAAAGACATTAATCCTGTTTCTGCTCATCGCCTCGATTGTGTCGTGCCGAAATTCGACGACTGGCAACGACACCGATGATGTGACGGATCCGGCTATCACAGCGATAGATGCCAGATATTATATTGACAATAATGTGTTTATCGGTTCGGAAATCTGCTACGATGTGAAGGAGCAACGGTCGATGCCGGTAGGGGATACAATGTCGGGATTGACGAAAGCGAAGTGGGCGGCCGCTATGTATCGGTATTATTCGGCAGTGGAATTGTGTGACGGGAGATATGTATGCCGTGTGAAAAGCGGAGCGGAGATTAATATCGCAGAAAAAGTCTATGACATGCTAAAAACGAATCTCGCCGATATAAATAACTGGTTGCAGAAAAATGAGGAGGGTGCATATGTTGATACACTCTTTTCAGATGAGGATCTGAATATGCTTCTGAACTTGGAATTTGAATCTGGCGAACACCCGGAATAACAGGATAATAGACCGCATATCTATGATCAAAGATTTAAAACGACTTACAGAGATACTTCATAAAGAGAATTGCTCGTGTGTGATAGAAAATGAAGACGGGCTGCTCACGATCGGGCGCGAAAGGGGAGTGAGAGATCTGATGAATTTTCTGAAACAGACTCCTGAGGTCCTGAAAGGTGCGTTGGTTGCCGACAAAGTAGTGGGCAAAGGAGCTGCCGCACTGATGGTGCTTGGGGGAGTGAAAGGGATATATGCCGATGTGATCAGCGTCAAGGCTTTTGAACTCCTCGATAAATCGGGTGTGGATGCCGGATATGGCGTTATTGTCGAGAATATCATTAACCGAGAGGGGACAGGCACCTGTCCTGTCGAAACACTTTGTTCGGACTGTGCGACAGCAGAAGAATGTCTGCCTCTAATAGAAGCATTTTTAAGCAGAAGGACTGTTTTTTAGCTTCTTTTGTAAAATTATTGGTAAAATAATAGTTCGCGGCAAGATTCTTATGAAGAAAATTAGCTAAATTTGTGGCAAAGGTAAAACGTAAAAAAATACTTTTTGCGATGACAATCGACAACTACAATTTCAATGGCAAAAAGGCCATCGTCCGTGTAGACTTCAATGTGCCTCTGGACGAGAATGGTAAAGTAACAGACGACACCCGCATCCGCGGTGCGCTTCCTACTCTCAAGAAAATTCTTGAGGATGGCGGAAGCCTCATCATTATGAGCCATATGGGCAAACCTAAAGGTAAAGTAAACCCCAAGTTCTCGCTTGCCCAGATCAAAGATGATGTAGCCAAGGCTCTTGGCCACGATGTGAAGTTCGCTCCCGACTGCGCAGACGCATCGGAGGCAGCTGCCAACCTCAAGCCCGGAGAAGTTCTGCTTCTTGAGAACCTTCGTTTCTATCCGGAGGAGGAGGGCAAGCCTGTAGGTATCGACAAAGAGGATCCTGCTTACGAGGCTGCCAAAAAGGAGATGAAAGAGCGTCAGAAAGACTTTGCAAAGAAACTTGCTTCGTATGCCGATGTTTATGTAAATGACGCATTCGGCACAGCTCACCGCAAGCATGCTTCGACAGCCGTTATCGCAGACAATTTCGGCGCTGACGACAAGATGCTCGGCTATCTTATGGAGAAAGAGGTGAATGCGGTTGACAACATCCTCAGCAATATCAAGCGTCCGTTCACCGCTATCATGGGTGGCTCGAAGGTGTCAACCAAGATCGGCATCATCGAGAACCTTATGGATAAGGTTGACAATCTGATACTTTGCGGTGGTATGACATATACCTTCGCCAAGGCTATGGGTGGAAAGATCGGTATGTCGATCTGCGAGGATGACAAGCTCGATCTTGCTCTCGACATTATGAAAAAGGCTAAGGAAAAGGGTGTAAATCTGGTCCTTGGCACAGACTGTGTTGCAGCAGACGCATTCAGCAATGACGCCAACACTCAGATTGTATCTGTAATGGACGTTCCTGACGGTTGGGAAGGTCTTGACGCCGGTCCCGAGACCCGTGAGGCATTCAAGGCTGTTATCAAGGACGCCAAGACCATTCTTTGGAACGGTCCTGCCGGAGTCTTTGAGTTCGACAACTTTACGGCCGGTAGCCGTGCAATTGCCGAGGCAATTGTCGAGGCAACCGACAAGGGCGCATTCTCGCTCGTAGGTGGCGGTGACTCTGTAGCTTGTGTAAACAAGTTCGGTCTTGCTGATCAGGTTAGCTACGTATCGACAGGCGGCGGCGCTCTGCTTGAAGCTATCGAAGGCAAGATTCTTCCGGGTATCGCAGCTATCAAAGGCAAATAAGGAATAATCCTAAATTCGACTTATATTTCCGGCTACAGTACATATATCGTATTGTAGCCGGTTTTTTTGTTGTCATAGGAAGAGTGGGTGGCCATTAACTCCCCTTTTGTCGTTATCGGCCATTGCAAACATAATACATATTATGTTAAATAGAATAACCAGAAAGGGCAAATGTGTGGGGATATGATGATTCTACTTGATTATACTTGATTCGGCTTGAGCCCTTGATTCTTGATTCTGATTCTTGGTTCTCCACGTTTCTTGATAGTCCACGCAGCTTGATTTTTCATGCACCCTGATTTTCTACGCGTCTTGCGCGTAATTTTCATCTTGTCGATATGCGTCATTTTTCTTGTTATAGCTAATATAGCTTATTTAGCTTATATAATGGCATGGTAGCTTTGTTGCATTTCAGGAGTGAGATAACGTAGCTATTTAGTAAGCGTTGTGAGCTCTTTGCTACTCGTCTAAAAATAACTTGATAAATTAAAACTACATAAGCTTGATAGCTAATGTAGCTTATTTAGCTTATATAGCGGCATGGTAGCTTGTTGCATTTATTTTTGTGGGAGTGGCCATTTTCGCATGAAAAATGTGATAATAATAGCTAATTTAGCGTAATAAAAACTCATAACCATAATTCTATATGATTAATAAGAGCCTTAAAGCAATATTTGTCTTTGCATGTCTGTCGGCGTCATGCAGTCTGCCAATGAGCGCACAACTCTACAAGGATGCAAATGCGCCTGTTGCAGATCGTGTGGAGGATCTGTTAAGCCGAATGACTCTTGAGGAGAAGGTGGACCAGATGTGTATGGTCGGACTGAATGATGTGACAAGAACCAGACGAATGTATGGGACGTGTGACAGCCCGTTTGAGGGCGCGGAAAAGATTGCGCGTATATCGGCCAGGGCAAAAATGCAGTCGCGCGACAGCACACGTCTTGGAATTCCAACAATTCAGATCGCAGAATGTCTGCATGGCCTTTTAGCTTATGGAGCAACGATATTTCCTCAGGCAATAGCGCAAGGCAGCACATGGAATCCCAGTCTGATAAACGAAATGGCGTCGGCTATCGCGACCGAGGCCTCGGCAGCCGGTGTGGATCAGGCCCTCTCCCCTCTTTTCGATCTCATCAGGGATGCACGCTATGGCCGCAATGAGGAATGTTATTCGGAAGATCCTTATCTGACCGGTGAAATGGGCGTTGCTTTCGTGACAGGTATGCAGGGAAGCATGGATGAAACGCAAAACGGTATTCCTAATGGCAAAGTCATGTGTACGGCCAAACATTTCGCCGCCTACAGCATACCTTGGGCCGGATTGAATCTCGCTCCTGCTTCTGTAGGCGAGCGCGAACTTAGATCGCTTCATCTTGTGCCTTTTGAAAAGGCTGTGAAGGAGGCTAACGTGTATTCGGTTATGCCATCGTATAACGAGATTGACGGAATACCGGCACATGCCAATCATTTTCTCCTGACCGATGTGCTGAGAAATGACTGGAATTTCGCAGGTTACACTTTCTCGGACTATGGAAGTGTGTCGCATCTGTATAATTTTCACAAAGTCACAGCTGATAAAAAGGAGGCTGCCTACATGGCAGTAAGTGCCGGACTTGATCTTGAAGCGGCCAGACCGGATGTGTATCCTCAGCTTCTTGCGCTTGTCGAGGAAGGTAAATCCCGGTGAAAGCAAGGATGTGACATTCACTCTCGGCTATCGAGATTTAGGTCTGTGGAACAGAAATATGGAGTATGTTACCGAGCCCGGAGAATTTGAACTAATGATCGGTAAATCGAGCGAGGATATTGTGTATCGAGAGACTGTAAGGTATAAGAATCAGTCGCATTGCGAGATGAAGTGATCGTACACAAGCGGGAGGCTGACATATAAGTGGTGTCGGCCTCCCCTTTTCATGAATATGCCTTAACGTTGTATCGGATTTCATTTTTCATTCATAATTGAATGTATTGTATGAAAATCATATGAAAAATAGTTTAATTAACATGATTTATGCAGATGTATTGAGTATTAGGTTTATCTTTGTAGAATACGTTAAAATTCGTTACATTTTATGCAATGATGGTCAATCACCTTAAATATGTGCTAATATCGTTTCTTGTGGCGTGTTTTGCTACGTCGTGCAACGGCGATGTATTTTTAGACGGAGAAGAGATGCCTGACGAAACCAATATCACACTTGAAGGTGACGGTGGCGAAACTGAAATCGGCGTTCAGACCAAGGGACTTGAATGGATTGGCATAGACCATTATAGTGACGATACGGGATTCAAGTTCTATAATCATGAAGGCAAGCAGGTGAAAGAGGAATGTCCTGTAACAGAGCTGGCACTGATACATTATGAAAACCGATGGATGATGTATGACCTGACTATTGACAATGGCCAAATAGTATTTCACAGCAAAGAAAACAGTTATGGCGACACCTTGAGTGTAACGATAAGATTAAGATATGATTATACGGTTAAATTTATCAATATAGAGTTATGCCCCGGACAGGAAAGTGAAGCAGTGAATATAACATATGATCAGGAGATCATCGAAACAACTATCCCATATAAGTCTTATAGGACTTTTAGGATAAACAATAATTCTCCATCGACTCAATATGTGGAGATTGATCCGTATGCCGGATTTCAGGCGCATGGGATTGTAGAGCCATCGGAAAATTGGGCGAGAATAAAGAAGATAAAACTTAAATTGCCCACTAATGTCGACGGTACATGGTGTCTTGGCAATGAAATGGAGGTTGTGCCAGAAGTCACATTCAATTATACTCCGAAAAATCTGAATGTAAAAGAGAAAGTTGAAATACCTCCAGAATCAATAACGTATATACGCACAGCAGTGACTATGTCGAAAGCAAAATCACGCGGTACAATCGAATATGTTAACCCTGTGTCGGGAAGGACGTTCTCAACACATTTTACCTGCGAAGCAGTAGAACCGACAGGTTACGAGATAATCACCACTTCAGATGAATATGAGTAGAGTATTGCCGGCTATCTTATTGGCACTGTCTTATTCTGTCGTTTCTGCAAATGGCCGCGACACTATTCCTTCGGCATTCAGCAGACCGCTTCAATGGCATGCCGGTGTTGAGATCACTCCTTCAATGACGCTTAAAACCAACAGCTTCATACGTGGTGAAAATCCAGACCAAAATGGAATCGGTGGCAATCTGTCGGGGACGGCAAGGATCGGGTTTAGTTTCAATGAAGACACTCGTGAAGGACAACTATATAAAGGGCTTTATCAGGGTGTCGGTCTGGGCGTTAATCCTTTTGATGGGAACGGGATTTTAGGAACCCCCATTCTGGCTCATGTGTTTCAAGGTGCACCAATTGTGCATTTCAACAGCCGTCTGTGGCTCGGGTATGAGTGGAAGTTCGGAGCGGCCATAGGCTGGAAACACCATCATATGGGCACATGGAACAATGCACCCGTGAGCACTTCTGTCACAGCTCATATGGCACTTGGTGCAAGGCTTAATTACAGCCTGTCGGACAACTGGATCATGTCACTCGGAGTCGAGGCAAGCCATTATTCAAACGGCAACACTTCAATACCAAATTCCGGAATAAACACCGTCGGTGCTGTTTTAGGTATGACATATGTGATCGCCCCACATAATAAATCCCACCGTAGGCCGGTGGCCGGAACTCTTGAAGAAGAAGCAGACCGTCCGGAATGGTTTTACGACATTCTTGCCTATGGGGCATGGCGTAAAAGGGTTCTGACTGTCGGTGGGGATTTCCCGCAACTGACACCGGGACATTTCGGTGTGGCGGGCATACAGTTCTCCCCTATGCGCAAGTTTAACCGCCTGTTTGCGGCCGGTGCCGCACTCGACGTCCAATACGACGAAAGCGGCGGTCTATCGCCTTACTGGGTTGAAGGCAGCTTTGACGAGCATATAAAGTTTCATCGTCCTCCTTTTTTCAAGCAACTCGGCATCGGGGCTTCGGCACATGCAGAACTGATAATGCCGATATTCGCTATAAATGCCGGCCTGGGAATAAATATGCTAAACCCAAAGGGCGACAGGCGTTTTTACCAATCGCTATCGCTTAAGACATTTGTTTTACGGAATGTATTTCTTAATGTAGGATACCGCCTCGGCGGGTTCAAGGATCCTCAGAATCTTATGCTAGGTGTGGGAGTGAGATTATAATCAAAATCATACGCAAAAACTTAACATGGCATTATCATATAAAGACTTGCGACCGTCGACCGGACGTCTTGAGGCTGTAGACGCACTTCGTGGGTTTGCACTTCTGGCAATTGTCCTGATTCATAATCTTGAACACTATAACATTTTCTATGGGCCGGAACCTCGCGCTGAATGGCTGCAGTGGCTTGACGCCAAGACCACCGAGATCGTGTATTTTCTTTCTGCCGGAAAAGCGTACGCCACATTCTCGCTCCTTTTCGGATTCAGCTTTTTTATACAGATGCGTAACGCACGTCGCCGTGGAGTCGATTTCCGCGCCCGGTTTGCGTGGAGAATGTTTCTGCTGGCTGGTTTCGCGCAACTACATGCGCTGTTCTACAACGGCGACATTCTCCTGCTCTATGCATTCTGCGGTCTTGCACTTATACCTGCCTCGTCGTGGAGCAACCGCACGCTTCTGTGTGTGGCATCATTTCTGATGCTCCAGCCATGGTGCTGGTGTAAAATCGTTTATGCACTTTTCAATCCGGAGTATATCGATACCAACTCCTCGTTCATGCAGTTTTATGCTTCGGCAGAGTATGTGGGCCGCAACGGCAATCTGCTGCAGACGCTTGCCAACAATATATGGAACGGGCAGCTATACAGTAATTTCTGGCAAGTAGAGGCCGGACGCCTGTTTCAGACTCCCGCACTGTTTATGTTCGGAATGTGGCTCGGGAGAAAGTCGTATTTCGAGCTGTCGGATAAAAGCCGCCGTTTCTGGCAAAGGGCTTTTGTTGCGGCTTTAGCGGCCGGTGTTCCGCTCTACCTTCTCAAGACCATGACAACTGGGCTGATCTCAAACGTCACGATTGCGGCATACTATCGTATAGCAGTGTCAATGCTATACAACTTCTCTTTTATGACCGCGTTTGTGTCGCTTTTTATGATCATATGGTTTCATGCCGGAAACGGTTATGGCATCCAGCGGTTTATTTCAAATTACGGCCGCATGAGTCTTACCAACTACATCGGCCAGTCGATCATCGGAGTAGCCATATACTATCATTTCGGCCTTAATCTCTGGTGCAGGACAGGCGCATTTGAGTCACTGCTTATCGGGGGCGCCATTTTCGCATTGCAACTGCTGTTCAGCAACCGCTGGCTTGCATCACACCGTCAGGGCCCGCTCGAGTATTTATGGAAGAAAGGCACGTGGCTTGGGTCGCGAAAAGTGTAGCTCAATACAAGTGATTTTATGCCGAGAAATGTCACATGAGAATTGTGGCTTTTAAAATTTTTCTTTTGTATCTTTGCCATAAGACATAAAACAACCCAAATATCAATACCAAACCCAAATGGATCAGAATAAACGTACGTGTCTATATGACAGCCACGTGAAACTTGGAGCACAGATCAGCCCTTTCGGCGGATTTGATATGCCAATCCAGTACAAGGGGATTGTAGAAGAACACAATGCAGTGAGAAATGCCTGCGGCATATTTGACGTTTCCCATATGGGAGAGGTGGCAGTGACCGGCCCTGATGCGGAAAAATATGTCAATTACATCTTCACCAATGACCTGACGGGTGCACCTTGCGGAAAGTGCTATTACGGCATGATGCTCCACCCCGACGGCGGCACTGTCGACGACCTGATTGTGTACAAACGCGGTGAAAATGATTTTTTCCTTGTGATAAATGCCGCCAATATCGACAAGGATGTGGCCTGGATACAAGGACATGCCGAAGGATTTGACGTAAAGATCGATCACCAGAGCGAACATTATGGTGAAATAGCCATACAGGGCCCAAAGGCGGAGTCTGTCGTGACAGAAGTACTTGGGCTTAAGGTTGCCGATCTTGATTTCTATTGCTTTTCAACCTATGAATATAACGGCGAGCAGGTGATTGTGAGTCGTACAGGCTATACCGGGGAAGACGGATTTGAAATTTATGCCACGCCGGCCACAATCCAGCAGGTGTGGGAAACGCTGATCTCATCGGGACGTGCAGAGCCTTGCGGACTCGGATGCCGCGACACTCTCCGTTTTGAGGTAGGTCTCCCCCTCTATGGCGACGAGCTTGCCGACGACATCACTCCTATCGAAGCCGGGCTCGGCATATTCGTGAAACTCGACAAGCCGGAGTTTATCGGCAAAGAGGCTGTAGCAGCACAGAAAGCAGAAGGCCCCAAGCGTAAACTCGTGGGTATCGAGCTTCAGGATCGTGCAATACCGCGACACGGCTATGATGTGCTTAATGCCGAGGATGAGGTGATCGGTCAGGTGACGACCGGCTATCATGCTATCTCGGTTGACAAAAGCATCGCGATGGCTCTTATCGATGCCCGCTATGCCGCTTTAGGCACGGAAGTGAAGGTGCGCATCCGTCGTAAGACATTTCCGGCAGTTGTCGTGAAAAAGAAGTTCTATAAAAAGAGCTACAAACAGTAAAAGGCCGCAACAGGCATTTGTAATAATAAAATAATAACAAGACTCCCCAATATAACGATCATGAGTAAGATCTACTACTCCCCTTCTCACGAGTATATCCGTGTAGAGGAAGACGGCACCGGTTACATCGGTATCAGCGATTTCGCACAGCACCAGTTAGGCAACGTGGTATATGTCGACATGCCTGAAGAGGGCGACGAGATCACAGCCGGCGAAGATTTCGGAGCAATAGAGAGCGTGAAGGCCGCCAGCGACCTTATCGCCCCCGTCAGCGGCACAGTCATCGCTGTGAACGAGGCACTCGAGGAGAATCCCCGCCTTGTCAACGAAGACGCAATGGCCAACTGGATCATCAAGGTGGAGATCTCGGATGCCGAGGAGCTTAACAATCTGCTTGACGAGGCAGCATACAAGACTCTGTGTGAGAACGAACATTGATATCCTGAAAGGATTTATCTGAAAAATTCCCGCGTTGACCTCTCTGTGTTGAACAACAGCCCGGGGCCTACGCGGGAATCTCTATCATAACAAGGAATCCATAATCACCATGTCACACAGATATTTTCCCCATTCACAGGAGGATATCGCCTCTATGCTCGAGACCTGCGGAGTGAAAACTCTTGAAGATCTTTATGCCGACGTGCCCGAGCAGCTCAAATTCAAAGGTACATACAATGTGCCGTCGGAGATGAGTGAACATGAGGTGAGAAAGTTCTTCAATGATCTTGGCAAAAAGAATACGACATATGAGACGATACTTGCCGGAGCAGGGTTTTATGACCATCAGGCTCCGGCTGCTATCGCATCGCTGATCTCACGGTCAGAATTTCTTACGGCATATACTCCGTATCAGCCTGAAATCTCGCAGGGTACGCTCCAGTATATATTCGAGTATCAGTCGATGATGGCCTCGCTGACCGGCATGGAGGTGTCGAACGCCTCGATGTATGACGGCGCAACCGCTACCGCCGAGGCGATGATGATGGCTGTGGCCGCAGGACGCAAGAAAAACCGTGTGCTTATATCGGCTACGGTGGCTCCTGCAGTGAAATCGGTTGTCAGCACCTACGCCAAGTATCACGGTATCGCTATCGATGAAATACCTGCGACCGCCAACGGCACAACCTCGCTTCCCGACATGGAAAAGATGCTTGAGGGCGGTGATGTGGCAGGCGTGATCGTTGCAACGCCTAACTTCTATGGAATACTTGAGGACTATGCAGGTGTCGCCGATATGTGCCATAAGGTGAAATCGCTTCTTATAATGCACTGTATCGCCGGAGACCAGGCTTCGATCAAGAGTCCGGGAGAATGGGGCGCCGACATCGCTGTCGGCGATGCACAGTCACTTGGCATACCCCTGAGTTTCGGCGGTCCGTATCTCGGTTTCCTTTGTGCGAAAAAGGCTCTGATGAGGAAAATGCCGGGACGCATAGTCGGCGCGACAAAAGACAGTGAAGGACGCCGCACGTTTGTGCTGACGCTGCAGGCACGCGAACAACACATACGCCGCGAGAAGGCTACAAGCAATATCTGTTCAAACCAGGGTCTGATGGCTCTGTATGTGACAATCTATATGTCGCTTCTCGGAACCAAAGGACTGCAGGAGACAGTGAAAGCAGGTGTGGCCGGCGCGCACTGGCTCTGCGACAAGCTGACCGCAACGGGCAAATTCTCGCAGACTTATCCCGACAGTGTATATCTCAACGAGTTCTGCCTGACCGCTCATGACGGCACATGTGTCGATAAATTCATGCGTCAGGCTGATGCCGCAGGCATATTGGCCGGTGTGAGACTTGACGGTGACAATCTGCTGATCGCAGTCACGGAAACTGCTTCGAGAGAAAGCCTTGAGAAACTTGTAGAAATAGCCAATAACCTCTGAACTGATTTCAATCATGAATCGCGATTTTTACAGCAATCTCATTTTTGAGGTTTCGCGTCCCGGACGTAAGGGCTATTATCTGCCCGACAATGGATTTGAAGAGGTGGCACTCCCCTCTCAGCTCATGCGCGAGAATGCTCCCGAGCTTCCCGAAGTCGATGAACCGTCGGTTGTGCGTCATTACAATAATCTCAGTACAAACAACTTCGGTGTCGATACGGGCTTCTATCCTCTCGGATCGTGCACAATGAAGTATAATCCGAAAATCAACGAGGAGATTGCCGCTCACCCGTCGATCGCACATCTGCATCCGCTGCAGCCTGAATCGACAGTGCAGGGTGCTCTGGAGCTATATCACACACTTCAGGGATATCTTGCCGAAATCGGCGGAATGAAGGAGTTTACGCTCAATCCGTTTGCCGGAGCACATGGCGAGCTCACCGGTCTGATGGTGATCAGAGCCTATCATATGTCGCGCGGCGACGAAAAGCGTGTTAAGGTGATTGTGCCCGACAGCGCGCACGGAACGAATCCGGCTTCGGCTGCTGTAGCCGGCCTCGAGATCGTCGAAGTCAAGAGCCGCGAGGACGGCACAGTCGATGTGGATGATCTGCGTCCGCTGCTTGATGAGACAATAGCCGCCGTGATGATGACCAACCCCAACACACTCGGCATTTTTGAGAAGAATATCCCGGAGATCGCCAGTCTGGTACATGAGGCAGGCGCGCTTCTCTACTACGACGGCGCCAACCTCAACCCGATGCTTGGCATGGCTCGTCCGGGCGACATGGGCTTTGACGTGATGCACATAAATCTTCACAAGACGTTCTCGACTCCTCATGGCGGCGGCGGCCCCGGTTCGGGTCCGGTGGGAGTGAGAGCCGGACTCGAGCAGTTCCTGCCCAACCCGCGTGTGGTGAAGAATGACGACGGCAGCTATTCGCTGACCACGACCGACACAGCGCTTGGCAGCATATCGGCTACTCTCGGCAATTTCGCAGTACAGGCCCGTGCACTCGCCTACATCCTTTCGCTCGGTCATCAGGGTCTTGCCGAGGCTGGCAAACTTGCCACTCTCAATGCCAACTATGTGAAAGAAAAGCTCCGCGACAGCTATCTGCTTCCGATCGACGGACTCTGCAAGCATGAATTTGTGTTTGACGGACTGAAAGACAAGTCAACGGGAGTGACGACGCTCAATGTAGCGAAACGTCTGCTTGACCGCGGCTATCACGCTCCTACAATATATTTCCCGCTGCTTTTCCATGAAGCTCTTATGATCGAGCCGACAGAGACCGAAAGCAAGGATACGCTCGACCAATTCATCGAGGTGATGCACGACATTGCCCGTGAAGCCGCCGAGGACCCGGAGACAGTGAAGAGCGCGCCACATCTTACACCTGTGACCCGCCCGGATGACACGGAAGCCGCGCTTCATCCGATCGTGACATGGTCAGAGCTCAACAGTTAATTATGACAACTGCCGATATTATCATCATAGGTGCAGGTCCCGGCGGCATGGATACTGCCGCCGCGGCTTGCGCCATGGGTAAAAACGTCATCCTCATCGAGAAAGGCGAGATAGGAGGAACGTGCCTGAACCGAGGGTGCATACCGACAAAAACTCTTGCACGCACAGCCCAGATCGCGCTTGACATGAAGGATGCAGGTGTTTTCGGGCTCGGAAGCACTGATGTCACGGTTGATTTCCGCCGGATAATGGAACGGAAGAATGACGTCGTGACTGCCTTGCGCGAAGGTGCCGTCATGGCGCTTAAAGGCGTGAGAGTGGTCGAGGGAACGGCCGAGTTTTCAGACAGCCACACGATCGTTGCAGCCGGAGAGCAATTTACGGCTCCAATGATTGTAATTGCAACCGGTTCGGATCCGTCGAGACTTCCTATCCCCGGGGCAGAGTATGCCATAGACAGCGATCTGTTTCTTGATTCGACAGAGCTTCCCGCCCGTGTTGCGATTGTCGGCGGCGGAGTCATCGGCATCGAATTTGCATCGATACTCAACGCACTCGGCAGCGAGGTCACTGTGCTGGAATACTGCAAGGAGATACTTCCTCCGTTTGACAAGGATATCGCCAAGCGTCTGCGCATGTCGCTGAGCAAGCGCGGTGTGAAGATCATCACATCGGCGGCTGTCACCGAAATCAAGGAGAACCGCACGGTGGTGTATGAGAGCAAGGGAAAGACCGCCGAGGTCGAGAGCGATATGGTGATAATGGCGACAGGACGCCGCGCAGTATTGCCGGAGGGACTTGACAAGGCGGGTGTTGAAACCGATCGCCGCGGCATTGTCGTAGACGACAACTACGAGACAAACGTCAAGGGGATCTACGCTATCGGTGATGTCAATGCCAAATGTATGCTTGCTCATGCGGCTGTGGCTCAGGGCAAAAAGATACTTGGCGAAGATGTTGACATGAATGTGGTTCCGGCAGCGGTGTTCTCTGTGCCGGAATGCAGCATGGCGGGTATGACCGAGGAGCAGTGCAAGGAGCAGGGTGTCGAATACAAGTCGACCAAAGTGCCCTTCAGAGGCAACGGCAAGGCTGTGGCCATGGGCGAGGCCGACGGACTTCTGAAACTGCTGACCGAGACTGCTACCGGTAAGATTCTCGGTGTGCACATATGCGGACCTCATGCGGCCGATCTTATCGCAGAACCGGCTCTTGTCATGGCGAACGGCCTGACAACAGAGGCGATAGCACATACAATACATGCCCACCCGACATTGGGCGAAATATTATCATCAGCTGTAGCAAGGTGAACAATTTTACATACTGCACGCCGACAAGATATCTTTTCGGACGTGATACAGAAGCAGAGACCGGGCGACTTGCCAAAGAATATCTTGGCGATCCGAAGAAAGTACTTGTTGTATCGGGTGGCAGCTCGGCAAAGAAAAGCGGTCTGCTCGACCGTGTCATGGCATCGCTGAACGCATCCGGCATCGACACAGTCGAGATGGATGGTATCAAACCCAATCCGACCGACGACAGAGTCTATGAAGGTATCGCACTGTGTCGTGAACAGGGCGTCAACGCAGTCATAGGCGTCGGTGGCGGCTCGGTGATAGATACGGCCAAGGCAATAGCACTCGGAGTCGTTTATGACGGTGATTTCTGGGATTTCTATGCCGGAAAACTGCTGCCGGAGAAGGCTCTCCCTATCGGGGTGGTTCTCACTTTTCCGGCAGCCGGAAGCGAAGGATCGGGCAACTCTGTGATAACGAAACTCGACGGACTGCACAAAATAAGTCTGCGCAGCGACTTCGCGCTGCGTCCCAAGTTCGCGGTAATGAACCCAGAACTAACATACTCACTTCCACCCTATCAGACGGCCTGTGGAATCGCAGACATGATGGCGCATATCATGGAACGCTACTTCACTCCGACAGAGCATGTCGAAGTGACCGACGGCATCTCGGAGGGGCTTCTGCGATCGATAATCGCTGTCGCTCCGCGTGTATTTGCCGATCCAAAGGATTATGACGCCCGTGCAAACATAATGTGGGCCGGAACTATGGCTCACAACGGCATATGCGGCTGCGGACGTGTCGAGGACTGGGTGTCGCATTTCATGGAACATGAGATAAGTGCCGTTTATGGCGTGGCTCACGGTGCCGGTCTTGCCGTTGTCTTTCCGGCATGGATGACATATATGGCGGAGGTCGCTCCATGGCGACCGGCGCGATTTGCACGCGAGGTGATGGGTGTGCCGGCGACTTCCGACGATCATGCCGACGCATTGGCCGGCATAAGGCGTCTGAAGGATTTTTACCGCTCGATCGGGCTTCCTGTCACACTTAAAGAACTTGGAGTTGAAAATGCCGATATCGCACTTCTTGTCAGAAAACTTCATGAAGACAAAGGCGAGATTATCGGCGGGTATCACAAACTCGATGCCGAAGCTACAGAAACGATTTATAGACTGATGGTCTGATATATGGCTCTTATACTGAATATTGAGACATCGTGCGCGACATGCAGTGTCGCGCTCTCCTATGACGGGATGATACTGCATCATCTCGAGGATTTTGAGGGACGCAATCACGCAGCATTGCTTAGCGACATGATAAAGAGCTGCATGGATTATCTCGAGAACCACGACGGCATGAAACTTGATGCCGTCGCGGTCTCAATAGGTCCGGGCAGTTATACCGGGCTCCGCATAGGGCTCTCTGAAGCCAAAGGGATAGCCTATGGTCTTAAGATACCTCTGATCGGTGTGCCTACACTTGAGCTGATCGCCACTATGGCTATGTTTGAGATAGCGGATTTCAATCCCGACACCGACCTGTTCGCTCCGATGGTAGATGCCCGCAGAATGGAAGTTTTCACGGCAGTATATGACTCCGGACTTCAGCCTCTGATGGAGCCTTCGCCTCAGATACTCACCGAACCGGTGTTCTCAAAATGGCTTGCTCCCGGCCGACGGCTTCTCTTTATGGGTGACGGAGCTGCCAAGGCCCGTGAAGTGCTGAGGTCGGTATCGGCAGTGTACGTGCCGGATATCGTGCCGCTTGCAACCGGTATGACTCCGCTGTCTGAGAAACTTATGCGCGATCGGAAATATCTTGACCTGGCATATTCGGTGCCTTTGTATCTAAAAGAGTTTCAAGCCACAACTCCACGAAAAAAGTTTTGAGACGTAAAAAACTTGTTACAGTAAAGGATATTTGCACAGTTTTTTCTAACTTTACAAAATAATTAACCGCAAATTCACTCACAAGATAGAACGTATGTCGGAACTACAGGAGTTGCAAGGATCCATTGCAGAAGAGCTTAATGCTTTGAACGACAGGATAGATTGTGCCTTGAAGTCGCCGAATACTCTACTAAATTCGATAATAGGCAATTATCTTTCGGTGAGAGGGAAGCAGATCCGCCCTATTGTGGTCATGCTGTCGGCCAAAATTGCATGCGGAACAGTAAACCGCAAGGCAATCGAAGGCGGCGCGGCGGTGGAGCTGCTTCACAATGCCTCGCTTATTCACGATGACGTGGTCGATGAAAGCCGCGAACGTCGTGGACGCAAGACGGTGAACGCACTGTGGGACAACCATATCGCGGTGCTCGTAGGCGACTTCTTCACTACGACGGCATTGAACTGTGCGATTGAGACAAACGATCTTAAAATAATCGATTCGATATGCCGTCTCGGCAAGAAACTGTCGCTTGGCGAACTTGACCAGATACAGAATGCGAGAAGCAATCTTGTGAGTGAGGAGGCGTACATGCAGGTTATAGACCGCAAGACAGCATCGCTTTTTGTGGCATGCGCCGAAATAGGCTGCAACGCGGTGGGCGCATCGGAAGATACACTAAAGAAGCTCACAGATTTCGCGCTGCTGCTTGGCCTTTGCTTCCAAATAAGAGATGACATTTTCGATTATTTTACTTCGGACGGCGACACGGTAGGCAAGCCCACCGGCAATGACCTGCGCGAGGGAAAAATCACTTTGCCGCTGATACATGTGCTTTTACAGAAAGATCTGAAAGACAATCAAAAAATGATTGATCTCTGCAGCTCGGAAACACTGACAGAGGCCGAGATCGAAACTCTCATACACTACGCTATCGATAACGGGGGCATTGAATATGCCCGCAGTAAAATGCGTGAATTGCAGGAGAAGGCGGAGAAAATACTTGACTCTTTCGGTCCGAGCGAGGCATGCGACCAGATGCGTCGTCTGCTTTCTTATGTCGTAACCCGCGACCACTGATCTGTAGGTTTTACCATCACTACATCTCTGTTTCAGTCGCAACTTTGACCTGCACATAAACGTTATGTGTGAAAAAGGGTGTATCTATTTAGCACCGATGTGACACAAACAGTATGGTAATACTCAGGTTTATTGTTTTATCCGTCATTTTGTCTGCGGCGTCTGCCATCAATGCACAGGACGTATCGTCGTCGGATCTGTACAAACAGACAGTGTCTTTCCTGAAGTTGCTGACTTACGGTGAACGGCACCAGGACATAGGCCTGCGCTTTTCATGGCAGCAGACCGACGGGCGGTGGATACCTAAAGGAAACGGTTTTGAATTTCTGTCGGACGGTCTCGGGATCTATGACTATGAGACAGATGAGACGATTCATTTTCCGGTCTCCGGCATATGGCATATAGACAACGGTGAGGAAATAAAACTTGCCAATGATTCATTGCATCCCGACGCTGAGAGCATAGTGCGATTTGTCGCAGACAGCACTGTCAGCAACCGACCTATCCCCTCTCTCTACATCGAACTTAAGCCTATGACAGGCACTAATGACAGCATCGTGCCGGCAAAGATACTCTCGGGCAGCACTGTGCATCTGCCTGATTCCAGCTTTGACTTCACCGCTCTGGTTGACAAAAAGGACGGAGCGCTGATACTAAGGTTTCTGAATCTCATGTCTGATGAAATCGAGGTTTATGTAGACAATTCAACTATGCCTGCATCGCGACTCGGCATATGCTCGCAGACGATATTACGCCCAGGAGAAACGACTGTGAGCCCAACAGTTTCAACAATCGACATGAAAGGACACGTGTCATTGCCGCCTTTTTCATTAACTTTGTATAAATTTGCCACGCGACATGGCAAGAACATGAATTAATACCGAAACACCTATGAGTGACCAGCTGAAGATTTATTGCAAGAACACAGCCCGTTATGAGAATATAAGCGCGGGCGAGACTTTGGCTCAGATATTTGACCGTCTGAAAGATAAAATCGGCATTGTGCCAATATGCGCTATGGTCAACAATAAAGCCGAAAGCATGGGCTATGCGGTGTTCTCTCCCAAACAGGTAGAATTTCTCGATGTCACGAGTCAGATCGGCAAAGGAGTGTATACGCGCTCGCTGTGCATGCTGCTATACAAGAGCATAAGAGACTGTATGCCCGGAGTGAAGCTGCGTATCGAGCACTCAATAGCAGGCGGATATTACTGCCAGCTCCGTGCCGGCGACGAGCTGAGAATACCCACAGCGGCCGAGCTTGAGCGTGTGGAGGCATCGATGCGACACGACGTGGAGCGCGACATACCGTTTGTGAGCAAGGAACGGCTTACCGGTGATGTAAAAAAGATATTTGAGGGTGAAGGACTTGACGACAAAGTGCTTCTGCTTGATACAATCAATGAGATTTATACAGTCTACACAAATCTCGGAGATGTGTCTGACTCATATTACGGGAAACTCGCTCCTTCTACGGGACTGATCAACGTGTTTGCACTCAGTCTGTATAAGGACGGTTTTCTGCTGCTTGGTCCTGACAAAAATAATCCGGCCGTCGCGTCGCAGCCGGTCAGACAGGAGAAGATGTACCAGGCTTTCAAAGAGTATATCGCATTCAATAATGTGATAGGTATCAGGAATGTCGGAGAGCTGAACAAGGCCGTGACAGACGGACGCAGCTCGGATCTGATAAATGTCGCCGAGGCTCTGCATGACAAAAAGATATCTTCGATAGCCGATGACATAGCGCGTCGATATCATGACGGCGGGGCTCGTGTCGTGCTTGTCGCCGGTCCGTCATCGTCGGGCAAGACGACGACCACCAAACGACTGTCGACATATCTTATGACCAATCTTCTTCGCCCGGTGATGATTTCGCTCGACAATTATTTTGTCGACCGTGATGCGACTCCAGTCGATGAAAACGGCGAACGCGACTACGAAAATCTGCATGCACTCGATCTTGACCTGTTCAACAGTCAGCTTACAGCATTGCTCCGTGGTGAAGAAGTCGAACTCCCCTATTACAGTTTTGAACTCGGTCATAGAATATTCAGAGGCGACAAGGTGAAACTGCAAAAGGGGGATATACTGCTTATGGAAGGTATACACGGGCTTAACCCTGATCTCACACCGTCGATCCCCGACGAGCAGAAATACAGAGTCTATGTATCGGCTCTGACAACCCTGTCGATCGACGATCACAGCTGGATACCCACCTCGGATAACCGATTGCTGCGTCGTATCATCAGGGATTTCAAATATCGCGGAACATCGCCTGTCGACACACTCAGCCGCTGGGCAAGCGTCAGGCGTGGAGAAGAACGCTGGATTTTCCCATTTCAGGAAAATGCAGACTCGACGTTCAACTCATCGCTCATATTTGAATTAGGTGTTATGAAGGAATACGGTATGGAGATACTTCGCCGTGTGCCTAATGATTGTGTCGAGTATGGCGAGGCCTATCGTCTCCGCAAGATACTCGGATTATTCCAGTCGATCGGCGACCGGCATATCCCGCCGACATCGCTCCTGAGAGAGTTTCTCGGCGGCTCATCGTTTCATTATTGAACAGTCCACTCAATGGAAAAAGTTTTTCTGCTTGACGCATACGCGTTGATATATCGTGCATACTATGCGATGATCAGGTCTCCGAGAATAACGACCAAGGGCCTGAACACGTCGGCTATATTCGGCTTCTGCAATACGCTTCAGGAGGTTCTGAAAAAAGAAGATCCGACCCATATGGCTGTTGTATTCGATCCTCAGGGACCGACATTCCGCCATGAGGCCTATGCCGACTATAAGGCTAACCGCGACAAACAGCCCGAAGACATAACGCTGTCGGTGCCATATATCAAGGCGATACTTCAGGCCCGTAATATCCCGATCATAGAAGTTGAAGGATATGAGGCGGACGATGTCATCGGCACTTTGTCGAAGATTGCCGAACGCGAATGTTTTACCACCTACATGATGACTCCCGACAAGGACTACGGGCAGCTGGTGACCGACAACGTATTTATATACAAGCCGGCTAACAGAGGAGCAGAAAGTGAAATACTCGGTGTCGAGGAGATCAAGAAAAAGTATGACATAGACACACCGCTTCAGGTGATCGATATCCTTGCTCTTGAGGGAGACGCGGTCGACAATATACCGGGATGCCCCGGCGTAGGACAGAAAACGGCCCAGAAACTTGTGAAAGAATGGAAGTCGGTAGAGAATATCATCGCCAACGCCGACAAACTAAAAGGAACTCTTCAGAAGCGTATCGCCGACAACAGCGAACAGATCGTGTTTTCAAAGTACCTCGCGACAATTAAAACCGATGTGCCTGTCGACTTGAAAGTCGATGAACTTAAACGTGGAGAGCTTGACAAAAGCGCACTCAGAAAAGTTTATGAGGAGCTTGAATTCAGATCGTTTCTGAACCGCCTTGGCGAAGACCAGAAACCTGAGGAAGAAAAAACGTCGCTTCCCTCTGCTAAAGAGGACGTATTCGGGGGGCCCGGTTCGCTTTTTGACATTCCTGATGAACAAGATCGTCAACCGTCGAGCCGCCTGAATGTCATCCCCACTGTATTGCACACCATGCAGGAGATTGCCAAAGAAACTGAAGTGATATGCAAGTGGCGCAATGTCGGGGTGGCAATCAACAGTGTCGGCGATCAGGCCACTATGGCACTGGTCAAAGGTATGGCACTGGCCGGAGATAACGGAGAGTGTTTTTACATAGAGTTTCCGGCAGATCAAAGCGAGCGTCGGTCGGTATTCGGCATCTTAAGTAGGATATTCGGCAATAAGGAGCTGACAGTTGTGAGCCATGAACTGAAACGCGACAAAATACTTCTTGCCAACGAGGGAGTGGAGCTGTCATGCAAATGTTTTGACACACAGCTCGCCCACTATCTTGTCGACACCGATGCGCGCCACACCATACCGGAAGTAGCACATACACTTTTAGGCGACGAGACTTATGACTACAACATCGAACCTCGTCTGAGGAAACCATACGCCGGCATGTCTAAAGATGAGACCATGACGTACTGCAGTGAATATGCCACAGAGACTTTACGCCTGAAAGATGTGCTTGTGCGAAATCTGGAAGAGCTGAAAATGACGGATCTCTATTATGACATAGAGCTGCCGATGGCTTCTGTGCTCGCCTCGATGGAGATGACCGGCATGAGGATCGATCTCGCCGAGTTGAAAAAGCTGTCGATTGAATATACGCGACAGATGCAGGAGATGGAGAATCAGGTCTTCGATATTGCTGAATGCAGGTTCAATATTAGTTCGCCTTCTCAGGTCGGCGAGATCCTTTTCGGCAAGATGGGGCTTGACCCCAATGCAAAACGCACAAAGAAAGGCGGATACTCTACTACAGAGGAAATACTGGAGAAATATCGGTCGAAGTCGCCTATTGTAGACCTAATACTGAAGATACGTCAGCTTAAGAAACTGTTGTCTACATATATAGACGCATTGCCGACGCTGATCAATCAGGCGACAGGCAAGATACACTCCACTTTCAACCAGACGGTGACCGCCACCGGCCGACTGTCGTCGACCAATCCAAACCTGCAGAACATACCTGTGCGCGGCAGCAACGGGCGTGAGATACGCCGTGCGTTTGTCGCCGATGACGGTGATCTGCTCATGTCGGCCGACTACAGCCAGATCGAGCTTCGACTAATGGCCGATCTGAGCGGTGACAAGGAGATGATCGAGGCCTTTCAGCTTGGCGAGGATATACACCGCGCCACCGCCGCAAAAATATACCACACCCCTATCGCTGATGTGAGCGATGAACAGCGCCGTAATGCCAAAACCGCCAATTTCGGCATAATCTACGGTATCTCGGCTTTCGGTCTGTCGGAGCGTCTCGGCATACCGAGAAATGAGTCAAAGAAGCTTATCGAGGATTACATGAAGACCTATCCTCAGATCAAAGACTATATTACAAAAATCATCGAAAAAGGACGCGAGGACGGTTATGTGACGACATTCACAGGACGGCGCAGGATGCTTCCGGAAATCACATCGAGAAATGCCGTCGTGAGGGGGTATGGCGAACGCAATGCTGTTAACGCTCCTCTTCAGGGAAGTGCCGCCGACATTATAAAGATAGCCATGATCGCCATCGACCGCCGTCTGCGTGAGCAGGGTTTCAGATCCACCATGATCCTTCAGGTGCATGACGAGCTTCTTTTCAATGTCAAACCCGATGAACTCGAAGCACTGCAGCGCATGGTTGTCGAGGAGATGTCGTCGGCCTACAAAGGCAAAGTAGCGATGACTGTATCGGTTGGAGTCGGTCATAACTGGCTTGAGGCTCACTAATCGACACTAATCGGCATACTGACGGATATTAAAAATCAAAAAAAAGTGAATTATAGGTTTTTTGTTGTATTTTTGCAATAAGGAATCAAGTATAACTCCAATATGGGTCACGCGAAACTACATGGAATGGGCATCGCGCTCATTACTCCGTTTAAAGCAGATAAAAGTATAGACTTCAAGGCGCTTGCGTCGCTTATCGATTATCAGATAATCAATGGAGCCGACTACATAGTTGTTCTCGGCACCACAGCCGAGACGCCTACGTTAACCTCCGATGAGCGCCGTGAAGTGCGTGAGTTTGTAGCCAGCCGTGTCAACGGCCGTGTTCCGCTGGTACTTGGACTTGGCGGCAACAGCACGACTGCAGTGGTAGAGGAGATCAACAAGACAGATCTTTCGGAGTTCAGTGCTATTCTATCGGTGACTCCATATTATAACAAGCCGTCGCAGGAGGGTCTTTTCCAGCACTACAAAATGATATCAGAGGCGTCTCCGCGCCCGGTGATACTTTATAATGTGCCCGGCCGCACAGGCGTCAACATGACAGCCGAGACCACACTGCGCATCGCATCGTCGTGTGAGAACGTGATTGCTATCAAGGAGGCTTCGGGCAACATGTCGCAGATGGATGAGATCATAAAGCGGAAACCGGCCGATTTCATGGTCATCTCGGGCGACGACGGCATTACATTCCCACTCATCACACTTGGTGCCGTCGGCGTAATTTCAGTGATCGGCAACGCATTTCCAAACGAATTTTCACGTATGGTGCGCCTTGCGCTTGACGGTCGGTATGAACAGGCGCTTCAGATACATCACCGCTTCACAGAGCTGTTCAACCTTCTTTTTGTCGACGGAAATCCGGCCGGAGTGAAGTGCGTTCTTAACGCCATGGGCTTCATAGAAAATGAGTTGCGTCTACCGCTCGTGCCTACCCGCATAACTACAAACGACAAGATACGCCAGGTGCTTGATTCGTTTAAGTAGTAACAGATAATCATACAGACTCACAGAAAAAACATGCTGTAAAGCATGTTTTTTTGTTGCCCATATTTTGCGTTCTTGAGATTAATTATGTTTATTTTTGTTATAGCCGTAGAAATTGCCTAACAGGCAATAGACGGACATACTTCCAATAACAATCACATCATTTCATTGCCGTTGCAGCCGAACGGGTACAAAAGGCTGTTAGAACTATGATTACGTCACTCATTGTGATATTCGTCATTGGCTATCTTGCCATTGCTCTTGAGCATCCTATCAAAGTCGACAAAACCGCATCAGCCCTTCTTCTGGGTATGGTCATGTGGATAGTCTATGCCCTTGGAGCCGAATCAATGATTCCTGCAAAATCGCTGGATTATGTGGTCAATGTCGAGATTGTAGAGAATCTTGGAGAGATAACCCAGACGCTTCTTTTTCTGATAGGCGCCATGACCATAGTAGAGCTTGTTGATGTTCACGGTGGTTTCAAGGTTATTACTGAAAACATAAAGGCGCGTCAGAAGAAAACTCTTCTTTGGGTATTGTGCGGTACGACTTTTATCCTGTCGGCAGTTCTGGATAATCTCACCACGACAATTGTCATGGTGATGCTTCTTCGCAAGCTTGTATCAAGCCAGCGAGACCGTTGGCTATATGCCGGCATGATTGTGATTGCGGCCAATACCGGCGGCGCATGGTCGCCTATCGGAGATGTCACTACAATCATGCTTTGGGTAAAGGGCAATGTCACCGCTCCCGCGCTTGTGTCATTTGTATTATTGCCAAGCATAGTGGCTCTTGTGGTGCCTTTGCTGATTGTTTCCCGTCAGCTCAAGGGACGTCTTGGAGAGATGGCTCAATCGACATCGGTGGCTACAACCAGTTATACGTGCACTCACCGCGAACAGCTCACCCTATTTACTCTCGGCATATGCGGACTGATTTTCGTGCCGATATTCAAGACGGCGACACATCTGCCTCCCTTTGTCGGCATGCTGCTCGTGCTCGGTATCCTATGGGTGTTCACCGAATGCTTCTACAATGGCAAAAAGATGCTTGACCGCGCGAAAGAGCACCGTATCCCCCGTGTCATATCGCGCATCGACATGCCTTCGATCCTGTTTTTCCTCGGCATACTCATGGCAGTCGCAGTGCTTCAGGTCACGGGCATTCTGTCGTCGATGGCTGAATGGCTTGACACCAACGTGCACAGTGTCTATATAATCAATATACTTCTCGGAGTGCTCTCGTCGATAGTCGACAATGTGCCTCTTGTGGCAGCCGCAATGGGCATGTACCCGGTAGCCGACGCTGCTGCGACAGGCTATGCCGCCCATTTTGTGGTAGACGGTTGCTTCTGGGAATTTCTCAGCTATTGCGCCGGAGTAGGTGGCAGCATTCTTATTATCGGCTCGGCTGCAGGCGTGATCGCAATGGGAATCGAGAAAATCAATTTCGGCTGGTATCTCAAGAAGTTTTCGCTTCCGGCTCTCATCGGTTATCTTGCAGGTGCCGCAATATATATTCTTGAAGTCGAGTTTCTGAAACCGCTGCTTTAAGCAACCGCTACGGTCGAAACAACTTATAACGAAATAGGCTGGCATGTGATGCAATCACCGCCAGCCTATTTTTTAAGCCTAATCATATCCCCCTATGCTTCGGCGCGGTATCTTTTAGGCCCGACGCCGACCTGCTGTTTGAAGTATTTGCCAAACGCTGACTGTGTCGGGAAGTTAAGGGCATATGCTGAAAACGCAGGTTTGAATCCTGCCGCCAACACAAATAAAAAAGCAGGAGTTATGGAACTGTCGTGGACACCATAACTCCTGCCTGAATGTATGTCGTAACGCTTACTTCACAGGTATCAGCTGGAAGACGGTCTGAGTGTCGGGCTCATAAATGCGGCTGACTTTGTCGCCTTTTGCCTCCCAGTACACCAGGTAGCCGTTGCTGCGGTTGATGATGATATAACCGCCGTCGCGCGGCTGCACGTCGAATGTGTGCAGGTTGACATCGAACGGATCGGTGCCAAACTCGCAGAGGTCATTAAGGTAACGGCCATCTTTTGCATTCACGATGCTGTAGCCTTCGGTCTCGGGGTCATAGACAAAGCGCCAGATCTGACGGTCGGGATTCACATCGTCTTCGGTGGCCTGAAGAACCGGTGCTCCGCCGGTCTTTCCGGCATCGGGATTTCCGAGATAACGGTCGCCGGCTTTTATCTTGTATGTGACATTGTCGAGAAGCAGTGTCGGGAATACGTCGAGACGGTAATTGCGGTTGGCCTTGTACATCTCGATCAGTTTGGCCACTCCCTTGCGTATGAACGGCTCGACATAAAGCGTGCCTACTCTCGGATGAGCCACTTTGATCGATCCCTCGAAATCGCGCGATGTGATCTTTGCGGCTTTTTCCGACAGATCGTTGTAGACGAGATAGCTGTTGATGAATGCCTCGTCGTCGCCTTTTACAAATGCCTCATACATGTCGACTGCAGCTTCTCCGCGGCTTCCGAGCAATTCTCCCGCCACCAGCCAGGGTTTGATCTCGGCAAGCAGACGGTTGTCGCCGGCTGCTGCAAGCAACTCGGCAGACGCATCCCTGATCTTGCCGAACTCAGCGCGGAAAGCGTCGACTGCCTCATCGGCGTTGCCACTGTAGAGATCTCTTTCATAACGGTCTACAAGCGACTGGAAGCTCGGAGACTCATTCATGCGGCGCAGCTTGTGGGCATTCGCGCCGAGATCCACGTTGTAGGTGCAGAATGTGCGGAACGCATCGGTGTGGTCGGGGACGAGCTCGACAAGAGCTTTCTCCCATGCAGTGCCGACATCATATTTTTCCGGATTCCAGAGATAACCGGCAGTGCCGTACAGACTGACTTTAGATGCTTCGGCGTATTCCATCGGGTTGGCTGTGAAGCCGCTGACCATGCCGGGAATCTCGATGTCGTTGCCAGTGAACGGCCCCATGAGAATGTGGTCGATGCAATAGTCGGTGACCGGGTAGTTGAGCCAGATGAATGCCTTGCGGCCTATGCGCGGATTAATCCACTCCATATCCTCGACATTGATCATGTCAACAACAGAATTGCCTGTCCACATGATCTGTATGAACGGATCCATCACAGATATGTCCTCGAGATATGTGGGCTGGAAGCGCGGCTCCCATTTCTTGTTGTAGAGCGAAGGACAAACGATCATAGACTCAATGTCGGGATGCTTCTTCACGAAGTTATCCATGATATACTGCATGTATTCGGCATGTTTCTTGCCATCGGCATGTGTGCCGAACACATCGTCGAAGAACACGGCGAAGTTGCGGAGTCCGAGGCCGTAAAGCTGCTCGAATTTGCGTATGGTGGCTATGTTGTCATCTTCTTTCCATGAGTGGTCGCCGGCAGGATGTATGCCCCATACAAATTTCACCTTGCGACGCTTTGCCTCCTCATTGAGTGCCTTCAGACGTGCGGCATCCTCTTCGGGATAAAACTCGCGCCATTTCTCACGATGATAGGGATCGTCCTTAGGACCGTAGATGTATGTGTCGAGTTTATTGCGGCCATAGAACTCAAACTGGCTCACACGATCGTCGAAGCTCCATGCGTTGCCATAGAAGCCTTCTACGACGCCACGGTTGGGAGTGGCGGGCCAGTCGGTGATCTCGACACTCAACACATCGGGCTCCGAGGCCACGGCAAGAAACGTCTGCACGCCGTAGTATGTGCCTGTCTCGTCGTTTCCTGCAATGACAACCTCATCGGGTGTCACTTTAAGGTAATATCCCTGTGCATGATCAGGGATTTTCGATGCAACCGTGGCTACCGCATCGTCGCCACGCTCGCCTATCGACAATTTAATACCGTCGCCCATGGCAAATGCGCCGGTGAGCGCCGCTACAGCATCCTGATCAGCCGATTCGGCCCCGGTGATGCTGAATGACGACGGACGGGTAAATGTTTTTTTACCCCATTCGATCTGCTGCGGCACCGGGTAGATGTCGGCCGGCTTCGGCTCCGAACAGCTACAGAGCATGAGAGTGCCAACGGGCAAGAGCAAGTTTTTTAATCTCATTGGTAGAAGTAAATGATATGGTTTATTGTAATTTGTTTCAAATCAGTTTTTACGTGGCGAGAATATGCGCGCCACTACGAACACCATCACCTGAATGATGACAATGACAGCGGAACAGGGCACATCAATGTAGGCTGAAACAAACAGCCCCGACAGACATGTGACAATCGAAATGACAACAGCCGCAATCGTCATACTACGGAATCTCACACACCGTGTCTCGGCGATCATCTGGGGCAACGAGAAAAGCGACATGAGCAGCATAATGCCGACCATGCGTATGGTGAGTACTACTCCAATCGCGATCATCACTGTCATGGCTGTATTCAGCAGTTTTACAGGAAGACCGGCCACTGCAGCGAAATCGCGGTCAAACGCTGCAGCGACAATTTTTTTAAAGGCGACGGCATACATGAGCAGCAACAATGTCGTGTAAACTGCAAACGCAATGATATCGCCGGTAGTTATAGTCAGCAGATTGCCGAAAAGAAAGGCGTTGAGTTCAGGCACATAGCCCGGAGTAAGAAACACGAACAATACTCCTACCGCCATGCCAAACGCCCATATCACCGCTATAGCCGAGTCTTCGCGCACTCTATGTCGCGTTGACATCCATTCCACTCCCAAAGCCGACAGTACGGCAAAGACCGATGCTGTCACAATCGGGTTAAATCCCATGAAATAACCAAGCCCCAGACCTCCGAAACAGGCATGCGTTATGCCGCCGGTGATTGCGACCATGCGGCGTGATATAATGTATGTGCCTACTACAGCGGCACACACGCTATTGAAAAGGATGCCTATTATGGCATTTCTGAAAAAAGTATATTCGAGAAACTCCATTTGTCTAACTGTGTAAGGATGTCTGTCGGGCAGACACATCTTCAAGCAGCAGGATCATTTCGTCGCGTATCTCCTGAGGAACAGGTATGTTGCGTGCGACAAGACTTTCCTGCCAGAGAGTGATTTCTTCGGGCCGCAATGTGAGCATGACATCACGGAATTCTTCAAGTTCATCAGCTGTGAAAACTGCGTCGGCACGTCCGGCAAAACGGTCAAGCTCATCGTCGTCGAAGTAAACGATCTCCCCTGCCCGCTGCGCCGACTTGCTGCATATCTCGTGCAGGCCACAGCACACCCCGTTATCGTTTTCCGCAGTATCCTCTTTTCCGGCTGCTACGAGGGATGCCTCATTATTATCCTCGCGGTGCAATAGTTTCAGTATCACACCCACGACAATCAGTGATCCGATGAGAACTAAAAAAGCCATATCAGAAATTAACGCGGAAATCCTGCCGCGGAAGGTTTCTGTCGGCCACAATCACGGCGCGGCGGGGGTTATAGAACACCATTCCGTATTCAGAAAGTCCGTCTCTCATCTTGTTGAACTGCTCTCTGACGCACCGGTCTTTGTCAGTCCCGATGAAAAGCGCCACATATCCCCCTGGCATTTTTGCCGGAATGTCGCCTTCCGAGGAAATGACATAGAACGGAAACTCTCTGTGAGAGTCTTCAAAGGGAAGAATGTCGCGCATCACAGCATCGGGCAGTCCTTCGCAGAAAAGGCGCGAGGGATGCAGCGACATTGCCACACGGTATATGAGCTGATGTTCCGGGTTCTTTATGTCGTTATAGGCGTAGTACAGGCAACGCTCTCTCAGGACATTGACAACGAAGTCGTAGGCAAATGGCGAGTGTATGCCAAAGCCTCTCGACGACCGTTGTCTTTTAAGCCAGTTGAACATCTCCTGCTGCTTCTTACTCCTTGTGCGGGACGGCTGCCATGTGGCGGAACAGGGCGACAATCACCCACATAAAGATCAGAATGACTGAAATGTAGGCGACAGCCACGGTCGTATGCAATGAAGGCGGATCAAACGACATGACGATCGTGTGGTCTCCGGCGGGAATATTAACAGCACGCAGCAGGTAGTCGATACGGCCGACCGGGACTTCCTGTCCGTCGACGGTGGCTTTCCAACCCCACGGGAAATAAACTTCGGAGAATGCCGCAAGCGCAGGAGCAGCGACCGAAGCATGATATACAAGCCGGTCGGGCGCATATTCGGTAAGACGGATCGTATCGCCCGGCTGAGGCCCGGCTGCCGGTGCTTTCAGCACATCCTTGAAGCGGGAGTCGGCGACGGCAGTAACGGCCGGATTTATCTCATCGAGCGCCTCCATCTCCTCTACCGGTGTCTCGACCCACTTCAGATCGGATACAAGCCATGCGTTGCCAAGAGCCCCGGGATTTTCCGACAGCTGTCCGTCGGGTCCGATGACATATTTTGCATTGAGCATGTCAAGGATATTGTAATCGGCATCGGAGACACGTCCGGTCGTGAAGTGCGAGAGATGACGCTCGATCATGTCCTGATAGCGTGTGAGCTTTGCCGCATGATAGCCGCCGACGGCTTTATGGTGATAGGATGGCGACGGATGATAGAAGCGCGGTATATCCATGACCCTGTAGTGTATGGCGGTGTCGGCAAGTATGGCCTTGTCGCTGGCACTCAACGGGAAGGGGTCGGCCGACGATACTGCAGGCGTGCAGAAGCTGTCGTGGTCGAGATAGCGTTTGTCGACGGTGTACATGTCGGCGAGTACGAGCACGGCCACACCTGATATCGCAAGCCAACTCTTTATGTGCTTTGACGATACTCCCCACAGCAATATGGCCGCCGCAACAATGAAAATGAGGCTGCGCAGACTGTCGGCCTCGACCATGCCGTGACGCAGACGCTCTACTGCCGAATAGATCACAGGATTGTCGATGCTGAATGCGGAAACCGCTTCAGCAGGATAGCCCTGCTGGGTGAGCTGCCGTCCGATCATGGATGAGATCTGCAGGTCGGACTCGGTGACAGCCTCGCCATATATGCCCGGGAAGAACACTCCAAACAGACACAGCAGCGAGACAATGCCGAACGCGGCGATGAACTGACGGTTGTAGTGACTCCACGCATCGGCTGTGGTGAACCACCTGTGAAGCGCGAGCACTCCGAGCAGGGGCATACAGAACTGAGCAATGACAAGAATGCTCTCGGGTGTGCGGAACCGGTTGTAGAGCGGGAAGTAGTCGATAAAGAGATCGGTCAGCCACATGCAGTTTCGCCCCATTGCCAGCAGGAGCGACAGAACCGTGAGCGCAAGCAGTGTCCATTTGAGAGGGCCGCGCACGATGAAGCATCCGAGCAGAAACAGCGCACATATTATCGCTCCGACATACACAGGACCGTTTGTAGACTCTGGCTCACCGAAATACTGTGAGACATATCCAAGATATTGCGCTGTAAAATTGTCGGCCTTGCCGTCGGCTATCATAGACTGTGCATCAGGCAGATCGGCCAATGTAAGCTGATGAAGCTCTCCCCCGACAGGCTTGATGGACGCTCCGCCTTTCACGTTCGGCACAAGCAGTGTGAATGACTCGGCACGGCCATAGCTGTACATGGTGATATAATCCTTGTCGAGCCCGGCCGACTTTCCTACTTCGGAAAGCTCGGTAGACTTGCCGCGTGTCGTCTCTTTGGAGTATGCGTAGGTGTTGTAGAGCGAAGGGAGATTTGCCCCGACTGCAAGCACCGCAGCAACAGCAAGCGCACCTGTGGCCCTACCCCATCCGGCAAGATTTTTTGAGGTATAGGATGAGATGAGGTATGCGATGACAAGGCCAATGATGAGGAAACTGAAATAGTAGCTCATCTGGACGTGGTTGGAGGAGATCTGCATCATCGCGAAAAGCGACGCGATGGCACCGCCCGACAGCCAACGGCCATTATAAGCGAGAATTATGCCTCCGATCACAGGCGGGACGTAGGCAAGTGTAATGAATTTCCAAAGATGTCCGGCTCCAATGAGAATGATGAAGTATGACGACAGCCCCCAGGCAATCGCCCCTATCAGGGCATAGTACCAACGCATACGCATCGATGCGGCAAGGATGATGAATCCGGCCATCATGGAGAACAGCAGTCCTGACGGCGACGGCAGCCCCGCACGCATAACGGTGTCGATCCACCTGAACATGCTGTCGCTCGGATATGATGGCGAGATCTGAAATGTGGGCATGCCGGAGAAGAGCGAGTTGGTCCATCGCGGACGCTCTCCAGTAGCCTCAAGCCATTGCTGTGTCTCGTGGCCGTTGGCCGATCCCTGCTGTATGTCGTATTGTTTCAGCTCGTTGCCCTGAATTGCGTCGGGATAGAAAAACGCAATCGAAATAATCGCACATATAACTGCAGCACAGACATATCCCCAGAAATCTCGGGATCTGTACAGTCGGCTGAATCCGTCGCGGAGACGCTGTATATACTCGTTGAACATCATTTTTTTCAATAAATATGATATCTAAATCTAAACAAATTTACAACTTATCGGGCAACTACCACAATTTTTACGGTTAATTTGTTAAATTAGCAGTCCCGATAGGTAGCACCACATTACTCTGAAAGACTAAACATGATACATACAAAAAATGTCATTACGGCATCTTCACATTCCGGATTTCTGACAAAACTTTCCGGATTATACGTTTTTATATAAAAATTAACGTAAAGTGTTAAATTAATTGCCCACCCACGCTTTAAATTTGTAAACATAAAGAAGACTTAATTGTTAATCATACATAAAGAAACTGTGACGGCCCCGATGCCTGACGGAAATCAAAGCGCGAAGTCAAGTGACCGCGACCATGTCACGACCTAAAACGGAATGAAAAAGTCTACTATCTGGATTCTGACGATATTGATGGTCCTTACTTTTGCCGGGCTGCTGTCAATGCAGATCATGTATATGAAGAACATGATCAAGATGCGTGACGACCAGTTCAGCGAGGGTGCCCGCCGCAGTCTCTATACGGTGACTACTCTTCTCGAGCAGGATGAGACGCGCTATTTTCTGGAGGAGGATGTGGACCGTATCGAGACGACCGCTATTGGCGGTTCGTCGACCCGCATGGAGGGAATCATATATTCGTTCAAGACTCAGAGCGGCGTGCAGGGTGATCTGACTATCAAGGCCGACAACGACAAGATAACCGAGCTTCAGAACGAGTCGGCCAACATATTCAACAACTATAAGTCGATGCAGGAGACTCTGAAAGGCCAGTATCTCTATCAGCGCGGTCTTATAGATGAGGTTATCCTGAACATCATAAGCCAGTCGAGTAACCGTCCGATCGAGGAGAGAGCCGACTCGACGACCATACGCACATATCTGCGCACGGAGCTTGAGAACAACGGTCTCGACCTGCCGTTTGAGTTTGCCGTGGTAAACCGCAACGGCATAGTGCAGTACCACACTGGCGGATATGACAACCTCGGCGACAGCCGCGACAACAACATGTTCGTCCAGACGCTCTTCCAGAATGATCCTATCAACAAGCGCCACTATCTCAAAGTGTTTTTCCCCGACAAGAAGGACTATATATTGTCGTCGATAAAATACATGATCCCGACGTTTGCGTTCACGTTTATCCTGCTTGTGATATTTCTGTTCGTGATCATACTGGCATTCAGGCAGAAGCGTCTCACCGAGATGAAAAACGACTTCATCAACAACATGACGCACGAGTTCAAGACTCCCATATCGTCGATATCGCTTGCCGCACAGATGCTTCGCGATGACTCGGTGAGGAAGTCGCCTACCATGATGCAGCATATATCCAACGTCATCAACGACGAGACCAAACGCCTGCGTTTTCAGGTAGAGAAGGTGCTTCAGATGTCGATGTTCGACAGATCGAAGGCTACATTCAGGATCCAGGAGGTCGACGCCAACTCTGCCATAAACAGCATCACGAACACTTTTAAACTTAAAGTCGAACGCTACGGCGGCCAGATCACGACAGAGCTTGACGCGACAAACGCCATAATCAGCGTCGATGAGATGCACTTCACCAACGTGATCTTCAATCTACTCGACAATGCCGTGAAATATCGCCGCGAGGATACTCCTTTGCACCTGACAGTGAGCACCCAGGATCTGCCTAACGAGCGCCTGCAAGTGACAGTCAGCGATAACGGCATCGGCATCAGGAAGGAAGATCTTAAAAAGATATTCGATAAATTCTACCGTGTTTCTACCGGCAACCGTCACGATGTCAAGGGCTTCGGGCTCGGGCTCGCCTACGTCCAGAAGATGGTTGCCATAATGGGTGGCACAATCAAGGTAGAAAGCGAGCCCGACCAAGGAACACGATTTATAATAACATTACCATTAACTAAATAAAGTACTGAAAGATGGACGACCGTATGCGCATTCTTCTTTGCGAAGACGATGAGAATCTGGGAATGCTTCTCAGAGAGTATCTTCAGGCCAAAGGCTTCAATGCCGACCTCTATGCCGACGGCGAAAGCGGTTACAAGGCATTTCTGAAAGGCAAATATGATATTTGTGTGCTTGACGTGATGATGCCTAAGAAAGACGGATTTGCAGTCGCACAGGATATCCGCACAGTAAACTCAGAGGTTCCCATAATTTTCCTTACAGCAAAACAGCTAAAAGAGGACATACTCGAGGGATTTAAACTGGGAGCCGATGACTACATCACCAAGCCTTTCTCTATGGAGGAGCTTGTATTCCGCATCGAGGCAATTCTTCGCCGTGTCAAGGGCAAGAAAGGCCGCGAGGTGACTATGTACAAGATCGGTAAGTTCACGTTTGACACGCAGAAGCAGCAGCTTATGATCGACGACAAAGTGACCAAGCTGACTACCAAAGAATCGGAACTTCTCAGTCTGCTCTGCAACCATGTCAACGAGATCCTTGAGCGCAATTTCGCCCTCAAGACTATCTGGATCGACGACAACTACTTCAACGCCCGCTCAATGGACGTGTATATCACCAAACTGCGCAAGCACCTCAAAGAAGATCCCTCGATCGAGATCATCAATATTCACGGCAAGGGGTACAAACTTATCGCTCCTGAAAACGAAGCGATCTGAGCCAACCATGACCGACTTTATTAATCTTATGCAATAGGGTGTGCGCCAATGGCGCGCCCCTATTGCCATAATCTGGTTTCAAACAATATCTTACAATGGCAAAAATCACAAGCGAAATGGCGCTGGACTACCATCGTTATCCACGTCCAGGGAAAACCGAGGTTATCCCGACCAAACCTCACTCGACCCAGCATGATCTCGCGTTGGCCTATTCACCCGGTGTAGCATATCCCTGCAAGGCTATCGAGGCGAATCCAGACGACGTGTACAAATACACCAACAAGGGAAACCTGGTGGCTGTGATTTCAAACTGTACGGCGGTGCTCGGCCTCGGCGACATAGGCCCCGAGGCCGGAAAGCCGGTAATGGAGGGCAAAGCCCTTCTGTTTAAGATCTATGCCGGACTCGACTGCTTTGACATCGAGATCGACGAGAAGGATCCCGACAGATTCATTGCCATTGTCAAATCGCTCGCTCCCACATTCGGCGGCATAAACCTGGAGGATATCAAGGCTCCCGAGTGTTTCAAGATTGAACAGACTCTAAAGGAGGAACTCACTATCCCGGTCATGCACGATGACCAGCATGGTACAGCGATCATATCGGGTGCCGGTCTGCTCAACGCTCTTGAAATACAGGGAAAGAAGATCGAGGATGTGAAGCTGGTTGTGAACGGTGCCGGTGCTGCGGCAGTAAGTTGCACCAAGCTCTATATAAGCCTCGGTGTGAAGCCCGAGAATGTGGTCATGTGCGACAGCCATGGAGTCATCTCCAAGAAGCGCACTGATCTGAACTCCCAGAAGCAGCAGTTTGCAACCGACCGCGAGCTTTCGACTCTTGCAGAAGCAATGGTTGATGCCGATGTATTCCTCGGACTGTCGGTGAAGGATGTCGTAACCGAGAAGATGCTGAAGTCGATGGCTCCGCGTCCGATCGTGTTCGCTCTGGCCAACCCTGATCCGGAGATCGCCTACGAAAAAGCCATGGCATCGCGCGACGATCTGATTTTTGCGACCGGCCGCAGCGACTATCCCAACCAGATCAACAACGTCCTCGGATTCCCCTACATTTTCAGAGGTGCTCTTGACTGCGGCGCCACGGCAATCAACGAGGAGATGAAACTGGCAGCTGTGAAAGCTATCGCTAATCTTGCCAAGCTGCCTGTTCCTCCGGTTGTCAATGCCGCATACGGTATGTCGCATCTCCAGTTCGGTAAAGACTACATCTTGCCCAAACCGATGGATCCGCGCCTTCTTCTTGAAGTTGCCCCGGCCGTTGCACGCGGGGCAGCCGAGAGCGGAGTCGCTACGCGCCCGATCGACGATATGGAGTGCTACAAGCATGAGCTCGAGCGTCTGATGAATGCCGACAAGAAGATTATGCGCAGCATGATTGACACCGCCAAGCGTCAGCCCAAGCGTGTCGTATTCAGCGAGGGCAATACCGACAATATGCTTCGTGCGGCAGTCGAGGCCCACCAGGAGGGCATATGCTATCCGATACTCCTCGGCAACAAGGAGATGATCGACAAGCGTGCAAAACGTCTCGGTCTTGAACTTGACGGCATAACGATCGTCAATCCCCGTCACGATGACGAGGCTGAACGCAGAGAAAGATTCGCCAAGAATCTTGCGACCAAACACCGCCGCAACGGAGCCACACTCCCCGAAGCACTCGAGAAGATGTTTGACCGCAATTATTTCGGCATGATGATGGTCGAGACCGGAGACGCCGATGCCATGATTGCCGGCACGTACTCTGCAAGCCCTGTCGCACAGGAGATCGCTAAGGAGACTGTAGGCATACGTCCTGACTACAATCATTTCATCGACATGCACATCGTGACGACAAAGCGAGGCACATACTTCCTTGCCGACACGGGTGTAAACCGTACGACCGACGAGGATACACTTCTCGATATCGCCCGTCTGGCCCGCTATGGAGCCGATTACTTCGCCGTAGATCCGGTGATCGCCATGATCTCGTTCAGTGATTTCGGCTCAAGTCCAGAGCCTGAGAGCCGCAAGGTGCACAATGTCGTAGAGAAGATGCACAACTTCTACCCCGACCTTGATATCGACGGAGAGATGCAGATCGATTATGCGCTCAACACATCGCACCGCGACAGCATGTTCCCGTTCTCGAAAATCGCCGGCAAGGATGTCAACACCCTTGTATTCCCGAATCTCAGTGCCGCAAGCACGGCTTTAAAGATGATGCTCGAGATGGGTGTGGGCGAGGCAATCGGCCCGATACAGGTCGGCCTCAACAAGCCGATCCACTTCATCAAGGTTGACTCCCCTGTCAGAGACATTGTTAATCTCACAACCATCTGTTCGATCGATGCGGCAGTAAGCCAGAAAGTAAAGGCTCAATAAGTCACGGTCAGTTTTAAGAAAAGTATATATAATGAATCAGGAGCGGCATATTGAATGTCGCTCCTGATTTATTATTGACGTCTCAGTGTCTGTTTTATTTTGACGACGAGCGTTCCATGAAACGGTCGATCAGCCACTCGTTCTGCTGCTCGCGAGTGAGATCGGAATTGTCGAGGAGCAGCGCGTCGCCAGCTCTGCGCAACGGACTTTCTTTGCGCGTCTCGTCGATATGATCGCGTTCC
Organism: uncultured Muribaculaceae bacterium; assembly: GCA_964389525.1. Classification (GTDB taxonomy): domain Bacteria; phylum Bacteroidota; class Bacteroidia; order Bacteroidales; family Muribaculaceae; genus JAFLTL01. The sequence goes on along the minus strand of CAYMEX010000008.1, from coordinate 10,607 downwards.
ACCACATTGGCAAGCACTTCATCATAGGCCACTTTTTCGCCTTTCTCCAGCAATTCGTTGTAGCGCCGTGTGGCTCTCACCTCGGCCGACGAGGTCACAAATACCTTCATCTCAGCCTGCGGAAAGACCGTAGTGCCTATATCGCGTCCATCCATAACAATTCCCCCTTCTTTGCCAAGCGACCGCTGCATGGCCACAAGACGGTGCCTCACCTCCGGCACTGCGGCAATAACCGAAACATTGGATGACACTTCCATGCGACGTATATCTTTCTCCACGTCCTCTCCGTCGAGCAACGTCTGCTGCCGGTCGCCGTCGCGACGAAAATCGATGCTGATAGCCGGAAGAACCTCCACGAGCCTACCGAGATCGACATTACGGTTACCGTCGATTATGCCGTTGCGCAAAGCATAAAGGGTCACGGCTCTATACATCGCGCCGGAATCGATATAGCGATATCCGATTTCCGATGCCAGCCACTTGGCCATTGTGCTTTTGCCTGTCGACGAATAGCCGTCGATGGCTACGATGATCTTCTTGTCAGTCTTTGTCATATCAATCTGTATTCTACCTTACGATGTCGGCTATTTTCAGCCCGAAATTCACCATCAGGGTTGTAGCCCCGTTGTGAGGCTGCGCTACCGCCACGCCTATGTTGAATCTTGACGTGCTCAACCCCGCACCTGCTGTAAAGCCAGACAGCAACGAACGTTTATATCCGCTCATGTCGCTGCGTATCTTATAGTTATATCCTATACTCATATAAAACTTATCGGATGGCGTGAAATCAAGTCCCACTACCATGTGCTTCATAATGTGGCGGTTGCCCTTGTGCCATCGCGTGAGATTGTAGGCGGTGACCGACCAGCGGAGCGGCAGATCGGAAACGCCTCTCGTCATGCCTATTCTAAGATCGAACGGCAGTCCCTCCGACATGTTGTCGAACTTTTTTATCTGGCCGCCTAAATTAGCTCCGACAACCGAGAGCGACAAATCGCGGTCGGGGTTGTAGTAATTGATGCCGAGATCGACACCAACGGCGCATGCGGTGTATGAATCATAGCTGCTGTAGAGCAGCTTGACGGCGGCTCCTATGCGCCATCGCGAGGCAAGATCCACCGCATAGCTGCCATTGAATGCCATATCAACCGGCGAGAATGATCCAGTCACGGTGCCGTCGGGCATTGTCTCGTCGACAGAGCCATAGCCGAAATACTGTATGCCTGCTTTCCATGCCGAATGAGCTCCAGCCGCACGTCCGAAACTCACTCCCGCAAAGTTGCTGTCACCGAGAAAGCGCATGTAGTTGAAGTCAAGCCATCCCCCCATTTCGGGTCCCAGAAGAGCCGGATTCTGGTCTGTCACGTTGAGATTATCTTCAACAGTCGAGATGTTCATGCCTCCAAGTCCATAGATCCTCGCCGACGACGGTATGCCCAGGAATCCATAGGCATTGTCCTGCGCCCGACAGATATGCGGGCACAACAGCGATAATATCAGGATGAACCTCAACAGCATTTTCATACGGCAAAAATACGCAGAATATTCGATGAAAAGAATAGCATACGCAGTGAGATAGCACGTATGCATGATATTCCGCTATGCCGCAACGAATAATCAGCTCAATCAGGGAAGCATTTATTCTATGCCGTAGCGCGATAGTATATCAATGAGTGGCTGCCGTATCGACTCCATCCAGAGCATATAACCGTAGTCGTTTGGATGTATGCCATCGACTGATGTGTCGTGAGAGTCACCTGTATCAGGTACAAGCCAATAGATGTTTGCGTCGGTCTCCATCGCTTTTTTCACGACTTTCTCGGCCATATCCATTTTTGCCTGTTCAAATGCTTCGATACGGGTATTGAAGTTGCGGTTTTCACGGAAAATCGTCTGCATAAATACCAGCGGAGTTTCGGGATGACTTGCCCTGACTGTCCTGACAAACGAGTCGAAGCGTTCTTCGATCTCTTTGGCCGAAGGATTTGAAAATGCGTCAAAGACAAATGCGTCAGCTTCAGTATCGGCAAGCACATGTGCGTAGCTCTGCTGTAGTTTTGAATTACCACTCATGCCAAGATCGCAGATCTGGAGTCCAGTCGCACGCTCAAGCTGCATCGGATATGACAGTCCGGGACGCGAACAGCTTGTTCCATGAGTAAAACTTGATCCGAAAAAAACGATCTTGCGACGAAATGGGTTGTCCAACGCATCGGCATAGGAGTCCTGGTCAATGCCAATCTCAAGATCATCAAGCACACTGAAGTTTGGAAGATATAGCAGACATTCCTTTTCACCGGATGCCATATCGGCAACAATAGTCATATGGTCACTGTTTCCAAGAGCAGCCGATCCGGCATAAAGCCATTTGTTATCCTTTTTTATATACAGTGTAAAGCCATCGGTATTTGCAATGGTCTGATTCCATCCGTGCCAGTTGTTTCTGTATGTCGGCCTGACATATATATTATGGCTGTCGGTCTTAAAACACAACGCAAGTCCTGCACTTTGCTGTGTCAGATAACGTCGCTGATAGTCGCTGAATCCGGTATATTTAACCGTGTCTACCCGTGTATATCGGTCAGGTGTCTCGATTGTCTTGTTAATCAGCGTCAGAGCATCGCCACTTATGTACTTTATATCCGGTTTATCTGCACTGGCAGCTAAAGAGCCAACCGTAAGTAGCAATGCTGTGACAAGAAGTTTTATTGATTTCATAGTGTCGTTTGATTTTTCGTTCTAATTTCAACCGACATAAAGGTAATCTTTTATGCAAAAATTGCAATCAGTTATTTGTAATAATAAAACGGATGTCCTACTTTTGCATAAACAATGTTGTTAGTTAAAACTGATAGACATATTTGTCATGCAAAAGGAACAAAAAGACAACGATAGCCAGGATACTGAGTCAAAGATACTTCAGGCGGCAGAACATGAGTTTCTGACGAAAGGTTTTATCGGAGCCAGAACGACATCGATCGCCGAGGCCGCAGGTGTGACACACGCTATGCTTCACTACTATTTCCGTACAAAAGAGAAACTTTTTGAAAGAATAATTGCCGGGAAGATCAATATTCTTAAAAGCGTGCTGTATGACACTTTGGTAAGTCGGGGTATCTCTCTGGAAGAAAAAATCAGAAATATTATAGAACGTCATCTCGATTTTGTGGCCGCCAACCCCGACATGCCCCGGTTTCTTGTCGGAGAAGTTTTCTATAATCCACAAAGACTCAGCACAATCCTCGACAAGATTCAATCGTATGCGCCTGTGCTTGTATCGGATCTGCAGCGACAGATAGATGAGGCTGCCGCTAATGGAACATACCGCAAAGTCGATGCAAAAATGCTTATAATCGACATTATATCGCTAAATATATTCTCATACATGGCCACTCCAATGATCAACGCCATACTTGACAACTGCATGAAGGATTCCGACTCTTTCATTGCACAGAGAAAAAAGGAGAATTTCGATACAATCATGCGCAAACTAAAACCATGAATGTATGAAGAAGCTACTGATCACGGCGATATTGTCGCTGGGCGCCGCTTTTTACGTCGGTGCGGAAATAACGATCGAAGAGTGTGTCGACATGGCTCAGGAGAATTATCCTCTGATAAAGAAACAGGGCATCATACCTGCGATACGCGATATCGAACTGGAGGACATAAACAAAGGGTGGCTGCCACGTATCGGACTTTACTGGCAAGGAACGGCGCAGAATACAGTCCCGTCGTTTCCGCAACCATTGTATGACGTGCTTAGCCAGATGGGACAATCGATGAAAGGTCTCGGAGAAATCCAGTACAAGGCCGGTATGGATGTGTCGCAGACAATATGGGACGGCGGTGTCTCGGCCGCGCAACGCGAAATACAGAGAACACAGGCCGAGGCGCAGCGGTCGGCAGTTGAAGTGGAACTCTATACGGTAAGACAGAAGGTCGAAAATCTTTATTTCGCGATACTGCTCACTGAGGAGCAGATCGAGCAGAGCCGCAACACAGTCAGGCTTATAGACGGCAATCTGAAGAAATTGCGCTCCATGCTTCTCAACGGCACCGCTATGCAGAGCGACGTAGACATGGCTGAGGCGCAGTCGCTTGTCATCGGCCAGCAGATCACGCAGGCCACAAAGGCGGTCGATGGCTACCGTAGCGCACTTGAAATACTGACGGGGACGAGTCTTGAAGGAAAGCAACTCGCAAGGCCATCGGCCGGCATCCCCACTGACACAGCGTCCGACAGGCCCGAACTGCGACGTTTTGACAATCAGATAGCAGCAATAAAAGCTGAAAGTCGTCTCACCGATGCGGCGTTGCGGCCGAAAGTCGGTTTCTTCGCGCAAATGTATTACGGATATCCGGGCTTCGACTATTTCAAAAGCATGATAACGCGCGATATGTCGTTCAATATACTTGCCGGTGTAAAGGTAACGTGGAATATCGATCAGCTATACACAAAAAACAACAAGGCACGACGTATCGCCAAAGAAGCCGAAAGCATTGCGTCAGAGAAAGAGACGTTTATCCTCAATTCTGAAATACAGAAGTCGACACAGACCGAGACTATAAACAGACTACGCGACATTATGAAGGATGACCGCCGCATAGTGGATCTGCGTGCGAGCATACGCAAAGCGGCCGAATCGCAACTTGATAACGGAGTGATCGACACAACATCGCTTCTCGACAAGATAACGGCCGAAAACCAGGCTGAACTCACGGCACGTTTTCATGAAATACAGCTCTTGCAAGAAATATATAACCTAAAGTACACTCTCAACCGATGAACAGAATCATAATATCGTCTCTTGCAGCATTACTTGCCACTGTATCGTCCTGCAACAGCGCTACAGACTATGACGCTACAGGAATATTCGAGGCTACGACAGTCACCGTAGCATCGGAAACATCCGGGAAAATACTTGCGGCAGACTTTTCGGAAGGAGACAGAATCACGGCAGGACAGGAGATCGCAGTCGTAGACACAACACTGCTTGTGCTGCAATACAGACAGCTGAACAGCCAGAAACTGTCGGTTGAGAAAACATCGCCCGACATAGCCGCACAGGCGGCATCACTGCGCACGCAGATAAGCCACCAGAAGCACGAATGCGACAGACTGGGCCGTCTGCTTGCCGACGAAGCAACAACCCGCAAACAGTATGACGACGCGCAGGCACAACTGAAAATGCTTCAGGATCAGCTCGACGCACTGTTCTCGACACTTGGCAACAGCCGCAACTCGATTTCTGACAACGCTATAGCCCTGCAATATCAGAAGGATCAGCTTGAGGTCCAGATAGCCAAAAGCCGTATCGCGTCACCGATCGACGGAACAGTGCTCATAAAATATGCCGAGGCCGGTGAGTATGCCACTCCGGGACGCCCGATATGCCGTATCGCGGATCTTTCAGACATATATCTGCGCAGCTATTTCACCGCCAGCCAGCTCGCCGACATCACCATCGGGCAGGAAGTGACTGTCATAGCCGATTTCGGTGACGACAAGCAGTATGAATACAAAGGCACCGTCACGTGGATCGCAGAGGAGAGCGAGTTTACGCCTAAATCCATTCAGACCAAGGACTCACGCGCCAATCTCGTATATGCGGTAAAGATATCGGTTGAAAACGACGGACGACTCAAACTCGGCCAATACGGCGAAGTGCGCCTATGAGTCCGGCAATAGAAATAACCGGGATCATCAAACGCTACGGCGCAATAACCGCGCTCGACGGGGTGAGTCTTGAAGTGGCAAAGGGAGAGCTTTTCGGGCTTATCGGGCCGGACGGAGCGGGCAAAAGTTCGCTCTACAGGATCCTCGCCACTTTGTCGCACCCCGATGCAGGAGCGGCAAAAGTATGTGGGCTCGACACTGTAGCCGATTACAGAAAGCTCCGACGTGTCATCGGATACATGCCGGAGCGGTTCTCGCTCTACCAGGACATGACTGTGGCCGAGAACCTGCAATTCTTCGCATCGCTGTTCGGCGTCTCTGTAAAAGACAGCTATGAGCTTATCGCGCCTGTGTTCGGACAGCTCGAGCGTTTCCCCAACCGGCGTGCCGGTGCTCTGTCGGGTGGTATGAAACAGAAACTCGCCCTCAGCTGCGCTCTGATACACCGTCCGGAAATCCTGCTGCTTGATGAGCCTACCACAGGTGTAGACGCCGTATCGAGGAGCGAATTCTGGGACATGCTCACAACGCTACGCGAGATCGGCATAACGATACTTGTATCGACATCATATATGGATGAAGCGACAAGATGCGAGCGCATAGCGATGATGAACAACGGACGGATACTTGCCACGGACTCTCCGGCGGCTCTCGTGAACAGTATGGACGAGAATCTGTATGACGCGTTTTCGGCGGATATGTTCGGACTGCTTACCAGGCTCCGATCCATGCCGGAAGTGGTCGACTGTTACACATTCGGCGCCACGCTTCATGTTGTGGGCAGTGACGCATTCTCGGACACGGAAGCACAAGAATATCTGCGCCGCTCCGGGCTACATGACGCTACAGTCGGCCGGACGACAGGCACTATAGAAGATCTATTCATCAAACAGATACGCGATGAAAGACATCAGCAATAATGTGATCTCGGTCAGAAATCTCACAAAGAAGTTCGGCTCGTTTACTGCGGTGGACCATATCTCGTTTGACGTGGCGAAAGGTGAGATTTTCGGATTTCTCGGGGCTAACGGTGCCGGCAAGACCACTGCGATGCGTATGCTCTGCGGGCTAAGCGTCCCGACGGCCGGAGACGGCATCGTGGCCGGATGCGACATAATGACACAGTCGGAGGATGTGAAACGGCATATCGGCTACATGAGCCAGCATTTCTCGCTATATGGCGACCTGACCGTTGAAGAGAATCTGCGTCTGTTTGCAACCATCTACGGCATGACGGAAAAGGAGATAAAGGCTCGCTCGTCGCAGCTGTTCGATGATCTTGACATGACTGATCTCAGGAATACGCGTGTAAAAGAGATACCTGTGGGGTGGAAACAGAAACTCGCATTCGCATCGGCCACAATCCACTCCCCCGAGATCGTTTTTCTTGATGAGCCAACGGGCGGAGTCGATCCGCTGACCCGCCGCAAATTCTGGGAAATGATCTACAAGGCATCGTCGGAAGGGATGACGGTCTTTGTAACGACCCACTATCTCGACGAGGCCGAGTACTGCAACCGTGTATCAATCATGGTCGACGGGCGTATCAGTGCGCTCGACACGCCTGCGGCTCTCAAGAAACGATATAATGCCGCGACAATGGATGCAGTGTTCAGAACAGTGGCCATGAATGCCACAAGAACATAAAACAGACTCCAAGTTATGACAATACTTAGATCTCTCATAAAGAAAGAGGCTCTGCATATAATCAGAGACAGGCGCACGATGGTCATAACGCTACTGATGCCGCTTGCACTTCTGCTGTTGTTCGGCTTTGCCATATCCACCGAAGTGAGAAGCGTGAGAGTCGCCGTAGCGGTCGACCGGCACACCGATGAGACACGAGAGGCAATCGAGCGTCTGCGTGTCAACGAATATATGGTATTCAAAGGGCTTATTGCAGATGACGAGATCGACGGTATGCTACGGGCCGGTCGTATAGATGCAGCCGTAGTCATGCGCGAGGAGGATGGCGGGCTTAAATCGCAGATCATTGTCGACGCATCGAACACGACTGTCGCACAGGCATCGACCGGTTACATACAGAGTATCATAGAGGGTACGGCAGCACACAGCCCCGTGCTGACATATACTCTCTACAATCCGCAGATGAAAAGCGCATATAATTTCGTTCCTGGCATTATGGGCATGATTTTCATTCTGATCTGTGCGATTATGACGTCGGTCTCGATTGTCAGCGAAAAAGAGAGCGGCACAATGGATCTTCTGCTTGTCTCTCCAGCAAGACCGGGAACTATCATTTTCGGCAAACTTGTGCCTTATTTCATATTATCGTGCATAATTCTGGCAATCATGCTTGTGATAGCCTATACAGTACTCGAGCTGCCTGTATCGGCCAATATCGTCAATGTAGTCGTCATATCGCTGATATATATCATACTGTCGCTGTCAATCGGACTGCTTGTCTCCACGATCGCCAATACACAGCTCACCGCACTGATAATATCGGCCGTGGTCTTCATGCTGCCCGTGATCATGCTGTCGGGCATGATTTTTCCAATCGACAACATGCCGGCGATACTGCAATGGATCTCATGCGTGATTCCGGCGCGCTGGTACACAGAGGCAATGCGCAAACTTATGATCCAGCAACTTGGCTTAGGTCATGTTATCTGTGAGGTAACCATACTCCTGTCAATGACATCGGCATTACTGCTTCTTGCCATAAAAAAGTTCAATACACGAAAATAACGCCGCCATGAATGCCAGTGTACTGAAAGCCCTTCTTAAAAAGGAAGTCACGCTGATGCGACGCAATCCCATCATCCCCAAGATCGTTCTGGTCATGCCTCTGATGGTTATGCTCGTTATCCCGCTCGTGGCCAATCTTGATGTGAAAAATGTCAATGTCGCTGTGGTCGACAATGATCACAGTCAGCTGTCGAGAAGAATTATCGCAGACATCAATGCCTCAGACTGCCTTGATGTCATAACGGTGTGCGGAACTCACAGCGAGGCAATGCAGGCGATCGAAAACGGCGACGCAGATGTACTGCTGACAGTTCCTGCCGACTATGCCGGAGATATCGCCGATGGCATGCCACAGATCGACGTAGAGACCAACGGAGTGAATGCCACAAAAGGCATGATCGGATCAAGATATGTAGTACAGTCAGTGACACAGACCGTTGCTGCATGGCAGGCAATGGAGGGTAAAGAGATCAAGAGCCCGTGTACAAGCGTCATAAACCGCTACAATCCTACTCTCGATTTCCGTAATTACATGATCCCGGCCCTGATGGTAGTGCTTCTGATTATAATATGCGGCTTTCTTCCGACTCTTAATCTTGTAAGCGAGAAAGAGTCATGCACGATAGAAGCGATAAATGTGACTCCGGTAGGAAAACTCACGTTTGTACTGTCAAAACTCATACCGTTCTGGATTATCGGCCTGCTTGTCGTGACAGAAGGGATGCTCGTAGGATGGCTTGTCTACGGACTTGCACCTGCCGGAAACATCGGAGCAATCTATCTTGCGACAATCCTGTTCAGCTTTGTCATGTCGGGGCTTGGGGTGTCTATCGCCAACCGTTCGTCGACAATGCTCCAGAGCATCTTTGTGATGTTTGCTTTCATTATCATCTTTCAGCTGATGGGAGGCCTGTTCACACCGATCGGTTCAATGCCCGGGTGGGCACAGACGGTCACATATGCCATACCTCCCCGATATTTTATCGAGATAATGCGCTCGATATATCTGAAAGGTTCAATTGTAGGCGAGCTGTTGCCACAATATCTCGCTTTAGGCGGTTTTGCCGCCGCGCTGTTCGCCATAGCAGCCCTGTCATATAGGAAACGATCATAACACACCACGTTTTCAACTGAAAAAACGGTAAATATTACATTATTTGCCGAAATAAATATTGCTACAGGCTCGTCAGGATCAATTAATTTGCCTCGGCAAAACAATAATAAATACAGCAATCAATGACAGAGCAGAAAGCAATGATAAAAGGGATATCACGTCGTGAAGCACTCAAGCACATCGGCGCCTTTGCCGCGCTGGCGGCATTAGATCTAACCGGCATGTCGGCACTTACATCGTGCGCACCAAAGAAACGCAGAATTGTATTCTACTTCACAGCATCAGGCAACTCTCTTTTTGTTGCCAAAATGCTGTCGGATAGTCCTCTCAGTATTCCACAAGAACTAAAAAAAAATGACCTTGTCTATGAAGCCGACGAAATCGGGTTTGTTTTTCCCGATTATGCCGCCTCCGCTCCCCTGATTGTGCGCGAGTTTATCGGTAAGGCTCAATTCAAGGCCCCGTATATCTTTTCAGTAATCACATTCGGGAACTTTGCCTGCAATGTCTGCGCATGGTGGGACCGATATGCCAAAGAAAAGGGACTCGAGCAGAACTATATCAAATCAATACTGATGGTCGACAACTATCTTCCGGTATTCGACATTGAGCAGCAACTGAAAATCGACAAGCACACCGACGAGAGCATTGCAACAATAATAGAAGAGCTCGACGCTCACAAAAACTACAAGGAGGAAGGTGAACTGGGATTTTTCAGAGAGGAAGATCTCGCACGCCTACAGGCCGCCCGCTTCCCCATGACAAGCGAACGTCTGCTTGAAATCAAGGAGGAGAAATGTGTGAGCTGCGGATTCTGTACCAAGGTATGTCCACGAGGCAACTTTAAGTTTACCGGAACAGGTATCAAAACCGAAGGATCATGCGAACACTGCCTCGCATGCGTCCACAACTGCCCGCAAAAAGCGATCGTGCTTCGCAACGGCGAACGAAATCCAGATGCCCGCTACCGTCATCCCAAAATCACGATAAACGAAATTGTACGGGCAAATATCAAATGAACCGTTGTTTCAATTTTTACTTAATGAACAAAAAAGAATGTCCCCGGATGATCAGTGTTGATCTTCCGGGGACACTCGGATA
>CAYMEX010000007.1:0-121131 GCA_964389525.1 uncultured Muribaculaceae bacterium | reverse complement strand
TATCTGTAGGCCCGTATATCGAAATCGCGTAGCGATGAAGATATGCGGGTTCAGGACACGCCATCCCCCCACGATGCCGTCAGGTGTCGGATCGATTGCCGTGGTAAGCCTCACGGTTGCGGCGAAGCCGCAGCGTGAGGTGGACTCCGTTTAAACAGGTTAGGTCAGTCGCTCACAAGTGTGAAGTTGCCCTCATACAGGCGTGATATTTCCTGCTCGATCTGGCTTAGCGAAATCTTCCCGCTTTCAAGCATATTTTTGTTTACGAGAAGATATATTGATGAGTCGGCGTCGCTCACCTGTATGAAATGATCGGAACTGAATAATGATAGCATCATGCGTCTGTAGAAACGGAATCGTTTGTTCGGACACTCATTGCGCCCGTTACAATTAAGATCGGGTGCGGCAACGAAGCCAAACGAAGTGCAGTTGTCCTCATTAAAATAATGAAGCATTATCATTATACACGACATTACGATTTTTCGAGGCTCGTGGTCATTGGTAAGCATTGAGTATCTTTCCTTACTTGCTGCGACGCCTTTCCAATAAAATTTCAGTCCGAGAAAGTGATTGGAGAACCGTTCCACTTCCACGATATACCATTTGCGGCTTTTTTCTGAACGGAACTTCCATAAATCAACAATGCGAAGCGTACCTGGATCAGTGCTTCGCATTACAAAGACAGCTTTATAAAATCCTAACGGATTATCCATCAGATGATATATCCGTATGATGGGACACGATAACGTTCACGATCCTTATCGGAGACGACCGTAAGCCGTATGGCTGTAGCTGCTTTGCCCTCTTGCAAAACACAAGCGGTTTTAGCTTTTATGTTCGGCTTTTTCAATGGTTTCATCTTGGGTCAGGATATTTTTGTTATAACGCAAATATACGCACCCACGTTCAATATTGCAACTTCTTCACAAAATTGTTCTACGGCATCCTCTTGCTCCCGCACGCCCCTACTGCGTTTTAGACTGCCTGTACGTATGACATGATGTTGATTGGTAGGGGCGTGCGACAGTACGCCCACAGGGCGTCGCAGACGCCGCTACCCGGCGACAGCCGGAGCAAAACCCTATCCTGCGAGCATCGCGAGCAGGGTGGGGCATCCGCCCCGGCCCGTCTCTACAGCCACGCAGAGGCTGAACCCGCCCCACATGATTGCGCCGTTATTGTAAACCCATACGTCGGCGTCCGTCGAAGACGGATTATAATACCAAGCCCCATGTCGAGCGAAGCGAAGGCATGGGGTAAATAAAACGTCACGTAAACGGCATCGAAGATGTCGGATATATTACCTCTCCGAGACCTGTAAAATCAAATCGGTGCAAGCATTGTTTCGCAGCTCCGCAGCTCTATTTTTTTGTCCACTCCTACACCGCGCTCACTCCGTTCGCACGGTGCTACGCATGTCACGCTGCGTTGCAGCTGCAAACCCGGTTGAAAATGCCTGAAAGGCATTTCAGAAGTAGTAGCCGGGTACACCGTTAGGTGTGCCCGGTATTGAGGCGCGCGGGAAGCGTGTGTCTGAAAGACACCTTGTTACATCACATCCCCCCGGACTCGCATTTTGTTTCGCAGCTCCGCAGCTCTATTCTTCTATCCACTCCTACACCGCGCTCACTCCGTTCGCACGGTGCTACGCATGTCGCGCTGCTCTGCAGCTGCCTGTCCGACGCGCCGCCCACCTCTCCCGCAAGGCGTCGCAGACGCGTGCTCCGCACACCATAGTATGCTCACCGTATCTCCGCGACGTTATCGCGATAGCGATATGATATCTGTAGGCCCGTATATCGAAATCGCGTAGCGATGAAGATATGCGGGTTCAGGGTACGTCATCCCTCCACGATGCCGTCAGGTATCGGATCGATTACCGTGGTAAGCCTCACGGTCGCGGCGAAGCCGCAGCGTAGACACGATTTGACCTCGCAAGAGGTCATTGTCAGCATTCCCCCCCCGAAAAAACATCGCCCGCGCCGATTGGGACGCGGGCGACTATTATCATTTATATATCAGTCTTATCGGCAATGCATCAGAGGAATTAGAACTCGTTATTGAACCATCAGATGGTTTTGCCAGACTTCCATCGCTATAGTGATTGAATACAAAGTTGTTGTAGTTGATGTCCCATGAAGCGCAGTCTGAATTATCCGATCGTTTAGCTGGTTGCTTGAGCCAATATAATGCTCCTGGCATACGGTATAGATCGTATGTCATTGGACGCATTGTATTAGTGTTTCCGGTTAGTACGCCACGGAGTCCTCCGTATGAGATAGTGCCTGACATATTTCTGTTCCTGCGTGCCTGTCCTATGCTTCCCATCGGGAATATGATTTGATTTCCGTTGGAACTGTCATAAACGACACATGCTCTTATTCCTTTTGTCTCATTAGGATACTCCGCATCTGTTCTGAGATAGTCAGGTTCTCCGTCGTTGTTATAATCAACAAATCCATAAGCATTATCTATGTTTTTTGCTACATGTTTTGCTCCGTCGCCGTATACAACACCATAGCCGAATTCTATATTCGCGTCATTTACAAGTGCCATGTAGTTTTCATAGGTTGGAACTGCAAAATTCTGATTGCTTTTATTTAGTGCTTTCCATGTGTCAGCCCATTTTGCATTAAACCTTGAAGCTCCTCCTGTGCTTGTCCAGGCATGTCCCCAAAAACCATTCCAATTTGCTGATTGTGTTTTCTGAGCGTTGTTACCATCTAAATATATGCATTTAAGGGCTCCAGGGGTATCAAGCCAACCATAGTCGCGATTGTTTTCCTCAAGAATTCCAAAATTGTAGTTATTACGTTTATAGTATGTACCTACAGAAAGAGGATTATTTGTTACGTTGACATTTACGCTTGCTCTTCCATCTTCAGGCTGGCTATTTGTCGCTCCACTCGACTGTTGGCTTGCCGCATAGACGTTATAACAGCTCCACTTGGCAGCATCATTTCCCGATCCGAGAGTCACGCCATAGTCATAGCCGGTGCGGACAAAGATAAGATGGTGGCATGTGTAGTCGTGGTAGTCCACACGGATTATCGCACAGCCGTTAGCACCTGTCGGCGTGTATTTGAACTTTATCTCTGTATCGGTATTTCCTGTGATCATATCACCGGTGGGTACACCGTCATTCATCTCAACCGCGGTTTTTACAGTCTTGGTTCCGTCCGTCAGTGTCACGACCCCGGCCGGGTCTTTAAGGATGTACGCACGCCACGGGCCGACCGACTTGAACGTCTCGAAGGTTGTGCTTGCCGCATCGGGGCGGCGGGTAAGCTCGATATTGAACTCCTCTGTGCTGCCCGATTCTCGCCAGATCGCTTTCGGGTTCACGATGCGTCTGACCTGATATATAGGCACGATACGTTCTTTGATCAGCGATCCGTCGGGATTGTCTACATTCTTGAACTCCACTTGTTCGCCCTTCTCGTTCAACAGAGTGAATTTCACGCGTGCCATGCGCATATAGGAGTCAAATGGATTATTGCCTGAAAAGTCGGTAGGAGGCGCCATTTGTTTGGCGCGGGTGTACATTGGCACCTGCACTGTCACAGATTTATCATTGTGATAATTTACCATGTATTTGCCATCCGATTCGGTTCCGCCTACATACTGTTCTCCTTCCTTATCAAGGTTGTATGTTGCTTCCCAGCGCTTGCTTACTACCCCTTTACCATCATAATAACTCTCAAGAAAAACAGGAATCTCTGTATTAGGAGTAGATGTGGATCCTTTGTACACAGTGGTAAATTGTTCTCCGATGACAGTCGCTGCAGTTTTCTTTAGCGACAGAAAACCCACATAATTCTTCCCTTTTCCGTAATATCCTCCGCCCGTCGATGCCGGACTGTTTTCATATACCGCTTTGTTCCATGCAAAACCGTTCAGATCGGTTGTCGATCCCAGCGAGGCGGCGGGCACGCCGCCGTTGGCTTCAGAAGTCGCGTCGCCGTTATACGGAGCCCAGTTGTTTTCGATGATTTCCGCTTTCAGCCTGTACTTCTTCACGTTGTCGTTGCCGGTCACGACGCGCACCGGGAACATCAGATCCTGATTGTAGATATACGAGATATAGTAGATGTTGGGCGTGTAGACGCTCGGTGTAGGTTCCTCGTAGACGATATGCCAGTCGGCGTCGTTGGCCCAGTTGTTGAACCGCAGAGTGAGCTTGTAGTGGTAGTTGCGTTCCGTGTCGTAGTTGTAGGTCACATCCTTGCCGAGCATGAAGCGGTAGATGATCTTCCCTTCGCTCATCATCTCGCGGTTGTCGCTCTTGTAGTAACCTTCGACCTCGATATACGAGCCGTAGGGTACACGGTCTTTGAAGTCATTTTTCCCTGACGGATGCTCAGGATCGGGCAGTGGATCATTGATAGATGTCCCGACTTTGTCGGCCGACTGCGTCTTGTTGTACCAGTCTTTATTGCTGTCTTTTGAGTAGTCGCCCTGCATGTTCTCGTAGAAAAACAGCGATCGTGAGTCATGCTTGTGGTCGCTACCTTCCTCCTTGCCCGTCGACAGCACGAGTCCGCTCAGGTCGTCTTTGTCTTTGCCTGTGCGGTATTCGATAGTCTGTCCGTTGGCGATCAGCTGGTCGGCAGCGTCAGGACTATTCTTTTGGCCGAGATAGCAGCTTGCCGATATATCCTTGATTGTCACCGAGTGGATGTAGATGCGCACGTTCTCTTTCAGCCTCGATGCGTCGTAGGCGATCGTCACCTTCGAGGCCAGGCGCCGCAGCCACGCGTGCAGGCTCACGCTGGAATTGTTGATCACCACCACTGGAGCGTCAAACGTGTGCGACGGCGTCTTGCTCAGCGGTTAGGTCGTAAACGAGCCGAACATCTGGCCGTTAGCCTCTATGTCGGTCGCGTCCCATGTCATCTTCACAGCTTTAAGATCATCGATTGTCTTGACCTTGTCGGCTGTAAGTCGTGATTTGGCATCCTCGCTTTTCACATTGGCCACTGCATAGATGCGGTATTTGCCATAGGGGAGCGAGCAGTCAAACGTCGCACGGTCGGTCGGGAGAGCCGCCGAGCCATCAGGGTCATACTCCCCGTCTTCCGGGGCCGACTGATTGCTGTTTGTCACCGTGAGGTCCGATCCTTTTGTAAACGAAGTAGTGTGTACGAGTGTTTTCCCGTCTTCGCTGTAGACAAAAAGATAAAGGTTGTCGATGCCGTCGAGGGCATTCCCCATCGTGCCGCCGGTCTCGCGCGAAGTTTTGCCGTCGAGTGCCGGAGTGAAGTTTTTGAAGAGAACTTCCGCCGAGATGTGTGCTTCGCCGTCGCCGATGGTTTCGTCAACGGTCCATAGTCTTTCGTCACTGCACGACGATATTGCTGCAATTACACACGATATCGCGAGCAGACTGACGTATTCAGATAGTTTTTTCATTAAATAGGGTAATATTGTTTCCCCTCCGGGAAACTGTTGGTAATTAGACTTTTATATGATAGAAGTTTCCCGCAGGGGGAAACTGACGGTAATTAGGTTTCAGGTCTTTTTTTTTTAATCGCCCGCGCCGTCACTGACGCGGGCGACTGTTGATTATTCCACGAAAACGATGTGATTGCAGGTTTACCTGTCCTTTTTAATCGGACGGTGGCACCACACATCGAATACGCAACGCATCAGTCTTTGTTGCTGATTCTTGCGTATTTACACTGCTGATGGGATAGAAGTCAAATGTGATGTAGTTGAAGTCCCAACCAACGGTGTTTTCTGTCTCATCATCATTGGGGATGGCGTAATTGTTTGTGTCGGGGTTTTTATATGTTTCATAGCACCAGTATATAGCACCGGGACGTCTATAAAGATCAAACAGGATAGGTCGGTACCATCCAAGTCCCGCTTCGCCGGCCATGTTTTTGTCTCGTCCACCATAGATTAGCTCTCCAGGTGAGAAAGGCCCACCCTGGGTATAATATCTATTTTGTCTGCGTCTGCCATATCCGGCGGCTCCGATAGGCAAGAAAATCTGGGCACCAGTTCTTTCATTGTAGACAAATACACCACGCATTCCTCTGCCTTGACCATTCGCTCCTTTGGATTCATCAAACTGTTTCCCGTTTGAATCCTTGTAGGGTGCATAATAGCTGTAAGCATCTTTCACGAGAGTCTGTATGCTGTCGTTGGTATCTCCATATAGGATTCCAAATCCATATTGAACATTCTCATCATTATAGAGTTGCAGATAATCTTCGACAGATGCGACTCTCATTTTCTTACCGTCAACAGTGACATCATCCCATTTGTTTTTACCGGCAGGCGAATCCCACCAAGCCCATACGCGTTTATAGTATTGTGTGCCGTTAGGAGAAGTTTCTCTTTTGTCTTCAGGATTAAAATAATTGACTTCAAGCCCTCTATTGCCTGGTGCTGACTGAAATGGGAATTCTTCGCAGTTGTTTATTGCTCTAATTGGGCTATACCAGTCAAAACGTTTAAAAAGTGAGCCTTCGTCGAGCGGTGATGTTGCTATCTCGGATGGTGTAACCATATTGAAACTATACCACTTAGTGGCGTCGGCATCTGTTGCTACGGGAATTGGAGCGTAGCCCTGACGTACGAACACAAGATGCTCGCACGTGTAGTTGTGGTAACGAACCTTTATTATGCCGTAACGCACATGTTTGTCATTGATTGTTCCGTTTGGCTGATAGTAGAATTTGATCTCGGAGCCGGTCTCACCATGTATGGTGTTACCATCACGAGTACTTACTCCTTGATACGGTGAAAGCTGTATCCACCCGTTGGCAGATTCCGGAGTGTTGGTTTCCGTGTTATACCCCCCTTCTACGAGTACCTCGGCACTCCATGGGCCAATAGAACTGAATGTTTTAAATTCGCCTGTCGATTTCCATGGATCAGTGGTAAATTCAGTCTCAAGTCGGGTCAGATGCACAAGAAATTGGCCGGATTCGTTGTGTGCGCGCCAGACACCTTTGGGATTGACTACACGTCGCACCTGTATGATGTCGGCTGTAGTCGAAATATCTTTCCAATCATTCTCATTGGGATCCCATAAGGTTGCAGTGAATTTAACCACCGCTTTGCGCTGGAATGAAACGTATGGATTATTACCTGTATATCCAGATTGTTTCACGAGGTTTTTTGCACGGGTGTATAGAGGAATACTCAATACTATATCTTCGTCACTGCCGTCAATCGGCTTGGTGACACTGTAGAGTCCATCCTTTTCGGTTCCTTTATTGTCTCCTACGGTAGGATCATATTCTCTGGTACCTCTTTCTGTCCTTTCCCAATAATCCAGATTAAATGCATCGGCTCCATATAGATCGATTTTTTTGTTGGCTGTAGTAGCAATATCTCTAATGTCTCCTGTATTTCTCAGTGAGAGGAAACCATTATGGACCTTGTCTTTGGTATAATTGTAGTTGTAGCTTCCCTCAGAATAGTACTGATCGGCAGGTGCGTATTGTTGCTTTGCGTAATCATACGGCCTCCAGTCATTTTCAATGATATTCGCCCTGATGGTTGTACCCGGTTTGATGATTCCTGTGATTTGTACAGGCAGATTCATCGTTTTGTTATAAATGTACGAGATATAATACGGGCTGGCGGCGTAGATACCGGGTTCAGGAGTATATTCGATATGCCAGTCTACATCGTTGGCGAACTTATTGAATTTGAGTGTGAGTTTGTAGTGGTAATTGCGCAGTGCCTCATAGCTGTCGGTAATGTTTTTGCCGAGCATGAAGCGGTAAGTGATATCGCCTTCACCCATCCTTTCCTCGTTGTTCGAGCGGTAGTAGGCTTTCACTTCAATATATGTGCCGTAGCGCTTCTCGTCCTTAAAGCCGGTGTTTTCGTCGCTGCTGTTGCCGTTGGGGAAGTCGATTTTGCCATCCGATGACCCGGAGCCGGGGTTAAATTCACCTCCGGGAGTCTGACCGGTTGTATTGTTGTTGACTACATCCTGCCCTTTGTTCTTGCCTTTGCCTTGGTTGTTTTCGTAAAAAAACAGTGCGTCGGCATCGTGAGAGTGGTCAGATCCGAAATTTTTAGTTGAGCGGGTTAGAGTAGCTTTGTATGTGTCAGGGTTGAAACTCGCTGGTGTCGGTTCCTCTCCTTCGTAATAAAGGATCTTTTCACCGTCGGCGATCAGCTCCGATGACTCGGAGGGTGTGTTTCTTTCGCCGAGTGCACACGACACAGGTATATCCTTTATCTGAACGCTTTTGAGGAAAATAAATACATTCTCGTTAAGATCGGATGCGTCGTAGCTTACCGTTACTTTCGAGCCGAGGCGCACAAGCCAGGCATTAAGTGTCATGGCCGACTTGTTGATCGAGATGACGGGTGCGTCAAGTCCGTTGCCCGAGATCGCGTCGGGGGTGTTCTCCTCAAACCATCCGAACATCTGATTGTTCTTGCTTATATCGCTTTGCCAGTCAAATGTCAGGGCTTTTAGTTTTGCTTCACTTGATACGTCTTCTCCGGTAAGATCGGCATTCGCAACGACGTACACCTTATACCTGCCGTATGACAGGTTGAAATCTTCAAGTGTTGTCTTTTGTGTCGGCACTGTGTTGTCGACATCCACCCCGTCGGCAGGATTTTGTTTGTTCTCCGTAAATGTAAGGTCTGCACTTGTGTAGACTTTACTGTCAATCAGCTCTTCGCCTTTTTGGTCGTAGGCAAGAATGGTTATGTTGTCAATCCCGTCGAGGGTGTTGCCGGCGGTGCGTGATTTTTCAAGTGCGGGTTCAAAGGTCTTGAATCCGACTGTAGCGGAGATTGTTGCCTCTCCGTTACCAATTATGTCGTCAGCGTTCCAAAGGCGGTCGTCGCTGCACGATGCAGCGGCGACTGCCATAAGTCCGGAAGCTATATAGGTTGCAAGCCTGTTCATAAATTTTGGTTGGATAAAGCTTTAAACTCTCGTTATGAGTTTCATGTCATCAGATGCCGAATACCGGATCAAGTGTGACAGAGTTGTAGGGAGCCTCGATAGCCTCCCAGGTTATGGTGTTGACTCCGAAATTGATGTGAATCTGGAGGTGGGTGTTGCGGGCGATGGCGTCGAAACCGTCGACATGCAGGATGTTTTCGGTGAGCGGCTGAGCGTCAAACCAATCCAATCCCTCGAGCTGCACCTGCACGCGGAAGTTGTTTGCGTTCGGCTCGTCGGTTGTGGCCTGGGCTTTGTTGATCGACTCGGGGAAGTAGATCGGGCCGCGCATCGGCTTGTTGCTTTCGTCATGCTGGATCACAACCGGCTCATCGAGCGTGTAGGTGTAGCTGCCCATGCCCTCGCGTCCGGCGGGAAGATCGACCGCTGCGAAGTCGGTGATGTAGCGCTCGCTGTTCTCGGTGCTGACATATCCTTCGCCTTGCGCTGTGTATTTTGCGGGGCTGTAGGTTGTTTCTTTCGGGAACACATATTCGCTCCAGTTGATGCCGAGAAGCCTGATGCCTGTCACTTTCGATCCGAGGTCCTTATATCCGTTGTCGGCTGTGAAGTAGAATGTGGCCTTGGCTGCCGCATAGGGCATGAAGAGAGTGACATCCTGCATGACATCCTCACGCTCTGAAGTCGGCTCAAACGCTACGGTCTGCACCTTGAATACTTCTGCCATGGGAAGGCGTGCATAGCTGCCGAGCTCCGAGAAGAGGCCTGAGGTGGCGTCGGGCAGTGTGCCGGGCATCGCAGCCTTCCACTCCATGAGCTGACTGAGCTGTGCATCGGAGATCTTCACAGTCGCGTTGGGGCGCGTCATAAACTGAGTGAGGTAATCCGACGCAGTCTTGAAATTGGAGTCGGGCGATGGGAGTGACAGCTCGTTGGCGATGAGGATTATAGTCTTCATCTCGTTGGAGCGCACCTTGAACTCAAGATTGCCATTTTCCGGCACGCCGTTTTTCATGTTTACGATGCGTGCGGCCTCCACGGTGTTGTCGGTGCCGTGCAGTATGATCACACGTAGCGTCGACACCGACTCGAAACCCTCAGTCGGCTTCTCGAAAGTCGGGTCTCCTTCGCTTGAAGTGGCTCGGCCTTCAAGCCCCATATCGAGCTTCAGGCGCATCGTGAGCATGTCGCCCGAGTCGGGCACCTCGACGATGTCGGGGTGCTCGCCTTCGGTGATGCACGACGCCGCGAGCAGCAACGGGGCTGTCAGCAGATATGTTAGTGCTCTCCTGATCATAATTCAGCGTGGTTGATACGTACAATCCAGTCGTTGATCACAATGCGGGTGTCGATCCAGCGGCCGTGCTCAAGGAAGAGTATCACGTTCCAGCGGTGTTCGCGGTCGAGGAACTCCTGTTGGCCCATGTCGGCGAACTCCTGGCTGCGGAGCAGCAGCAGATAGTTGACCA
Organism: uncultured Muribaculaceae bacterium; assembly: GCA_964389525.1. Taxonomy (GTDB): domain Bacteria; phylum Bacteroidota; class Bacteroidia; order Bacteroidales; family Muribaculaceae; genus JAFLTL01. Next base: position 110,769 of record CAYMEX010000007.1, on the reverse strand, counting down.
GAGGTATCGACAGCACTGCGTCGCCGTTCTCCTTGTTGGTGATGACAAGGCGTGCGCCCGAGCGGTCCATGAGACGCGAGAGCGAGAACTCGGCGTAGGCGAGGATGGCGTCGTTGCCCTCCTCTGTCGAGCCTGCGCCGGCCTGGCCGGTCACATAGGGAGCGTAGGCGATGCCCTGCGGGGTGGCTATGACTGAGTTGTCGTAGCTGAAGAGCGTGTTGTTGTCGGTGACCGTAAAGATGAAGTCATCGGGGTTGCACGGTGTGCCGTCGACGTTCTGCAGCAGTATGCGCAGCGTGTTGGTGTCGCGCATCATGTAGACGGTTCCGGCCGTGTAGTCGAGTGCTCCGGCGGGTACGGTCATGTCGAGGTTGCCGTAGAAGAGCGGGTGAAGCTCCTTGCCGGGGTCGGCGCCGATGCAGTCGGCGTCCATCGACACCTGAAGCTGCTGCAGCGTTGAGCCGGCGGCGGGAGTGTTGACGAAGCCGAATGTCGACTTCGCGCACTCGAGGCCTCCGTAGGCCACGAAGTGATATGCCTTGCCGGCGGGCAGGTCGATGACCATGCGCCAGTTCTCGTCGGCGAGCACCTGTGTTGTCTCGGTGCGGGTGGTTATGTAGTTGCCGTCGGCATCATATACGAGCAGCGTGAGGCAGTCGACCTGCGAGGGGAATGCGTTGGCAAACTCCATGTTGTAGTCGAACACAAATCTCAGCGACACACCCTCGGGGCAGGGGGCCAGATCCTCGTTGATAGCATCACACGAGCTCAGCCCTGCCACAGACGCGGCGAGTGCCACCGCGCCTATGACGGTCTTGAAAAACTTATTTCGTAGATTGTTCATCGTCGATGACGTCTGTAAGTTGTGATGATGTGTGTAAGATCTTGTGCGCTTAGAAGTTGATGTGGTTTACGCGCACGGCCCAGGGTACAACCTGCACATTGACGTCGATATAGAGATTCGACGACTCGTCGGGAGTATCGGGGGTAGGATTCTCGGGATCGTTGGCCGGGATGCGCGGGTGGCCGAGACGGCTGATGTTGTCGACAGAGAGTTTGTAGACGTTGTTGCGCACCACGTCAAATTCCATCGGCCCCATGATGCCGTCGAGGCCGTTGTCGTTGTGGCGGTTCCAGTAATAATAGTAGCAGTAGTAGCCTACACCGTATTTCGGATCCTGGCTGCTCTGGTAGATGGTGATGCCGGCGGTGGTGACAGCCTCGCGCATTGCACGCAGCAGAGGATAGTTGGTCGTGTCGCCGCCGAGCACCTCAGGCACTTTCTTGCCGTCGTCGCTCCACTGCTGCCATGCGTAGTCGGCCGACAGCATGTAGGTCTTGTAGGCGTCTGATTCTTTGTCGCCGTTCCAGGTCGGATCGGTGAATGCCGTTTCTGTGCCGTTTTCATTGATGAGGATGTTGCCTGCAGGTATCGGACCCTCGCCGAACACGGCGCGATAGAGCGAGTTGGAGCGGTTGATCACCGCGCTGCCGTTGACCATCGTCACAGATGCCTGTATGGCTGCCTGGCGCAGGTGGGGCCACGTCATGTAGAGGCCGCCGTCGATGTAGTAGAGGATGGGGTCGTCGGTAGAGTTACCCTTGATCGGTGCATGGGGAGTGCTCTGGCCGTAGATAGTGAACTCCTTGCCGTCGAGACAGAGAGCAAGATTCTTGTGGTTCTCGCCCTGCCAGGTTTTGTCGTCATTATTGGCGAGAGCATCGCTGTAGGCGTGGGCGCCGCCCATCATCTTGCCCTTGAACACGATGCCGGTCGATATGCCGTTGAGCTGTTTGGCCGGGCCGGCGGGTATGACGTTCTCGGTCACGTAGCGCCAGATGTGGTGCTCTTTGGTCTTGTATTCGTCGTTCTCGCCCTTGAGCACTTCGTCGATGTCATAGACATCCCACTGCGTGCTTGTGGTCATCGTGGCGTTGTTGTATGTGCCGTTGTCGTCGAAGAACGGATAGTTGAAGTAGGTCGAGAAGTTGCTGTTGACACCGTCGCTGAATTGCTTTGCATAAGGCCCTACGACATAGTTGCCTGTCACCGACGTGCCGTCCTGCGACCAGGGAAGCTCGGCGCCGAGTAGCTTGAAGTCGGCTCCATTGGGCATGCCGTCGGCCGACACACGCTTCAGATAGTAGAACTGGTTGCTCATGTTGACGAGAGCGATGCGCTGGAGCTGCACTGCGATCAGCGGCTCATATGCCTGTCCGTTCGTCCCGTCCTGATCGACACCGCTGTGCGAGTGGAAAAGCACGTCGTATGTGTTGTTGTTGCTGTCTGATGTGCCGTGTTTGAGACTTCCGTCCTTGAAGTCGAAGCGGGCTACCGAGCGCTCCATGCGTATCGGGCCGCGTGTTGTCACTGCCTTGTCGGAGTTGTCGGGGAGCTTGGGGTTGTCGGTGGTCGAGTTGTCGGCCGAGAAGTGGAAAGGCTTGTCGATCTTGCGGAAGTTCTCCCAGTCGTTGATGCTGATGGGGAGAGCGCGGGTCGACAGGGTCACGTTGTTCATAAGGAACGATCCCTTGGCCCAGATGCTGCGGTTGGAGTCGGGAGTGTTGGGCACGCCCTGTGTCACCTTGCACACTGCGTCGATCCAGTCGGTCGATCCGTAGGAGGTGCGTGCTCCAGTGAAGAGATCCGACAGGTCTTTCGTGGGGTTGCAGAATGCGAAGAGATACACTACCGGCGGCTCTGTCACATCCTTGAACTCCTCGGTGTAGAGGCGGCGAAGATTGGTCTCCTGTATGCGGCCGACTGCTCTGTAGGCCTTCTCGCCGGTCACCTGAAGCTCGGTCAGACGGTTGGAGTTGATCTCGGTCGCTGCGATGAATCCGAAGTTCTTGGCTGCGTTGCCGGGAGCATACTGTGCCATGACGATGATGACACTGTTTACGGTGTTTTCATAGTCCTTGCCCGACTCGATGCCGCCGCTCGAGGTCGACGAACCGTTGTCGCCGGGAGTCGTCGTCTCGCTGCGCGAAATCTTCTTGCCGTTGGGCATAAGCATGTCGAAAGAGGCTGCGAAACCCTCATCGGTCTCTCCTGTGATGGGCTGATCGGGATCATTGCCGGGCATCTCGTTGTCCGAACATCCGGCGATCATTGCTGCTGCAAAAAATGCGTATAGCAGTGTCCTAAGTTTTTTCATAGATATTTCTTTTTCCGTTATTTTTCAGAAATGTGGTGAGTATTGCAGATGTGTCGGAGAAGATCACTTTCCCATCTGCTCGAGCTGGCGGAGCGCAGCGGGCGCATCGGCCACTCTGAGGCGTGCCGCGGTCTCAAATTTCTCGCGGGCTGTGTCGTAGTCGCCCTGGAGAGCGGCGAGGACACCTGCGGCATAGATGGCTGTGGGGTCATCGCCGGCTTTGGCCAGATAGCGTGCGGCAGCCGAGTAGTCGCCGCGGCCCATGGCTGCGTTGGCTGCGTTGAGGTTGGCTACCTCGCTGTCGGGATACATGCGCACGGCCGTCTCGAATATGTCGTTGTAGGTCTCGCTGCCCGGCTCGACGCTCTTGGCTGCGAGGAAGAACTCCTGCAGAGAGAGCTTCTGCGGGCGTGTCTTCACGAGCTCGAGTATCTCCTTGACGTCGCTGAACGAGCGGATAGTGTACTCGATGCGGTAATCGGAGTGACGCAGTGCCGGATAAACCTCGGCAAGGAGGAACGCATACTGCTGCGGATAGGTCGACTTGATCTTGGCGTCCTTGGCGTCGGGCTCAAGCGACGAGTCGATGAGCGAGAGTATGCCCTCGCGGTTGGCGATGTTGCTCTTCTCGACATATGCGCGGAGACCGCCCCAGTCCTCGGGGTCGAAGTCGGTCTTGATAAAGTCTTTCTCGAAGTGATAGAGATCCTCGACGTAGGTCTTCAGAGCGGCTGTACGCCCTTTGGCAAGACGCACGTTGTTGTTCCACGGGCCCTCGGGCGAGGCGTAGCCCTTGATCGAGAGCGCTGTGATGGTGATGTCGGGATCCTGGTGCACCGAGTCGATGGTAGCGCGTATCTTGGCCAGCTCCACGGTGTTGCGGCGATACTCGGGGTAGATCACGATCTTGTTGACGGGGAAGTCGATATAGGCCTGTCCGCGCAGCTCGCGTATCTTCTGTGTCTCGGCCTGCGGGGTGATCCAGTTGAATACAGGCACAAACTTGGTCACCGGCGGCTCCACGTTGATGTGGGTGAGCATGATCTCCTGACGCTCGATCGAGTCGGAGCAGCATCCGCGCAGCTCGACTATGAGCTTGAGCTCGGCGCCGTGCATCCACTTCTCATAGGGCACCGTGGTGGTGTAGGTGTAGGAGTGATCCTTGTAGTTGTCGCGCAGAAGTGTGAAATTCTCCTTTGCGGCGAGGTCGAGACGCTGCGCCTGATAGAAGCGGTTGCGTCCGGCAAGCACGACTGCGGGCAGCTGCTCGGCGCGGCTTTCGCCCACTACCTCGGGCTTGATCCAGAGCTCGCGGTTGCTGCCACGGTTCACTGAGTCGATGTTTATGTCGGCGCTTACAAAAAGCATGTTCTCGGAGCGCTCGACGGCATATCGCGATGCGGTGACATTGAGCTGGGTGCGGTTCAGTGCGGCCTGAAGGGGAGCTTCAGTGGCCGATGCGACTGCCGGAAGAGCCGCGGCGACCGCCATGCAGATTCTGAATAATATCTTTTTCATTGTCTGTGAGATCTCTAAACGTTGTAATGGGTCAGAATACATACACAAGGTTCAGTGCCGCCTTGGTCGGACCTACGTAGTTGTGCGGGCGGTCGTTGGCAAGCTTGGTGCCGCAGTGAGCGCAGGGATACACGTCGTAGCGCGTGTAGACCCATCCGAAACCTATCTCGGCCTCGAAGTTCCAGTGACGGTTGATGATCCATGAATAGCCGTAGGCTATGCCGAGGCCGCCATACCATCCCTCGTAACGTTTGTCGCGCAGATTTCTGAAATCGGTGCCGAGCATCTTGAAATCGAGATCGATGTTACCGACGTTATACTGTCCGCCGAGTGCATGTGCGCCGACAAAGTGTCCGTGAAAAGCCTCGCAGAACCAGTAGCGTGCTTCGGGCTGCACCATCCAGTGTCTCCATCTGTGTTCGTTGATTGTCCACGCGTTGAAGTTGCCCGAAAGGTCGACACTCCACCGTGGAGCAAACGATCTTTCTACACCGAGGTTTATTGTAGCTGTAGCATCATACAGCAGGTTGGTTTTTACATTCCAGTTCTGAGCCGATGCCGTTCCGGGCAACGCCAGGAACATCAGAAACAAGCCCAATAACATGGCCGAACGCGCTATGTTCGGGATACGGGTGTTGTAATTCATTAGTAATTATAAAGTTGACAAATACGATAGAACAATTTGGTGTGTGTGAGAAAAAAACAAAGTGGCAACTGGAATGCATCCAGCTGCTCAAAATGCTCTCCTCACTTGCAAAACTAAATAAAATACACAGAAGTTAAGAAGTATTTAATACAAATAACAAAGTTAAAAAGAGTTAATAGATGGGGGGGGGGGGGTAAATATATGGATATTAAGGTATTAATATCTTTTATTTACATCAGTCTGTAAGGATCGGCGTTGAGATGAACGGGAAAACGCTGGCGGAGTGTGTTAATTTTGTCGAGTGAGAATACCGCATAGAGGAGCAGAGCGTCGCGACAATCGATCACAGGCATGCCGAGCTCGTCGAATCCGGCCGTCAGATCGGGCGAATAGGTGCCGAAATCGTCGCTGCCCGACCGGTTAATGCCCACATAGGCGGACTGGTTCTCGATGGCGCGAGCAGCAAGCAGCGTGCGCCACGCATAGGCGCGCGAGTCGGGCCAGTTGGCCGGGACGATCATCAGGTCGTAGCGGTTGCCGGTGTTGCGCATCCACACCGGGAAACGCAGGTCGTAGCACACGGTGATGGCGATGTTCCAGCCGCGGAAAGCGGTGACCGGAGGCAAAGCATCTCCGGCATCAAAAATGCGCTTCTCGTCGCTCAGGACGAAAAGGTGATGCTTGTCGTAGTATGTCGTGTCGCAGCCGTCGCCCGCTTCGGGATTGATGAAAAAAGCGCGGTTTCTGAGTGTGCCGTCGTCGGCGCGGCATATGAGGCTTCCGGCGATGGCGACGCCATGCCGGCGGCCGATGTGCCTCAGGGCGGTCATGGCAGGGCCGTCGGTGCTTTCGGCCAGCCGCGACGCTTCCTCTTTCTCCCTGATAAACCCGGTCGTGAAAAGTTCGGGAAGCACGAGCAGGTCGGTGTCGGCGTCAAGACAGCCGGCCATGCGCTCTACCTCGCTGATATTGCCGGCCGGATCGGCCTGACGGATATCGAGCGGCAGCATGGCAACCTTGATCTTTGACATGGCGGGTTAGGGAGTTAGTGAATCAGTCGACTGTGAATTTCTCGGGATGGCGCCCCGTGGCACCGCGGTAAAACTCTTTGATCGCGGCCATGTCGGCCTCGAGAGTCGTGGTGTGCTCGATCACTTTTGTGGCCGAGGCTGTCTTTGTGCGGAAATCGATAGTGGCGAGCACGATAGGGATGCCGGCCTGGTCGGCGATATGCCAGAAGCCGGTGTGCCACTTGTGGGTGAGGCTGCGCGTCCCCTCGGGGGTGATGGCAAGCGCCAGACGCTTCTTGCGCCGGTAAAGCGCAATGATCTGCTCGGTGAGGTTGCCGCCGTCGCGGCCGCGTCTCACAGGTATGCCTCCGAGTGCTTTCAGCAGCAGGCCGAGGGGAAAGAAAAACCACGCCGACTTCATCAGAAAACCCGCCCGGCGTCCTACGCTCCAATAGGCAAGTTCTCCGATGATGAAGTCGAGGTTTGATGTGTGGGGAGCCACACAGATTATACATTTCGGATAGTCGGGGACTGTCACCTCGACTTTCCATCCGAAAGGTCTGAGCAGATTCAAGCCTTTTTGGGAAGTGAGCTGTTGAGCTCGTGGAGTATCTCGGTCACTTCTTTCTGGAAGCTCTCGCCGAATGCCTTGTAGGCCTTGCGGTAATATGCCCTGCGTGCCTTGTTGTACTCGGCCTTGTTGTCGTAGTCGGAGGGGGTGTGCTCAAATGATACCGACAGACGCTCCATCGAGTCGGCCAGCAGCGCGGCAGTCTTCACGATAGCTTCCGAGAGACGCTTCTCGTCACATCCCTGAATATATGTTGCTGTGATTGCGCATTCTGTGGCGATGTCGCTGCAGATGGCGTGGATGTTCTTTTTAAGACGACGTTTGTTTGCCATGGTTCTGTAGTGTGTGATGTTTATGACTATTGAACGGCGCGTGGGCGCCTGTGGTTCGGATTTGCGTGCCGTTTTTTGCGCGGTCAGTGCATGTTCTGTTCGCGCAGAAATTTCTTCAGCGCGGAGAGAGTCGGAGGCAATGCCAGCTGGCGTACTGCGGGTCCCGATTTGATCTTCTCCATCCTTTTCGGGGTGACGACGCAGGTGTGTATGCTTTCCTGCACGATGCTCCCGAATTTTGCCGGATGCACCGAGGCGAGCGCCACACCTTTCTCTCCCGGGCGCAGGCAGCCGTTGAGCGCATGCAGTGTGGCTGCAGTGTGGGGTTCGGTCACGTAGTCGTAGTCGGCAAGTGTGCGCTGCATTGTGGCGATGATCTCGTCGTCCGATACCTCCACGGCCGTTATGTCGCGCGACATCTCCTCGGCCGAGCCGCCATACATGGCGAGGAGCCTCGGCAGGTTGCCCGGATAGCTCACGTCGAGTGCTCCGGCTATCGACGGTTCGGCATTGCCCGACAGCAGTTCGCCGGTGTGCAGGAAATGCGAGAACGAGTGCCCCTTGCTGCATGCGACGACAAAGCGCACGTTGCCGATACCCATGCGGCGTGCTATGATGCCGGCGGTGAGCATGGCGAGGCTTCCCGATGGGAGGGCGAACACGACCGTGTCTTCGGGCTTGCACAAGCCTGTGCGGTGCATCTGCGCCCTTGCGTGGAAGTAGGGTACGACAAGCGGCAGAAGCCTGACGAGGTTCAGCGTGTTGCCGCTGACAAGATTGTTGGCTGTGGTGAACTCGCGGTCGGCCAGCAGCTCGTGCAGCATGCCCATGCACTGGTCAAGCGATCCTTTCACCTCGATCGAGGTGGCGTTCTCGCCTGAAAGCAGGAAGCCTGTGCGTCGGTCGCGGCCCGACTCGTCGCGCGGATGCAGTATATAGACATGTGCTCCGGGCACGTCCTTCATCGCGTCGGCGAGTGCCATGCCTGTGTCTCCGGCCGTCGCGGCTATGATGTTTATCCGGCTGTCTGTGCGGCAGTCGGGATGTCTGGACATGAGCGCGGCCAGAAAGCGCGTGCCTATGTCGCGGACTCCGAGCGTGGGGCCGTGGAATAGTTCGAGCGACATTATTCCGTCCGACAGACGGCGTACCGGTATCTCGAAGTCAAGAGCCTGCGCGGTTGTCTCTCTGAGCACCGACGGGTCGATATCCTGTCCGAGTATTGCGGCTGTTATGATGTATGCACAGTCGGTCAGTGACATGCCTTCGAGATTCTTGAATACGGCCGAAGGTATTGCCGGAATGTCGCGGGGAATGTATATGCCGCCGTCGGGCGCGACAGGGTGATAGAACATTTCCCTGAAGTCGGCTGCAGCGCCATTGGGCGATGATGTGCTTACATATTCCATAGTTTCGGAGAGATGGTGCTTAAATGGCTGTCAACGGATGTTCGCAATGCTGATTATGTCTGCGAAAACTCCTGCGGCGGTCACTTCTGCACCGGCTCCATATCCTTTGATGATGATCGGGTGTTTGTGGTAGCGTGAAGTTGTCAGTGATATGACGTTGTTGCTTCCCTCGAGATTGTAGAAGGGATGATCGGCAGTGACGCTCTCGAGGCTTACCGACGCGCTCTCGGTGTCAAACCGTGCGACAAACCGGAAATGGCGGTTGGCCGACTGCGCCTCCGACCTTTTGTTCTCGAAGTCGTCGTCGATAGTCTTCACGGCCTTGAAGAAATCTTCCACCGTACCCTCGAAAAACTCGTCGGGTATAAAGAGATGCTTTTCCACATCATTCTGCTCGAGACGATATCCGGCCTCGCGTGCAAGTATGACGAGTTTTCTCACCACATCTTTTCCCGATAGATCGATGCGCGGATCGGGCTCGCTGTAACCCTCGTTCATCGCTCTCTCGATGGCCTCGCTCAGCTTTATCTCGTCGCTCAGCACGTTGAAGATGTAGTTGAGGGTGCCCGACAGCACAGCCTCGATGCGCAGTATCTTGTCGCCCGAGTTGATGAGGTTGTTGAGGGTGGATATAATTGGCAGTCCGGCTCCAACGTTGGTCTCGAATAGAAACTTCACGTCGCGCTGTTTGGCGATCTCTTTCAGCCGGTGGTAGTCCTCGTAGTTGTCGGATGCTGCGATCTTGTTTGCGGCCACGACATTCACGTTGTGGTTGAGAAGCGATCTGTAGAGTTTAGCCACGTCGGCGCTCGCCGTGCAGTCGACAAACACTGGGTTGTAGATGTTCATGCCGATCACATGCTCGAGCACTTTTTGTGAGTCGGCGGGTATGCCGTCGGTGCGCAGACGCGTGCGGTAGCTGTTCAGGTCTATGCCCTCGCGGTCGAATATCGCATGATGTGAATTGGCTATGCCCACGACCTTGATCTCCAGAGCTTTTTCTTTCAGCAGGCGCTCCTGCTGGCTGCATATCTGTGATATAAGCCGGTTGCCGACATTGCCGATGCCTACGATAAACAGATTCAGTTTCTGTGTCTCCGACAGAAAAAACGAATCGTGGATGACGTTGAGTGCCTTGCGTAGGTTGTGGCTGTCGATGACAAACGAGATGTTGGTCTCGAGACTGCCCTGTGCGCACGCTATCAGGTTGATGCCGTTTCGGCCGAGAGTGTTGAACAGCTTGCCGGCTATGCCCGGATCGTGGCGCATGTTCTCGCCGACGATAGCCACTGTGGCGAGATTTTCCTGCAGACCGATGTCCGACAGGTTGCCCGACTCGAGCTCGGTGGCAAATTCATTGCGAAGAACCTCTATGGCACGGTGTGCATCGGAGCTGCGTACTGCAAGCGATGTGTTGTTCTCGCTTGATGCCTGCGACACCATGAACACGCTCACGCCGTTGTCGGCCAATGCGTTGAAAATACGCGCGTTGATGCCTACGATGCCCACCATGCCGAGACCCGAGATCGTGACAAGCGATGTGTCGCTGATCGACGATATGCCCTTGATAGGCTTGTCGTTGTCGCTCTTTTCAGGCTTCTCGGCACATATCAGGGTTCCCGGCAGATCGGGCCTGAATGTGTTTTTGATGTAGATGGGTATGTTGCAGTGGAATACAGGGTATATCGTAGGCGGGTATATGACCTTGGCTCCGAAGTTGCACAACTCCATCGCCTCGATGAATGTGAGCCGGTCGATGACATAGGCTGTGTTTATGACGCGCGGGTCGGCTGTCATGAAGCCGTCGACGTCGGTCCATATCTCCAGCGCGCGTGCGCCGAGTTCGGCCGCGAGTATGGCCGCAGTGTAGTCGCTTCCTCCGCGTCCGAGATTTGTGATGTCGCGTGTGGTGACGTCGGTGGAGATGAAACCGGGCACTATCGCGACTGCTCCGGGAGTGGCCACGACTTCGTCGAGGGCCGCGTGGATCAGTGGAGCCGATGCCGTGCTGTCAAACGTGTGCTTGTCCCATTTCGTGTTGGTGCGTATAAACGCTCTGGCGTCGATATGGCGCGCTCCCTCGATGATGTGCGAGATTATCACACTCGATATGCGCTCTCCGTAGCTCACGACAATGTCGAGAGTGCGTAGTGAAAGGTCGTGGAGAAGCGAAAGACCTTTGTAGATATTTGTGAGCTCGTCGAAAAGCGGATTTACAATGCTGCGAAGCTGCGTCACTCGGCTCTCGGGTACAAGTCCCTTGATTATCGTCTCGTGGCGCTCGATGATGTAGTCGAGCGAATCGGTGTAGGCCGGGTCTCCCGCCGCCGCCATTCGTGCTGTAGCGATCAGGCGGTCGGTTATACCTCCGAGAGCCGATACAACCACTATAAGCGGCTCTGACGACTCGCGCTCGATTATCTTCTTAACATTGCAGAGGCTTTCGACGGTTCCGACCGATGTGCCTCCAAATTTCAATACTTTCATTCCGTCTTTATCAACTGTATGCGTTGCTCAACCGGGTGTTTACAGCAAAGATAATGAAAATGCCGGTATATTGTCTCAGCTTTTCTTAAGTGTGTGGCCCATGCGCTCTTTCTTGGTGTGCATGTAGCTCTTGTTGTAGGGATTGGGTGCGATCTCCACCGACACGTTCTCGACGATCTCGAGTCCGTAACCCTCGAGCCCGATGCGTTTTACCGGGTTGTTGGTCATAAGACGCATCTTTGTGATACCGAGCATCCTGATGATCTGTGCGCCGACTCCGTAGTCGCGCTCGTCGGCCTCGTGACCGAGATGAAGGTTGGCATCGACGGTGTCAAGGCCTTCTTCCTGAAGCTTGTAGGCTTTGATTTTGTCCATCAGGCCTATGCCGCGCCCTTCCTGACTGAGATACACTACAGCGCCGCGTCCCTCTTTCTCTATCATTTCGAGCGCTTTGTGGAGCTGTTCGCCGCAGTCGCACCGGAGCGAACCGAATATGTCGCCGGTAGCGCATGACGAATGAACGCGCAGTAGCACAGGTTCGGGGGTGGTGATGTCGCCCTTGATTATGGCGATATGCTCGAGTCCGTTGTTTTTCTGGCGGAACGGTATGAGGCGGAAGTGGCCGTAGCATGTGGGCATGTCGACCTCTACACCCATCTCGACAAGGCTGTCGGTCTTGAGGCGGTAGGCTATGAGGTCGTTGATCGAGATGAGCTTGATACCCCACTCGTCGGCGCGCCGGCGCAACTCGGGCAGACGTGCCATCGAGCCGTCGTCGCTCATGATCTCGATAAGAGCGGCAGCCGGCTGCAGTCCGGCGAGACGTGCGAGGTCAATGGCAGCCTCGGTGTGGCCTGTTCGGCGAAGCACGCCGTTGTCCTGTGCAAAAAGCGGGTTGATGTGTCCGGGGCGTCCGAATGTCTCGGGAGTGGAAGCCGGATCGGCGAGGGCGTTGATCGTGGCGCAGCGGTCGTGGATCGACACGCCTGTCGAGCATCCTTCGAGTTTGTCGACCGTTACGGTGAACGGTGTGCCGAGGATCGATGTGTTCTCGTCGACCTGCGGCGGCAGTTTCAGCTCCTTGGCACGCGATATGGTGATAGGAGCGCAGAGCACGCCGCGTCCGTTTTTGAGCATGAAATTTACCTGCTCGGGTGTGATCTTCTCGGCTGCGACAATGAAGTCACCTTCGTTCTCGCGGTCTTCGTTGTCGACAACAATCACCATCTTGCCTTCCTTGAAATCGGCGATGGCCTCTTCTATCGTGTTGAGTTTGATAGTACTCCTGGATTCCATTTGATATGAGGGTATGTAATGGTTTCGTTTTTAATTCTGCTCCCGGCGGAAGATGCCGATAAGTTTCTCATTTGCCGTCTCGACGGCAGGGCGTGATTTCTTGCTGAACCGTATTGTAAACGGATACATGTTTATGTAGTGCAGCACTTTGATGTCGCGGGTATCGGAGAGGTAGGCTATGACGCGCCCCATCTCGGCCTGCAGCGACGGTATGCCACCGATGTTGACGATGCGCAGCCACAATTTCTTCAGAGGATTTGATCTGTCGTACACGCTTGTGGCGGCTCTGAACGAAGTGTCGAATGCTTCGAGAAGCCGCAGCGCGTCGGCGGGTACGACCTCATTGATGGGTATTTCCTTCAGAATGAGCTCGCGTTTCAGGTTTCCTGAAAGTTTCTTGAAGAAGATACGGTAGGCGTCGGCATTGAAGACGGCCGAGTCGTTCACCGCCTTGTAGGTGAAGAAGACGCCGAGCGGGAGCAGAACGGCCGAGCTCAGCCACATTCCCTGCCATACCTCCCAGCGTCCGTCGCGTGCGAGCTTATAGCCGGAGTTGTCGATGATGTAGTAGATGATGAAAAGAATCACCGACACGACTATCGGAGTGCCGAGTCCGCCCTTGCGGATGATGGCGCCGAGAGGTGCGCCTATGAAGAAGAAGATGATGCACGCAAATGACAGTGTAAACTTCTTCATAAGTTCGATCTGATGGCGGCGTATGCTTTTGCGGTCATCCTCCATTGTCAGCGATTTGAACTCGTAATCCTGATAGTTGCGTTTCGCTTTGGCAAGTGCCTGCTGGAGAATTGAGTTGTGCATATTTGCATTTTTCTCGCGCGAAAAGAGAGAGTCGAGATCTATGTCTCTTGCAGCCTCTGACGGTGCCTGTGCATACTGCTGGTTTTGTTGTGAGGCGGCGGAAGCCTTGCGCGATTCACGCGTCGACGGTATGTCTATGTCGAGCCGCGTGGAGTTGAGTATCATGTTGGCATAGTTGTCGCCGATGCTGTCGACGCGGTGGTTGATCGAGTCGATCGACTGCCTGAGACGCGTTATATTTTTGCCTACAAACTGATTGCGCATGCCGGCCTCGTCCATGCGGTTGAAGTTGGCGTCGAACGGCACAAGTATCTCTTTAACGTCGAAGGTCTCTCGGCGGTAGGGTACACCTGCTTTGCTGCTGCCGCCGTTTGACTCGCGCAGGTTCTCAAACTGTTCGCCGTCCCACATGCGCAGGAACAGGTGGGTCTTGTCTTCGGTGATGCTCATGCGTCCGGAGTCAGCCAGAATGATTCTGGCATTCTCAAACCCTTTCGACACATCGTAGATCATCATTGAGTGCAGAGTGCCGGTCTCTCTGTCTTTGTGCTCGACATACAGGTTGTAGCCTTGGATCTGGTCGTAGAAAACTCCCTCGGGTATTTCTACTTCAGGCGATTTCTGGCGCACGGAGTATAACAGAGTCCACATTTTGGTCTGCGCTATAGGCAGGACGTCGTTCTGGAAGAAAAAGGCCGCAACGGCAATGAAGACCATTGTGATGATGAGCGGACGCATCGTGTGCAGCAAAGAGATGCCGCTTGCCTTTAATGCTGTGAGTTCAAAATGCTCGCCAAGGTTGCCGAACGTCATGAGTGACGCCAGCAATATGGCAAGAGGCAGAGCCATGGGGACAAAGGTGAGAGCCGCGTAGAAAAACAGTTCGCCAAGCACGGCAATCGTCAGGCCCTTTCCCACCATTTCGTCGATATAGCGCCATAGAAACTGCATGAGCACTATAAACAGGCAGATGAGAAACGTCATGAAGAACAGCGGCAGAAACGTCTGCAGCATGAACGTATATAGGCGTTTTATTCTAAACATCGCTGCAAATATACGAATATTCGACGAAAAGAATAGCGATTGTCGGGCATAGCCCGGTTCGCGCCGACGCAGCCGGTATGAAAGACGAGCAGATGCTAAAAGGCATTCTCGTCGTGGCCCGACAGTATGTTGTAGAGAGTGCGTGCAATGATTTTAAGGTCGAGGACAAATGTCCAGTGATCCATATACCATACGTCATGCTCTACTCTGCGCGATATATGCGAGAGATCGTCGGAGTTGCCCCGGAAGCCGTTGACCTGCGCCCAGCCGGTGATGCCCGGTTTTATCTCCTGACGCACGGCATAGCCGGAGAGCAGCGATGAATACCGGTCGTTCATGCTGCACATGTGAGGGCGTGGACCGACGACCGACATGTCGCCTTTGAGAGTGTTCCAGAATTGCGGAAGCTCATCAAGACTCATACGTCGGAGCAGACGGCCGAAACGTGTCACTCTTGCATCTCCCCGGGTCGCACACAGTGTGTCGCTGTCGTTGTTGATCTGCATGCTGCGGAATTTCAGGCAGTAGAACACCTTTCCTTTGTAGCCGGTGCGTTTCTGCCGGAACAAAACCGGCCCTTTTGACGACAGCTTGACTCCGATCGCTACGGGCAGAAAAACGGGAATGGCGAGTGTGGTCAGGACGATTATGGAGAAAACGATGTCAAACAGCCTTTTGGCAGTTCTGTTCAGCTGGCTGTCGAGTGGATTGCGGCGTACAGAGAGAGTCGGGATCTTTATGGCACCTTCGTGTTGATGATAGAAAGCCATGTGATACGGTGATGTCATCGCGCATTCATGGCTCAGGGACGCGTTCGCTTTATTGCTGGCGCGTCCCTGATGCTATATGTCGCGATTGATTGTAGCTGTTATTTTTCGTTGGCGTTGGCAATGGCGTCATTGACGAGTGATATGCGTTGCAGCAACTCGTCTATATCGCCTTTTATAAGCTCGATCTTGTGGTAGACGTCGCGCAGTAATCCGCTGGCAGCCTTTGTCTTTGCAGAGAAGAAACCAAGGTTGTTCTCGTAGGTGGCGAGTTCCTGGCGTTTGGTGTCGAGATTGCGCTGGAGTCTCTCGCGCTCTTTTAGAAGGCGCGATGTGTCGGCCTGGGCAAGCTCGTTGATATTCAGCTCAAACTTTTCTCTTGCGGCACGCTGGCCATTGAGGTCAAACCTGCGTCTGAGCTCGCTCATTGTGTTGCGGTACTGCTCGTTGAGCTTGTCTTTGTCGCGGAAAGGCACATGGCCGGTTGCTTTCCATTTGTTCTGAAGCTCGTTGATGGCAGCGTTGGCCTGATCGCGGCTCAGTGACGCGTCAAGGGCGCTCATCTCGGCAAGTATGGCTTTCTTGGTCTCGAGATTGGCCTGCTCCTCGTTGCGTGAGTTGGTGTAATTCTGTTTCTTCTGGTCGAAGAAGTAGTCGCATGCGCCAAGAAAACTCTTCCAAAGCTGATCGCTGTAGCGTCGTGGAACCGGCCCGATTTCTTTCCACTGTTTCTGGAGGGCTACAAGCTCGTCGGAGGTGCGACGCCAGTCGGTGCTTGTCTTCAGTTCTTCGGCGCGTTTGCAGAGTGCTGTCTTTTTTGCGAGATTCTCGGCCTGAGTGTCTTTCAGCGTCTGGAAAAACTCGGCCTTTGCACGGAAGAACTCGTCGCATGTGCTTCTGAAACGGGCGAATATGGTGTTTGAACGGCGCGGGCTATATCCAAGCTGCTTCCACTCGGCCTGAGCCGTGATTATCTCTTTTGTGGCGGTGTCCCATTCGCCGGTTGTAGTCAGGCGCGATGTGTCGACGGCCTCAACTCGGTCGCAAAGGGCGATTTTTGCAGCCTCGATAGCCTGCTCGCGTGCTTTCCGCTCCTCAAAGAAGGTCTGGTAGCACTTGTTTATCGCAGCGGAGGCTTCCTTGAAGCGCAGCCAAAGCGGCTCACGCAACTCTTTTGCTACCGGGCCGGTGAGCTTCCACTTCTCATGCAGATCCTGCAGACGATGGAATGCCTCGACAACATCGGGCTGCGATGTCTTTGGTTTCTCTTCTTCATCTGCTTTTTCAGAAGCGTCTGTCGCAGCCGTTTCGGCGTCGGTCTCGGCTTTTGGCTCCGGATTTTCAAGGCCGGATGCTATAAGCTCGGCTATCTCGCAGATGTTTGTCTTTATCTCGAGGTTTTTGCGGAAATCGTAGTCGCGGAGCTCCTGATTGATTTTTAGCTGGTCGTAGAATAGTTCGACGTTTTCCTGAAAACGTTTCCATATATCAGTCGCCACCTCCTGCGGCACATCGCCTATGGTCTTGAACTCCTGCTGCAGATCTTTGAACTGCTGGAATGAGCGGTTGACATTGTCGGTGTCGCTTGCCATATCGGCCAGCTGCGCTATGATGGCTTCCTTGCGCTCCTGGTTTGCACGCATGGTCTGTTCGCGCTCGGCTACCCATGCGTTTTTCTTTTCTTTTACGGCCGACAGTACAGCAAGGAGCTGCTCTTCCATCGGGTCGATTGACGGGAGGAAGTCGTCCGGATTGTTTCCTGCTTCGATATATGCTGATTTTTCGGCCTCAAGCTCGGTTTTACGCAGGTTGAAGAATGCTTGCTTGAGACGACTGATCTCATCACGTGAGATAGCCGACCCGTCACCCTCGGCAAGGTTGTTCAGGGTTGTTATTATGCCTTCTTTCGAGAGTGCCGTGTGCTGCGGCTGGTTCATGTCGCCGCCGGTAGATGTGGTCTGGCAAGATTCTACAGTCGCTGTTGCAGAGATTTCAGCATCTGCGCAGGTCTGCGGTTGTGATGAGACCTGGTGCATGTCATGGTCGAGCTGGTCCATAATGGATTACGCAATAAGTGGGGAACGTGGTCAAGTAGCTCCGGTCTGTCGTGTCTGCAGTCGGGACTGTCAGGCATTACAAGCCATTGCAAGAATGTAATTGCCCCAAAAATAAATATTATATCATATTATTCCAAAAAATATTTCATTATGTGGGTATTCTGTGAGCAAATTGCGGCACCGGATTGTTATATGGATGTATTTTCGATGCGGCGGCACGACTTTTCAGAAGGGTTGAAAACGATAGAAAAAAATAATTTCGATGATTCAAAACTTTTCAAAGGAGGCTGTTGTTAAGATAATACAAAATCAATGAAAACGGGCACAAGCCCATGCGACTATTTATTTTAACTACTATGAAAAAAAGTATTTTTATGATGGCTCTCGTTCTCGGATGTACGAGTGCTTTCGCCCAGAACATCGCCAAGAATGAGCTGAAGCAGCTCCAATCGTTCCTGGCTCAGCCTGCCCAGAAGGATGCAACAAACGCACAGGCCCTGAAGATTTCCAACATCAACTCTCCCGCAACCTGGGAAGGTGTCACGGTTGCAAACGGTCATATCACCGCAATCGACTGGAAAGACAAGGGGTTGGCCGGTAGTCTCGATCTTTCGGGATTCAAGGCTCTCGCAAAAGCAGATGTCTCGCGTAATGCAATCGAGTCTATCTCGTTTGAAGGTGATGCAGCTCTCGCCGATGTCGCCGCTTACCGAAACAAAATCAAGGAAGTGAATTTCGACGGCTGCTCATCGCTGACCAAAGTGGCGATCTACAAGAACCGTATCAGTGAGATCGATCTCAGCGGTGCGGTAGCGATCCAGAACCTCAACATCTCCAACAACTACCTTGTAGCGCTTGATGTTACCAACATCCCGGCTCTAAAGACACTTAATGTGCAGGGTAATCACCTTGAGGCTCTCACAGTATCGGGATGCGCCAACCTTAAAAACCTGTACTGCGGCTACAACAAGCTGACTTCGCTCAACCTGTTCGGCACTACCGGGCTTGCCAACCTGAATGTCGACGACAATGAAATCAAGTCGATGATCATCTCGGGTCTGCCTACGCTCAGCACCTTCATCTGCTCTGATAACAACATGGAGACTCTCGGACTCCGCGACTGCAATGCACTGCTCGATGTCGTATGCTCATACAATGATCTGACATCGTTCTCGATCGAGAATTGCCCGAATGTACTGTTTGTCGACTGCTCCTACAACGATCTGACCAACCTCGATCTCAGCAACCAGACTTTCCTGCAGCGTGTGCTTTGCAACAACAACCAGCTCACTACTCTTGATCTCTCGTTCTGCCAGGCTCTCACTTACGTGAATTGCCGCTACAACACAATCACCGACATCCGCACGATCGGCGACAACAATCTGCAGCAGCTCGCTTGCCAGTGGAATCCCTAACAGAAATACGGACGAGACGGTTATCTGGAATCTGAAAAAAGGAAGTTTTGAAATGTTAGTATATAGTTAACCCGCATGGGCGTTGGGGCCGGCTTACTTGAGAAGTCGGCCCCAACTTTTTTCTGATATATCAGCGTTTACTTTCGCCGCAGTTTTATGAAAAGATAGAGGCGACGCGGGAGCGCTCCGATAAATACTATCCCCAGTATGCCGGCATACAGTATTGTGAGCCACCACAGCAGTCTTTTGCCGTTGAACGCCAGGGTCTGTTCCATATCTTTTTCACCGGATCTTAACTTTGATATGTCTTCGGTAGACAGTGCCGACATTGAGATTTTGGAAGCTATTTTCCCCTGATGGATATACACGGCGGATATCTGCCCTCTTGCGAGGTCCTTGAGTGATGTCGCCTCGACTGAGTATATGGGATATTCTGCCATTGAAAGATCTTTCCATCGTGCGATGGCATCGCTGTCGGCGTCGCCTAAAAGTGCTATCATTGCTGTCGAGTCGTCTTTCTCGGTTATGCGCCATAGCTGATTGATCTGCATGGTTGATGCAAGATCGGCTCTGGCCGGCTCGGGAATGACAAGCAGAAGCCTGTCGGTGACTGAGTCGCCGATCACGTCGTAGGTGATGTCGTCGCCGTATTCGTCCTCGATAATGAAGGGGGTTGAGGATGATCCGGTCTCTTTTCGGTCGACAAATTCCCATCCGCTTTCCTTTGAAGGCAGTGATGAAGCGTCAAACTCCTTCTCGACGCCATCTTTGCGGTAGATGAATACTGTCGATGCCTCCTGTAGCTCGCTGTCGGATGTGAGCGATGTGCCTACAGGAAACGAGCGGAAGTCGACAAGCGGCTGGATGTGATAGCCGATCATGGCTATGACAAGGATGTAGGCGGCCGAAATTGTCGTCACGATCCATTGCAGTCCGGGAGTGAATGTCGAAGGGATGCGTCTGTTCCATATCAGCAGAGGTATGTCGAGCATTGCCAGCACGACATTTTTCAGAAAAGTAGCGGTATTGGAAATGACCCATGCGTCGCCGAAGCATCCGCAGTCGTCGACCGGCGACTCAATTGCGATATATCCTGAAAGCGGTAGAAAGAACAGCATCATCAATGCGATGCCACGGGGTGCGTTGCGGCGATATATGCCGAGTATTATCGCCACTCCAAGCAGAAACTCGACGGCAGCGATGGCAAATGCAGCCGCGACAACAAGAGAGCGTGGCTCCGACATGTCCCATGCCGAGAGATATTGCTCTATCTTGAAAATTGTGCCCCACGGATCGTCGGCTTTTGCAAAACCTGAAAAGATGAAGCATGCTCCGATGATGACACGTGCGCTCCACACTGAGGCGGACACGAAACGCCGATCGGAAATGAGTTCTCTGAGAGTCACTTTTCTGTCAGTTTGATTATGCCGAAAATTGAGTAGTTGACCATGTCCATGTAATTGGCGTCAACGCCTTCCGACACGGTCGTAGCGCCGAGATTGTCCTCGATCTCTTTTGTGCGCATCACTTTCATAAGTATCAGGTCGGTGTAGCTCGATACACGCATGTCGCGCCAGGCCTCGTCGTAGTCGTGGTTCTTTCTGATCATCAGGCTTCGTGTCGTGTCCATGAAGCTGTCGTAGAGTTTCGTCGCCTCTTCCGGCGAGATGTCTTTATGGTCTGAAACTCCTAATTTCAGCTGTATCTGTGCGATAATGCCGTAGTTGACAATGCCGATAAATTCAGGCAGTATTCCTTCGTCGACCATGGCGTGCCCTTTGGTCTCGAGTGTGCGTATGCGTTTGGCTTTGATAAGTATCTGATCGGTGAGCGATGTCGGCCGCATGAGTCTCCATGCGGCTCCGTAGTCCTGAAGTTTCATTACAAACAGGGAGCGGCACCGCTCGATTGCGCGGTCAAACTGATCGATTGTTGGCTGATTATGCGACATGATGTATTGTGATTTTATTTTCTTGCGCGTTTGATGATGATTGACATTGTCATTGTGAGTAGAAGCACCCACGGGTAGTAGAGGTAGGGCCACGGTGCTGCGGGTGATATTCCGGCGAGTCCTGTTGCAAGCAGTGTCTGTGCGCCGTATGGTATAAGGCATTGCACGATGCACGATGCCGTGTCGAGCAGACTTGCGCTCTTTCTTGGCCTGATGTCGTACTTCTTTGATATTTCATGCGCCAGACCACCGGCAGTGAGAATGGCAAGTGTGTTGTTGGCGGTGCATAGATTCACGGTTCCGACAAGCAATGCTATAGCAGTCTGTCCGCCGCGAGATCCTTTTACAAATCCGCTCATGGACTGCAGCAGGAATGCTATGCCACCGGTGGCTTTGATAATGCCGAGCATGCCGCCTGCAAGCAGTGTGATGATGATGAGGTTGCCCATCGAGTCGATGCCGTCGCCAATGAAGCCCAACAGGGGCAATACGCCGAATCCGGCCGATGTGAGTGCAATGACTATCGCGGCAATTATGCCGCAAAGGAGTGTGATGGTGACGTTGACGCCGGTAACGGCAAGCACAATTATCAGCAGATAAGGGAAAATTAACCAGAGGTTGACATCATGATAGGGCACGCTGGCCGAAATGCTGAAATCACCGAAAAAATATATCAGAAGTGTGACAAGAGCTGCGGGCAATACGATTGCCAGATTGGCTTTGAACTTTTCGTTCATCCTGCACTTCTGTGTGCGTGTTGCGGCAATTGTGGTGTCGGATATAAATGACAGATTGTCGCCGAAGAAAGCTCCGCCAAGCACCACGGCGACAAAGAATGGCACCTCGCCTCCCACGCTCTGCGCGAAGTCTACGGCCAATGGCGTGAGTGCCACGACTGTTCCGACCGATGTGCCTATGGAGGTTGAGATGAAGCATGCGGCGATGAATATGCCGGGAATGATGAGGCTTGGCGGAAGCCAGTTCATTGTAATGGCTACGGTGGCCTCGATCGCGCCGATTTTGTCGGCAAGGTTGGCAAACGCTCCGGCAAGAATGAATATCCATATCATGTAGAGGATATTGCTCGAACCGGCCTCGCGGGAAAATGTCTCGATGCGGTCGTGGAGCGGACGGTGGCGGTATGTGATTATCGCCCAGACCGACGAGGCTGTCAGAGCCACGGCGATCGGCATCTTGTAGAAGTCGTCGAGTATGAGCGAGACAACAAGATAGAGCGCCAGAAACACTATGATCGGCGACAGCGCGAATAGTCCGTGCGAGGTCTTGATGTGTGTTCGTTCCATTGTCATTTTACCGGCGTCATACGTCGTGATGGTGTCGCGTCGATTTTGCGGTTCGTGTACTCATTGTCAAGATACTCCAGCAGTGCGTCGTAAAGGATCGCATTGTCTTTTGCAATGACAGTGGCATTGGGAAGAGACTGCATGTAGTCGCCTCCGCCGGCAAGGTAGTCGATTGTGGCAAGGCGGTAATGCCGGGCCGGATCGATAGGCTTTCCGTTGATTGAAATGGAGACAGGGGAGTGTTTGTCCGGGTCAAATGTCATTTTTACTGACTCACTGACTCCGTCGGAACCGTAGCGTCGTGCCAACACATCAAACGCCTTGATAAGATCCTCGCCTGTAATGTCGAGTACGACAATCCTGTTGTCGAATGGGAGCATGTCGATGATAAGACCCTGTGTGATGTCTCCGGCAGGAAGCGCACGGCGGACGCCACCTGAATTGATAAGCCCCATGTCGACCGGTTTGCCGGATATTTTCTCTCCAGTCGCGGCAACGAAGTCGGCAAGGAAGTTGGTCAGTCCTCCGTCCTCGTTTTTGTCGAGTATGCGGGCAGTCTCGGCTACTTTACGGTTCATTATAGAGTCAACCGCATTACGGTAGGGGAGTAGCTTTTTCTCAAGTTCGCGATCGATGCGTCCGTCAAGACGGCTGTCGATCTTTATGAGAGAGTAGTCTATTTCGCCGGTCTCGAGATCAATCTCGGTTTTGCCGATGTAGGCGCCTTTTGATCCGGCCTGAACGACGGCTATGGTATCGCCTTTGGCGTTGACATGTTTCCAGTGGTACCGGTCGTCGGTGTTGTCGGGGTCAAGCAGTGTGTGGCTGTGTCCGCCTATGATCAGGTCGATGTCTTTTGACCGTGCCGCCAGTGTGGCGTCGTTGGGCTGTATGTCTCCTGTATATCCGATATGTGTGACGGCGATAACGTAGTCAACACCGAGATCGGCCTTGAGGTGACGTGATATTGAGTCGGCTACTGTGTAGACGTCGCTGTAAATCACGCCCTCGCAGTGGTCGTCGGCGATCATGCCTTTCGGGTCGAGATTGATGCCGAACAGGCCGATCTTCTTGCCTCCGAACTCTCTGATTACGTATGGTGTGAAGACCGAGTCGAGGCCGGGCACGGCAGAAAAGTCGTAGTTGGCCGAGAGCCATGTCACGTTTGAGGAACTGAGATTCTCGGCCAGTCTGTCGGTATTGTTGTCGAAGTCGTGGTTGCCGATCACTGCCACGTCGTAGCCGAGCATGTCGAGTGCGTAATACTCCACTTCTCCTTTGTAGAGTGTGAAATACATCGTGCCCTGCACGACATCGCCCGCGTCGATGAGCAGAACGTCGGGTTCAGCCTGACGCATGCTGTCGATGACGACTTTTCGGCGTAGAAGTCCACCGTCGCCATTGTCGAGCGGGTCGATCTGTGAATGGGTGTCGTTGGTGTGCAGTATGACAAGGCGCTCATGTCTTGCAGGAGTGCATTGCAATGTGCCGGCCGCAATCAGTATATACAGAAGTAAAATTTTCATATAATGACGGTTATGTCGGGAAGTGAAGCCTTTACAGGTGATCTTCAACGTCTTGCAAAGATAGGCAAAAATTATCGGGCGAAAGTAGATTGTTTTTGAAAAAAGGAAAATAATGCTCATCTTTGCAAGATAAAATTATGTAATTGGAATAGCTATGCAGTTTTCTGCCGAGCAAATCGCTCAGATGATAGGTGGACGCGTTGAGGGAGATCCCTCGGTTGTTGTTTCCACATTGTCTAAAATTGAGGAGGGCCGACCCGGCTCTATATCATTTTTGGCAAATCCCAAGTATACTCCTCATATCTATGATACTGAGGCTTCGGTCGTATTGGTGGCCGACAGCTTTGAAGCCGAACAGCCGGTCAAGCCTACCCTCATCAGGGTGCCTGATCCATACGCTGCAATGACAGGTCTTCTGGAAGTAGCCGCCAAGGCAATGAGCTCACATCCGAGCGGCATTGAGGATCCGAGTCACATCGGAGAGGGGACCGACGTTCCCGAAGACGCATATATCGGGGCATTCGCGTATGTAGGACGAAATGTCAGACTCGGACGCGGAGTCAAGATCTACCCTCAGGCCTATGTGGGGGATAATTGCGAGATAGGAGATGGCACGGTGCTTTATGCCGGTGTCAAAGTGTATTACGGCAGCAAGATAGGCAAACGGTGCATACTGCACTCGGGTGCCGTCATAGGTGCCGATGGCTTCGGATTTGCTCCTGTCAACGGTCATTATCACAAAATACCGCAGCTCGGCATCGTGGAGATAGCCGATGATGTGGAGATCGGTGCAAACACTACAATCGACCGTGCGACGATGGGTTCTACCAAAGTCGGAGCCGGAACAAAGCTCGATAACCTGATACAGATCGCGCATAATGTCGAGGTCGGCAATGACACGGCTATGGCGGCTCAGGTAGGCATTGCCGGATCGTCGAAAGTCGGTTCGTCGTGTCGTATCGGCGGACAGGTTGGCATTGCCGGACACATACGCATCGGTGATGATGTGGAGATCGGCGCGCAGGCCGGTCTGCAGCGCAATGTCCGCCAGGGAAGCCGCGTGATCGGCTCGCCTGCTGTTGACATAGGCGATTTTGCCCGTCAGGTTGTGTATATCAAGAATCTCGAGCGTCTGAACCGTCGTGTCGACGCGCTTGAGAAAAACAGTGAGAAAAAGTAATAACAAAATATTACGCTCCGCAATCAACAGCAGCGCGTAATTGTCTTCTTAAAGATAGCATGAAGCAACTCACCCTGAAAGCTCCTTTCACGGTAAAGGGGAAAGGCCTTCATACGGGCCTTGAGATTGAGGCAACGTTCCGTCCGGCCGCTCCCGGTCACGGTTACAAGTTCAGCCGCGTTGATATTGCCGACTCGCCTGTGGTCGACGCGCTTGCCGAGAATGTCGTAGAAACTACCCGTGGCACCGTGCTGCAGCGCGGCGAAGCCCGTGTCGCTACTGTCGAGCATGCTCTCTCCGCACTTTATGCGGCTGGAATCGACAACTGTCTGATCGAGGTCAACGCACCTGAGATGCCTATACTTGACGGCAGTGCCTCGGAGTATGTGCGTCTGATCGCGGAAGTCGGCTCTGAGGAGCAGGACGCAGATAAGGATTTCTTTATCATCAAACAGAAGATCGAGGTGCGTGACGACACGTCGGGATCGACGATACTTGCAATCCCGTATGACGGTTTTTCGGTCGAGGCCATGCTGGAGTTTGACTCTCCCGTGCTTGACAACCAGTTTGCTGTGCTCGACGATCTCAGCCAGTACAATACGGACATCGCACCCTGCCGCACGTTTGTATTCATGCGCGAGATCGAGCCTCTTCTCGCAAACAACCTCATCAAGGGCGGAGATCTTGACAATGCCATCGTCATCTATGACAGTACAATGTCGGCCGAACAGCTTGACCATATCGCGCAACTGACCGACACAGAGCCCCGTCTGCCGAAGGAGTACGGATATATCAACGAGCGTCCGCTTCTTTTCGACAACGAGCCCGCACGCCATAAGGTGATCGATATCATAGGCGATCTCGCTCTTATCGGTCGCCCGCTGAAAGGACGTATAATCGCGACCCGTCCGGGACACTCCATCAACACCACTTTTGCCAAAAAGATTCGCAAGGAGATAGTGCGTCAGGATGTTCAGGCTCCTGTCTACAATCCTTCGGTGCCTCCGTTGATGGATATCAACCGCATCCGTCAGCTTCTTCCCCACCGCTATCCGTTCCTGCTTGTCGACAAGATCATAGAGCAGGGTCAGAAGTATATTGTCGGAGTCAAGAACGTGACAGTAAACGAGCCGTTCTTCCAGGGTCACTTCCCTCAGGAGCCTGTAATGCCCGGCGTGCTTCTTGTCGAAGCTATGGCTCAGACAGGCGGAATGCTTGTGCTCAGCACGGTAGAGGATCCTGAGCGTTACTCCACATACTTCATGAAGATCGACAATGTGAAGTTCCGCCAGAAGGTTGTTCCCGGAGATACGCTTATCTTCCACGTGTCCTTCATGACGCCGCTCCGTCGCGGATGCGCAATGATGAAGGGTCTTGCGTTTGTAGGTGAGAAGATCGTGTGTGAATGTGAGTTCATGGCTCAGATTATCAAGAATAAATAATACCGCGATATAATGGTAAACAATCTGTCGAGCATACACCCGGGAGCCCGTCTTGCCCCCGGAGTGGTAGTCGACCCATTTGTCACGATAGAGGACAATGTAGAGATCGGAGAGGGCACTCGCATACACAGCAATGCGGTGATCAAGAGCGGCAGCCGCATCGGCCGCAACTGTCAGATCATGTCGGGTGCTGTCGTAGGCGGAATCCCTCAGGATCTGAAATTCCGTGGAGAGGACACTCTTGCTATTGTCGGAGACAACACGGTGATAAGGGAGTGTGTCACTATAAACCGCGGGACAGCTGCCAAAGGGCGCACAATGGTCGGCAGCAACTGCCTGATCATGGCTTACACCCACATCGCTCACGACTGTATGGTCGGTGACAATGTGATCATCGCGAACGCAAGCCAGCTTGCCGGAGAAGTTGTCGTGGACAATTATGCAGTGATCGGCGGTGGCGCTCTCGTGCATCAGTTCACGCATATCGGAAGCCATGTGATGATACAGGGCGGCGCCAAGCTCAACAAGGATATCCCTCCGTTTGTGAAAGCAGCGCGTGATCCTATCGCATATACAGGCATCAACTCCATAGGTCTGCGCCGCCGTGGCTTCACAAGCGACCAGATCAGGGAGATCCAGGAGATATACAGATATCTGTATCTGTCGCAGCTTAATGTGACGGATGCCGTGGAACGTATAGAGGCCGAGCTTCCCGCAACAAAGGAGCGCGACGAGATCATCCTTTTCATACGCAACTCAAGCCGTGGCATCGTGCGCGGTTATGTGTGAGAACAATACACCGGGATTTATCGTTGACAATCAAGAAACAAAAGAATAACAAGAAAATACAGTCATGGCACACAAGGCATTGCTTATAATACTCGACGGCTGGGGCATAGGCGACCACAGCAAGGGCGATGTAATATCCTCAACTCCGACTCCCTACTGGGATCATCTGATCAGTACTTATCCTCACTCACAGCTTCAGGCAAGCGGCGAGAATGTAGGTCTGCCCGACGGACAGATGGGTAACTCGGAGGTGGGACACCTCAATATCGGAGCCGGCCGAGTGGTATATCAGGATCTTGTAAAAATCAACAAAGCCGTGAAGGATGGCTCTATTCTCGAGAATCCCGAGATAAAGAGCGCATTCTCATATGCCCGTGACAACGGTAAGGCAATACATTTCATTGGTCTTACCAGCGACGGCGGCGTGCACTCATCGCTTGATCATCTTTTCGCTCTCTGCGATATCGCCAAGACTTATGGTCTGGAGAAAGTGTATATCCACTGTTTCATGGACGGCCGTGACACGGATCCGCACAGCGGCAAGGGTTTCATCGAGCAGCTGAGCGCTCACTGCGAGAAGTCGGCCGGACAGATCGCCTCGATCATCGGTCGTTACTATGCCATGGACCGCGACAAACGATGGGACCGTGTGAAGGTCGCATATGATCTTCTGGTGAAGGGAGAGGGCAAGCAGGCCGACGACATGGTTGCGGCAATGCAGGAAAGCTATGACGAGGATGTGACCGACGAGTTCATCAAACCTATCAACAACGCAAAGGTTGACGGAACAATCAAGGAGGGGGACGCTGTGATCTTCTTCAACTACCGCAACGACCGCGCCAAGGAACTCACGATCGTGCTCACGCAGCACGACATGCCGGAGGAAGGCATGACGACAATCCCAGGTCTGCAGTATTACTGCATGACTCCTTACGACGCATCGTTCAAGGGTGTGCATATCCTTTTCGACAAGGAGAATGTGACCAACACGCTCGGCGAGTATCTGTCGTCGCTCGGCAAGAAACAACTTCATATCGCAGAGACAGAGAAATACGCGCATGTAACATTCTTCTTCAACGGAGGCCGTGAGGCACCTTACGAGGGAGAAGACCGCATACTTGTAGCTTCGCCCAAGGTCGCTACATATGACCTGAAGCCTGAGATGAGCGCATATGAGGTCAAGGATAAACTTGTCGACGCAATCGACAGCGAGAAGTATGACTTCATTGTGGTGAACTATGCCAACGGCGACATGGTGGGTCACACCGGTGTATATGAGGCCATAGAGAAGGCTGTCGTCACTATCGACGAGTGCACGATGGATACAGTCGAGGCAGCAAGAAAGCATGGCTATGAAGTGATCATAATCGCTGACCACGGTAATGCCGACAATGCTGTGAATGCTGACGGAACACCGAATACGGCACACTCGCTGAATCCTGTTCCCTGTGTGTATGTCACAGACAACAAGGATGCCAAGGTAGCAGACGGCCGTCTTGCCGATGTCGCTCCCACGATACTGAATATCATGGGTCTGCAGCAGCCAAAGGAGATGGACGGCAAAAACCTCATAGGCTAAACTGACTCAGGACGTGGACAACCGACGCAAACGCCGACTGTTCTCGACTGCAGGTGCAAAAATCACGTCGACGGTATCGGTGGCTCTTGTGCTCTTTGTGCTTGGGCTGCTTGCCGTCGTCGCGCTCGTTACCCGCAAGGTGGCAGATACCGTGCGTGAGAGTGTGGGATTTGATGTCGTTATGACCGACAGCGCTACGCCGGAGGAGTGTGATGCCCTGAAAAGGGATATTAGCTCGCGGGCATTCGCCCTGTCGGTTGTGGAGCACACGGCAGACGAGTCGGCGCGAAGGTGGCGCGAGGAAACGGGTGAAGATGTGGTTGAGGTGCTTGGCCTTAACCCGTTTTCGACCGAGCTGGAAGTGAAGGTGAATGCCGCCTGGGCATCGGTCGACAGCCTGAATAAGATAACCGAGCGGTACGGATCGAGCCGCGGTGTGGACAGCATCACCGTGCACACCGACATGATCGATGCGGTCAACGCCAATATCGTGATGATCTTCAAGGTGCTCGGCGCGATAGCACTGGCATTGCTCATAATATCGTTTGTCTTGATCAACAACACGATCAGGCTTTCGATATATGCGCGTCGGTTTACGATCCACACGATGAAACTGGTCGGCTCGACCGGGGCATTCATACGACGCCCGTTTCTTGTATCGGGTATGTGGCAGGGGCTCATCGCCGGAATTGTGTCGGCAGTGATGCTTCTTGCCCTTATATCGGGAGTATCGAGGTTTGAGGCTCAGATCGGTGCATATGTGTCGATTGCCGAGC
Organism: uncultured Muribaculaceae bacterium; assembly: GCA_964389525.1. Taxonomy (GTDB): domain Bacteria; phylum Bacteroidota; class Bacteroidia; order Bacteroidales; family Muribaculaceae; genus JAFLTL01. The sequence goes on along the minus strand of CAYMEX010000007.1, from coordinate 81,693 downwards.
TGGCGGTTGTCGCCGGCATGATGATGGTGACCGGTGTTGTCATCTGCGTGATTGCCGCGCTTATGTCGACCAACCGTTATCTGCGACTCAGCTACGATGAAATGTTCAGATAGACAACAGAGTATAAAAACATAATGGCATCAAATATAAAAAGCAGAGACCAGCGACATGTAACTGACCGCCCGGCGGCCGGACGCAGGGTCGAGATCGAAAAGCCGTCGGAGTTTCCATTGCTCAAACTCAATTTCAAGCTCATGGCAATTGCCGCAGCCACTATAGTGGCCGGTTTTCTGCTAATGCTCGGACCTGGCGCGACGGAGGAAGCATTTAATCCGGACATTTTTTCTGCCAGAAGGGTTGTTGTCGGACCGACAATCGCCTTCCTGGGATTTCTGTTTATGGGATTCGCTATAATCTATCGTCCGAAATCATCGAAGAGTGAGAAGGACTCTGCAAAAGCGTAACCGAGAAACGAACGTGTCATGGATGTTATAGACGCATTTATCCTCGGTCTTGTACAGGGGCTTGCCGAGTATCTGCCGATAAGCTCGAGCGGTCATCTCGAGATTTTCCGTCAGGTTCTCGGGCTTGATCTGTCGGGCGCGGAGTCACTGCAGTTTGATGTCGTTCTTCATGTCGCTACAGTTCTTAGCACGATTGTGGTGCTATGGCGGCGTTTTGTGCCGCTGTGCCGCGATTTCTTCGGGTGGCGTACACGGTCGGAGGGTTTCCCGTATGTGTGGAAGCTGCTTTTGTCGGCAGTGCCTGTCGGTATCGTCGGCGTTTGTTTCAAAGATCAGATCGAGGGCTTTTTTGGCGGTGATCTTAAGATCGTGGGCTTTTGCCTGTGCTTCACCGCATTGCTGCTCGCATTCGCATTCTTTTTCCGTACCAATCCGCTTCTGCGGAGTGGCGGTAAAGCCTATAAGCCGCGTGAAATCACATGGTTTGACGCGTTTGTCATCGGATGTTCGCAGGCTGTTGCCGTGCTGCCCGGGCTCAGCCGCTCAGGCACGACGATCGCTACGGGCATAATGATCGGAGACAAGCGCGAGCGCGTGGCTGAGTTTTCGTTCTTCATGGTGATCATACCGATACTCGGCGAGGCTCTTCTCGACGTTGTCAAGATGGTGCATGGCGGTGACGAGGCGGTGATGGCAAGTGTCGGCGCGATGCCGATGATTGTGGGCTTCATCACTTCATTTGTTGTCGGATGTCTTGCCTGCAAGTGGATGATCGATCTTGTCTCGAAAGGGAAGCTCGTGTGGTTCGCGCTCTATTGTATTGCCGTAGGCCTGCTCTGCATATTTATCTAAGAGACTTAACAGAATAATGGATTTCCTTACAGGAGAAATATTATATATCGACAAGCCTCTGGGCTGGACTTCATTTGATGCTGTAAAGCGTCTTCGCGGTATGATACTGCGTCGTTATGGTGTCAAGAAGTTCAAGGTCGGTCATGCCGGAACGCTTGATCCGCTTGCAACGGGTGTGATGATCATATGCACCGGAAAAGCCACAAAGCGCATCGAGGAGCTTCAGGCCGGGGTCAAGGAGTATGTCGCAGAGATCGCACTCGGAGCCACGACTCCGTCGTTTGATCTTGAAACGGAAATTGATTCACACTATCCGACCGACCACATAACCCGCGAAGCTGTTGAAGCCACTCTTAAAAAGTTTACCGGAAGAATAGAACAGGTACCGCCGGCTTTCTCGGCCTGCAAGGTTGACGGACACCGGGCCTATAAGTCGGCACGACGCGGCGAGGCTGTTGAGCTGAAACCTAAGGTGCTTGTTATCGATGAGATAGAGCTGCTTCGTTACAGCCAGACGTCGATAACAGTCAGGGTAGTGTGCAGCAAGGGAACTTACATACGTGCTCTTGCACGAGACATCGGCGAGGACCTTGGAACGGGGGCGCATCTGACGGCGTTGCGTAGAACCCGTGTCGGAAAAGTCGGAGAGGGAGATTGTCTCAGTGTCGATGATGCGGCCAAACTGATAAGGGAGACTCCGATCGAGTATCCGGAGGAGTACGCCGACAGTCAAGAGTCATAGTCAGCATCACGTTAAAGATCAAGATTTTAATAAAGATATAAAGCAATAATGAAACTTTCGCAATTCAACTATAACCTGCCAGCAGAGCTTATTGCAGATCATCCGACATTTCATCGCGATGAGTGCCGCCTGATGGTGCTCAACCGCAAGACAGGAGAAATCACACACAAGGTGTTCAAGGAAATACTTGAATATTTTGATGAAGGAGATGTAATGGTATTTAACGATACCCGTGTATTCCCGGCCAAACTCTACGGCAACAAGGAGAAGACCGGCGCTCAGATCGAGGTGCATCTGTTGCGTGAGCTCAATGAGGAAAACAAGTTCTGGGACGTGCTTGTTGAGCCTGCACGCAAGATACGTATCGGCAACAAACTTTATTTCGGGGATGATGACATGCTTGTTGCCGAGGTAATCGACAACACGACCTCGAGAGGCCGCACGCTCCGTTTTCTTTACGACGGCACCCACGAGGAGTTTAAAAATGCGTTGTTCAGTCTGGGCAAAACATTGCTCCCTCCGTATTTCACCCGTGAATCGGAAGATTGTGACGCAGACGACTATCAGACGGTATTCGCCCGCCATGAGGGTGCGGTAGTGGCTCCTTCGGCCGGTCTGCACTTCAGCCGCGAGCTGATGAAGCATATGGAGATCAAGGGTGTGGAGCGTGGCTTCATAACTCTGCACAGCGGTCTGGGCGCATACCGTGACATTGATGTGGAGGATCTTACAAAGCACCGCATGGACTCTGAAGAGGTCGAGGTCAGCCCTAAACTCGTGGAGATGGTGAACAAAGCCAAGGACGAGGGACGCCAGGTATGTGCGGTGGGCTCGTCGGTTCTGCGCGGTATCTCTGATGCCGTGAGCATGGACGGACACCTGAAGTCGATATCGGGATGGACCAACAAGTTTATCTTCCCTCCCTATGATTTTACAGTGACTACGTCGTTTGTCACCAACTTCCATCTTCCTTACTCGACAATGCTGATGCTTACCACGGCATTCGGCGGCTACAACAATGTGATGAACGCATATGATGTCGCAGTGAAGGAAGGGTACCGCTTCGGTGCCTATGGTGATGCTATGCTCATCATCTAAGCGTCGTAAGAAAAGAATCTCTCCAACAAAAAATCGTGAATCTATGGACAGCAGGGATAACAACAAGGCTGTTTCGGGAAAGCAGTCGCGCAAGGTGACAGTGGCACTGCACACGCGTGATCATGCAGACAGGCTGCGCCGTCTTCTGAAACATGAAGGGGTTGAGGCCGAGCTTGTGGCAGCACGTCTCGGTCACAGGTTTGTGGAGCATCCGATAGAAGTGCGAATAAGTGAGGATGACATACCGGCTGCGTTGCGCATCATAGAGAACATCGAAATATTCCCTCTCTATGACGACGGGGATGCAGTCGCGTCGGAATCCTCAGACTCGACAAAGCCGACGGAACGGACGATAACGTCTGTCGGGCGCCGTGTCGGTCTGAGAAAGAAGGTGTCGGTGAGCAGCCGACCTTCGGGCAAGACGATACTTGTGCCTGTTGATTTCTCGGATTACTCGTTCACGGCGGCTCGTCTGGCTTTCGGAATGGCATCGGATCACGGCGCATCGATCGTACTGCTTTATGCTTATGTGACTCCTTCGCGTGCCGACAATTTCACGATTACTCCCGACTCGGGTCTGATGGATCCGGGCGATGAGGCTTCGGAGGAACTCGGCATACTCGCGAGGAAGCGGATGGAGGAGTTTGCCGACCGTATCAGGGAGTACATAAAAACGGGAATAATACCTGCTGTAAAGTTTACTACCGAGGTAATCGACGGTCTCGCCGAGGAGGTGATACTGGAGTATGCGCGCTGCACATCGCCGATGCTGATTGTGATGGGCACACGCGGAGCGGACAAGAAGGAGTCGGATATGATCGGAAGTGTGACGGCCGAGGTCCTGGATTCGTGCCGCTCGGTCGCTTTTACGGTGCCTGAGAGCATGCGTCTTCCGCTTCCGGCAGAGGGTATGCGTCAGGTCGCTTTCTTCGCCAATCTCGATGATGACGATTTCGGTGTGCTTGAGAAGGTGCATGAGCTTTTCCCGTCATCGCCTTTTCATATCAATCTTGTCTACGCCGGCCGCAAAAGGGGGCGCAGCCAGAATGACGAGACCGGGCGGGCTATGGAGATGCTGCTTGAGTACTGCAAGATACATTACCCGGGCTATGACTTTGAGGTAAAGACCGTGTCGGGTCTTAATGACATAGAGGAGTTTGAGAAGCTGCAGCAGGAGCGTCCGATGGAAATCATAATCATCCCTAACAAGCGCAAGAATGCTCTTGCACGACTGTTTAACCCGGGGCTTGCCCACAGGATGATCTTCCACTGCGATATCCCAATGCTTGTAGTGCCTGTTTAAGTTTTGAAGTGATCTGAAATGATAACACTCTCGATATTTGACTATCTCAACGCATCGGCGGCATTCCAGTTTTTCTGCGACAATGCCTCTTACTGGTTCGTGTTTCTCTTCATGGTGATAGAGAGCTCGTTCATACCGTTTCCGAGTGAGGTGGTCGTGCCTCCGGCCGCGTATCTCGCAGTGAGCCGCGGCGACATGAATGTGTCTGTAGTCGTGCTTTGCGCTACGGCCGGTGCTGTCGTCGGTGCGCTGATAAACTATCTGCTCGCTTTGTGGATCGGACGCCCGATCGTCTACAGGTTTGCCGACAGCCGGCTCGGACGTGCGTGCCTTATCACGCCGGAAAAGGTCGACAAGGCCGAGCGGTATTTTGACCGTCATGGCGCGATCTCGACGTTTGTCGGACGCCTGATACCTGCGATACGCCAGCTGATATCGATACCGGCGGGTCTGTCGCGTATGAACGTGTGGTCGTTCATGCTTTTCACAGCACTCGGTGCATTGGTGTGGAACGTCGTGCTCGCTCTGCTCGGGTTCTGGCTCGCCAAGACGGTGCCATATGACCAGCTCTTTGATGCGGTGGAAAAATACAACGGCTATCTCACCATCGCCGGCGTAATACTCGCGGTGCTTTGCGTGGCCTATATCGCGATACACGCGTTCAGACCCAAGAAATAAAAAAACTTCAAACCAATCAGATACAATGCTTGTCTCGCCATCGATACTGTCGGCTGATTTTCTGAATCTCGGCCGCGACATAGAGATGATAAACCGTTCCAAGGCTTCGATGATCCATGTCGACGTGATGGACGGTGTCTTTGTCCCCAACATCTCCATTGGCTTCCCGGTGATAGAAGCCGTGGGGCGCATCGCCAAGAAGCCGCTTGATGTGCATCTGATGATCGTGGAGCCTCACAAGTATGTGGCTCAGGTGCGCGATACCGGCGCTGAGTGGATGAATGTGCACCAGGAGGTGTGTCCGCATCTCGACCGCACGGTGCAGTCGATAAAGCAGGCCGGCATGAAAGCTGCCGTGACACTGAATCCTGCCACACCGGTGTCGATGCTCAGGGATATTGTCGCCGAGCTCGACATGGTGCTTCTGATGTCGGTCAATCCCGGCTTCGGTGGGCAGAAGTTTATCGGCAATGTGATAAACAAGATAAAAGAGCTCAAAGCGCTGATAGCAGAAACCGGCTCAAAGGCTCTGATCGAGGTTGACGGCGGGATAAACGCCACGACTGCGGTGCAGGTCGCCGAAGCGGGGTGTGACGTTGCAGTTGCCGGAAGCTATGTGTTCGGCAGCGATGACCCGGAGTCGACTATCGCCAGCCTTGCGGCCATTTAACACAATCGGCATAAGCGTAAGGTCTTTATTTTGCATCCAGAAATTCGCAGAACCCAAATTAATACAACGACGTGAAAAAGATATTTTTGTTAGTCATGGTGAGCCTTGTGGCTGTTTTTGCCAAGGCCCAGATGCTTGATCCGATACACTGGAGCGCCAATGTTGTCATGGACTCGGACAACAGTGGTGTAATCACGCTTGACGCCCAGATCGACGAGGGGTGGCACCTGTATGGACTCAGTCTGCCGGAAGGTGGCCCGAATCCGACAGTCATTTCATTCACGCTGCCAGAAGGCGTCAGTCTTACAGGTGATGTCACCGCCTCGGATAAAGCGATAGAGAAACTTGACGAGATTTTTCAGATGCCACTGTCGTGGTGGGCGTCGGATGTGAGCTTCACACAGAAGTTTGCCGTCGCTGAGGGAACCGCTCTTCCTGTGAAGATCGGCGTCAGTGTCGGTTTTCAGGGATGCAATGACCAGACATGTATCGCTCCGAAGACAGAGGTCTTTGATCTTGAGGCCGGAAGCGGGGCTTCAAACGGCGAAAATGCCTCAGAAGAGCAGGCTTCTGCAGCCGGAGAATCGGTAAAGGGCGATGCCGCATCGACCATACTGAATGAACTGTGGACTCCTGTAGTGTTCGACAAGGCTGACGAGCAGACGCAGATCTCTAACACCGGGTGGGGATCGATTTTCATCTGGGGCTTCCTTGGCGGTCTGCTTGCACTTCTCACACCGTGTGTATGGCCGATGATACCCATGACTGTCAGCTTCTTCCTGAAGAAGACATCATCGCGCAGCAAGGCTATCAGAGACGCTCTCACCTACGGTGTAAGCATCGTTGTTATCTATCTGGTTCTTGGTCTGGCGATAACACTCATATTCGGAGCCAGCAAGCTGAATGATCTTGCTACAAACGCGATTTTCAATCTGCTTTTCTTCCTGCTGCTGCTTGTGTTCGCGATCTCGTTTTTCGGAGCGTTCAATATCACGCTTCCTTCGAGCTGGAGCAACAGCGTAGACAGCAAGGCAGAGAAAACATCGGGTCTGCTGAGCATCTTCTTCATGGCGTTCACCCTGGCTCTGGTCTCGTTCAGCTGCACCGGCCCGATCATCGGCACACTTCTCGTCGAGGCTGCCTCGATGGGCAACATCACAGGTCCGGCAATAGGAATGGGCGCTTTCGCGCTCGCACTCGCTCTGCCGTTCACACTGTTCGCTATCTTCCCGTCGTGGCTTAAAGAGATGCCCCGTTCGGGCGGCTGGCTCAACTCGGTGAAGGTTGTGCTCGGTTTCCTCGAGCTTGCTCTTTCGCTGAAATTTCTCTCGGTGGCCGATCTCGCCTACGGGTGGGGAATACTCGACCGCGAGGTGTTCATATCGCTGTGGGTGGTGATGTTCGCGTTGCTCGGCATGTATCTGCTCGGCAAGCTCAACTTCGCCCACGACACTCCGACCGAACATGTGTCGATCGTGAGATTTTTCCTTGCAATGGTGTCGCTGAGTTTCGCGGTATATCTTGTTCCGGGTCTTTGGGGCGCGCCTCTGAAAAGCGTAAGCGCATTTGTGCCTCCGTTGTACACGCAGGATTTCAATCTCTATGACGGCGGCCAGTTTGAGGAGTTTGACGACTATGACGCGGGCATGGCTTATGCCACTGCAAACAACCGCCCCGTGCTGATTGACTTCTCGGGATATGGCTGTGTGAACTGCCGCAAGATGGAAGGCGCCGTATTTGACACGGAGGAGGTAGAGGAGATCATCAAGGAGAATTTCGTGCTGATCAAGCTTATGGTCGACGACAAGACCAAACTGTCGCAGCCGATGGAGGTGGTCGAAAACGGCAAGAAAATCAGACTCACGACAGTCGGCGACAAGTGGAGCTATCTTCAGCGCATGAAGTTCAAGGCCAACAGCCAGCCATACTATGTAATGCTCGACAATGCCGGAAAGCCGCTTGACGGCCCCACGTATTATGACGAGGATGTGGCTAAGTTTGTAGAGTGGCTTGAGGCCGGAATAGAATCGTATAAGGCAAAATAAAGTGTATGAGGCTGTGTCAAATAGGCTTTGGGCGTAGTTACGTCGCCCCTACGCCGGTTCAGTTTTGACACAGCCCATGCGATATTTAGAGCTTGTTTAATAATAAATGTTGCCGCCAGGGTCGTAAAGCCTGATATGAATTTCGATATGTGCCTAAGAAATGTACTTGCGGTACACGGCTGAGAAACAGATCGAAAGGCGATCAGTCTATGCGAAACAGAAGTAACTTTGTAGTCTTACAGGCTTCTGTCAACAATTGAAATAATCTTCATAATTTGTAAACAACATGAAACAAAAAGCTTCATATCGGTCATTCGCCGGCATATTTCCGTTTGTTCTTCGGTCGTTATGGAACCCCATAACTCCCTCATCACAATCAAAAATCTGCTCGACGACTGGCCGCCCTGTCGGTAACATTTATTATTAAACAAGCTCTTAAGTTATGAATGAATTTAAGCCGCTTCACAGCCGTCAGGAGAAAATCGAGGCTCTGGGGCGTGTTATAGATGTTCTCGACCGTCTGCGCGTGGAGTGTCCGTGGGATGCGAAGCAGACGAACGAGAGTCTCCGTCCGAACACTATCGAGGAGACATATGAGCTCTGCGATGCCCTGATAAGGGAGGATAACGCGGACATAAAGAAGGAACTCGGCGATGTGCTTCTGCACATACTCTTTTACTCACGCATAGGTGAGGAGAAGGGTGCGTTTGACATTGTGGATGTCGCCGACTCGCTGAATACGAAGCTGATCTACAGGCATCCGCATGTGTTCGGAGAGGTGAAAGTCGACGGGACCGACGACGTGCTGAAAAACTGGGAGGAACTCAAACTCCGGGAAAAAGGCGGAAACAAGACGGTGCTATCGGGTGTGCCTGCCTCGCTGCCTTCGCTGATCAAGGCCGAACGGATCCAGGAGAAGGCCTCGAATGTCGGCTTTGACTGGGAGGAACCCTCGCAGGTGTGGGACAAGGTGAAAGAGGAGATCTCGGAGTTTGAGTCTGAGGTGTCGAATGGCGACCGTGAGCGCATGGAGAGCGAGATGGGCGATGTGCTGTTCTCGCTGGTGAATGCCGCCCGGCTCTATCACATAAACGTCGATACGGCTCTCGAGAAGACAAACCGCAAGTTCATATCGCGGTTCGGGTATCTTGAGCAGCGAGCTAAGGAGCTGGGTAAGCCGCTCCGCGAAATGACGCTCGCCGGGATGGACGCAATCTGGAACGAGGCTAAGAAAAACGACTGACGGCAACAGGCTGTCGGAGAACAAAAGTCGTGTTGAAAGGGTTGTATCTATATCACGATAACTCTTTTAATACGGATAATAGATGAAAGCGCTTGGATTATTGCTTGCAGCTGTGCTTGCGGTGCCGTCGTATGCCGATCTTTCGGCACAATTGCCTCTGCGACCGACGACAACAATCAACACCGCACTGAAGAACCGTCTGCATGCGTCGGTTGACAAAATCAACAACAGCAACCGCGACGGTGTGACGAGAATAAGTTGCACGCTGATCGGTAGCCCGCACACCTCGTCGAGAATCGACAGCTGCACGCTGATCGTCGACGGTGAGGCATTCGGATCGCTGGATATCGACGGGGTCGACTTCCAGCGGTATTTTCAGTGGGAGGAGAGCGGCCAGATACCGGTTGAGATTGATTTTCCCCGGCGGACAGCATTCAAGCCTGAAGATAAAATCGTGTTCCATACGGTAGCCGGAGATGTCTCCACCCGCCTTGGTGACAAGGCAAAAAAGTAGAAGGGTGACTGTGGGACGCGCGCCGTGTGCGTCCACGCATAACAGACATCGGGGGATGGGATATTGTGGAAAAGGTAAAACGCTTATATTGTGAGGGTCTGCATCACAGAGAAACCAAGTGTCGCCCGTGACATCGCATCGATATTGGGTGCCGATGCCAGGCGAGAAGGATTTTTTGAAGGCAACGGGTTTGCGGTAACGTGGACCTACGGACATCTTTGCTGCCTGAAAGAGCCTGCCGACTACAGCGATGCGTGGAAACGATGGAGTCTTGGGGCATTGCCTATGATACCTGCGCGTTTCGGCATAAAGCTGATCGACGACAAGGGTATCGAAAGGCAGTTCAGGGTGATCGAGACGCTTGTGAGTCAGGCCGAGGAGGTGATAAACTGCGGTGATGCGGGCCAGGAAGGTGAGCTGATACAGCGCTGGGTCATGCAGAAAGCGGGGGTAAAGTGTCCGGTAAGACGGTTGTGGATCTCATCGCTGACCGATGCGTCGATACGCGAGGGGTTCAAGAATCTTGTCCCGGCGTCGAAATATGACAATCTGTATTATGCCGGCCTGTCGCGTGCGATAGGCGACTGGCTTTTAGGCATGAACGCCACTCGGCTTTATTCGCTCAGATACAGCGGACCCGGTAAGGTGCTTTCGGTGGGGCGCGTTCAGACTCCGACGCTTGCCCTTATCGTGAAGCGGCAGGAGGAAATAGATAATTTCAAGCCTGAAGATTTCTGGGAGCTGAAGACGGTTTACCGCGACGTGACGTACAATGCCACATCGGGGCGTTTCAGCGACATAGAGAAGGCTGAAAAAGCAGTCGAGGAGGCGGCCAGACATGAGTTTGTCATCGACAAGGTAGAGGAGAAGAAAGGAAAGGAGTTTCCGCCCAAACTGTTTGACCTGACGACTCTGCAGGTGGAGTGCAACAAACGGTTCGGGTGGACGGCCGAGGAGACTCTCAGACTCATACAGTCGCTTTACGAGAAGAAACTTACGACGTATCCGCGTGTCGACACGACATATCTCTCGTCGGACATTTACCCGAAAGTGCCCGAGACGCTGAAACGGATGACGCCGTATGCGAGTCTTACTGCTCCTGTGCTGTCGAAGAACATCGTCAAGACCAAACGTATATTTGATGACGCGAAGGTGACTGATCACCACGCCATCATACCTACCGGCGAGTCGCCCGCGATTCTCTCGGACACACGCGAGCGCCAGCTGTATCATTTTATAGCACTTAGATTTATCGCTGCATTCTGGCCTGAATGCACATTTATGACAACCACTGTCAACGGGCATGCCGGTGAACAGGGGTTCAAGGTGCAGGGAAAGGTGATAGTGACTCCGGGATGGCGGACGGTGCTCGACAACAAGAACAACGTAGAAGGGCAGCAGGAGGCGTCGGGCGACGACAGGATACTTCCGCCGTTCACTGTAGGTGAGAGCGGGCCGCATGCTCCGGCACTTCAAAAGAAAACGACCCAGCCACCGAAGCCCTACAACGAGGGCACTCTCCTGCGCGCGATGGAGACGGCCGGCCGCACAGTCGATGATGAGGAGCTGCGTGAGGCGATGAAGGAGAACGGTATCGGGCGACCGTCGACGCGTGCCGCGATCATCGAGACTCTTTTCAAGCGTGGTTTCCTGCGGCGCGAGCGCAAGAACATAATACCGACGCAGGCCGGCACAGAGCTTATCGCCACAATAGGACAAGAGCTGCTTAAAAGCGCAAAACTCACGGGTATATGGGAGAATAAGCTCAGACGGATAGAGCGGGGCGACTTCAAGGCAGCGGAATTTCTCGAGGAACTGAAGGTACAGGTCAACGAGATCGTGAGGGATGTGCTCAACGACTCGTCGCAACGGCGTATAGACGTGGTGCAAGGGGAAGATGCCAAACAGGCCGAGAAGGGTAAAGCGGCGAAGACGACTCGTAAGAAGAAAACGGATAAGGCATGATGTGCGGGGGAATGTGGTGGCAGTGGCTCGGTGTGATAGCCATAGCGGTGGCAGCCGTGTGGCTCGCTTTCGGACGCCGTCGCCGTGGCAACAGCTGTTGCGGGGGTGACAGCAAGGAGCCGAGGGGAGGATGCAGCGGATGTCCGCTCGTCGGCGACTGCCAGAAGGAGGATCGCCGAGACTGTGATCAGCGATTATAGCTGCTATAGCCACAATAGCTGCTATAGCTATAATAGCGAATTTTGACTTGCGGGGTAATAAAGTAGAGAGTAGGATAAAGTATTAAATTGTCATAAGTTTAGATGACATCGTTGGAGGGTCGGATTTTTTATATATCTTTGCATAATGCAGTATGCCGCACGGGCTATTGCTGAGTAAAAAAGAATAATAAGTTAATCCAGAATCTTATAAAATAGGGATATGGCACAGGATGATGTGTTCAAGAAAATAGTCTCTCACGCCAAGGAGTATGGCTTTGTGTTTCCGTCGAGCGAGATATATGACGGCCTTTCGGCAGTTTATGACTACGGTCAGAACGGTGTAGAACTCAAGAACAACATCAAGCGTTACTGGTGGGAGTCGATGACTCTGCTCCATGAAAATATCGTCGGCATTGACTCAGCGATCTTCATGCATCCCACTATCTGGAAGGCATCGGGACACGTGGATGCGTTCAATGATCCTCTGATCGACAACCGCGACTCTAAGAAGCGCTACCGTGCGGATGTGCTGATCGAAGATGCAATCGCCAAGATCGACGAGAAGATCGAGAAGGAGGTAGCCAAGGCCCGCAAGCGTTTCGGCGAGACATTTGACGAGGCTCTTTACCGCCAGACCAATCCGCGTGTTGCCGAGAATATCGCCAAGCGCGAGGCTCTGCACAAGCGTTTCTCTGACGCAATGAACGCCAATGATCTCGATGAGCTCCGTCAGATAATAATAGATCAGGAAATCGTATGCCCGATCTCGGGTACGAAGAACTGGACGGAAGTGCGCCAGTTCAACCTGATGTTCAAAACCGAGATGGGCTCGACAGCCGACGGCGCAATGACGGTGTATCTGCGCCCTGAAACCGCACAGGGTATTTTTGTGAACTACCTGAACGTGCAGAAGACCGGCCGCATGCGCATACCTTTCGGTATCGCACAGATCGGCAAGGCTTTCAGAAACGAGATCGTGGCACGCCAGTTCATCTTCCGTATGCGTGAGTTCGAGCAGATGGAGATGCAGTTCTTTGTGCGTCCGGGCTCGGAGATGGAATGGTTTGAGCATTGGAAAGAGTGGCGTCTGCGCTGGCACAAGGCTCTCGGCCTCGGTGACAGCAAATACCGTTACCACGACCACGAGAAACTTGCCCACTATGCAAACGCTGCCACCGATATCGAGTTCGAGATGCCTTTCGGTTTCAAGGAGGTTGAGGGCATACACTCGCGCACAAACTTCGACCTGTCGCAGCACGAGAAGTTCTCGGGCAAGAAGATCCAGTATTTTGACCCGGAGCTCAACGAGAGCTATACTCCGTATGTGATCGAGACGTCGATCGGCGTAGACCGTATGTTCCTGTCGGTTCTCTGCTCGTCGTATGAGGAGCAGGAGCTCGAAGGCGGCGACAAGCGCGTGGTGCTTCACCTGCCTGCCGCACTTGCTCCTGTGAAGTGCGCCGTGCTTCCGCTCGTGAAGAAAGACGGTCTGCCTGAAAAGGCCCGCGAGATCGTGGATGACCTGAAGTTTGACTTCACGACCCACTACGAGGAGAAGGATGCTATCGGCCGCCGTTACCGCCGTCAGGATGCTATCGGCACACCGTTCTGCATCACAGTTGACCATCAGACACTCGAGGACAACACCGTGACTCTGCGTGAGCGCGACTCGATGAAGCAGACCCGTGTGGCAATCGCCGATCTGCACAAGCTCATCCATGACCAGGTGAGCCTCAACTCGCTTCTCCGCCGTATATGACGCGGAGGCATTAACCTGAATACAGACAATGGGATTCAACAATTATAACGGAAACGCAGGGCAGCAGCAGGCTCCCCGCCGCAACAACATGACCCTCTGGATCGTGATCGGCGTGCTGGCCGTACTGGCCGTGTGGGGCTTCTCGTCGTATAACTCGATGGTGAGCCAGGAGGAGAATGTTGACAAGACCTGGGCCAATGTGCAGAACCAGTATCAGCGCCGGTCGGATCTTATCCCCAATCTTGTGGCAACCGTAAAGGGGTACAGCGAGCACGAGAGCCAGACTCTCGAGAGCGTGACGGCAGCCCGTGCCGGTTTGCTTCAGGCCAAGGAGGAGGCTGACGGCGTGATCGACCCGCAGGGCAATATCGCTGCTTTTCAGAAGGCTCAGAGCAAGCTCCAGAGTGCAATGGGCATCTACATCAACGCAGTGCACGAGGCTTATCCCGACCTGAAGGCAAACGAGAACTTCATGAATCTTCAGACTCAGCTCGAGGGCACGGAAAACCGTATAGCTACTGAGCGCACGCGCTACAATGACGCGGTGCAGAACTACAATGTGAGCATACGTCGTTTCCCCGCGACAATTGTCGCCTCAATAGCGGGTTTTGACAAGAAAGATCCGTTTGCAGCCGACGAAGCCGCTCAGAGCGCACCCAAGGTTCAGTTCTGAACAGACCTACCGTAACATCTCCTATCACAGCCCACTGCAATGAAAAAAATACTATTAATATTTCCACTTCTGGCACTTGTCTTCGCTGCCTGCAATGACGACGAAAATGATCCGAATAAGTATCTGGACTGGATGGAGGCCAACAACACGTGGCTTGAGGAGCAGGCGACGCTTCTCAATCCCGACCGAACGCCTTACTACACCAAGCTCACGCCGGATTGGAACAGCAACGCGTATGTGCTGATACACTATTTCAACGACCGCAGACAGACAGAGGGCAACCTCTCGCCGCTATACACATCGACTGTTGCGGTGAAATATGCGGGGCGGCTCTATGACGACACGCCTTTCGACTCGTCGTACAGGATGACCGACAGCCTGTATGTGTCGCAGCTCAGCAGCAATATCCACGGCTGGTGGATAGCGGTAAGCGACATGCGTGTGGGTGACTCGGCACGCGTTGTCATACCGGCGGCGCAGGCCTACGGATCGTCTTCGAGCGGCATTATCCCTCCGTTCAGCGCACTCCAGTTTGATATCAAGCTTGTGGATATACCCTACTATCAGGAGAAGCCTTGACGAGATTTTTCTGTGTCATAGTGATTTTGTTGTGCACAGCCGGCAGACCGGCCGCGCAGATCAATACTGACCAAGTACTGAGGGTCGGGCAGAACGCCTTGTATTTCGAGGATTACATGCTTTCGATCCAGTATTTCAATCAGGTGATCTCGGCAAAGCCTTATCTGGCACAGCCTTATTTTTTCAGGTCGATAGCCAAGCTCAATCTTGAGGACTATCAGGGAGCCGAGGCGGATGCGACGCTTGCGATAGAGCGTAACCCGTACATCACCGACGCATGGGAGGTGAGAGGCGTGGCCCGTCAGAACCAGGGTAAGCCGAAAGAGGCTATCGAGGACTACAATCACGCGCTGACGCAACTGCCCGACAATAGGGGGATACTTTTCAACAAGGCTCTCGCGCAGTCGGATGCCGGCGACTATGACGGTGCCCGGGAGAGTTTCGAGCGTCTGATGAAGGTGTATCCGGGTTTCGACGGAGCGTATATGGGTCGTGCACGCCTCAATCTGACCACAGGCGACACTATTGCCGCCAAGGCCGATCTTGACAAGACGCTTGAAATCAACCGTAATGCGGTGAACGCATATGTGATGCGCGCCGACATTTCGATCAACAGCAACGAGGATTTCGCATCGGCTCTCAGCGACATGAACGAGGCTATAAAGCTGCAGCCTCATTTTGCCGGGTATTTTATCAACAGGGCGTTTCTGCGCTACAGGCTTGATGACTATTTCGGCGCTATGTCGGACTATGACTACGCCATCAACCTCGACCCGCTTAATCCGGTGGGCTGGTTTAACCGCGGACTCCTTCGCGCCGAGGTTGCCGACAATGACCGCGCTATACAGGATTTCACCAAGGTGCTGCAACTCGATCGTGACGACGCACGTGCGCTTTACAACCGCGCGATGCTTTATCGCGAGACACACCAGTGGGACAAGGCTCTTGCCGATATCGACCGTGTGATTGAGCAGTACCCCGATTTCGCGGGGGCGTATTATGCGCGTTTTCAGGTGAACAGTGAGCGTGGCGGGCATATGCGTGACGCCGAACGCGACTATAACCGTGCGACCGAGCTGACAAAGGCCGCACAGGCCGAGGCGAAAAAAGCCAAAGCTGCAGCAGCAGCGTCGAACGTGTCGACTGCCGGTGGCGATGTGGCCGTGACAGGTAAGGAGAACGGCGGTGCCGGTGATGAAGCCAAGGAGGACGCGACAGTTGAGGAATACACGTCGCAGATGGTGGCCGACAGATTTATGTCGCTACTGACGGTTGAAAACAACACGGATCCTGCCGGAGAGTACAACAACAAGAATATCAGGGGTAAGGTGCAGGACCGCAATATCGCGATCGAGATGGAGCCGATGGTGGTGCTGTCGTATTACGGATCGCCT
Organism: uncultured Muribaculaceae bacterium; assembly: GCA_964389525.1. Lineage (GTDB taxonomy): Bacteria > Bacteroidota > Bacteroidia > Bacteroidales > Muribaculaceae > JAFLTL01. The sequence continues at coordinate 65,514 of CAYMEX010000007.1, read as the reverse complement.
ACCGAACTGCAAGAGACGGGATTCTATATCAAGGAGGTCGACGATATAAACACGACCCGCATACTCCGTTATGTGATCATCGTGACCGACCGCGTGCCTACGATCGAAGACGAGAGCCTGATGCAGCGGCATTTCCAGTCGATAGAGTACTACAACTCATATCTTGCCACGCATGAACCTCGCTCGGTGGAGTATTTTGGACGCGGAATGGATTTCATGACTCTACGCGACTATGAGCCTGCGATCGCCGACTTCACGAGAGCGATAGAAATGACACCCGACTGGCCGCTTGCATATCTGATGCGTGCGATTGCCAACTATCAGATGCTCAAGGCTGAGGCTGCGGGCGTGTCTCATGCTGATAACGGCAAGAAAACTGAAACACCGGGTATGACACCCGATATGCGCCGCGCCAGACTCCGCGGCATAATCGCCGATTTCGACAAGACTACGGAGCTTTCGCCCGGCATGTCGTTCGCCTACTATGACAAGGGGAATGTGCTGCTTGAGGAGGAGGATCTGACTTCGGCCGTGAGCGCCTACACCAAGGCGATAGAGCTGAAGCCTGATTTCGGCGAGGCGTACTATAACAGAGGGTATGCCTACATGAAACTCGGCAATCGCGAGGCGGGTGCGGCCGATCTGTCGAAGGCCGGCGAACTCGGCATACTCCCGTCGTACAATCTGCTAAAACGCATGAACCGATGACACCTGAGGAACGCAAGGCTGTGCTCGCCGACGTTGATCGCGCGTGCAAGGTACTGCAGGGGGGCGGTATTGTGGTCTATCCGACCGATACGATTTGGGGACTCGGTTGTGACGCCACCAATGCGTCGGCCGTCGCCAAAATATATGAGATAAAGCGTCGCGCCGACCACAAGGCTCTGATAACGCTTGTGCCTGACGCCGGATGGCTCGAACGCTACGTGGAGGAGGTGCCGGAAGTGGCATGGGAGCTTATTGACGTGGCTGTAAAGCCTATGACCATAGTCTACGACAAGGGACGTAATGTCGCCGGAAACCTGATGGGCGAGGATGGCAGCATAGGCATAAGGGTGACAGCGGAGTTTTTCTCGCGTGAGCTGTGCCGGAGACTGCGAAGGCCGATAGTGTCGACTTCGGCCAATGTCAGTGGCCGTCCGTCGCCAAAGATATACGACGAGATTGACCGCGAAATTCTCGATGCGGCCGACTATGTGGCGGAGTACCGGCGCGATGACCGCGGCGAGGCCGAGGCTTCGACGGTGATAAAACTCGGAAGCGGAGGGCTTATAAAGATATTGAGACCATAGAATAAGGATATTGAGACCGTAGAGGGGAAGTTAAACAAGTGAGGGATGGCAGACGCGACAACAGACAATAGCATGGCTCAGAGAAACAGCCGATTTCATGATTTTATGATGTCGGTGCTGATCTGGCGCGAGAAGCATATATCGGAACGCTCGTTCGTGATAGTGCTTGCGCTTGTCGTGGGTATCGCCTGCGGATTTGCCGCACTGATACTGAAATGGCTTATTCACACGATCTCGACTGCTCTCAGCAGCCACATAGCCATAAACAGCGGCAACTATCTCTATCTGCTGTTCCCGGCTGTCGGCATCATACTGACAATGCTGTATGTGCGGTATATCGTCAAGCACAACATATCGCACGGCGTGACGCGTGTGCTCTACTCCATATCGCAGAACAAGAGCCGCCTGAAGCCGCATAACATGTACACGTCGCTGCTTGCGAGCTCGGTGACCATAGGTTTCGGCGGATCGGTGGGAGCCGAGGGCCCGATCGTGTTCACCGGCGCTGCCATCGGGTCGAACCTCGGCCAGCTGTTCAGGCTTTCGCCCCGCATACTTATGATACTTGTGGGCTGCGGCGCCGCGGCCGGCATAGCGGGTATATTCAAGGCTCCGATTGCGGGTATGCTTTTCACACTCGAGGTGCTGATGATCGATCTGACGACGGTATCGGTGATGCCTCTGCTCATGGCGTCGATCTCGGGTGCTACGGTGGCCTATGTGTTCACCGGCTTCGACGTGGAATTTCTGTTCATGCAGAGCGAGCCGTTTGTGACCGGGCGCATTCCTTATGTGATCGCTCTCGGCATATTCTGCGGTCTTGTGTCGCTGTACTTCACGCGTGTGATGAACATGATGGAGAATTTCTTTAAACATAAACTTATTCTCCAGTGGAAAAAGACACTGTTCGGCGGAGCGGTGCTTGCCGGACTGGTGTTCCTTCTGCCGCCGCTTTACGGCGAGGGCTATACGGCGATCAACCATCTGCTCGGCGGCGATCCGAGCTCGATTGTCGACGGCAGTATATTTTACAGCGACCGTGAATCGCCCTGGATGATCATAGGCTTCATCGGCATGGTCATTCTTGCCAAGGGCTTCGCCACCTCGTCGACGACGGGTGCGGGCGGCGTGGGCGGCACATTCGCGCCTTCGCTGTATCTCGGGTGTATGGCGGGCTTCTTCTTCGCTTACCTGTGCAATCACCTCGGTTTCGGTCTTGATCTTTCGATAAAGAATTTCGCCCTTATGGGCATGGCCGGAGTAATGTCGGCCGTGATGCACGCTCCGCTCATGGCTATCTTCCTCACGGCTGAAATGACCGGGGGCTACGAGCTGTTTCTGCCGCTGCTGATCGTGTCGACGATCGCCTATGGCACAATCAAGCTGTTTGAGCCCTACAGCATCTACACGATGCGTCTGGCGCAGCGTGGCGAACTGCTGACCCACCACAAGGACAAGGCTGTGCTTACGCTGCTGAAAATGGACAGCGTGATCGAGACCGATTTCCAGTCGGTGAAGCCTGAGATGAACCTCGGCGAGATGGTGCAGGCCATATCGCACAGTTCGCGCAATCTTTTTCCTGTGATAGGCGATGAAGGGAAACTCGTAGGGGTGGTTCTTCTTGATGACATCCGCAACATAATGTTCCGTCCGCATCTCTATAAAAAATTATACGTCAGACGGTTTATGTCGATGCCTCCTGCCAAGATCGTCATAGGCATGACCATGGACAAGGTGATGAAGACGTTTGACGACACCGGGGCATGGAACTTGCCTGTGACCGACGAGAACGGCTCATATGTAGGGTTTGTGTCTAAATCAAAGATTTTCAACTCATATCGCCGTGTGCTGCGCCACTACAGCGAAGACTGACGCATGATGGTGTGGGAAGAACTCAGCGGGAGGATAATAGCCGAGGGTGACGGGGAGCAGGCGCGGCACCTGAGCCGTTTTTTCAAGACCGGGCCGGGGGAGTATGGCGAGGGTGACTGTTTTCTAGGTGTGAGGGTGCCGGTGACCCGCCGTATTGCGGGGGAATACAGGGGGCGTGTGAGCATCGATGACGTAAGAAGTCTGACTGAAAGCCGCTACCATGAAGTGCGGCTGGCGGGTTTCCTTTGCCTGATAGATATTTATAAGTTATATAAACGGCGTAAGGGGGACTGCCGCGAGATCGTAGACATATATCTGAGTCTGCTTGACCGTGGCAATAACTGGGATCTGGTAGATGTGATCGCGCCTAAGATTTTAGGTGACTATCTTGTGACGCATGGCGATGAGCGTGGTCTGCTCTATGAGCTTGCAGCAATGGAGGGGCGCCTGTGGCATCAGCGTGTGGCGATGGTGAGCTGCTGGACGCTGATCTGTGCGGGTGAATATGACGACGCTTTGTGGCTGGCTGAGGGCTTTCTCGGACACCGCCACGATCTGATGCACAAGGCTTCGGGATGGATGCTCCGCGAAGTGGGAAAGCGGGGTGGCGAGGATCGTCTGCGGGCGTTTCTCGACCGACATGCCAAAGAGATGCCTCGCACCATGCTTCGCTATGCTATAGAGAAGCTGCCGGCTGATGACCGTGCGCGCTATATGGAACGGTGAGGAAAATACTCGCGGATGAAATGGAATGTCGCGCCAGGCTTGTGAAGCGGGGCGCGACATTGTTTTGCAGGCTGATGTATTGTGTCGTTGGATCGTCAGGAGTAGAGGAAGCGCTTTATGGAGTGCTTTGGAGTCTTGACGAACGGGGTGTCGCGCAACTCGATCTGCGAGACTTTGCTGTATGCCTGCAGCTGTGAGTTGAGCTGACGCAGGTTCTCGTCCATTAACTTGCCAAGCGTCTCGGGAGAGATGTTTTCTTCCTTGATCTTTTTCTCGTCGGGGTAGACAAGCGCGACAAGGCGGTTGTCGCGTGCGACGACAAGGCATTCCTCGACATAGGGGAGACGCTGCAGCATGGCTTCGATTTCCTCGGGGTAGATGTTCTGTCCCGACGGGCCGAGTATCATGGTCTTGTTGCGTCCGCGTATGTAGATAAGTCCTGATTTGTCGCGTGTGACCATGTCGCCGGTGCGCATCCATCCGTCTTTGTCGATGGTCTGTGCCGTCGCTTCCGCATTGTTATAGTAGCCGAGCATGACGTTGTCGCCGCGCACAAGCAGTTCGCCGGGGGTGACGGTAGGATCGGGCGAGTCTATGCGTGCCTCCATGCGGTCGACCAGACGTCCGCAGCTGCCCTGACGGCGGTTGTTCCAGGGGGCGTAGGCGATAAGAGGTGCGCACTCGGTCATGCCGTAGCCGATGGTGAACGGGAACTTTATGCGTATGAGAAATTTCTCGACAATGGGGTCAAGTGCGGCTCCGCCTATGATCATCTCATGTAGGTTGCCGCCGAAGACGCCGAGAAGCTGACGGCGTATCTTGCGCCGCATGACGGATCCGGCAACGGGTGTGTGCCACAGCACCTTCATCATGGGCTCTCTCAGCTTTGGGAAGACGCGTGTCTTTATGATCTTGTCGATGATGAGCGGTACGGTGATGACGAGTTTGGGATGTGTGTCGGCAAACGCCTGCAGGAGAACCGTGGGAGAGGGGATCTTGCCGAGGAAGCGTGTGTGCGCACCTACGGCAAAGGGGAAGAGCACCTCGACGAGGAGCCCGTACATGTGGGCCATCGGGAGGATCGAGACGATGCCGTCGCCCGCTTTAAGGAATGGCATAAAGTCGAACGCAAACTGAAGGTTGGAGACGAGTGCCCTGCGTGGTATCATCACTCCCTTGGGGTTGCCTGTCGAGCCTGATGTGTAGTTGATGAGTGCGAGCTGCATGGGCTCGTCGTCGGCGTAGCTGATATCACCGGCTTTGATCCCGGCAGGATACTGTCTTGCAAAGTCGGGCGCGATTTCCTGCCATGCGTGGCGCACCTTGCCTGTGCCGTGCATAATGGCATAGTCGTCAGCGGTGTCGATGACAGCCTCTACCGTGTCGGGGAGGTTGCCGGCGTTGTTCAGGTGTTCCCATATCTCGGCGTCGGTGAAGAGCATTCGGCTGTTGCTGTGGCGCAGCAGGTTGTTTATGTCGTCGGTTGTGAACTCGTTGAGAAGCGGTACGGCTACTGCTCCGTATGTGACAACAGACATGAACGCTATCGCCCACTGCGCACTGTTGCGCGCGCATAGCGCGATCTTATCGCCTTTCTTAATGCCGGTGTTTTTGTAGAAATCGTGCAGACGGGCTATATGTGCCGCCACGTCGGCATAAGTGAAATCGCCCGGAGCACTGATGTTGGTCAGTGCCGGACGATTCCAGTTTGTTTTGATAGAGTCGCTTATTATGCTGTTAAGGCTCATGATTATCTGTTACGGTTATTATCGGCCTGAGCCACTGATTAATTCAGTCACTCGGCGGTTGAACGCGTCGGCCGCAAGCAGCTGCTCGACGGTGATGTGCATGCGGTAGCGCCAATAGTGGCGTGAGTTAGCCGGAATGTTGATCTGCTCCTCGCGTGGATCGTTACGCCGTAGGTCTGCAGAAACCGACATCCAGTCCTGCAGCGGCAGTATACATAACATCGAGGGGGATTTAAGGTTCATGTCGACGATGCGGTCGCAAATCCACGGTTCTGCGAAATACGGCGTGTCGCCTTGTCCATGCAGAATGTCGTGGTAGAAGTGGTCGGTTTTTTCGCGGTTTTCCTCCCACCATCCGCGTATGCCGCTCATGTCGTGGGTTGAGGTGGTGCACACCGACAGGTAGGGATAGCGTCGTGTGTCGCCGAACTCGCAGTGCGGGTCTTTGGGCATGCGCTGTATCTCGAGCGAAAGGATGCGCAGCGAGTCCATGACGGCAGGCACGCAGTGAGGTATCATGCCAAGATCTTCGGCACACGTGAGCATGTCGGTTGCGTCGATGATCGGCGGCAGTTTCCACATGGCGTTTTCCTGCCAGAATCCATTGTGACGATGATAGAAGAAGTCGTTGTAGAGACGGTCGTAGCACCAGCGCTGATAGTCGTTGAGAGAACGATAGGAATATGTGGACTGCGCCGATATGCGTGGGTGATAGCGGCCTTTCTCGTAGGGATCCTCGATGAACAGAACGTCGTCGATGGCGTTGAGCAGCGCAAGGCATATACGGTCGTTTTTCTCGCACTTCTCAAGTGTGGCGAAGTGGTCGGCGACTTTTTTCTGTGTGTCGAACTCGGGTCGCAGCATCCATCGGCCGTTGCCTGCGTCGGAGAGGTAGCCGGCCTTGACCTCGTCGGTGTACTCGCCGAAGATGTCGCTTATGCACCAGTCCATGATATATGGGCGCGTCATCAGATCGGTGTCGATCCAGAAGTCGTATGATGCACGCATCTCGTCGGGGGTAAAGGGCATGGCGGGATGGAAGACTCCGAGAAGGCCGTGTATGGCGTCGCGCGGTATCTGCCATATGCGGAAGAACCCGAGTACGTGGTCGATGCGGTATGCGTCGAAGTATTCGGCCATCTTGCGGAAGCGTGCTTTCCACCAGGCGAATCCGTCGAGGCTCATCTGCTCCCAGTTGTAGGTGGGGAAGCCCCAGTTCTGCCCGAGTACAGAGAAATCGTCGGGTGGTGCTCCGGCCGACGTATTCATGTAGAACAACGACGGATACTGCCATGCGTCGACGCTGGTGCGCGATATGCCGATGGGAATGTCGCCTTTGAACGCCACACCTCTGGAGCGTGCGTAGTCGCTCACGTGCCTCATCTGACGGTCGAGGTTGTACTGCACGAAGCAGACATAGTCGATGTCGCGACTGTTCTCGCTGACGAACTGATCAATCTTCGCTTTGTCGTAGATCGAATAGTCGCCCCACTGTGAGAAGTTGGGTGTGGCGAAGCGGTCGCGCAACACGCAGAAGGCCGCATAGGGTAGCAGCCAGTGTGAGTTGTCGGCGATGAATTTCTTATAGTCTTTGCTTTTCAGAACTTTGGCTCCATTCTGAAGGAAAATTTCGCGCGTGTAGGCATCTTTAGTGCGGTTGACGCGCTCGTAGTCGACTTCGGGGAGTGCGTTGAGCTCCTGACGTATCGCCTCATAGTGGTCGCGTCGGGCGGGCGAGTCGAGCACTCCGACTTCCTGCAGGCGCAGGTACATCGGATGCAGGGCAAACGTGGAGTTGGCGTTGTAGGGGTAGGAGTCGGTCCACGTGCCCGTCATGGTTGTGTCGTTGATGGGGAGTATCTGCAGGAATTTCTGTCCTGTAGCCACAGCCCAGTCAACCATTTTCTTGAGGTCGTAGAAATCGCCGACACCGAAGTCGTCGTCGGTGCGGACCGAGAAGACAGGTATCGCCACACCAGCCGCACGCATCGGCGGGAAAGGATTGACGAGGCGCATGCCGCCGAAGCAGTTGAGCGTCGAGGGTGCATCGGCCGGGATCTCGATAGTGCGGTTGTCGCGTGCCTCCCATGCCACGGGTGTGGAGTTGTCTTTCTCGCGTATGAAAAATTTGAATTCCATGTATCGTGGCAGGTCGGCGGCTGATATGCTGACACTCCATACAGGAAAGTCGCAGTCGTTCATGACCGGTGCCTTTGCGGGATCCCAGCTGCCGAGCGCTTTCGCGCTGCCTGCGACAGCTACGACCTGTCCGGGGGCTACCATCGGAGCCTCGACGGAGATCGTGACCATGCCGTTGTGTGGACGCGAAATGCGTTTGCGCGGCTCGCGGCGGTTGACGGTGTCGATTACCACCGATGAGTAATATGGCTTGTCGGCGGGCATATCCTGCCAGAAGTCATTGCGCCTGACAACAGGTGTGTCGCCATATGAATGACGGAACAGGTGAGGCGTTTTTCCCCACTCTGTGGCTACGATGCCTCCATGCTCCTGTCTGACAAAATAACGGTAGCAGAAATCGGAAGCCGCCTGCGGTATGTCTATTGTCACCGACCAGCGAGAGTCGCCCTCGGGACTCATGGCGACAGCTTTCGCAGTATCGCCTGCGCCAAGAGCCTGGTGATCGCCTGTGATAAAGAGTGCCTCACCCCAGCTGGTGTGGTAATCGATTGTGAAAGTTACCTTCATGGGTATCAGGATATGCGGGTTAACTGGCATGTGTCGGGCAGTGCAACGTGAGTGACCCGATATGTTTCTGTCTGCAAATATAACGCTTGTGATTCAAAATATTTCACTGAGAGCCATTTTTGTGTGCCAACGGGATCCATCGTCCGCGCAACAGACGCAGAAGAAATATCGATCCGCGGAAAATCAGCTCGACACACATGGCTATCCATACGCCTCTGAGTCCGATGGTGCGCGCCAGAATCCATGCAAGCGGCAGGCGCACTGCCCATATGCTTGCAAAATTCATAACCGCGGGAATTGTCGTGCTTCCGACACCGATGAAGACTCCGTAGGTGACGATAGCGGCCGCAAACATCGGCTCGGCCCATGCCTCGATGCGCAGGATCTCGGTGCCGAGTGCGGCGATCTCTTTTACGGGGGTCATCATGGACATGATGAGGGGTGCGGCGATCCACATTGCAAGTCCCATGAGCGTCATCACCGTAATGCCAAGCCCGACGGTGATAAATGCAAAGCGTCGGACGAGGTCGCGGCGTCCGGCTCCGCAGCTCTGGCCGACGAGTGTTGTGGCTGCGTCGCCTATGCCGTAGCCGGGCATGTAGCATAGACTTTCGGCTGTGACGGCAAATGAGTTCGCCGCAATGGCAATGACTCCGAGCGGTGCGACGATGGTCGTAACGGCTATCTGTGCGCCGCAAATCACGGCGTGCTCAAGTGTCATAGGTGCCGATATAGTGGCGGCTTTGCGTATGATGAGCGCTTTGGGGCGGTAGCTGCCGTGGAGGCCACGGAGCCGCAGTTCGGGCTGCCGGCAGTAGACGTAGGCAAACATGGCGATGGCTATGACGGTTTCGGCAAGCACCGTGCCGAGCGCGGCGCCAAGCACTCCGAGTCCTGCTCCGGGGATAGTGAGCGTGACGTCGCCAAATGTGATATCGCGTGTCGGGAATATGAGCAGAAAGTTGAACAGGCAGTCGAGCACGCACATCAGAATGCTGAGCATGCTCGGTATTTTCACATTGCCGACACAGCGCAGCATGCCTCCGGCAAGGTAGTTGACGGTGAGCAGCGGTAGTGAGGAGACGAAAACAAGGAAATAGAGCGACGCCTGCCGGCATATCTCCTCTGTCCCGCCGAGCCAGTAAGGCAATCTCGATGAAATGGCGATGCCCGTGGCTGAGACTACGATGCTGAAAATGATCACAGCGACGAGTCCCTGACGGAGGACGTCGCGTGCCGAGTCGAAATCTTTGGCACCTATCCTGTGTGCTACCTGTACGGAAAAACCAGTAGTGACAGCAGAGCAAATACCCCAGAACAGCCAGAGGGTAGTCGATACGAGTCCTATCGCCGCCGAGGCGTCGGCACCGAGGTGGCCGACCATCGAAGCGTCGATATACTGCATTGTGATGCCCGAGAGCTGAGCGAGCATCGCGGGTGTGGCAAGGGAGACGGTGAGCCGTAGCTGTCGTGCGAATGACATCGGCACTCCCTCACGTATCATCGAGATATCTGCCATAATCAGTTGACAAAGATAAGAAACTTATTACAAAATGTTAAGCCCGGGTTGCGGCATGGGGATGTGCAGCCCGCGCTGCGGGTTGTGGATGGGTTGCAATAGAAGTGAGGGTAGCTACGATAGCCGGGATAGCTGTTATAGTGCCTTCGGCACTCATTGTGTGGCGGTTGTAACAAAAGATCGGCAAATATGAGATTGTGATGAACATTTTGTGTGTCGCGGACGTTAGAATAACAGTTATGCTTCAATGTACATTAATGCCGGGTGTGGCACGGACTCTGACAGCCACTTGTGTTCTGACCTATGGATGATATTATTGTCATTTTATTTCTGATTATTTTAAACGGCGTTTTCTCCATGTCGGAGATAGCCATGATCTCGGCCAGAAAATCGCGTCTTGCGGCAGACGCCAAGCAAGGGAGCCGCGGTGCCGGAATGGCGCTGAAACTGTCGGATGACCCGGACAGATTTCTGTCGACCATACAGATTGGCATCACGCTGATAGGTATTCTCACGGGTCTTTACTCCGGTGCCGCGCTTGCCGATGATGTGGGTGTGTTGCTCCAGGGCTTCGGCATGTCGGCTCGTATGGCTCATGCAGTCGGCCAGGTGGCTATTGTCACTGTCGTGACATATCTGTCGATCGTCGCCGGTGAGCTCGTACCCAAACGCATAGGTCTGGCCGCCGCGAATGCGGTAGCCAAGCTGGTGTCGCGGCCTATGTATGTGCTGTCGGTGATAGCGATGCCTGCGGTGTGGCTGCTGTCGGCCTCGACTTCGCTGATCGTCAAGCTGATGGGTATAAGCAGCAAGGAGAACAGTGTGACAGAAGATGAGATAAGGTCGCTGATACAGGACGGCACGGACGCGGGCGAGGTCAGAAAGGTCGAACAGGACATTATGGAACGCGCGCTTGTGCTCGGCGATCTGCGCGTGTCGTCGATAATGACGCCTAAGGTTGATGTCTCGGCTCTCAGACTCGATATGACAGCCGAGGAAGTGAGGGCGCGTCTGTCGGCAGAACTGCATACTGCCTATCCGGTGTACTGTGACCGCAACGGAGACGCGGTGTGCGGAGTAGTGACGCTGAAGCAACTCATACTTAAAATAGGAGCGGAGGATTTCAGGTTGCGCGACGTGGTGTCGCAGCCGATCTATTTCCCCGAGACGATGAGTGTATATGACGCTCTTGACCGCATGAAGGCCGGAAAGGCGAACTTCGCACTTGTCTGCGATGAGTTTGGAGCGATGTCGGGTCTAATCACTCCGAGCGACATTCTCGACGGGCTTGTGGGGGCAATGCCTCAGCAGAGCCGGACGCCCGGAATCGAACGCGCGGAGGACGGTAAATCGTGGATCGTTGACGCGCAGATACCGATATATGATTTCATAAACTATTTTGAACTTGAGGATCTTTACCGGCCATCGTCGTACTCGACTCTTGGCGGCCTGATACTCGAGGTGCTGAGGCATGTGCCTGAGGCCGGCGAGAAGCTCGTGTGGAACTGCGTCGGCATAGAGGTGATTTCGATGAAGGGCGCGAGGATCGACAAGGTGAGGGTCAGGCTGGTGGATCCGACGTGATTTTTTTGTTAAAAAGGAGTGGTGGCGGGTGTGTGTTTAAGAATAATTGAGTATTTTTACAGCCCGTTATGAAACATGGTTTTAACAACGAGAAGTATCTCAAGATTCAGTCCGAACACATACTTGAGCGCATAGCTCGGTTCGGCGACAAACTTTACCTTGAACTGGGGGGCAAGCTGTTTGACGACTATCATGCAAGCCGTGTGTTGCCGGGTTTTCAGCCCGACAGCAAGTTGCGCATGCTTAGCAAACTTGCCGACAGAGCTGAAATCGTGATAGTGATCTCGGCTCTCGATATCGAAAAAAACAAGGTGCGCAGTGATCTCGGCATCACATATGACGAGGATGTGCTTAGGCTTCGCGGCGAGTTTATGGCCCGCGGTTTTCTGGTTAACTCGGTTGTGATAACGCATTATAACGGCCAGGCAAGCGCCGATGCTTTCCGCCGCCGTCTCAGCCGTCTCGGCATCACGACATACTGTCACTACACGATCGAGGGTTATCCTAACAACGTGGCACTGATAGACTCGGACGAGGGTTTCGGAAAGAATGACTATGTGGTGACTACGCGCCCGCTTGTCATTGTCACTGCTCCCGGCCCCGGAAGCGGCAAGATGGCTGTCTGTCTTAGCCAGCTGTATAACGAGCACCGGCGTGGCGTCGAGGCCGGTTATGCCAAGTTCGAGACATTCCCGGTGTGGAGCCTCCCGCTGAAGCATCCTGTCAACATCGCATATGAGGCTGCCACGGCCGACCTCAACGACGTGAACATGATCGATCCGTTCCATCTTGAGGCTTACGGCGTGACTGCGATCAACTATAACCGCGACATCGAGATCTTCCCGGTGCTAAACGCTCTCTTTGAGGGTGTCTACGGCGAGAATCCCTACAAATCGCCTACCGATATGGGCGTGAATATGGTTGGCTTCTGCATAGATGATGACGAGGTATGCCGCGAGGCTTCTAAAAACGAGATAATCAGGCGCTACTACACTGCGCTCAACCAGATGGCCAACGGCAAAGGCAATGACGGTGAGGTGAGCAAGATAGCGCTGAACATGAATCAGGCGAAGATCTCGCCCAACGACCGGCCTCAGATCGTGGCTGCCCGTGAGCGTGCCGCTAAAAGCGGTCGTCCGAGTTCGGCCATCGAGCTTGCCGACGGAACGATCATCACGGCTGAGCAGGGTGAGCTTCTTGGTCCGAGTGCGGCACTGATACTCAATGCGATCAAGCATCTTGCCGGTATCGGGCATGACGTGAAGCTGATACCGCAGGACATGATCGAGCCGATCCAGCATACGAAAATAAATTATCTGCGCTCACATAATCCGCGCCTGCACACCGATGAGGTGCTGGTGGCTCTGAGCGTGCTGTCGACTACCGACGAGCAGTGCCGCCGCGCGCTGTCGACTCTGCCCGAGCTCGAAGGATGCCAGGTGCATTCGACGGTGATGCTTGGCGAGGTGGATCACAAGATCTTCAAGAAACTGGGTGTGGGGCTTACGTGTGACCCACGCGGCAGAAAGAGTGTGTGACCGGCGGTATAAGCTGAAATGAAAATGATAGCGCGGGGTCGTGTGGCTCCGCACTATCTTCAATTATTCAATTGTTTTGTATTTCTGATTCTGGCTATTTGGTTTATCCGGAATAGTCATTTGGAGTCTTATGCCAATAAATGGTGTTATGTATTTTTTGCGTACCCATTTCTTGTCATTTACTCCAAGCATATTTGCTATTTCAGAAACACTCCTTGGAGTGCGACAAAATCCAAAAACCTTATCTTGGGGTGAAATGAGATCGGACTGGGGGTGTATTCCTTTCTGACTGGGGGTGTCACTGGTGGTGTCATCATAGTTGACAGAGGATGCAGATTCTTTTACACCACCAGTCAATGGCCGTTTGAACCATATTGTCAGATTAACAAATTGGGCTATTGTTTTAATTTCAGGTGACGGAAGCCCTTGTTCCTTACAGCTCTCCATGATAAGTCCTATGCCGCGTCCCCATGCTTCCATAGTGCCACGGCGATAAAAAACATTTGCAATGGTAGGATTGGCTGGAAGAGAGCCTATCAGGTCATCAACAAAGTTATGCCATGTCATGCCGGGTGGAAATGTCCCCGGATTCTGAAATACAATGCGATCATCATATATGGCCAAACTTGGAGTTGTATTTTCAGCATTCCAAGAACGATGGCAAAGCATATTGATTGTTGCTTCTTTTATAGCTTCATATGGGACAGTCAAGGTGTCTTGTCTGAATTTACTATCCATCCGACCAGACAAGTTCAAATGTTTAAGACAAAAGTCCATTGTAGCGTCGTATTGTTCAAATAAATTTCCTTCGCAAACAGTTTGATCTCGGAATACTCTTTTGTCAGTGCCTTCAAAACGGGCCAAGCGGATTTTACATTGAGAATGTAATAAAGTGGGCTCTTTTCCGAAAAGCACATTTGCCGCATTCAATATCATTCCATCCTTTCTTGCAACTCCAAGTTTTATCATAATCTTTGCAGGATCTTGGAGTGTCATCGCTGAAGCATGAATTCGTCTTGAACCTATACCGTCATGTAATGTCTGGTATAACAGTTCTGAATCAATATCATCAATGTTTATTTCGGAATTTGGCGTATTCTCCCAGCTGAATCGCTGAGGGTTACTGAGTTTTAACCGTTCTTCATACATCTGTCTCGGCATCAAAGTCGTTGTACTCTCAACTTTATAAAAAGCCCGTCCATCAAAAGAATATGGACCATTTTTAAAATTATTGGAGTCGAAATAAATAGCAATAACATAGAAATCGGGTTTATCAGGTAACTCTATGTATTTTACTTCCACATCAATAGCGGGCTCTATTTTGCGAAGCGCATTACCAATTTCCTGTCGGGTACTATCTGTAACATTCTGTCCGTTAATTTTCAATGACGGAGTTATACCAAACATCAACCAGCCTCCATCGGAATTAAGAAAAGCACACGCTGTTTCCAATCCCTTATATAGTTCTCCAGTAGTTTTCTTTAGTTCCAAAGTGCGGGTCTCGTCTTTGGCTATCAGTTTCTTTATATCGTCAATGGTTATCATATATGTTGCGCTATTTTCGGTTGAAAGTACCAGAGGATTGTGTTTTTGTGATTATATCCGATATTTGCATGGAATTTTGATATTTTACGGAAAATACGTTCAATATTTATATCGGTAAATGATCTCATGCCACAAATATACGTTTTTCGTTCGATCTGCTATTAGCGTGTTTTATAAAAAATGCGAAGTTAAGCGCGGGGTCGTGTGGCTCCGCGCTATTGTTGTTTCGGGTTGGGGTCGGATCAGATTTTGTAGGTGAGCATGAGGTGTACGCCAACCTGCTTGCTGTTGATGCCTATGCCATGTGATATGGAGCTGGGATTTATTACGACAGAGATGTCGTTGTAATGTGAGAAGCGGCTGTAGACGTCGATGCCGAGTGCAACATGTAGCCTCGTGAAAAGACGGTAGCGTGCAAGTGCCTCGAAGTGGTTGAATGTGGCACTGCCGGAATCGCCCTGAACGTTGACGGGTTTGCCTGCCGGCGTGAGTGACCAGTCGGCGCTTGGGTCGTAGCCTTGCCATGTGTACAGACGGTAGAACTGGTTGGCAACGCCGAAGGTCCATCGTGTCTGCGGTAACCGTATGTTGAACGAGGTTTTTATCGAGAATCCGCTTCCCCAGTTGTAATTGCGGTTGTAGTCGCGGTAGAAGTCGGTGAGGATGCCGGCAAGTACAACGGCATTGGCGTGTATTGATCCGTCGATGCGTAGCCTGGGCGAGGGTGTGCTTCGGAACATGAGTCCGCCTCCGACAGACGCGGGTGTGCCGAGTTTGTAGGGTACGGCGCACGGTCGCATTGGATCGTAGTCGGCTTCGTCGCGCGGTATGGTGTCGGAGTCGAAGTAATCGAAGTGCTGATAGAGTCCGGCCGACATCTCGAAAGTGGGATTGTCTACGATTTCTTTAGACAACAGGCGTCCGATGATTTCGACGCGGCTCAGGAGCGGCTGCCGTTTTATGGAGTTCAGCTCAAGCAGGAACGAGAAATAGTCGTAGGGTGTGTTGCATGACGGGGCGAATCGGTCGCCGTACTCGATGTAAACTTCGGCGGCTCCGCCGGAAGTTGATGCAGCCTTGGTGTCGTGAAAAGCAAGGATGCGTCCGCCAAGCATGACTTCGACGTAGATGGGCGGTATGCCGAACCGGCGTCCGGATGTGGAGCGGTGACGCCACATGTCGCCTGTGATGATACGGGTGAATCCGCGCATCGGGTTTACGACGAATGCAGCGAGCTCGCGTCCGAAACGCTCCTCGCCTGTTGCGCGGTCGTTGAGGATGAGGTCGGATGTGCGGTAGAGGACTTCACCTATGGCTGCACCTCCGATGGGTGTGGCGATGATGTCGTTGGTCGATGGGTATTCGCGCTCCATGAACATCTCCCACATGGCGCTTCCTCCGATAGCGTAAAGCTCTGATGCCCAGAAGTTGAATCCGTTGGAGCGTCCGGCGTTGAAGAATATGGATCCGTTGTAGGGGTGCGCGAACATGTTGGTGCTCAGATGGTCGTTGTCCCACTCAAAGCCGTGACGGAAGTTTTTTTTGATCGTATTCCATGAGATGTAGGCGTAGTGTCCTTTCTGGACGTAGCGGTCGAATGCCCACAGTCCAATGTTCATGCCTGCAGTCTCGGCGGCGGCTCTCCACGGATGTTTCACGCTTAGTCTTGCCACGTCGCCCGAGTCGGGTGGCTGCGGCAATGATGCCGGGTGCCGGTTGTGCATCTCGTCGAGTATGTCGATGGAATCGGGCGCAGAGTCATGCCTGATTGTCTGCGCGGCGCAAATCACTGATGAAGCGAGTGACAGAAATAGTGCAACTGTTTTGATCATCTTTCAGGAATGAGTTGTACCTGTGACAAATATAATCAGATGCTTTTAAAGCGTGATTAAATGTAAGAGTAGTTTATGTGGTAAAATCCCTATCGTTTGTGTCGGAAAAGTGAACAAAACGCAGATGTGGAGCCTAATTTATGATGCTGTTGGCCATTTTCGCAGATTTATCGGGGTAAAGTGCTTACTTTTGCATCAGAAACATGAACGAAAAACCAGTTAAGATATGATATACTTCGACAGTGATTACATGGTGGGCGCGCATCCTGAGGTGCTCGAGAGACTTGTGGAAACCAACGGACTGCACACGGTGGGTTACGGGCGTGACGAATACACGGCTGAGGCCCGCAGAATTGTGCTCGAGGCATGCGGCATCGAAGGGGGCGAGGTGTATTTTCTCGAGGGGGGCACACAGACCAATGCCGTGGTGATCGACCGTCTGCTTGACCGCAATGACGGCGTTATCGCCGCCGACACGGCTCACATCAACGTGCACGAGGCCGGCGCGATCGAGGCTACCGGACACAAGGTCATCACGCTGCCTAACTGCGACGGCAAACTGCATGCCGATGAGATTGACAGGTACATCGGCGATTTCTACCGTGACGAAACAAACCACTACATGGTGCGTCCGGGCATGGTGTATGTGTCATATCCGACTGAGCTGGGCACAGTCTACAGCCGTGAGGAGCTTTCGGCGATCGGCGATGTGTGCCGGAAATGGAATATCCCGTTCTATATCGATGGGGCGCGTCTGGCCTACGGTCTTGCAGCCGGTGGAGCGGAGCTCGGACTGAAAGAGATCGCGTCGATATGCGATGTATTCTACATCGGCGGAACGAAGTGCGGCGCTCTTTTCGGAGAGGCTGTGGTGACACGACGTCCAGAGCTGCTGCCTCGTTTTGTGTCGCTTGTTAAGCTGCATGGCGCCACGCTGGCCAAAGGGCGTCTGCTTGGCGTGCAGTTCTCGACCCTCTTCAGCAACGGGCTATATGAGCGTATCGGCGAGCATGCGGTGCGACTCGCGATGAAACTGAAAGCAGGATTCACAGAGAAGGGATACAGCCTCTATATCGACTCTCCTACAAACCAGCAGTTTTTCGTATTGCCGAACGAAAAGATCGATGAGCTGAAAAAGGTGGCCTCGTTTGAGCTCTGGGGGCCGCGTGGCGAGAAGGAGACGCCCGTGCGGTTTGTGACCGACTGGGCTACGACCGACGCCGACGTAGAGACGCTGATCGCCGCGCTGTAGTGCGTAGCAGCTATAGCCATAATAGCCATAATAGCTACTATAGCTATTATAGCTATTATAGTGATTGCTACCGGCGGGGAGGGAGATGGGTCGGGGATTCAGCAGCAGGTGGGGAGGATGGCTGTGACGTCGGCGGGTGTGCCGTCGAAGGGACCTTTTCGGCCGAGCTTGAGGGTACACATCGCGGCTGCAAAGGTTCCGGCTTCCTGATAGGAGGCTCCGCGAGCCCGCATGTAGAGGTAGCCGGCCATGTATGTGTCGCCGCATCCGGTGGTGTCTACGACTTCTTTGGCGGGTATGGCGGGAATCTCATGGAAACGGCCGTCGGCATAGATGAGTGATCCTTTCTCGCCGAGTGTGAGCAGCACCTCGCGGCATCCCCAGTCGGCAAGCTCGCGTGCCGCCTGATATGGGTCGGAGAGGCCTGTGAGTACCTCCATCTCCATCTCATTGGCTTTGAGGATGTGGATATAGGGCATGGCCTCGCGTTTGAGGTCGTAGTCGACGGGATAGACTTTATCGCCGACAACGTGGCGGAGATAGCCTTGAATGTCGACCGAGACGGTGCCGCGCTCCGAGAGATATTTTATCACTTCATATGAGAAGTCGTCGGCCAGAAGTGTACCGAGATGAAAGATGCGGGCCTGTACTCCGGCAAGGTTGTCGGTTGTGAACGGGTCGGCTTTGGCAAGAACGCGCTGTGTGCGGTCAGCCATGTTCTCGGCATACTTGTTCTCAAAGAAAACCGAATGATGGCTCGGCAGTAGAGTTACATCGATGCCGTCGGCACGTAGCTCGTCTATCACTTCGAGGTTATCGTCGCCCACGGCAGTGATGAGCCTGAACGAGCTGTGATCGAAATTTACAAGCGCTTTGGCAAAATAATAGGCAGTGCCTCCCGGCATGTGTGCCTCGAATTTAGGGGTTATGACTTTGTCGTGTGTGATATGTCCGATACAGCAGATATCGGGAGTAGCGGTGTTGTTGTTCATGCTTTTTTACAAGTGGCGCGAAGGCGGCTGATAGAGTAGAGGAAAACAAACAGGTATCCGGCGGCGGGTACGATGAACGACACGGACATGGATGTGGCGTCGGCGACGAGTCCCATGAGCAGTGTGCCTACCGCACCTCCGATTGGGGTCATCATAAGCAGCGATGATGCGAGCTTGACCGATCCGCTGCCTACCCTCGCAATTGTTATGGCAAATATTGTGGGGAACATGATCGCCTCAAAGGCGTAGCAGGAGAAAAGACCAATTTTGGATGCGAGTCCGAGATCGAGTGCGACGAGCAGGGCGCTCAGGACGGTCATAAATCCGCATACGGCGAGAACTTTCTCGGCTCTGACGCGGCTCATAACCCAGCTTCCGCCGATGCGTGCAAGCATAAACAGACCCAGTGCTCCGAAAGAGAGCACGGCCGATGCAATGGTCTTGTCCATCCAGCCCTCGGCTGTGGTGTAGTTTATGAAAAGCGAGTTGATGGATATCTCGGCGATCTCGTAGCAGAAGAGCGCGAACAGGCCGAAGCGGAACACGGAGTCGGAGAGAAGCCGGCGTATTGTAGCGGGTATTGTGGCGTGAGGCTCATCGGTGGCTGCATCGGTGGCAGAGGTGATTTCGGGGAGCTGCACGCGTGAGAATATCAGCGCGACAATGAGGACGACCACGCCCATGACGGCGTAGGGTATGTCGACACCGCTGTCGCCCGAGAAGATAAACCCTCCAACAAGAACCGGGGCGATGATGCAGCCGAGGCCGTTGAACGACTGTGCGAGGTTGAGTCGGCTCGCGGCTGTTTCGGGCGATCCGAGCACCGAAGCATAGGGGTTGGCGGCTGTCTCAAGAATCACGAGTCCGCAGCCGATGACAAACAGTGCGGCGAGGAATATGGCGAACGACATGGCCGATGCTCCGGGGATGAACAGAAGCGATCCTGCAGCAAAAAGGAGAAGTCCGATCACTACGCCGCGACGGTAGCCAAGACGCGTGATGATGATGCCGGCGGGGATGGCCATGAGAAAATACCCGAGGTAGGTAGTGGCCTGTATGAGTGTCGACTGTGTGATTGAAATCGACAGCGACTCCTGAAAGTGCTTGTTGAGCACGTCGAGCGTGGCTCTTGCAAAACCCCACATGAAGAAGAGTGAGGTTATGAGTGTGAAAGGCAGTATGTATTTTTTATCGACCAGTCTGCTCATTTTTTTTTGAAGTGATGTGATGAACTGTGATTTATTGCGGAAGCATCGCGAGGAAGGCATCTTCGTCGATGACGGGTATGCCGAGTTTGTCGGCTTTCTGCAGTTTTGCGGGTCCCATGTTGTCGCCGGCCAGAATGAAGTCGGTGTTTTTTGAGACGGAGCTGCCGTTTTTGCCGCCGTGTGCCTCGATGATCGCTTTGTATTCGTCGCGTGAATGATGTGAGAATGTGCCGCTTATGACGATTGTCTTTCCGGCGAATGTGTCGGACAGAGTGGTGTCGTGTCCTTCGGGCATCGACATGCTCACTCCCGCACGACGCAGGCGGTCGATGATCGCGCGGTTTTGCGGCGACTCGAAGTAGCTGATGATGCTCTCGGCGATGCGTGGCCCGATATCCTCGATCTGTATGAGGTCGTCGTAGGGCGCGGCGGCGATTGCGTCTATATTGCCGAGCGCTCGCGCGAGTTTCTTTGATCCTGTCTCTCCGACATAGGGTATCGACAGGGCGTAGACGACGCGCTCAAACGGTACTTTCTTGCTATCTTCTATGCCTTTGATGATGCGCCGGGCTCCCTTGTCGGCGACACCCTCGAGCGAGGTGAGGCTCTCGACAGTCAGGTCGTAGATGTCGGCTATGTCTCTTACGAGCCCGGCATCGACGAGCTGCATTGTCATTTCTTCTCCTATGCCTTCGATATCCATCATGCGGCGTCCGACAAAATGCTCGATGCGTCCGGCGATCTGCGGTACGCATCCGAATTTGTTGGGGCATATCCATGCGGCTTCTCCCTCGACGCGCACAAGCTGTGTGCCGCACGAGGGGCAGTGTGTGACAAACTCCACGGAGCGGGCGTCGGGCAGACGCTGTGACTCGTCGACTCCTGTGATCTTGGGTATGATCTCTCCGCCTTTCTCGACCCAGAGCATGTCGTGCTCGTGGAGGTCGAGGCGTTGCATGATGTCCTGATTGTGCAGCGACGCGCGTTTGACAATCGTCCCTGACAGGAGCACGGGCTCGAGGTTGGAGACGGGTGTGATCAGGCCCATGCGGCCTACCTCAAACGACACGTAGCGCAGTCTTGTGAGCGCTCTCTCGGCTGGGAACTTGTAGGCTATGGCCCATCGTGGCGATTTCGCCGTGAAGCCGAGGTTGAGCTGCTGCTTGAGTGAGTTGACCTTGAAAACGAGTCCGTCGGTGGCTACCGGGAGGGTTTTGCGCTGGGTGTCCCAATAGCTTATGTATCGGCTGACTTCGTCGAGTGAATGCAGCAGCCGCACGTGCTCGGATATCTTGAAGCCCCACGAGCGCGCAGCCATGAGGTTGTCGTAGTGGTTGTCGCAAGGTAGTGTGTCGCCAAGCACGTAGTAGAAAATCGCATCGAGGCCGCGTTTGGCGACTTCTTTCGGATCAAGAAGCTTGAGTGTGCCTGATGCGGCATTGCGTGGATTGGCGAACAGCGGTTCCTCGTTGAAGGCACGTTCCTGGTTCAGCCGGTCAAATTCCTTCCAGGGGAGGAGCACTTCGCCGCGTATTTCGAGGTTCTGCGGCCATCCTTCGCCCTGCAGTGTGAGTGGTATGCTGCGTATTGTCTTTATGTTGTCGGTGACGACGTCGCCCTGAGTGCCGTCGCCTCGCGTGACAGCGCGTACGAGTCGTCCGTTCTCATAGATGAGCGAGATGGATGTGCCGTCGAATTTCATTTCGCCAACGATGTCGAAGTCTTCTCCCGACAGCCCCTCTTTCACGCGGTTGAAGAATGCTCCGACTTCGGCTACGCTGTATGTATTGCCGAGCGACAGCATCGGTCGTATGTGCAGTGCCTGCTCAAACCCTTTTGTGAGATCTGATCCTACGCGATGTGTCGGCGACAGCGGGTCGTCGACCTCGGGGTGTTCGCGCTCGATCTGCTCCAGCTCTTTGATGAGCATGTCGAAGTCGCGGTCGGATATTGCTGGTGAGTTCAGGACGTAGTACCGGTAGTTGTGTGCATTGATAATCCGGCGAAGCTCATCGGCGCACTGTTGTGGAGACATTGTTTGTGACAGGACTTTGGTTGAATGCGTGACTGTGACAAAATAAAAACGCCGCTTTGTGCGGCGCATCGTTTTACATTGAGCCGATCACTCGGCGAGCGCCTATGTAGCGGCGTTTGTAGTATGGGGCTGACGTAGTGTCTATCCTGACTCCGCCTGAAGTTGCGGAATGGATAAATGTCACTTCGTCGGTGTCGGGATTGTAGTCGATCGCAATGCCGACATGTCCGACTCTCTTGCCTCCGGCTCGTCCTCCGAAAAACAGAAGATCGCCGGGCATGATGTCGGATTTCTGATCAATCTCTGTTCCCTGCAGATATTGATCTCTTGAAGAAGCACCGAGAGAGTATCCGAACTCCTTGAAAATGTGGGATGTGAATCCGGAACAGTCGAAGCCTCGGGTTGACTTGCCGCCCCGTCGGTATCTTGTTCCGATAAATGTGTTGGCGTAGTCGAGTATGTCCTGGGCAAGCTGTATGTGCTCGTTTTCTTCCTCCATGAGGAGCTCCATTCCGGCAGCCGAGGAGATCGTGAAGTTGTTGATCAGGTCGAACTTCGGGGTTCCTGCGTCGGCCACAATATCAAAATCGGGCTGCAGATATGTGGTCTGCGGCTCGTCGGCTACGGCTGGAAATGCCGCTGCAAATGCTATGAATGCCGATATGATAATGTTGCGCATTGTGTAATGATTACTCAAATATGATGCAGGTGGTGTCCTACTCTGATGCTCAATTGCAAATTTAGCGAAATCGGAGGGATTTATATGCCGGGTATGTACTCAAAATTTGTTAAATATTACTATTTTCGCAAGTCAATACAAGAATATGGGAAAAGAGATTGAAAGAAAGTTTTTGCTTGCCGACGACAGCTGGCGCGAGAGTGTTGAGTCATCGACCGATATGCGTCAGGGATATCTGTCGCGCCGGGTCGAGGCTACGGTGAGAGTGCGTGTCGCAGGCGACAGGGCATGGCTGACAGTCAAAGGTGCCAATCGTGGAGCCGTGCGCAGCGAGTGGGAGTATGAGATACCTGTCGCGGAAGCTATCGAGATGCTTTCGTCGCCGGGCATGTCGGACGGCAATGTCGTCGAAAAGACCCGCCATATAGTGTGGCATGAGGGGTACAGGTGGGAGATAGATGAGTTTCACGGGCGGCATGAGGGTCTTGTGGTGGCCGAGGTGGAGATGCGCGAGGCCGACGAGCATGTGCCGTTGCCCGGTTTTATAGGCATGGAGGTGACAGGAGATCCTGCCTACTACAATTCTACTCTTGCCCGATAGCAGGGTGGGGTAACAAGCATGGAGCGCCCCGGTTGGCTGACATGGTTGTCGGCACACCGGGGCGCTCTATTTATTTGTTGATAAAGACCGAAGCGGGGATGAGAGAAGCCGCTTCAGGATCAGTCGGCGATCGGATGCTTATTTTACAGCGTCGGTAAGCTCAGATCCGGCCTTGAATTTAACGACCTTGCGAGCGGGGATCTCGATCTTGGCTTTTGTGGCCGGGTTGATGCCTGTGCGGGCAGCCTTCTCAGCAACAGAGAA
This sequence comes from uncultured Muribaculaceae bacterium, assembly GCA_964389525.1. Lineage (GTDB taxonomy): Bacteria > Bacteroidota > Bacteroidia > Bacteroidales > Muribaculaceae > JAFLTL01. Next base: position 42,121 of record CAYMEX010000007.1, on the reverse strand, counting down.
AGTGCCGAAGCCGATAAGAGAAACTTTGTCGTTGGCTGTGAGAGCCTCAGAGATAGAAGCGATTACTGCGTCCAATGCGTCTTTCGACTGAGCTTTTGTGAGCCCAGACTTTTCCGAAATAGCGTTTACAAGTTCGGTCTTGTTCATAATTGTTTGTGTGATAACGTTAAATGATATATGATAGCGTAAATATAAGGTTTAATCTTGTTTCGATGCAAGAAAAAGGACAAAAAAATGTCAGAAAAGCGAAAAAAGGGCCTGAATGACGCTTTCATTGTTCTTTCTCTGATAATTCGAGCCAACGCAGTTCTTTCTCGTCGAGAATGTCGGAGAGCTCTTTGTAGCGTGCTGCGAGTGCCGATATGTCGCGGCTGTCGGTGCGTGAGCCGTTGAAGATGCTTTCGAGTTCCTTCTTTTCGTCGGTGAGACTGTCGATGTCGGCCGTGAGTTGCTCGAGCTCTTTCCGCTCTTTGAAAGAGAGTTTTGCGGGTCTGTTGGCCTGTGCCTGTTTCTGTGGCCGCGGTGCCTGCTCCGGTTTCTCGGCCGCTGCTGCTTCCTGCTTCTGCCGGTCGCGCATGGCCGCATACTCGCTGTAGGTGCCGGGGAAGTCGCGCACTGTGCCGTCGCCTTCCATGACAAACAGATGGTCGACAGTCGTGTCGAGGAAGAAACGGTCGTGGCTGACAATGATGACGCATCCCTTGAAATCGCTCAGATACTCCTCGAGTATGCCGAGTGTGATGATGTCGAGGTCGTTGGTTGGCTCGTCGAGTATGAGGAAGTTGGGCGACTGCATCAGCACGGTGGCAAGGTGCAGCCGGCTGCGTTCGCCTCCGCTGAGTGTGGATATGCGCTTGCGCTGGTCGGCGGGGGTGAAAAGAAATTTCTGCAGAAACTGCATCGGCGAGAAGTGCTGGCCTCCATTTATGACGATGTCTTCGGCGAGTTCGGTGACGGCGTCGGCGACAGTCTTGTCGGGGTCGAGTGTCAGGCCTTCCTGACGGTAGTAACCGAAGCGCACGGTCTCGCCCAGATTCCACTCGCCGCTGTCGGGCTGAATGATGCCCTGAAGCAGTTTTATGAATGTCGATTTGCCGGCTCCGTTGGGGCCGATTATGCCTACTTTCTCGTAGCGTGAGAATGTGTAGGTGAAATCGTCGAGAATCACACGGTCGCCGAAGCGTTTTGTCACTCCTTTGGCCTCGAATATCTTTGAACCGATATAGGTGGAATTGACGTTAAGCTCGACGTTTTTCTCGCGCAGATCGATCGACCGTGCGTGTGACTTGAGCTCATGGAAGGCCTCGATGCGGTAGCGTGCTTTGCCGGCACGTGCCTGCGGCTGACGGTTCATCCACTCCTGTTCGCGGCGCAGCGTGTTGCGCGAGCGTGCGAGGTCGGCCGCCATGGCTTCGATGCGTTCGGCCCGCCGACGCAGGTAGTAGTCGAAGTTGCCGTCGTAGGCATAGAGCTGCGTGCGGTCGATCTCGATGATGTGGTTGGTGACGCGGTCGAGGAAGTAACGGTCGTGGGTGACCATGAGCAGTGCCGACCGGGTGCGTCGCAGGTAGTTTTCGAGCCACTCGACGGTGGGTATGTCGAGGTGGTTGGTCGGCTCGTCGAGTATGATGAGCTGCGGATTGTCGATAAGGACAGCGGCAAGTACCACGCGCTTGCGCTGACCTCCCGACATTTTCTCAAGCGGGAAATCCCTGCGGCTTTCTCCGAGCTGGTCGGCCAGTCGTATGAAACGCTCGGAAATCTCGATGGCATCGTCGTCGTGCAGTCCGCCGGTCTTTGCCGTTTCGGCGAGACGTGCGGCCTCGGAGTTTATGGTCGCTCCGTCGGCAAAGTGCGGTGACTGTTCGAGATAACCTACCGTAAGACCGTCGCGCCTGACGATCGTGCCTGAATCGGGGCTTTCGATGCCGGTGATGCAGCGCAGGAGTGTCGTCTTGCCTGTGCCGTTTTTTGCGATGAGGCCGATTTTGTCGCCTTCGGATATGCCGATCGAAACGTCGGAGAAAAGCATACGGTCGCCTACGCTCTTGGTGAGGCGGTCAATCTGCATCAGTATAGCCATGGCGAATTGTCGTTTTTGAGAGGTCCGGGTGGCGGCGCTAAAGGCGACTGCGCACGCTATATATAACAGCGGTCAGAGTGTGTCGAGCCAGTAGGCGAGCTCGTCGGTCCAGAGCTTGCGGAACGGGCGTTCGAGCCATCCGAATCCGTGCTTGCCGTAAGGGAAAATGTGTATCGCGGCGTTAATGTCTTTCTCCTGGAGCGCGGTGTAATAGCGGATGCCGTTTATTGGCTCCACAATGTCGTCGTCGCCACAGAGCACGATGAATGCGGGAGGCGTGAGCGAGTCGACCATGAGATCGGGCGAGTAGTGGCGCAGTGTCTCCTGATCGGCGTCTTTGCCGAGAAGGTTGTCGCGCGATCCCTGATGCACATTCTTGTCGTCCCACATCGATATTACCGGGTAGAGAAGTATGGTGAACGAGGGACGCGACTCGGCGTCGGGGGCGATGGTGGAGACGGTGGCGGCAAGGTGTCCGCCGGCCGACGATCCCATGACTCCGACTTTTGCCGGATCGATTTTCAGGTCTTCGGCCTGTGATCTGATATATCTGACAGCCTCCCACGCGTCATTGAGGGGAAGGTTGCGGTTGCCTGCGGGCAGGGTGTAGTTGACTACGGCATATGTGATGTTGTGGTCGAGCATCCACTCTGTAGCGTCAAACCCTTCGTTGCCGAGCGAGACAAAGAAGTATGCTCCTCCGGGGTAGGCTATGACCACGCGTCCGTCGGGGTTGGCGGGGGAGAAGATCGTCATTTCGGCTCCCGATGAGAGGCTGACTTTTCGGCCGTCGTCGGGCGTGATGGCGTGTGCGCAGAGCGAGAGGGCGCAGCAGATGATTGCAAGAAGTTTTTTCATGGTTTTATTGAGGTTTATATAAGGCTTAATATGAGCACCTGTGCCACAACAACGCGCAGGAACATCGTAAGAGGATATACGGTCGAGTATGCTACGGCCGGGGCGTCGTTGCCGGTTGAGTTGGTGCCGTAGGCGAGTGCCGGGGGATCGGTGTAGCCTCCCGACATGAGACCCATGATCGAAAGGAAGTTGATCTTGAATACGCCACGTGCGATGCAGCCGACAATGATCAGGGGCACTACGGTGATGATGAAGCCCCAGATTACCCACCACATGCCTGTGGGGTTGAACACGGTGTCGACAAATCCCTGTCCGGCCGAAATGCCGACCGATGCAAGGAAGAGGCATATGCCCAGCTCACGCAGCATCATTGATGCGGCCGATGAGGTGTAGGTGATGAGTTTCAGGCGGTAGCCGAAACGGCTGAGGAGAATGGCCACAACCAGCGGGCCTCCTGCAAGACCGAGCTTCATGCCGTAGCCCATGTTGATCGAGCCGAGTATGATGCCGAAAAGCACTCCGATGAAGATTGTGATGAGGTTGGGGTGGTCGAGGCGTTTTAGTGAGTTGCCGAGTTTGACGGCGAGACGCTCTATGTCGTTGAGTGTGCCTACGACTGTGATGCGGTCGCCCATCTGCAGACGCAGGTTGGCCGACGCGAGCAGGTCGACTCCGGCACGGTTGACGCGGGTGGCGTTGAGGTGGTATCCGTTGTGCAGGCGGAGCTGTCCGAGCGACACGCCGTCGTATTTGCTCTTTGTGATGACGATGCGGCGGCTGACGACCGACGCGGGTGATGCCTGCTCCCAGTCCATCTCGATCACGCGGCCGAGTATGGCTTTGAAGCGGTGCTCGTCGTTGGCCGACATGACAATGAACACTTTGTCGCCAAGTGAGAGTTTGGTGGTGGAAACCGGTATGATAAGCTCGCCGGCGGTGGTCATCAGTCGTGATATGACAAAGTTGCACTGGATGATGTCGTGGAGCTCGGCCAGCGATTTGCCTGCCACGAGCGGGTTGGTGACCTCCATTGTGACAAGGTGGGGCTTGAGCTGCGAGTTGTCGCGCTCGGCCTCGATCTCTGCTATCTCGTCTTCGATCTTGATGCGGAAGATGCCTTTGATGATGAACATCGAGGCGATGATGCCGACTACACCGAGGGGATAGGCGGCTGCATAGCCCATGGCCATGACGTTGGCGTCTTCGGCCGAGTTGACTGTCTGCTGGGCGGCTGCGAGTCCGGGTGTGTTGGTTACGGCTCCCGACATGACGCCTACAAGTGCCGAAATCGAGGTGTCGCCTCTCTCGATCAGGAATATTATCAGTACGATTGCAGCGTTGAGGGCAATGCCAAGCACGGCAAGCAGATTGAGCCTGACGCCTCCCTGCTTGAACGATGAGAAGAAGCTCGGGCCAACTTGCAGGCCTATGGCGAAAATGAATATGATCAGACCAAACTCACGGACAAACTTCAGGACGTTTCCGTCGACCACGTATCCGAAGTGTCCCATGATGATACCGACGAAAAGAACGAATGTGACACCAAGTGAAACGCCTCCGATCTTGATTTTGCCAAGCCATATACCTACTGCAATGACAAAAGAATAGAGCGCGATCGTACTCGCCAACGAGATGTTGCCAGGAGCTAAAAGGTTGATTATATCCATATGGAAGTTCTGTGAATGAAAACGTTGTGACGGCTATGTCGCTGCAAGGCATAGCCGCCACGGAAACCGGGTGCAAAGATATGGATTTTGCCGCTAACGACAAAGTGGCAGTAGCGACTAATTTTTATCTTTTTTTGACCAAAAGAACAAAAAAACAATTATTGGAGGATGGCTGATCCGGCGCCCTGAAGCTGTGATGCCTCGTTGCCCCGCTCGACTTTCTTGCCGAAGCCGAATGTGTAGGTGGCTGTGATCTGAAACAACGCATGGTTGTCCGTAGTGAACTCTCGCCGCCGCATCGAGTAATTTGCAGTGCTGAGGATCTCACGGTCGCCGCGCCATCCCCACCGGTCGAGGTTTTTCAGGAAAATGCGGATGTTGAGATTGTCGTTGCCCCATCCGGCCTGAAGCCACCAGAACCCTTTTTGTGTCGTCCATATGCCCGACATGGAGCTTTGGGCGTATGATGAGTCGGAGGTGTAGCAGACTCCGTAGTAGAAGTTGCCGTGGTAGTAGAAAGCCTCAAGCGAGCCTGAAAGGCTGAAGCGGGAGTAGTCGAACGGGGCTGTGTCGCTGACGTAGCGCTGCGAGATGCTGCCCGACAGCTGTAGGTCTGAGCCGAAAAGCGTGAGCGATGCTTTGGCTCCGTAGCTGACAGACGCAAAGCTGCCGATGGGCTGGCGTATGGTGCGCAGTATCGACTCGGGGCGTGCCTCGTAGAAGTAGGCGTAGCGGTTGCCGACAATCCATGCGTAGCCGAATGCCGATAATTTGAGCCGTGATGTCGGGAGCAGTATGTATTGTCCCCATATGTCGTAGGATTTTGTAGGATTCAGCGACGGGTTGCCGGTGTAGTACATCAGAGGCGATGACTGCAGTATTGTCTCGCTTTTGAGACTTGCTTCGGCCGGCCAGGTGGAGTAGTGGAACGTGATGTTGGCCGAGCTTTTGCCGGAGAATGCGTAGTTTATGCTCAGATCGACCCAGGGTCTCGACGATGTCTCTCTGATGTCGTTGAGTCCAAAACGGCTCCATACCCAGCCCAGGCCGATTAATGTGTACAGCTTCTCTGTCTTGAACGAATAATTGATGCCGGTGTTGAAAAGCGATGTGTTTGCGCGGTCATACTTGTCGACGCTGCCTGAATAGCGTATGCGGTTGCCGGTGAAGCGGTAGAATGCCATAGGCGCTATGTTGCCGGCACGGCCGAAGTCGTGTGTGTAGCGGACGAGCAGCTGAGCCTGGTTGGTGTTGTCGGTGGCGTAGCTTGCGATCGGTGTAAGGTCGCCCTCGGTGTAGAGGAAGTTCTGTGTCGTATGCGTGTTGGCGTATCTCGGCGACAGAGAGAGTGCGTTGCCTCGCGGCAGGGTGAAGACCATATCGCCGTCGTAGATGACCGACCGGTTGTTGTCGGAAACGCGGTTGGTGTAGCGCGAAGTTTCCATGATCTCAGGCGAGTATGTCACGTTGCCGGTCTGATCGGCCTCGGGGTGGTCCCAAGTGTCGACCGAGACCATATTAGTGACCATGGCGCTACGTGATCTGTAGGTCGCTTTGGCCGTGGCCCAGAAGGAGTTTGTCTTATCGCGCGACGACAGTGTCTGCGAGTGGCGATCGAAGACTTTTAAGGTGCCGTCGGGTTGCGGCAGACGGAATGTCTCTGTCTGGTCTGACCCGACGGCGTGGTCGCAGTCGCGATAATATGCGCCTCCGCCGATGTCGTAGGTCATGCGCCGTATCTGCAGCTTGCCGTTGAGTGAGGCCTGTCCGCTGGTGCCCTCGAAATAATTTTCGATGCCGTTTGCCTTGACATAGCCGCCGTAATTGTACTGTACGGTGATGAAGTTGACGACATGGGCGTTGCCGCCGAAAAATGGATCAGACGGGTAGTCGTAGTACTCGACACGCAGCACGTCGGAGATGCGCATGCCCTTTATGTCGTTGGACGACGCGGGTACTGAATCGATGTAGACGGCCACATCCTGGCCGCTGACGGTGCGTACGCCTCCGCCTTCGTTGTGACTGAGCTGCGGTATGGCCATGCGGTTCAGCAGTTCGTAGCCTGTCTGCGAGGCGCGTTTGTGGCGCGTCTGCGGGATGAACACGCTTTTGTCGGCCAGCAGCATGGTTTCGTCGGCATTTACGGTGACCGATCCGACCTTTATCGGGTTCACTTCCATGACGATGTCTCCGACGGCAAACTGCATGCAGTGGCGGTAGGCGTTTTTATAGCCGATGCTGCTGAGTTTCGCTATGACTTCACGGCTGTCGCACGGGATTCTGAAGAGTCCGTCGGCCGATGTTGTGCCGTAGGTTATCACGGTGGAGTCGGCTGGAGAGAGGAGCATGACAGTGGCAAACGGTACGGGCTGCGACTGCCTGTCGACCGCGCGTCCGTGGTAACAGAAAAGTCCCTCCTGCAGTGCCTCAAAGATGTATCGCCGGCCCGACACGGTCATTGACACCGGTATGCGCGCTATGAGGGTGCGCATGGCCTCGTCGGGGCTGTCGGTGTCTATGGTGGCCGACACATTGTAGTCTTCGAGCTGATTGTAGATGAATATGATGTCGATCTCCGGGTGATCTTTGCTGATGGTGACGAGTGCCTGCGACAGCGGCACGGACCTGAAGTCGTAACTGTAGACGGCTGCCGACACGGTCAGGGCAATCGCGAGAAATGCCAGTGACAGGATACGTTTCATATGCTGCTTACTGAAATTGAGTCACCGGCAAGTCGTATGTCGATTTGCTCGAATGTGTTGAGGGTTTCTATCACTTCTTCGACCGGGGTCGATGTCTCCCATTTCAGGTACATGCGCAGACCGGCGGCGGCAGGAGTGCTGAACCCGGCCTTGAGGTTATGGCTGGCGGCGATCTGGCTGATGATGACGCGCAACGGCTGATTCTCGAATATGATCACTTCGGGTAGCAAGGCCACGGAGTCGACGGGAGTGACTCGCCCGGTGATGTCGGTCAGCTCGGTTGTGACGGGCTGAGCTGACTCGCCGGCGGGTTTCGAGGGGCTTTCGTTCATCAGTAACGTAACCCCGATGCCTGTTGCGAATGCCGATATCGTGAAAAGCGTGATGATGATGGCGGCCACATTGCGGCGGAACCGTGGTGAACGGCGTGCGCGGCGGTGTCGGCGGCTGAAGTTCTCCCATTCGGCGTCGATGTCGATGCGTGTACCGGTGTGCAGTGCCGACGATGTCGCCGACAGCGTCTCATACAGGTCGCGCATTTCCGGGTCGGAAAGCATCCTGTCTATCTGCGCGGAGGTGTATCGGTCGGGGTGCTCGGTGAGATCAAGAAGCTGGTCGAGTTTATCCATTTGCGGTGAGGTGTTTTCTTATGGAAATTATCGCGTTGCGCAAGGCCTTGTGCACACTGTTTTCGCTGATCGACAACTCTTCTGCGATTTCCCGGCATGTGTAGCCCCGGTAGAACCGCATCGTCACCACGCGGCGCGCCGAGTCAGAAAGAATTGTGGCGACGGTTTTTCTAATTGTGTCGAGCGTTTCCTCGTCGGGCCACTCCTGGCTGTCGGCGGTGTTTTCGGTGTCGAGCGCGACAAGCTCCCTGACGCGCTGACGTGTGTCGAGATCGCGCAGACGGTTGAGACAGCGGTTGCGCACGGCTGAGAGGAGGTATCCGGCCGACACATCGGTGATGCCGCCGCGCATGATAGCCTCGAACGTGTCGTGGACGATATCGCGTGCGCCCTCGGTGTCGTGTGTCATCGCGGCAGCCAGGCGGAACATCGCGGCATAATGCCGCCTGAAGATGTCCTCTATGTCGGTTTGAGTGGTCATACAATATAGAGACACGCGACTTTTTTAAAACTAACCCTCACGTTGAAAATTTTTATCCAAGATAAAAATTTCTCCTGACCCCCACACGCCAGTATCAAAATTAACTCTGGGCGTACTGTCGCACGCCCCTACGTCAGTTAAGACAAGTCTGTAATGTTTGCATGATATTGATGAGGCGTGCGAAAATACGCCTATAAGTCTATGTTGATGGTGGGGTCAGACTTCTTTCATTTCGGGGAGGTGCCATCCGTAGCGGAGGGCGCCCCAGCGGAGGAAAAGGATTGTCAGGGCGCAAAGCGACTGGCAAAGCCATTCTTCGCAGCCACATAATGCTGCAATCCAGTATGCTATGCCGCCGCCTATGCAGGCTGTGGCATATATGTCTTTACGGAAAAACAGGGGCTCTTCGTTGATGAGCACATCGCGAAGGACTCCTCCAAACGATCCGGTGATCATGCCGAGCACTACGGCCACCCACATCGGATAGCCGAAGGCGATGCTTTTCTGTAGTCCGGTCACAACGAAGAGTGCGAGGCCGATGGCGTCAAACATATACAGCGACCGGGAGTCGGCTGTCAGAACTCTCTTGAACATCAGGACTATTAAGAATCCCAGTCCGGTGACTGCGAGATACATCCACGACTCCATCCAGAATGGCGACGCATTGAGCAGAAGGTCGCGTATCGTACCGCCGCCGATGGCAGTCACGACTCCAATTGTATATGCTCCAAACCAGTCGAAATGTTTTCGGGCAGCCAGACGTATGCCGCTCACTGCAAAGGCCAATGTACCTATGACCTCGATAATGAAAAGTAGTGTTGCCTGCACAATTGCTCACTTTTTAGTCGTGCAAAATTAGTGCTTTTTTTGTTACTACGATACGTTTTTTGACCGTAGTCGCGCATGGGCATTCTGAAAGGCGCAGCTTTTAAGAATTTTATGACAGTGGGATTTTGAAAAAAAGATTTGGGCGTACTGTCGCACGCCCCTACAACGCTTAATCCTGATCATCAATTCTATATGATGTTGGTATGTAGGGGCGTGCGACAGTACGCCCAAAGATATAAATGGCTTTATGCCTGTAAGACATCATTTTGACGCAGATCCGTGATCTCGTCGGAGATCTGCCGGGTCCAGGCGTGGAGGCGGGCGGGGGTGAGTTCGGGGTGGTTGACTTCGTCGAGGATGAGGCCGTACATTCTGCCGGTTGTGGCGTCGGTGGCCTCGGATGCGGTGAAGCCGTAGGATCCTTTGTCAAATTCGCCTATGAAGTGGGCGTGTGTGTCGGCGAGGCGCCGGCGTATTTCGCCTACTGCATTGCAGAATGTGTCGGACATGGTCTCGTCGCCGCAACCGAAAATGGCGATTTTTTTCCCTCTGAGATCGAGTGCCTGCAGGCCGTCGATGAAGTCATACCAGTCGGATTGCAGCTGGCCGTCGCGCCATGTGCTTGAGCCGAGTATGAGTGTGTCGTAGTCGGCCACGCGGCTCGGGGCCGTCTTTGCCACGTCGTGTATGTCGTTGTCGGCGACGTTGAGGAGCTTCCCTATCTTGCGGGCTATCCTGGCTGTGGTGCCGGTGCTCGAACCGTAGAAGACACCTGTTTTCCTGTTCATAATAAAACTGTTGAAAAAGTTAATTGAGATGCACCGGCGCATGGTCGTGCGGTGCATCTCAATTACTACAACAAATGTCTTCGGGGCGGGGTTCAGATCACGCCGCGGTCTTTGAGTGTTGCGGCCATCTGTTCGGCGAGGTTGCGTGCCTCGATTGCTGCCACGGTGTCGAAGTCGGTGCCGTTGGAGGCGTAGATGATGCCTCGCGATGAGTTGACAAGGAGTCCGCACTCGTCGTTCATGGCGTATTTTGCCACTTCCTCGAGGCTACCGCCCTGTGCGCCTACGCCGGGCACGAGCAGGAAGTTGTCGGGGGCTACGCGGCGCACGTCGGCGAGCAGGGAGCCTTGTGTGGCTCCGGCGACAAACATGAGGTTGTCTTTGTTGCCCCACTCCTGTGCTTTGGCAAGCACGCGCTCAAAGAGGCGTGTTCCCTCACTGTCGGCGAAGAACTGGAAGTCGTGGCTGCCTTTGTTGGAGGTGAGGGCAAGGAGTACGGTCCATTTTCCGGGATACTCCATGAATGGTGTGACGCTGTCTTCGCCCATGTAGGGTGCGACGGTGAGTGCATCGACGTCCATGTAGTCGAAGAATGCGCGGGCATACATGCGGGCTGTGTTGCCTATGTCGCCGCGTTTGGCGTCGGCTATGATGAACTGATCGGGGTAGGTGGCGCGTATGTAGCGTATTGTTTTCTCAAGGGCGATCCATCCCTGATAGCCGAGTGTCTCGTAGAACGCGATGTTTGGCTTATAGGCCACGCAATAGGGGGCTGTGGCGTCGATAATAGCTTTGTTGAACGCAAAGACAGGATCTTCGGGAGCCTCCTCAAATATGTGCTTGGGTATCTTGTTGAGGTCGGTGTCGAGTCCTACACAGAGATAGCTTTTCTTGCGCTTTATGTTGTCGATGAGTTCCTGACGGGTCATAAATCTATTGTTTATTTGTGGTTGTGTTATGGGTCGATCAGAGTTCGGCGGCTTTCAGCTTCTCGGCGTTCTCGGCCACGGTGAGGCGGTCGATGCACTCCTGTATGTCGCCTCCGAGAAATGCCGGCAGATTGTACATCGTGTAGTTTATGCGGTGATCGGTGACACGCCCCTGGGGGAAGTTGTAGGTGCGTATCTTGGCCGAACGGTCGCCTGTCGACACGAGCGTCTTGCGTCGCGAGGCTATGTCGTCGATATATTTCTGGTGCTCGCGGTCGTAGATGAATGTGCGCAGACGCGACAGTGCACGCTCTTTGTTTTTGGGCTGGTCGCGTGTCTCGGTGCACTCGATGAGTATCTCCTCGCTCTGTCCGGTCACCGGATTTTTCCAGATATAGCGCAGACGCACGCCCGACTCCACCTTGTTGACGTTCTGTCCGCCCGCTCCGCCTGAGCGGAATGTGTCCCACTTGATCTCTCCCTCGTTGATATGCACGTCAAACTCGTCGGCCTCGGGGAGGACGGCTACCGTGGCGGCCGAGGTGTGGATGCGCCCCTGTGTCTCGGTGGCAGGAACGCGCTGCACGCGGTGGACTCCGCTCTCATATTTGAGTACTCCGTAGACGCCTTCGCCTGAGACGGCGACGACGATCTCCTTGAACCCGCCGGCCGCTCCCTCGCTCATCGAGGTCACAGATGTTTTCCATCCTTTTGACTCGCAGTAGCGCACATACATCTTGTAGAGGTCGCCGGCGAATAGCGCGGCTTCGTCGCCGCCTGTGCCGCCGCGTATCTCGAGCACAGCGTTCTTTGAGTCTTCTGGGTCTCCGGGTATGAGCAGGAGCTTGATCTCCTCCTCGAGCGCGGGGATAGCCTGCTGAGCCTGTTCAAGCTGCTCGCGTGCCATTTCAGCGAGGTCGGGGTCGTCGGACGACAAAATCTCGCGTGCCTCGGCCACGTCGGCAAGCACACGCCTGTAGCGGTGTGTGGCGTCGACAATGCGACCGAGATCCTTGTATTCTTTAGTGAGGCGCCGATAGCGGCTCTGGTCTGATATGACGTCGGGATCGGTGATGAGTGTAGCCGTCTCCTCATATCGCGCCTCGATGCCGTCGAGCCTCTGAAGCAACTGGTTGTCCTGCATTTAGTAGTGTCGGGGCCTCAGCCTATCGAGGCTACGAATTTCTTGAGCTCGGGCAGCTGCTCCATCACTTTCTCGAAGAGGCGCATCTGAGCTTTTGTGCGCACGAGGTTGTGGGTCGGATATGCGATCTTGTAGTATGTGTCGCCGTTGATCCAGTCGGTGAGGAAGCGCACGGCCTGCATGTAGGGGAAGAGTGCTACGGCAAGCGGCAGCCAGTCTTTCTCCTCTTGGGTGAGGAATGATTTTGCCGAACTCAGATAGCCGCGTGTGAATGCCTCGAAGATCTCGTTGCGGAAGCTGATCTTGTCGACATCGGGCTCGTCCTCGGGGGTTGAGCATGCTGCGGTGCGCAGGAAGTCGCCGTAGTCTGAGAACACCATCGAGGGCATGACCGTGTCGAGGTCGATCACGCAGAGCACGTCGCCTGTTGCGGCATCATAGAGCATGTTGTTGACCTTGGTGTCGCAGTGGCACACGCGCACGGGCATTTTCCCCTCGCGGCGCATGCGGTCGGCCTCGGTCATAGTTGTGGCGTAGCGGGCAATCTCGTCGAGGATGTCGGCGACGTCGGCGGCGCGTCCTTTGGGATCGGCCTTTATTGCGTCGTCGAGCTGACGGAGACGGAACTCCATGTCATGGAAGCCGGGGATGATCTCGACAAGCTGAGTGTCGAGGTCGGCAAGATCGCTCTGGAAGCGGCCGAAAGCCTCGCCGGCCTGGCGTGCAGTCTCGGGTGTGACCTCCGACAGTGTCACCGATGAGGGTATGAAGCGCATCAGGCGCCATACTTTGCCGTCGTCGGGGTCGGTGTAGTATGTTTTTGCACCCTCTTTCTCGGCAAGAGGGAGGAAATGCAGCACCTTGCGGTCGATGTCGTCGGCTCCGGCTTTCTCGAGCTTGCCTCTGAGATGCGATGTGACTGCCTGGATGTTGCCCTGCAGCCCGTCTACATCAGGGAATATGGCCGTGTTGATACTCTGGAGAACGTATTTCGGCTCTCCGTCGACTTCCACCGCATAGGTGGTGTTGATAAGACCGTTGCCAAGCGGACGCACCTGCGCGTCGGACAACGACGGGAGGAATTCCCTGACGATAGACAATAATTTTTCCATACTGACTACAAATTTATAGAAAAGGTGCTATATTTGAAAAAATATTGAGAGCCAATCTGGGAAAATAAACCCTAAAATCATAAATAGCTAACTTATAACGAAATGCTTAAAGCCTCTTTACTACCCGCACTGGCATTGGCCATGCTTGCAAGCTGTGCGGGAGCTCCACAGGAACAGTCCTATGTGATCAAGACCGAAGTCCCGGAGCGTCCGGCCGGCCAGGAGGATATGGTCGCTTTTGCCGCCGAGCCGATCGACACGGTGAGAGTCGGTATCGTGGGACTCGGTATGCGCGGCCCCGGTGCCGTAGACCGTATGTCGCACATCCCCACGGCCAAGGTTGTCGCATTGTGCGACATAGACTCAGCCCGCGTGGCCAAGTCGCAGGAAATACTGGCGAAAAACGGCGCTGCTCCCGCCAAGGAGTTCTGGGGATCGGACACTGCCTATCTCGCAATGGTGCAGGATCCTGACATCGATCTGATCTATGTGGCTACCGACTGGGCTCACCATGTGCCTATCTCGTTGGCTGCCATGGAAAACGGCAAACATGTGGCATGTGAGGTGCCTGCCGCCCACAGCATGGAAGACATCTGGGCACTGATCAACACGTCGGAGCGCACACGCAAGCACATGATGATGCTCGAGAACTGCTGCTACGACGACTTCGAGCTGACCGCGCTCAACATGGCTCAGCAGGGTGTTTTCGGCGAGGTGCTTCACGCCGAGGGCAGCTACATCCACAATCTGTCTGATTTCTGGAACGCATACTGGGACAACTGGCGCATGAAGTTCAACGAGGAACATGCAGGCGACATCTACGCTACTCACGGCGTCGGTCCGGCTGCGCAGCTTCTTGACCTCCACCGCGGCGACATGCTCACGACCCTCGTGGCAATGGACACCAAGTCGGTGAGCGGCCCTGATTTTGTCGAGAAGACAACAGGCAAGCGTCCCGAGCCCTGGAAGAATGGCGACCACACAATGACTATCCTAAAGACTGCCAACGGCAAGACGCTCCACATCCAGCACGATGTAGTGACCCCGCGCCCCTACTCGCGCATGTATCAGGTGACCGGCACAAAGGGCTTCGCCAACAAATACATGAAGAGCGGTATTGTGCTTGACACCGACGGTCTGTCATCGGAGATGCCCGATCATGAGAATCTGTCGAGCCACTCGTTCCTCCCCGAGGAGCAGTATCAGGCTCTGATGGAGAAATACAAGCACCCGATCCTGAAAGAGATCGGCGAGAAGGCAAAGCAGGTCGGCGGCCACGGCGGCATGGACTTCGTGATGGACTACCGTCTGATCTACTGCCTCAACAACGGTCTGCCTCTCGATATTGACGTCTACGACATGGCTGAATGGTGCTGCCTCGCACCTCTCGGCGCTATCTCGATCGAGAACGGCTCGGCTCCGGTGGAGGTGCCCGATTTCACCCGCGGCGCATCCAACAAGGTTAAGGGCTACCGTCACGCCTACGCTGACAAGAAGGCTGAGTGAAGTCAACGCTGATCAATAAGTTATCTATCCCTGCCCGGCTGCTGAAGCATGCCAGGCGGGGATTGCTTCTGTTTCTGGCTGCCGTTGCAGCGGGGGCCGGCGGTGCGTTCGCGCAAGTCGTGGCCGATACTCTCGACAAAGGGGTGGAGCTTCGGGAAGTCGTCATAAAACCGAAGAAGGAAAAATACAGCAAAAAGAATAATCCGGCGGTAGAGTTTGTGAAGCGGTTGCGCAGTCATGCCGACGAGAATGATCCGACGCGCAACGAGCACTACAGTTTCCGCCGTTATGGGCGTGTGACGCTGGCTATATGCCCTTTCGACACGGCAAGGATGGCGAAAGAGGGGAGCCGATGGGCGTTTCTGCGCGAACATGTGGTGGCGTCGCCGCTGTCCGACACGGTCATGCTGCCTGTATCGGTGAAGGAGCGGTCATCGACCGTGTTTTATGAAAAGGGGAGGAGACGTGAGATCGTCGACGCCGTGAAGCGCGACGGCATAGATGAGTTTGTAGACCAGGCCGGCACGGAGGCGTATCTTGAGGATGTGATGCGCGATGTCGACATTTTTCAGAACGACATAACGCTGTTTCAGAACCGTTTTGTGAGCCCGGTAGGGCGTCTTGCCCCCGATTTCTATAAGTTTTATCTCACCGACACGATAGCGTCGCCCGACGGCGACGGACGTTGGATCGAACTGAGCTTTACACCGATGGTCAACACGACGTTCGGATTTCATGGACGTCTGTATGTGGCCGAGGGCGACTCGACAATGTTTGTCAGGCGGGTGAAGATGGGAGTCCCGGCCAATATCAATCTGAATTTTGTAGACCGTTTCGACGTGCTGCTCGAGTATGAGCGGGCTGCCGACGGATCAAGACTGAAGACTCTCGACGATTTCAGGGCCGAACTGAAACTGCTGCCGTCGCTGCCCGGCATATATGCCCGTAGGCTTGCGCGCTACAGCGGCCACGGGTTTGACGCGCCCGCGCAGGATGCTGCCGATATAATGGCCGCGACAGAGGGGGAGACAATAACTCTGGCCGAAGCAGAGGCTGCCGGCGTCGAAGAGCACTGGGAGGGGCTGCGTGAGACGGAGATGGAGGGGGCCGAGCGGCGTGTGCCGCAGCTGATGGCGCGTCTGCGCGGTGTGCCGCTCTACAAGTATGGCGAGAAAGCGCTGAAGATACTCTCTTCGGGATATGTGGCTACGTCGCCGCGCACCGGGGAGTCGAAGTTTGATTTCGGGCCGATATACACTTTTCTATCGCATAACGATCTTGAGGGAATGCGCCTGAAGGTCGGCGGCATGACTATGCCGGCATTCAGCAAGCGGTGGTTTTTTGGCGGATATGTGGCTTACGGCACCAAAGACCACCGCATGAAATACAACGGCTGGGCCGAGTACTCGCTTATCGACAAGACCAAGTATGTGAGCGAGTTTCCTGTGCGGTCGTTGAGGCTGGAGTATCTCGATGACGTGAGCTACATAAGCCGCACGCTGCTTTATACCGAAGATGACAATATGTTCATGTCGCTGAGCCGCATACCCAACCGCATGATACTCTACGAGCGCAAAGGCTCGGCGGCCTTCAGGTATGAGCGGCGCGACCATCTGTCGTTTGATGTGCGTGGCTATCTGAGCCGCAAGGAGCGTTCGCCGTGGATAGGGTTTGAGGACGGTGCCGGACGCGTGGCGTCGCATTACTGGATCGGGGCGGTAGAAGCGACCGTCAGGTGGGCGCCGGGCGAGAAGTTCTATGAGTCGCGCCGCCATCGTCTGCCTATCAATCTCGACAATTTCGAGCTGTTTATGACACATCGCAGCGGCCTGTCGCGCGTGTGGGGACGCAACAGCGCGATGAACGCCACCGAACTCGGAATGAGAAAACGCTTCTGGCTGTCGGCATTCGGCTTTATCGATCTCCTTGCCAAAGGCGGCCATATATGGAACGCTGTGCCTTATCCCGAGCTGGCGATGCCGTCGGCCAACCTGTCGTATGTGCTGCAGCCCGAGACGTTCGCGCTTGTCGATCCTATGGAGTTTGTGGGCGACACCTACGGGCAGATCGATTTCTATTACCGTGCCAACGGTGCTCTGCTCAACCGCATACCGCTGGTCAGCAAGCTGCGTCTGCGTGAGGTGATCGGTGTGAAAGGATGGTGGGGGTATCTCTCCGACCGCAACCGCCCCGACCTGCATGACGATCTGCTGCGGTTCCCCGGCTCGGGGACGCATACCGACATGCCGCATCCTTATCTTGAGGCAAGTGTGGGGCTTGACAATATCCTACGCCTGTTCAGGGTCGACTATGTGTGGCGCCTCACCTACCGGCGCGACGCTCCCTGCCTGTGCGGCATCCGCATCGCCGCCCGCGTGCAATTTTGACCGCCGAAGTTTGGGGGCAGCGTCAAATTTGAGTTTCTTGAATACAAAAGGCGCAAGGCTTAATTATGTAACTATTTGAAAGTAAATAGGACGCACGAGCCGTGCGTCCCTACTCTCAATGATATTTATGACACGCCATACTACACTATCAGGAGTAGAAACAGTCGTCAGACCACTTTGCTATGTTGTTTGTAATGTATTCTTCGATTAATTTTCCGTCGTGATTTCCACGTATAATGTGATCGTGATATCTTGTTTGCCATGCAAACTCAATATCATTGCGTTTAGCGTATAATGTAATGGAGCGTTTAAGTCCGCCAATGACTACAGATAGTGCCATGCGCTCGCATGGGGTATTGCTGTCGGTAATCTCGACAATAATGTGAATATGATTGGGCATTATAACCCATATGACAGGTGTGCAATAGGGATAGTGTCGGTTTAGTTGTGATATTTGTGCGTCGGCATACAGTCCGACTTCGGTATATTTCATTTCGCTGTTTTGGACACTGCCGAAATAGTGCCGTTTGTCTGCCGTACAGATTGTAACAAAATAGCATCCGCCGGAATAGTTGTGGAAGGTGGCTCTTGGAGATTTTCGGCACGGATGATTTTGCATGATATTAGTAGGGACGCAAGGTCTTTGCGTCCGGCTTGCTTGATGATACCTGTTGCATATTAATTAGAGTGAGGTGGGCGCATGGTTTGTGCGTCCACCTCATTTAGATCAGTAGACGAGCTGGAGGTCGTCGAGGTACATGACGGAGCCGTCGGCACCGGCGAAGTAGTCGCCGCCTTTAGATGCCGAAGCGGTGACCATTATGTAGGTCGGTTTTTCCTGCCGGTAGTAGGTTAGTGGTATGGAGAACTCTACCATGCCGTTGCCTGCTGTCGCTTTGTCGAGAACAAGCTCACCGTAGGCAATGACATTTGCAGCTTCTTTTTTGAAAAGATGTGAACCTTTTGTTCGTACTACTACCGGGTAATCGGGATATTTGCTATAGCTATTCTCTGTGGTCTTGTCGTTGTTAAGCAGTGCGATATATATTATGCCTTTGTCGGGTTGGCCTTTTACAATGTCTGGTGCACCACTGTTGGTATATCCTACTGTCGCAGGGGTGTACTTGATATAACCTCTCAGCTCACGTGGGGAATATGTGAATGGGCGTCCCCATCCAAGTACGCCGTCGGTTTTATCAGTTTCGAGGTATTTTCCGATGAAGATATTACCTGCGGCAAATTTACCAATTGAACCCACACCGACAAACTGTGACTGGAGTTTGGCCGAGTAACTGCCGGAGTGCTTTATGTCGGTGGCCGGTGTTGTTACGTTCTTGCTCATGGTAGATGAACCATGGTTGCCGGTGTCCCAGAACATATCTGATTCAGACTTGCAGACAAGATAGGCTTTGCTTGAAGTGTTCCAGTCTTCAAACCCGGCGTTGGGGAGCTGCGGAGCTACAGTAGACTGTGTGAGTGTCAAGACGCTGCGTTTCTGGTCGTAGGCTGCGGCATATTCATATTTCCATCCTTCGTGCAGGTTGGTAGGTGTCGCGGTAAACTCTGTATTCAATGATATGGAGCGTGCCACAGGTTGCCCTTTTATGTATTTCCATATGGTATCTCCTTCGTGCCTGTAGAAGAAACCTACTTCGTTGACGCCGCTCTTGGCGACTTGTCCTCTCAGTACAAGCGAAGACACTGTTGCAGCGGAAAGATCGGTGGGCGTAGCCGGCAGAAGTGTCGCACAGTCGTCCGACACGATCAGGCGGAATACCGCGGAGGTCTCTTTGGGGTTTACATCAGTGGTGCCGTAGTCGACGTCGGCCGCTGTCAGAGTCATGCGATACTCTCCCTCTTTCAGTGTGTTGGTGAATGTTTTTGAGAGCGTGAGCACACACGATGAGGTCTCTTTATTAGAATTGACAGTGACCGGGGTTACTGATATACCTTTGTTTACTAATATTGTTTTATCATTGTTGTTGCCAAGAAGCTCTACAGCATCCGACGATGTGCCTGTAAGGGTGCTCAGTCCGGGCATGCTGAGTGATACTCTTTTGAGTGTGCCCGAGGAGCCAATGTTTAGCCACACATTGTCTACATTGCCTGTCGCACGGCTTACCGGATTATTTTCTCCGATCTCAAATTCCTTTTTGTCTGATGTGTATCCTTTGATCTCAGGCGATGTGCGTATCTCCACGGTGTGTTCGACGTCGAGGCTTGTCTCGTCGACGTCTATCTGAAACGCTCCTGCTCCGAGTTTGCTCTCAGGGTCTTCATAGTTTATGCGGAAGCGGTATTTGGTCGACGGTTTGGCATTTGATATCGTGCCATGTTCGTGACATGCTGTGCCGTTTTTGCGTATGCCGTTGAACACCCATTTCAGGTCGTGGCTTTTGGTCGGCAGCATGAAGTAGCCTGTGCGTGCCTCCCGTCCCTCAAAGTTCAGCGATGTTGAGGCCGATGTGACGACAAGCGAATAGTGCTCAAGCACATCGTCGATCTGGTCGGAATAAATGACATCGACGGCTGTGTTGGCGATTTTGCATGTGAGGCGGATGTTGGTGCGTGACCCGGGTTGCAGTGTCACGGTCTGCTTTCCTTTGAAGTAGCGTCGTGTCCATGATGCGGCGATGCTGTCGCCGGTCCATGCCTCGACGGTGTATGTGCCTGCGTTCAGCGAGAAGTCGATAGAGCCTCCGGGTGTGCCGTTTCGCCAGGGTATGCCCGATGCGCTGTTCCAGTAGCGTATGGCGTTGCCTCTTTGCGTAGAGACTACGATATTCAGTTTCTGCAGCAGGTTCTCGGTTTCGATGTACGGATCGTCGGCAGCCCGGCTGACAGGAACTTCCGCAACATCAGATCTGATCTCAGGTGTGATCGAGATAGTGGCATCTCCCTCACCGTCGCCGTAGACCGAGTCATCGGTGCAGGCCGACAGGCCGAGTGTGAACAGGGCTATTATGTTGTATATAAAAAACTTCTGTCGCATTACTTAATGATGGTAAGGGTTCTTGACTCTTTGTATCCTTTCTCATCGGTGACTTCAAGCAGGAATGTATGCGTTCCTTCAAAAGCATCGAGCAGCGGCACGAACTGGGTTATGTCGAAATTGAGCGTTGTGGCTCCTGTCACTTCGTCGCCTACCGGGAAGCCGAGACTCTTGAAGTCGTTGCCGTAGGCTCCGGGGTTGGCGAGGTCGAAATCAAGCGGAAGCAGCTCACCTGCCGACGCGATAAAGTTGCCGTTTGATGAATCGATCTTGACACGAAGGCTGGTAATGCCGTATTCGGATGTGATGACAACCAAAGCGGGCGACACATCGGTTGAGTTCGGGCTGTCAAACGACAGTGTCTCGCTATCGAATGCTATTGATGAAGCCGGAGGTGTAGGTTCGTCGGGCCCGTCGGGCTCGTCGGGTTCATCGGGCTCAACAGGATCTACCGGGCCGATCGGGGGATTCGGGTCGTCCGGCTCTACAGGTCCTTCGCCATTATCGGTCAGATCGACCGGAGGTCTTTGCGGATCTTCGGGCTTTGGTGTCGGAGGTGTATAGTCGGGATCGTCATCGCCCGGACGGATGATGCCAGTGATTGGATCATAGTACTCACCCGGATATGCCATATATAGGTCAACGGTCTTTACTGTAACGCTGATATATAAGCCATTAGAAATTTCGATTCGTCCTGTTGTAGGATCTTCGGGGTCTGTAGTCGGGTCGTCGGGATCGGTCCCCGGGTTGTCCGGGTTGTCTGGATTGTCGGGGTCTGTCCCGGGATTGTCGGGATTGTCAGGATCGGTTCCGGGGTTGTCGGGGTCCGTTCCGGGGTTGTCCGGGTCGTCGGGATCAGTTCCCGGATCGGTTCCGGGGTTGTCGGGGTCGGTTCCGGGTTTGTCGGGTCCCTCAGGATCAACCGGCTTGAGAGAGTAGTAGATTATGCGGTGCTGTCCCGGCTCAAGGTCGTTATAGATGGCTTGCAGCGACAGCTGTTTGCCGTCGACAGTGCCCGTAAGGGTTGCGACAAGTGTCTTGCTTGAGCTTGTGTATTCAAAATAGCCGGCTTTGCCGTTGTCGATGTCGTCGAGCGTGAATTCGAGTTCGCCCTCGTCATTGGCTATGACCAGTACTTTGCAGTCGTTTGCCATGAGCTTTCTGAGATCTTCGGCTATTGCGATAGAAACCTTTATGTTTGACAGGCGACAGACGACTTTCTCGACTTCGGTAGTCGAGTTCTCGGCTATTGTGACGTTTTGCAATCCCTCGTAGTAGGGCTTCTCCCATGCGGCTTTGTAGACTTCCGATGTACGCACTTTCACGGAGTAATCGCCCACTTCAAGCTCGACTTTGTCGGGAAGGGCAGTGTAGGAATACCTGTCGACAACCCCTGTCGCGTCAGATATCTCCACGACGAAATTGTCGGCACCCTCCGATCGGCTTCCCTCTTCCTGTTGCTCCATGCCTGAGATTTCAAAATCCATCGACTGGAAAGAGAGAGTGCCGTATTTTTTCTCAGGTCCTTCGTGATGCCATGACTCATCCTTGCAGCCGGTGGCGACTGCAAGCATCATCATCGCAAGAATAGGAAGTATATGTCGGTATATCATTATCGTAGTAAAAGTGGGTTAGCTGTCAGTCGGCAGTCTTTACTGAGAATTTGAATATGTGGTGCTCTTTGCCGGGATTGTTCACAGTGGCGGTTTCATTCATTTCGATCTTTCGGCCTGAGACATTGCCTGTGAAAGTTGCCGAGAGTGTGCTTCCTTTGGTCACAAGGAAGTATCCGGCCGAGTGACTGTCTTCTGACGGATCCTGCTTGTGTCCGCGGAAGTCAAGGCTGCTGCCGTTTTCGTTTGCCACGATCCTCACGTCCCAGTCGCCTTCAGTCCTATGCTCGAGATAGTCGTCGATTATGATGGAAACTTTTGTGTTTATTAAATGACAGACAACCGGCTCGACCTCGGTAATAACGTTTTCTTTGATTGTGAAAGACTGTGTGCCCAGGTAATATGGCGAATTGAAAGCCGCATTCTCGAGCTTGTTGGGGCTGTGGACGTTTATGGTGTAATCGCCAACCTGTAGTCTGACTACTTCAGGCAGGTTTTCATAGGCATACTGTGTGATCAGCTCTGATCCCTGCATGATTTCGATTGTCCAGTTGATTTCGTCGCTCTCGTCGGCATTTCGCGAGATGCCTTCGAGTGTCTCGATGTCGACAAGCAACGACGAGGTCGAAAGTGTGCCATATTTTTCCCCGCCGCCGGTCTGCGGCTCGTCGCTGCTGCATGCGGTTGTCGCCGCCATGACAGTCAACGCCGTAGCAAACGCAATTATGTATTTTTTAATCATTTCCATGATTTACGAGATTTGTGTCATATTTTGTTCTGTAGGGGCGTGCGACAGTACGCCCACCACTGTATTATTGGAGTGGATGGCTGATGAGTTGCAATATGTTGCAGTCGCTTCAGTCATCGGTATCAGTCGTAGTTGAGTTTTATGTCGTCGATGAAAAGTTCAGAGCCAGTATAACGTCCATCTGATAAGTTTGTAGATGGAGGTGAACTCAGATTGTCATTATTAATGGTCTGGCAATTCGGGTTGCCTGATGACTTAAAAATAACAATGATCTTTTTTGCACTTAGAGCATTATCATTGTATTTGAGATCAATTGTTGTTTGTGAATATGATGCTGATGTAAGCTGCGCAGATCCTTTTGCGATAATATTATCATGTTCATCTAATACTTTTATTTCTGCAATACCCCAATCGGCACTATTCTTTTTAACATACTTATGATAGAAAGACATACTTGATGGTCTTGATGAAAAATTGTACCCAGAATAATCAGGCGATTCTTTTTCGGAATTGTATGTTCCAAGGTATAATTCTCCAACAGTCAAATGTTCACATTTGCCTCCATTGGGTACTCCTAGAACGCTTCCTGTTGCGATCTGGTCTCTCCAAGCTGTATTTCCATTACCCCAGCCTACTGTTGAAATAATTGCAGCGTATTCACCGTTATGTTTATCGGTTGTTTTTCGTGTGCCAGAGAATGCGCAATATGCTGAGCCTGAAGCTGTGTTATTTCGGCTTCCTCCTTGAGATGTGGTTAGGAGATTCATTGTTCCCCAAATTGCGTGTGTATCTTTGCTAGGATATTCAATCCACCAATTGGAAGTCTTGCCATCTTCTTTGTACCAGTCTTCCATGTCGGCATTAGGGAGCTGGAGTGGCTTTTCTGTGGTAAATACTTTATGAATAGGATTGTAGCCATTGAGAGAGAATGCAATGTCGTAATCGGTATCAGGCTCAAGGTCTTTGACGTCAACAATAAATCTATTTCCGTTGCGATTTTCAATGTGCTCAGCACCGATGCCGGATATAACCAAAGCGTCGGCAATCAGATCTTTGTATTGGTCATATCCTGATTTGGGAGTGATTGTAATTGTTGCTTTTCTAGCCCAGATGTCGCGACTATCTATTGTAGCTTTATATTCAGGAATCACTATGGAGCCTGTTTCAGCGAGATTATCTGTGGATACTCCATCTGCATTAGTGAGTCCTCCTTCAACTTTGAAATTGGAGAATTCGTTTGTTTTGTTATTGTCTTCTCTGTATGGAGTTTTAAATGTGTATATAAATTCATCATCTTTTCCGTCAACCTTTTGTGGCTTTTGATCGGAAATTGAATACTTTGTGCCGTTTTTTGAGATGGTGTTGAATTTCAACTGCTTCTCAATGTCGCTGCCGTTGTAGCGCACTTTGACTTGATAGGTCGGGTGCACAACGACGTCTTTGACGGCCTCGATGGAGAGTGTGACGGGCGACAGATTGATTTTGAATGTGTTGTTGTCGGCAAGAGTCTCGTCGGTTGTGCGGCCGAGCCTGTCGGTCACCGACAGGCTAATCTCTTTGTTTGAGGGGTTTTCGCGGTCGGCACATCGCATCGACGATATGAGGTCTCTCATGTAGATTTTAGAAAATTCAAGTCCGGGCTTGAGGTTGAGTGTGCGCAGTCCGATCTTTTCGAGAGCGGCATGGTCGTCGGCGTTAAGCAGGTCGTAGCTCTGCGGTGTGTCGTTGTTGTCGGTAATCGTGATCTTTGCGGAAGCAAGTCCGGCTCGTGTCGCGATATTGAAGGCGTAATCGTCGGTATGTGTCTCGATGAGCTGTATAGCGCGATTGCCTTCAAACCCTTCCGGCGTGACAACCGGGGCCGGGGCAGTAAAGAGCTCTTCGGTCAGGTCGATAATTATCGGCTTGATATCGGTGATTGTCTCGTCGAAAGATATGGTGAGTGTGGCTGTGCCGGTCGATGCCTCCACGTCGAGTGTGATGCGGTGCAGTGTGGCTTTTCGGGCAGTGAATGAGCCGATCGTGATGAGGGCGTCGGCACCCGACGGCATGATGACACGGGCATCAATGCTTGCGTTGCCCGGGTTTATGTAGACGGGGCGTGTCTCGCCCGGATTTACTACAAGCGAATTGCCGGCGGCCGAGTTGAGCACGAACCTGGCTGAATGAAAATAGTTGAGGAAATTTTCAGTGGGCTCAAACATTACCAGCGAGTTGGCGACTTTGGCTGTGAGCTTTACAGGTGTCACTTTTCCGGCTACGACAGGAAATGTAGCCTCGCCGTAGAGTTGCGGCGACTCGAAGCCTTCGGCTGCGGTGTTGCCGTAGGAGGCGGTCATGGTGTAGGTGTCGGCGGGAAATTCCTCTTCGGCCGGAAACTCGTTGCGCGACGGCCATGTATCGTAATACTCGCCTGACTGGCTTGTAAGTGACAGGGTGAGTTTGTCGGCTGTAAGTGAGCTGAGTACAGGCATGTTGGGAGTCGTAGCACGTGACACTACCGATTGTGTTATGGTCTTGTCGGCCTCAACGGCAAGTGTGATTTTGCCGGTGGCGTTACGGCTGTATTCGTCGCCCGATGAACAATTGCACAGCGCAAGCATCAAAGCGGTGCAAGATATTATGATCTTGTTGTAATTGTGCATTTTTTGTGATAAAAAATTTGATCGGTGGAGATCCTAATAATCCACGATGCAAATATAAGACAAACGCTTTAACGTGACAAATAAAGTGTTGTCGGTTTTACCAGCGGAATTTGCCGGAATGGACAGATGTGTTGCCGCAGGCGTCGGTGACGGTTATATCGACGGTGTGCATGCGGCCACGTGAGAAACGTGCCTGATCCATGCGAAATGATATTGTCGAGGTCTTGCCGTCGAGCTCGAATAGGGCGAAGTGACCGTCGATCTCTCCACGGTATGTGTCGATGCCGCTGAGGTTGTCGGTGATGCGGAACCGGACGGTGCCGTTGCTCCACTGTTTCGGCGTGACGGGGCGGATGATGGGGGCGACGGTGTCGGTGGTGACTGCGAATGTGCCGAATGCGCCCGGCGAGGCGTGGAGCCAGCCGTCGGCATAGGATGATGTCACGGCTGAGCGGCGTTTGCCGTCGATGCTGACGAGGCAGTATTTGTTTTTATCGGCAATCGTGTCGTTGACAAGCCTGAGTGAAAGCTCGAAGCCGTGGTCGAGAGGTATGCCGGGATCGCCGACAGTGACTGCGCGCGAAATACCGTAGGCCGACGGGGCGTCGGTGATTTCGATAAAGGCGTTGCTGTAGAGTGTGGCTTCGGGCAGGGTCACGCTGTAGTCTTCGGCGTCGCAGATGTTTTCGGTGTCCCAGTGCATCAGCGTGCCTGATGCGATTTCGGCCGTGATGGGTGTGCGACGGCCTGTGATGGTGAATGGCTGGCGGGTGACGTTGCCGTGCTCGTCGCGCAGTATCCACTCGAGGCGGTAGAGGCGTTCCTCGCTGATGTCGATGATACCTCTGTCGCGGGCCTCGGTCATGTAGGGGAGCGGGTCGGAGTCGGGTATGCGTGTGACCATGATCCACGATCCGGAAGCTACTACGCCGGGATAATGGACGAGGGTGTGTATGGCCTTGGTGGTGTCGAAGCTGAAACGGTCGATGACGCGGTTGTAGATGGTGTCGCCGTCGAGTGTAAGTGTCAGATATTTTATGCCGTAGATGTTGGATGTGCCGGTCATGCGGTCGTAGGCTTTTATGCCCGGATAGACGCGTCCCCATGCTGTGACGGGCGTAGAGAATGCCTCGGGTGCAAGCAGTGTCGGGGCGGTTGTGGATCCTTCGACCACGCCTCCGTCGGCAGGGAATAGCGCGAGCTGGCGCACCTGTGGCGCGAGGTTGTCGGTGATGCGGTCGCTGTAGTATTCGAGCGGGTCAAGCGGGTCTTCGGTTGCGGTGTCGCGCACGTCCATGTGCAGGTGGGGGCCTCCCGATGATCCTGCGTTTCCGCTAAGCCCGATGGTCTCGCCGCGTTTCACGGGTATGCTGTCGGGGTCGAATGTCAGGTCGATAGTGAATGTCTCGCGGGTGTATTGCTCGTTGCGGACTATCCTGTCGATTGCAGGGGAGAAGGCTTCGAGGTGTCCGTAGACGGTGGTCAGGCCGGTGGCGGGGTGCGAGATGTAGACGGCGCGTCCGAATCCCCATGGCGAGACCGATATGCGGCTGACGTATCCGTCGTCGGCAGCATGCACGGGCAGGCCTGTGCGCCCTTGTGTCTTGAAGTCGATGCCGCTGTGGAAGTGGTTTTTGCGTAGTTCGGCGAAGTTGCCGGCAAGATAAAAAGGTATGTCGAGAGGCGACGCGAGCCTGACGGTGTCTGACCGCCGAGGCTCGCGCGCTGTAAGTGCTGACGCGCAAAAGATGAGCGTCAGTATCATTAAGGTGATTTTTCTCATCAACGGAGTGCTACCGGCGCCGATGATATTGCAGCCTGATAGGCGAGGAGTCCGTCCTGCGACAGCTCGATGATTGCAGACTCGCCCGAGGGGAGGGGCATTGCCACGTGTGTGTCGTCGACAAATGTGACGAGGGGCCACTGGTTGCCGTCTTTGTCGACGTAGTTCCATGTCTTGGTGTCGACACAGAAGTCGAGGCGCATCGATGTGCCGTCGGTCTCTGATATGATGTCATATCCTTTGCCGTCGCACTTCACGAGGTATGTGCCGTTTTCTCCTTTGATGCGTGTTGTGCCTTTGGCTACGGGGTTGTCTCCGCTCCAGAACTCAATGCTGTTGAGCACAAGCAGATCGGCAGCGAGGGCGACTTCGTAGACCGGTATTATCCAGAATGCAAAGAAAACAAGCTCGTTGACGGCTTTATGACCGACGTTGTTGTTCCAGTCGGAGAGCTTGTGGAACATCGAGAAGCTTCCGATGCAGCTTGAGCATGAAAGCGAGAGGGCGATTGCAGCGGCAATGCCGACGTTGAAGAAGCGTTTTCTCATAATGTATGAATATTTTTGTTTGTTGGCTGAGATATGTGTGATGTTGTTTTACAAATATAGTCAATTGTAGTGATGTGTCTGCTATTGTCAGGAAAAAAAAGACAGAAAAGAAGTCGCGTGGCATAGAAAAGTCCGCCGATATGCGCGGTCGCATGTCGGCGGACAGGTGTCTTGCATGTACCCGCAGGGATGATGTTGCCTGACGGGTCTTTGCCGTGTGTTTTTCTATATAAGTTCCTTTTGTGTTGTCTTACAGGCTTATTGATCGTGGCTTCTCTATGCCGGAGCGTTGAGGCTTAGGCTTTGTAGTCTTTCAGCATCTCCTGAAGTCGCTGACGTGCAAAGAATATGCGTGACTTGACGGTGCCGAGCGGCAGATTCATCTTTTCGGCTATCTCGTTGTATTTGTATCCGGCCACGTGCATCGAGAAGGGGATGCGGTAATCGTCGGAGAATGAGTTGATGGCGGCTGTGATTTCTTTTGCTGCGATAGATCCGTCGGGAGTGTCGAATCCCGATTCCTGCGGGAGGTTGAGGTGATACAGGTCTTCTGTCTGGTCTATGACGGTGGCCGAACGCACGACTTTGCGGTAGTTGTTGATGAAGATGTTGCGCATGATCGTGAAGACCCATCCCTTGAAGTTGACATTGTCGACATACTTGTCCTCGTTGTCGAGCGCTTTCAGCGTTGTGTCCTGAAGAAGATCGTAGGCGTCGTCGCGGTTGCTTGTGAGAAGATATGCGAAGTTGAGAAGGTTGCTCTGGAGATCAAGAAGCTTGGTCTGAAAATTTTTGGAACTCATAATGTCGATTTTTAAAAGGTGCTTAGTTGAGTTGTGTCTATTTTGTGATGATCCTCGTGTCGTTGTTGACATTCGTGTTACAAACACATTGCAAATATAGCTATAATTTTTGATGCGCAAAAATTTTCGTAAAAATTTTTACAAAAATATCATTTTGATATGTCGGTAATAGATGTGTGATTATCAGAGTTATAAATCATTTTCTCGGTTTTGTATTCATATAATAGAAATAAAAATGTAACATGATTTGTAAAAATGTGGCCGTTTTTGTGCTTTGTCAGAGCAATGAAACATGAGCGCGTTTTCGGCGTTTCACGGCCGGCATTCAGGCGAGATGATCATATATAATGAGAGAAGGCAGATAAAAAATGGCGTTGAAACCTTTGTGGTCTCAACGCCATTTGTGGTGTTGGATTATCTGATTACTCAGATCAGATGCTTGTCGGAGTCAGTTTGAATCTGAATTCCTTGTCGTCGGCTTTCACGCGGTATTTCTCTATAGGCAGGCTGTGGCCGCCCCAGCTTGTGATGCCGCCGAGGCCCATGTGCACGCCGTCGATGTTAAGCACGGTGGCGTCTATGGGGTCTATCTCCTGGAAGTGGAGGTTGCTCTTTTCCTTGCCTTCGTCGAGCGACGCTACGGTGTAGTGTGTCGCTCCTGCATAGAAAGGAGAGTCGGATGTGATGAGCAGTCCGCGTCCGCCTTTGTCGGTCTGGCTCCAGTGGCGCATGCCGCTCTTGGTGCCGGTTTCCTGCGGGCGTATGTAATGATATGTCTGCTCGTCGGCTGTCTGTGTGTAGAGTCCGATGAACTCGGAGCTGTGGCGGTCGATGTAGTTTTCAATCGGGCCGCGTCCGTAGTAGTGGCTGATGTTCATGTCGCGTGGCATTGTCACCGTAACGCCGAAGCGTGGCATAAGCGCTTCGGGGTCTTTTGCTCCTGACATGCGCTGGCTGACAAGAATCTCGCCGTCGCCTCCGATGTTGTAGGTGAGGTTGAGCGTGGCGCCGGTGCCGGTGATGTCGTGGACGGTTGTCACACACACGCTTCCGTCGTCGGCATAGCTTACGTTCATGTCTTTGCGGTCGAGAGCCGGGTTGGCCCAGTGGCTGTAGGAATTGGCAAAATCGCCTCCCATGTCGTTGTCGGTCATCGCACGCCAGAAGTTGGGTGTGATAGCTGTGCCCTGCTCGAGCATCTCAACGCCGTCGACATTGTAGGAGCATATAAGGCCGGAGTTCTTATCGAACTCGACGGAGAATCTGTCGCCCGAGACTTTGAGGCGCATTGAGTTGTCGTCGTCGTAAGTGGCTCCCTTGGCATTGTCGAGCACGAGCTCGGGCGCTTTCCACGATGTGACGGGGAGCTGCTGGCGTGCGACGGTGTATCCGGCCTCAAGAAGCGGTGTGGCCTTGCGCAGACGGTATGCCACGTTGAGCAGACACTCTTTGTCGTTGTCGATGCTCTTGGCGTAGGGGAGTGTGATTGTCTGGCGTGAGCCCGGGGCTATTGCGGGCAGGTCGGCGGTGCCGGTTGCAACGGCTTTTCCGTCGGCTGTGAGTGTCCAGTCGAGTATGTAGTCGGAGAGATCTGTGAAGAAGTTTTCATTGTATATCTCGATCTTGCCTGCTGCAATGTCGACCGGATCGGTCCAGATGTTCTGATAATAGTAGCGTGTCTCGGCCATGTGGGGGTTGGGCACGCGGTCGGGGCTGATGAGTCCGTTGTCGCAGAAGTTGAGGTCGCTTGCGTCGTAGCTGTTGAAGTCGCCTCCGTAGCCGTAGATCATCTTGCCGTTGCGTCCGGTCGAACGCAGGCTCTGATCGACGAAATCCCATATGTAGCCTCCCTGGTAGATGGGGTACTTGCGTATGATGTCCCAGTATTCCTTGAATCCGCCTCCGCTATTGCCCATGGCGTGTGCATACTCGCACTGTATGAGTGGGTAGAGCGAGTTGGGGTTGGCGGCATATTTCTCACTCGATTTCTGCGAGTAGTACATCGGGCAGAAGATGTCGGAGCTTTCCTGCGGCTGTCCTTCGTAGTTGATTGCCTGCTCGTATTGCACGGGGCGGTCTTTTTCCTGTGTCTTGATCCACTTGTAGGCGGCTGCGAAGTTTGGCCCGTATCCGGCCTCGTTGCCGAGCGACCAGACGATAACCGACGGATGGTTGAAGTTGGCCTGTATGTTGCGCTGGTTTCTCTCGAGGTGAGCTTTGGCATATAGCGGGTTCTTGGCAAGGGTGCGGTCGCCGTAGCCCATTCCGTGGCTTTCGATGTTGGCTTCGGCGGTGAGGTAAATGCCATATTGGTCGCAGAGGTCATACCAGCGCGGATCGTCGGGGTAGTGGCATGTGCGGACGGCATTGATGTTGTTTTCTTTCATAATGCGTATGTCCTGGATCATGCGGTCGACCGACACGACATAGCCGCCGTCCGGATCGAGCTCGTGGCGGTTAACGCCTTTTATGAGGATCGGCTTGCCGTTGACACACAGTTGCTTGTCTTTGATCTCGACCGAGCGGAATCCGACACGGACGGGAACCGACTCGATATGACGTCCTGATTTCGAGAGCTCGGCGACGAGTGTGTATAGGTTGGGATCCTCGGCGCTCCACAGTTTGGGAGCCTTCAGCGAAATGCTGGTTGTGCCTTTGGCTGCTTTTGTCTCTGAGATTTTTTTGCCTTCGGGATCGTAGAGTGCCAGTGTGATGTCGGGGTTGCCTTTGGCGGTCAGGTCGACGTCGAGGATGCCGTCGGTGTAGTTGTTCTCAAGCGACTGGCGCACGCGAATGTCGGACAGTGACGCCGCTTTCTCGCGTGTGTAGAGATAGGACTCGCGTGCCAGACCCGATAGGCGGAAGAAGTCCTGATCTTCAAGATATGATCCGTCGCACCAGCGGAAGATCTGCATGGCGAACATATTTTCGCCTTTCTTCAGGAAGGGTGTGACGTCAAATTCGGCGGCGAGTTTGGAGTCTTCGCTGAATCCTACAAATTTACCGTTGACCCACAGGTAGATGCAGGATGTGGCCGATCCGAAGTGCGCGATGACGGTCTTTCCGTCCCAGTCGGCCGGTATTTCTATTGTCCGGCGGTATGATCCGACGTGATTGTTTCTGGTCGGTACCTGCGGCGGGTTTGACTCAAAGTCGTTTCTCCAGGCATATCCGACGTTGACATATATCGGGTCTCCGTAGCCGTTCATCTCCCAGATGCCCGGAACAGGCATCGAACCCCATGAGGCGTCGTTGTAGTCGGCGCGGAAGAAGTCGACGGGACGCTGGTCGGCGTCTTTTACCCAATTAAATTTCCAGATGCCGTCAAGCGGCAGATGCCTTCCTTGTGGTTGTCCTGAGAAAGACAGTGCTTCGTCGGTCGACGCATAGGCGTGCCAGTCGGCGTGCATAGGCAATCGTCCGACGGAGGTCACTTCCGGATCTCGCCATTCGTTGAACGTCTGTGCCTGAGCCGGGAGCATGGCCACGGCGGCAATCATAGACAGAAATGCCCGATTGGTGATATTCATGGCTTATTACTTAATTTGATTTTGATTATTTCTTCTGGAGCTCAAAGATACGAATAATATTCGACGATAGGAATAGCGGGGCCGGCCTTTAGGCCGGGTCGCGCCGATGGAAACCGTTTGCCGTTGGAAGAAAGTTTAGTTAAAAAAAGTATATACATTAAACTTTTAAAGATTTAGTCAGTCCAAAAGACAAAAGAATAAGGCAGCCGGTCACGACTGATGCAGAATATGATTCGGAACACGGATACTCATTCTCCTCTACTCTCTCCTCTCTCATTCAGTCCGTGGTTTCATGTTCTGGTCGTGGCAGATGCCGAAAAAAAAAGATGTGTTGATTTCCGTATATAGGATACAATTTGTGATGTTAGATTTTCTTTAAGGGAAAATAATTGGTTGAAAAAAAAGTGAATGTGGGCGATTTGACGTTGATGTCAAGTCGCTCATTTTTTTTATTTGAAGTAGAGTCGTATAAGATTTGGGTCATACCGCAGACTTAAAGAATTGTCCTTTGCCAACGCGACCCGGCCTAAAGGCCGGCCCCGCTATTCTTTTCGTCGAATATTTATGCTATATTTGTGAGGAAATCAATACCATATGTGCTTGAATACTTAAATTTATGGATAGAAGAGCTTTTTTGAAAAGGGCTGCGCTTGTCAGTGCCGCGTGTATGATAGACTTCCGTCTGGCTTTTGCACAGGGAGCCGGGGACCGGGAAGTGGGCAAACCGTGGAAGGGATGGAAGAAAGGACAGTTTCAGATTCATCTGATTTACACGGGTGTGGCTGAGTCGATGTTTCTTATCTTTCCCGACGGAACAACGATGCTGCTTGACTGCGGTGATCACAATGCTGTCGGTCGCGGAAAGCTGGCCGTGCCGGTATTGCCGAGTCCCGAGAAGCATGCCGGCGAGTGGATATCGCGCTATGTGGGCAGGGTGAATCCTCAGAAAGACTATGTCGACTACATGATGCTGTCGCATTATCATGCCGATCATGGCGGATGCGACATATTCTATGCCAGAAAAGACGAGAGAGATGGCAAAGACTATTATATCGGCGGTTTCTCGCAGGCGGCCGAATATCTCACGTTCGGAAAAGCGTTTGACCGCTGCTGGCCCGACTACAATGATCCGATACCTCTTACACAGAAAGCCGCCGACGCTTTCGATCACATGAAGAGTTTTTATGAATATATGTCGGCCAACAAGAAGCTGGAAATAGAGAAATTCCGTCTTGGCGAGACCGGCCAGATAGCCATGAAGAGAGACGCTTCCGCTTACCCGGACTTCTCTGTCAGGAATATCTGTGCTAACGGACGTATCGCTGACAGGGAGGGCAATATACGCGACCTTTACGAGGAGCGCAAGAAGTCGAACCCGGCTAAGCTCAATGAAAACGGCATGAGTCTGGGCATGATTTTCACTTATGGCGATTTTAAGTTTTACACGGCTGGCGATTTCTCTGACAGCTGGAAGTTGCCCGACGGAGAGAAGTTTGAGATTGAGAGCGCGCTGGCCGAGGTTGTGGAGCCTGTGACTGTAGCGAAAATCAATCATCACGGTCATCACTCGATGCCCGAGAAGCTGGTTACTGCATTGCGCCCGCGTGTGTTTGTGAATAATGTGTGGGATCAGTTGCACACTGTCGCGCCGGTGATGGAGCGGCTTTACAACCGCGATCTCTATGAAGGCGACCGCATTGTGTGTCCGACGGTATTCCCTGCAGAGCGACGCGCCGAGGATGCGGGAAAACCGTGGCTCGACATCCTGAATCCCTCTTCGTTTGATGCCGGGCATGTGATTGTCAATGTCGAGGAAGGCGGCCATGACTATTCCGTCACTTATCTCACAGCCGATGATGAATCCATGACAGTGAAAAGCGTCATGCGTTTTAAATGCTGACTCATGGCACGACGGATGCAATTGTAATGCGGTGTGTTTTAATGAAATGTAAAAATGTTGTTAAAAAATTAGGACATATTTTTGGAATAATGAAAATCATGTCGTAAATTTGTGACCGCAAAAGAGGAATGCAAGGTGTTGCATCCGAAGTATGGCGGGATAGCTCAGTTGGTTAGAGCGTCGGATTCATAACCCGGAGGTCTCGAGTTCAATTCTCGATCCCGCTACAGAGAGAGTCAGCAGAAATGCCGGCTCTCTTTTTATTTAAGGACTGCGGGATGCTACAGGTGCGGGCAATCGGTGGGAATGAAGTGTTAAAAAACTTTGAGGGATGTGTCAAGATTGTTCTTGACATGGGAATATTAGTTCAGATCTGTGGGCGTACTGTCGCACGCCCCCTACAAATCAGCATCATGTCATACGGACGACCAATCTTAAACGTCGTAGGGGCGTGCGAAAGTACGCCCAAAGCCTATTTTCACACAGCCTCGATTTTATTTGAGGGCTTTTAGGTCGGTGCCGGCGGGGGACTGGTACATTGAGAGGCCGAACTCTTTTATAACGGCGTAGACGTGGTTGAAGACGGCCGACTGGATGTGTTCAAACTGTTTCCACTCGGTGTTGTTGATGAAGAAGTAGAGTTCGAGCGGAAGACCATGTGCGGTAGGATCCTGCTGTCGGACCATGTATATCATGTCGGTTCTGACATAGGGGCTTGATGCAAGATAACGTTCGAGATATCTGCGCAGTAATTCGATATTGACCGTGTGTTCGGCTGCTTTGATATCGTCTTCTTCAATCCATCTCTTTTCCAGAAGACTGGCGATCTGGTCGGGTGAACAGAAACCGATGGTGTTGATATCGATATAGATGGGACGCATCACTCGACGTCCTCCTGAATCCTGCATGGGCTTGAAGTTCTGGAAAGACTCGCTTACGAGCGAATAGGGCGGAACGGTTGTGACCGAGTTGTCCCAGTTGCGCACTTTTATGGTTGTGAGTGACACGTCGATGACTTCTCCGTTTGCCCCTGATTTCGGCACGATGATCCAGTCGCCTTTCTTGAGCATGTCGTTGGCTGTGAGCTGCACGCCTGCGACAAGACCAAGGATTGTGTCTTTGAACACCAGCATCAACACTGCCGCCGAGGCACCGAATGCGGTGAGTATCGCTGTCGGGCTCTTGTCGAACAGGATGCTTATGCCGATGATGACACCTACGCATACAAACAGCAGTTTCAATATCTGAAACACTCCGCGCAGAGTATGGATCTTGTATCGGG
Source organism: uncultured Muribaculaceae bacterium (assembly GCA_964389525.1). Classification (GTDB taxonomy): domain Bacteria; phylum Bacteroidota; class Bacteroidia; order Bacteroidales; family Muribaculaceae; genus JAFLTL01. Next base: position 7,163 of record CAYMEX010000007.1, on the reverse strand, counting down.
GTCTTTTCTCAAAGGCGTCGTAGAGGTTCTGCAGCAAGCGGTTGGCGAGATGCACAAACGCCCACACAATATAAAATGAGGTCAGTTTTGTCAGCCATACATACATGTCGCTTTCCTGATCGAATGTGCCGGGAAGGAGGTAGGCGACAAGCAATGCCGGGGCAAGCTGTGAGAACGCTCTTAGAAAACGGTCGTTCAGTATGTCATCGTCCCAGTCGCTTGCAGTGCGTCGGGTCACGGCTTTTACGATCACCGATATCACGCTGTGGCAGAACATATAGGCAAGAAATGCCATAAGGGCTATCGCTGCGAGTGTTACAGGCAGCAATATCGCACTGACACTGTCGGTCGGCAGAAATGATGAGAGTAGATCCTGCAGTATTCGTTTCATCATGTAAAAGCAAACTCTAAATCAGAGATCGATGTCGGTGCGCCGGTCTGAGCGTCCGGTGTGGCGGCGATAGCGTGAAACCACGGCGTTGCACCACTGGATGATCTTGACCCATATCGACGATGACCCGACGGCGAAGTCGACAGCGAGCGGGTCGGCGAAAGTCTGCACGCGCATGCCGTCGGCGCTGATTTCGGGATATATGACAATGAGGTTGTTGCGTGAGAAATAGCGTGAAATGAATGCCGGCAGCTCGACAGTGTCGGCCGACCAAGAGACCGATCCGGGGCGTGAGGAGATCCATATGAAGAGATCGTCGTCGTGGAGCTTGTCGGCCATCAGCAGAAAGTCGTCGCGGTCCGATATGTCGCGGAAGTGTGCGCGTATGGCGTATTTCTCGCGCCGCAGTATGCTGCGTATGGCGGGGTGCATGTCGGGCGGGCAGCAGAACATGGTGCGGCAGCCGAGTTCCTGTGCGAGATTGCCTACGGTCATAACCCATTGCCTGAATCCGGCCTCAAACTGCGAATTGGGCTGCGCGTACACGATAATGCGCGCGACAGTGTTGACCGGGATGTAGCACCTTGATATGACAAGCATGCGACGTGTGAGCGACAGAAGCTGCTCGATCTTAGGCCCGAGGAATGAGTCGACGACTGTCGACTTGCGGTGCATGCCCATGACAATGGCGTTTATGTCGCGCTCCTCGGTGACATTGACGACGCCCGTAACGGTATTAAGGTCGAACCGCTCTATCGGGGTCACGGGCAGGTCGGCCGCCGATGCTACCTGGCGTGCCAGATCAAGCGATGCGCGTCCTACCGCGCGGCTTTTGGGCGTGTTGTCGTTGCGGACGTGCAGTGTGTAGACCGACAGGTCGGTGCGCGGTCGGTGCAGTCCGCTGATCATTATGGCCAGTTCCATGAGTCCGGGAGCCGTCACGGGGTTGGAGACCGGCACGAGCATGTTGGTGACGTTGCGTCGGGTAGCCGACGCATTGTCGTGGTCTTCGTCGTTCTCTTCCTCTTCGAGCATATGCAGCTTTATGGCGGCGGCCGCACGTGCGGTTACGATCGGTGCTATGGCGCATGTGATGAGTATGACGAGCACGGTGCTGTTGAGGATTGTCTCGTCCATCATGCGCGATCCGTCGGGGAGGAGTGTGTTGTAGCCGATGGTCACGACGGCGAGGGCGACAGCAGTGTGGGCCGTGGTGAGGCCGAAGAACATGCGGCGGTCGTATGCACGCATGTGATAGCAAAGCTGCGCCACCCATGCGGCGATCCATTTTGAGGCGAGGGCGACAGCGAGCATGATGGCCGATACGGTGATGGTGGCCCAGTTGGCTACGAGTCCGAGGTTGATCATCATGCCGACGCCTATAAGGAAATAAGGTATGAAAATGGCGTTTCCGACAAACTCGATGCGCGACATAAGCGGCGATGCCGGCGGCACGTAGCGGTTGAGCACCAGTCCGGCAAGGAACGCTCCGAGCACTCCTTCAAGTCCGATGGCTTTTGCTATCCAGGCTGATAGAAAGACGAGCGCGAGGATGAACACATATTGCGTCACACGGTCGCTGAATCGCTTGAAGAAGAATCGCGTGAGGCGTGGGTACACCCATGCTATCGCGAGGCAGTAGACGATCATCTCGCCGAGCAGGATGAGTGTCGACGACGGGTTGAATGTCCCTTCGCTGTTGATGTTTACGACTGTAGCGAGTGCGATGAGGGCGCCGACGACGGCAAATATTGTCCCGACGACCGAGATCAGGACTGACGGGGATTTTGTCACGCCGTAGCGTGCGGCTACGGGGTATGAGATGAGGGTGTGTGAGGCGAACATCGACGCGAGGAGCACCGATGTCGGCAGGTTAAGATGAAGGGTGTAGAAGCTGACGGCGGTGCCCATGATCATGGGTATGGCAAATGTGAGCACCCCGAAAAGCATGCCTTTGCGGAAGTTGAGCTTGAGATGATACATGTCGATCTCAAGTCCGGCCAGAAACATGAGGTACAGTATGCCTACCTCGCCGAATATCTGGAAACTGCTGTCGCGGTCAAGGATGTGTAATCCATAAGGGCCGACAACCACACCGGCCACAATCATGCCGACGATGTGCGGGATCCTGAGCCTGTTCAGCAATATCGGAGCAAGCAGGATTATCGCAAGTACGATAAAGAAAATCGTAATCGGTGATGACGCGAGCGGTGCGGTTGTCAATGCTTGTTATGGATGTGATGAATGAAGAGAGGGTTTATTTCCTGTGACTGATCATGTATTGTGCGATCTGTACGGCGTTGAGAGCGGCGCCCTTCTTGATCTGGTCGCCCACAACCCAGAACGAAAGGCCGTTGGGGTTGGCGAGATCCTGGCGGATGCGGCCTACGTAGACGGGATCTTTGTGCGCGATGTCGAGTGGCATCGGGTAGATCTTCTCGGCCGGATTGTCGAGCACGACAAGACCTTCGGCTTTAGAGAATGCCTCGCGGGCCTGTGCGGGAGAAACGGGGGTCTCTGTCTCGACCCATATAGCCTCGCTGTGAGCGCGCATGACCGGGACGCGCACACACATGGCGCTGACGCTTATGCCGGGAGCGTGCATGATCTTGCGTGTCTCGTTAAACATCTTCATTTCCTCCTTGGTATAGTCGTTGTCGGTGAAGACGTCGATGTGAGGTATGACGTTGTAGGCAAGCTGGTAGGCAAATTTCTCGACGGTGGGTTTCTCGCCGCGGGCAATCTGCGAATACTGCTCGACAAGCTCGTCCATCGCAGCAGCTCCGGCACCGCTCGCAGCCTGATATGTAGCGACATGCACACGCGAGATGGGCGAGAGGTCGTTGATGGGCTTGAGGGCGACAACCATCTGTATTGTCGTGCAGTTGGGGTTGGCGATAATGCGTCGCGGGGCGTTGAATGCGTCTTCGCCGTTGACTTCGGGCACAACCAGGGGTACGTCGCTGTCCATGCGGAATGCGCTGGAGTTGTCGATCATAATGGCTTTGCCTGAGGTGATCACGTCGGCGTATTCTTTTGATGTGCCTGCTCCGGCCGAGGTGAATGCGAAATCAACATCGGCGAAGTCTGCGGCAGACTCGCGTGTAAGCTGTTTTACGGTGTACTCTTTTCCGCGGAATGTATATGAACGGCCTGCGCTGCGGCTCGAACCGAAAAGAAGAAGCTCGTCAATCGGGAAGTTCTGCTCGTCAAGAACGCGGAGGAACTCTTGTCCGACGGCACCGCTTGCGCCTACAATTGCTACTTTCATTTTTACTTGGAGGTTACTTATTGGAAAATGTTTTAGGCTGTTTGTGTCATATGCCGTTCTCAGGCAATGGTTGTGCCGGCTCCGGGTGTGGATATGCGGCTGTAGTGGATAATCTTGACCTGACGTACTCCACGGTCGATTGCGGCAAAGGCATTCTCGAGTTTCGGAATCATGCCTCCCTCGATGATTTTCTTCTCACGCAGGTCGGCAAACAGATTTCTGTCGATCATGGGAATGACGCTGTCGTCGTCGGAGGGGTCGTAAAGCACACCGTTTTTCTCGAAACAGAACGTGAGCGTGACGTCGAAGATACCGGCGAGGCCCGATGCGATCTCTCCGGCCATTGTGTCGGCGTTGGTGTTGAGCAGATGTCCCTGCATGTCGTGGGTCAGCGGAGCGATGACCGGGATTGCCCCGATCGAAATGAGTCCGCTGAAGGCTTTGTCGTTGACTGCAATTACGTCGCCTACATTGCCGTAGTCTATGCCGTCGACAGGCGGACGCCGACATGAGGTGACGAGATTGAGATCGGCGCCTGTGAAACCGGCGGCGTTGCATCCAAGAGCCTGAAGCGAGGCTACGAGCCGGCGGTTGACATCGCCGCCATAGACCATTGTCACGACTTCGAGCATGGCGTCGTCGGTGATGCGTCGCCCGTTGACCATCGTCGTCTCTATGCCGAGGCGCGATGCAAAACGTGTGGCCGATCGGCCTCCGCCGTGTATGAGCAGTTTGGCGCCATCGATGCCGGCAAATGCGTCGGTGAACGCACGTAGCGATGCGGCGTCCTCAAGTATGGCGCCCCCGACTTTTACGATATTGAGCGGTTGTTTCATCAGTCTTCTTTTTCGGCAAATTCCATAAGGTAGGCCTTGATGAATCCCTCGAGGTCGCCGTCCATCACACCGTTGACATCGGAAGTCTGATAGCCTGTGCGGTGGTCTTTGACGCGGCGGTCGTCGAACACATAGCTGCGGATCTGCGAGCCCCACTCGATCTTCATCTTGCCGGCCTCGATCTTGGCCTGTTCCTCAAGGCGATGTTTCATCTCCTTCTCGTAGAGGATTGAGCGGAGGTGACGCATGGCGTTTTCTTTGTTTTTGGGCTGGTCGCGGGTCTCGGTGTTCTCGATAAGGATCTCTTCTTTCTCGCCGGTATAGGGGTCGGTGTACTGGTAGCGCAGACGCACGCCCGACTCCACTTTGTTGACGTTCTGTCCGCCTGCGCCTCCCGATCGGAACGTGTCCCAGGTAAGGAGTGCCGGCTCAACCTTTACCTCGATCGTGTCATCGACAAGAGGTGTGACGAACACTGAGGCAAACGATGTCATGCGCTTGCCCTGTGCGTTGTAGGGCGACACGCGCACGAGGCGATGCACTCCGTTCTCGCTTTTGAGGTAGCCGTAGGCGAAGTCGCCCTCGACCTCGATGGTGCATGACTTAATGCCGGCCTCATCGCCTTCGAGCAGGTTGGAGATGGATGTCTTGTAGCCGTTTTTCTCACACCAGCGCAGGTACATGCGCATAAGCATCTGCGCCCAGTCCTGGCTCTCGGTGCCTCCGGCTCCGGAGTTGATCTTGAGGACAACACCAAGTTTGTCCTCCTCGCGGCGGAGCATGTTGCGGAACTCAAGGTTCTCGATCTTTGCTATCGCATCGCTGTAAAGAGCATCGATTTCCGACTCTTCCATGAGTCCCTCCTTTACAAAATCCCATGCGATAGTAAGCTCTTCGGCAGCTTTCTGCACTTCGGCGTATCCCGATATCCACTGCTGCAGATCCTTGATTTTTTTCATCTGCACCTGCGCCTCTTTGGGGTGCTCCCAGAAGTCGGGTACATGTGTGCGTAGTTCTTCTTCCTCAACCTGGATCTTCTTTCCGTCGATGTCGAGATATTTTTTCAGCGAAGCGGAGCGCTCCTGCACTTCTTTAAGCTGGTCGGGAGTAATCATGTGAATTCAGATTGCAATTATGGGTGCAAAGTTACTACAAAAAAGTGAAATGCGGAAAGATATAGTGATAGAATTGAGTTACAAGGGTTTTGGTTGAAGTGGCGATAATCCGTGAAGCCATTACAATCCCTGCCGAAGCCAAATCCTGACGCCGCTACGTTACTTGTTCGTAACCATGCCCGAAAGGGCGACAAACGGACACGGATAGTAAAACAAGGCGTTGTGATATAGTGAGTTGCTGACAACTCACGCGATAAATCCGGTTACGGAAAAAGATTGCGCCGTTCCTCCGTGTTTTGCGTACCGACGAAGGATTCTTCACCGACTAATTTTGAACCTAAAAAAATTAAGGACGATGAAGAGTACATTTTCAGTAATCTACTACCTCAAACGTCAGGTAGTGAAAAAGGACGGGACAGTGCCCGTCATGGGACGCATCACGGTGGACGGCAGCCAAACGCAGTTCAGTTGCAAACTGACCGTCGATCCCAAACTGTGGGACACCAAAGGAGGACGTGTCACGGGCAGAAGCACGGCGGCACTCGAAACGAACCGTATGCTTGACAAGATGCGGGTACGCATCAACAGGCATTATCAGGAAATCATGGAGCGTGACAACTTCGTCACGGCGGAGAAGGTGAAGAACGCCTTTCTCGGACTGGAACACCGCTACCACACGCTGATGCAGGTGTTCCGCCAGCACAACGAGGACTACGAGAAGCAGGTGGAGGCAGGCATGAAAGCCAAAGGCACGCTGCTGAAGTACCGCACCGTTTACAAGCACATGCAAGAGTTCCTCGACATCCGCTACCATGTGAAGGACATCGCCCTAAAAGAGCTTACCCCGGCTTTCATCTCCGACTTCGAGATGTTCCTGCGCACGGACAAGCACTGCTGCACCAATACCGTGTGGCTGTACGTCTGCCCGTTACGGACGATGGTATTCATCGCCATCAACAACGAGTGGCTGACGCGCGACCCGTTCCGCGAGTATGAAATCAAGAAGGAGGAAACAACACGCAGTTTCCTGACCAAAGATGAGATCCGCCTGCTGATGGAGGGGAAACTGAAAAACGCCAAACAGGAATTGTACCGCGACCTCTACCTGTTCTGCGCCTTCACGGGGCTGTCGTTCGCGGATATGCGCAACCTTACGGAAGAGAATATCCGCACCTACTTCGACGAACACGAGTGGATAAACATCAACCGCCAGAAAACGGGCGTGGTGTCCAACATCCGCCTGCTCGACATCGCCAACCGCATAATCGGCAAATACCGGGGACTGTGCGGGGACGGCAGGATATTTCCCGTTCCGCATTATAACACGTGCCTTGCCGGTATCCGTGCCGTCGCCAAGCGTTGCGGCATCACCAAGCATATCACGTGGCATCAGAGCCGCCACACGGCAGCCACGACGATATTCCTCTCCAACGGTGTTCCCATCGAAACGGTCAGCTCCATGCTCGGACACAAGAGCATAAAGACGACGCAGATTTACGCAAAGATAACCAAAGAGAAGCTCAATCAGGACATGGAGAACCTTGCCGCAA
>CAYMEX010000006.1:0-126400 GCA_964389525.1 uncultured Muribaculaceae bacterium | reverse complement strand
AAACCGGACACACTGGCAAGTGGCTCGCCGAGCAATTAGGCAAAGACCCCGTCACCGTCTCCAAATGGTGCACCAACACCTCCCAACCAGATTTGTATACATTGCAAAATATAGCGTCTGTTATTGGTGTTGATATTAAGGAGCTGATAACATCTTCAGATAAGCAATAAATTTTTAATACAATTTAATAATTGCGTTTTATACCATAATGGCTGGAGGATTTATTGCATTTAGGTGTAGCAATTACGACACGACGGCTGAACGAGAGCAGTTCAGATTGTTGTGTGAAAAAATGAAGACAAAGTTTGCTGAGTCAGATAGCTTCTATTTGATGATTGGAAATTATAACATATATGATTGCGAGTATGACGCTATTGTAATTAAACAGGATGCGATCATTGCTATTGAATTTAAGAATTATGGTGGTAACATAGTTGCATGCGAAAATGGTGATTGGACTTCCAATGGAGTTGTAATCAAAGGAGGTTCTCGCAAAACGGTATATCAACAAGCAAGAGTTAATCATTCGTCATTAAGAAAAGGGTTAAAAGAACTTAATATAGACCGACGATGGATTATGGATATTCCAACGATTATCGTGTTTAATCAAACAATCTCTCTTGACAATCAACTATCTTCCAAGGTGAAAAGTTGGCTGCATATAACCGACAATACTCACTTCATCGATAAAATAGAAGATATAACATGTGAATCCACTAATATTTCCAATATAGACATTATTGATTTGGCAATAAAGTTAAACCTCAATCCTTTCTTGAGCGAGGAATTGAGTAGCTATTCTGTTGAAAAAAATTTAGAGACAGAAGTGAAAGCGGTGAATATTAATACTCAAATGGATGTTTGTCGAGCTCTAACTGATAGCAGAAAGAAACCAAAGCAGACGGTTCAAATTGAGAGTATGAAACTTCTTGAATCTTATGATAGGTTTACGCCAAATCATATTTTCAATTTGAGACCCAATCAAGTGTTTGTGTTCGGTACCGATAGAAGAGGATCACAAAGATATGGAGCTGCTGGGCTGGCAGCCAATAAGTTTGGCGCTAAAGTAGGTGTGATTGACGGACCAACTGGAAATTGTTATGCATTGCCGACAAAAGGGTTTGACATTAGCGATTTAGATAAAGCAATCAAACGCTTTATAGATTACGTTCATGCCAATAGGCAACTTACATTCCTAATTACTCCGGTTGGATGTGGACATGCTGGCTTTGAATTGGCTAAAGTCGCAAATATGTTTAAAAGTCTAATTGAGTATAAAAACGTAATGCTTCCGAAAGCTTTTATAGAAGAATATCGAGCAGAAGCCATAAAATACACGATTACACCTCAAAACGAAGAGGAAAATTTAGAGAATGAATCCGATTATTTAAAAGCTATTCTTAAACATTATGATGAGAGCCTCCATGCCGTAGTTCGCTTTTTGCTAATTCATGGTATAGAATTTAATTCAGAGGAGGGGTTCGTTATTCAGGATGATTCAGGAACTGTTATCGCAGAAGCTGAGTTAGGCGTAGTTTCAGAAAAAGCAGTATTCTTCCCCTTTAATAGTCAAAGTGAAAGGGTCTTTAAAAATAATGGATTCACAATTTGGACTCCCTCAGATTATTTACAATCAAAAGCGAAGTAAAGATGCGTATAAAATTGGGTAAAATATGTAGGGATTTCAATTTGGAAATTTCAGCCGTTATAAAAGAACTGGAAAATAACGGTATATTCCTTGATGAGGCCAATCTCAATACTCGGGTTTCCGATGAAGAATATGAACTTATTGCTGAAGCATTTGGTAGAAAAACCATATTGCTTGCGTTGACTTGGAACGAAGATAAGTTTGGACTAGATCAAATTGCTAATCGAGAGGAGGTTAATTCTCACGGTTGGGATAAGTTGCGTAATGATGTTATCATTGTCATGCCGACTAGGTACATTCTTATTCCGAAGGATCAAAGTTGTGATAGTTTTAGCTATTGGACTCGAGAAGACTTTTCATATAATTGCCCAATGGCCATTGTCGATGGGAAGGTAATACGCGAAGAATTGAAAAATCCAACTGGCTCAATCCCTGTTTTGCCTTACATCCCGGAGCATAAGGAGCAACCATTGAGAGAAAAGCCTCAGGAGGTGTTTAAGTTACCCAATCTACCGAATACTTCTAAGGTTAATGTAATAGGCTCTATTGATTTGTCTTCTTTGAATGCGACAACTCGTCCCAAAAGAAAGACGAAGGAAGAAAGAAAACAAGAAAGGTTAGCAAGAAAGTCCACTTCACAACCACAGAAGCAAAGGGTAGTCCAAGACTTAAGCACTAATGCTATACGAGATATATGGCAGCATTTTGTTGATATCCAAGAGAAACTAATTAAGCAAAGATGTTCTCCTATTTCCATAGACCCAACTTCTGTGAAAATAGAAAATGACAAAATATATGTAACCATCGACGAAAGCCAGGATAAGGAAAAGATAAACTCCATTCTTAAAGATAAACTTGGCGTGGAAAGCTATAATCTGGAGTCGGGTTCAATTCTTGTTGATGAAAATAAATGGGATGCTTTGTCAGAAACTGATTTGAGCGAGATCCGCCGTTGTTTATCTGAATGCCATATTGAATTGGATACTACACCAACTATAAATGTCACTATTGATTATGCAAATGACATGGGGCATTATGACCAATTGTCATTAGACGATTTACGGCAACTGGACTCTATATTAAAGAATGGTAATCTTATCCAAGGACAGATTGATGATATTGTGGCTTTTATTTCCAAAGTCTCAGTGAATAGCGAGGATTATCTTCGTTATCTATTTGGAAATCACTATGTAATTTATGAGAAAAAGAGGAAAAAGCAAGATTCCCCACAAATAATAGAGACCTTTGAATACCGGAATGAATATATTACGAGCGAAACTTTGCGTCAATATGAAAATATCGGCTTGTATTGCAAACAATATACGCTTATATTTAAAATATGCAATGAGGTTGCGAAAGAAGAACTAAAGTATCACTTTGATTGCTTCTATCCTACTACGGAAACATTTGAGTTCAAGCGCATATTTACGAAGGGAAAGCCAAGTAAAGATAATTATATACAAGAAGTAAATGCAAACATCAAGGCTTTCTTGAATGTAGCTACCCTATATTGTTCCCAAGATGACATAGAGATAAACGTATTGTTTTCATACGCTATATCGAAACAAAAACTTGTAAAAACAAAACTACAAGAAGTCGCATATTATATAAATGGACTGGATGGCTACAGTTTCAATGAAGAGGCTGGAGCTATTGGTATTGATTTTAATTGGAGAGAGCAGAATATTGCGGACATTATAGCTAATATAGAAAATAATATACCATTTATCAAAATAAACGTCTATGACAATCATCGTTATAAGTGTAAGGTTGACTCTAAGCTAATTGGTTATGATGATCTAAAAGCTTATTTGGAAGAAAAATACGAAGATATTTCGGTGATAAATGATAGCGTATGTCATCAGATAAAAATTCGTCTTCCCTATATAGAACCAGATTTGTACGAGCTATTGAGTGCCAGACTAAACAATGACTTATTACACATAAGCATACCGGGCATAAAAATTGAATTCGCACAAAAGGTAGCTGGAAAAATCCGTCTTAATATCAGCTGTAATTCAGAATCAAGACTTGAAGATTTGGAAGATAGCATAATGGATATGCGCCGTGCTGACTTTGGATTTACACTCGGCGAAAAGGAAATCCCATTTGGTAAGCTACTTAAAGTCAACTATCCAAATCTAATATTTGACTTAGACGTTCCAGATGATAGAAAAGATGCCATTATTGAAGTTTTTGAGTCTCAAATTATAACGAGAATTTGCCCAATTCTTACAGGAGAAATTGAAAAAATCTCCCGCCTAAAGAATACATTTACTATGGCCACTACCGGGCAAGAATTGACCAATCCTCGATTACAAAATTTTATTTTTGATTCTTCTAAGGCGACAAAGACTCCAGATATTGAACTAATGCTTAGAGAAGACGGTCCTGTCTATATTGAGTTTTGTGCACATTTATTAAATAATCGAATAAACGAATCTCAAAAACAGGCCATAATCAAGGCTATGTATGCCGAGGATATGGCTGTGATTCAAGGGCCTCCTGGTACAGGTAAGTCTACAGCTATCGCAGAACTTATATGGCAACTGATACGTAAAGGGTTGCAATATGGAAACAAACGTGAAAGAATCCTGCTCACATCCGAGACAAATTTAGCTGTCGATAATGCCATATCACGTATTGTCAACGGAAAAACTAATTTAGTAAAACCTGTTCGCTTCGGCGGCGAAGAGAAATTAGAGTCGGAAGGACTTCAGTTTTCTCTTGAGTTGATGAAACGCTGGGTTGAGGAAGGTGATGCTTGTCTTACAACAGAAGAAACCAATGATGAGTCTGAGGCATCGATAAAGAATAATCTCATTCTTAAGAATTGGTTAGAGAACATTTCTCATCGTGCGTTCTATGGAGTGGTTGACGATTCAGTTGACGTAATTGTAAAATGGCGAAACTTCCTTAACAACCCGAGTAAGGGACTTCGAGAAATTGTTTACCAGAGATATGTTGAAAATGCTAATGTTGTTGGCGCTACATGTAGTTCAATTGGTGACAGGAGGGCAGGTGAAGCCGATTTTAATGGCTTTACACCGTTCTTCCACAATTACTGTGATCTTTTCAAGCAGAAAAAAGGAAAAGCCAGAATTGAATTTACAACAGTCATACAAGATGAGTCCTCAAAGGCAACACCCGCAGAATTAGTGCTGCCCTTCGTTTATGGAAAACGAGCAATAGTAATAGGGGATCATCGTCAGTTGCCTCCTATGTTGGATAAAGAAGAATTTGAAGATACATTTGATTATGCATATAGGACAAGTAAGGATAGCGATGACCAAAGACGTATAATGCAACTTAAGGAATTCGTTGAGAGCCATTTTGATGAGATGGAAATCTCTCATTTCCAAAAACTTTATGAGCGTATTGATAGCTCCTTAAAAGGGACGTTCAATCTGCAATATCGTATGCATCCCGATATAAATGAAGTCGTTGAACAGTTCTATAGAGAAGATGGAGGGCTACGTTGTGGTCTAATTTCTCCCGAAGATCTTGGTGTCAACGATCCAGACATAAGTAACCCGGCATCAAGATACCATGGAATTGATATTCCAGGGCTAATCGATCATAACACCCATGTATTGTTCATAAATACTACCTCTCCAGAAATGTTAGACGGTACTTCACGTGTCAACTACGGTGAAGTTGAGATCATAGATAGACTTCTTACAAAGTTTGAACAATCATCTTCGTTTCTCTCATATTTAAATCAATTTTCTAAGGATGAAGATAAACAAATCGGTATAATTAGTTTCTATGGCAAGCAGATAAAACAACTGAGGTCAATAGCCCGTGAACATTCCAGTCTACCGATAAGAGTTAGTACTGTGGATAGATTTCAGGGAATGGAGCGCAATATTGTTATTGTGTCAATGGTCCGTAGTAACATCATTCAGAGCTCACGAAATCAACAGCCGGACAAAAAGCGATACCCCGAATTAGGCTATCCAAAGCAAACGTCTTTGGGATTCGCTCAATCACCAAATCGATTGAACGTGGCATTGTCGCGTGCTAAACGATTACTCGTTATTGTTGGAAATAAAGAATTGTTCTCAAACTTAGAGATTTACCAACGACTCTTCTTGACTATCGAGTCAAATCATAATAATAAAGTGATCAATCAAAATGAACTATGAGCCAGATTGTAGATAAGATAAACAACTCCGAATATATCTATTCAGCCTATACTAAATGGGGGTTGAAAAAATATTCATGTAGTGTGGCTTACTATAAAGAGGAGCCTTTGGATGATCTGTATTTTGTGATTTGCTCCATATTAGCCACAAATGGTGGCCGTTATGACAAAAGAAGTCTTGGCATACTTCTTGGCTTTAGTATTGCTAATCGTGATGCAGATGGAAAGAATGAAGTATATTATGATGTGGCAGAAGTTCGTATGTTTGAGGACATTCTTAGAATACTAGAAAATGAACATCTTATAACAACATACGAGTCCGAGGATGAGATTACACTTACAAAACTTGGTGAAATTTCACTGAAACAGCTCAAACATTATCATTTCTTTTTAGGAATGCAGGATGTTTATGAACATGCTCTTCTGAAATCTGAATTGCCAACGGCGATGCTTATGTTCCCATTTTATAAAGATCTTGGGATATATACTACATTGCATACCCAAAAACAAATATGGCCAGAAGATTATGAAATTGAGAACATAATATATGGGAACGCAGACCAACTGATAAAAAGATTAGAACTTCAATCTAAGGAAAAATCAAACATTTATGAAGCAAATATAAATGAGTATTTTGATTTAGAGACGCGAGAAATACAGATTAAACTCTACAAACATTCTGGGGAATTTATACCTGTGGTCATGAATGGGGAACAAGTGGCTATTCGGGCGACAGAGCTTATTTGTGAACCATTGAACAAACAGCGTCGAGCAAACCTAATATTGGAATGCATGTTCCATAAATTATGGGATGACAAGTCTTCAGTCTTAAACTTCACAACACTTAAGCCTTATCTTGACTTGGTTGATTATGAAGAACTCACCAAAGATTCAAGAACGTATTGGAAAGATGTAAACCTTTTAAATGCAATTGTCGAGAGAGCTGATCAAACTTGTTGGCGTAACATTTCTCGTCATTGTGACATTCAAGTCTTATGTAACAATATAGACAGATTTCAAAATTACATTGATTGGCCAATATTTACAGAGCGAGTCGACAACAGTTTCTTAATCACTCATTTTAAAGACTATCCTTGGGATTTAGAGGTGTTGTCCGGGGATATAGATAGGGAAGATAGTTTGATAGAACAACTCATCCTTATACACAAAGAGACCGAGGAAGATTGGAATTGGGATGAATTAGAAATGCGTCTCTCAGACACATTTGTTCTGGCTCATTTGGATATAGTAAAGGTTAATCTTGCTCGATTTACAAATGACTCGGAGGATGCAAGAACAGCAATTATATCTTATCCCGACAAGAAATGGGATTGGGACAAGATTGAACGGGAATTTGACCTAAGCTTTATATATAACAATATAACAAACATAGGTCCTCATTTATCTTTCTTTTCGTTGTTGGATAGAGTATTTACAGATGAAACGTGGGCTAATACGTTCGCCACAAATCCTCAATTTCTGTCTATAATATCAGAAATAAGCAAGAATGAGGGAGCATTGGCTTCTGCCATATTCAATGATAAGGACTATATATGGATTCCTTCCGTTATAGATTTGCTTGAAAGCAACGGTTTGCTTTCTTGGCAATCTACGCCCTACATGAAAGGTTTTGAATGTAATCCTCATCTAGTATGGAATAAGTCTCTTTTTGAAAGATACTCAAAATTTGTAACTACAGAAGACGGACAAAAGTTTATATCTCAGCAAATAAACGATGTTGATATTTTATTTGAATACCCATCATTTAACTGGAACTGGGAAGCTATTTCGCGTAACCCCAACTTGTTATCAGATAAGAGACTGTATAAGTCTTTTGGAGAAAAACTAAAATGGGCATATATTTTTGAGAATCAAACTGATCCAGCATTCTTCCAATCATTAGAAAATATAGATTTAATGATTGGAAATGACAGAAGTGCTTGGGCTGCATTTTCAGTCATTGCATCTATAGAATTTGTTATATCTAAATATAAGGATTCTCAATTCCCTTGGGATTGGACGGTTTTAACAGAACGTATGTTCTATAAGTTAAAGCTAGAAAATCTCGGGAATAAACTCTTTGTAGACAAATGGGATTGGAAGTTCCTGTCTCAAAATGTAAGTACAGAGTTTTTAAATGATAATCTAGAGAAATTCAGCGGATACTGGGATTGGACTATCGTATTTCCGCGCATTCTAACTAACGATACCCGCCTCGATATTGACTTCCTTGATCGCATCGCTTATATATTAACAAACATTTCAGGTAAAGAAAAGTGCTCTGAAGGTTGGCATGCGTTAACTACGCAATTTTCATTTAAGGAACTCAAGAATCTTATAAAATCTACGGTAAGGAAACGTAATTACTGGTGGGATATTTCGTATTTCTGCCAGCATAGAGAATTCGATATTTTTAGAGATCTGGAAGATTGTCGCAATATTATTGATTGGAATGAATTATCCCAGTCTTCGTCCGTGGATCATAGCTTTAGGTATAATCCCAAGCTTAAAATCAAACAAAAGGCATGGATAGATGATGTAAAGTCAATACTGTTAGACACTCGAAATAAGTGGAACTTTGCTTTGTTGTCGCATTTTGAGAGTCTACGTGATGAGATATGGTTCATGTCTCATTTTAAAAACAAAATCGATTGGTTATATTTATCTCAGGTTAGTCGTATTTTCTGTAATCCGGACAAACAGAAATTAAATGAAGTAATAGAAGCCTTTAAGGGATTTATCGACTTTAGAGCGCTTTCTGAGCGAGAGGATGTTGATATCGCGCAAATTATAAGAATATATCCTGAAGGAGATTATGATTATAATAGTCTTCTTGGTCGGCATGTGCTTACGGCAACTATGTCTCTTGTTGAATCTAAACCAGATTATAAGTGGGACTGGCAAATGGTGACATCTCAAAGCAGCTTCGTCCCTTCCGTGAAGTTTATTTATGACCACATTAATGATAATCTGAATTGGTTCGTTTTGTCGCAACAAGATAATCAAGAAGTTTGGGGAAATGAAAAACTAATTTTCAGCTTAGCTAAACAATGCTTAATATCTACTGAAATTGATTGGATGGAAGTATCATCACATAGTTATTTCCCAATAACGGAATCTGTACTTGAAAGTGTCCCTCTGAATAATCTAAACTGGAAATTTCTTTCTAGCAGGAAGGCTATTATTAAGTATCTAGACCAATACTGTGAGTACGTTGATTGGCGAATCATATCTCAAAATAAGCATTTATATATCGGCAATTTTGAGGTGCTCAATAGATATAAAGATTGCTTAGATTGGACTATTCTTTGCAGACGCGAAGATTTTAAGCTATCTAATGCTATTCTTGAAACATTCTCAGACTACATTGATTGGGATCTCGCATCAAGTTCTTTGGACATAAACTTCTCGAAGTCTCTTGTAGAACGATTTAAAGATAAATGGAATTGGCCTGTTTTGGTGAAGAACAGAGCGTTCCATAATAAAGTTGATATATCTGATATGCCGTTGGCGAAGCAGATAAATATCATTGACTTTATTCAGCATTTCCCGCACCGCCCTAAGGCTTATCATTTCACTCATATGAGTAATGCCGTGAAAATTATTAAGGCGATGAAACTCCAGAGCCGTAACTACGCAGAAGGGAGCTTTGCAAATAGCGCGGGTTCTAATGTTCATCGGACGAATGCGGCTCATCGTTTTGCTCGCTTTTACTTTATGCCAAAGTCACCCACCCAATTCTATAATGAGTGCTTAGGCAAGGATTCCAGCGACCGTAAGTATTACGAAAGAGCTTATAATCTTGGACTGCCTAAATGCCCAATGCCAGTGTTTTTCATATTTGATGTAGAAGAACTCCTAATGGCAATGCCGGATAAGTGCTATTATAGTAACGGTAATATGCAAAAGGATTCTTCCAACTATTTCAGGGTTATTGAAGAACCAAACAGAATCAAAGCAAAAGAAATATATATCAATAGCTTTGATACTTTTAATGAGCGTCAGCAGGAATTCCTAGTTGATGGCGAACTGGACTTCTCTAAATTGAAAAATGTGGAAATCTGCTGTTATGACTCATTTCAAGCTAAAATATTACGAGAAGAACTTAAGGGCACTTCGTGGGAAGATATTGTTACTGTAAACCCCAATCTTTATGAACATCAGAACAAAGAGTTGATTTTTGAAGATTCAGTTGACTCGATTCGAATAAGAACAAATTATATTTGTCCTTTTGAATTTAGGGTATCCTATTCTGAAAATGTACCGACAATTGTTAATAAAAACAATGTCATTCGTCAACGTGGGAATAATATCTATCTATCATCTCTGGTAGAACTAAGAAAAGATTCTCCCTTTGAGGTATATTTTGAAGTTAATAGCCCTAGATATGGCAGTTGGTTAATCTATAAAAACAGGTAATTATGTTAGCAGAACAATGGAGTTGTCTTCCCAAAATCTGGAAGACAACGGCATACAAACAATGGTTGTTGTTCATTAAAAACAAGTTCCCTCTAAGCATATTTCTATGGGATGATTCTTATGGAGAGGATTTTCTATTATGCAAGGTGTTGAATCTGGAATCAAATAATCCTGCTGCAGATATTGAAAGATTGGAATCCATAATTGCGAAGGGCTTAAATGGTATTGATGAGGATACATTAAGTGAGATCTTTTCAATGGAATTTCTATCGATTCCTCCTGACGTAACATATCTTTCTCCACTGAAATTTTTCCCAAATATCAAAGTAATTGATTTTCATTGCCAAAATGAATCAAAAATAACTGACTTCGAGATTCTACGAAAGAAGAATACCATTTATGTCCTTGATTATGCGGATTATCTAATTATTGATTTTGATAAATATTCTAATATTAGAGATATTGAGAATATAAAATACATTAAGAGCTATGGCTTCCCTTTTGATATTGATTCTGTATATCCTCAATTGAGTTCAAAATACAAAATATATGAATAATATAACGATTA
Organism: uncultured Muribaculaceae bacterium; assembly: GCA_964389525.1. Classification (GTDB taxonomy): domain Bacteria; phylum Bacteroidota; class Bacteroidia; order Bacteroidales; family Muribaculaceae; genus JAFLTL01. Next base: position 115,618 of record CAYMEX010000006.1, on the reverse strand, counting down.
TAAACGGCAACATATTTAACACCAAGGCGCAAACAATTGTTAATACCGTAAATTGTGTTGGTGTTATGGGAAAGGGTATTGCTTTGGTCTTTAAACTGAGATACCCAATAATGTATGATGTTTACAAGCAACATTGTGCGGCCCACTTGATAGACATTGGTAAACTGTGGCTTTATAAGGGTGTAGATAATGCACCTTGGGTTTTAAACTTCCCGACTAAAACCCATTGGAAGTTACCAAGTGAGTACAATTATATTGAGAGAGGACTGCAAAAATTTGTTTCCACATATCGGGAGAAAGGAATAACATCTATAGCATTTCCATTATTAGGCGCTAATAATGGAGGGCTAGATAAAGATAAAGTCCTGGATTTAATGGTCCACTATCTACAGGAATGCGATATTCCGGTAGAGATTTACCTTTACGATCCTAATGCATCTGATGATTTGTTTGAAACTTTCAAATCTAATTGGATGAAAATTTCATACGATCAAAAGAAAAAAATGTTGAAAACAAATAAAAGAATTGAAACAATAGATAATGCTATAGCCTCAGAGAATGTCCACTCAATGATAGCTCTTATTGATTATCCTGGAATAGGAATTAAATCTATGGAGAAATGTTTTGATTTTGTTATGAATACAAAAGAAGAAGCATCTTTGTTTGAAGATTGCTAAATTGGGCAACATATAAAGAAATGACCCGCTTATTTAGCTCTTTGTTTGAGTTACGGTCTAATGCAATCTAAGCATATTGAGAGCGAAAAGTTGGCCCTGAAATTCAAGGGATACGAGAGGACGCGTACACGGATTTTGCACGTAATATGCACGTAAAAAATGAAAGAAAGCGACTCAACTTGGTGATTATTACTTTGTTAAGTCGCTTTTGGGGGTGCCCAGAACAGGAGCACGAATATTAGATTTAATTAGACTGAGATGGATTTTGAGTAAATTCTTTAATTTGCGTTATTTCTCTGATATTTACGATTATAACTCAATTTGGACGATTTTGAATTTTTCGGAGAATTTGTCTTGATTCAGTTAAAATCAATATCGGTTGACACGGCGTTGACACGAAAACTATTGTGTATGTCAACCGGATTGACTAACTTCGCGTTTAGAATTTTAATCACTCTCCTATGGCAACACTCACCCGTAATATCACGAAGGGTACAAACCCATTGGGAAAGGCTGAACTGCTTCTCCGTCTTTCTGTGTCCCGTAATCTTGTAGTCCGTCTAAAGACCGGATTATGGATGGATCCATCGCGATTTGACAAAGGCGTTTTCTCATTGCCGAAAGACCCGACTGCCCGCGCTGAAATTCGGACTATTGAGGACCGGCTTATCGATATTGAACGCTTCCTCATCAATCTCTGTGAGAAAACGCCCGCCGATACTCTTACTAAGGATTTTGTAGTCGCTCAATATGACTTGTTCCTACATCCGAAGCCGGAAAAGCAGAAACGGCAGCCTCGTGAGCCTAAATTCTTCGACATATTTGAGGATTACATTGAAAAGAAAAATATCTCAGAATGGCGCATCAAGCATCTGAGAGTCCTGAAACGTGCGCTGATGCGATATGAACTGTATGTCCGCGCTAACGGTCGCGGTCGCTATAAAATCAAACTCGATGACTTTACGGTTGATGATGTCAACAGTTTCGAGAAGTTCCTGCGCTCGGAACATGAAATCCACGAGAAGTACCCGGAAATCTATAAGGCAGTTCCGGCAGACACGCATACAACGAGAAAGAAGCCGAAACCTCAACCCAAAGGCGATAATACTATAATCGGATTATTCGGTCTGATGCGGGCTTTTTATCGTTGGTGTCGAGATCAAGAACTGACGACAAACGACCCATTCGCCAAATACAACGGTAAGACAACAGAAGTGTATGGCACACCGTACTATATCACTCTCGAAGAGCGCGATCGGATTGCAGACTACGATTTGTCGGCTAATCCATCGTTGGAGGCTCAGCGCGATATTTTTATCTTTCAGTGCCTTATCGGGTGCCGTGTCTCAGACTTAATGGCCATGACACCTGAGAGCATTATTAACGGAGCCATAGAGTATATGCCGCAAAAGACAAAGGCGAGCGTCCGCAGGTTGTCAGAGTGCCACTCAACGCAAGAGCACAAGCCCTCGTCGCAAAATATGCCGGACGAGATAACCTGAATGGAAAACTGTTCCCCTTCATCAGTTCACAGAAATATAACGTTGCCATCAAAAAAATATTCACGGCATGCGGAGTCAATCGCATGGTAACGGTTCTCAATCCAACCACCGGGGCAGAAGAGAAGCGCCCGCTCAACGAGATAGCCAGCAGCCACTTGGCGCGACGCACTTTCATCGGTAATCTTTACAAAAAAGTAAAAGACCCCAACCTCGTAGGTTCTCTCAGCGGTCATAAAGAAGGCAGCAAAGCCTTCGCCCGCTACCGAGACATCGACGAAGACATGAAGAGAGAACTCGTAAACCTCCTTGACTGACATCTCTTTTCCTCAGCCACGATATATTAGGTTCAGTTCATCGGGCATATATAGTGCCCGAACTGAACTAAACCAAAAATGGGATGCAATCTTCTGTGAGAATGCATCCCATTTGTATAGAGGATAATCGTCAATTATCCCTTAGGTGGATATGGATCATTTCCATAGCTGTTCCTGTCGCGGAACTGACCTTGACGATTGTGGATAAACATTTCCGATTGCTGGTTAATAGCAATCTCTCTTGCGCGGGCTATTGCTTCACGCTGAGTGTCGAAAGTCTGGGTAACACGAGTATTTCCAGCGCCTCTTACACTCCATCTTCCGTTATTCGGAACCACATGCTGATTCTTTCCCATAGTTATCAGCCTTTATGGATTGAGGGGCAGCAGTAAGCGCAACCATCTGCGTCCGAATAATACTGTTTGGCTTTTCTAAGAGCGTCCTCATCAGAGTAGCAGTAGCCCAGGTCGATTTGATTTGAAGGCAACGGTCTGCGAGAACACCATGATTTATGAACCTCATGGTTATATCCGTGTCCTACTTGTTGATTTCGATTAAGACAATATCTGTCCATTTTTTGTCGAATTTAAAATTGTTAATAATTGTAAACTCGACCATCTCTATAATGAGATTTTCATTATATTTGAAATAAAGAATCAAGAAACAATAAGGTGAGAAGCCTTAGTTTTGCCCGGTAAAGCAAATTTTAATTCTTTATTTGGACGTATGAGATGGCCGTCTTGTACGTCCTTTGTTTTTTGTCTTTTGTTCTCTCGGCAATTTATTTTTCGTTGCCCTCTGCCTTTCTAGGCTTTGAGCGTTGGTTTAACTTATATATTTCCAGAGTGTCGTGTTTGAACTTGCTTAGATCAAACATTATCACATTGTTTTTATAATCGTATCCCAAGCTGTCAAACAATGGCTTTGCATTCACATAGTAGTAAGCACCAGACTTGCTAACATCGAATGCGTCTTCATCTTTATCTAATCGACAGTTTATCAAGAGCAACTCGTCGTTGTCATTCATAGCAAATTTAATGCCAGATTCTACGGATAGCCCCAACTCTCTAGCTGTTTCATCCGTAAAACCTAATTTGCCTGACGAGTGAATCGTGCATTTTAGTTTTGCATTATATTCGCGTGCGCTAAATATTCGTATCTCCATTGCTCTTAAATTTTATGAGCGCAAATTTACGAATTATTTTTCAACATCACAAACTCTCTTGCGGTTTTGTGTGATTGTATTGAAATAATTTTAGCATCTGTCTTGGCTGTCTCGTAAATTGTTTGAGACGCCTTTCTTGTTGCTTGTGTCTCCTTTGCATGGATTTTCTGGGTGGGTTTAAGGTGCATTGGGTATCTTAGGCTCTAATTCACCCCAAAAAAATCTTATATTAGAGTCTATTTTATGTTAATTAATATTAACGGCACACAGCGTTTCATAGCATTATCAAGCTACATTATATGATAATTCCGCTAGAAAGAAGCAAATATATGATTATGCAAATTCAAATATGGAAGTTGGAAGGTTTTGACATTCAACGGCAAGAGTGCATTCGTTTCTCTTTAGATCAACGCCATAGAGATGTTCCACATATTCATTTATCTCGTCTTTTGAAGATAAGGATAGTATTTCCTCAACTTGCGTAGAAGATAAGTTAATGACACCGAAATTCTTTACGTAGTTTTTCGCGTAAGAATAGTACCCCGTTGCATAAGGTTTACTTGTATGCTTCATGTAGTAATCGAACACAGATGATTCAAGTATTCTTTTCAGAGCCTTTAATTCCCTCTCATCATGATGAAATATTGCGTATCCACAGTAGATAAGCATATCTTCATTGTCAGTAAAAACGAAATGGGGCACATCTGTCATGTAAGGAAATAGCAATTTCTTACCTTTGTCTGAAATCGCCTGAGTGCGACCGAAAGCATACCATATCGGGAAGTTACCCTCTCCTTTATCCCTTTCATCTAACCGTCTTCTATGTAATGATAGATATTGGTATGCCTTAGGATACTTGCTTATAAAGAGAGCCTCCGGAATGGGTTTGTTATTTGAATCATACGGAAAAATTACTTTCTCCATGAGATCATGAATCTCATCCTCTGAATGAAGGATATTAGGTTTGATTATATCCTTACAGATTCCTTTCTCTATGCAATATTCCAATCCATCGAGCTTCATATAATAGTAAGAGCCATCTTCTTTATATGGTTGGAAGATGAATGTATCGTTTGCCAGGGTTGCAATCCCATTCTTTATGACATACTTATCACCCAGGGGTGTTCCTGTAAGCTCAATGCGTTCTATAATTTGAAGTACATCGCTTTGATTCAGATTCCAACCTTTGTGACTATCGAGACCGCTATACGGTATATTGTCATATTTGATATATTCATTGTCTTTTATCTCAACAGATGAAGCTCGATGATATTTAATCGTATCGCGCTCTTGTTTAGATATGAAGGTAATACAGGTGTATGCAAGCTTCTTGCCAAAAATCAATTCATCTCCGAAATCTATTATATCAAGACCAATTTGATGCTTAATCAAGTATTTCCTCAATCCACGAGCATTGACACTCTTAAAGAATGAGTTCAAGGTAATATATCCTAAGCGTCCATGTTCATTAAGTATTTTCATGCCAATCTCAAAGAAAGGCAGATATAAATCTGCATTCCCTCCTATGGCCACTTCCCAGTTCGGGAGTAATGCCTTGGATTCTGGCTCAATGTTTTTTGACCTCACATAAGGGGGGTTCCCAATTACATAGTCATACCCGTCATTCAATTTAACAGTGTCAAACTGGTAAAAATCGAATGACAATGAATTGGCACAATAGATATGTAAATCTGATTCATTAACAAACTCATTGTTTGTAAGAGCTGTTAATGCAAGGAGTAGCTTTGTACGCCTGACGCTATTGGCACTAATGTCAACTCCAAACAATTTGCTAAATATAGATTGGTAGGAATAATCCCAATTTCTGATTATCTGTGCCGCTGTATACAAAAAAGCACCACAACCACATGCCGGATCTATAATCAATCCCCTCTTGAATTTGTCAGGGTTCTCAGCATATAGTTGATTAACGATGTAATCGCGAATGTAGGACGGAGTATAAATAGCTCCGTTTTTTGTCCGTTCTTCGATTGGTATTGCTTGCTCGAATACTGAAATCACATCTTCGATTGTAGTAATGTCTTCGAAAGTATTGTTTACAACATACTCTCTCAGAAATTCAGCAATGAATCCGTCCGAGGGGAACAATCCGTTATTAACAAGAAATGACTCTACCACCGCAGCATCTAATTGCCGAGGGTCTGCAAATTTGCATAATATATTGAGTGTTTCTTTACGCATAGTTCCTGTCCTTTCTTGGGCTTGACATTACCATATTAATTACATCTTCCGTAAACTGATACAATCTACAACAGATTGAGTCAAGTTCATCCCATAGTGTTTTGACCACCGGTTTGTAGCGTGACGCTCGAGATGGAGTCGCAATCATCCGGGTATGCAGTTGCTCAATTTGCTTTGCGACATTTGCTAATTGCATCATATCAGTTGACATTTCTTTATATGCTTGTGTCGGGAATGGCACTGGGTCAAGAAACTGCTTGTTAAACTTATAGTACCCGTTTTGCTGAGGATTTGCAATTGATTTGGCAAAGAAAGCAAAAGGAGTCGAATTGATTAACCCAGCCAAAGCATAAAGTCTGTCATCGGTAATTTCCTCTATATTGATAAAAAACATGTTGGCATTATCACAATATGCTGTTTCATTATTCATTACAGCAGCTTGCGGCTCTTGTGTTGTCATAGGGATACACAGCTTTCTATAAACTGCATTGTGATTGTTGGCACGAGTGAAAAGATGCCAGTTCTCATCTTTATCTAAAGATGTGACTCTCATTGGTAAAGTCTGTACTTCACTTTCTATTCGACTTCTGTGGCGTGAAAGGTACGATGCGGCAAGCGGAAATCTTTCCTTAAAATCAGAGAACTTAATTTCCTGGGCTTTACCGTCTTTAATATCATACGGGAAGATGATGTATGTATTCTCTGGTCTAATTGACAGAGGTATAAAATGCTCGTTGCATATCAATGCTCTGCAAGCTGATTTTTCAATCTTGATGTTATCTTCTAAAGCCGAGCTTCCATATATATAATCGCTGTCAACATGGTTGACATAGATGTGGTAGGCAGGATCCCATAGGACTTGAACACCCACCTTAATATGACATACATCACCAAGACTGCCAAGCTCTTTCTGCTTTGACAATCTCAGATTAGTTAAAGATGGATTGTCAAAATTCCATGGCGTTTCTGAAATAGAATCCTTTGATATAGGAAGTAAGTCTTGATTTTTAGATGACTGATAGAAGAACGATTTATTGTAAGCGGATGATTTATCGCACACGAGGATAGCGACATAAGTAATTCGACCATCAAAGAGATTTGTTTCTTCATAGTCATATATATGGCGCAATAAGCGATTCTCAGAGATAAGTTTTCTTATTCCCTTTCCATAATCAGTCTTGAAAAATCGTTTCTGTATCAGAAAGCCAAGGCTTCCGGTTGAATTTAAAAATTCAAGACCTCGCTCTATAAACGGTATTGCAAGATCAATTTTCCCATTCTTGCTAGATTTGTATCGATGTTTTATATATGATGCCATTGTCGGAAGTTCGACATTATAGTTCTTTACTTCGACATATGGAGGATTACCAATCACATAATCAAAACCGCCTTTATTGCTTACATAGGGAAACGCTTCTTCCCAATCGAATATATTGGTGGCTTCCAGCTCATCAGGGTTATCAATAAGATGAGGATAGTGAGCCATAACATCTGATGACACTAAGGTATTACCACACTTTATATTCTCTCCAACACCGTTTAGAATCCTAGATCCATATAACCCAACTTGGTCATATGATTGCATGTTATATCCATCAATAATCTTTAGAGACAATGAAAGTTTTGCGACTTCAACGCTTTCTTGATTGATATCTATTCCAAACAAGCATGATGACACGAGGTGCTTCTTCCCGTTTATATTCAATACGGGCTCTCCATCTATTATTTTATAATACTCTTGGCTAAGAGAGGAGGGGTCTTCTTTGATTTTGTTTATCACAGCTCCCTCTAAGTAGTCATACATTCCAGCCAAAAACACACCACTTCCACATGCCGGGTCAAGCACTGTGATTGAAAGAATGTCATTAATCGTCATGGAGTTGAGACGATTCTTACAAAGAGTCGCAGTGATAGTATCTGTTACCAGTTGCATCGGTGTTGTCACAGCTCCATTGCTCTTTTTGAACTCCGATTTCAGAGAATTAGATAAGTTCCCCTTCGTATCTTCTATTAGATGATATCCAAGGAAAATATCATATATGTCGCTGATGCTCTTTAAGGGAATTACATCAAAACAATAAGGTGAAGGATAGTAAAGATAGGTAAGAAGTTTAGTAAATACCTTATTTGAAATGACCAAGTTATGTATAGTTGTGAGTCTTTCAAACATAGGACCGTCATAATGTTCATAAAACTCCATATACGATGATTCCTTGAATCTATTCCAGAAATCTTCTTCAAGATACCTTTGCAACAAGCCATCTTCTTCAAGTCCCTTTGCTTCGCATACGCGGATAAAAAGTATGCGATTCAAAATTATCTGCGTCCATAAGTTCAAATCACTTACAGATATTGCAGAATTATTGTTTTCCTTTATTGATTGAGCTAGCTCTAGTCGAATATCGCATAAAAAATGGGCAAAGCTTTTATCCAGTGTGTCAGACCCCCGGAAGTCAACCTTTGCGAATTCATTCAGAACCTTGTCTCTATGTAGGAAACGCCTAAGTAACTCATAATTTTTGACATACTCATCAATTGTAAGATAATGTATTCTGGCAAAGTCTGATGTGTCTGTTGCATTTGGCATAGCCGTACAGTCATAAATTGCCAATTCTTCAAAATCAGTAACTATGGAATATGGCGCACCAATGGACCATCCGTAGGACCTTATCTGAAATGCTACATTCTTATCATTTTTTATATCGACAGATTGCTTCTTCGCATCAATAAAAAAAAGTCTTTTATTGCCGTTCATCAAGGTGTAGTCCGGCTTTACATAACTAGAACCAATACCATGCAACTTTTCTCTTTCAGAACGCTCAAGTGTACGCTCCTGCATTACTTGACGGGTGTTATTGACATCCCAGCCAAACACTTCAAGCATATCATTTATCCACATTCGAACAGTTTCTTCAGATGCGTTCTGAAGCAATCCATTATCTCTTGCGGCTAAAAATCTTTCAACTAATGAAGAAAATTTATTCTTGCTGTCCATGGTTATTCAGTTTTAGAACCATATTCTGTTAGACTCTCGGATACTATACTCAAGACCTCATTTGGCTCTTCATCCTGAGATAACAAATCATATACCTTGCCGGCTAACCATAATTTTTTCAAATAATCGAAATCTATGCCATAAAATACGGCTAGAGCCTTGACATGCTCCACTCGGGCAATTCGTTCGCCATTTTCAATTTTACAATATATGGCATTATCAATCCCTATTGCAGATGCAACCTGTCTTTGAAGAAGATTATGCTCTTCTCTCAGTGATTTCAACTTATCTTTCAAAAGCATGGTCTTATAATTTTATGTGCAAAGTTAGCTAAACAAATCGAGACTACCAAACAAATTGACAAAAATTGTCAAGACAAAATATAACAATACCGATAAGGATTAAGGAGCGGTTTGATAGCATAAAAAATGCCACCGGCAACTGCGTGAGTCGTCGGTGGCATTGGATTGGGATTGTCGTTACATGTGGAAGCCTCCGTTGAGGTGTTTGCCTCGGCGTTTGGCTCGCCATGCATCGAGGGCTTGCTTGGGTGTGAGTTCTGGATGTCTTGCCTTGAACTCTGGGAATGATTCGGCATCGCCTCCGGATACCGAGCAAGTTCCGTCATCAAGAATGGGTGACAGCTCAGCATAACTGAATGGCGGGGCAAAAGAAGATGTTGAGGTCTGCTTGGGCGCATCAGGATTTGAGGAATATATTTCTGGCACCTTGCGTTCTGGCCTGAATTTTATAAACACAGTCGAATGTGAACCAGAACATCCATCGACACGAATTGCCTTGCCGTCAACGTAGTCGTTAATTTGTTGCTCCGAAAATTTCACTCCTCGGAAATTGAAGAATGGCACAATAGAGCCGTCGGCATACATCCATTTTGAATCGGGATGCAATGGACGGTTCTTTGACAGATGCTTAAGAATATTGACGTAACTGAATCGCCTGTCAATCTTCGATGCCGGGAAACGTTTTCCCTTTCGGGTGTACCACAGACCCTGCACCTCATTGGTGCCACGCCTGTATTTATACTCAATTTTAACTCCTGTGACTCTAAGTCGGGACTCGAATTTGTCGAAAGTGTGGATATTTTTGTCTTCCCATGCCTCATTGACAGCATTGAAAATCTCATATCTGATTTTCTCTACTCCACGAAGTTTACTCACGTTTGTGTGTTGTTTGCCTTCGGAAATATGAAGCCCATATTCTTTCGTAAGGTCAAAGCAAGCCTCTTGATTACGGTCATAGTCGTGGCTGTCGGATATGATTTTCCCAGAATTGTTTATACGACTATACACGAGATGACAATGCGGATAATCCTTATCGAGATGCCTGACCAATATATAAGGAGTGTCGATGATACCCATTTTCTCCATATACTTCGCAGCAATCTCCACCATAATTTCATCGTTGACCTTGTCCATATCTAAGGGATGGAAGTTAAGCGATATATGTCCTATCAGATTCTTTACATTCGGGTTCATGGATATATTATCCTCGAAAGATGCGATTATTCCCGCTCTGCCTCCCAATGTCGAAACATCTTTGTAGTCAATAAGTCGCCATTCATCACACGGTGAACCGTCTGGTTTGTCCTTCTTCTTTCGGGTGACATAATCAATGCAACCGCCGGCGCTCCCGCCTTTTCTTATCTTGCCAATCATACGCCGTCGGGAGTGTTGCGATAGATTTTTATTAGTGACAAAATAAATTCTTTACATTCAATCATGTCACGAAAAATCTGAACAAGATTCTGATTGGTTGAGCCTCTGTTCAAGATGGACGAACAAAATTTGGCAATTCTATTGACGTTTTCGGCGATGCCCTGAAGGTCTCGAATAGCTTTTACATCTTTCGGTTTGAGCCGCTCGATTATCTTGCAGTTCAAGGATGACTGCCGAATATACTCTGATCGATTAAGCCCAGCAATATTGGCCTTGTCTATCATTACCATGTATTTGTCGGGAGAGTATTTCACCGGTACAACGATAGATTTTCGTTCGTCAGCGGGTAATTGTGGACGTCCTTTGAGTGGGTTACGGTTATATCTTTTCATCGTTTCTGTATTTTTGAAGTTTGTGACCATCGGGAGCGGTAGAGCGAGTCGTTTGCGGATTACTTATAATACGAAAACATAAACTCGCTCCAACCTCTACCGTACACTGACGATAATTTCATGCTGCACTAAATTAAAGCCTGTTTTTTAATGGCCATTATAGATTATTTTTGCGTCTCTGCAATCAGACATTCAGAGTTTGCGCCAGATTTCGATGTCGTCGATATACTGTTTCAGATGCTCGGCGAGGATGGCGTTGGCATAGCTGCTGACGGTAGTGCCACGGTCGCCGAGGATTCTTGAAACGCGCTCAAGCTGGTCCCAAAGGTCGGCCTCGATATTCAGGGCATGGCGGTTCACCAGTTTGGCAGGAGCAAGGAATGTAGCCTTGAACTCGGCGAAGTCTGATTTGCGCTGTTGCTTGCCGATACGCTGTTGCTTCGGCGGCTCAGTTGTGGCGGGTATGGATGTTATCTCAGTTGCTGTCTGTTCGTTGTCAAACAGATTATCAGCGTTGGTAGGAGTAGTGCAGTTAACAGTGTTGTCACTGTTAACTGCGGAAGTGGAGTTGATAGAGTTATCTGATTTCATAATAAAATCGGGATTAAGAGTTGATACTTTGGGGTTGGTTGCATCGGTCAACTCGGTTGACTTGGATGCGGTGGGTTTATTTGTTTTCATTGGGAAGTGTGTTTTGGGTGAAACTTTGGTTGACAAGAACATCATTCAAGTCGTTGAACTCTGAGTAGAGAGTGGAGCGGTCAATCACAGCAGAGCCATATATGGCTGTCAACTCGGCGAGTGCTGTTTCTCCGGCATTGTCGTTGTCAAGATAGCAGTTGATGGCGGTGTAGCCTTTGAGATAAGGCACAGCCTTGTTGACATTGACAACCGAGTTGAGGATGATTGCGTCGGCTCCCCTGATGATGCCGAGTGCGAGGGCAGAGAGATAATCAATAAATCCCTCGAACACGGCACACTCTGTTGACGGTCCATCTCTCGACCACGGCAGATATGAGATGTCCTTGCGGCCCCTGCAACCTTTGAAATACCTGTTGCGCAGTTCCCAGCCTCCGCTTACATTCTCAAATGCCACGGCAAAATATGGTTTACCGCTGACGCTGTAATGAGCCTCCTTGCAATTCGCCTTTGCGATGTGTGCCGGAATACCACGCTCTTGGAGGTATGCGACAAGTGCGCGGTGTTCCAGAGGCACGACCGCAAACCGTTCCACATTCGGTGCAGAGTGTCGCTGGGGATAAGAGGAAGCGACTGTCTGCACCGATGGCACAGGATAGCTGTTGGCGATGCAACGCATGAGATAGCGCAGGTTTGTTGACTGATACAACTCGGTTGCCAAGTCGATGATGTTACCACCTCTGCCAAGACCGAAGTCATACCAGCAGTTGAGCATTGTCTCGACCTTGAACGATGGTGTCTGTTCCTGTCGCAACGGCGACTTATACCAGAGCCTCGTTCCTTTTCTCGCCGCCGGCTCATGTCCGAGACGAGACAAGAAGGCGGCTAAAGGGATTGATTTAATCTCTTTGAGCATATCGAAAATATGTGTTGGGGATTTGGTTCAGGTTCAGCTTACATATATACACCCCGTACTGAACCGAACTTAAATCAGTAATAAAAATCGGGGTTGTATGAGTATGTGCCGTTTTCCCGGACTACCATCCGTTTGTTCATCAGAAATGATTTCAGTTTCGTCACTTTGCCGTCGCCGTATGGAAACCCGCAGGCGGCATAGGCTCTCTTGATGCTGTCCTCGCAGTTCTGACAGCCCTTTATCGCGCCGTTGGCAAATGCCTTTTCAAGAGCCTGACGGTGCTGTTCGGGTGTAAGCTCCGAGTATGAGAAGGTCTGAACTTTTGTTTTCCCGGCAAAGGTGTAATCGGCGGCAATCTCTGGCAGTCCCGCTTCGTTGACGATGAAAGCAAACGGCGGAAAATCCATTGAGCGGATGCAGGATGCCGACACCTCGGTAACTTCACTGTCCGTAGTGCTTTTGCAGACTTGCAGAACGGTCTCCGCCTTGTTGTTGAGTTCGGTGCCTACATGACCGCGTACATTATCATCGCTCTTGTTGAGGTGCAGAACCGTGTGTATGTGTATCTGATACTTGTCCGTCCATTCCATCAGTTTGCCGATAAGCCTTGACGATTCAATGGCGTTGTTGATGTCGAACATCAGGTCGCGTACTCCGTCTATTATGACCAGTCCGACATTGGGTGTGTTTGCGATAGCATTGTCGATAAGTTCAAGGCGAAGGTCGGGCGTAATGGCGCGGAGCTGGGCGAAGATCAGATTTTCGGGATGCCTGTCAACCGGAAGTCCCGCAAGGCGCAACGCACGTTTCATCACCCGCTGGCAGTGGTGCGGACTTTGCTCGGTGTCGAAGTAGAGGATAGTGCGCTTGTCGTCGGGAAACTCGGCGATGTAACGCAACACCTCCCCGTTGGTCAACGCCGCCGCGAGAATGGCACTCACGTTGAATGTCTTTTTGCTTTTCGCCTTTCCGGTCGATGCCGAGAAGTTGCCGAGTGTGCCGATTGCGGAACCGTTGCAAAAGAGAACTTCCGGGCTTCTGACAATCTCGTCCGTAACTCTGAGCTGATATGACTGCCAGAGTGCGTCCAATCCTTTAACATCTCTCATTTTGCTCCGCGCTCGATGATTAGACGCTCGATGTCTGCCTGACGGTAGCTTACCTTTCTTCCGATTTTCACAGGAATAAGATAGCCGCTTCGTGACCAGTTCCACAATGTTGTCGGGCATACGTTGAATTTCTCAAGGACCTCTTTCTTTGATAAAAGCTGCTCCTGAGCTGCACTGACCATTACAGGGAGTAATTGTTCTTTGGCTTTCGCTATGAGGCTGTCTGCGAATGTCAAAAGGTCTTCACCTTTAATATTGAGAGTGAGGCCGGTGACACCGCTTCCGATGAGTGATAATATGTCATTCATAGATGAAAAAGGGTTCCGCCGGAATGATTCAAGAGCATACGGCGATGGCGGATTTGGTCGCCGTGGCTCTTTGCGTCACAATGGGACGCGGCTTCAATAAATGTTTCCGAAAAAACATAGCGTTGGCCGTACCGGATTGTATTGCAATCGGCTAACTGCTGGTTATCGGAAGTGTTTGGGATAGGGCGGGGACATTCCCCATAATGGTTCCGGTGGCTCTTTGGCGTTCCCTGCGCCTCAAGCATTGATAAGGAACCGAATCTCACCATATTGTCGGGAAGGATTATCCGCGGCGAATCCATTTTACCCAAACAACGAGCGGCGACTATACCTGTCACAAGGTCTGTAATTGCGCTGGAGCTTTTCAACGCTCCCGACTTGAATATTCATATCTGGAAAGCGAATTTCGACATGAAAAGGATGTTGGAATTTGCGATATGAGCTTTTCCAAACATATCACGGTTATGTCCGTGCATTTTGTATTGATGTTGAATACGCATCGTATGATAACATAACGCATCCGCATCTGTCAAGGATTATGGCATTTTCCATAGTGCCGACGATTGCCGACTGATTTCCGGCGATTGCCACCTTCGGTGTCATCTCTTGACATTGAAACAAGTCTTCGAAGCGGAAAGATTTTAATTCGTCAGCTTCTTCCCGACATCTCCATAAAGTTTCCCAATATTGCTCAACAATACTTTCATCGTTGCTCTGCCAGGGCGCTTATGGCGTCATCGCATCTGACACTCATATATCGCTTTTATCTTTGAAACATGCCTTATGGGAGAAATGATTTGCGCTGTCTATATTTTGCGTTACTCTGCGTAACGATTGCGCTACTTTGCGTTACTTCCCATCTGATCAATTACATACATATTATTAAAACTTTGATAGAGCATTTGATGGCTTATAGCTCCTAAAAACTGATTAAAACAAGGAATCCCAACTCTTTATGCTAATAACATAAGGAGTTGGGATTCCTTAGATGAATGACTCATAACTCAGGCGGACGTAATGAGGATATTTTTTCTGAGATTAATTTGTCCCAATTTACTTTGGTTCGATTAGCCAATACAAGATCAAATGGATTCATAGATTCTTGATATTTAATACTAGCTTCTTTCTCTGTTAACGGCTTAGAACCAATAAATTGTTTGGGGTATAGATGGTTGCTATATCCAGATAATAGTTTATCCATCTCTTTCACTTTATTGGAGGGAAAATATAGCAGAGTATCAAGAGAAATAACCGTCAGCG
Organism: uncultured Muribaculaceae bacterium; assembly: GCA_964389525.1. Classification (GTDB taxonomy): domain Bacteria; phylum Bacteroidota; class Bacteroidia; order Bacteroidales; family Muribaculaceae; genus JAFLTL01. The sequence goes on along the minus strand of CAYMEX010000006.1, from coordinate 100,463 downwards.
GTTGGATTTGATTCTTATTTATACCGCCTATTTCTTTATCTAAATACTCCTGAAACCAATTATTGAGTATTTGGTTAAATCCCGGTATTGAGAATATGTTGTCGGTTACCACAATGATGGGCCAAATTTTTACACGGCGTGGCTTATAAGTAGTATCCCATTTAACTAAACCGGATAATATATCGTCACAGTTATGAGCTAATTGAGTAACTCCTTTATTATGGCCCTTAGAATTTTTATAGAACTTCTCTCTTAATTCCGGCTCAATTACATTATAATCCTGAGACGATATAACCTTGGAGTTAAGTAACACATCCTTCAGTTCAAAAATATAAATTTTGTTTCCGTTTCTTATGTAATAATCTGGATTGCCTCTTCCTTCTGATAAAGGCTCCATTTCAAGCCCGCTTCGTTGAAGGTAATTATTCTTAAATACAGTTTTTATAGCGTTGTAAAACAACACATTTTCTGTAAACTCTGTACCTATATATGATTTTAAGTTGGAAACAATTTTAAGTTTCGAGTTTATTTTACTCAATCTGAAATATAATCCTTTATATACTTGTTCAATAAGGAATAAAGGCATAACAGGCATATAGACGTTATCTCCCATTTTGTGCATTGGTACAGACCTAAGTGATTTAAAATCTATATCTTCGTTAATATCTACATGGCTTAATGCATTGGCAAAATGTATAACCTCCTCATGCTCTTCATTTTGAGATACGATTATTTCAGTCTTTCGCTTCTTGACAATAGAGTCAATTGCTGGCAATACAAAATTGACAAATCTAATCAAATATTTTTCAATCGTGTTACATGAGAATTCGCTAAGCAACTCTCGGAATAATAATGGTTGATGCTTTTGTAAAAAATCCAGAAATGTATGGGCTTTAACAAACTGTGCATAAAACTCCTTCAATAATGAAACATTTATGACTGCATGATAACGAAGCATTGCAATTAACATCAGCCATGATGGTTTCATCTTAATATTATCTGGCAAAGTAGAGAGAATATGTTCGTCCTTATTGGCCTCAATATCGTTAAGCAGCAGGTAAGCCTTGAGAACCCCATGTTCAATCTCCTTAGGAGCGATTTCATCAGTTTCAGGAGTCGCAAGGTTAAAGATTCTTTCATAAAAGTTCAGTGAGACTGTTGAGGTTAGAACGAAATAGTCCTCAATATTAAAATTATCCCCGCGCCTTATATTAAGAATATCCAATCCTTGTTGGGCCAGATCTGAATTCTCATGGCTAATAAATTTCCCTATGTAATCTACAATATTGACGTTGTGGTGTGCCAAAAATGTTTGAGATATTTTCATTAGTGTAGATTTACTGATCCCTTTCAAGCATTCCTCAAAAGTCTCTCCAATCTTATCCTTAAAGAATAGCCTTGTCTCAAGGAGAATTTGACGTCTCATACTGCCAATGGTTGTATTAATAAATGTTAAGGAGTTCAAATTCGATTCATTCAGTCGGCGTCAACAGCATCCATTTCGATTGAATCGAGGGGTTGCGGCGGAGTCGGTTGACACCGCGTTGACACGAACTGAAAGCGAAAATCGCAAGCAGTTGAAAATTAACTACTTGCGATTTCTTAGGGTGCCCAGAACAGGACTCGAACCTGCACGCCTCGCAGCACTCGCACCTGAAACGAGCGCGTCTACCATTCCGCCACCTGGGCTTTGCGACTGCAAATGTAGGAGGTTTTTGTGATTGCACCAAATTTATGAGTGATTTTTTTGAGAAAAAAAGTATTTTTGTTGTAAAATAGTCTGCAATGAATTCGACCAACAATAATATGCCTGATTTTAACTCTCTGTCGGACAGCTGGGACAGGGAGCATCTGTGGCACCCGTACACTTCAACCATAAATCCTCTACCAACCTATAAGGTGGCAAGGGCTGAGGGCGCCCACCTGATACTCGAGGACGGCACGGTGCTTATTGACGGTATGTCGTCGTGGTGGTGCACTATCCACGGCTACAATCACCCGGAAATTAACAAGGCTATCAAGGAACAGGTGAGCAAGGTATCGCATGTGATGTTCGGCGGTCTCACGCATGCACCTGCCATCAAGCTCGGAAAGCTGCTGCTTGAGATGGTGCCTCCGTCGATGAACAATATCTTTTACGCCGACTCGGGATCAGTTGCTGTCGAGGTGGCGATGAAGATGGCTGTACAGGCTGCTGTGTCTGCATCGGGTGACCACAAGAAGACAAACTTCGCTACAATTCGCTCAGGCTATCATGGCGACACATGGAATGCCATGAGTGTCTGCGATCCTGTGACGGGTATGCACGGCGCATTCGGCAGCGCATTGCCCGTCAGACATTTTGCTGACCAGCCGCGTTCGCGTTTCGGTGGCGAGTGGAATCCGACCGATTTTGAGCCGATGCTTCGTCTGCTTGAGGAGAAGCACCAGGAGATCGCGGGTGTCATACTCGAGCCGATCGTGCAGGGTGCAGGTGGCATGTGGTTTTATCACCCTGAATATCTGCGTGAACTGCGCAAGGCATGTGACAAGTATAACGTATATCTGATATTCGACGAAATCGCAACCGGTTTCTGGCGTACAGGCAAATGTTTTGCATGGGAATATGCTGGGGTGGAACCTGACATAATGTGCATCGGCAAGGGGCTTACCGCAGGATATCTGACGATGAGCGCGGTTCTGACAACAAAATCTGTCGCCGACACAATATCGCGCAGTGAGGCGGGTGTGATGATGCACGGGCCGACGTTTATGGGAAACCCGCTTGCGTGTGCCATCGCCTGCCGGTCGATCGAGATTCTTAAAAGTCAGGACATGGCGTCGAGAGTCACGCATCTGTCGGAGATCATTGGCGAGGAACTGCACAAGGCCAATGGAATGGCAATCGTCAACGACATAAGGGTTCTCGGCACGATCGGTGTTATCGAGACGACTGAGCCGGTCGATGTGGGAAGATTTCAACGCCGTTGTGTCGAGCTCGGCATATGGGTGCGTCCGTTCGGAAGGAATGTCTATATCATGCCACCCTACGTGATAAGCGACGAGGATCTGCGTACATTGTGCCGTAACATGATTACAATCTTGCGGGAATTTAATGAAGCCTGAAACAGTTTTAGCGGAAATAGCCGCAAAAGGGAATCTGCGCCATATCCCGGAGGACACAACAGGGAGGGAACATCTCTATCTTGATTTCTCGACCAACGACTATCTGGGACTCGCAACCGACAGCAATTTAAGAGCCGAGTTTCTGAGACAGGCCGTGGAAGATGAGAGCATGTATCTCTCATCGTCGGCATCGCGTCTGCTGGCAGCGACACAAAGGCATCATACAGGGCTCGAGCAATGCCTGCAGAGGATGTATGGCAATGAGAGGGATGTGTTGCTGTTCAACAGCGGATATCATGCCAATTCTGGCATTCTGGCAGCTATTGCCGACAAGTCGACACTGATTGTCGCCGACAAGCTCGTGCATGCGAGTCTGATTGACGGTATAATGCTGTCGAGATGTGATTTCCGCCGTTTTCCACACAACGACCTCGATGCTCTTGAACGAATAATCAAAAGCAACCGCGACAAATACAGCACGTTTATCGTGGTTGCGGAAAGTGTCTACAGCATGGACGGCGACAGACCCGACATCGAGAAACTGCTTGAGATAAAGAAGGCGCACGAAGGAATCATACTGTATCTTGACGAAGCGCATGCTTTCGGCGTCGAGGGGCCAGGCGGACTGGGGCTCGCGCAAGGGAGCTCGTCTCCCAAATCATGGGACATCGTGATAGGCACCTTCGGCAAAGCGGCAGCATCAATGGGAGCGTTTGCCGTAGTGTCGCCCCTCATCAAGCAATTGCTTGTGAACCGCTGCCGGAGTCTGATATTCTCGACCGCACTGCCACCTCTGCAAATGGCATGGACACGCAAAATCGTGGAGATGCTTCCCGCACTCGAGAGCAGACGCGTGCATCTAAGACATCTGTCGTCAAGACTGGCAGATGTGCTGTCGCCGTTCTGTTCAGGCAAGCAAGAAATAAGTCACATACAGCCCCTTATCACAGGCGATGCCTCCAAAGCCGTCGAACTGTCGAAGAGACTGCTTGAAGAAAATATAAAAGTTCTGGCAATAAGGACGCCAACTGTGCCGGCCGGCACAGAGCGGTTACGGTTCAGCCTGTCGGCCGCGATGACCGACGAGGATCTCGACTGCCTGAACCGCGCTCTGAAATCTGTGTTTGCATAAGACGAAACAATGAAGCTCCACTGGCTAAAACAATACCCCGACTCCAAACGTCTGCTACTCATTTTTTCCGGGTGGTCGGTCGACTGGCATCTGTTTGCCGGATACACCTACCCGGCAAAATATGATGTCGCTGTCGTGTGGGATTATGCAGATCTGTCTGCAGACATATTCGCTCACATGCGCAATTACGACGAGACGATTGTGATAGCATGGAGTTTTGGAGTAGCATGCTTCGACCGCGTCTGTCAAGATCTTCCCGACGGGCTGAACATCAACTGCGCGATAGCCGTAAACGGCACTACGCATCCTGTAGATGACGCCTTAGGTATTCCCAAGGACATATTCACCGCGACACTATCGGGGCTGTCGGAAGACTCATTAAGCAGCTTCCAGCGAAGGATATGCGGAGGCGGTGCCCGATTCAGGGAGTTCAAAACCGTTTTACAGGAAGGAGCTGACAGCATCGACTCGCTAAAAAGACAGCTCGAGACATTCCAGCCAAAGGATGAAGCCGTCCCCCGACACAGCGGAGACATATGGGATCGTGCTTTTATCGCAGAAAGAGACATGATCTTTCCGGCTGCCAATATGATGCGTGCATGGGAAAACAGGCCGACTGCAAGCACCTGCATCAGCGGAAGCCATCTGCCCGATTTTCAGTATATAATAAGCACATGTATAAGAGACAAGGCACTGATCGAACAGCAATTCAGTGCAAGTCTCAACACATATGACGAAAATGCAGAGGTTCAGGCAAAAGCAGCCCGACACCTGACCGACATATGGAACATCACTTCTTCGACAACCGATATTCTCGAAATCGGACCGGGAAGCGGGACTCTCTCCAGAGAAATCACGAGACGCATACCAGAAGCGAGACTCACATGGATCGATCTGACAAGTGTCGCGCCGGAAGGATGCGGAGGGCGGTTCATCCATGGAGATGCCGAGACGGAAATACGCCGGCTTCCCGGCGAGAGTTTTGACGCAATCATAAGCGCAAACTCCGTACAATGGTTCCACTCTCCGCTGCGATTCCTGCAGCAGGCATACAGAGTGCTGAGAAAAGGCGGCTCCGTAGTATTGTCGACATTCGGTCCGGGCAACCTGAAAGAGCTTGACAGCGTCAACGGCGGCATAGCACTCCCCTATCTGTCGTGCGACGACTGGGGGCGCATCGCCTCAGCCGCAGGTCTTGAAACGGAGACAATCGAGAGCGAGACCACGATACTTGAATTCGACAGCGGGCGCGATATGATGAACCACCTAAAAAAGACGGGTGTAAACGCTCTGACACACACGTCGGGTCATAACCGCTACACAGCCCTTAAAGCACTTATGAACAGCGGTGACTGCCGACTGACATTCACCCCGTTGTATATAGTCTTGAAGAAATGAAAGATAATGTTATTTTCGTGTCGGGGATCGACACCGACGCAGGAAAGAGCTATGCCACCGGGTGGCTTGCAAGAAAGATGATGGATGAAGGGAAGCGTGTGGCAACGCTCAAATTCATTCAGACCGGGCAACCCGACGGCAAGTCAATCGATATCGATGTGCATCGCCGCATCATGGGCACAACACTGCCTGAAGATGCCGAAGGACTCACATATCCTCAGGTATTCAACTATCCAGCATCCCCACAGCTTGCAGCCCGCATCGACAACCGCGAGATCGATCTTGATGCAATCGACAGAGCGGTAGAAATTCTGTCGGACAGATATGACGTCGTGCTTGTGGAAGGCGCAGGCGGACTGATGGTACCCATCACCGACGATTTCCTTACGATCGACTACCCTGCAAGCCGAAAATTGCCGGTAGCCCTTGTGACAAACGGCATCCTCGGCTCGATAAGCCATACAGTCCTTTCAACCGAAGCTCTGGAGCACAGAGGCATCGAGCTGAAATACCTCCTTTACAACACACACTTCGACAACGACGAGATAATCGTACCCGACACAAAAGGATTTCTCCAGCGATACATCGCAAAACACCACGACGGCTGCATATGGCTTGAGGTTCCGAGCCTTTAGTCAACATAATCGCAGGCAAAGCCGTTATAAAGATCATACAGGAGACAGGCAAGCACCTGTCTTCTGTCTCACGTTTCAACACCTATAGTGCGCGGCATAGATCTAAGAACGAGCGTTTTGCGGAAGATCATCGGTCTCCGTTTCCGGCGTTTCAGGACACGGTTTCTGGAGCCGCTGCGACGTGCGGGACAAGCAGGCGAGATCATCAACTTCATCGCTGCCGCCGCCTGTATAGTGATGATCGTGCTCTATCAGGGATTCCACAATCCGCCTGCCGGACAACGCACTCTGCTTCACCTGATACACATATGCCAATGTGTATTCACCGTCAACATCGTGTATAATCTGCTGCTTTTCTTTGCCGACACAAAGAAAAGCAACCAGCCGATAAAATGGACGATGGATATGCTGATGCTGGTGACAGTGCTCACGCTCATCTATCCACGCCCGTCGTCGCCCTGGATAACGTTTCTCGCCAATATCGTCTACAGTCCGATATTTTTATTCGGCACCCTCACCATCTACTCGCTGCTTGAAGTGTCTTACGGACTTATCAAAGCCGTGGGACGACGCACCAATCCGTCGCTACTTCTTTCGGCAAGCTTCCTCTTTTTCATCATAATCGGCTCCCTGCTGCTTATGCTTCCCCGCTGCACAGTCACTGAGGGGATGAACTACACGGACGCCCTTTTCGTGTCGACAAGCGCAGTGTGCATCACAGGCCTGACAACTGTGGACGTGGCACAGGTATTCACTCCTTTCGGAGTGCTTGTACTCTCCATACTGCTACAGATCGGCGCCCTCGGCGTAATGACATTCACCAGTTTCTTCGCACTGTTTTTCAGCGGCAACACATCGATCTACTCGCAGCTGATGGTCAAAGACATGGTCTACAGCAAAACCGCAAATGCTCTGTTGCCTACGCTGCTGTATATCTTCACATTCACCGTCACGATAGAGATAATCGGCGCAGCCTGCATCTATCTTACACTCCCCGAAGACTTCCCGCTAACCACAATTGAAGACCGACTGATTTTCTCGGGCTTTCACTCTCTGTCGGCATTCTGCAACGCAGGCTTCTCGTGGGTCGAAGGCGGACTTGGCACTCCGTCGCTCATGTCATCAAACCAAAGTATCTACATCGTGACAACAATACTTGTGTTTGCCGGTGGAATAGGTTTTCCCACACTCGTAAATTTCAAAGACATACTGCGATCTTATCTGCGCCGGATCACAAACCGGCTGACCGGGAAGAAACACATGCAGCACCGACGCATCCACATCTACGACATGAACACCAAAATCGTGCTCGTGACATCAGGCGTGCTTGTCGCCGTGACAATGGCACTGTTTCTGATAGTAGAGTGGGACAACACGCTACGGGGCATGACGGTGTGGCAGAAGACAGCCCAAGCGTTCTTCAACTCAAGCGTGCCACGCAGCTCAGGATTCAGCTCGATCAATCCCGGCAGTTTCCTTCCAGTCACGTTCATACTGATGATGATACTCATGTGGATCGGCGGCGCATCGCAGTCGACAGCGGGCGGAATCAAAGTCAACACTTTCGCGACAATGCTTCTCAGCCTCAAATCCATAATACTCGGGCGGAAATATGTCACATCATATGACCGAACAATAGCCACAGGATCGGTCAGACGCGCCAACGCCGTGATAGGAATATCAATACTGTCGCTTTCAGTCTACATAATGACGATGCTCTGGCTTGAGCCCACACTGCCGGTCAAAGCAGTGGTGTTCGAGACCGTGTCAGCACTTTTTACAGTAGGCTCATCGCTCGGCATCACGGCCGAACTCGGCACCGCATCAAAGATCGTGATCTGCTCGGCAATGTTTATCGGCCGTGTCGGCATCATCTCGCTTTTGTCGGCCATCGGCACCGGGAACAGCACAGACACACGTGTCTATCCATATGACAACATAATAATCAACTGATGAAGTACCTTATAATCGGATTAGGAATCTACGGATCAAACCTTGCCATCGATCTCACCGACATGGGAGCCGAGGTGATCGGTGCGGACATAAAGGCCTCGAATGTCGACGCCATCAAAGAATATGTGACGACCGCCTATATCGTGGACTCCACCGACGAGACATCGCTCAGCGTGCTTCCGCTTAAAAATATCGACATCGCCATCGTAGCTATCGGGGAGAATTTCGGCGCAAGCATAAAAACAGTCGCCATGCTGAAGAAACATGGGGTAAAGTGTATTTATGCACGTGCGATCGATCCGCTCCACCAGTCGATACTCGAAGGGCTGCACGTGCAACGCATACTGAAGCCAGAGCAAAGGGCGGCAAGCGACCTGGTGAGCGAGCTCGGCCTCGGAACCAGCGTCAAGTCCATGAAAATAGACAACGAACGTTATGTGGCCCGGTTTGCCGCCCCGCAGTTTATCGTCGGACTCCCCTATGCCAAACTGTCGGCGGAAGGAATATGCGGGCTTAGCCTCATAGCGGCAAGCCGCCCGACACACAAGACCAACATACTTGGAATAGACAAAGATGAGCCGGAGCCGATCGATATCAGCAGCCCTGATATTCAGGCCGCAGACAAGGACCTGATAGTATGTTTCGGCCGAAAGAACGATTTTCTCTCACTTTACAAACATATCTCGTAAACAGCAAAGTAATTTTTTTGTTATAAATTTAGACGTTTCAACAAAGGATCGTATCTGATGATGAAAAAGGGAATGCTTACAATAATGCGGGTGATGCGATGGCTACTATCGGGAGCAGCCATGCTTGTCGCGCTTGCCCTGCTGGTATTGTATATACCCCTGTTTCAAGACATGATCATCAGAAAAGCGGTCAACACCCTCAATAGCGGCGACAACGGCATACATATCGAGTATGATCGGATAAGGCTGAAATTTCCGGCTCACGTACTCCTCGATGACGTAAAGGCCACATTGCCCGGAAGCATCGACGTAGGTCTCGGCAAACTCGACGGAAGCATCGCTTTGCTCCCGCTCGTCAAAGGCGATATAGTGTCAGACAACATGACGGCGTCGGATATCAGGTTCAAGATGGGAACCGCCGACTCCGCCATGTACATGAACGCCACCGTCGACAACCTGAATGTCAGCAATGTCGCCTACGGACTGAAAAGCGGGAAAGTGAGGGTAGATGACGGAACAATCTACGGCGCCGATGTAAAGCTTATCATATCGGAAAGCGACACGACCGCTACTGACACTGCCACAACACAGAGCCAGCCTCTCGACATCGCCGCCGGACGCATAGAACTGAAGCATGTAAAATATTTCATGCAGCTCGCTCCAACGATCGACAGCCTAAACGCAGAGATAGATAACGCGGTGCTTGAGAAGGGACATGTGAGTCTGGCAGACCGCAGCATCGAGGCATATGCACTTGATGTGAACGTAGTAGACGCATCGTACATCTACACAATCGCCGACAGCACCACAACGGCAGTGCCTCAGACCGCGACAGAAGCCACACCCGACTCTCTGATGTGGACTGTCAGAGCCTCAAAGGTCGGTATGAGCGGAAAGAGGGCACGATATGCGCTCAAAGGCCAGATGCCGGCGGCAGGCCTGGACATGAACTATCTCGAAGCACGGAATATCGCAATCAAGGTAGACTCATTCTACAATCGAGGCGCCTCGATAAGAGTGCCATTGCGCAAATTAGAGGCAACAGAACGATGCGGCCTCAGACTCGAAGCGACGGGACTGTTTGAAATCGAAGACAGCACAATGTCGGCCCGCGGCATGAGGATCAATACAAACGCATCGGAGATAACTCTGGACGCCTCAATGGGCCTCTCCTCTCCCGGAAGGCGGGCAGTAGATACACCCATAAGCGCCACGATCTCATCGCGTTTCGCACTGTCGGATATCAGCATGGCATTTCCCGCCGCAGAAGACATACTGTCGCAGCTGCCTACTGCAACCGAACTGAAAGCGGATATAGCATTGACCGGCACAATGGCAGGAATAATCCTTGACAAAGCGTCGGTGAATCTTTCACGCCTACTTGACATAGACGCAAAGGGCAACGCCTCGGGCTTTGACAAAGGACTCGAGAATATGACAGGCGATATGACTCTGAACGGGCGTCTGACAAACACCCGTCTGATCAAACCGTCGGTGGTAGAAGCAAAACTCGGAAAGGGCGTGACGCTTCATCCACTGAGTCTGCAAGGCAACGTGAAGATGAGGCGCGGAACGATCATATCGGATGTGAAGGTGGTGTCGGACAGCGGCACGATAGCTCTTGACGGAGATGTAAGCATCGGCCCGGAGACCTACACGGCAGAATTAAGAACCCAACAATTCCCGGTGCAGGCGTTTATGCCGACACTTGGCGTTGAAGACCTGTCGTTCTCCATCAAAGCCGACGGAAAGAGATTTAACCCGCTCGCACAAGACGCCGATATGAGCGGATACGTGGATCTGCGCCATGTCGTCTACAACAAGAAAGTGTACAGCAATATACGCGGCAATGTATCGCTAAAAGACGGCATAGCGTCAATGGCGCTCAACTCCCCCGTCGACGGAGCAAACATATCGCTTGATGCAAGCGGTAATGTGGCCGGGCCTGACTACAGGTGGAAATTTGACGGATCGATAAACGATCTTGATCTACGGAAGCTCAACATGTCGGAAACGCCTCTCGGCGGCAAACTGAGATTTAACGGAAACGCCAGCATAAATGCTGACTCCATGCTTGTCGACGCCGAGGTCAACATACCCGATCTCGAGATCACGATGGATGACAACACGTTCGGGACAAAGGATATAAAGTTGAAATTCAATGCAGCTACCGACGAGACAAATGCCACGCTTACCAATCAGGATCTGAAACTTGACGTGAAAAGCCGACTCGGCCTTGACTCGCTGATGAAAAGGATCGCAGTGTCGACAGCGATAGCCGACTCGTCTCTCGCGAGAAAACGTCTCGAGACCGACAGTATCGCTTATGCGCTACCGCCATTCAGGGCCAATCTGTCGATCGGAAAGAAAAATCTTGTAGCCGCATTCCTGGCAAAGAAAGGCAGCTCGCTGGGCTCACTGAGCATGACGCTCGCAAATGACTCGGCACTCAGCATGAACGGTATCGTCAAAGAATACATCACTCCGACAACGATAGTCGACACGATGAGGATAGCGATGTGGCAAAAAGCCGACGCGCTCAACTTCATGGCCCGGCTGAACAACCGGCCTGAGTCGCCCGGCGACTGGGCGGACGTGACGCTTAACGGAACGGTTGACCCGACATCGCTGACAGTGGATTTCTCACAAAAGAATTTTCAGGACAAAACGGGCTTTGAGTTCGGCGCCCGTGCCTTGTGGCAGGACAGCACGGTAACTGTCGGTTTCACACCCGATCATCCCATAATCGGTTATAAGGAATGGACCCTGAACAAGGATAATTTCATAAGACTCGATTTTGCAAAAGGAGCACTTGACGCCAACCTGATGCTGTCGAACGAAATCAGCTCGGTGAGACTGTACACAAAAGCAGCGACAGACTCACTCGGCGACAAGAAGACGGTCAACCTGTCGGCAAAAGACATACTGCTGCAGGACTGGATCACCCTGAATCCATATGCTCCGCCGATCAGAGGCAATGTGTCGGGAGACGTTTCGCTCTTCCACCGCGGAGACACCCTTAACGGCAACGCCGACCTGCAGCTATCGGATCTATATTACGGAAAGGGACGTGTAGGCGACTTCGGACTCATGGCCGCTTTCGAGACCCAGCCTCGCGGCTACATCAAAGCGCAAGGGGCACTTGACGTTAACGACGAGCGCGCAGTAACCATAACCGGGCATATAAACGACACCACTGCCCGTGAGCCCTTCATGCTTGACATGCACGTAGACAGTCTGCCGCTTAATGTAGCCAACCCGTTTCTCACCGACGCCGGTCTGCAACTGAAAGGTCATCTCGGCGGCAAGATGCAAGTGACCGGCTCGCTCACATCGCCCGTATTCAACGGCTATGTGGCATTTGACAGCGCAAGCGTGAAAGTGAACATGCTCGGAACAGAATATGCGTTGAGCAACAAAAGCATACCTATTGACAGCGGTCTTGTGGTCTTCAACAGATTTCCGATCAGCGGCGTGAACGAGAATCCGCTAATGATTGACGGAACGGTGAACATGCAGAGCATCGCCAACCCGGCGGTGGATCTGTCGCTCAACGCCAAAAACATGCAGATCGTCGGTACCAACCGCGCCCGGGGCGGCGCAGAGGTTTTCGGCAAGGCTTTCATCGACTTCAACGCCACGGCACGCGGCAACATGGAACTGATGAGGGTGAACGCCGATGTGAATGTACTGAGAAGCACCAATGTGACCTACATACTCACCGACGCTACACAAAGCCTGTCGTCGCGCAGCCAGTCGGATATCGTGAAGTTTGTGAATTTCGCCGATACCATACAGGTCGAACAAGCCGACTCAATCAAGCCGATAGGAATGCTTCTCGCCGTAGACGCCAACCTTGAAGTGCAGCCCGGATCGACGGTACAGGTGTATCTGTCGGGCGACGGCAAGAACCGCGTATCGATACAGCCTCAGGGCCACCTCGACTACACAATGGATCTCATGGGCGCCCAGTCGGTGACAGGACGCCTTGCAATAAACTCGGGCTTCGCACGCTACACCCCGCCACTGATGGGTGAAAAGCTGTTTAACTTCCAAGAGGGCAGCTATGTGTCGTTTAACGGTGACATGATGAATCCGACGCTTAACATCAGGGCTATCGACAATGTGAAAGCCAATGTGTCGCAATCGGGACAGGCATCGCGCCTGATATATTTCGACGTGTCGCTTGCCGTGACGGGAACGCTCGAACAGATGGACGTCAAGTTTGACCTCTCGACCAAGGATGACATAACAGTCGAGAACGAACTGTCGTCGATGAGCCCGGAGCAGCGTGCATCGGCCGCAATGAATCTTCTCATCACCAACATGTACACCGGCCCCGGGACAACGGCGACCTCCAACATCGGCGGCAACGCCCTCTACAGTTTCCTTGAGTCGCAACTCAACTCATGGGCGGCGAACAACATCAAGGGTGTTGACCTGAGTTTCGGCGTCAACCAATATGACTCGACTGTGGACGGATCAACCTCTCAGACTACAAGCTACAGCTACCGCGTGTCGAAATCGCTGTTTGACAATCGTTTCAAGATCGTTGTCGGCGGCAACTACACGACCGACGCCAACAGTGACGAGAATTTCTCGGAAAACCTGATCAACGACATCGCTTTCGAGTATGTCCTCAACAAGTCGGGATCTATGACTCTCAAACTGTTCCGCCACACGGGCTATGAAAGCATACTCGAAGGAGAGGTTACGCAGACAGGCGTCGGCCTGACCTACCGAAAGCGCATGACAACCTTAGGCCAGATGTTCTGGTTTATGAGAGCCCGCTACCGCAAGCAGATGCGACTGCTTGAAGAACAGCGTAAAGCCCAACTCGAAAAAGAAGCCGCAGAAAAACAGGAGGAAGAATGAAAGCACACAGGTATATCAGGATATTTTCAATACTGCTGACTGTCGTCATGCTGGGAGCAGGTTGTTCGACCACACGCCGCATACCCGAAGGCGAACTGCTCTATACCGGCGTGAAGAAGGTCACGTATCTGCCGAAAGACGAGAAGAAAAAGAGCCCGGAGGTAGCGGAAGGTGTCGAGGATCAGGTGGCACAGACTGTGAACGTCGCACCCAACAACTGCCTTGTGTCGCCATCGATAAGATACCCGTTTCCGCTCGGACTGTGGGTCTACAACAACTGGAACCCGGAGGCCAAAGGACTCAAAGGGTGGCTTTACGGTAAGCTGGCCAAAGAGCCTGTGCTGATCTCAGATGTCAGGCCGGAGGTGAGAGTGAAGATGATCGACGAAATACTTGACAACAACGGTTATTTCAGAGGGTCGGCCAACTACAAGCTCAATTACGGCAAGAACCCGAAAAAAGCGACCATCACCTACGAGATAACTCCGGGACAGTACTACCCTATCGACACGATAGAGTATCTGCCCGACAGCGTGAAGCTCTACTCACTGATAAACACCGTGGCCAAGGCCGATCCATATCTGCAACCGGGTACACGATACTGCACCGACTCGCTGTCGGTAGCCCGCAACCGCATCGTGAACGCAGTGAGAGACAGAGGTTACTATTTTTTCAGGCCAGAGTTTCTGGAATATCTTGCCGACAGCCTGCAGAACCGCGGCAGCATAGCCATGCGGCTTTCGATCGCCAAGAACATACCGCCGTTTGTGCTCGACCAATACCGCACAGGCAAGATAACCGTAGTGACACACCGATACAACGACTATGGCACTCCCGACACAACACAGCTCAGAAAGGCTACTCTGATACAGATGATGCCGTCAAGACTCAGACACGCGGTGATAGACGAGTGCCTGGCCATGCGCCCTGACAGTGTCTTCACAGTGAGGAGCATGAACCGCACCCAAAGCTATTTCGCCCGTCTCGGTATCTTCAACCGCATCGACATAGCCGTGCACCGCGACACGATCACCCAAGACAACAAGACTCCCAAACTCGACGTGATGGTGGATCTGACGTTTGACGCTCCGATCGAGGCGTCGCTCGAGGTGAACGCCTCGTCGAAGTCGAACAGCTATATCGGCCCGGGTATCATCGCCGGAATCACCAACAGAAACATATTCGGCGGCGGCGAACAGCTATCGGTGAACGTGAACGCCTCGTATGAGTGGCAGACGGGACATGACGGCGCAGCCAACAACTCGATATTCAACTCCTATGAGCTTGGCATAAACACGTCGCTGGCCTTTCCGCGACTTCTCGCGCCAAAGTTTGTGCCACGCCGACGCAACCAGCTGAACTGGACTCGTATAGCCATAGGCGCCGACGCCCTCAACCGTCCACACTACTTCAAGATGGCACGGTTTAACTCGAGTTTCAGTTATGACTGGCAGTCATCGAGATATGTAAAGAACACACTGACACTGTTCAAGCTCACCTACACCAAGCTGATAAACACGACCGAGGTGTTTGACTCGATATGCGAACAGAACCCGTCAATAGCATTGAGCTTCAGGAGCCAGTTTATCCCGCAGATAGCATACACATTCATGTATGACAGACAGATAGACCGAAACCGTGGTATAAACTACTATCTGACCGTGCAGGAGGCCGGAAACATCTTCTCGGGAATATGGGGCATACTCGGCTGGAAAGGTGACGGCGAGAAAAAACTGTTCGGCACACCGTTCTCGCAATTTCTAAAACTGACGACCCAGCTTGTCTACAGCCACCGCGTGAGACAGAACGACTGGCTTGTCGGTCGCGTGCTTGTCGGAGCGGCACATGCCTACGGCAACTCGTCGCAGGTGCCTTACTCCGAGCAGTTCTACATCGGCGGCGCCAACTCGATACGCGCCTTCACTGTACGGTCGCTCGGCCCCGGAAGCTACCGCGCGCCCAACGGCCTGATAAACGGATATTTCGACCAGACGGGTACGTTTAAATTCGAGGCCAACCTTGAATACCGCTTCCCTATCGCGGGAATACTTCACGGCGCGATGTTTGTCGACACCGGCAACATCTGGCTGCTTAAAAACGACCCTGACCGCCCCGGCGGCCAGCTGAAGGCCAAGACATTTCTAAAGGATCTGGCCCTCGGAACCGGCGCCGGACTACGTGTCGACATATCGATGTTCGTTATACGCGGCGACCTCGGCATCGGCCTTCACGCTCCCTACGATACCGGCAAGCGCGGCTACTTCAACATGCCTTCGTTCTGGAAGTCGCTCGCCTTCCATCTTGCTATCGGCTATCCGTTCTGACGAAAAGTGCCATTTAACACATGGGTTAACTGAATTTTTGTCTTACCTTTGGAGGAGCAAATCAAACTCTTGACTCCATGAACAAAGGTATCTCGATAATCATCTCAGGCGTGGCTCTACTCGGAGCTCTTACCGCACAGGGACAGAGCCAGAAAGATATCGTGTCGACACAGGCCTATGCGTGGCGCGGCGACAGCATCTTACAGGGCGAATACAAGGCCTATGCACCCAGTGACAAGAAAATCATCTCGACATACAAGGCGCAGCCAGGGTACTACATGCCCGTGTACAGCGAGTGGAATCTGAAAAACGACATATCGTCCTACCCCAGACTCTCGAGAAGCAACACCCTGCACAAAGCGATCTACAACATGGGGCTCGACGAGATGATCAACGCCGTTGAACCTGACACAACTCTGCGCACCGGCAAGGAGTGGAGCGGAGTGTGGACCCGCGACGTGAGCTACTCCATCATCCTGTCGATGGCACAGCTCCAGCCCGAAGCATCGCGCATATCGCTGCTGAAGAAAATCACCCCCGACGGCCGCATCATACAGGACACCGGCTCGGGAGGCGCATGGCCAGTGAGCACCGACCGCATGATATGGGTGGTGGCCGCATGGGAGATCTACAAGGCTACCGGCGACAAAAGCTGGATCGAGCAGATCTTCCCGGTCGTGGCAAAATCGCTTGCCGACGACTCAAAGACCGCCATCGGCCCTGACGGGCTCGTAATGGGTGAAACATCGTTTATCGACTGGCGCGAGCAGAGCTATCCGCGATGGATGCAGACAGCCGACATATACCGCAGCGAGGCTCTCGGCACATCGACGGTGCATGTGGCAGCCCTGAACGCCGCCTCGAAGATGGCGATGCTCTTAGGCAAAAAGACGCTCTCGACCGAATACTCGAAGCAGGCTGAAAAGCTCTCGGAGAACATAAACAAAGCGCTGTGGATGCCGGAGAAAGGCTATTACGCAATGTACACCTACGGCCGTGAGAACCAGATATTGAATCCACGCGCCGAGACACTCGGCTTGGCACTGTCGATACTCTTTGACGTGGCAAGCCCGATGCAGGCGGCCGCAATAACCGAGAACAACCCGACCACACCCTACGGCGTGGCGATATTCTACCCACAGATCAAGGACCAGCCGCCCTACCACAACAACGCCCTGTGGCCTTTCGTGGCATCGTACTGGGCTCTTGCCAACGCAAAAGCAAAAAACGAGCAAGGACTGCTTGAGGCGATCGGCAGCGTCTATCGTCCGGCAGCACTGTTCGCTACCAACAAAGAGAATTTCGTACTCGACAACGGCGACATCGCCACCGAGCTGAACTCATCGAACATGCTCTGGTCGCTTGCGGGAAACTTAGCAATCACCAACCGCATACTGATGGGCATTACTCCCGAGGAGAACGGCATAGTGTTCAGCCCTGTCGTGCCTGAAGCCCTCGCCGACACCCGACAACTCAGCAACTATCCGTACAGAGGCAAGAAACTCGACATCACCGTCGCCGGCTGGGGCGACTCAATAGCGACGCTGACACTCAACGGACGCCAGCATTCGCCCTATATAGCAGACAAGGAGCTGAAAGCCAACAATGTCATCGAGATAAAAATGGCAAACAAGCCGTTCGGAGCAAAGAAGGTGAACCACTGCGGGAACTCAAAGGCTCCTCTGACCCCCACCCCGTGGCTTGAGGATAACGGCAAAACTCTGGTGTGGAACCCGATCGAATACAGCCGCAAATACATCGTGATAAGGGACGGCAAACGCATCGCAGAAACGAGGGAAACCACCTTTGCAGCTGAAGAGCCGGGCGAATACCAGGTTATCACTGTCGACGGGCATGGTGTGGAGTCGTTTGCGTCGGAACCGCGCAGCAACCGCGCCGTGACAAAGATCCAGCCGTCGGGCGAGAAAACCGCCATGACTTCGGCAGAGGTGTCATACAGCCCCAAGGGTGAGATCAAGGGATATCACGGCGACGGATTCACCGAACTCGACCACAAGTCGGCACCGCTGACAGTGAAATACACCGCTGACGCCGACGGAGAATACATCATCGCTCTGCGTTATGCCAACGGTAACGGCCCTGTCAACACCGAGAACAAGTGCGCCATAAGATCAATAACGATCGACGGCAAGAAGGCCGGCAGCGTGGTGATGCCCCACCGCGGCAGCGGCAACTGGAACGACTGGGGAATGACCAACCGCGTGAAAGTGAAGCTCGGCAAGGGCACGCACACAATCGGTGTGGAGATGCTCCCCGAAGACGAGAACATGAACATAAAGACCAACCACGCCCTTGTGGACGAAGTGCATATAACACGCACACGCTGATGGCACAGCACAACGATACAGGATCGAGAGGCGAAGAAATGGCCGTGAGGTATCTTGTGGCGGAAGGCTACGACATAGTCGACCGCAACTGGCGCCTTAACCATCTTGAACTTGATATCGTCGCCCGCAAAGGGAGCCGGATGTATTTCGTGGAGGTGAAGACGCGCACATCGACGTTCATAGACCCGATAGAGGCAATCACCCCTAAAAAGATGAGAAACATGGTGAACTCGGCCAACGGCTACATGCAGCAGTATGACCTGAATCTCGAAGCCCAGTTCGACCTTATACTCATCACCCCCGGCAACACTGAGGGGGAAGAATGGCATCTCGAACATATCGCCGATGCTTTTTATCCACCAATGAAAACTTATTGCTGATGGCAATGAAAACCGTAAGACCTAAAAAAGCCCTCGGGCAGCACTTCCTGACGGACGAGAGCGTCGCCGAACGTATCGCCGCAACTCTCGACGACTGCCGCGAACTCCCAGTAGTGGAGGTCGGTCCGGGCATGGGTGTGCTCACCAAATGGCTTCTCGCCAAAGGGCATGACCTGACAGTGGCCGAGGTCGATACCGAAAGCATCGCATGGCTAAAAGCCCACATGAAGGAGCTTGACGCCAGCCACATACTCGAGCAGGACTTTCTGAAACTTGATCTGAGGGATCTGTTCGGCGGCCGCGATCTTGCGGTGACAGGCAACTACCCGTACAACATATCGTCGCAGATATTTTTTCACGTGCTCGACTACAAGGATATCGTGAAAGAATGCACTGGAATGCTCCAGAAAGAGGTTGCCGAACGCCTTGCCGCCCCCGCCGGGACAAAAGCCCGCGGCATACTGAGCGTGCTTCTGCAGGCATGGTATGACATAGAATATCTGTTTACAGTCGACGAGACGGTGTTCAACCCGATGCCTAAGGTGAAGTCGGGTGTGATAAAGATGAAACGCAACAGCGTCGAAGATCTCGGATGCGACGAACAGGCATTCAAGAATGTGGTAAAGACCACTTTCTCACAGCGCAGAAAGGCATTGAGAAACTCAGTGAAACCACTGCTCAAACCGGGACAGACACTCGGAGCGGAATGGGACGAGCTACTGTCGAAGCGTCCCGAACAGCTGAGCGTTGAGGAGTTCATAAAACTGACAAAAGGGCTGAACGAATAGGAGCCCAAACGACCGGATGAAAGAATTTACAGACGAATATCTGAAGAACCTGCGCGACATCATCGCGGCACATAACGACGAGGAAGCCCGCAAACTTCTCGACGACATGCACCCGGCCGATATCGCCGACCTCTATCACGCACTCGACATAGAGGAGGCGGAGTATCTGCTGAACCTGCTTGACGGCGAAGTGGCCGCCGACGTGCTGATGGAACTTGACGAGGAGGACCGCAAACGTCTTCTCTCGGACATGGACGCCGAGGATATCGCACGCCACTTCATCGAGCACCTCGACTCAGACGAGGCCGTAGACCTCATACAGGAACTCGACGAGGAAGACCGCGACGAGGTGCTGACCCACCTCGACGATGTAGAGCAGGCGGGCGACATCATAGATCTTCTGAAATATGACGAGGACACGGCCGGCGGCCTGATGGGCACGGAGATGGTCGTGGTCAACGAGAACTGGAGCATGCCCGAGTGCATCAAGCAGATGAGAATGCAGGCCGAGGACATGGACGAGATCTACTACGTGTATGTCGTCGACAACGATGACCGCCTCAAAGGTATCCTGCCGCTGAAGACTCTGATAACGCATCCGTCGGTATCTAAGATCAAACATGTGATGGACGAGGACCCCGTGTCGGTTAAAGCCGACATGCCTATCGACGAGGTGGCTCTCGACTTCGAGAAATATGACCTTGTGGCAATGCCAGTCGTAGACTCGATAGGACGCCTTGTTGGGCGCATCACTGTCGACGACGTCATGGATCAGGTGCGTGAGTCGCAGGAACGTGACTATCAGCTCGCCAGCGGTCTGTCGAGCGACGTAAGCGCCGACGACTCGATACTGTCGCAGACCAAAGCACGCATACCGTGGCTTCTGATCGGCGTCTGCTCGGGCATCATGGCCTCGATGATCCTCGGTGTGTTTGAAAGCCAGATCGCCGCCGTGACGGCTCTCGCACTGTTCATCCCGATCATCGGCGGAACGGGCGGCAATGTGGGAGTGCAGGCGTCGGCAATCGTGGTGCAGTCGCTCGCCAACGGCTCGCTCGACGTAAAGGAGTTTTCAAAACAGCTCTGCAAGGAACTGCTTGTGGGTCTGCTTAACGCGACAATCATTTCAGGCGTAATGCTCGCCTACAATCTGATAATGCTTCCCGGACAACTTAGCGTGACGCTCTCGGTGGCCTGCTCGCTGTTTGTGGTGGTGATGTTCGCGACCATTCTCGGCACAGTAGTGCCTCTGACGCTCGAGAAGCTCAACATCAACCCGGCTCTCGCCACAGGCCCGTTCATACAGATCTCCAACGACATCGTCGGTCTGGTCATCTACGTGATGATCGCCAAGTGGTTCCTCCAACTGTTCGGCCAATGAGTGATTTCAGAGTACATTATCTCGGAGTAGGATCGGCCACTCCGTCGATGCGGCATCTGCCATCATGCCAGGTGATCGATTTCAGAGGCAAGCTCTATATGATCGACTGCGGCGAAGGTGGGCAGCTCGGCATGAGACGGATGAAGCTGAAATTCTCGCGTCTCGAGCATATCTTCATATCGCATCTCCACGGCGACCATTTCTTCGGTCTGCCCGGGCTTCTGTCGACCATGGCTCTGCACGGCAAAGGCGGCACCGTGACCGTGCATCTGCCCGAACAGGGAGTGAAGTGGCTGAGAGAGACGATGGACATGTTCTGCCGCGAACGCCCATATGAACTGATAATCGACACGATACCCGCCGAAGGAGGGATAATACTCGAAGAAAAATCGCTGACCGTGGAGGCCGTGCCGATCCAACACCGTGTGGCCTGCACGGGGTTTGTATTCAGAGAGGGCCCAAAGCCCCGGCACCTGCGCGGCGACATGGTGGATTGGCTTCAGATACCTATAGCACAGCTCAAAGGCATAAAGGAGGGAGCCGACTACACCGCTCCCGACGGCAAGACATATGCCAACGAGCTGCTGACGACAGACCCCAATCCATCGGCAAGCTACGCCTACTGCTCCGACACAATCTACATGCCCGAGCTGCATGAGCGGCTGAAAGGTGTCGACGCGATATATCATGAAGCGACGTATCTTGAAGCGGACAAAGAGAAGGCCAAGGCACGTTTTCACTCCACAGCGGCCGAGGCCACACGCGTGGCGGCCGCAGCAGGGGCCAAACAGCTGATACTCGGTCATTACTCCAAATCATATCCCGATCTTTCGGGACATCAGGCCGAGGCCGAGGAGGAAGCACGGAAACTCGGCGCCGACCAGATGAAGATAACCACGGCCGACGAAGGGCTTACAATCGAACTGTAGAAGGATGGGAATAAGAAGGATATTATCGGTTGCAACGTGCGCGGTGACAGCGATTGCCGCCGCATACGGATCGACGCCCATCGCATTTCCCGGCCGTGAGGCGGCCAGCGTAGGCATCCATATAGAGGAGATAGCAAGCGGAAAGGTGCTCGCCGACCATAACAGCGCCACTGCACTCACTCCGGCAAGCATACTGAAAAGCCTGACGGCCGCAACCGCCCTGACAACCCTCGGCAAGGATTTCAGATACAAGACCGACTTTCTGCTGATAGGGCCTGATCCGGCACATGGCGCAGGAGATCTGGTGATCGTGGGATCGGGCGACCCGTCGACGGGCAGCCGCGATTTCGAGAGCTCGGCATCGCTGCCGAGTCTTGTGGCCGACGAACTTGCCTCACTCGGCATCGGGCATATCACAGGAGAAGTGAGGATCGACACCGATGTGCTGCCAGAAGGGGGCGGCGTAATACCGGGCTGGGAGGTTGAGGATATAACGGAAAGCTATGGCGCGGGACTCTTCGCGGTGAACTGGATGGACAACTATTTTGAGAGTGACTTCATCATACCGAGCCCTGGAGACTTCTTTATCGACGAGATCATCGGAGCATGCGCACGCAAAGGCATCGAGATAAAGAACGACTATATCGAGGCCGGACCGTTTGCCGAGGCAGACTCGCTCGATGCAGCCGAACCGATAGCGGCCAACGACACAATCACCGTCTACAGCCACACATCGGACCGCCTTGAGGATCTGATGGACGTGATGATGGAAAAGAGCATAAATCTCATCGCCGAAGGGTGCCTCAGATCTATCGCCCCAAACGCGCCGATAGACTCGGCTTTGTCGCGAGAAAAGGCATTGTGGAAGTCGCGCGGGATAAATCTTGAACACACGCGTCTGCTCGACGGCAGCGGCCTGGCCCGCGGGAACGCAATATCGGCACGTCAGATCGCTCAAGTGCTGAGGTATATGGCCAAGAGCGACGATTGCATGACCTATGCGGGGCTGTTTCCGAAAGCGGGGAAGGAGGGCACCGTGAAGCGGCTTCTTGCCGGAACCCGCCTCGCCGGGCGTCTGGCCGTGAAAAGCGGAAGCATGGGCGGCGTCCACTGCTATGCGGGCTATCTTCTCGACAGCGCCGGCAAACCGAGCCACACCGTAGTGGTGATGGTAAACAACTTCTTCTGCAACCGCACACAACTGCGCAAATCGATAGAACGGTATCTGCTCAACATATTACCCTAATAAACTTCTCTCTACAATGATTATGAACAACAACATCGACAAACTGATATCGCTTACATATGAGCTCGAAGGGCTGCTGTTGCTTCTGCGCGACCGCAGCCAAGAATCGGTAGCTCCCTACATACGCAACCTCATCGCCGACAAGGGGCGGACTCTCGCTAAACAGCTCGACGAGGCCGGTTTTGAGCCGCAACGCGAGAGCCCCGCGAAACCAGAACCGGCTCCCCTGCCCCCTATCCCGCAGACACAGCCACAGCCCACAGCACCGACTCCGGCACCTGTCGTTGCCGAGGAAAAGGCCGCTATGCCGCCTGCAGCAGAAGTATGCCCGCCAACACCTGCAGCAACTCCGGCACCTACGCCTGTAGCGGTAGAAAAGACAACAGAAATCATCGAAGAAAAAGCAGAAGTGACAGTCAAAGCCGACGAAACAGCCCCCACTCCTGCGCCCGCAGAACCCACGACTATACTCAACGAGGCACAAGCCGAGGAAGATGAGGCCGACACAGAAGCCGCCGAGGCCGAGGCAGCAGAAAAGAAGATGGCTCCCGAGATCAGGTCGAGCGAGGAAGCCGGTGCAAAGATGCTCAAACTGCTTACACTGAACGACAGGTTCATGTTCAGACGCGAACTGTTCGGCGGCAGCGACACGGCCATGAAAGCCATCATGTCGGTTATCGCGGTAATGCCTACTCTCGATGACGCCAAGCGCTATCTGACGGAAGAGCAGGGGCTTGACGCCGAGAGCGAGGAGGGCAGCTATTTCCTCGAAATCATCGCGCCATACTACAACAAGACAGTCTGACAGAAACCACAACAACCAACGCGATGGCCGGAAAACTTTACGTAGTGCCAACCCCTGTAGGCAATCTGTCGGACATGACGCCGCGAGCTGTCGAGGTGCTGAAAAGCTGTGACGTCATTCTCGCCGAAGACACGCGCACAAGCGGAACCCTGATGAAGCATTTTGGCATCGGCACTCCCATGCTCAGCCACCACAAATTCAATGAGCACGCCACCGTCGGTAAAATAACCGAACGGCTCAAGGGTGGCGAGACTATCGGCCTTGTGTCGGACGCCGGCACTCCGGCAATATCCGACCCGGGTTTCATGCTTGTGAGAGAGTGTGCGGCAGCGGGGATAGAAGTTGAGACACTTCCCGGCCCGACAGCGTTTGTCCCGGCACTCGTCAACTCGGGTCTGCCATGCGACCGTTTTCTTTTCGAGGGATTTCTCCCGGCCAAAAAAGGACGCAGCACGCGACTGGGCGAACTTGCGGAAAGTCCGGTGACATTCATCATCTATGAGTCGCCCCTGCGCCTGGCCCGAACTCTGGCCGAACTGAGAGATGCCTGCGGAGCCAACCGACCGGCATCGGTGAGCCGCGAAATATCGAAACTCCACGACACGACCGTGAGAGGCACCCTCGGCGAACTGGCCGATTACTTCGAGGCGAACCAAGCACGCGGGGAAATTGTTATTGTCACAGGCGGAGCAAACGCCACACAACGCAAAGAGAAAAAAACTCATACAAACAAATACAGACAACCCGACACCGAATAACACATCATTTCGGAAACATAAACAACATCTATCATATGAGACTACGGAATATCGGTTTTGCCGCCCTGACAGCAGCCCTCGCAGGCTGCATGTGGAGCTGCAACAACAAGACAGGCGAAAGCACAGTGACCGACAACACCGGCATGACTCTGCGCGACTCGCTCGAGATGGCTATTGCCAATCAGGATTCACTTCTGATGCTTATCAACGACATTTCAACCGACATGGCTTCTATCAAGGGTATGGAGCAGATACTCGGCGACCCGAACGCACTGAAGGAGGACTCTCCGTCGAAGCGCCAGCAGATACGCTCCGACATGGCTGCCATACAGGCCACACTGCAGCAGCGCCGCGAGCGTCTGGAGGAACTTGAAAAGAAACTCAGGTCGACCAACTCAAACAACGCCACACTGAGCAAGACGATAGAGACACTGAAAACACAGATCGCCGATCAGGAAAACACAATCACCGAACTGCGCGAAAAACTCTCGCAGGCCAACATACAGATCGCCGACCTGAACGAGCGCATCGACTCTCTGAGCACTACAGTGACTGCCGTGACCGAAGCCAAAGACCAGGCCGAGGAGGAGAACGTGAAACTCACCGACGAACTGAACCTCTGCTATTATGCCATAGGGAGCAAAAAGGAGCTCAAGCAATATGACATAATCAAGACCGGTTTCCTGCGCAAGACCAAGGTGCTTCCGGCCGATTTCGACACATCGTATTTCCACCGCGCCGACAAACGCACACTCACGACTATCGAACTCCACAGCACCAAGGCAAAGGTAGTCACCGATCAGCCGTCTGACTCATACACTATCATGGATGTCGACGGCCAGAAGGTGCTCAAAATAACCAACACGGCACGCTTCTGGGACAAGAGCAACTATCTTGTAGTACAGACCGACTGATAAAATCCAACAGAGACGACATTTCATATAAATCATCCCCGGAATAAGTTGCAAAAAGAATCAACCTAAATCCGGGGATGATTGTTTTAACAACAAAACCTTTCAACAACCAAACACACAACCATGAACAAGAAAGAACGGATCGAAGAGGGTGAGCGCGAGTATCCGGGTGTAGCTGTCAACAACGCCGACCACGCCAAAACCGACAAGTCGCTCGTGAACGAACGTACAAAGACGCTAAACAACAACCCGCGCAACACCGACGACCAAATGCCCTGAAGCAGTCAGCCGGAAATATGAAAAAACAGCTTCACGCTTACATTTACACTTAATTTTTGAGGCTATCGTCGGAATTTTCTAAAAAATAAGGATTTTTATTCGTATCTTTGCCGGAGTTTGCATCGGGATACCCCGCGCGGAACAGTGATCTGCGACAAGCGGTGCCCGGTGCATTCACCGTAGTTTTTTACATGCAAAACGAATAACAGTATTTATCTAACTAAATGAACGACGTAGTTGACAGCACTTCATCGTCGCCGGACAAGCTCCGTGCTGATGATGTCGAGGTTTTTGTTGCTTCAGACGAGCACATCAAATACGTTGACGAAATTCTTGACACGATAAATCGTGCGGCGAAAGTACGCGGGACTGGTATCGCGAAAAGATCTCCGGAATACGTCAGTCAGAAAATGCGTGAGCGGAAGGCCGTTATCGCCCTCAGCAAAGAGGGTGAGTTTGCAGGTTTCAGCTATATCGAGAGCTGGAGCAACAAGCAATTTGTGGCCAATTCGGGACTCATAGTCGCTAACAAATTCAGAGGTATCGGGTTGGCGACCCGCATCAAACGACGAATATTCCAGCTGTCGCGAGAGATGTTCCCGGCAGCAAAGATATTCTCTCTCACTACCGGCGCCGCGGTGATGAAAATGAACTCGGAACTCGGCTACCGGCCAGTCACTTTCGACCAGCTCACAGATGACGCCGCATTCTGGAAGGGATGTGAAAGCTGCGTCAACTACGATATACTTCAGCGCAACGGAGGTCATAAATGCCTCTGTGTGGGTCTGCTCTATGACCCAGCCGACGAGAAATTCCATCAGGAAAACCGATTCAGCTCAAGCAGCGAACCGCAGTCGGACGCAACACAGAAACACGAGGTTCCCGACGGGAAACTTATAGAAGAACTTGAACAACTCCTCGCCACATGGAAAAAAGGAAAGTAGTGCTCGCCTTCAGCGGCGGACTTGACACATCGTTTGCAGTAAAGTATCTCTCGGAGGACTGCGGATATGAGGTGTACACGGCAATTGCCAACACCGGAGGTTTCTCGAAAGAGGACCTGAAAAAGATCGAGGAGCGCGCTCTCGCTCTCGGTGCAAAGGAACATGCGACACTCGACATCACTCACGAGTATTATGACCGCTCGATAAAGTACATGATCATGGGCAATGTGCTCCGCAACGGCACTTATCCCATATCGGTAAGCTCGGAGCGTATATTCCAGGCTCTCGCCATCATCGACTACGCCAAGAAGATCGGCGCCGACGCCGTGGCTCACGGCTCGACAAGCGCCGGCAACGACCAGGTGCGTTTCGACCTGACATTCCAGATCATGGCTCCCGAGATCGAGATCATCACCCCGACCCGCGACATGAACCTCACACGCGAGTATGAGATCGAGTATCTGAAGAAGCACGGCGTTGAAGCAGACTTCAAGAAGCTCGAGTACTCGATCAACAAGGGTCTGTGGGGCACCAGCATCGGCGGCAAGGAGACTCTGCACAGCGACCAGACTCTGCCCGAGGAGGCTTATCCGACCCAGATGACGGCCAAAGAGAACTCACAGATAACAATCGACTTCGAGAAGGGTGAGATCGTGGCAGTCAACGGCGAGCGCTTCGACGACAAGGTTGCCGCCATACAGCATATCGAGGCTCTTGCCGGCCCCTATGCCATCGGCCGCGACATGCACATGGGCGACACTATCATCGGCATCAAGGGCCGTGTAGGCTTCGAGGCCGCCGCTCCCCTGCTTATCATCAACGCCCACAAGGTGCTTGAGAAGCATACTCTCACCAAGTGGCAGCAGTACTGGAAAGAGCAGCTCGGCACGTGGTACGGCATGTTCCTCCACGAGGCACAGTATCTGGAGCCCGTGATGCGCGACATCGAGGCTTATCTGACCGAGTCGCAGCGCAACGTGACCGGCCGTGTCATCATCGATCTCAAGCCATATCACTACGTGATCGTGGGTGTTGACAGCCCGTATGACCTGATGAAGACCTCGTTCGGCGAATATGGCGAGCTCAGCCGCGCATGGACCGCCGATGACGTCAAGGGCTTCACCAAGATCCTCGGCAATCAGCAGAAGATCTATCACGACGTGCAGCGCCGCAACGGCCAAACCGACTTAGGAGACGTGAAATGATAAAGGCCGGAATCATAGGCGGAGCCGGCTACACGGCCGGCGAGCTCATCAGACTCCTTATAAACCACCCCGACGTGGAACTGACGTGGGTCAACTCGACCTCCAACGCCGGTAACCCGATCGCCGATGTGCATCAGGGACTGATCGGCGAGGCCGACGGCATGCGTTTCACTTCAGAGACTCCGCTTGATGAGGTCGACGTGGTGTTTTTCTGCACCCCGCACGGACAGACACGCAAGTGGATGGAGCAGTTCGGAGACACTTTGCCCGAAGATCTGCGCATCGTGGATCTCTCGAACGACTACCGCATCGAGGACGGCACACACGAATTTGTCTACGGCCTGCCTGAGCTGAACCGCAAACGCATCGTGCGCGGCGCCAAGTATGTAGCCAATCCCGGCTGCTTTGCCACGGCCATACAGCTCGCTCTGCTTCCGCTCGCGCGCAATCTGCTGCTCAACAGCGATGTGCACGTGACAGCAATCACCGGCAGCACCGGTGCCGGCGTCAAGCCCGGCTCTACGACCCACTACTCGTGGCGCAACGACAATGTGTCGATCTACAAGCCGTTCAAACACCAGCATCTCGCCGAGATAAACCAGACGCTCAAGACGCTGCAGACAAGTTTCGACAAGCAGATCAATTTCCTGCCTGTGAGAGGCTGTTTCAGCCGCGGCATCATGGCGGCAGTGTATCTGCAGTGTCCGCTGAAGATTGAGGAGGTCGTGAAACTCTACGAAGACTACTACGACGATCACAGTTTCACTTTCGTGACAACCAAGTCGCCGGACCTGAAAGATGTGGTGAACACCAACAAGTGCATACTGCATCTCGAGAAGGTCGATGACAAGCTGCTTATCACCTCGGTGATCGACAACCTGCTCAAGGGCGCATCGGGCACAGCCGTCCACAACATGAACCTCCTGTTCGGACTTCAGGAGAAGACGGGCCTCTGCCTGAAACCGTCGGCATTCTGACCATATTTCAAACTCCAATACTACCGGGAGGGCTGCGTCGACCGACACGGTCCTCCTGATTTTATATCCGGCCGGCGCAACGAGGCACATGACCGTGCGTCACCACTCTAAGCAAGCGTGTATCAGAAATATAAAAAACATCGAATGTGTCAGCGCCAAAGGGAACGTATTTGCTTTTTTTAGTGAAAGCGGGCTAAGTTTGGAGCGCATATTTGCAGCCACTTCGATAAAGTTGACTATTTTTGCACAGGAACACCAATCTATTACCAAATTAAGTTTATATCAATCCAACGATGAAGAAATTTCTACTGTTTGTAATGTCGCTGGCGATGTTTGTGCCGCACTCGCAGGGGTCTGAAAAAGAGCCTGTGGATTATGTGAATCCATATATCGGCAACATAAGCCACCTGCTGGTGCCGACATTCGCGACAATCCAGCTGCCAAACAGCATGATGCGCATATATCCTGCACGTCAGGACTATACGACCGAGCGTATGGGCGGTCTGCCGGTGATTGTCACCAATCACCGCGAGCGTTCGGCGTTCAGCATATCGCCCTGGCAAAAGACGCCGCTGCGCCCGGTTGCCTCTCTCACATGGGACCAGGAAAAACTGACCCCCTACTCATGGGACGTGGAGCTCGACGACAACTCAATGCGTGCCCAGCTTGCGGTCGAGCATCAGAGCGCGATATATGAATTGAGCTTTTACGACACAAAGCTGCCGGTGTACCTGACCATAAACTCGGCCAACGGCGAGATGTGGGAGGAGAACGGCATCATCATGGGCTATCAGGCTCTCGACCGCCGCACAAAGGTCTACATGGCAATCGAGTTTGAAGAAAAGCCTGCCAAGATCGGTGTGCTTGACAACGGCGGTATCGGCTCTGCCACCCGCGCCGAGGGCCGTGACGCGTGTCTTGCCGTGGAGTATCCGGCCGGGACAGGGCGTGTGGATCTGCGCTACGGCGTATCGTTTATCAGTACTGAGCAGGCTCTGAAGAATCTTCGCCGCGAGCAACCCGGCAAATTCGACCGCGAGGCTGTGGCAAATGCCGGACGCGACGAGTGGAACAGGACTCTCTCCAACATTAAGGTCGAAGGCGGCACGGAAGATCAGAAAACCGTGTTGTACACGTCGTACTACCGCACGTTTGAGCGCCCGGTGTGCCTGAGCGAGGATGGCCGCTACTACAGCGCGTTTGACGGGAAAGTGCATGATGACAACGGACACCACTTCTACTCCGACGACTGGATCTGGGACACCTACCGCGCCGCGCATCCGCTTCGCGCCCTGATCGAGCCAGAGAAAGAGGAGGACATAATCGAGTCGTATCTGCGCATGGCCGAACAGATGGGCACCGAGTGGATGCCGACGTTCCCCGAAATCACCGGCGACACACGCCGCATGAACTCAAACCACGGCGTGGCAATGGTGGCCGACGCTCTCTACAAAGGTCTTGACGTTGACGCCGAACGCGCTTATCTCTATTGCCGCAAGGGCATAGAGGAAAAGACGCTCGCACCTTGGAGCGGCAAACCTGCGAGCTGGATCGACGACTTCTATAAGAAAAACGGCTATATACCGGCTCTGCGCGAGGGTGAGAAGGAAACCGACCCTGCAGTGACCGCATTTGAGAAACGCCAGCCTATAGCAGTGACTCTCGGCACGGCCTACGACGAATGGTGCCTGAGCCGCATCGCATCGTATCTGGGCAAGAATGACGACGCCGACAAATATCTTAAACTCAGCTACAACTATCGCACGGTATGGAACCCGGAGACAAAGTTCTTCCACCCCAAAGACAAGGATGGCAAGTTTCTCGAACCGTTTGACTACCGGTTTGGCGGAGGTATCGGCGCCCGCGACGCCTATGACGAGAACAACGGCTGGACATACCGCTGGGACGTGCAACACAATTTCGCCGACCTCTGCGACATGATGGGAGGACGCGAGGAACTGATAAAGAATCTCGACCAGACGTTTGCCGAGCCTATGGGACGCGGCAAACGCGAGTTCTACGAGCAGCTTCCCGACCAGACTGGCAACATCGGCCAGTTCACCATGGCCAACGAGCCATCGCTCCACATACCCTACATCTACAACTATGCAGGTGCTCCGTGGAAGACCCAGAAACGCATACGCCAGTGCCTGAACACATGGTTCCGCAACGACCTGATGGGTATCCCCGGCGATGAGGACGGTGGCGGCCTGACGAGTTTCGTGGTGTTCTCGTCGCTCGGTTTCTATCCTGTGACACCCGGTTTCCCCGTGTACAACATCGGCAGTCCGCTTTTCACAGACATAAGCGTGAAAGTACCCGACGGCAAGACGTTCAGAGTGATCGCCAACAACTGCTCTGAGGAAAACAAGTACATACAGAGCGCGACTCTCAACGGCAAGACATGGGACAAGCCGTGGATCAGTCATGAGGATGTGGCCAACGGAGGCACTCTTGTGCTCGAGATGGGACGTCATCCAAACAAGACTTGGGGTGCATCGGCAGAGTCCGCACCACCGTCGGCAAAATAATCAAACAGCGATTTTACCTCACATCACCCCCCTCCCGTGCATAAACGACCGGGAGGGGTTTATTTCACACCAGCGACATGGCATCAGACAACTCAAACGAGATTTTCCCGATCGTCGACGAGGCGGGCAACATAACCGGCGCGGCTACCCGCGGCGAGTGTCACGGCGGATCCATGCTCCTGCACCCGGTCGTGCATCTGCATGTGTTTGACCGGCAGGGGCGGCTATATCTGCAAAAACGCCCTGAATGGAAAGACATACAGCCGGGCAAATGGGACACAGCCGTTGGCGGACATATCGATCTGGGCGAATGCACGGCCGACGCTCTGCGCCGCGAAGCACGCGAGGAACTGGAACTTACCGACTTCGAGCCGGAGTATCTCGGATCTTACGTCTTTGAGTCGAGCCGCGAACGCGAGCTTGTAAACGCTTTCCGCACGACGGTCGACGTAATGCCTACACCGAGCGACGAGCTTGACGGCGGGCGGTACTGGAGCCGTGATGAGATCGTCGAAGCGATCGGCAGGGATGTGCTCACTCCCAACTTCGAGAGCGAGTACCGCCGCTTTTTTATCGACGGCGACCGGAACTGACAGACACAAGAGGGATCTCTCCGCTGAAAATAACAGCATCTTCAGCGGGGAGATCCTATCAAGTCAAAAATAACAGTGGTCAGAACATTTTGAGAGCGAGATCGGTAAGCCATATCCACAACGGGCAGAAGCCGATGAACAGGATGACACTCAACGTCAGCGACGACGTGCCGGTAGCCACATAAGTGTCATACTCGTCGGCAATGATAATGCCTGAGAATGCGGGAGGCAGAGCGGCTGCAACAACAAGCATCTTGAGGTTGAGCGGATCCATGTGGAAAAGCAGACCGAGAATGAGTATCACAGCCGGCATCATCACCATCTTCATGATCGAACCGAGCACAGCCTGCCAGTTGATGGTGAATCTGATCGCCGACAATGTGATGCCTGCCGAGAAGACTGCCATCGAGGCGTTGGCCTTGGCAATAAGATCAAACGATGGGCTCAGCTCCTTGGGCCAAGGTATGCCGACAAGCACCCAGACTACGGCAAGGATCGGCGCCCACGCCACAGGCTGCGCAAGGGCGTGAAGTACGGGCTTCCATGCGCTCTCGTGTTTCGTGCTTCCGGGATTCTGCTTCTCGAGAGAGGCATTCATGAGCGACAGCCCGACAGGAATGCCGATGGCGTTCACCACAATACCGACTATCGCCACCACAAGAGCCACTGAAGGGCTTGTGCCGAATATAGGCTCAAGTACGGCAAATCCGAGGAAACCGATTGTCGGCGATCCGCTGATCAAAGCCGACACGGCCGCATCGGCACCCGTATTCTTCTTGAAGCAATATTTAAATACATAGTATACGACCATGAAGCAGGCCATAATGCCCACCGTCGACACAATGGTGAGCTTCGCATCTCTGGCAAGATCCTCACGGCTGGCCTGCACAATCGAGACGAACAAGGCTGCAGGAAGGGCATAGTCAAGCACAACTTTGTTGAATTTCTTGGCATCATCACCCGTGAACACCCCTTTTTTGCCTGAAATATAGCCGGCAAGCATCACGACTATAATCGGGACTATGGCGTATAATATTACATGACTCAGACCCATAACAAATAGGATTATGCACCGGGACTGTGTCAAGACTTGCATTGGGCGTACTGTCGCACGCCCCTACGACGCTTAAGATTGTCAGAAGCCATTTTGACACAGCCTCGGTGCGGAATTAATGATATAACCTTGTTCAGACAGTGAAGTCGATAAGCGAGGCCGGATTAAGATAACCTATGTGGCCTGACTCCTTGCCGGAGTCGGCCCCAAGCTGCACGTCGATCAATGCCGGAGCCTTTGACGCAATGGCCTCCTCGAGGGCGGCTTTCAGCGAAGCGGTGTCGCTCACACGGTATCCCTTAGCGCCGAATGCCTCTCCGATGAGGTTGTACTGAGCGTTGATGTCGAGCGTTGTAGGAGCCGGAGCATCGCCGCCCGACGGGTTCACACCTACGCCATTGTAGATGCCTCCGTTGTTGAACACAACGACGGTCACAGGCAACTTATAGCGGCAGATCGTGGCGAAATCCATGCCGGAGAAACCAAAGGCCGAGTCGCCCTCGACAGCCACGACGCTTTTTCCGGTCGAGACGGCGGCGCCTACAGCCGATCCCATGCCCATGCCCATGATTGCCCATGTGGCACAGTCAACACGATGGCGCGGCAGCGACATGTCGACAGAGTCGCGGGTGTCGTCGAGCGTATTTGCGCCCTCGTTGACCAGTATCACATCGGGATTGCTCTCAAGCACCGGCTTTACGACCGACAGAGCACTCCAGTGAGTCATAGGCTGTATCTTAGCGGCATCGGTGAGACGAGCCATGAATTTAGCATTTTTCGCTTTTGACTCGGCCTGGAGAGATGTGAGCCATGCCGGATCGGCACTCATGGTCTTGCCTTTGAGAGCGGCGAGGATCATGTCAAGGCTCTGCGCCATGTCGCCTACGACAGGCGCTGCGACGGGCACATTGCGGTCGATCTCGGTCGGCTCGACATCGAGCTGGATAAACCTGACAGCCGGATTCCATTTGCCACGTCCAAACGAGAGCATCCAGTTGATGCGTGCACCGATCACCATGACCACGTCGGCCTGTTCCATGATTGTCGAGCGGCAACTCAACGCGCTGTAAGGACCGGCATCTGGCATCAGTCCTTTTGCCATAGACATGCCCAGATATGGTATCTTATATGTCTCAATGAGCGTGCGTATCTTGTCGTCGACCTGAGCATAGGCCGCGCCTTTGCCGAGAAGTATGGCCGGACGCTTTGCCGATACAAGCGCTGCGACGGCACGGTCGACAGCCTCCTGCGTCGGAGCGACCGACGAATATGGATCGACAGGCTGGTAGAACAGTTTTTCGGCATCGGCGGCATCCATGATCTCTCCAAGAGCCGGCGTTGTCATGTCGATGTAGACACCGCCCGGACGCCCGCTGACAGCCGTGCGATATGCCCTTGCGACGGCCGACGGGATATCCTTGGCATGACTGCAGCGGAAAGCGGCCTTGACAAGCGGACGTGCTGTGTTGAGCTGGTCAAGCTGCTCGTAGGTGCCCATGTCCATGTCGACCATTGTCGGATCGCTCGCTCCCGAGATCTGGATCATGGGATAGCAATTGACAGTGGCATTTGCCGTAGCAGTCAGTCCGTTCATAAATCCGAGAGAGGATACGGTGAGCAGAACGCCCGGACGCCGTGTGAGATAACCGTGTGTGGCAGCCGCCATGCCTGCCTGCTGCTCAAACCGGAAGCCGTAGTAGTTTATGCCGATCTTCTGCATGGCATATGCAGCCTCGGTCACAGGTATGCCGACCAGCCCGTAGACCTCATTCAGTCCGAGCCGTTTCAGCGACTCGGCCAGAATGTACATGCCCGTGACCTGCTGCGGGAACTGCGGCCGTGTGGTCTGCACCGCGTTATTTGTATTGTCAGTATTCATATCGAACACATTTTAGACTTTTGTTGACAGATCTCCTCCCTTATTTTGCGGCAGGAGCGGCCGGTTTTGGAGCGGGTGCAGTCGTACCGTTAGCGGCAAAACGAGCCACATCATCGGCAGTGTAGCCAAGCTCCCTGAGGACTTCGGCAGTATTTCCGCCAAGTGTCGGGCACGGTCCGTAGGTGGGCTGGAACGAGCTCATTGTGAAAGGACATCCGACGGTGACGAATGTGCCTATCTTGCCTCCCTGGTCGATGCGCACGAGGGTGTTTCCGTCGTAGAGAGTCTCATCGGTCATCATCTCCTTGGTCGAGAGCACGGGAGCGACAGGCACACCTGCAACACTGAGCAGCTTCGTAACCTCGTATTTTGTCTTGTCGGCAGTCCATGCGCTTATACGCTTGATAATTTCAGCTTTATGGCGGTCGCGTGCGTCGGCGGTGTTGAAGTCTGGGTTGGTGAGCCAGTCCTCAAATCCGAACGCCTTGCATGCCAGCTCGAAGTCCTTGGCACCGCGCTGCAGTATGACATATACATAGTTGTTTGCGTCGATCTCCGAGTCAAGTCCTCCGGCCGGCTTACACTTGTAGGTCCAGCCAAGTACTCCGCTACCCTCGGTGTTGCCGGAACGCGGCACGCAGTCGCCGAACTTTCCGTCGGGGTACTGCGGGAACTGTGTCAGATAGCCGATACGGTCGAGTGTGAGCTGGTCGCGTGTCTTGATGCGGCACAGGTTAAGACATGCGTTGTGCATCGACTGATAGACGTAGCAACCCTCGCCGGTCTTGTTGCGCTGCTGAAGTGCAGCGAGAAGACCAATGAGCAGGTGCATGCCTGTGTTGGAGTCGCCAAGCGCGGCACCCGACTGTGTGGGTATGTCGGCATCGCCCGAATACCATCCGGTTGTCGACGCAGCGGCAGCTGTGACCTGTGCGATAGGCTCATAGGCCTTCAGATCCTTGTACTTCGACGAGACCGGGAATCCTTTGATCGTGCCGTATATGCACTTAGGGTTGAGCTTATGCACTGCCTCCCAGCTGAATCCGAGTTTATCCATGGCACCGGGGTGCAGGTTTTCGACAAAGATATCGCACTGCTGTATCAGTTTCGTGAGTATTGCCTTGCCGTCGGGTGTCTTCGCGTCGAGGCTCAGCGACTTCTTGTCGCTGTTGAGCTGAAGGAAGTAATAGCTTGGTTCGTCGGGATCAAACTGCAATTCCTTGCGTGTTGCGTCGCCGACTCCGGGACGTTCGATTTTTACAACCTCGGCACCAAGCCATGCGAGCATCTGTGTACATGAGGGACCTGACTGCACTTCGGTAAAGTCCACGACTTTAATGCCTTGAAGAGGAGCTGTGTTCATAGTAATTAAGTTGATAAAAGTGTTCTGTTTTTGATTTTCATTACTATCTAAACAACCGACTGCACAAAAAGGTTGTTTGCGGCATTCATGTCGCAGCAACTCCGGCCGGCCGGCAATCATTGCCGCATACGGCATTTCAGACAATAATTTGAGTGCATCTCCGCTATTTTTAATCTATACACCGACAAGCGTGCAGTATTTTTTTACTATCTTTGCGGATGGGTGTCAGTCTGCCTTGGCAGGTCGATATGACGTCCCGCATTTTCAAGTGATTCCTCACATCTCCAATATAAAATCTCACAGGGTAAAAAATCATGTCATCATTTCTGCTCAAGACCGGTATCGCGTGCCTGACCCTCGTGTCGGGAATGACAACTCAGTCACACGCCGTTACTCCGCAGGCAAAGAACATATTGACACTGTCAACCGAGTTTACCGACAGCACGATAGTATTTCCGCAAAGCATCGAGGCCAACACTCAGGCAATGCTTGAGAGCTGGTATCTGAAGAATTATGTCGATCTTGACAGGAATGCCGACCAGCGCGCCGACACCGAGCTCAGTGACGACGAGATAGTGAAACGTCTTGCCGCGATGCCGACGGTAATCGAGATGCCTTTTAACTCGATTGTCAGGACGTATATCGACATGTACACCCAACGCCGGCGTCAGCTCATCGAAAACATGCTCGGCATGAGCCTTTACTACATGCCAATTTTCGAGGAAGCTCTCGAGCGTGAGGAGTTGCCTCTCGAGCTTAAGTATCTGCCTATAATCGAGTCGGCGCTAAACCCTAACGCCGTGTCGCGCTCAGGCGCCACCGGCCTCTGGCAGTTTATGATCACAACGGCCAAGAGCATGGGCATGGAGGTCAACTCGATTGTCGACGAACGTCGCGATCCCTACCGCTCGTCGGAAATCGCGGCAAAGTATCTGAAGCAGCTTTACTCAATATACAACGACTGGTCGCTCGCGATCGCTGCCTATAACTGCGGCCCCGGCAATGTGAACAAAGCGTTGAAGCGCCTTGGCGAGAACGATGACAAGAAACATGATTTCTGGGAGATTTATCCGTTTCTTCCTAACGAGACGCGCGGTTATGTGCCCGGATTTATCGCTGCGAACTACATCATGACCTACTACCCGGAGCATGGCATCAGCCCCGCTCTGGCAAAACGTCCGCTCATCACCGACAGCATCCAGGTGACAGAACGCGTGCACTTCCAGCAGATCGCCGATGTGCTCAACATCCCCGTCGAGGAGATAAAGGTCCTCAACCCGCAATACCGCAAGGATTATATACCCGGCGACATCAAACCCTACACGCTTACCCTGCCATCAAAACAAATATTCAGCTATCTTGCAAGCCGCGACAGCATCGTGACACACGACAACACACTCTATGCCCGCCGGCTGAGAGTGGAGCCGTCGACCGGCGAGTCGGTAAACGTGAGGGAAGACGGCGATTATCTGATAACAGAGAAAACGCAGTGGCACAAGGTGGCTCGCGGCGAGACAATGACCTCGATCGCACGTAAATACGGCGTAACCGTTGCATCGCTAAAAAGCGCCAACGGCGGCATAAAATCGGTGAAACGCGGCCAGGAGATAAAAGTGGTGCTGACAACACGCGAGAAGAAGGACGAAGGCTATCTTGCAGCTGAAGATGGAACGAATGCGGCAGACTCGGCTTCAACCGATGCCCGACCGACCGACAACGAAAACCTCATGGCTCATGCCGGCGGCCCGTCGACACAGGAAGAGAGCACCGAGAATGTGCAGCAGACAACCTCCGCAGCCACATCAGCTCCCAAGCCTGTCGCCCAGCCCAAGAAAACCACTGCAGCCAAAACTGCCGCTCCGGCCAAACAACAGCAGACAGCGACACAGAAGTCTGC
Source organism: uncultured Muribaculaceae bacterium (assembly GCA_964389525.1). GTDB lineage: Bacteria > Bacteroidota > Bacteroidia > Bacteroidales > Muribaculaceae > JAFLTL01. The sequence goes on along the minus strand of CAYMEX010000006.1, from coordinate 62,081 downwards.
CGGATCAGGCACATCGTCAAGCTCTGTCTATACCGTCAGAAAAGGCGACAGCCTCTATAAGATCGCACAACGCCACGGCACTACCGTCGACAAACTGATGCAGCTTAACGGTCTTTCGAGCAACAAGCTCAATATCGGCGATAAACTCAAGGTCAAATAAGACTACGATTTCTCACTTAAACGATTATCATAGACATAACAATATATGGACTTTATAGAAGAACTACAATGGCGTGGCATGATCCACACCATTATGCCCGGAACAGAGGAACAACTCAAAAAAGGCATGACGACCGCATATCTCGGTATCGATCCGACTGCCGACTCGCTTCATATCGGACATCTTTGCGGAGTGATGATGCTTCGCCACTTCCAGCGTTGCGGCCACAAGCCTCTCGCACTCGTCGGCGGAGCCACAGGCATGATCGGCGACCCTTCGGGAAAAAGCGCCGAGCGCAATCTGCTCGATGAAGCCACTCTGCGCCACAATCAGGAAGCAATCAAGGCACAGCTCGCACGTTTCCTCGACTTTGACAGCGGCGAGCCCAACCAGGCTGAACTTGTGAACAACTATGACTGGATGAAGGACTTTTCGTTCCTTGATTTCGCCCGTGATATCGGCAAGCACATCACAGTCAACTACATGATGGCAAAGGACTCTGTGCAGAAGCGCCTGAACGGCGAAGCCCGCGACGGACTCAGCTTCACGGAGTTCACCTATCAGCTGCTGCAGGGCTACGACTTCCTGCATCTCTACGAGACCAAGGGATGCCGTCTTCAGCTCGGAGGATCGGACCAGTGGGGCAACATCACCACAGGCACCGAACTCATACGCCGCAAACTCGGCGGAGAGGCATACGCACTCACCTGTCCGCTGATCACTAAAGCCGACGGAGGCAAGTTCGGCAAGACAGAAAGCGGCAATGTATGGCTTGACGCACGCTACACGTCGCCCTACAAGTTCTACCAGTTCTGGCTGAATGTTGGCGATGCCGAGGCCGAAAAGTATCTCAAGATATTCACTTTCCTCACCAAGGAGGAGATCGAGGAGCTTGTGGCCAAGCACAACGAGGATCCGGGTCTGCGCCCGCTGCAGAAGCGTCTGGCCGAGGAGGTGACCGTGATGGTACACGGCCGCGAAGCCTACGAGACCGCAGTCGAAGCCAGCAAGATCCTTTTCAGCAACCACGCATCGGAGACTCTTCGCAAGATTGACGAGGACACGCTTCTTGCAGTGATGGAGGGCGTCGAGCGTCACGAAGTGAGCCGCGAAAGCATCCTGTCGGGCGAAGTGAAACTCGTGGATCTTCTCACCGACATGGCTCCCGTCTTCTCGAGCAAGGGCGAGATGCGCAAGATGACCCAGCAGGGCGCACTGTCGATCAACAAGGAGAAAGAGAGCGATCCCTACAGAGTGATCGACGGCAGCATCCTTCTTAACGACAAATACATACTTGTGCAGCGCGGCAAAAAGAACTACACGCTGCTCATAGCCAAGTAAACTGACATTTCGTCGTAATACAGCAAGGGCACTCCGGTGAATCGGGGTGCCCTTGATATTTATAGAAACTATTTCTCAGACAATCTCTTATCAGAATTTGACTATCAGCTCGAGAAGGATGCGGTCGTCGGTACCCGACGGGGTGACAGTGCGGTCGTTGTAAAAATATTTCTCGACATCGAGACGCACATCGGCACGTACCGGCCCGTGAACGCATGAGATCGTAGAACCGACAGTGACACGGTTACGGGCAGGATCGTTGGTGACAAGCTGCCCCTGATCGTTGCCGATGCCCGAGGAATGATCGGTAAGACCATCAAACCTCCCCTGAAACGACAAGGCGTTGAAATCTCCCAGCTTCACCGGCATGACATAGACCGACGAGACGGCATAGGCCCAAGCGTTTTTATGGCTGTCGCGCGTGTAGTTTTTCAGAAGCCCCTCGGCCTCAAACTCCCATCTTCCGGCCTTATACCCGCAGAACAGATCAGCTGCGTTTATACGCACTGTGCCGGGAATGATCGAAGCATAGCTAAGACCGAGTTTCACATCATCGACCTTCAGTGTCGCCTTGCCGGCAAAGTTGTATTTATTCTGCCACACGTTGTGATCGACAGTCGATGCCGAGTTGAACACACCTCCCTCGAAAGTCAGGGGCAACGCGCCAAGACGTGAATCGAATATGAACTGGGCTCCGACCTGACGGTAGTTGAAGCCCTGCTTTGCAAGAAACATGCGGTTGGAAAATATGTAGTCGCCGGGGATACGGAATATGCCTATGCCAAACGGCATGCGGTATTGCCCGACCTTAATCCTCCAGCCACGTCCGAGACCGACACGGGTATATGCGTCCAGGAAAACAAATTTACCATTGGCGCTGAGATCGACCTGCATGAAATAGTCGATCGATGAAGCCACAGCCCCTTTTGCGCTCATGCGCGCGTTACGCACCTGAAAGCGTCCGTAGCCATCGCGCAGCTCCAACTCATATCTACCTCTGAACGTGCCATGAATCTGAGGCTTGTAATCTATTACCGGATCTTCGGCCACGACCGACGGCGCAACAGCGCACACCATCGCAATACCGGCCAGAAACCTTTTCAAAAAACCAGAATTCATTATTGTATCGGAAGAAACCAGAACACTACCTGAAATCGACTGCAAAGTTACACAAACGGCGTGAAAAACATTTTGTCTGCGATGAAAAATACATTCGCTTAATATCTGTTGAGTTACATTTTTATCATATCTTTGGGGAAAAATAAGCCAAGAAGATAACGAAGTGATTTAAACTTATTACAAAATGTTAACCAGGAAGTGAAATGGACCATTCAGTTTAAGCTTCAAGTCTGCTTCGGGCAATTTCGGAACCTCTCTTCGATCACAATGGAGCCCCATTGCTCCCTCACCGCGATACCGAAATTACCTCGAATCAATCTTAAATCTTAAAATGCAATAAGTTTAAGTCACTTCAACGACTGTATACAGATATCATGAAAGATAAACTTTTAAGGCAATTAGAGTCTCTTGCAACCCGCAATGACGAGATGGGACGTCGCTCATTTCTGAAACTCCTCATTTCGGCAGGTGTGATCTCCACAATCGGTGTCAATGAGGCATTTGCCTATTCGAGCAAGGCCAAGGGCAAGATTGTGATCATCGGAGGTGGCGCCGCCGGTCTGAGCATGGCCGCACGCCTGACGCGCTGGCTCGACGAACCCGACATAACCCTGATAGACCCGAGCGACCGCCAGTATTATCAGCCGGGATTCACCCTGATTGCCTGCGGCGAATATCAGCCCGATGAGGTCTGGAAAAAGCAGGAGGACTGTGTGCCCGACGGTGTGAAATGGATCAAAGACACGGTGACTGCTGTGGATCCTGTGGCTAAATCGGTCGCAACAACAGGCAACGGGAAAATCAACTACGATTTCCTGGTGCTGACTCCGGGTCTGCAGATCAACTGGAACAAGGTTGAAGGCATATCGCTTGAAACTCTTGGCGAAGGCAACGCGCACTGCATATATGACTGGGAGGGCGCACAGAATACATGGACCGCCATGCAGGAGTTTGCCAAAAAGGGAGGCAGAGGCGTGTTCACCGACACCTACACCAAACTGAAATGCGGCGGCGCACCCAAAAAGATATGTCTGCTCACCGAGCATCAGAGCCGTAAGCAGAACAACCGCGACAATCTGCAGATAGACTATTTCACCGCTTCAAAGGCTCTGTATGACGTGCCTTACTTCACTCCGCGACTTGAGGAGATCTTTGAGGAACGCAACATACCGGTGAATCTGCATTGCCGCGTAAAAGGGATCGACACTCTGGCGAAGAAAGTGTATTTTGAAAAGACAGAGACGCAGGGCGAGGAAACGATCGTGACTCCGTTTACCGAAGATTATGATTTCCTTCACTTCACTCCCCCGATGTCGGCTCCCGACTTCGTGCGCGACTCGGGACTGGGCTGGACCGAAGGCAAATTAGCCGCCGACAGCTGGGTGATGGTCGACAAGGAGACTCTGATACACAAGACTTACCCGGAAATAATATCGCTGGGCGATGTCGCCGGTGTGCCCACGAGCAAGACCTCTGCGGCCGTGCGCATGCAGGTGCCTGTTGCGGCCAAAAACCTGATTTCGCTTATGGAAGGCAAAGAGCCTCAGGAGAAATACAACGGATATGCCGCATGCCCGATCGTAACCGACTACGGCCACGTGCTGTTGTGTGAGTTTGACTACGACAAGAAAGAATGCGTATCGTTCCCGTTCACGTTGCTTGACACATCAAAGGAGCAGTGGGCTGCCTGGATCCTGAAGAAATACATACTGAAACTCGTGTATTTCTACGGCATGCTCAAAGGAATAATGTAAACTATCCTCATATCAGACACATACATTAAGCAGGCGGCATGACTGAATCACATCATGCTACCTGCTTAAATTTATAATATGTGATCGTTAGTCAACCGATTGAAATATAGTGTATCGAATAGAGCATTCATTTCAGGTTGTTTTTATAGAATTGTTCAAATCTGTCTTTTATCTCGTCGCGCACCCGGCGGAACTCACTTAATATGTATTCCTCTGAACCGACAGCATCAGAGGGATCGTCGAAGCCGATATGCAAACGATGTTTCACATTGCCAACAAACGTGGGACAACTCCTGTTGGCTCCTCCGCAGACAGTTATGACATAATCCCATGAGTCTTTGATATATTCTTCAACATTATGCGGCGTGTGCCCGCTGATATCGATGCCTTTCTCATGCATGACTTTGACTGCAAGCGGATTGACCTTCTCCGCAGGTTTCGTACCAGCGGAGAATACATCAACATCAGTGCTAAATGATTGGAGAAAGCCATGCACCATCTGGCTGCGACAGCTATTACCAGTACAAAGAATCAGTACTTTCATGATGTATGTGAATTAGAAGAAACAACCATAGATCCAGCCCGAAACGGTTGCCATGACAATTACCAAAGCGACATAAACCACTGTCTTTTTCGTTCCCATCACGCTGCGTATGACAAGCATATTCGGGAGCGACAGCGAGGGCCCGGAAAGCAGCAGGGCAAGAGCCGGGCCTTTGCCCATGCCGGAAGCGAGCAAGCCCTGGATAATCGGCACTTCGGTGAGAGTGGCGAAATACATGAACGCCCCGGTGAAACTTGCGAAGAAGTTTGACAGTAACGAATTGCCGCCGACGGCCCATTCAACCCAGCTGTCAGGTATGACACCGGGCAGCTCTATACCGTCGTGCGTTGAGCCGAGCAGGAACCCCGCAGTCACTACTCCTACTGCAAGCAACGGCAGTATCAGTTTGGCGAAGCCCCACGACGACAAGACCCACTCTCGGTTTTCGTCATCGTTTTTGTCGCATAACAGCACGATGGCAAGCACGGCGACAGAAACAATCATAGGAACAAGTGGAGCTATTTTTGCGTCGGGAATGAAAACATCAGCGACAAAAGCTGAAATCGCGACGGCGACAGCTCCGAGGATAATCCATCGGGCTTTCAGATGGAGTATCTTCACAAGCATCACGCACAGACCTATTGCAAGGGCTGATGTTATCCACCATTTTGCCCCGTAGATAGCAGCCCATACGCCACGGTCAATTGCAGCAGGTGCGCCCCAGTTGGCAAACACGAGGATTGCCACGAGAGTAAAGAAGAACACTGCTGTCTGCCAAAGCGGACGTTTCTCGGGCGGCGGCACGATATTCATCTGTGCAGCCTCCTTTTCCCGTTCTTCCTTACGGAAGATGAACGACATAACAAGACCAATTACCACAGCAAACGTGACGGCACCGATTATACGGGCAAGTCCCATTTCCAGCCCGAGAATACGAGCAGTCAGGATTATCGAGAGTATGCTGATGGCGGGACCTGAATATAGAAACGCTATCGCCGGACCAAGACCCGCTCCACGTTTGTAAATGCTAGTGAACAACGGGAGAATAGTACATGAACACACGGCAAGTATACCTCCCGAAAGGGAAGCTACCGTGTAGGACACCCATTTCCTTGCATTTGCACCGAAATATCTTAACACCGCTCCCTGACTTACCAACACAGCAATCGCACCGGCGATGAAGAATGCCGGAAGAAGGCAGAGAACTATATGCTCGCGCGCATACCACCTGACGAGATCAAGTGAGGAATGTATGGCAGTCAGCAACGTATCACTGTTGACGGGCAAGAAGAATGCTGTCAGAAATATTACGACAGTCCATATAAGGAACCTGATTTCCTTATTCGTTTCCATAATTTTTCCAGTTGTTCAGATCAGATGCCGAGAGCCTTTTTCACTTCGTCGGCCGACGGAACGTGTCCTTTGATTCTTACTGCACCGTCAACGACCACCGCCGGTGTCGTCATAATGTTGTAGCTTATCATCTCGGCTATATCCTCGATTTTAGAAAGCCTGACATCAAGATTATTCTCACGGATTACCCTCTCGACGACATTGTATGCTTCTTTGCACTTAGCACAGCCGGGACCGAGGACAAGAACCTCTCTGACCTTTGTAGCGGGAGCGGTAGCACAGCAAGAGGTTTCAGCGGATTTTTCCGACATACCCGAGCAGCCGCACGACTGCACCGGTCTCACATTGTCTTCCACGACTATGTTGCTGTTGCAGCAACAGCTTTTCTTTTTAGGTGCGAAAAGAGTTGACCAAAACCCTTTCTTTGATTCTTTTTTATCCATGTTTTTAACGTATTCAGTCTAATTATAGTTTGTCGAATTACGAACAATCGGGATAAAAATAGTGCTTATGAGCAGCAGCTATTCTTCCCTGAAGGGCAACAGTCATCAAACATCTGTGAAAACAGTTGCCTGGCAAGTTTCCAGTTCTCAGCATTGATACAATATTTCACTTTCGGCGGCTCGATGGTACCCTGTATAAGACCGGCTTCTTTCAGTTCGCTGAGATGCTGCGACACAGTGGCCTTCGCTATCGGAAGTACCTCGTGTATGTCGCCAAAGAAACATTCGCTTCTTTGAGCAAGAAAATGCAATATTGCAATGCGTGTGGGATGCCCCATCGCCTTCGCGAATCTCGCAAGGCGCTCTTGTTGTGGTGTAATATCTATTTTTGCCATATTATATCCCGATTATTGTTCGTAAAAATACAAACAATATCTGACATAGCCATATTATTCAGCGAAAAATGATCAAACCAGATTTGTGCTGCCATGATTGCAATATAAAGTGCCTGCAAATTTCCTGTCTGACTTATTACGGGGGGTGCCTGCTTCATAACTGTATTTCTAAAAACACGAGCCATCTCAGGCCAAATATGCGCAAGAGAGCAAAAAAGGCTATACATAAATGTAGCTTTAGAAATACACAGGTTGATATTTGCCATATAACTACCTGAAATAAAGCAGGACGCACGAACCGTGCGTCCCTACTCTCTGTGAGAAGGCATTTATGACACAGCCTTCTGCTATCAATGAAATGACTTATAAAATAAAGCAACAATGCTAATAATGATATTACAATATACTGTATTACTCGATGATCATGTCGAATTGGTCGTAGGGGGCTGTGCGGTGTGCGAGATGCTTTGTCAGATCGGATATGCCGAAGAGTGGTGAATATGTCTTCACCTTGATCGTCTTGCCGTCGGGCATGAACTCGAGAATGCGCAGCCAGCCGTCGCCGCCGTTGCCTTCCCAGCCTCCGCCAAGCACCTGAACGTTGAACATCATCTGATGCACGTCGCGGCCGGCAGCGTTCTTGTCGACACGATATGCGATCGAGTCCTCATAGTCGCCGGGATGGCCTGTGTGGCCGCAAAGAGCGAACACGATGTTACCCGACGGATAGATGAGTTTCTCCCACACCTGCTTGCCCCAGTTGCGGGGTGTGATCTTATATGACTCGTTGTCGGTGTACTCGGCCGAACGCTCGCGAAGGAGCGAGTGCGTCATGTAGATGACTTTGTGATCTTTGTATTTATCGCTCGCGCATAGATCCTTAGCCCACTCAAGCACCTCGTCGCGCGGAGCAAACTCAGTCACGATCACAAGTATCTTGCCCCAGTTGGGTTCGTCAAACTCAAAAGCGGCGTTCTCGATATCGGTGATACCCTGACGGTTGGGGAAATCGCTCACGATGATGTCGCGCCACGCGCGGTTGCGCTCAAACGGGAAATACTCGGGAAAGTGAGTCATGCCGTTCTCAGAGCGACGGTAGCCGTACTCATGGTTTCCTCCAGAGATGAAGTATGGCACCTTGTTGTCGAGACGCTCGAAGCAGCGCGATCCGGCTTCCCACATCTCGCGGCTCGTCTGGTTGAGCATGTTGCGGTTCATGGTGATATTGTCGTTCTGCTCGACAAGATCGCCTGTGCAAAGCACGGCTTTTATGTTGAGGTTGTCGATGTTGTCGGCTATCCATGCCGTGCAGAGATCGAACAACGGCTGGTTGAGGTCATACTTGATATAGCCCTGCGGATCGCCGAGTACAATCATCGAGAACGAGTTTTCATCTTCGAGATGCTGCTGGTCGGCACGATGCTGCGCAAAGCCGCAGACCGAGACGGCAAGCGCTGCCAGTGCCATGAAAGTCTTTTTCATTTTCTGTAACAAGTGTTGGTATTATTGATCAAATGCTTTGAGAGAGCGCCCGGAAACATCAACCACCCCGGCCGCTCTCTCTTTCAAGCAAATATACTAATTATTCAGTGAGAATCAAAGCATCAATCATTCCATCCGGTGTTCTGAGTGAGCGACGGATTCATCTCACGCTCCTTGGCGGGAATAGGCCATACGTTCATCTTGTCGCCAACCGAAATGTTGTAGTAGGTGACGGTGCCCCACATCTGCATCAGGCCGTTGGTGTTCATTGGCGCGTTGGTCTTGCCCGATGAGTTGTCGCGGAACTTGCGGTCCTGCCATGTGCCCCAGCGGAGCTCGTTGGCATACATCGAGTCCTCGCCGCCGAGCTCGACATAGTACTCGTTGCGGATGCGCTCGCGCATGTCGTCCTGTCCCTGCACTTTAGTCGCAGGATAGGCCGGATCATTGAGAAGCACATGTCCGGCACGCTTGCGCACCATGTTGACATAGTTCACAGCCTCGTTTGTGCGTCCGAGCTCGTTCAGACACTCTGCACGGCGGAGAAGAATCTCGGCGTAGCGGCAGAGGATAATATCCATCGAGTACACCCATCGTGTGGTGCATTCGTCGTTCTCGGTCACATACTTGCGCCAGAGGTAATAGTAGTAGGCGTTGGTGTCGGTGCGGATATCGTAGGGAGCGCCTGCGTCGAGAATATATGGCCAGCGGAGCACCCACGTGTGGTTGCCGACTCCGGCCTGATTGCCGTCGTACTCACTGTAGGGGGTGATGATAGCCATCTTCAGTCGCGGGTCGCGGTCGTCGTAGGCTCTCTTGATGCGTGCCTCGTTGCCGTTGTCGAGATATTTCGACATATCGGCTCCCGATGCCTCCATATTGTCGTAGTACTTGTGGTCGTAGCATGTTGTGGCTGTCGTACCCCATACGCCGTAGTTGCCGGTGGCAAGACCGTCGCGGAGGAAGAACACCTTGCGTGCCTCAGGCTCCATCTGGTGCCATCCCGGACAATATTTCTCCCAGTCGAACTTGCTGCCGTCGGCGCACTCAAATGTCTCGACATAGGATGGGTTGGGCAGATAGTTGTTCCATGCCGATCCGCCGGTGACACGGTTGCCGTAGTTGATGCCGCGCGGGTTGCCCATGCCTGAGGTCTCCACACACTGTATCGAGAAGATCATCTCGTCGCACTGCTCGTTGGCCGGACGGAGAAGATCGAAGAAATCACGGTTGCCGGGAGCGCCGTTGCTGGGACTGTAGAGCGAGTAGCCGCAACGCTCGATAGCCTCGAAGTCGGCAAGAGCCTTGGCGTTGTCGCCGATATGCTGATAGACCTGTCCGCGATAGGCGAGAGCGGCGCCACGTGTGGCGTTACCGTAGTTGGCGTTGCCCTTGTTGTAGCGGTCGGGGATGTTGGGCTCATTGATCACGTCGGTGAGATCCTGAATTATCTGCGCCCACACTTCGGCCTCAGTCGAGCGTGGCAGCGTGGCATCCTCGGGAGCGACCGTCTGCAGATAGAGCGGCACACCGCGCCAGTAGAGATTGAGGTAGAAATAACCCCATGCGCGCAGGAACTTGCACTCGGCTTTCAGACGCGCTTTCTCGTCGTCGCTCATGTCGGGCACCTCGTCGATGTGCATTATGGCGTCGTTGGCACGATAGACGATCGTGTAGTAGAGCTTGAAATGATTTGCAAGGTTGCCGTCGGACGGGGTAAGCGAACCGGTGCAAGTGAAGAGTCCACCGCGCCAGTTGCGGTCGATATCCATCACCGATGACCAGCAGTCCATGGGTATGCCTATGGAGCTGCCGGTGTAGTTCTGAGTGAAACGGGCGTAGAGCGCGTTGTAGACACCCTTGACCGCACTGCGTGCGAGTATAGGGCTCTTCCACACGTTTGCGCTGGAGTACATATATGTGGGCGTGGTGTCGAGCAGGTCGCTCTGACAGCCCGTATATGTTGCAGCCGATGCAAGAGCTACAGCCGCTATAGTGAGTTTCTTGAATATATTTTTCATCTTCTTAATCTTTATGTATCAAGAGATCAGAATGTCAGATTCACGCCGAAGGCATACTGACGCATTGTCGAGTACCCCTCGGTAGTACGCATCTCGGGGTCCATGCCCGAGAATCCGGTGATTGTAAAGAGGTTTTCGCCCGAGAAATAGAAGCGGAGTTTCTCTACAAAGAACTTACGCGATATGTTCTGCGGAATGGTGTATCCGAACGTGAGGTTGCGGAGCTTGACAAATGATCCGTCCTCGAGATGCAGAGCCGACGATGCGCTCGACGGTGTGCTGCTCAGATAAGCGAGACGCGGGTTCTTTGACGTGAGATTTGTGCGCGGATCGTTGGGATTCTCCGGATCGAAGAAGTAGTGGTCGAATGCGATGGCATCGGGTATAGCATAGCCATAGACGGTCGTCGAGGCGTTGCGGCCTGTCGAATAGTAATAGAGCTTGTATCCTGCGGCACCGCCCCAGTTCATCGAGAGGTCAAAGTTATTCCAGTCGGCGCTCATAAACAGGCCGAAGTTGTACTTAGGCATTGTCGACGATCCCTGGAACTCCGAGTCGTAGCTGTTACCGTAGATGCCGTCGCCGTTGGTGTCGGCGTAGATGTACTCACCATACCATAGCCCCTGTTTGCCGATGTTGTTGTTGGGCTGGAACTGATAACCGGCGGCTATCATCGCCTCGGCCCACTTCATGTCGTCGGTAGTGCGGATCATACCGTCTTTCGGGCCGCCGTTGATGTTGACAGAGCCATCGGAATTGAAGTGGCTGCCTGTACCCTTATAGACGTTGGGGAGATACCACTCGTTGATCATATGACCCTCGATCACGCGGGTTGTGCCACCGGTCGACACATCACCGATGTTTGAGGTGTATTCCGTATGGTCGGCATTCCACCCGCGCTTGAGCTCGCCTTTATATTTGCTGACCCAGTTTTTGTTGTATGCAAACGATCCGCGCAGGCTGTAGTTGACTTTGCCGATGCGGTCGGTCCAGCCGATTTCAAGCTCGACACCGCGGTTGGTCACCTCGGCGATGTTCTGTCGGGGAGCACCTGCTGTACCCATTGTCATCGACATGTCGGGAGTATATAGGATGCCCGAGGTGAGCTTGTTGTACCACTCTATCGATCCACTCAGACGGCTGTTGAAGAAACCGTAGTCGAGGCCGATATTTGTTACCTCCGACGTCTCCCAGCTCAGGAGCGGGTTGGCGATATTTGTGATCGCGATACCCGAGTTGAGAGTAGAGTTGGTGGCATATTGTGCGGTAGTGTATATCGACTGCCAGTCGTAGTTACCGATAGAGTTGTTACCAAGCTTACCCCACGACCCGCGGAGCTTGAGGCTGCTGATCCAGTCGGTCTTCGGGAAGAACGACTCCTCTGTCATGCGCCAGCCTGCAGAGAACGAGGGGAATGTGCCCCAGCGGCAATCGGGTGCGAAACGCGATGAACCGTCGCGGCGGAAGTTGGCCTCAAAGAGATACTTGCCTGCGAAAGCATAGTTGACACGTCCGAACCATGAGCGTGACGTGAACTTCGTGCCGTAGCCTGAGGTCGAGTACGGTGATATGCCTGCATTGAGGTCGTTGATCTTGTCGTCGGTAAGACCGAGCTTCTGCGCATAAGTCTCGCGGTAGTTGTAGACCTCTTCCTCGTAACCGACCATTGCCGAGACATCGTGCTGTCCGAACGACTGATTGTAGTTCAGGATATTGTCGATTTTTGTGCGCTCAGTGCGTCCGTAGGTCATGGAGGTGTAGAGGGTCGAAGGATCGTCGGCACCAGTGCTCCAGTCGTCCATGGAGAAGGAGTATTTGCCGACCGACACGTTAGCGCTTTTTCTTTCGGACTGATGCAGCTGATAGTTGAAATCAAACTGATAAGAGAAGTGCTTGAGGAATTTGACCTGTGCATACCATGCCGACATGATGCCGGTGCGCTTCTGGAAACCGTCGACCGTCTGATAGTCCCAAAGCGGGTTGTGTGACTGCGGATCGTCAGCCGAGTTTTCCGGAGCGCCATACTTGCCGTCGTAGAACGGATATGTACAAGGTATCATCTTTGATGTGGCAAGTGAGCCGAAGAATCCACCAAGACCGTTGACCTCGGAGTTCATCACATATCCGTTGGTGCGTGTGCCGATACGCAGCCAGTCGGTGACGTCGCTGTAGAGGTTGACGCGTCCGCTGTAGCGTTTGAATCCGCTCTTGTCCATGATACCGGGGTTGTCGAAGAAAGTGAAGTTAAGCTGATAGCCTGTGCGCTTCTCTTTGCCCGATACGCTGAGCGAGTGTTTCTGCATCCAGTTCTTGTTGTAGATGTGATCCCACCAGTCGGTATTAGGATATGCCACGTAATTGGGATAACCTGAAGCTGACGTACCGTTAGGATTTGCCTTCGCATCCTCCCACTGCTGTATGACATTGTCCTGGAAAAGGACATTGCCGCCAATGTTGGTCGATGACTCGTTCATCAGACGCATGTAGGTGGGATAGTCGGCGATGGTGTGAATGATCTTTGACGGTGTGTTCAACGCCATGTTGCCGTCGTAGGTGAGTGTCACCTTGCCGTCCTGTCCGTTTTTGGTGGTGACAAGTATCACACCGTTGGCACCACGGTTACCGTATATGGCACAGGATGCGGCATCCTTGAGCACCGAGATGCTTGCGATCTGGTTTGGATTCACGTTGTCGAGTCCCATCTCAATGCCATCTACCAGAACAAGAGGCGATGAGTTGTTAAGCGTGCCCTGACCACGTATATTGAACGAGAAACTCTCGCTTCCAGGCATACCGCCGCCCTGCATGACCTGCAGACCCGGCGAGGCATTTGCAAGAAGCTGTGCGGTCGACGTAACGGGACGTGAGTCGGCGTTTTCCATGTTGACATTGGACACAGCACCCGTGACGTTCACTTTCTTCTGAACGCCATATCCCACAACGACAACTTCGTCGAGCACCTCGGAGTTGTCTTCGAGCGTGATGTTGAGCGGAGTTCCCTGCCACTTTATCTCGACCGGCTTATAGCCAACACTCGTGATAAGAATGACAGATCCAGACTTCACATTAGAAATTGTGAACTGACCGTTGATGTCGGTAGCGGCACCTGTGCTTGTGCCTTTGACCACAACAGAAGCACCTATGACGGGATCGCCCTGTGAATCGACCACCGTGCCTGTGCATGCCGAGACCTGACGGGTCACGGCGGCATTATGCTGCGCTACAACCGAGAATGCGCCACCGGCTGCAAACGTCGCACATGCAAGCAATTTGACTAGGTTTTTTGCCATAATTAAAATGATTGGTATTCTGCAAAAGGTTACCTGATACAACATGCCGGGTTTCGGCCTGAAATATCAACCCGCGTCAAAATAAAATATTATTATTTTTTAAAACAATAGTTGTGTCATTGCATAACTATGTTATTAAACATGAAAAAATCAAAAATGCTTAGGTGGGGGGGGGTAATAATTTGACATACAATGTATTATGACGTATTTGCCTAAATTTCTTAAAATTGGTCAGATTTTCCACAAACGAAATCTCCGCTATTAAACAAGCTATAAAAAAAGCCACCCCGACTGCACAATGCAGAGCGGGGCGGCATGTAAAAAACTGTTATCAGACGGGAGTATCAACCTCACTCCCAATAAACCGTTGTTTTACTTTTCAAAACGGGGTGTTGTCCAGCCCTCATTCACAGTAACGACAGCCGAAACTTTGCCACCGGAAATCTTGAAGGGGTTGAGCAACATGGGTTGACGCGAGTAACCTGAAGGCATGGTCGGAGTCTCGGTCTTTGTAGCGTTGTAGGCCACGTAGTAGTTGCCGTTGGACGAAGCAAACACACGCATCACATTGCAAGGATTCTCGTAGCCGTTGCCACCCTCGATGAAGGTGTCGCCATTGCCGCTGAGAAGCGATCCGTAGGGGCCTGTGGGAGCAGAAGCGACCGCGTAGTTTACACCACCGTTCACGTCACCGAAGATCATGTAATTGCCGTCGTTGTCGCGGAAGAGGGCAATGTTGGTGAACGAAGCGCCAGACACCTTGACAGGAGCACCAAGCGTGGGAAGACCGGTCGTATCGATGGTCATTGCAAGACTGGTGGGATTGACAGTGAAGGGGAACTCGATCTTGCTGACGTATGAGCCGTCGTTGGTGCTGTAACCGATATAGATGTCATCGTTGCCATAGGCTACAATGAAAGGATCGGCCAAAGTGGTAACACCAAGATCAGAAGCCTTGAGGAGGCAGCCATGGTCTACGTACGGGCCCTGTGCGTTGGCGGCACTGGCGATACCGATGGCGTTGTCCTTGTCGGTGCTGTAAACCATGAAATAGCGTGATGCCGAACGATCCTCGACAGTCACAGTTTCAGTCACAACCGGTTCGCCGTCCTCATCAAGAACCGGCTCTCCGTCTTTATCTACTACGGGAGTCTTTGTCGTCACGTTGACCTTTGTTGTCTCCGTGATATAATCGGCAGAAACCGAGTTGATGCGTCCCGTGATCCAAGCCGGACGATTGGCGGCAGTAAAAGCGTTCTGCTGGTTGGTCGTCCACTGCATAAGATTTGTCGACAGAATGGTCGGACAGCAGTAGTCGACACCTACTGCCCACTGGGTCTCGCCGCCGATAGCCACAAAAGAGGCACCTGAAGTAACAACCGTACCTCCTTCAAGCGAAGGCTCCCACACCGGGTTGCGGTAGCTGGTTGACTCAGGGTTGGTCGAACCGCCCCACTCGATCGAGTCGATGCCGTCGCCATCCATGTCGGTACAACCTGTGAGACCGATCTGCAACGTGCTGAGCACACCGGCTACAGCGAAGAATATAATCTTTCTCATTATGGTATGTCTAAACTGAATGCAAAATTAATAGTTGGGATTCTGGGTCAGACCGGGATAGTAGTCGATCTCACGCTGCGGGATCGGGTAAAGGTTGGACTTGCCCAGAGTGAATGTGTTGAAGTCGTTGTCGCGCTGAGCGATCTCGTTGATGCTTGCCTGGTTGTAGAGGTCGCCCCAACGGTCGAGGTCTGGCCAGCGGAGGCACTCCGAGGCAAGCTCCATGATACGCTCGTGCTTGATCTGCTCGAGGAGCTGGTCGCGGGTCGGGAACGAGGCGGCATTCAGATCAGCCATGTTGGCACGACGACGCACTTTGTTGATATACTCTACAGCGGTGTTGCGGTCGTTGAGTTCGTTCATGATCTCGCCGTAGTTGAGGTAGATCTCGGCGAGGCGGATCATACGGCAATTGACATCACTTGAGTAACGCTCGGTGTAGCCTGTCTTGCTGTCGACCTGCGAGTATTTACGCCAGTAGCACTTCTTGTTGAAATGGTTGATCTCATTAAGTTCCTTCCAGGTCTTGCCGTGGTAGAGAATCTCGGTAGGATCGTAAGGATCGTCGAAGAAGAGAGTGTAGTGTTTGCGGATATCGGTATTGCCATCCTTATCTTTCTCCTTGTCGAACTCGTCGAGCACCCACTCGCGTGCCGAAACGTCGTCCCATGAGCCGCCACCCGAAGATGCCATGTAAAGACCGGCGTACTGCGGACGGTGGAAGCCCGAGTAGTCTCCAACATAAGCGTTGGTGCCGGTGTATTTGTAGGGAAGCTCCCAGATCGACTCCGAGTTGAACTCGTTTGTGCTTGTAAAGTTGTCGACGTAATCGGGAACAAGGCTATAGATATTGAGCGCGAAGAGATCCTCACAGTTTTTCTTGGCGGCATTCCAGTAGCCGGTCTCCTCGGCAGCATGGCTTGCTGCCTCCGGATCAATCGAAGCAGGACGCTTACACATGCCGGCAAGCTGCATGTTGAGACGGCTCATAAGACCGTAGCATGCACCCTTTGTCATGCGGCCGAGCTCAGCGGCAGGCCAGCTTGCGGGAAGTAGTGTCACAGCCTCCTCAAGATCGGCAAGCGCGAAATGATAACCTTCGTACTGCGACATGAAGCCTTCGCCGAGACCATCCGAAGTGGTAGCTGTAGTCTGCTTGATAGTCTTGCCATAAAGCGAGGCCATCCACCAGTAGGCGCTTGCGCGGATGAAGAGGGCCTGACCGCGGATCTCCTTTATGCGCGCGTCGGTGAGGACGGCAGGGCCGTTGGTGTTGAGAGCGTCGAGCACCTGGTTGGCATAGAAGATCTGTGTATAGGCATCGCGCCAGGGGCTATAGTATGCAGCCTCGTTTTTCGCGATATACGGATCGTGAAGGAAGTTACCGTAGGAGGTGATGGTAGTGTTGGGCGATGTGGAGTAGCCCTCGTCGCTGCGGAGGATCATAAGCTGATGATACCAGCGTGCGAAACCACCCTCGCTCTGACGCTGGTAGCGGTATGCGGCAGCAAGACCCGACTCAAAGTCGTCTTCGGTCTGCCAGTACTGGTCGGCCGTGAAGTGGTTGGGATCCGAGAGCGACAACCAGTCGTTGCCACAAGAGGATGCCCCGGAGAGGAGAAGCAGGCCGGCAAGTGCTTTCAATATATTTTTTTTCATGTGAATTCTATAAAGTAATTGCCTTGACAATAATTGGATGTTGATTTAGAACTGAACCTGAAGACCAACGTTGTACTGGCGGGTGTTGGGGAATGCTCCACCGTCGTAGCCCTGAGCGAATACGTTGCCGGAGGCGAACTCGGGATCATAGCCCTTATACTTTGTGATTGTCCAGAGATTCTGACCGCTGATGTACATGCGCAGACGCTGTACACCAAAACGCTTTGAAATGTTCTGAGGTATGCTGTATCCGAGTTGCAGGTTTTTCAAACGAAGGAACGAACCGTTCTCAAGGAAGCGGTCGGTATTGCCGAGCGTGTTGTTTGACGCGTTGGCATACATGCGGGGATCGGTCTGAGAGGGGTTGTCCCAAGTCCAGGGCTTGTAGTCGGCAGGCATGCTGTTGACATACGTTGCAAGGATGCCGGCACGCGTAGAGTTGTAGATCTTGTTGCCGTAGCGCGATGTCCAGAACATATTGAAGTCAAAGCCACGCCACTCGAGTGAGGCATTGAAACCGGCCTCGAATTTTGGCAGCGGCGAACCGGCATAAACACGGTCGTCCTGAGTGATCTGTCCGTCGCCGTTGGTGTCGACATAACGGATGTCACCGGCCTCGGCTGTAGGCTGAACTACAACAACATTGCCATTGGGAAGAGTGGTGGTGTGTGCATAGACCTCGTCTTTCGACTGGAAAATGCCGTCAACCGGGATCAGGTAGAATTCACTGATCGAATGACCTACCTCAGTGCGGCTCGAACCTGCGTCGTAGAGATCGGTTGTGCCGAGACGGAGCACCTTGTTGCGGACGGTGGCGATGTTGGCACCCACCGAGTAAGTGAACTCGCCGGCCGTGTCGCGCCAAAGCACGTTGAACTCGATACCGCTGTTGCGCATCTTGCCGTAGTTGGTCCAGAGGCTTGTCGTACCGGTCGCAGCTGCAGTATTGATGTTGTAAAGAAGATCGGAGGTGGTGGAAGTGAACCACTCGAAGCTACCTGTGAGTCGGCTGTTGAAAAGATCGAAGTCGACACCGATATTGGCGGTTGTCTTGGTCTCCCACTTCAGGTTGTTGTTGACGCGGGTTGTGGCAAGAGCACCGGGTATGATCTTGTCATTGAGGATACCATACCAGTTCCACATGTTGTTCAGACCGATAAGGGGCTGATAGGAAGACACTGTCGACTGGTAGGAGTAGTTGCCGAGCGACTGCATGTCGCCGATCTTACCCCAGCTACCACGGAGTTTCAGGTTGTTGATCACATCGGCTACACCGAGATCCTCCCAGAAGCCCTCCTGAGTCGGACGCCAACCGGCAGAGAACGAAGGGAAGTTACCGCGACGGTTTGCAAGACCGAACTTCGAGCATGCATCGGAACGGAAGTTGACCTGCAGATAATAGCGCGAATCGTAGTTGTAGTCGACACGACCGAGCCACGATGCCATGCGGCGCTGTTCCTCGCTACCGTTCATGCTGTTCATCTGTGTTCCAAGAGTGATCTGCGCGAGACCATCGTACTGCTGGTCGTAGATGCTTGCACTGAGGCTGTGCCAGTTGACATCCTCGGCGGTGAAACCGACGAGAGCAGTGATGTTGTGCTTGTCGAACGACTGATTCCACGTGAGGGTGTTCTCGATAAGGAACGTCGAGCGGTTGCCTGTAGACTCCGAAAGAAGATCCTTGTGCGAGGTATCGTCGTTGGTACGGAGCGACCAGTAATGGCGGAGGGATTTGCCGCGGTTCCATACAGCATCAAGACCCATGTTGAACTTATAGGTGAAATGCTTGAGGAATTTAAGCTCGGCAAATATATTTCCCACGATCTTATAGGAGGTGTTGCGCGCGTCGACAGATGCCTGATTTCCCACCGGGTTGGTGATGTAGTGAGGGAACATGGAGCTACCGTGGCCGTAACCGCCTACGTTTGAGTCGTCGTAGACAGGGGTAACGGCCGGAGTCTGAAGTGCTCCTGCGAACGACCCTCCCTGCCACGGGTTGGAATCCACATAAGAGAATGTGGCGTTTTCACCTACGGTAAGTATGCCGTATGTAGCATCGGTATTGACGCGGAATGTAGCACGCTTGTATTTGGGGCCTTCGATCACACCCTCCTGATCGAGGTATCCGCCACCGATTGCATTGCGCACATTCTCCGAAGCCTGCGTGTACATCAGGTTGTAGTCCTGAGTAAAACCGGTCTGGAATACAGCTTTCTGCCAGTCGGTATTGGGCAGTACGTAGCCCGGAACGACTCCGTTGGCAGCGGCCGGCCATGGTATCTGCGCGTTGATGTAGCCAAGCTCGTTGTACTTCATGTACTGGTTGGCGTCCATCATCTCGATCTTGCTTGGCATCTGCTGCCACGAGTAGTTGGCCGTGATATCGAGGGTCGGCTTACCGGCCTTGCCATGCTTGGTGGTGATGAGGATGACACCGTTGGCACCACGGGCACCGTAGATAGCGGCGGCCGAAGCATCCTTGAGCACCTGCATGGTCTCGATCTCATTGGGGTTGATGTTGCTTGCGTCGTTGACAATAAGGCCGTCGATGACGTAGAGCGGACCTACATTGTTGAACGATGAGATACCGCGGATGCGCACATTGGCATTAGCACCCGGCTGCGATGATGTCTGCACCGACACACCCGGCACCTGACCCTGAAGCATCGACGCGATATCGGTCTGCGGGAGCTTCTTTGCATCACTTACGCTTACGACACCCACTGCACCGGTGAGGTCGGCTTTTTTCTGTGTGCCATAACCGATGGCAACGACCTCGTCGAGAAGTTTTGCATCTTCGCGGAGGGTAATGTTGAGTGGAGTACCGTTCCACTTCACTTCTACGGGCGAGAAGCCTACGCTTGTGATGTGGAGCGTACTACCAGCCTTCACATTGGGGATTGAGAATTTTCCGTCGAAATCGGTGGCAGCACCTAACGTCGTGCCAACGACCATAACGGAAGCTCCGATAACGGGCTCTCCTTCGGAGTCGACCACAGTACCGGTACACGCTGAAACTTGCTGGTTTGCTGTGACATTTGCCTGCGCCTGAAAAGCGAATGAGCCGCCGGCCGCAAGCATACCACATGCAAGAACCGTAATCAAATTCTTCGGCATAGTTGGTAATGATTGGTATGATTTGAGTTTAATGGGTTT
The DNA here is from genome assembly GCA_964389525.1 of uncultured Muribaculaceae bacterium. Taxonomy (GTDB): domain Bacteria; phylum Bacteroidota; class Bacteroidia; order Bacteroidales; family Muribaculaceae; genus JAFLTL01. Next base: position 41,804 of record CAYMEX010000006.1, on the reverse strand, counting down.
CGATCAGAAGCATCTATTACGCCAAAAAGAGACATTGCAAATTACGAACATTCGTATGATATATACAAATATTTTAACATCAATTATTTACAATGCCATGTCTACTAAGTACTTTAGGGGGGGGGGTAATCATATTGATTCTCAACATTTTACGCCCTCGAATAAGAAGCAGATTTTAATTTTAAAAACCAGCTGTTTTCAAACCATAATTAACTTCCGGCATATCGAAAGCAGTACTTTTTCACCAAAAAACAGCTAAAAAAGGGTGCGACATACACCTATAACCGCTACTTCAGCCTTCTTTCATCGGATTTTCTTCCTATATTTGCATAAGAAACCATTTCAAATATAAAAAATAATGAAAAAGAATCTCAAATCAGCAGTTCTGGGACTCTCGGCAGCAACAGCAATTACAGCAAGTGCCATAAATCCGGTGTTCCCTGGCTGGTATGCAGATCCGGAAGGCATCGTCATTGACAAAAAGGTCTGGATCTACCCCACCCTGTCGCGTCTATATGGCGACGATCTTATAAAATACAAGGATGATATAGAGCGTAAAACCGACTCACATAACAAAGAGTATAATCTACAGACACATTTCGACGCATTCTCTTCGCCTGATCTTGTCAACTGGACAAAGCACAACGAAGTGCTCCACATCCGTGATGTGAAATGGGCCGATTATGCACTCTGGGCACCTGCAATAGTAAAAAAAGGGAAAAAATATTATCTCTACTTCGGCGCCAACGACATTCAGAACAATGAACGACTGGGCGGAATTGGCGTGGCGGTATCCAACAAGCCGGAAGGCCCGTTCAAAGATGCGCTCGGCAAACCTCTGATCGACAAAATCATCAATGGCGCACAGCCGATCGACCAGTATGTTTTTCTCGATGACGACGGCCAGTACTACATGTACTACGGCGGCTGGGGGCACTGCAATGTCGTGAAACTCAACAATGACCTTACATCTATAGGAAAATTTGACGACGGAGAGACATACAAGGAGGTCACCCCCAAGGATTATGTCGAAGGCCCGTTCATGCTAAAGCGCGACGGCAAATACTACTTCATGTGGTCGGAAGGCGGCTGGACAGGCCCCAACTACCGGGTGGCGTATGCAATCGCCGATTCACCTCTCGGCCCGTTTGAGCGTATAGGCACTATCCTCCAGCAGGATCCAGAGATCGCCACCGGCGCCGGACACCACTCTGTGATACAGATACCCGGCACCGACGACTACTATATCGTGTATCACCGCCGCCGTCTGGATATCCAGCACTACAATGAGCGCGAGACGTGTATCGACAAGCTGGAGTTTGACGAAAACGGCCTCATAAAGCCTGTGAAGATGACATTTACAGGCCCCGACGCCATTACAATCAAATAAAGAAAGTCACGATTACACAACATAATGGCACGGCTGCATAACAGCAACCGTGCCATTTTTTTTGTGCATTTCGGTGCCATTTTTTTGCCTTTCGCGCCATTTCTCGGTGTCATTTTCTTACCTTTTACACCATTTCTCGGTGTCATTTTTTTACCTTTCAAAATTAATTCACTGATTTTGACCTCATAGAGTTCTTGCAGACCAGATCAATCAATAAAAAAAAACGACAGCGTGCCAAACCTCTAAGCCGGCACGCTGTCATTTTTTGTGCTTAATCGTAAACTTCCTTTATTTCAAGCCTGATTTCTTTGCTATTTCGGCAGGAACCGCGTTTTTATTTACGCTCAGCGAAATCGTTTTTGCAAGGAAATAAGGTATCGAGACATAGAAGTAGCCGCCGTAGATGTGGCCGCTGTCGCCCCACGAGTTCTTCACCTTATAGTAAGGATTGCCCTCCTGATCAACAGCCTTGCCGACAATGACCATGGCATGATCTTCGGTCGTTTCCTGACGGTCGAACATCGCCTGACGCATCTCCTGAGTCACCTCGACTTCCTTAACAGGACCGCTGATGTTGTAACGCTCGCGCGCACGTTCGGCCGGAGTGAGCGACACCCAGCGCGAGAGCTCGGTGCCCTCAAGCGATGCCTCATCTTTTTCGGCAGGGAAGAGAGCGACACCGTTTCGCCACTTGAAGCCGGGCTCCGACACATCGGCGCCCCATACTACGCTATATCCGTTGTCAAGCGCATTGTCGACGATTTCACGCAGCTCGTGCATCGGCACGTTGTAGGAGCGCTCCCACATCCAGTTATCGGCAAGCTCGAGCGGCACCTGTGTATAGAACGGGTGATGCGTGAACGATGTGAACGGAACTATCTCCTCGGGATGTATGCCGAGGCTTTCGGCATAGCTCATAGGAGTGTAGGTCTTGCCGTCGACAACAAATGTCTCGGGTACTTTGCCGAGATAGGCATCGAGTATTCCTTCGAGTCCCTGACGCCATGCCGTGGAAATGCGGCGGTTGGGATGACCGTTGACCGCATCGACATATGCCTTCAGCACTCCCTCGAGTTCACCGTGCATGTGAGTATCCTCGCCATAGTTCAGCCCCGGATAAGCCTCTTCGGGAATAGCTCCATAAGTAACAAAGACCTCGGGCACGTCGCCCAAGGCTCCGCCCTGACCGAAATTGCCCTCTCCACCGAGACGGAGATAGCGCTCGGCCTTGTCGGCATAGACATGACGGACCGTGAACATCTCGGAGAGATCGACCGCCGGCCCTCCGTTGCGCAGTATCTCGTCTTCGAGCTGAGAGGTGACCGAGTAGCACCAGCATGTGCCGGCCGCATCCTGGCTCTTTACAGAGTTGGTGGGTAGAACCATCACATCGGTAAAGCGGAAGCCGAGAGAGTCAGGTTTGGCAGACGGAGCCTGTGCGGCGGCCGTGAACACGACCGACGCACAGACTGTCAGTGATATGATTATTCTTTTCATTCTGCAGCTTTTTGAGTCTCAACCACCAGCATTACAGGATAGTGGTCGGAAGGAGTGCGTGCCTGCCACTTCGAGAGGCTCACCTCCTTGGGGAAGTTGGGTGTATTCTCCTTCTCCGAGTCAGCGTTTTCGGTGCGGTATGTGTCGGTGAGGACGCCATACTTCTTAACCTTGAACTCTGGGCTCATGAAGATGTGGTCAATGCGATCTTTTGTAAACGCCTGTGTCTTATAGTTGTTGAATGTACCGTTGTTGGCATAGACAAACTCGGAAGTCTCATAGGCGTCCTTCATCACGCCCGACTCATTGAGCAGTTTGTAGGACTCGGAGTTCTGATCGACATTGAAGTCGCCGCTGAGCATGACAGGCAGCGGCTCGGGGAACTGCTTGATCTTGTCGAGGATGAGCTTGGCGCTCTCAGCACGGGCAACAACACCTACATGATCCATGTGGAGATTGAAGTAAACGAATGTGAATCCGGTCTCCTTGTTGCGGAACTTACCCCATGTGCAAATGCGGCGGCACACGGCATCCCAGCCGAACGAAACACTGTCGGGTGTCTCTGAAAGCCAGAAGTCGCCATGATCGAGCACGTCGAACTTGTCGGTGTTGTAGAAGATAGCGGCATGCTCACCCTCGTCAGAGCCATTGTCACGTCCGACGCCGATATACTCAAATCCGGGGAGCTTGCTCTTTAAATCCTCAAGCATATACTTGAAGCCTTCCTGTGTGCCGAAAATGTCGAAACCATGAAACTTCACGAGATCGGCGATATAGGGAGCACGCTGTCCCCAGCCGTTGCCTGCGACTGAATCGCTATGGTTTGCCTGACGGATGTTGTAGGTAGCCACAACCATCGTGTCGGGTTTCTCTACTTCCTGTTTCTGTGCGCACGAAGCGATCATAAGCACCGGCGCGATGAGACAAATTATTTTTTTCATTGCTATACTGTGATGTAATATGATTTATCTTAATGATACGGGTGTGTCCCGTCGCGACGAAAACACACCCGCACATATTATGTTCAGATAAGATTACTTCAGGCCGGCCTTCTTGGCGATATCGGAGGGAACACCGTTTTTGTTCACACCGATCGAAAGTGTCTTGGCGAGGAAGTAGGGAACCGATACATAGAAATAACCGTCGTAGATGTGTCCGTCGGCACCCCATGAGTTCTTGACCTTGTAATAGGGATTGCCTTTCTGGTCGACAGCCGATCCGACAATAACCATGCCGTGGTCGTCGGTAGTCTCCATGCGGTCGAACATGGTCTGACGCATGTCCTGAGTAACCTCGATCTCTTTGACGGGACCGTTGAAGTTGTAGCGGTCGCGTGCACGCTCGGCGGGCGTAAGAGCAACCCAGCGTGAAAGCTCGGTGCCTTCGAGCGATGCCTCGTCTTTCTCGGCGGGCATCACAGCCAGACCGTTGCGCCACTTGAAGCCCTGCTCCGACACGTCGGCAGCCCACTCGATTGTATATCCTTTCTCGATGGCATTGTCGACGATGGCCTTGAGCTCATTCATAGGCACGTTGTAGTAGTCCTCCCACATCCAGTTGTCGGCCACTTCGATGGGGAACTTTGTGTAGAAGGGGTGGTGTGTGAACGAGGTGAAAGGCACGATCTCTGTAGCGTCGATGCCGAGGCTCTCGGCATATGTCTTGGGAGTGTATGTCTTGCCGTCGACAACAAATGTCTCGGGCACCTTGCCGAGGTATGCGTCGAGAATACCCTGAAGACCCTGCTTCCATGCTGTCGAAAGACGACGGTTGGGACGCTTCTTCACAACATCGAGATAAGCCTTCATAACAGCCTCGAGCTCACCGTGCATGTGAGTATCCTCACCATATGAGAGACCGGGATATGCCGATTCGGGAACTGCACCGTAGGTGACAAACACGTAGGGGACATCGGTTATCGCACCGCCCTGGCTGAAGTTGCCTGTGCCACCGAGACGGATGTAGCGGTCGGCCTTGTCCTCATAGACTTTACGTACAGTGAACATTTCGGAAAGATCAACCGACGGACCGCCCTTATGGAGGATCTCATCCTCGATCTGCGATGTGCCCGAGAAGCACCAGCATGTACCGCTGGAAGCCTGGTTCTTCACCGAATTGGTGGGATTGATCTTGACATCGGTAAACTTGAAGCCGAGCGAGTCCTGCTTGGCAGCAGGAGCCGTCTGAGCAGACATAGACACAGCCACAGCTGCGCACGCCATCATGGATATAAAACGATTGGTCATGTGTTATGAAATATTAATGATATGCAAATATAGATAATATTATCTTTTAAACATTCATTTTCATCCATTTTCTATATTTTTGTCACATAACAAACTTTTTTCAAACGTTTCCAACCTATTACAATCAAGATTATGTGCCAGACCACATCGTCAAACGTGTTTTTCCACACATTTGACACGCCACACAGCACTCCCCCGTTTTCAGGCATCACTCCCCAAGATATAAGAGAAGCAATTGACCCGGCGATATCAGAGGCACTGAAAGAGGTAGAGGCTATCGCGAAAAACAGCGAACCCGCAACAATGGAAAACACGATCGTGGCTCTGGAGAAAAGCGGACAGACGCTCGAACGTCTGCTCGGCGTAGCATACCCGCTCATGGAAGCCGACGGCAATGACGAGCTTGACGAAATAGCTATAGAAATGGCTCCGAAACTATCGGACTACTCAACGCGCATAACTCTCGACGAGGATCTTTGGAAACGAGTCAAGTCGGTCTATGACCGGCGCGAGTCGCTTGATCTTGACCGCGATGACGCTATGCTGCTGAAAAACACCTATGAGTCGTTCGCTCTGTCGGGCGCAGAACTGAAGGGTGAGGACCGCGAGCGGCTGAAAAAACTTAAATCGGAGCTTTCGGAACTGACCACCAAGTTTGGCCAGAATGTGACCAACGAGCTCAAAACATACCGTATAAAGCTGAAACGCAGCGATCTCGACGGTGTGCCGGCACATATAACCGATGAAGCTGCCAAACTTGCAAAAGAGGAGGGCGGAAGCGACGATGACTGCACGCTGACTCTGGCTCAGCCGACCTATTTTGCATTTATGAAGAGCTCTCCGCGCCGCGATCTGCGCGAGAAGATGTGGCGACTTTACTCCTGCCGCAACACATCGGGCAGCTTCAGCAACATGGAGATTGTGAAGCGGATCTCCGCGCTGAGACTTGAAATCGCGCAGCTGCTTGGTGCAAAGACTTTTGCAGAGCATAAGCTACGGCGCACCATGGCAGGCACTCCGTCGGCTGTCTACGATCTGCTCGACCGGCTTAAAGAGGCATACCGAGAGCCGCAGCAACGCGAGATGAAGAGGCTAAAGGAGTTCGCTGCCGCGCTCGAAGGGCAGCCGGTCGACATAATGCCGTGGGACTACAGCTACTACAGCAACAAGCTCAGAGAAAAGGAGTATGCCTACGACGATGAAGCCATGCGGCCATATTTTGAGCTTGACCGCGTGATCGAAGGTGTATGGGGGCTGGCCAACAGACTCTACGGCATCACGCTCTCAGAGCGCAACGATATAGACGTATATCACCCCGACGTGAAAGCATGGGAAGTCAATGACACCGACGGGAGCTATCTCGGAATACTTTACACCGACTTCTTCCCGCGCCCCAACAAGCGTCCAGGAGCATGGATGACCAACTTCAAGGAGCAATGGACCGACGCCGACGGCAACGACTCGCGCCCGCTTGTGTCGATCGTGATGAATTTCACCAAGCCTGTAGCCGGAAAGCCGTCGCTGCTCACGCCTGGCGAGGTCAGCACTTTCCTGCATGAGTTCGGCCACGCGCTCCACGGACTGCTCACACGCGGACGCTACGCATCACTGTCGGGCACAAACGTCTATCGCGACTTTGTGGAACTCCCATCGCAGTTCAACGAGAATTTCCTGCACAACAAGGAGTTTCTTAACAGTTTTGCCCGCCACTACAAAACCGGCGAAGCACTGCCCGAAGCCATGATCGACAAGATGATTGCCGCCTCGCAATATGGAGCGGCCTATGCCTGCATGCGACAGCTTCTGTTCGGCTATCTCGACATGGCATGGCACACCACGACGGGCGAAGTCGCCGATGCAGCGGAGTTTGAACGCGAGGCGGTAAAGGACGTGGCTATGTTTGATGACATAGAAGGCACAATGGTCTCCACCCAGTTCAACCACATTTTCTCGGGCGGATATGCCGCAGGCTACTACAGCTACAAATGGGCCGAGGTGCTTGATGCCGATGCTTTTTCGGTATTTGAGCGAAACGGCATTTTTGACCGCGACACGGCAATGAGATTCCGCAAGACAATACTCGAATGCGGCGGATCGGTCAATCCGGGCGAGCTTTACCGCGATTTTCGCGGGCATGATCCTGATATTGAAGCTCTTTTGCATCGCGACGGAATAAAATGACATTTTTTTCACGCGCAATGTAACTTTTCTGAAAAATCCCGCGTCTAAATAACAAAAGTAACCCGAAGAACCAATCGGATCAATCAATGTCCTCTACCCCAATAATAACGCTGACCGACGTCAACAAGACCTATCCCGGCATAGTGCCTCTGCACGTGCTCAAAGGCATCAATCTCGAGATAAACCGTGGCGAACTCGTGTCGATCATGGGAGCGTCGGGCTCAGGCAAATCCACACTGCTCAACATTCTCGGCATCCTCGACAACTATGATTCAGGCGAGTATATACTCAATGGGACACTGATAAAGGATCTAAGCGAAAACCGCGCCGCCGAGCTGCGCAACCGACTCATAGGATTTGTGTTTCAGTCGTTCAACCTTATCAGCTACAAGAACGCGGTCGAAAACGTGGCACTGCCGCTTTTCTATCAGGGTGTATCGCGCAAGAAGCGCAACATGCTTGCCATGGAGCAACTTGAGCGCATGGGCCTTGCCGACCGCGCACATCATCTGCCCGGCGAACTCTCGGGCGGTCAGAAACAACGTGTGGCCATAGCCCGCTCGCTCATCACCAAGCCGTCGATCATTCTCGCCGACGAGCCGACCGGCGCTCTCGACAGCAAGACATCAAAGGAAGTGATGCAGGTGTTCAGAGATCTTAACTCCGACGCCGGCATGACAATTATAATCGTAACCCACGACCCCGGCGTAGGTGCCAACACCAACCGCATCATACGCATATCGGACGGTCTGATCATGCCTGACGAAAATGTTTGATCTGGCAAGAGAAATAGGACAGTCGCTGAGCAACAACAAGCTGCGCACGACCCTGACGGGACTGTCGGTGGCATGGGGCATCTTCATGCTCATCATATTGCTGAGCATGTCGCAAGGCGTGACAAATTCGTTCAAGGAAAACGTGATGGCACAGGGATCAAACTACATCAACATTTTTCCCGGACATACATCACAAGCCTACAACGGCCTGAAAGAAGGCAGATACATCGATCTACAGGACAGCGACCTGAAAACTGTCGAAAGCCAGAACGGCAACTATGCTAAACAGGTGTCATCGACAATGCGTGGCTCGTCTGTAACAATCTCCTCTCCCAAAGACTATATATCGACCGGATATGAGGGCGTATTTCCCGACGAGCTCACAAAACGCGGCATCCCCCTCACCTACGGACGATTCATAAACCAGCTCGATCTCGACCAGAAGCGCAAGATCGTGGTGCTCACCGAACAGAATGCCTCGATACTTTTCGGTTCTCCGGCAGAAGCCATCGGCAAAATAGTGAAGCTGAAAGACCTGTCGTTTACGGTTGTCGGAGTCATTAATCCGAGATTCGGACAAGAGACCTACATACCGTTCACGACCGCCAAGTCGCTCAACGGCAATGATCCGTCGATCAACGTGCTTGCCGTGGAGCTGAAAAACGTGAAGACTGAGGAAGACGGCACTAAAGCCGAAAACGAGATAAAAGGGACACTCGCGCGCGTCCACAAGTTTGCGCCCGACGATGACGGAGCGGTGTGGGTGTGGAACCGGTTTAAGCAGCAGCTGCAGATGAGCACCGGCATGCAGATACTTGAGCTTGCGGTGTGGATCATCGGCCTGTTCACTATGCTGTCGGGCATAATCGGCGTGAGCAACATCATGTTTGTCTCGGTGAAGGAACGCACCCACGAGATCGGCATACGCCGCGCTATCGGAGCCAAGCCGCACAACATACTCACGCAGATCATCACCGAGAGCGTGGCGATAACCGCCTTGTTCGGATATATCGGTGTCTTTCTCGGAGTACTCATAATGGAACTGATAAACAACGTGATCGGCGAGACCGATTTTATGACCAACGCCCGCGTCGACATATCGATCGCAATAAAGGTGACAATCGTGCTGATCATAGCCGGATGCCTCGCCGGACTGTTCCCGGCTCTGAAAGCATTGAAAGTAAAACCAGTGGAAGCGCTCCGCGACGAGTAGCCCCGCCCACAACCGACCGGAAAAGATGAAAACCACTTTCTTCGACATAGAAAACTGGAAAGAGATCGGCGCCACTCTTGCCCGCAACAAGACGAGGACGTTTCTCACAGCGTTCGGCATCTTCTGGGGCACGGCGATGCTCGCCATGCTGCTCGGCGGCGCCAAAGGCCTGGAAAACATGCTCCGCCGCAACTTCGAGGGATTTGCCACAAACACGGCCATCATGTTTCCCAACCGCACGACGATGAGCTATCAGGGATTCAACAAGGGCACATCGTGGAATCTCACGGCCACCGACGAGCGCAACATACGCGCAGGCATACCGGAGATCGACGCCATAACCGGCGTAAACAACATACAGACGACGGTAGGACGCGGAAAGCTGTCGACATCGTCGATGGTGACCGGCGTCGACAGCGAGTACAGCAAGATCTTCGAGCCTATAATACAGGAGGGACGCTTCATCAACGAGACCGACGACGTACTTGAAAAAAAGATATGCGTAATCGGCAAAAACATCGCAGCCACCCTGTTTCCCGACAGCTCCCCCATCGGCGAATACATTGAAGTGAACGGCGTCTATTTCAAGATCGTGGGCGTAGCCTACCAGACGAGCGAAATAAGTATCGGCGACAAGATCGATGACTCGATAGTGGCTCCAATGGGAGTGTTCAGAAAAGCGTTTAACCAGGGCGAGGATTTAGGCGGCATGATGTTTACCGCAAAAAGCGGCATATCGCCGACCGAGCTGAAACCGCGACTGATGCGCATACTCACCGGCAACCACAAGATGCTGCATCCCGACGACGAGAACGCCATGTTTTTCATGGACGTGTCGGAGCAGTTCAAAATGGTCGACAACCTGTTTATGGGTATCTCGCTGCTCGCTTTCTTTGTAGGCGCAGGCACCCTGATCGCAGGCATCATCGGTGTCGGCAACATCATGTGGGTGATTGTGAAGGAGCGCACACAGGAGATAGGCATCAGGCGCGCGATCGGAGCCAAACCGGCCGACATAATCACCCAGGTGCTCTCGGAGGGGGTAGCACTCACAACCGTAGCCGGCATAGCGGGCATCAGTTTCGCGACAGTCGTTCTGAAAATTGTCGAGATTATCGCCACCGACGAGAAAGGCACTCCGCAGTTTATGCTGAGCTTTGACGGAGCGATGGAGATTGTGCTCGTGTTTATGATACTTGGCATCGGAGCCGGATTTATCCCCGCCGTCAAGGCCATGAAGATCAAACCGATCGAGGCCATGAACTCAAAATGACGGCCAAGAGCCACACCAACCAGAGATAATAAATAATAAAACAAGAATATACCGAACCATCTGCGATGAAAAAGTTTTTCAAAGTGCTGCTGTGGGTTGTGATAGCCCTGATCTTTGTAGGCACGTTTGTCTATCTGTTCATTAACTCAAGAGAGAAAGACGCCGTCTATGAAATTGTGAATCCCACAAACGACACGATCGAGCGCACCACTGTGCTGACCGGCAAAATCGAGCCACGCGACGAAATCGAGATCAAGCCCCAGATCTCGGGTATCATCTCGGAAATCAACGTCGAACCCGGCGACCAGGTGAAAGAGGGCGACATTATCGCCAAAATCAAGGTTGTGCCAGACGAAGGACAGCTTGCATCGGCCGAAAGCCGCGTGAGACTCGCAGAGCTCAGCCTCATCAACGCCAAGGCCACCTACGAGCGCACCAAAGAGCTGTATGAGAAGAAATTTGAGAGCCGCGAGAACTTTGAGAAAGACCAGCTCGCGCTCGATCAGGCAAGAGAGGAGCTTGATGCTGCCAAAGACAATCTCTCGATCGTGAAAGACGGTATATCGACGTCAAACGCCACAAGCTCAAACACTCTTGTGCGTGCCACGATTTCGGGTCTTGTACTCGAAGTGCCGGTGAAAGTGGGTAGCTCGGTGATCCAGGCCAACACGATGAACGACGGCACAACCGTTGCCAAAATAGCCGACATGAACGACATTATCTTCAACGGCAAAATCGACGAGACGGAAGTGGCCATGCTCTCGGAGGGAATGGATGTAGAGATCACAATAGGCGCTATCTCAGACGGCAAACTCAAGGCCGTGATCGAGAAAATCGCCCCGATGGCTACCGAGGAAAACGGCACCAACACATTTGAGATCAAAGCCGCCATCAGTGTCGACCATGAGATGGAACTGCGCGCCGGCTACAGCGCCAACGCTTCGGTGATACTCGAGCGCGATGAAAATGCCCTTGTCATACCCGAGCGTGTTATCGAGTTTACGGGCGACAGCACATTTGTCTACGTGCTTGATCCCTCCTCGACAGAAAACAAGCAGATCTTTAACCGCACCCCGATCAAGACCGGCATATCGGACGGCGTGAACATAGCCGTGAAGAGCGGCGACATCACCACCGAAAGCTCTCTGCGCGGCAGCAAGAACAACTAAACCGCCTTCTCCCGATGATTTCAAAGAAAACCATATACGCGGCACTGGCGGCCATTGTCGCAATGCCCGCGGCACTCAGCGCACAGTCGGTCGACTCCCCCGACTCGGCTCTTCCTGTCGGCTCAAAGGGCGCCTGGAGCCTCGACAGCTGCATAAGCTACGCCATAGTCCATAACCTGACGGTGAAAAACCGCGAACTCAGCAAGTATTCTGGCGAACTGGACATTGTCGAGGCGAAAAACGCTTTTCTCCCGACAGTGAGCGGATCGGCGTCGGAGTCGGTCAACTTCGGCCGCGGCCTGACATCGGAGAACACTTACGCCAACCGCAACACAACCAACTTCTCCATCGGCCTTAACGCACAGATGCCGCTGTTTCAGATGCGCGACATCAGCCAGCTCAAATATGCCAAGACCAATCTGACGACACTGCTCTATCAGGTCGAAGCTGCCAAAGACGATGTGACTCTAAACGTCATCTCGGGCTATCTGCAGGTGCTCTACACACATGAGCTGCTTGAAACCGCACGCACCCAGGTAGAACTTTCGGCCTACGAATACGGCCGCCAGAAAGCGCTTGCCGACGCCGGTAAAATCGCAGAGATCGACGTGGTTGAGGCGCAGTCGCAACTCGAGCAGGACAAACTGCAGGTCGTGACGTCGGAAAACGACTACACCAATGCGGTACTTGATCTGGCCCAGCTCCTAAAACTCAGCTCCATCGAGGATTTCTCAGTGCTACCGCTCACCGACACCGATCTGCCGATCATACCCAAAGCAGAGGCAGTGTACCGTGAGGCCATGATGAACAACAACTCGGTGCTCGCCTCGCGCAACTCGATCAAAGCCGCCGAGAAATACATCTCAGTCGCCAAGTCGGGCTACATGCCCACACTGTCGCTAATGGGAGGCCTCAACACAAGCTACTACACCGTGAGCGGATTTGACAACACCGGTTTCCGCACCCAGATGCGCGACAACTTCTCGAAGATGGTAGGCATATCGCTTCAGGTGCCGCTTTTCGACGGTCTGTCGACCCGCAACGCCATCAGGAAAGCCAAAGTGCAGCATCTTCAGGCACAGCTCCAGCTCGACCAGACGGAAACAGAGCTGTACCGCAACATACAGTCGGCCTACTATCAGGCTACCGGCGCACGCCAGACCTATCTGACCGCACTGGAGACCGAGGCCGCCAACCGCACCGCATTCGAGGCAATGCAGGAGAAATACAATATCGGACGCGCCAACCCGCAGGAGTTCGAGCAGAGCAAGAACACACTTCTGCGCACCACCCTGCAACGCATACAGTCGCACTACGAGTGCCTGTTGCGCTACCGCGTGCTGATGTTCTACAAGGGCGATCTCCGCAAGTAAGAATAAGAATAACAATGAAACTGTTTGCCGCGCCGCTGCAAGGATACACCGAAGCACCTTTCAGGCATTATCATGCCAAGGTGTACGGAGGATGCAACGGCGCGGCCGACGTGTACTATACGCCGTTCGTCAGGATCGAGCACGGCGAAGTGCGTCAGCGCGATCTCAGAGACACCGTTTCGCCGCTGAATATCAACCATCGGGCAATTCCGCAGATCATAGTAAAAGACCGGGCGGAATTTGAGCGTCTCACCGATGCACTTGCCGAAAACGGACACCGCAGCATCGACATAAACATGGGGTGCCCGTTTCCGCCACAGGTGAGGAAAGGACGCGGAGCGGCCATCGTGGCACGCCACGACGTGCTTGCCGACATCGCACCGGCGATGCAAGAACGCGACACGCTCCGGTTCTCGATAAAAATGCGCCTCGGTGTGGAAGATGCGACTGAATGGAGGCAATCCATCGAAGTGATAAACTCGATGCCGCTAACCCACGTCACGGTGCATCCGCGCGTAGCCAGACAGCAATATAGCGGCGACCTACATATCGGGGAGTTCGCAGAACTGACAAGACGCATAGTGCGTCCCGTAGTATTTAACGGCGACATAACCACACCCGAAGACATCGATATTACAGCCTCACGTTTCCCGAACCTTCTCGCAATAATGGCCGGACGCGGACTGCTCGCCCGACCGTCGCTAATAGCCGAATGGCGCGACGGACGCACGTGGACTCACGAAGAACGGCTGGAGCATATACTGGCACTCCACAGCGGCATCAGGCAACACTATGAAACAACACTATGCGGCGAATCGCAGATACTTGCCAAGCTAAAACCTTTCTGGGAGTATCTTGAAGAAGAAATCGGGCACAAAACCTATAAGGCAATCGGCAAAGCCACTACCCTCGCCCGATACGCCGACGCAGTCTCATCGCTTCAGCTATAATCCTAAGAATCAAAAAAGACAATCTGCAAAAATGCAAATTGTCTTTTATGTCGGGGTGACAGGATTCGAACCTGCGACCACCTGGTCCCAAACCAGGTGCGCTACCGGACTGCGCTACGCCCCGATTTGCGTTGCAAATATACAATTAATTTGTGAGACACCCACAATCTTTCAACCTTTTTTAATTAACATGAGATTCATTTGACGCAACGCACTTTTAATCCTGTTAATCTGTAATAATATCCGCTACATTGTAGTGATGCCCCCCTGTAGGGGGGGGGGGGCGGGCACGCCCATCCTTCCGATGACTCCGCGCCCTCCACTACTCTTGTAACCCCTAAAACCTTTATTTCAGCGCGGGCAGCAGATATTTCCATATAAGATTGATTTCCTCCTGCATATCATTGATTTTAGCAGTGGTGGCGATTACCGCATTCTCTTCAGGAAGGATGATTATATACTGCCCGGCTGCACCGTCGGCACGCACTCCGTTATGGCGGCAACGCCACATCTGATACCCGTACCCCTGAAGCCAGTCACTGTCTTTCGGCTTAATCTTCAGAGTCTCCTTGCGGGCACCGGCCGGAAGCGACTCGATCTTCGACGTGGTAGCTTCTTCTATCCAAGACGACGGGATAATCTGCTTCCCGTTCCACTCACCTTTCTGAAGTATGAGTTGTCCCATTTTTGCAAGATCCTCAGTTTTCAGATAGAGTCCCCAGCCGCCGCAATTGATTCCCTGCGGACTCTCCTGCCACGTCGCCCCCACGATGCCGAGCGGACGGAACAGGCGTGGATAGAGATAATCGATAACCTTCTGACCCGTCACCTTCTGCACGATAGCCGACAGAACGTATGTGCCCAGACTGTTGTAGACAAACGTTGAACCCGGTTCATGCTCCAGCGGAGTGGCGAGAAACACCTCAACCCAGTCGGCACCGTCGCTGCCGTCGCGTGCCACAAGCGGTGTGGGGTCAACATCGTGCCCCGACGACATTGTGAGAAGATGACGCACCTCAAGATTTTTCAGATTTTCGCTGACTTCGGCGGGGAGTTTGTCAGGGAAGAACGAAATCACCTTGTCGTTGACATTAAGAAGTCCCTCGGCCACGGCAAACCCCACAGCCGTAGCGGTGAACGTCTTGCTCACCGAGTTGAGCACATGCGGCGTGTTGCGTTCGCCCTCGCCGAGCCATTGCTCCTTCACCACTTTACCGTCCTTCACTATCATGATGCTGTGCAGATCCTCGCCGCTCTCTTTCACAGCATCGAGATAGCGGTCAAAAGCTTTGTCGAGAGCCTTCGACGCCTTGCCGCGAGGCAGACTTTTGGTGATATCGTTGTAGCTTACAAGATCAATGTTTCTGTCTTCAATAGCCTGGCGCACACGCGGGCTCGTGAACAGGTCTGTAACACCCTGGCGGTCGACGGCTACGTTCTCATACCCGATATGCCCCACTGTGCTCATCTCCTCGTTGTCGAGAGCAGGATGATCGAGAAACACATATCGCTTGCCCGGCTCAAGTGTGTCGAGCATCTTTATGAAACTTGCCTCCTTGTCGGCCGCTGTCGCCGAGGGGCCGCCATAGCCCTTATATGCAAACTCGTACTCCTGCATCGCGTCGCCACAGTCTACAAGAGGCAGATGATACTCGTCGGAAAGGCGGTGCATGAGTTTGAGCACCTCGGCATCGAAGCTCAAAGCGCCCATGTGACCCGAGATGTGACTTATCTGCGGTATGTTTTTAAGTGCCAGCTCAATCTGTGCTCTCGCCTCACGCTCAATCTCGCCGAGATCCCATTTATTCTCGAGTATAGCAAGTCCGGGATAAGCTTTATTGGGTGCCATCATCGGCAGGAAATATCCGTTGGCATCGGTGAGACTCGGGCAGGATGTGAGCGGACGCCACTTGATATTGTCCCACTCGCTCGTGAATGTCATGTGCAGACCCACATCTATACCGGGATTCTCTTTCAGCAGCTTCGCCGCTTCGGGAAACCAAGGCGTGACCGCCATTACCTCTATAGTAGTCTCTACTCCGTTTTTATACCCCTCCATACAGGCAATGTTGGCCGCACGAAACGAGCCCATATCATCGGCACGCACAATGAGAGCCGGATTTGTGGCCTGACAGAATGCCGGTAACGAAACCAGACCGAGGAGACCGCAACAAAGTATTTTTTTCATGGCACAGATGTAACTGAAAAATATGATTGGAAATATAAGCACATAGTTAGCTAAATCTGATGTAACAGACAAATTATATCACACAAAATTGATCTATCACATTGCTAAAAAGAGTGGATTTTTTAGTTTTTTTTGTGTTTTTAGCTGTTTTGAGTATCTTTAACCGTTGAAAAGAGCAGACACGTGTAGATGTCTGCCTAAAAGAATACCATGAAAGAAGAAAAAGGTAACATCGTCGTGCTCGGCAGCAGCAATACCGATATGGTAGTGAGATCGCAGCATCTCCCCGTGCCGGGCGAAACCGTACTTGGCGGTGAATTTATGATGAATAACGGAGGCAAGGGCGCCAATCAGGCAGTGGCGGCCGCCCGTCTCGGCGGCAACGTCCATTTCATAGCCAAGACCGGCTCCGACGTATTCGGCCAGAAAGCTATAAACGACTATCGCCGCGAGGGCATCAATGTCGACTATGTGTTTGTCGACGAGGAGTCGCCCTCGGGAGTGGCACTTATACTTGTTAATGACGAGACGGGCGAGAACAGCATCTCGGTCGCTTCGGGTGCCAATCTGCGTCTTCTGTCGACCGACGTGGATCTGGCAATGGACGTCATGGAGAAATGCTCGGTGCTTCTGATGCAGCTCGAGGTGCCAATCGAGACGGTGGAATATGCCGCCCAGAAAGTGCGCTCGTGCGGTGGAATGGTTGTTCTTAATCCGGCTCCGGCGCAACCGCTCAGCGATGAGCTTCTGTCGAATGTCGACATACTCATCCCCAACGAGTCGGAAGCGTCGCTGCTCTCTGGCATCGCAGTCGAGAACGAGGAGGATGCGAAAAAAGCCGCCACTATACTGAGCGACCGCGGTGTAAAGACCGTGATAATCACACTCGGCTCTAAAGGCGCACTGATAAAGTCGGGCGACAGGTTTATCCACGTAGCCGCACACAAAGTGAAAGCCGTGGACACAACCGCCGCAGGCGACACATTCTGCGGGGCACTCTGCGTGGCTGTCGAGGAGGGCATGCCGATAGAGGATGCCGTGGACTTCGCATGCCGCTGCGCCGCAATATCAGTGACACGGCGAGGCGCGCAACAGTCGGCTCCCTACCGCCACGAAGTCGAGCGCAACTGACCGCACGCCAATAATCGTTCAGAAAGAAAAATTTACTAATCATCCATAACTACTATCACTATGTTTATTGTTGAGAGCTACGGACTCGCTGTCGCGCTTTGCTTCATCACCATGCTTTGCTGGGGATCGTGGGGCAACACACAGAAACTCGCGGGAAAATCATGGCGTTATGAACTGTTTTACTGGGATTATGTGATCGGCATACTGCTTACCTCAATCTTGCTCGGCTTCACACTCGGAAGCCACGGCACAGGCGGCCGCCCGTTTATGGAGGACCTGATGCAAGTAAGCGGCAACAATATCGCGAGCGCTCTTGTCGGCGGCGTGATCTTCAACATCTCCAACATTCTCCTCTCTGCCTCGATCTCGCTCGCCGGACTGACGGTGGCATTCCCTCTCGGCGTAGGCATCGCACTCGTGCTCGGTGTGTTCGTCAACTATTTCGCTACCCCCAAGGGTGATGCTGTCATCCTCTTTTTCGGCGTGGCTCTCATCGTGCTTGCGATAATCCTCAACGCAGTAGCTTCGGCCAAGCACAACTCGGCCAAGCAGCTGCAAAGCGAGAACACCAACAGCCGCAAGGGCATAGTGCTCGCTGTGATCGCCGGTGTGCTCATGGCATTCTTCTACCGCTTCGTAGCCGCCATCATGGATCTTGACAACTTCGAGAATCCGACCCCGACAATGGCGACCCCCTACACGGCATTCTTCCTCTTTGCCTGCGGTATCTTCCTCAGCAACTTCATAGTGAACACGATCGTGATGAAGCGGCCGTTTGTAGGCACCAAAGTGACTTACAGCGAGTATTTCAAAGGATCGTTCGGCACCCACATGGTGGGCGTGCTCGGCGGCTTCATCTGGGCTATCGGCACAGCTCTCAGCTACATCACCGCCGGAAAGGCCGGAGCTGCAATCTCATATGCGCTCGGGCAGGGCGCGCCGATGATAGCAGCCATTTGGGGCATATTTGTGTGGAAGGAATTTCTCGGCACGACGAAGATCGTCAAATGGTTTCTGGCTGGCATGTTCGTGCTCTTTATCGCCGGACTGGCCGCGATCATTGTTTCGGGAGCCAATTAAAAATCCAGTCTAATCAAACCCAATCATACCCCAATCACTGACATGAACAAAGCACTACTTTTTGCAGCCGGTGTGGCTGCCGCCGCAGCCTTTGGCTCCTGCGGAGGAAGCAAAAGCGCAGAAGCTGCAGCCGATGGCCCCATGAGAGTAATCTTCGAGACCGATATGGGCAACGATGTCGACGACGCACTCGCACTCGACATGCTTTTCAAATATATGGAACAAGGCAAGATCGATCTCATCGGCATCTCGAGCAACAAACGCAACGAGGGATCGATCGAATATATCGACGCCATGACGACATGGTACGGCTACCCTGAGATACCGCTCGGCAAAGTCGTCAACGGTGCCGACTGCGATGACGCCAACAACTACGCCTATCATGCGATGCAGGTGACCGACTCGCTCGGCAATCCGGCTTTCAAGCAGAGCCACGCCACCGACGGTTTCATCATGCCAAGCGTGGAAATGTACCGTAAGGTGCTATCACAGCAGCCCGACACATCGGTGACCGTCATCTCGGTAGGCTTCTCCACAAACCTCGCACAGCTTCTCGCCTCACAGCCCGACAAATACTCGGACCTCAACGGCAAAGAGCTCGTGGCCAAAAAGGTTAAAACGCTGGTGACAATGGCCGGAGGCATCGACAACCCCGACCGTGCCGAATACAACGTCGTGCGCGACATACCGGCTGCACAGGCTGTTTTTGCCGAATGGCCCACTACCGTGGTGACATCGCCCTGGGAGCTCGGCAACTACATATGCTATCCGGCCACAAGTATTGAAAACGATTTCAAGTGGGCCGACTATCACCCGGTGGTCGAAGGCTACAAGGCTTATCTGCCGATGCCCTACGACCGTCCGACGTGGGATCTCACTTCCGTGCTGTATGCTGTCGAGGGTGCCGACAACTATTTCACCATATCGGGCCCCGGCGACATCACCATCAACGACAAGGGGAACACTTTGTGGAAAGAAAACGCGCAAGGCACAAGATACTACATGTCGAGCGACTCTATCCAGCAGAAAAACATCCTGAATCGCTTTATTGAACTTATCACCTCAAAGCCTAAGAACCGGTAAAGTCACCTTCACCTCCAACGAGACCGACATTGGCTCTGCAACTCAATTGCGTTTTGCAGAGCCAATGTCTTTTTTCATGCGCACAGATTTGGCCTGTGTAAGCTAAATTGCCTTATTTTGTAAGATGTGACGCCATTACATGATGACGGCCACCACCTGCACGAATATCCAAATTTCACCTTAATATTTTATGCAACAGCTTTCTAAGGCATTATTATACGCTTTATTGTCAATAGGCGCAATTTATGTGACAGGCTGTCGGAGCGACAACGGAGCAAAGGAACTCGCCCACAACCATAGCCACAATCACAATGAGACCGCAGAGCATGAACACGAGCAAGAACACGACCATGACGGACATGAACATGAGCATGAAGGAGCAAATGCAGAGTCTGATCATGGCAATGCAATCGTGATCGCCCCTGAGAAGGCCGAAAAACTTGGTATAAAATCAATTGAAGCCACTGAAGGTGAATTTCAGGAGACACTGAAAGTCACGGCCGAGATACTCGCATCGGCGTCTGACTCACGTGTGATTTCGGCAAAATCGGCCGGCATAGTCACCCTGTCGCCGGGAATGAGCGAAGGTGTACATGTCGGAGCCGGACAGTCGATAGCCTCAATCAGCCGAAAAGGGATGCCCGGCGGCGATGACGCCGAGGGCGCACGCCTTGATTTCGAGGCTGCCAAGCGCGAATATGAACGTCTTAAACCGCTTTTTGAAAAAGGTGTGGTGAGCGCACGCGATTTCAACGAGGCACGGTCGGTCTACGAGAGAGCCGAAGCCGCCCTCTCAGGCAGCAAATCGTCTCCATCGGGCACCGGCGCAGCGTCGCCTATCGCCGGGACAGTCAGTGCCCTGTATGTCAGCAACGGCGATTACGTCGAGGCCGGCGCACCTATCGCCACTGTCGTGGCAAACACTTCGATGAGACTGCATGCCGATCTTCCGCGCCGTCTGCGCGACAATTACGACAAGATCGTCTCGGCTACCATCATCATACCTGAGTCTGGGAGAGTATATGATCTCGATCAGCTCAAAGGAAGGCGTCTGGCCGGAGAAGCGATAGAATGCGCGCAGCATCCGGGCTACATGCCCGTCCTGTTCTCGTTTGAAGGCGACGGCCGCCTCACATCGGGAGGATATGTCGATGCCATCCTCAAACTCAACGGACAGCATCAGGCCGTAACCGTGCCGACCGAATCGCTCAGCGAGCAGCAGGGCAAATGGTTTGTCTACATACAGCTCGACGAGGACTGCTACGAGAAACGCCCCGTTACGCGCGGCGGCAGCGACGGCCACAATGTCGAGATAGTTTCGGGCGTAAAACCCGGCGAACATGTCGTCACCGACGGAATGGCATACGTGAAACTTGCGGAGAACACCGGCGCAGTTCCGGGTCACACTCACACCCACTAAGAGCCTGTTTAGAAGTATGCTCAACAAGATTATAAAGTTTTCTCTTGAACAGCGCCTGACAGTGCTTGTGCTCTCGGCTGTGGCACTCGTGGCCGGAGTCGTGGCACTCATGCGCACAGAGGTAGACATTTTCCCTGATCTCAATGCCCCCACCGTCGTTGTGATGACCGAGGCACAGGGCATGGCCCCGGAGGAGGTAGAAAAGCTTGTGACCTACCCCATCGAGACAACCGTCAACGGCGGCACGGGAGTGCGTCGCGTGAGATCCACATCTTCGACAGGCTTCTCGACGGTAGTTGTCGAGTTTGACTGGGGAGTAGACATATATCACGCACGCCAGACAGTGTCGGAGCGTCTGCAGGAGATGAGCGGCACACTGCCTCCCGGAGTCGGGACTCCCATCATCGGCCCGCAATCGTCGATACTCGGCGAAATGATGATCATTGGTCTCACGGCCGACACCACCTCTATGACCGACCTGCGCACACTCGCCGACCGCATCATAGCCCCACGCCTCACGGCACTGCAGGGTGTGAGCAAAGTGAATGTGATAGGCGGCGACATAAAGGAATTTCAGGTACTGGCCGATCCGGGACTGATGAAGCACTACGGCGTGACGCTCGAGAGCCTTGAAAACGCCCTCGAGAACTCCAATGTCAATGCTTCGGGCGGCATAATCAACGACTTCGGGCAGGAGTATCTCGTGAAGGGCGAGATATCGACAACCGACCCTGAGGAGCTCAGCCTTATACCTGTAGAGACCACCGACGGCAACACCGTGACAATCGGGCACGTAGCCACCGTGAAAACCGGCGCGAAAGAGCCTGTGCTCGGCATGGCTTCGGAGCGCTGCAAACCCGCCGTACTTCTTACCGTCAACAAACAGCCCGGATCGGGCACGATCGAGCTGACGGAGAATATCGAAAAAGAGCTTGACGCGCTTGCTCCGTCGCTGCCGGCCGACGTGAATGTATCGACCGACATATTCCGCCAGAGCACGTTTATCGACGCCTCTATCACCAATCTGCAGGAATCGCTGCTCGAGGGAATGCTCTTTGTGATCATCGTGCTCTTTTTCTTCCTGATGAATCTTCGCACGACCATCATATCGGTGATCGCGCTCCCTATGTCGATCATCGTCTCCGTGCTTGTGCTCCACTGGTTCGGGTTCACAATCAACACGATGAGCATCGGCGGTATCGCCATCGCAATTGGTTCGCTCGTCGACGATGCTATTGTCGACGTCGAGAACGTCTACAAACGTCTGCGCGAGAACCGCGAGAAGCCGTCTGATGAGCGTCAGGCAACGATAAAGGTCGTATTCGAGGCATCGAAAGAGGTGCGTATGCCCATCTTCAACTCGTCGCTCATCATCATCGCCAGCTTCCTGCCGCTGTTCTTCCTGAGCGGCATCGAAGGGCGCATGCTCATACCCCTTGGCGTTTCGTTTATCGTCGCACTTATAGCGTCGACAATCGTCGCGCTGACACTCACTCCCGTGCTCTGCAGCTATCTGCTCGGCGGATCGAAGAGCGGTGAGAAAGCCCTCGGAAAAGAGCCGGCACTGACCCGTCTGCTCAAAGACCGTTACCGTCGGTCGCTGAAATGGGCACTTGCTCACTCGCGCCTTGTGCTTGGAGCCACAGCGGCTCTGTTCGTGCTGTCGGCAATCGTGCTCATGTCGCTCGGACGCGGCTTCCTGCCTTCGTTCAACGAAGGATCGTTCACAGTGAACGTAAGCGCCATGCCCGGAATCTCGCTTGAAGAAAGCGACCGCATCGGACGTCTCGCCGAGGAACTGATACTTGAAGTGCCCGAAGTGAGAACCGTTGCCCGCAAGACCGGACGCGCAGAGCTCGACGAACACGCCCTCGGCTCGAATGTGTCGGAGATCGAAGCTCCGTATGTTCTTGACAAGGGACGCACACGCGGTGCCGTGGCACGCGAGCTGCGAGAGAAACTCGCCACAATACCCGGCGCCAACATCGAGATCGGCCAGCCTATATCGCACCGTATCGACGCCATGCTTTCGGGC
The DNA here is from genome assembly GCA_964389525.1 of uncultured Muribaculaceae bacterium. GTDB lineage: Bacteria > Bacteroidota > Bacteroidia > Bacteroidales > Muribaculaceae > JAFLTL01. The sequence goes on along the minus strand of CAYMEX010000006.1, from coordinate 18,799 downwards.
ACAGAGGCACAGATAGCGGTCAAGGTGTTCGGTCCCGATCTGACCACACTGTATTCGATCGGGCAGAAGATCAAGAGCACGATGGGCGAGATCGACGGCATAGTTGACGTGAATCTCGAACAGCAGATCGGACGCCCGCAGATCGATATAAAGCCACACCGCGGCATAATGGCACGCTACGGCATCTCACCGGGCGAACTAAGCGACTTCATCGAGACTGCCATGGGCGGAAACGTGCTCTCGCAGGTCTACGACAACGGCCTGCCATATGACCTGACACTGAAATTCACCCCCGAGGCAAGGACTTCAATCGAGGCTCTGCGCGACCTGCCGGTCGACACTCGGTCGGGCAAAATCCCCCTCTCGGCACTTGCCGATGTAGTATCCACCTCAGGCCCCAACACCATCAACCGCGAGGATGTGGCACGCCGCCTCGTCATATCGGGCAATGTGGAGGGACGCGACCTGCGCGGAGCCGTCAACGAGCTGATCGAAGAGGTCGCCAAAGACGTGACAATGCCCGAAGGGTACTATGTGACCTACGGCGGACAGTTTGAGAGCGAGCAGCGTGCTTCGCGCACCCTTATGCTGACATCGATCATAGCTCTCGCGCTGATATTCATGCTGCTGTATCAGGAGTTCAAATCGCTGCGCGAGTCGGCCGTGATAATGGTGAACATGCCTCTTGCCCTCATCGGCGGAGCACTGATACTCTGGATCACAGGCAATGAGCTCAATATACCCGCCGTAATCGGCTTCATATCGCTCATAGGCATCTCCACGCGCAACGGCATGCTGCTTATGTCGCGCTACAACCACCTGAGCGAAGAGGGAGTGGCTCTTGGCGAACGCATCATGTCGGGCTCGGTCGACCGTATGACCCCGATACTGATGACCGCGCTGACATCGGCCCTCGCGCTTGTGCCGATAGCACTGCGCAGCGGCGAGGCCGGCAACGAGATACAGTCACCTCTGGCGATCGTGATACTCGGAGGGCTGATCTCATCGACATTCCTCAACGTGTACATAGTGCCGATACTCTATCGTTTCATCGAAACCAAAAGACTCAGATAATGAAAGGCATCAGACTATTTCTGATCGCGACCGCCGCGACGGCTGTCGCGTCTACAGCCCAGACGATATCCGACTACAACAACATCATAACCGCTCTTGTCGCCAGCTGCCCGGAAATAAAACAGCTGACAGCATCCAATAAAGCTGAAAACGAAGCGAAGGCGGCAGAAAACGTACTTGACAACCCGACTGTCGAAGGTGAGCGGGTGTGGGGAGGACATGACGCCGGCACCAAAACCAGCATAGGCGTCTCGCAGGAGTTCGCATGGCCCGGAGTATATCGCGCCCGGGCCAAAGCAATCAACGCAAGCACACGCGCATCGGAACTTCTCGAGCAGTCGGCCGCATCCGACAAGATGCTTGAGATAGAGCAGCTCGTCATCGACATTGTATATCAGAAGAAATGTGTGGAGGTGGAGCGAGGCATCCTCGACCACATGAAGCAGCTTGAAAAAGATAACCTGGAAGGCTATGAACACGGGGAGCTGACCAGACTCGACACAAAAAAGATCGAGATCGAGCGCATATCGGCGGCCTCGTCGCTGCGCGAGGCTCAACGCACACTCGACGAGCTGTATGCACAGCTCGAAAGCGTGACCGGGCTGCACGACTGCCGGCAGATGATCAACGGGATAAAAGACATACCGCAGGGAAAAATACTGAGCGAGGAGGAATATGAGCGACTGATCGACACATATGACCCGCGTCTCGCATGGCTGAGAGCACAGTCTGAGGCATTCATCCTCGACGGCAAAGCGCAGGTGATGGCGGCAAGAGCGCCGGGATTTTCTCTCGGATATGCTTTCGAGCGCGAGGAAGGCGTGTCGTTCAACGGGTTCAGCGCCTCGATAACACTCCCGGTCTACTCGCGGCGACATGTGATGAACAGTGCCAAAGCCAACGCACTTTCGGCACAGATCGAGGCCGAGGCTTCGCACATGTCGACGCTTGCCGGCATGCGCTCACTGCGCAGCTCGGTGACATCGATGAAAGCCGAGCTTGAGGACTATTCCGACGTTTTCGGCGAGGACAATTACGCCAGCCTGCTAACTACAGCGCGTCAGGGCGGACAGCTAAGCAATCTGCAGTATCTCCAGGAGCTGAACTTCTTTCTTGAGGCATCGCGGGCACGCCTGTTGCTTGAGCACGAGTACGTGAGATCGCTTGCCGCGCTCAACCGCTACAACTCGATCGCAACCCGATAATATACTCTCCCGATTATACCACAATAGCTTTAGGGCGTGCTTTCGCACGCTCTTGTGCTATCATAGCGAAACGGTGCATTAACGGTTTTTACACTGAATTGTACAGACATGTATTCCTATAAGAGATATTTTTTGTAATTTTACGCGAATACAAAACACTCAACAGAAACGATCAATGCTGACATATAATACCAACCAGAAGCCTCTGCGTCTGCCGGAATATGGCCGTAACATACAAAATATGCTCGATCATTGTCTGAGCCTGCCCGAACGCAGCGAGCGCAATGCCGCTGCCGCCGCGATAGTCAAGACAATGGGAATACTTTTTCCGAAACTGCGCGAGACTCCCGGCGACAACAGCAAATTCTGGGATCATCTGGCGATAATGAGCGGTTTCTCGACCGAAATTGACTGGCCCGAAGGAACAGTCAACGCCGAGGAACTTTCGTCGAAGCCCAACAAAATAGAGATCAATCAGAGTAACGTAAAGTTCCGCTGCTACGGACGCATGGTGGAGCGCATGATGAACTACGCCGCATCGCTTCCGGCCGGTGAGGAAAAGGATCAGCTCATATTCATGATCGCCGATCAGATGAAGAAGTCGCTGCTTGCCATCAATCCTGACGGTGTGGATGACTCCCGCATATTTGCAGACATCGCAGAAATGACACACGGTGAAATACGTCTGGATGCGAAACTGCACCGACTGCACACATTCAGAATCGTACCGACCGGCAACAAGAAGCGTCACTCCAAATGATCGCACGCGAGAGCCTTATTGAAATCGGCCGGTTTGCCAAACCTCACGGCATCAACGGTGAACTGACGGCGACAATCGACTACGAGGGACTCGACACGACCGCGCTGCGCTGTATCTTCTGCGACATCGACGGCATACCCGTGCCATTTTTTGTTGAAGCCGAGCGCCCGAAAGGTTCGTCGGTGCTTCTTAGCATCGAAGGCATAAGCGATGAGCGACAGGCCGCCATGCTGTCGCTTAAACCTATCTTTGCCCTCAAGGATGATCTTGACATCGACGAGAACGAAAACGAAGACGGATGGTATGCCGAGTCACTTGTAGGATTCACCGTGAAGGAACAGGATATGACTATCGGGAAAATTACCGACATAGATTTCTCGACACTCAATTACCTGTTCATAGTTGAACGTCCCGACGGATCGACAGTACGCATACCTGTCGCCGACGAGTTCATCACGGCAGTCGACGAGGGCTCACACGTCATAGAAATGGCTCTGCCCGACGGGCTTCTTGATCTCTGATAAAAAACTCACTCTCACACTCACTACTACTATGGAATTTGACGAAAACAAAGCGGTCGACTTCATCAACAGCCGACTTGGAGACAAAAAATATCCTGCCGACGAGATTCTCAACGTGATAGACATGATGTATGACTATTACGAGCAGAACGGCATGCTTGACCCCGACAACGACGACGATGACGACAGCATCGACATCGAAAAAGAGCTTGTGGAGTATGTAGTGAAAATGCTCCGTCGCGACAAACTGGCAAAAATAGATATCAATGACGCACCGGCGATCGTAAAAGCAGAACTTGACTATGAAGACTCGATCGCTGATATTTAGAATATTGTGCGCTGCACTGCTGCTGTTCACCACCGCCGAAGCCGCCGCCGACAAGAAAAATAAAAACGACGAAGCCACGATCACCGATATACACTCGATGACCAAGGCCGAGAACATCGTGACTCCGGCAGTGCCTGAAAAGCAGCACAAACCTATCGCCGACTACATGCTTCGCGAAGCCCAGAACATCCTGAAACAGGGCTACAAGGTCGAGACCGAACGTCAGGGCGAGGTCGTTGTTGTGACAATACCCGCTTCCGATCTTTTTGTACCCAACTCCACCGAGCTTGAAGTATCGGGACAGAAGCTCATCGAGCCTTTTTCAGCATATCTGAAGACTCCCAACCGGTTTAAGGTGATACTTGCGATGCACAGCGACGACACGGGGTCGCGCTCTTATCTCGAACAGCTCACTACGGCACGGATGCAGGCAGTGAAAACGTTTCTCGAAAAACGAAGCGCCAATCCCGGTCAGATAGCAGCCTATGCCGTAGCCGATGACGAACCTGTCTGCGCCAACTCCAACATAGCCAACCGCGCCAGAAACCGTCGTCTCGAAATATATATCATACCTGACGAAGAACTGATAAATCAGGTAAAAAAGCGATAGCACCAAATCTCTCCCGTGAAACAGATGAACAAACTGACAATCACCATATCGGCAATCGTATTTGCCGGCGCAGGCCTGTGGCTGCATGCGACCAAAACCAACGCATCGATGCAGCCCGAGGCTCCGATGCCTCCGGCTCCCGACAGCCGCACCGCCATCGCCGTGACACAAAGCCCGGTCGTGCCTGAAAGCATAACACTCTGGGGCAAACCGATCGAGCTGGACCGCATAGACATGTGGGAGCGTCTCGACCGCGAACTATCGGCCATGACGTACACCCACGGCACAACGATGCTCATGCTCAAACGTGCAAACCGCTATTTCCCGGTCATAGCACCTATTCTTGAAAAGAACGGCATACCGGCCGACATGATATATCTCGCTTCCATCGAAAGCTCGATGAACCCGAAAGCCGTCTCACCGGCCAAAGCGGCCGGACTGTGGCAGTTCATGCCCGCGACCGGACGGGAATACGGGCTTGAGGTGAACGAATGGATCGACGAGCGCTACAACGTGGAGAAAGCCACCGAAGCCGCATGCCGTTTCCTCAAAGATGCCTATAAGCGCTACGGCGACTGGAACAGTGTCGCCATAAGCTACAACGCAGGAATGGGCCGTATAACCGGCGAGAAGAAATCGCAGCAACAGGATGATGCGTTCGACCTGTATCTTGTCGAAGAGACCTCGCGCTATCTTTTCCGCATCATGGCCGCCAAACTCATCATGGAGGATCCGCAGGCCTATGGATTCAGATTTCGTGCCGACCAGCTTTACCAGCCGATCAAATACAATGTCGAGATCGTTGACGGCCCTGTAGAGGACTGGGCCGCATGGGCTATCGCCCACGGCACGACCTACGCGCAGGTGCGTGAGGCCAATCCGTGGATACGCTCCAAGTCGCTCCCCAACAAAAGCGGGAAAAAATACGAAGTGAAAATTCCGGTAAAAGAGAGTTTCTACCGCTCAAAACAAACGCCAGAAACGTTTAACAAAAAGTGGGTTGGGCATGGCTCTGACGCCGGCTCGGCCTTCCCCCGTTGAGCTATCATAAATGGCAGAAAAGACACACCGAGACATACATGATAAAGAGCTGCTGAGCGTGACCGGCGCACGCGTCCACAATCTGAAGAATATCGATGTGGAGATACCGCGCGACACTCTTGCAGTCATCACCGGTCTGAGCGGCAGCGGCAAATCGTCGCTCGCTTTCGACACAATCTACGCCGAGGGACAACGCCGCTATATCGAGACTTTCTCGGCCTACGCACGCAACCTGCTTGCGTCGATCGAGCGTCCCGACGTAGACAAGATCGACGGCCTCAGCCCGGTTATCGCCATCGAGCAGAAGACCATAAACCGCAATCCGCGAAGCACGGTAGGCACCACTACCGAGATATACGATTTCCTGCGTCTGCTCTATGCACGCTCGGCGACAGCCGTGAGCTGGAAAACGGGCAAGAAAATGATGAAATACACCGAGGAGATGATACTCGATCTTCTTCTCGGGAAATACAACGGACGACGCGTCTACATACTTGCCCCGCTCGTAAAAAACCGCAAGGGACACTACAAAGACCTGTTTGAGAATCTCCAGAAAAAAGGGTATCTCAACGTGAGAGTCGACGGCCATCTGCGCGAGATAGCACCCGGCATAAAAGTCGACCGCTACAAGACACACCACATCGAGGTGGTGGTCGACAAGCTGCGTATTGCAGACAAAGACAGCGACCGTCTGCGCGACTCCATAGCCGTGGCGCTCAGGCAGGGCGACAAGGAGCTTGCGATATATGATGTCGACGACGACAGCGTCAGCTACTACAGCCAGAGCCTCATGGACCCGGAGACGGGGTTATCATATCCAGAGCCGTCGCCACACAACTTCTCGTTCAATTCACCGCATGGAGCGTGTCCGCACTGCAAGGGGCTCGGTGTCGTCAACGTCATAGACATGGACAAGGTAATACCCGACCCGACACTCTCGATTGCACGCGGAGGCATCGCCCCGCTCGGCAAGCCGAACGGCTCGGTGATCTTCCTGCAGATCGAGGCGATATGCGAGATGCACGGCGCGACACTGAAAACTCCGATCTGCGAATTGCCGCCTGAAGCCGTGAACGATATTCTCAACGGCACAAACGAACGGCTGAACATCAACAGCAGTTCGCTGTCGCTCTCAAGTTATTTCCTGTCGTATGAGGGAATAATGAAATACATCGAGATGCAGCAGGCCGACAACGCAAGCGAAAGCGCCAAGAAATGGAGCGACCGCTACTTCACGACGGCCACCTGCCCCGAGTGCAACGGCGACCGCCTCAACCGTCAGGCTCTGCATTTCTTCATCGGCGACAAGAATATCGCCGATCTCGCCCGCATGGATATATCGGATCTGCTTGAGTGGACCGCCACAGCCGCCGACGGCCTCGCGTTCAAGGAACAGGCTGCGGCACGCGAGATACTCAAAGAGATACGTTCGCGCCTGAAATTCCTGACAGCGGTCGGGCTCCACTATCTGTCGCTCAACCGCGTTTCATCGTCGCTCTCGGGCGGCGAGAGCCAGCGCATCAGGCTCGCCACACAGATGGGATCGGAGCTCGTCAACGTGCTCTATATACTCGACGAGCCAAGCATAGGCCTGCACCAGAGCGACAACCGACGCCTGATCGACTCGCTTAAGAAACTGCGCGACAACGGCAACTCGGTCATCGTCGTCGAGCACGACAAAGAGATGATGGAGGAAGCCGACTACATAGTCGACATCGGCCCTCTCGCCGGACGCAAAGGCGGCGAAGTGGTATTTCAGGGGACTCCCGCCGATATGATGAAGTCGGGGACTCTCACGGCAAAATATCTGTCGGGAGAGAAGAAAATCGCCATACCCGAGACTCGCCGTAAAGGCAACGGAAAATACCTGCATCTGCGCGGATGCACCGGCAACAACCTGCGCGACATAGACCTGTGTCTGCCGTTAGGCAAACTCGTGTGTGTGGCCGGAGTGTCGGGCAGCGGAAAATCATCGCTGATAAACGGCACACTCCTCCCTTTGCTCACACAACACTTCTATCGGTCGCTTGAACAGCCCCTCCCCTACAAAAGCGTCGATGGGATCGAATATATCGACAAAGTGATAAGCGTCGACCAGTCGCCGCTCGGCCGGTCGCCGCGCTCCAACCCCGCGACCTACACGGGAGTCTTCACCGACATACGCAACCTGTTTGTCGGGCTGCCCGAGGCAAAGATACGCGGTTACAAGCCGGGGCGCTTCTCGTTCAACGTATCGGGCGGCCGATGCGAAGTCTGCAAAGGCAACGGCTACCGCACGATCGAGATGAATTTCATGCCCGATGTGCTTGTACCGTGCGAAGAGTGCGGCGGCAAACGATATAACCGCGAGACGCTTGAGGTGAGGTATAAAGGCAAGTCGATCGCCGACGTGCTCGACATGACTATAAATCAGGCAGTCGAGTTTTTTGAGAATATCCCGCCCATTCTCAACAAGATCAAAGTCCTGAAAGATATAGGACTCGGATACATAAGGCTCGGACAGCCGTCGTCGACGCTTTCGGGCGGAGAGAACCAGCGTGTGAAACTTGCGACCGAACTTGCGCGGCGCGACACTGGCAAGACTCTGTTTATTCTCGACGAGCCCACCACCGGACTGCATTTCGAGGATATCAACGTGCTTATGAATGTGCTAAACCGATTGGCCGACAAGGGCAATACGGTCGTGGTAATCGAGCACAACCTCGATGTTGTCAAGCAGGCCGACTACGTGATCGACATGGGCCCCGGAGGCGGACGCGAAGGCGGATGTATCGTCGCCACCGGCACACCCGAGGAAGTCGCCCAAGGTAACTCCCCCACCGCTCCATTCCTTCGCGAAGAACTCTCCCGCTAAACAAGCAGGAAGCATATTATCATTAATCGCGTGAAGGCGCAATAATGCCGCATAAACACGCGTTTATGATTATATGGTGAGATGGCTTATAATGATAGTGACCGCTGCTGCGGTTGTGCTGTGCGGCGGCTGCACATCGACACGCAACACGGCTGCGACGCGCAACTATCAGGCATTCATCACACGCTACAACATCCACTACAATGGCGACAAGCACTACCGCGAAACGCTTGAGGACATGGAGCGCGACTATCGCGATGATTTCTCACGTATTCTGTTTGTTCATCCCGCCGAAGCGCGCGGCATAGCCGGAGTGGAACAGCCTACGGGCGACTTCACGCGCTCAATCGAAAAAGCACAGAAAGCGATCCAGCTCAGATCTATAAAAAGGCGTCCGGCCGGGCCGTCGTCGACTCCCGCACAACGCGAGTGGAAACGCCGCACCGAGTACAACCCTTTTCTTCATAATTCGTGGCTCATGCTCGGGCGCGCGGAGTATATGAACGGTGATTTCGCGCTCGCAGCAAACACGTTTCTATACATCTCACGCCACTTCAAGTGGCTCCCCGATGTAGTGGCGGAGGCACGCATACGCGAGGCAATGTGCTACTGTACGCTCGACAGGCTCTACGAGGCAGAGACGCTACTGGCAAAAACCGCACGCAGTCTGCCCGAAGACAAAGAGCTGCGACGTCTTTACCTGTCGGCAAGATCATCGCTGCTTACACGACGCGGCGATTATGACAATGCGGCGAAAACGCTCGGCGAACTCGTTGAGCTAAGTCACGGCAAACAGAAAACGAGGCTGCGTTATCTGCTTGGTCAGACTCTCGAGCGTAGCGGCGACCGGGAGTCGGCATACCTTACATTCAAGCAGATCGAAGGAAGCCTGACGATAGACTATGCCACACGGTTTAATGCACGCATGGCCATGAGTGCCGTGACACCGGCATCGGAGACCGACAAAGAGATCATCTCGCTCAAAAAGCTGTCGCGATATGGCTCAAACGCCGAGTATCTCGACCAGATATACGATGCGATCGGTAATCTTTATCTCTCAAAAGGCGACACAGCCGAGGCTCTAAACGCATATACCCTTGCTGTCGAGAAAAGCGTGCGCCACGGCTACGATCAGGCACGCGCAAGGCTGTCGGCCGGATCGCTACTGTATGATCGCGGGCGATATGATCTTGCACGTGAATGCTACAACGCGGCTTTACCGCTGCTTCCGGCCGATCACCCCGGCATTGACTCTATAAGACATCGAGCGGAAGCACTCGACGAAATAGGCATATATGCCGGCGACGTCTGGCTTCAGGACTCGCTGCTGACGCTCTCACGGCTCAGCTCCGACACGCAGCTTGCCATTGCAAGGCGTCTCGCAAATGAATACAGGTCAGGAAACTCAAAGGAAAGTAGCCCGACCCACACAACAACTACATACACCACCTTACAGCCACCGACAGGCAATGCCGAATGGTATTTCTATAATCCGTCGCTCGTTAGAGCCGGCCGCGCGCAATTCCGCAGAATATGGGGAGACCGGCCGCTTGCCGACAACTGGCGCAACTCAAAACCGGAAGAACATAGCGGCTCAGTAGCCGATCAGCTTGCCGGGAATGCGGAAACAGATGATGAAGATATCACCGTAGAGACCAATCGTAATGATCCCGCCGACCCTCAGTATTACCTTGCCGCCATACCCGACACTCCCGAGAAAATACATGCAGCCGAAAATAGAGTGGAAGAGGGGCTATATAGCATCGCCACGCTTCTGAGCGACCGCATTGACGATTACAAGGCGGCACGACGCACACTTGAACAGCTGATCAAGCGCTTCCCGAAATCAGACAAAGGAGCGGATGCAGCCGAGCGGCTGTTTCTTATTTATTCGCGCGAGGGCGACAGCGAGAATGCGGAGAGAGTGCGGCAGCTGATAGTGTCGGAATACAGTGACCATGCCATAGGCCGCGCACTTGCACAACCTGGATATATCGACCGCAAAAAAGAGGCATATATGTCGCAGAATGCGCTATACGAGCGCGTCTACGCCGCGTATCTTGACAACGACAATGCAACCGTGCACATGCTGTGCGACTCCACAGACAGCAACCTCACGCCCGAAATTGCGATGCACATGAAGTTTCTGAATGCGCTTGCATATGGCTCCGAGGGCAACTCCGGGCGCTTTGGCGAAGGGATGAAAGAGCTTGCTTCCGACTTCCCTGACACTGAGATCGCCGCCCTCGCCACCGGGATGCTCGGACATATGGAGTCGGGACAAATACCGGGACAAGGAAGCAAACTGAATGTCAGGCCGATGACACGCAGCACGCAGCCCGAGACCGACGTTTCGGCCGACACAGCCGAGAGACAAATATGCACCGACTCACTATTTACGATAGAAGCCGACGGGGCGCATGTAGTACTGCTTCTATATTCGACCGACAGCATAAACGCCAACAGGCTGCTCTATGATGTCGCACGCTACAACTTCAACACTTTCGTTGTACGCGATTTCGACCTGCAACCGTTGACAATCGGCAGCGACACGGCTTTTGCAGTCAAAGATTTCTCATCGCGCCGCGAGGCCGAAGCATATATCACACGCATAACACATGCCATGCCACAAGTATTTGCAGACGGCAGTGTGCGCCCAACGGCAATATCTTCAGCCGATCTGAAGATACTGCTATCACGACGGCTTTCGGTCGGGCATTACACTCATGCAGTCGAGGCCGCACGCTACCGCGACGCACAGACAAGCGTCCTGTCGGCCGAGATATATGAAATCGAACCGATCGAAAACGCCGAGTAGACGCACAGAAAAAGGGGGACTCTCACGAGCACCCCTCTCTCCATTCATCACATTATGCTTACAATTAATGCTTACAACTTCACTGTTTCGGGTGACAGTATTTATAAACAGACGGGCAGTATTCAGTATCGTGAATTGACCATGTCCCAGTCGACTATATCCCACAGTTTTTTGAGATACTCGGCTCTGCGGTTCTGATAGTCGAGATAATAGGCATGCTCCCACACATCGAAGGTGAGTATCGGAGTCAGTCCCTTGGTCAGAGGATTTTCGGCATTGCTTCCCTGAGAAATGAAAAGCGTGCCATGGTCATCGCGTGAGAGCCAGACCCATCCCGATCCGAACAACTTGGCGCCGGCGTCCTCAAACTGCTTCTTGAACTCATCGAAGCTGCCAAACTGCTTTTTGATTGCTTCGCCAAGCTCGCCGTCGGGCACACCTCCCCCGTCGGGAGAGAACGAGAAGAAATACAGTATGTGGTTCCATGCCTGCGAGGCGTTGTTGAACAACGGTCCTGTCGCCTTGCAGATGATATCCTCAAGCGCCATATCCTCCCATTCCGTACCTTCGATCAGGTTGTTGAGGTTATCGATATAGGTTTTCTCATGCTTGCCATAGTGGTAGTCGACAGTCTCGCCGCTTATGACAGGCTCCAGAGCATCGCGTTTGTAGGGTAATTCGGGTTGAGTGTATTTCATAACTTCATATAATGAAACTGTGATTAATTCAGGATAAGTCGGCTTTGGCACACTCGCTTGTGCCATTTCTCCGCTCATTTTTCAATAGAGAAACGCCACAGACGAGCGCAGGGTTCGTCTGTGGCGTTCTATTTAACGTTTCTTATCCGCGCTGCCGCGGTGAGATCATCAGCGAAGTTCGAGCACCGCGATGTTCTCGACATGATGAGTGTGGGGGAACATGTCGACGGGCTGCACTGCCGTCAGCCGGTAGGCGCTGTCGAGCATCGCGATATCGCGCGCCTGCGTGGCCGGATTACAGCTGACATAGACGATGCGGCGCGGAGCGGCCGCAAGTATCGTTGCGACGACATCGGCGTGCATGCCTGCACGCGGAGGATCGACAATCATGACGTCGGGCACTCCGTGACGCTCTATAAACGCGGCATCGAGCACATCCTTCATGTCGCCGGCATAGAACAATGTATTGGATATGCCGTTGACCTGCGAGTTGAGCTTCGCATCCTCAATGGCCTCGGGCACATACTCGATGCCGACAACTTCGCGGGCCTGCCGCGCTACAAAATTGGCGATCGTGCCGGTGCCGGTGTAAAGGTCGTACACGAGCTGGCTGCCGTCGAGAGCGGCAAGATCGCGCACCGCGCTGTAAAGACGGTAGGCCTGCCGGGAGTTGGTCTGGTAAAACGATTTCGGACCGATGCGGAACTTCAGATCCTCCATCTCTTCCTCAACATAGGGTTTCGATCCTTCCCAACAGATGATGTTCTGGTCGGTGATCGTGTCGTTGACCTTGAGGTTCACGACATAGTTGAGCGACGTGATCTCAGGGAACTCCGACGCCAGTGCCTCCATGAGCGTCCTGATCTTCTCGCTGTCGTCCTCGCCGACCGACATGACAACCATGACCTGACCGGTGTCGAGTATGCGCATCATAAGCGTGCGCAGAAAACCGTGCTGCTGTTTCAGGTCATAGAAGTCCCAGCCGTTTTTCTTGCCGAGATCTCTTATGAAAAGGCGTATGCGGTTGCCAAGATCGTCCTGCAAGTGACAGCACTCAATGTCAAGCACTTTATCAAAAGATCCGGGTATATGGAACCCGGCTGCGTCGCGGTCGGTGAACTCTTCGCCGCTGCGCATCTGATCGAATGTCAGCCACTTCTTGTTGGAGAATGTGTACTCCATCTTGTTACGGTAGGCCCACACGCGCTCCGACCCGATGATCGGGGAAATCTCAGGCATCTCTACCTTGGCGATACGCGTCAAGGCGTCCTCGACCTGCTGCTGCTTGAATTTCAGCTGATAGTCGTAGGGCAGATGCTGCCATTTACAACCTCCGCACACACCGAAATGACCGCATTTAGGCTCGATGCGCAGAGCCGACGGCCGGCTGATAGAGGTAATGCGCCCTTCGGCATACGAGTTTTTCTTACGCGTCAGCTGCACGTCGGCGATGTCGCCCGGCGCACCGTAGGGTATGAACACTACACGTCCGTCGACTTTGGCTATCGAGTTACCCTCGGCAGCCACACCTGTGATTTCTATATCGTTAAGCAGCGGAAGCGGCTTTTTCCTGCTCATGGCATGACAAGTTTATGATAATACTTCTTATTGCCGGCGACCCAGATCGTATCTCCTTCGCGGAACGGCATGTTGACAACATCGGTGATATACTCGTCGCCTCGCTGTATGGCGAGAATAAACGACATATACTTGCGGCGCACATCGATCTGGGCGACAGTGCGGCCGAGTATGGGCGAGCGATCAGTCACTTTCAGAGCCACGACATCGAAGTCGGATGACGCCGACATGTCGACGGGAGTGTCCTTGCGCTCACACTCAAGAAGCGGCAGAATGCTCTCGATCTGCGAATCGGTGCCGACGACTCCGACGACATCGCCGGGGAAAATGCGTGTATCGCCCGACGGCACGGGTATGAACTCCACACCACGTTGTATGTTGAGGATATTCACACCGTATTTTGAATGAAGATCGGTGTCTTTAAGCTGCATGCCGAGATAGGGACTCCCCTGCCCGACATGTATGACCGCCTGGTGAAGATCGCTCACAAGATTGAAATTCTTGCCGGTGCGGCGCAGTTCACGCTCGTTGAGGTTGCTCATAAACTTCGACTCGATCGTCTGAAGCCTGTGTCGCAGCTGATTGCGGAACACAGCGAACAAAAGCACCATAATGGCGATGCCGGCTACCACACCGATCAGATATCCGTAGCAGTGTCCGATGAAATAGATCACGAAGAAGAGCGCGACAGCCGCACGAAACACTGTCATCACAACCATGGGGACACGATACTGGCTGTGATAGCTCTCGAGCTTCTCGACCTCGATCTTCTTGCTGACAGGGCCCGACAAGGCAAGCAGAAACGGCGACATGACCAGCAGAGCGATCAGCACGGCGCACAGCTTGCCCCACGCTCCAAGCAGCCCGGTAAACCAGGGCACGAAATAGACATTGCTCACCGCTATGATAGCCGTCAGTATTATGGAATACAGCATGAAACGCCACAGATAGCGGCGGAAAAGCGTGCTCCAGACCTTGCGCGCCGAAGCGGCTCCCTCCTTGGCGTCGGCGCTGTAACGCTCGATAAGAAAATGAAGCCGAGACGGCAAATGCCGCTCTATGAACTTATAGAACGGATATGATACCTTGATGAAATAGGGTGTCGTGAATGTCGTTATGACCGACACGGCCACAACTATAGGATAGATTGTCGGATCAAGCACACCGAGACTCATGCCGAGCGAGGCGATGATAAAAGCGAACTCACCGATCTGAGTCAGCGAGAAGCCGGCCTCGATAGCCACCTTGAGCGTCTGGCCGGTCAGCAGCAGACCAAGCGCGCCGAAAACGATCATGCCGACAATGACAACACCCGACAACAGCAATATCGAGCCCCAGTACTCGGCAATCACCGACGGCTGCACCATCATGCCGACAGAGATGAAGAATACCGCTCCGAAAAGATCCTTGACCGGCATCGTCACCTTCTCGATGCGTTCGGCATAGCTTGTGCCGGCGAGTATCGATCCCATGACAAACGCTCCGAGAGCAAGCGAGAAGCCGCACTTCACCGAGAACACGGCCATGCCGAGACAGAGCCCCATCGACACCACCAACAGCGTCTCGGAGTTGAGAAAGCGTCCGACTCTGTTAAGAAGCGACGGAAGCACATAGACTCCCACGACAAACCATATGACAAGGAAAAATACAAGTTTCCCGGCACTCATAAGCAACTCCCCTCCCTCGACACTGTTGTTGAGCGCGATCGACGAAAGTATGACCATCAGGAGCACGGCGAACAGATCCTCGACGATAAGCACACCGAAAACAATGCCGGCAAACTTTTTCTGACGCAACCCCATGTCGGTAAACGCCTTTATGATGATCGTGGTGGACGACATCGACAGCATGCCTCCGAGAAACAGACAGTCGATAAAGCTCATGCCGAGAAAATGGCCTACAACTATACCACTGAGCATCATGCCGGTAATGATGATCATTACCGTGGATATGGCGCTACCGCCCACATTCATAAGTTTACGGAAGCTGAATTCGACTCCGAGCGAAAACAGCAGTACGACAATGCCTATCTGCGCCCAGAACTCGATATTGGCATCGGTCGTCACCGACGGCAGCGGCTCGAAATTGGGACTCGCCAGAAAACCGGCCACAATGTAGCCCAACACTACCGGCTGCTTGATCCACTTAAACACCAGAGTCACCACCGCGCCAAGCAGCAGGATAAAAGCCAGATCGGAGATCAGTCCGTTTATATCCATCTCTATCGGAGCGCCGGCGGCCGCATTAAGCAATACAGTAATAGGCAGCATTTGTTTTTATTTATCGTTTGAGAGATCAAAATTAATACTTTTTTGTGTAGATTTGTGTAACAGCATTCAACATTTGCATCAACCATAACAAACACATCAGACAATGCTCAGACTTAACGTATTCTACACTCTGGCCGACATCGCCAACAAAGATGCGGCCGAAAAAGCCGGAAAGGAACTTGTAGCCGCATCGCTCAACGACAAAGGCTGCATAGGCTATGACATGCTTGCCTCGGCCACACGCCCCGGCGAATACATGATCATAGAGACATGGCAGGACGCACCGTCGCTTGAGACACACATGAACGCTCCGCACTTCACCACACTTGTACCCCGTCTTCAGGAGTTCGGCGAAATGCGCATCGAGCAGTTTGAGTTCTAAACAGCAATCTCACCCTTATATACAACATCACCCGGCATCCTCACGGTGTCCGGGTGATGTTGTGTTATTATGAGACGTAGCGCAGTGTTGCGTCAGCCGCGTATGCGGCGCACTCCGTAGACGATGATGACAAGGAAGCAGATGAGCGGAAGCACAAACGACAGGTTCACGGCCGGGAAACCGCCGATCGTGCCGCAATCGATGATGCTTGCCTGCACGGGAGGAAGAACCGATCCGCCAAGTATGGCCATGATCAGGCCGGCAGCACCGAACTTGGCATCGTCGCCAAGCCCCTCGAGAGCGATACCGTAGATCGTGGGGAACATGAGCGACATGCACGCCGACACACCCACAAGGCAGTAGACTCCCGTGCGGTCCTGAAAGAGAATAACACCGACAGTGAGCAACGCGGCAGCCGTAGCGAGTATGGCAAGCAGCCGTCCGGCGTTGATGTAGCGCAGAAGATAGGTGCACACGAAGCGGCTGCAGCAGAATATCACCATGGCGATGATATTGTATTTCTGCGAAAGCACCTCGGCGCTCTTTTCGTCGAGCCCTTCAAGCATGAAGACACGGGTGCCATACTGGATGATGAACGTCCAGCACATGATCTGCACACCCACATAGAAGAACTGCGCTATCACGCCCTCGCGGTAGCGCGAAAGCGAGAATATGCGCTTCAGCGACGTGAGGAAATGCACGCTGTGGTCTTTGTCGCCGTTACCGGGCATCTTCGCCAGTCTTATCACCACAAGCATGGCTATGACGACAAGTCCGATGAGGAGATAAGGGGTGATAAGCACGAGCAGGTCGGAATCGCGCATGGCCTCAAACTCGGCATCGCCGAGCATGGCACGCGCGTCGGTCTCCATAGGGTTGAGGCGCGCCTGTATGAAGGTCATGGCAACCCACATGCCAAGCAGCGAACCCACGGGGTTGAACGACTGAGCCATGTTGAGGCGACGCGTAGCCGTCTCCTCCGACCCCATCGAGAGGATATAGGGGTTGCAGCTCGTCTCGAGAAACGAGAGCCCGCAGGTGAGTATGAAATAAGCGATCAGAAACGGATAATAGCTGCCAGTGAGCATCGCCGGATAAAAAAGAAACGCGCCGCAGGCATAAAGTCCGAGCCCCAGAAGCACACCGGCCTTATATGAATACCGACGAATGAAAATCGCGGCCGGAAAAGCCATTGCGAAATATCCACCGTAGAAGGCAACCTGCACAAGAGTTCCGTCGGTCACACTCATACGGAAAATCTTTGAGAACGCCTTGACCATAGGGTTGGTGATATCGTTGGCAAATCCCCAAAGCGCGAAACAGCTTGTGATAAGCACAAACGGGACAAGATAGCTCACCCCGTTGCTGCGGAGAAGCGACTGTGATTTTTTATTGTTATTATCCATATGAGATTGAGCGCGACAAAGGCTTATGAGGGCGAGGATGCGCCGGAAACAGGACAGATGCCGTTTTCGGCGCACCCCCGACCGATGTTTGCAGTCAGAAAATATGGAGCTTGCTCAGCCCTTATTTGTAGATCGGGCCGTAGGTGGCACACGCACGATAGTCGGCACCCTCCTTGTCCATGCCAAACGCATTCCACGCTGCCGGGCGGAAGATCTTGTCCTCCTCGACATTGTGCATACATACAGGTATGCGCAGTATCGACGCAAGCGTGATAAGATCCTGTCCGATATGACCGTAGGAGATAGCACCATGATTGGCACCCCAGTTGTTCATAACCGAATAGACATCCTTGAACGCGTCGCGGTCGGGACACAGACGCGGAACAAACCATGTGGTGGGCCAGGTGGGATCGGTGCGCATGTCGAGGATCTTATGGATCTCAGGATCAACGTCGACAGTCCACCCCTCAGCCAGCTGAAGCACCGGACCGAGACCTTTCACCAGGTTCAGGCGCATCATCGTCACAGGCATGCCTCCCTTTGTGAGGAAGTTTGACGAGAAACCTCCGCCACGGAAATAGTCGCGGTCGGCAGGATACCATGTGGTAGCCGCAAGGCACTTCTCCATGTCATCATCAGTCATCTCCCAGTGAGGCTTCATCGCGGGCACACCGTTGGCGTCGGCACACTGTCCCGTGCCGTCGAGAGTCGTGGCGCCCGAGTTGATGAGGTGTATAAAGCCGTTGGAGGCCATTCCGGTCAGCTGCTTGCCCGTCACACGGTACACAGCCTCGGGGCTCCAGTATGTGCGCACGTCGCTGAAAATCTGGGCGCGGTTGGTGAGCAGATGCCCGAAAAGCATGGCGATGCCGTTGCAGGCGTCGTTCTCGGTAGCAAGCACGTAGGCCTCACGTATTCCGTTCCAGTCAAACGAAGTGTTGAGCAACGCCTCCGAGAAATCGCCGTTGGGGTAGAAATCGGTCCACTGGCGCTGTCCCTGGAAGCCTCCGGCAATGGCATTGTGTCCGAGAGCCTCCTCCTTGAATCCCATTTCCTTGAGCTTCGGGTTGCCCTTCATCAGGTCGCGTATGATGATCGTCATCTTCACGATGAACTCCCAGTCGGCATCCTTCTCCTCGCGCGTCTTCTTCTTTTCAGGACGGTTCTTGAAATCCTCGCCTTCACGCGGCTTGCAATATTTCTCGGTCCATGCCATAGCCTTGGCATACTCCTCGTGGTCATATATGCCGAGAG
>CAYMEX010000005.1:0-133845 GCA_964389525.1 uncultured Muribaculaceae bacterium | reverse complement strand
CCTGTCGCTAGCGTTCATCCTGAGCCAGGATCAAACTCTCCGTTGTTGTTTATCTTACGTTTTTCTTTTTCAAGTTGTTTCGCAAGGCAAACTCTCGGATCAATACCGCTACTATGATGGTTCGTCGAGAACCGCGGCGGCAAGACCGAATCATTGATTGTTTTTGCCTTCACGCGTCTCTTTGGCACCGTAGCCTCTCCTGTTGCTCTCAAGTGGATGGTTCCGCTTGTCTTGATTTATTGCGCTGACAGAAATTGACAGAGTGTTGCTCTGTGACCTCGCTCAGTATTACTGAACCACGGTCACGGCTCTCTCTTGTACTACTTCGTCTATTGTAACTCTTTTCAATCTTCTCTTTTCCGCTCCCCGGAAGCACCCTTGCTGTGGTGTGTCCCTCCCGGAAAAGCGATGCAAAGGTAAAAACATGTTTTATAACATGCAAATGCTTTAACATCCTTTAACCTTCAAGCGCCCCGATCCTGCCCGCCAAAACCCTTCCTTTAACCCCATAAATCACCACAAAATTAATATTTTATTGGGAAAAATGCTATATCTTTGTAGAAAAGCACAACAGACTGTATCGACAGACCAAGCAATGTACGCATCCGCCAAGAACGCACGCATAGCCATTTCACTGGGACTTGTAACGGTAGCTTTTTTCGCCGCTGCCGCTGCAACGACCGGCATTGCCGTAAAAGCGGGCTGGATCTGCCATATACAGATCGTCAATCTGATATTGTCGGGCGCGTTCCCGCTTCTGGCCGTATGGTTGCTGCTGACTTTTGTGTTCGGCCGCGTCTATTGCTCCACCGTGTGTCCGCTCGGGACAATGCAGGACATAATATCCTATATAGGGCGCCGCACGTCGAGACGCGCGCGCGGCTATCACTACACACACCCCTGCAACGGCACCCGCACAGTGTTTTTCATAATAATGGCGGGGGGCATAATCATCGGGAACAGCGTCATCGTAACGCTTCTCGATCCGTTTTTTGATTTCGACATCATCATAAAAGGCACCGTGATGCCTGTATGCACACTCGGAGCGGCCGCCGTCGGGGCGACCATAGCCGCCGAAGCGGTAGTGACGCTCGCGATAGTAGTGTGCATCTCAGGGCGTTCGGGACGTCTGCTGTGCAACACGGTATGCCCGGTAGGCACGATGCTCGGTTATGTAAGCCGCTACTCGATAATGAGGATGGACATAAACACCGACCTGTGTACCGGATGTCTGAAATGCGTGGAAGTGTGCAAGGCGTCGTGCATAGACCCGGCAAGCCACACGATAGACGCAAGCCGCTGCGTGGTGTGCATGAACTGTGCAGCCGCCTGCCCCAACAAAGCAATAACATATACAAACAACCGCCACAGGCTGCAAAAGCCGCTAATGGCAACATGAAAATATGAAACAGTATCTCGATCTGCTTAAAGACATACTCGAAAACGGAACCGACAAACACGACCGCACGGGCACAGGCACCCGAAGTGTTTTCGGACGTCAGATGCGATTTGACCTGTCACAGGGCTTCCCGCTTCTCACGACAAAGAAGCTGCATCTGAAATCTATCATCCACGAGCTCCTGTGGTTTCTCAACGGCGACACCAACGTGAAGTATCTGCAGGACAACGGTGTGAGAATATGGAACGAATGGGCACGCGAAGACGGCGATCTCGGTCATATCTACGGTTATCAGTGGAGGTCGTGGCCCGACTACAAGGGCGGGACGATCGACCAGATATCGCAGGCAGTGGACGACATAAAGAATAACCCCGACTCACGCCGCATAATAGTGAGCGCATGGAATGTCGCCGATCTGCCCAACATGGCACTGCCTCCCTGCCACGCCTTCTTCCAGTTTTATGTGGCAAACGGCAAGCTGTCGCTGCAGCTCTACCAGCGCAGCGCCGACACATTTCTCGGCGTGCCGTTCAACATCGCTTCCTATGCCCTGCTGATCATGATGATGGCTCAGGTATGCGGTCTGCAACCGGGCGACTTCATCCACACGCTCGGCGACACGCACATCTACCTCAACCATCTGGAGCAGACCCGGCTGCAGCTCACACGCGAGCCGCGACAGCTCCCCACAATGAAGATAAACCCCGACGTGAAGTCGATTTTTGATTTCAAATACGAGGATTTCGAGCTCGAAGGCTACGATCCGCATCCGCACATTGCCGCAAAAGTATCGGTATGAAAAAGACAATCGTCTACGACGAGAAGGTGCCATATGTGGCCGAATTTCTCGGAGGGAGATATGATCTGCGGCCTATGCCGGCCGGCAAGATCGACAGCAAGGCAGCGGCCGAGGCCGACGCCCTGATAATAAGAACCCGCACCAAGGTCGACAGCCGGTTGCTCGAGGGGACGAGATGCAAGGTCGTGGCCACAGCCACAATCGGCACCGACCACATAGATCTTGCATGGTGCAAGGCCAACGGCATCGCCGTGTCGAACGCGCCGGGGTGCAACGCTCCGGCCGTGGCACAGTGGGTATTCGCGGCAATAGCCGGCATCAATGAACGGCGTGAGAAGCCAGTAATCGGCGTGGTGGGCGCAGGACATGTCGGCTCGATCGTGGCCGCCTGGGGGCGCTCGATGGGATTTGAAGTCATGGTGTGCGATCCTCCCCGGCAAAGGGCGGAAGGTGGTGATTTCCATTCTCTGGATGAGATTGCCGCCAGTGCCGACATAATCACGTTTCACACACCGCTGACCACCGACGGCCCCGACGCGACATATCACCTCGCCGGCAGCCGATTCACCGGCATGCTGAAGCGACGCCCCTACATACTCAACGCGGCCCGCGGCCCGGTCACCGACACAAAAGCGCTTCTCGACGCCCTGAAGTCGGGAGCCATAGCCGGAACCATGATAGACTGCTGGGAGGGGGAACCCGACATCGACAGAGAGCTTCTTGAGAAATCGATCGTCGCCACGCCCCACATCGCAGGCTACTCGCTCGAGGGTAAGATAAGGGCGACCGCCATGGCCGCACGCGCCATCGACCGGGCATTAGGCAACGGCAGCATGACGGAACCCGACCTCTCGCACATCGTACGCGACGCCGAAGGGCACTGGATCGACATACCGCTATCGGCTCCCGACGCGGCCGCTCTCGACAGCGTGGCCGCCTCCTACGACATCATGGCCGACACCATGACGCTGAAAACCAAGCCCGAAGAATTTGAGAACCTGCGCAACAACTATCGTCTGCGCCACGAAGTAAGACCTTAACAGATATCATAATGAGAAAGACCTTTTTTGCAGCCGCATTAGCCGCAATCGCCGCAATGACAGGATGCACCTGCGCTCCTACCACCGTGACACTCATGTCGTATAACATCCACAACGGCATCGGGCTTGACGAGGTGACCGACTACGCCCGCATAGGCGAAATGATCAAGTCGCACAACCCCGATATTGTAGCCATACAGGAGATCGACAGCGCGACAACCCGCAGTAATGGCGCCTATGTGCTCGGCGAAATTGCCAAAGTCGCCGGCATGAAAGACTATTACGCTCCGGCCATCGACTATCGCGGGGGCAAATACGGCATCGGCGTGCTATGCAAGGAGGAACCGATATCGATAAAGCGGCTTGCCCTGCCCGGCCGCGAGGAGCAGAGAGCAATCATCGCAGTGGAATTTCCCGACTACGTCTTCGCCTGCACACATCTGTCGCTCACCGAGGCCGACCGCAATGCCTCGGTGAATATCATAAACAATCTTGCCGGCGAATACGATAAGCCGTTCATCATCGCCGGAGATTTCAATGCCAAGCCGGAGTCGCAGTTCTACAAGGATATCACCAAGACGTTCATCCCCCTCTCCGACGCCACCGGCAAATACCCGACATTTCCTGCCGACTCCCCTAACGTCGTGATCGACTACATCATGCAGAAGATCCCGGCTACAGAGAAATACACTATCTCGTCGCTCAATCGCGAAGTGATCGACGAGCCGGTCATGTCGGATCATCGCCCGATCATCGTCACCGCGGAGATTTATTGAGTCGGGTACCGTTGATTGCAGCCTTTCGGCAGTCAAGCGGTTGCATGGAAGGAATTACATCGCCTCTCCGAGGCTCTATATCGTGTGTCATCTTGTACCCCGGGCTTCCTACGGTCACCCGGGGCTTACGATAATGACGCGCCTCCCGGCGCTCATCTGTGCGTGAGCCGCAAGCTATATGTGTGCAGTCTATAGCTGCAATAGCTAATATAGCTGATATAGCGGCGTTGAGAAAAAGTTTGCTGACGCCTTAAAATGACGAACCCCACATCTTGCCGTGAATGCGGCTCGATGTGGGGTGTTGTTTTGTTGATTGCCTTGACCGGACGGTGGGCGTACTGTCGCACGCCCCTACAAATCAACATCATGTCATCCGACGAAGGGGATCAGAGCTCGGGGACCTCGGAGAGGTTGGCCTTGATCTCGTCGTCGGAGATCTCGAAGTTGCTGAGGTCGCCGTTGATGTACTGGTTGTAGGAGGGCATGTCGATGAGTCCGTGTCCCGAGAGATTGAACAGGATGACTTTCTCCTCACCTGTCTCCTTGCATTTCTTTGCCTCGCGGATAGTGGCGGCGATGGCATGGCAGCTCTCAGGCGCGGGTATAATGCCTTCGGTGCGGGCAAAAAGGACTCCCGCCTCAAATGACTCAAGCTGAGGTATGTCGACGCCATGCATGAGTCCGTCTTTGATGAGCTGACTGACGATCGTTCCGGCACCATGATAGCGCAGACCTCCGGCGTGGATGTTGGCCGGACGGAAGTTATGGCCGAGGGTGAACATCGGCAGCAGCGGAGTATATCCGGCCTCGTCGCCGAAGTCGTAGCAGAATTCGCCTCGCGTGAGCTTGGGGCAGCTTGACGGTTCGGCGGCAATAAACTCAGTGGTCTTGCCGTCGCATATGTTGTGGCGCATGAAGGGGAAAGCGATGCCACCGAAGTTTGATCCTCCGCCGAAACATGCGATGACTATGTCGGGATAATCGCCGGTCATCTCCATCTGCTTCTCGGCCTCAAGGCCTATGACGGTCTGGTGAAGCGAGACGTGGTTGAGCACCGAGCCAAGGGTGTACTTGCACTTCGGTGTGGTCGTGGCAAGCTCAATAGCCTCGGAGATGGCCGTGCCGAGCGAGCCTGAGTGGTTGGGATTGACGGTGAGGATGTTTTTTCCCGCACGGGTCGACATAGAGGGCGATCCCTCGACAGCTGCACCGAATGTGCGCATTAGTATGCTGCGGTAGGGTTTCTGCTGCAACGTGATCTTGACCTGATAGACTGCGGCGTCGAGCCCGAACACGCTTGCCGCATAGCTGAGCGCCGCTCCCCACTGTCCAGCACCTGTCTCGGTGGTGACGTTGGTCGTGCCCTCCTGCTTGGCATAGTAGCACTGCGGGAGAGCGGAGTTGATCTTGTGGCTTCCCTGCGGGTTGACGCTCTCATTCTTGAAGTATATGCGTGCGGGGGTGCCGAGAGCTTTTTCGAGCTCGTAGGCACGCACAAGTGGCGTAGCACGATAGAACTTATATTTCTCAAGCACCTCCTCGGGTATATCGATCCATCGGTCGGTGGTGTTCAGCTCCTGGCGGCAGCATTCTTCCGGGAAAATGGGATAAAGATCCTCTGCCTTAATCGGCTGATGAGTCGCCGGATGCAGCATCGGCATAGGTTTATTGACCATATCGGCCTGAATGTTATACCACTTCGT
Source organism: uncultured Muribaculaceae bacterium (assembly GCA_964389525.1). Classification (GTDB taxonomy): domain Bacteria; phylum Bacteroidota; class Bacteroidia; order Bacteroidales; family Muribaculaceae; genus JAFLTL01. Next base: position 128,128 of record CAYMEX010000005.1, on the reverse strand, counting down.
AGGTATCTGATCTTCCTGAAGGATAAACTTTTTCTGTCTGCTCATGATTGGGATTCTGGTTGTTTCCTATGGCACAAACGCCTATAGTTTCACGCGAAAGTAATAAAATAAGCTAATAGAATGCACGATCGCGGCCACAAACGATTAACTTTTTCATGTTTTTAATATTTTAACATGCTCATGCCGCTTAAAGGTGCCAGAAATCGGTAAGTTTGCACCCGGAAAAATTTACCCTGTGTAAGAGTACCAAATGGCACGTGTCAACGCTATAGAAGAAGATCAGCAACTGGTCGAACGACTCCGTCGGCCGGAGACGTGCCGCGCCGCCATGAATGAGGTCATACGGCGTTATTCAGAGCCTCTTTACTGGCAGATACGCCGCCTCGTCGAATGTCATGACGACGCCAACGACGTGCTGCAGAACACTTTTATAAAGGCATGGACCTCGGTCGAAAACTTCCGCGGCGATGCAAAACTCTCGACCTGGCTCTACAAGATCGCACTTAACGAAAGCCTGTCGTTTCTGAGCAAAGAGCAGAAGCGCAAAAATGTGTCGCTCGACGACGAGGAAGCGGGAGTGGCTCACACGATCGAGTCGGACGAATGGGTCGACGGCGACGAGGTGGCACTGAAACTGCGCAAGGCTATCGCCACGCTCCCCGAGAAACAACGCATCGTATTCAACATGCGCTATTACGACGAAATGCCATATGAAAAGATCTCGGAGATACTCGGCACCTCGGTCGGCGCGCTCAAAGCGTCGTATCATCTCGCCGTGCAGAAGATCGAAAGATATTTCAACGAGAATGACTGAACGGTAAGTTCAGTCGACTACCCCCACCAGACTCCCCCACCAGATGCTTTATGCCGAAGTTGCACTTCCGCTGCCGCTGAGCACCACATTCACCTACTCGATACCTCAGGCATTGAGCGGGCAGGTGCGTCCGGGACACCGCGTGATCGTGCCGTTCGGCCTGCGCAAATTCTACACCGGCATCGTCCTGTCGATACTTCCCAAAGCTCCACAGACCGATTTCGAGATCAAGGAGATAGCCATGGCTCTCGACGACGAGCCGATCGTGAGATATCCGCAGATAAAATTCTGGCAATGGCTGTCGGATTACTACCTGTGCACACTCGGCGACGTTTTCCGCGCGGCCATACCGGCCGGACTGAAGGTCGAGAGCGAGACATTTCTCGAGGTCAACCCCGACTATGACGCCGACAGCATAGCCGACGAAGGGCTCGGTGAGAGAGAGCTGACCCTGCTCGGACTGCTCCGCACCAAGGGGAAGATGTCGGTCGGCGATATAGAGAAAGCATCGGGCATGAAACGCGTGTCGCAACTCGCCTCGCAGATGCTCGACTCAGGGCAAATCATCATATCGGAGAAACTTGTCGAGCGCTACCGCACCCGCAAGGTGCCATACGTCAGACTCGCCGACACCACCCCCGACGGCATCGCCTCGGCTTTTGCAGCCGTGAAAGGAGCCAAGAAGCAGGAGTCGCTGCTGCTCGCGCTGCTGCAGCTGTCGGGAGCCGGACGCCCCGGAGCGACAGTGGCCGAGGTCTCGCGCGACCAGCTTCTTGAAAAAAGCGGCGTGAGCGGCGCCATACTGCTTGCCACCGCCAAAAAAGAGGTCGTGGAGATCTACCACAAGGAGGTAGGACGGTTCAGATACACGGGCAAAGCCTCAGGCACGCTCCCGACACTCACCACCGCGCAAAGCACGGCCCTGAGAGAGATCGGCCACTGCTGGGAGACACTCAATGTCGCCCTGCTGCATGGCGTGACTTCGAGCGGCAAGACCGAGATATACCAGCACCTTATAGCACAGGTACTCGGGCAAGGAGAACAATGTCTGCTTCTCGTGCCGGAGATAGCCCTGACCACGCAGCTCACACAGCGCATGCAAAAGGTGTTCGGCGACAAAGTCGTCATATACCACTCGAAATTCTCTGACAGCGAGCGCGTAGAGATATGGCGCAGGATGCTGCGGAGCAACGGGCCGTGTGTGGTGATAGGCGCGCGCTCGGCCGTTTTCCTCCCCTTCGCGCAGCTGAAGCTCGTCATAGTCGACGAGGAGCATGAGCCGAGTTACAAACAGTTTGACCCGGCTCCGCGCTATCATGGCCGCGACGCCGCCATAGTGCTCGCATCGATGCACGGAGCCAAGACACTTCTCGGAAGCGCCACTCCGGCCATCGAGACCTACTGGAAGGCACGTGAAGGCAAATTCGGCCTCGTCGAACTGCTCACACGCTACAACGACGCCGCACTGCCCGAGATAGAGACTGTCGACATGACCCGCGCACACAAGAGCCACAGCGTGAGCGGATCGCTCGCCGACGTCACAGCCGAAGCCGCCGACAAGGCTCTCGCCGAAGGGCGCCAGGTGATATTCTTCCAGAACCGCCGCGGCTATGCCCCGCTCGTCAGATGCAAGATGTGCGCCTGGGTGCCGCGATGCGAGCGTTGCGACGTCTCGCTCACCTATCACAAGCGTCTCGGACAGATGGTATGCCACTACTGCGGGAGCAGCTACGCCGTCCCGCACATATGCCCGCAATGCAAGGAGCCGGCGATCGAGGTGGTCGGTTACGGCACTGAGCGTATCGAGGATGAGGTGCAGAAGCGCTTTCCGTCGGCCCGCATAAGCCGCATGGATCTCGACACGACCCGCAACAAAGACGGCTACGAGCGCATAATCACCGAGTTCTCACAGGGGAAGAGCGATATACTGATCGGCACCCAGATGGTGACCAAGGGTCTTGATTTCGGAGGGGTGAGCGTCGTGGGCATCCTGAATGCCGACTCACTGATACATTATCCCGACTTCAGGTCGAGCGAACGCGCCTTCAACATGATGTCGCAGGTAGCAGGGCGCGCCGGACGCCGCGGCGATGTGGCCGGACTCGTGATCATACAGAGCTATGACCCTGAGGATCCGGTCATAAAGCATATATGCGCCCACGACTACGAGGCGCACTACCGCTCGGTGATAGAGGAGCGCCAGAAATATCTATATCCTCCTTTCTCGCGGGTGATAAACATCTACCTGCGCCACCGCGATCCGGCCGCGGTAGCCACTCAGGCCGCCGCCTACGCCGAAGTGCTGCGCCAGGGGCTCGGCAAACGCGTGTATGGGCCGGAGGAACCGCCCGTAGCCCGCATACAACTGATGTATATCAGAAGAATAATGCTAAAAGTCGAGCCTAACGCATCAATGCCGAAAATAAAATCGTATCTTCGCGAAGTCTTCGAGGCAATGCACAACAGGCAGACGATGAAAGGGATCCAGATCCACTACGACGTCGATCCGGCCTGACCAGAGAAATATCATTCAAAATACCAAAATTATAAATCACGATGAAAGTATCATCATCTATCGCATCTGTATGCCTTCTCGCCCTCGCGGCTTCATGCAGCCAGGCCGACCGCTACAAGCTCACCGCCAATGTCGGTGAAAAGCACAACGACAAGGAAGTAATACTTATCTCACGCAGCAACAGCGACACCATCCAGTCGGCCACCGTAGCCGCAGGCACTGTCGTTTTCGAGGATACGATCTCCGCACCGATGCTTGTGCAGATCCGCGTCAACGGCGGCCCCTCGCTCGGTCAGGCCGTGCTTGAGGCCGGCGAGATCACTTTCGCTCCCGAGACCGGCGCTACCGGCACAGCACTCAACGACGTGATGGGTCAGCTCACCGCATACCAGAAGGGTATCAGCGAGCGCATGTCGGCTATCAGCAAGGACGATGCCGATGCCGAACAGAAGCAGGAGGAAATCTACAACGAGTATGAGGCATACACCGACAGCCTGATGAACGCCAACATCGACAACCCTGTCGGCGCAAGCCTCTTTATGAACAAGGCTTACGATCTCTCGGTCGCCGAGATCGAGGCAGCCCTCAACGATCACCCCTCGCTCAAGGGCTACACAGCCATCGCCAAACAGCTCAACAGCAAGAAAGTCGCCGAGGAGACCGGCGAAGGCAAGCCCTATAAAGACTTCGAGGTTCCCTACAACGGCACGACACAGACTCTGAGCGGCCTGATGCAGCCGGGTCACTACACACTCGTCGACTTCTGGGCAAGCTGGTGCGGCCCCTGCCGTCGTGAGATCCCCGTGATCAAGGAGATCCTCAACGAGTACGGCCCCAAAGGACTCGATGTAGTGGGCGTTGCAGTGTGGGATCAGGTACCCGAGACCGAGAAAGCCATGAAGGAACTCGACATCACCTGGCCCGTGATCATGGACGCCAAGACAATCCCGACCGACATGTACGGCATCCTCGGCATACCTACCATCATCCTCATCGGCCCGGATGGAACTATCCTCAGCCGCGGCAAGCAGGGTCAGGCCCTCAAGGACGCCGTTGCCGAGGCAATGAAGTAAGATACCTCTTTTACAAGTGAAAAGGCTTTGGACATGCTCCAAGGCCTTTTTTGTGTAATAAGGTGTCATACCTCCGGTATGGGAGATGTGGGGTCGGTTCAGTCTCTGCGAGACTGGCTGCCGGTGTGTGTGGCAGTCCCCACCCTGTTCGCTTCGCTCACAGGATGGGGTTAAGCTCCGGCTACGCCGGGTTACGGCATCTGCGATGCCTGTCATAGAGTACTGAAAACGAGGCGGACGCACGAGCCGTGCGTCCCTACTCCAAAACAACAGGAATCAGTCATATAGCGCAGCATCACGCTTTTTGGGGGTTTGGGCGGACTGTCGCAGGCCGCATGGTGCTGTCGTAGACAGCATTTGTGGTTAACACCACGGTCGCGGCGCAGCCGCAGCGTGGTGACACACGTCCGCATAAAGCGATGTGACCTCGTAAGAGGTCATCTATCACAAAAAGTGCTATCTTTGGAAAAAGATAAAGATTATGAGCAAAGTTAATTCACTCCACCACATCGTAATAAATACCAAGAACCGTGTCCCGACGCTTGATATTGCCAATATAGAGCATCTTTACAGATTTATCTGGAGTCGTATTAAACACCGTAACAGCAGACTTATCAGAATCGGCGGAATCGAGAACCATATCCATCTCCTTGTGGATCTGTCTTCATCAGACTCTCTGTCCGATCTTATGAGAGATGTAAAACAATTAAGCTCAAAGTGGGCTCGGGAATCAGGGCTGTTTCCTGAATTTCAGGGATGGGGAAGAGAGTATTTTGCCTTTTCGGTCGGATATAGGGAAAAGGAGGTTGTGATTGATTATATTAACAATCAGCGCAGACACCATATGGGGTGTACATATGAGGAGGAAATGCAGCGTATCACATTGGACGAAGGTATTGGGTTTGAGGATTTCATGTTTACGTGATGACCTCTTACGAGGTCACGGTGCTTTCGTCTCTGCTTTCCCCACGCTGCGGCTTTGCCGCGACCGTGGGGTTTACCACTAATGCTGTCTACGACAGCAATCCCTCCCGAGCCGTGCGTCCGCACTACAAAATAATAATCAACCATATAGCATCACACGACACAAAAATTGGCCCCGGACGAACTTTCGCACACGCCCGGGGCCATTGCAGCTACTCCTTAGTTCTATTATTGCTGCGTTTTCAGATCAAGATGTTCCTTTAAAATCGTTGGTATCGACAAATGGACTTTTGCGCCGGCGCATCCGGCGACTATGCCCGCATGCGACGACACGTTGCTGTAGGGCGGCACAGCCTCTCCGAGTCCGACGCTGCCGAGCGATCCGACTATGCTTTCATTAGCTTCCCACACCGAGAGCACGTGATTGTAGTAGCTCTGCGACAACGACAGCAATTCAATTTCCAGACCGGCGTTCTCATACTCAGGCTTATTTTCGGGATTATAGTACGTGAGGCTGCAATCATTGATTTTCACATGCAGCGGATAGGTTTTTCCCGATATCTGACGGTCGGAAAAGAAGCTGTAGCCCCATGTCTGAGCCGTTATCGACTCGAGTGTCGACACATGCTCGGTAAAAAGCGGCTCCCCAGTCATATCTACCTCCCACATATTGTACATAAAATAGAAGATTTCGCCGGTTTCCTCATCATACGTATAAGGGTCCCACGCACCCATATTGAACTGATAGAAGTTTCTGACGTCGGCAGGATCGGTGAAATAAATGAGCATACTGAGGTCGAACGTGCAATTGATCTCACCTTTGCTGTCGGTGGACACATGCACATCGGAGAGAACGGACTCGACCCGGTCGATAGCGACCGCGTGGGGAACGGTCTCGGTCGCCGACGCACCGCCATATTGCTCCGACTCGGCCTCAAGACGCACGACATCGCCACTTGCCGGAATGTATTTATCGGAATAGTACAGATATTCAGGCAGATAGTCGGGATAATACTTATCGGGATCCCGCTCCACCTCACGGCATGTGAGATCCTCGACATAGCTGTCGTTGACGTAGAGCCTGACAGTCGCATCGGTAACTCCGGCGCCATTTTTATCGATCAGATCGGACTCTTCCCAGCGCCATGTGCGGGTCACCTCCACTTTCAGAGGCTCGCCGGCCTCGACTGTGGCATTGATACAGAGAACCGGGGTGCTGTCGATGTTCGGGTCGAAGTCGGCGTAGCACGACGACAGGAACATAGCCGGAAGCAGCGACGGCATGATTATGCGCAGTATTGATTTCAGAACAGCCATGTATAGGAAACTGACGGAATTACAGGAATAAGTTTGATTTTCTGGAAGACGGGAAGGTAATCGGTCTTACCTGTGACCGGATCGTATGTGGGATTGTCGGAATAGTCACGGCGAACGGCAATAGTGTTCATATTGCAATAAGCGTTGTAGAGCGAGAAGGTCCAGTAGCCTTTCTTAGTATAGCGTTTGAAGCTCAGATCCAGACGATGATAGAACGGCAGACGGAAATTGTTGACATCGGTGCCAAGCAGCATGTCGTAGTGCCACGGGCCGCTGAGCATCGGATCGCTCCATATCTGTGTGGGGAGTGTGATGCGGTTGCCGCTCATGCCCGTCCATGCACCCGATACCTCCCAGCGGTCGTTGATGCGCCAGCTTGCGACAATATTGATCTTATGGCGGTTGTCGAACCTCGCCGGGAAGCGTCGTCCGCCGTTGCGGCCCGCATACTGCCGGTCGGCCCACATGAGCGAGTAGGATATGTGGCCGGTGAACCGTCCGAACTCCTTGGAGATCTTGAAGTCGAGGCCTTTTGATGTGCCTTTGCCGGGGGTAAGCTTCGACGACCACTCATCGTCGGGAGGCAGCAGATAGTACTCGTCGGCGTAGTCGAGAAGATTATCCATCCACTTCCAATATCCCTCGACCGACACGACATAGTCCCCGGAAGGCGAGTAATATGCTCCGGCCGCGATCTTGTCGGCCGTCTGTGGTTTCTGGTCACCGATAATGGGCACCCACTGGTCGGTAGGAAGCGAAATAGAGCTCTGCATAAGCTGATGGACGTATTGCACCGTGCGTGCATATCCGGCTTTAAACGACCAGTTGTCACTGGCACTCCAGCGCGCGCTCAGGCGCGGCGACAGATGCGCATGAGTGTGCCCCTCGATATTGAAAATCGAGAAGTGCGCGCCATAGTTCACACGAAGGCTGTTGAGCGGCTGCCAGTCGCCTCCGGCATAGGCGTTAGCCTCACCGGCATGATATGCGGTGACACGGTCGGTGACGACATTGTCGATCTCATCGGTCGTGATGTGACGACGTGAGCGCGCGGGCATAAAATCGTGAAATGTATAGCCGAGCCCGAAACTGATGCGATGGGCGGCATGAGGACGCCAGTCGAAATCGGCTTTCAGTATCCAGTCGTTTATCTCGTTTCGGGTCACATTTCTGTCACGCGTGAATGTCGTGACAGCCCCGTCGACACGTGTGCCGTTCTCATCCTCTGACGTCATGCGTGAGGCGTAGCGTGAGTATGCGGCGGTAAACTCGCCGAACAGCTTTGGAGTCAGCACATAGCTCCATCCGGCCGAACCGACGATATTGCCCCACCGCAAATGATGGTAGTCATGTGTATAATCGGCACTGTTTTCTGAGTCCTTCGGATCGTCCCAGGTGCTCTTATAACGCAGATAATCTTCGCCGTAATACAGCATCGCATAGAGTTTAGACCGCTCTGAAAAACGATGTGTGATCTTGGCGTTGAGATCGGTGAACGCATAGCCGACCGATGTTTTCTCTTCGTTATCCTTTATAAAAGAATTGGCAATTGCAAATGCAGGTATGGTCAGAAGATCGTACCACGACCGGCGCAACGCCACCGAATACGATGTGCCGCAATGTCCGATCGGGCCGTCGATATTGAATGCGCCCGACGTGAGCCCGAGCCTCGCCGATCCATGGTGCGCCTCAAGCGATCCGTCCTTTGTGTTGACCTCCATATATGATGACAGACGGCCATCGTAGCGCGCCGGAAACGATGACTTATAGAAGTCGACGTTGCGCAACGCCTCGACATTGAATGCCGAGAAGAGGCCGCCGAGATGATTGACCTGATACAGCGGTATATTGTCGAGCATGTACATGTTCTCGTCGGTGTTGCCGCCGTGGACATACATCCCGGCCATGCCCTCTATGCCGGCCGAGACTCCAGGCTCGAGCTGAAGCGTCTTTATCACGTCGCTCTCGCCAAACAGCACCGGCGTCGACGCTATCGCCGCCTTACCCACGTTGATCGAACCGATGGACGGCGAGCTTATGGCCTGCTGACGATTCCGACTCCCCTCCACCTCGACCTCGCGCAAAACTCTGGATGACGGTGTCATGTCGAAGTCTATCGACAGGTTTTCGTGTATGTCGACCATGCGGCTGACCGGTTCATAGCCGAGATATGAGGCTGTTAGCGGGTATTTCCCGGCAGGCAGAGTGAGCGAGTAGAAACCCATCGTGTTGGTGGCGGCGACAACGGTGCCACCGCCGACGCCGCATCGCACCAGCGCGCCTACCATAGGCTCTCCGTTGCCTTTCTCGCGTACAAACCCGCTGACAGTAACCTTTGCGGCGACCGTCGCGGTTTTCCCGCGCGAGAGTATGATATTATTTCCCTTTATGCTGTAGACAATGCCGGTAGATCGGAGCATGCGCTCCAGCACAGTCTCCAGCGGGGCATTGTCGGCGCTGACGCTGACCGTGCGGCCACGCAGAAGATCTGTCGCATAGACGAAGTTCTTTCCACTCTGCCGAGCGATCTGACGGAACACTTCGTCGGCCGGCTGCCCGGTGGCGTGTATCGTTATGTTGTCGGCTCCGGCCATCATCGCCGACAACAGCATAAGCCCTGCTACGAGGGCAGACTTGATTTTCATTGGTTTATTTTCTGCTTTCTTTACCGGGATATGGACAGATGTGTGTCGAGCGTGAGATTGATGGCGTCGACAAGATCCTCGGCCGTGCCTTCGTAGCTCAGAGTCAGGCGCATTGTGTCGGATTCGTTTACTCCATCCACTTTCACGCCGTAGACATTCTCTATGCGGGTGACAACGCTGTCGAGCGGTGCACTGACAAACTCGATGCGCTTCACTTCGGCCTTCACAGGCTCAACCGGCATCCCGGCCGCAGGCAAGACCTCGGGCTGCGCTGTCTCAACCCTGTGTGTGCCTACATAGACTATCGCCGCCGACGCTGCCAACACGCATCCGGCAAGCGCTGCCGCCACACCGCGCCATCTCCACAACAGGTAATGGCTCACAAACCTGCGCCTCGCGACAAATGCGTCACGACGGTAGAAATGCGTTACGAAGTCGACAGACTCTTTAAATTTACTTTCCATATACCCCTTAGATTGCAGATCCCCCGAAATTCCCTATCGCCGAATCATAAAAAACAGAGAAGAACTGAAAAATTATTGAGATGCTTCAGGTCGTCGGAGCCGCGAAGCACACGCAACGCCTTGGCGATCTGATTATCGACCGTCTTCACAGAAATATCAAGCTCCTGCGCGATTTCGGCATAAGACATGCCGTCGCGCTTGCACATGAGAAAAATCTCACGGCATCGTGCGGGCAGACCGTCGATAGCACGCCACAGCCTGGCGTCGCGCTCAGACCGCGTCACATCGTCGTCGCATACGGGGGCATCCATGTCGTCGGTGAGCGCCTCGGTCCTATCATTTTCTTTCAGCCACATAAGCGCGGCATTGCGCACGGCGCGATACATGTAGGGTTTGAGACTCTGTATCTCGCCGACTTTCAGCCATGCCGACTCAAAGGCCGACTGCACTACATCCTGAGCCACATCGGTGTCGCCCACCAAACGGAGCGCATACAGCCCGAGCGGGAGGAACAGCTGTTCATATTGTTTCTGAAACTGATATGGATTCATTGGTCACCTGACGGGAAGACGTGGATTGACAAACTGCACTTTCTTTTTGGCACGCGTGACAGACGTGTAGAGCCAGCGGTAGAAATCGATGCCCTGCGCCTCGGGGGGGATGTAGCCCATGTCGACAAAGACCGAGTCCCACTGTCCGCCTTGCGACTTGTGGCATGTGACCGCATAAGCGTATTTTATCTGCAGGGCATTGTAGACCGGATCATGGCGCAGCATTTTCAGTCTGCGCTCCAGCGGCATAAACGGAGGATAACGGTCGGGATCGTTTATGGCCACCTCGGCAAGCTGCTGCATCTGCTCGCGTGAGAGAGCCGGAGTGTCGGAGACAAGCGCATCGAGCGACACTTTCACCTCGACCTCTATGTCGCGGTCGGGGAAGGCAAGTATGACGTCGGCGAATTTCATCGACATGCGTTCCTCCACGCCGAGTACTTTCACGACCCGGGCGATGTCGCCGTTGGCAATAAAGTCAAAGCCCTTGATCTTGCGGGTCCAGAAATAGTTGTTTTTAGCGATCATCACAAGTTCGCCGGGCACCAGCATCTCCTCGCGCTCAAGTATCTGGTTGCGTATGGCCATATTGTACTGCGTGGCCGCGCGGTTGGAGCGTGTTATGACGATCGTCTCCTCAAGGCCGTAGCACGAGTAGGCATCGGCAAGCTCGTCGGGGAGATCGCTCCCCTCCACCCCGGCCACGTCGTCGAACGGCGACAGCGTCAGTACCGGCACCGGGAGCGGATCGACCCTCATGGCCTTGCGAAGCCATGTGGCGTTGTAGAGAATGCCCGACTCGGCAGCCTGACGCACGGTAGCCGTGAGCACCACGCGCGTCACTTTCAGACCAAACGACCGAAGCGTATCGCGCGACATGGCGGGACTCTGCACGCACCCTACCGGCGGAAGCTGCGCCGTGTCGCCAAGGAGTATCAGCCGGCATCCGTCGGCCATGTAGACATACTGGATGAGGTCATCGAGCAGACTCGTGCATGTGGCCTGGTTGTCGCTCCCGATCATCGATGCCTCGTCGACAATGAATATCGTGCCGGGGCGCGACGTGTTCTCGGCCAAAGAATTGAACTCGCCCGAGTCGGGGTCGGTGTGATAGATGCGTCGGTGGATCGTGTAGGCCGGATGGGATGCAAAACGACTGAACACCTTGGCCGCCCGCCCAGTAGGTGCAAGCAGCACACTGCGGCGGCCAACCGATGCGAGTGCCTTGACAAGTGCTCCCACAACCGATGTCTTACCCGTGCCGGCATAGCCGTTGAGCAGAAACACGTCGTTGTCGGGTGTCTGCGGCGCATTGCAGAAATGCGAGAGCGCATCGATGAGCGCCACCTGCTGCGTGGTGGGTGTATATGGCAGATTGTCTCTGATGAGTCGGGAAAAGTCGCTTACCTCCGCCATACGAACTTACTTACGATGATGCGGCGACGAGGTGGCCAGCGTCACACAGGCGACTCCGGCAAAGATAAGCGCCGATGCCATGCCCTTCACCCAGCCAAATGCCGCCAGCCCCATGACCGACGCCAGCACGGCGGCCGACACAGGCTGCAGATAGGCATACATCGATACAACCGTAGGTTTCAGTCGCTTCTGCGAGAACGGGATAAGCATATAGGCGATAAACGTCGGGAACACCGCGATATAGGCGATCGACCACCATGAGGCGGAAGACACCGCAGTCCAGTCGGTATCGAGAATCCAGGGGAGAGTGCACGGCACCCATGTGAGCGACGAGAAGAAGAACATCCACTTCATGAGCGTGAAAGGCGGGTACTTGCCTATGACGCCCAGAAAAAAGACGTAGTATATCGCGGCACACATCTGTGCTCCGAGACAAAGCGCGTCGCCAAGAACCGGGTTCGACGCAATCGCGCTCGCCGACCCGTAGAGCGAGAGTATCAATGCGCCGGCAATGCCGAGCACGACGCCGAACACTTTAAGCGGCGTCATAGGCATGCCGATGAATATGGCGGCAAACACAAGCGTAAACACCGGCGTGGTCGTGCTCATCACCGCCGTGTCGACAGGCGTCGTGTAGCTTATGCCAAGAATGTACAGCCCCTGATTTGCGCTTATCATTATGACTGACGCGATGAAAACCTTGAGAATGTCGCGCCGCTCAAGCGGCACATCGCCCGTGATGCGCGACGGCAACAGCGCCGCAACAATAAAGAGCAGCGTGCCACCGAAAATACGTAAAGCGGAAAGCGCGACCCCTGAGATCACGCCTTCCTGCATTACAGCTTTTGCAACCGGCGACATCGCTCCCCAGAGGATGTTGGCGAAAAACATCGCCAGATGCCCCTCCCACTGTTGCGGAGCCGGTTTTGTCAGATTTACTTCTGGAGAGTCCACTCTACTCCGTCCTTAGTGTCTTTTACAGTGAATCCCATAGCGGCGAGGCGGTCGCGTATGAGATCGCTCGTGGCCCAATCTTTCTTTGCCTTGGCCTCGGCACGTATGGAGAGAAGAAGATCGACAGCCTCCTCAAAAGGCTTTAGCGACTGCGATGGCGCTGTAGCCGTCTCATTCACGATGCCGAGAATGTCGCCGAGGAATGTATCGAACGTGCTCTTAAGAGCCTCGATATCGCCGGTCGTGAGTTTCATGCCTGCGTCTTTCGCCGAGTTGACAATACGGCATGCCTCGAAGAGGTTTGCTATGACGATCGGCGTGTTGAGATCGTCGTCCATAGCCTCGTAGCACTTGACAGCTATCCGGCTTACCTCGTCGGAAGCAGGACCCTCGGACGCGGGAGTGATCTCATCAAGACGGCGGCGTCCGTCGAGCATACGCAGCATGGCCTTCTCGGCCGCCTGCAGAGCCTCGTTGCTGAAATCGACCGTCGACCTGTAGTGTGCCTGCAGGATGAAGAACCTGATCGTCATCGGCGAGTAGGCCTGTGTGAGAAGCGGATGCGTGCCCTCGAAGAACTCATCGAGCGTGATGAAGTTGCCGAGCGACTTGCCCATCTTCTGCCCGTTGATGGTGATCATGTTGTTGTGCATCCAGTACTTGACCGTGTCGCAGCCGTTGCGTGCGACCGACTGGGCAATCTCGCACTCGTGATGCGGGAATTTCAGGTCCATGCCGCCGCCATGAATGTCGAACGGAACGCCGAGATACTTCTCGCTCATGGCCGAGCACTCGAGGTGCCAGCCGGGAAATCCCTCGCTCCACTCCGACGGCCAGTGCATTATATGCTCTGGAGCCGCTTTCTTCCACAAGGCGAAGTCGGCCGGATTATGCTTCTCTTTCTGTCCGTCGAGCGCACGTGTCTCGCTAAGCAGCTCGTCGATATTGCGCCCCGACAGCTTGCCGTAGTGGTGATCGGCATTGTACTTGGGCACATCGAAGTAGACCGACCCGTTGCTCTCGTAGGCGTAGCCGGCCTCAAGTATCTTCTCCACGTAGGCGATCTGTTCGATTATATGGCCCGAGGCATGCGGCTCGATCGTAGGCGGGAGCACGTTGAGGCGCTCCATCGCCTTGTGATAGCGGTTGAGATAGTGCTGCACCACCTCCATCGGCTCAAGCTGCTCGAGGCGCGCTTTTTTCGCGATCTTGTCCTCACCCTCGTCGGCGTCGTGCTCGAGATGGCCCACATCGGTGATGTTGCGCACATAGCGCACCTTGTAGCCGAGATGACGCAGATAGCGGAAAAGTATATCGAAGGTGATCGCCGGACGCGCATGCCCCAGATGTCCGTCGCCGTAGACCGTAGGACCGCAGACATACATGCCCACCATGCCCTCATGCACAGGCACGAACAGCTCTTTGCGGCGCGACAGCGAGTTGTAGATCGCCAGACTGTTTTCCTTAATCATAATGTTTCAGTTGATCAGACAAATTTCTGCCAATCAGGCCATGAAGGGATTGGGTATCTCTCCGTTGCCGCCATTGCGTCCGCTTCCCTGCGCGGGATTGCCGACAGGACGCTTCGGCTCGATGGTGCCGAATGCGGCCTCATACTTGCGGATATTGTCGGAGAGCGCGAACAGAAGGTTCTTCGCATTCTCGGGCGTCATGATGATGCGCGACTGCACCTTGGCTTTCGGCATGTTGGGTGTCAGAGCGATGAAGTCAATGAACACCTCACCGGGCGTATGTGTGATCGCCGCAAGGTTGGCGTAGTGTCCCGAAGCGATTTCGGGTGAAAGCTCGATCTGTATCTCCTGAGGGTTTTTCTTTGGCTGTTCCATGATGATATGTTGTATTGTAGTGTTTGTAATCAGTTTTTTGTGAATATGAACGTGTCGGTCTCAAGGTTGGTGTTCTCCAACATGACTTTCAGGCCTTTTATCCACTGCTGCCGCCAGAGAGCGCCGATATCGAACGACGAATAGGTCTGCCGCTCGAAGTTGGGTGCCGGCTTTGACATGCGGTGCACGAGACGCGCCGTCGGCACAGGCACTTTCGCATCAAGCTCGGCCTCGTCAACGACAAGCGCAAACTCACGCGACTCCGAAGAATATGTCAGCCGCGCCCTGACATTGATGTAATCGCCCGAACGCCATATGCTGTAAAGATAGATGCCGTCGCGCCTCCAGTCGGCCATATCGTTATCGACACCGTCGCGGCTTACCATCAGCAAGGCGTTGTGGATAGGCGTATAGCCCCTGACCGTCACGCGGCCGCTCTGATACGGCTCATTTTCGGGCACATAGGCGAGCATGAGTCTGTTGCCCTCGGGCACAATGGAGGTGTCGATGACTTTGCGCGGATCGGTGTAGACGATCTCGCGGTCGTCGTCGGGGAGACACATGGTAAACACACTGCCGCCCTCATCGGTTTGAGAGTCGAAACAGACTATGTCGTAGCTGCATGCTACCGACGGCCCTTTGTCGCCCTCGGCGCACGCCGACACCACCGTCATGGCCAGTGCCGTCATACAGCTGATTGTCAGTGCTCGCATGGTGATATATCTCCATCTATTATACGGTACACACTGTCGCATCGCGCAGCAAGCGACTCGTCGTGAGTCACGGTGACGAAAGTCGTGCCGTGCGTGTCGCGCAGCCTGAAAAAGATATCGTGCAGCTCCTCGCGGTTGCGCGAATCGAGGCTGCCCGAAGGCTCGTCGGCAAGCACAACCGACGGGCTGTTGATCAACGCCCTCGCCACTGCCCCGCGCTGCGCCTCACCTCCCGACAGCTCGGCCGGCTTATGGTCAAGGCGGTCGGCGAGGCCTACCTCCTCAAGCAGCGGACGCGCCAGCGCGGCAGCCTTAGAGGGCTGACATCCGGCAATGAGTGCCGGCATCATCACGTTTTCAAGCAGCGTGAACTCCGGCAGAAGCTGATGAGCCTGAAACACGAAACCGATATGCCCGTTGCGGAACCGCGATATGCGCCTGTCGGACATCGAGGCTACATCGACTCCGTCATACTCGACTTTGCCTGAATCGGGGCGGTCGAGCGTCCCGATGATGTGCAGGAGCGTCGATTTGCCCGATCCGCTCGGCCCGACGATAGCCACAACCCGGTGGTCGGGTATAGCGAGGCTCACTCCACGCAGGACGTGAAGCGAGCCGTAGCTTTTGTGTATGTCGGTAATCTTTATCACTTTTTCGCCGAGTCAATGTCTTTGAGAAGTGTCTCGACCGCCACACGCAGCTGAGTGTCCTCTCCGCGCTGCAACGCCTCGGGCGTATTGGTGACAGGCACGTCGGGATCGAGCTGCGAGTTCTCGAGATATGTGCCCTCGTGTGAGCGGTAGCCGGTGACAGGTATGCCGAACACCATCGAGGGATCCTGCATCGTCACCCAGTTGACCGAGGTCATGGTGCCGGGCACGGGACGTCCGACAAGTTTGCCAAGCCCCATGTGGCTGTAGACCCACGGCGTGCCGTGCGCGTTGCTGTAGCAAGGCTCGGCCATGACCATTATGCTCGGTTTGTTCCACCGTCGCGAGGGCATCGGGCATGCCTCGACTCCGCGCACCACCTGTGTGAAATAATGCTTGCCCGAGAAGAGCACCTCGACATCTTCGTGCAGACGTCCGCCACCGTTCCAGCGTATGTCTATGACAATACCGTCGCGGTCGTTGTATTTTCCGAGCACGTCGGCATACATGTCGCGGTAGCTCGGATCGCCCATCGAACGTATGTGGACATATCCGAGACGGCCGTTGCTCCAACGGTCGACGTCGGCGGCACGCTGCCTGATCCAACGCTGATAAAGCAGCTCGCCTTCCTCAGCAGATGATATAGGCACAACCACCTCGCTGTCTTTCTTGCCCGACTTCGTGGTGAACTCGACAAGAATCTTCTGCCCGGCGACATTGGCCAGCAGGGGCTCGACCGGCTCATCGGCCTTGAGCTGACGGCCGCCTATGGCGGTGATGACATCGCCCGCCTTGATCTTGCTCCATGCCTTGTCCATGGGGCCTCCCTCTATGACTTCGCTGACAAGAAGGCCGTCGCGGCCTCCGTCGGTGAGGTCATACATCAGACCCAGCGAGGCGGTGCGGTCGAGGTTGGGATTGGACGGAGCCGTATAACGTCCGCCCGTATGCGACACATTGAGCTCGCCGAGCATCTCGGAAAGCAGTGTGGCGAAATCGTAGTTGTTGCTGATATGCGGCAGGAAGCGGCGATAGTGCTCCGTGAGGTTCTCCCAGTCGACGCCGTGCATATTGACGTCGTAGAACTTCTCACGCTCCTGCACCTTGACATAATCAAACATATACTCGCGCTCAGCCGCCTCGTCGAGGCTCATCGAGCCGCTGAATGCGACAGGTGTGGTAGAGCCGGTCTTGGGATCGACCTTACGGAGCGAACGCGATAGCAGGAAATATGTCTTGCCGTCTTTGTCGGATGCAAGCGAGCCGCCTCCGACGTTCTTTGAAGCCAGCTTCACATCGCCCTTGCGGAGATCTTTTTTCCAGAGGTCATATCCACCCTCAAAAGCACTGAGATAGAGCAATGTCGATCCGTCGGCGGTGATGATGGCGTCGCCAAGCTGCGACGAGTTGGGTGTGAGGCGCAGTATGCGGTCCTGTATGCCGTCGGGCTCGACGACAATGTCCTTCACTGCCTCCTCTTTTTTATCCTTTTCATCCTTCTTCTCTTTGGCACCGTCTTTTTTCTCCTTGTCGTCCTTGGCATTGGCCTTCTCAAGCTCGGTGCGGAGCGCATAATCCTGCTCGCTCAGGCGGAACTTGTCGTAGGCATCGGAGTTGAGGAAGACGATCATCACGTCCTGCTCAGATCCCCACGAGGCGTGGGCACGCATGCCGTAGCGGTCGGAGCCGAACATCACGGCATTTCCGTCGAGAACAAATTTCGGCGACTCATCGAAGTAGCCGGTCTCGGTGAGAGGTATCATCGTGCCGTCGGCGACCTTGACAAGTATAATGTCGGAGTAGGGATCGTGATGATGCAGCACGCCGTCCATGACAATCCACTTGCTGTCGGGGCTCCACGAATATGTGATCGAGCCTCCGCGCGAGGTGTGGGTGTGACCGTCGGTCACCTGCGACACCTTGCCGCTCTCGACATCCATGACCATCAGCTTATTGCGGTCGGCCACAAATGCAAGTTTCTTGCCGTCGGGGCTATATGAGGGGCATGTGCGCTCGACACCGTCGGAAGCCGGGAACACGGCCTCTTCACTGATGATCGTGGCGTTGGCGAAATCAGGATCGCCGTCGTGGCCGAGAGTAGCCTTGTAGATATTCCAATGTCCGTCGCGCTCCGAGGTGTAGACCAGCGCCTTGCCGTCAGGAGCCCATTCGACCTGGCTCTCACCCTCGACGGTGTTTGTGATCTGGCGCGTAGTGGGAAACTCGACCGATGTGACAAACACATTGCCACGGTTTATGAACGCGATCTGCTTGCCGTCGGGCGAGGGAACGGCTCCCTGGGCGCTGTTCACCTGTATGCGCTTTACAGGCTGATAGAAATCGGCGGTTATGTCGATGTTGACCTTGCGGGGCTGCGACGCGGGCGTCATCGTGTAGATCTCGCCGTCGTAGGTGAAGGCGAGTGTGCCGTCTTTGGCTCCCGAGAGGAATCGCACGGGATGAGACTTGAATGAGGTCACAGCCTTTGGCGTCGCCCCCTTGCGCGGCTCCATGCTGTAGACGTTCATCGAGCCGCCATCGCGTTCGCTCAGGAAATAGAGTGTCTTTCCGTCGGGCGAAATGACGGGGTTGCGGTCTTCGCCGCCACGCTCGGTGAGGTTGACATGCTTTCCACTTTTCAGATCAAGTGTCCAGATGTCGCGTGTGTCGGAAGATGTGTGGTGCTTGCGCCACTGATCTTCAAATCCTTTTATATCCTGGTAATAGACCAGATTGCTGTTGCCCGGCGCAAACGACGGATAGAGCACCGGTGTTGCTGAAACGAGCGCCGGACGTCCGCCTCCGACCGGTATGCTGTAGAGCTGTGTGAGCCTTGACGACGGGAATGCGGCAGTCTGGGCCGTCGGAGTCATATAGCAGGAGAAAAGTATGGATTTACCGTCGGGGGTAAACGCCTCTGGAGTCTCCTGTGCTGAGCCGAACGTGAGGCGTCGCGGCTCTCCGCCATCGGCATCGACAACATAGATGTCGAATGATCCGGCGCGGTTTGAGCGGAAAGCGACCGAACGGCTGTCGGGCGACCAGACAGGCGATGCCTCGTAATACTGGTCGGTCATCGTGAGACGTGTAGCCGTGCCTCCGGCGGCAGGTACCGTCCATATATCACCCTTGTATGTGAAGGCTATCTTGTTTCCGTCGGGCGAAATGACGGCGTCGCGCATAAAAAGGGGCGCAGTGGCAGAAGCGCCGAACGCTATCGCCGACACTATGGCAAATACAAACTGCTTTCTCATTGCAAAATCTATGTTAATAAAAAAAAGGGAGGCGATAGCGGCCAAGACCGCTGCCATCGCCTCCACAATCATGTTTTCTTACAAAAGCGACAGCGATATTACTCGTGCTCGTATTTGAGTGTCAGAGTAGTCGGATCGCATACTTCTGTCGGGCCGAAGTACTGGATCGGGCCGGGATAGATGAACTCCACGCCCTCTGCCCAGCTCTGACGCTGTGCGGCGAACTTGCGGAAGGGATTTCCGTCGAGCTTCACGAGAGCCTTCTGTATAACGGGCTTCATCTCGCCATGACGGCGCTCCATGTTCATCATCATGGTCACGGGTATACCGCCTGCAACCCACTCGGCAGCCGGACGTGTGAGCTTGCGCACCGACGACATGTAGCCGGTGACACCTGCCTCGATGAGCTGAGCGGCGTTGAAGCCGAGCGAATAGCAATAGTCGGCGTCGAAGTTTGAAGGATCGGCGCAACGTCCCTCATAGCCGAAGAAGTGGTGAAGCGGCGAGAACTTGCCGGTGTAGACACCCTCTTTCTTGAGCTCGCGGAGACGCTTGCCCACCATCTCGCTGAGGAGTTTCTCTGTCTCGATGAGCGAAACCTGCACGTTGCCGTGGGGGTCGCGGTCGAGCGAGAGCTGGCGTGCCACACCCTCGGGGAGCGAAGCATAGGTCTCGGCGTTCTCCTTGTCGAGCTGACCGATGATCCATGCACGCTGCTCTGAAGCGCTGCCGATAGCAGCGAACTCCTCGGCCTTAGCGGCGAGCAGGTCGTTGAGCTGGGCGATAAGACGCTTCATGGCGGGGATGAACTCGATGAGACCCTCGGGGATGAGGACTGTGCCGTAGTTCATGCCAGCATTGGCGCGTGCGACGATCGTCTGAGCGATGCTCTCGATGATGTCGTTGAGCGAAAGGTTCTTTGCCTCAACCTCCTCAGAGATGATGCAGAGAGTCGGCTGTGTCTGGAGAGCGCACTCGAGAGCGATGTGCGAAGCCGAGCGGCCCATGAGCTTGATGAAGTGGTAGTATTTCTTTGCCGAGTTGCAGTCGCGCTGGATGTTGCCGATCACCTCGGAGTAAACCTTGGTGGCGGTGTCGAAGCCAAACGATGTCTCGATCAGATCGTTCTTGAGGTCGCCGTCGATTGTCTTGGGGCAGCCGATAACCTGAACGCCGGCACCGATCTGCTTGTAGTACTCGGCAAGCACTGCGGCGTTGGTGTTGGAGTCGTCTCCGCCGATGATGACAAGAGCTGTGATGCCAAGCTCCTTGAGGATCTCAAGGCCTTTGTCGAACTGCTCTTTCTTCTCGAGCTTCGTGCGACCTGAACCGATGATGTCGAAACCGCCGGTGTTGCGGTAGTCGTCGATGATCTCAGATGTGAGCTCGATGTAGTTGTGGTCGACAAATCCGCCGGGACCCATGAGGAAACCGTAGAGACGGCTCTGGGGATTCACACTCTTGATACCGTCGAAAAGGCCGCTGATGACGTTGTGTCCGCCGGGAGCCTGACCGCCCGAAAGGATGACACCGACATTGAGGGGTTTGCCCTGGGCGTTTCCTTCCGCAGCCTCAAATGTGAGTTCGGGAAGACCGTAGGTGTTGGGGAACAGTTTTTTGATTTCCTCCTGATCGGCCACCGACTGGGTGGGGCGACCTTCAACTACCTTGACAGCGCCTTTGAGCACCTGAGGCAATTTAGGCTGGTAGGCCGAACGGGCCTGCTGCAATGCACTCTTTTTCATTCTTGCTATTTTGATTTTTGTCTATCTGTCCAATAGAATTTCTCCCACAAAAATAGGGATATTTTTCTTTATGGTCAAACGCATATATCTTTGCATGGAATATTTATCGCACTTTTTCAGTCAGCATGGGCGATCTTCACTTCTTCAACCCCGGCAACGATCTCGCACTGGCGTCGGGACAACGCTATTACACGCCTCCTGCCGCCGCTGTCGCGATGGAGCACGCCGGCATCTGGCTACCGCTCCTTCTCGGCCGCAAAGGCGACTTCGTTTTGACCGACGGCATGCGTGACATGCCCGAAGATCTGCGCGAATGGGATCACGGCATGCAGCCGTGGCAGGGAGAGGAGATCGAGGTTCTTCGCCCCTGGGGATGGTCGCCGTGGGCCATGGAGCAATTTGCCCGGGCATTCAGGAAGAGAGGCGCAAGGTGGCACGGGCATTTCGACAGCGACGTCGATCTGCAACGCGTGGCATCGCTGTCGCACCGGCGCACGTCAATCGCCCTGCACCACGCGCTTTCAACAGACCTCACACCTGTCGAAGCGTTCACCACAGACGAAGTCCAGGCCACACTGCGACGATGGGGGCGCGTGGTAGGCAAATCACCTCTCTCGGGAAGCGGACGCGGCGTATTTCACGGCAGCATGCACTCGGCCGACGCATTCACGAGGAGATGCGCGACGTCGATAGCCCGACAGGGATCGGTCATGATCGAGCGTGAGCTCGACCGCATCGCCGAGTTTGCCATGCTTTTCGAGATGAGACGCGACAACGGCATCAGTTTCCTTGGGTATTCACTATTTGAGACTGCAGGCGACACCTACACGGCCAATCTGCTGCTGCCCGACGATGAGATACGCCGCCGGCTCTCCGATCTCTGCCCCGGAGAAAACTTCGGAGAGCTTGAACGACGCATGGAAGCGGCCATGCGACAGATTGTAGGCACGATACCATATGACGGTTTTTTCGGTGTCGACATGATGATTTACGACAACGGCGGCACGCCGGCCGTCGACACGTGTATCGAAGTGAACATGCGCACAACCATGGGCGTAGTGGCGTGGATGGCAACCCGACGGTTGCTTCACCCCGATTCATACGGGCGTTTTATGCTAAAGCCACAGCAAGAGAGAGGGCGCGGGGCTATATGGAGCGACAGAAGGCTTGCTGAGGGGTGCATCAGCCTTTCGCCACACGATGCAACACCATCATTTTGCATCGAAGCCAAAAGAAAGGCCGCGCACGGTCAAACCGGCACGGCCTAAAAGATCTTTGTCTCGGCGCTCAGGCGATCGTGTTCTGTCCGTAAGGGTTAGGGCCGAATTTGTTGGGGCCGAGCTGCGAGGGAAGAGCGCAAAGCACGATGTACCAGATCGAACCGATCAGAGGAACCAGCGAGATAAGGATCCACCAGCCCGAGCGGCCTATGTCGTGCATACGACGGATTGCAACTGCGATGTTGGGCACAATCGCGGCAAGTGCATAAATGTAGTAGATATAGAGGAAGAATGTGGCCACAGCCGCAGCAAGAGCATAGAGAACAATGCCGACAACAGCATTGAAAAGCATAAAGTACCAGAACTCTGCGCGAGGCGAGCGACCATTGAAGTCGGCATACTTGCCGAAACAAGCCTTAACGGCATCCATGAATGCGATGTTTTGTGACATACTGTATTGAATTAGTTATTGTTCTATTGTTCTGACGCTCAGAACCACGGCAAAATTAGCACTTTTACAAGACACATCGGCTCACATGTCATCATATTTTTTAATTGTGGATAAGATTTTTTTTGATTTTGCACATATAGATTTATCTTTGTAGACACATCGACTGCGCATGAACTATAGTTTCCTTGATTTTTTAGGATTGCTCGGATCTGTCGGGCTTTTCCTCTACGGCATGAAGGTTATGAGCGAGGGCCTTCAGAAAGCTGCCGGCAACCGTCTGCGCACCATTTTGGGCGCCATGACGAGAAACCGTTTTGCCGGAGCCCTCACGGGTATTTTCATCACAGCGCTCGTCCAGAGTTCGTCGGCCTCGGTCGCCATGGTGGTCGGTTTTGTCAACGCCGGCCTGATATCGCTCGCACAGTCTCTCGCGGTGACCCTTGGCGCCAATGTCGGAGCGACATTCACGATGTGGATCATCTCGCTCTTCGGCTTCAAGGTCGATGTCGCCACAGTAGCGGTGCCTATTCTCGCCTTTGGCGTGCCTATGCTTTTTGCCAAGCGCAGCCGCACAAAATCGATCGGCGAGCTACTCATCGGATTCGCGCTGCTTTTCATGGCGCTTTCGCTTATAAGCCGCTATGTACCTGACCTTCAGAGCAACCCCGAGATGTTTGCCTTCCTCGAGCGTTACGCCTCGATGGGCTACTGGTCGGTAATAGTATTCCTGTTTGTCGGCATCGTCATAACGATGTTGATACAGTCGTCGGCCGCGACATTTGCCATTACACTGATAATGTGCAGCAAAGGGTGGATATCGTTTGACCTCGGCTGCGCCATCATACTCGGCTCGAAGATCGGAACCACCATTACCCCGATTCTTGCATCGCTCAGCGGCAACCTCGGCGCAAAACGCGCGGCCATAGCCATGCTTCTCTTCAACTCGGCCATGGCGGTATGGATCATGGCGATATTTTATCCGTTCTGCGACTTATGCGCATGGATAACAGAGAAATGCGGCCAGGGCGACCCAAATCTGCTTTACGGATTTGTCAACGACCTTCAGAACACAGCCCCCGAGATCTACAACCATCTGTTTGACGGCACATTGCCGGCCTCAGACGCCACACTCGGCACAATGACACGGATGCAGGTGAGCGTGTCGTTCGGCATGTCGGTTTTCCCGACACTTGCGACGACGCTCAACATGCTCATAATGATCTGGTTCACCAATGCGTATGTAAAGATACTCGAATGGCTTATGCCTTCGCGCCACCGCGAGGAAGAGGAGTTCACGCTCAAGTTTATCTCCAGAGGCCTTCTGGGCATGTCGGAGCTCAATATCGCCCAGGCAGAGAAAGAGCTTGAGGTTTTTGCCCAGCGCGTGGGACGCATGGTGGGCATGGCCAAGACCCTCGTCCACACCAAACCGGGCAACGACGATTTCAACAAGCTGTATTCACGCCTTGAGAAATATGAGGAGATCTCTGACCGCATGGAGCTCGAGATCGGCAATTTCCTCAAACATGTGGCCGAGGGGCGTCTCTCTAACACCTCGAAACGCCATGTCGCGGGCATGCTGTCGATCGTGACTGAAATCGAGAGCATCGCCGACTGCTGCCTCGGCATAGGCAAGATACTTCTGCGCAAACAGCAGGCCAACGTACATTTCAACACGGAAATCTATCACAACATCGATGCGATGTTCGACTATGTCGACAAGGCCATGACCAATATGGTGAAACTCCTATCGACCGTAGAGACCCCGCACGAAAGCGACATACTCGTATCATACAACACCGAGCGTGAGCTCAACAACAAGCGCAACCAGCTGCGCACGCAGAACATCACCAACATCAACGAGAACCACTACGAATACCAGTCGGCGATCTTCTACATGGACATTGTCAGCTGTCTTGAGAAAACCGGCGACTACATCATCAACGTAGTAGACGCAGTGCGGATCGACTTCCGCAACGGGAAGTAATCATAATTCATGACACTCCTCGACACAACCGTCGGCATGCCAGTTCTGCCGTCGGGGGTACACTCCCCCGACAGCATAATCCTGACCGTCCTGCTTGTCATGTTTATCGTGATGGGGCTCAACACCCCGCACCTCCGCTACATAGCCTCGACCTTTTTTTCGGATCTTGTGACGCACCGTCAGCGCGCAAACATCTTCGACGATCACAGCACAACAGCCGACACACGCATACTACTTCTCATGCTGATACTGACGTCGGTCATGGAAGGCATAATGCTTGCTGGGTGGAGCTCAGGCACCGACTATGACGGGTATGCGCTCAACGCCGCCATCCTTTCGGGCGTGGCCGTCGCATTCAACGTTTTCTCATATATCGCCTGCGCCACAGTGGGCTACACATTCACCTCGCCCCAGAACGCCAGCCTCTGGCGTCACACACTCAACTCCTCACATGCCGTGCTCGGAATCGGCCTCCTCATACCTGCGGCGGCCTCAGCGATCTGGCCGGGCAACCCGTCATGGATCTACCTGATCGGGCTTACGATGTATATACTCGTGCGGATTTGCTACATTTTTAAGGGATTTTCGTTTTTTTATAGCAGCACGTTGTCGATTTTTTACTTTATTTTGTATCTTTGCGCCCTTGAAATCATCCCGGTAATTGCAGTCGGCAGCGTCGCCCTGACAATGGCGGCAAGATAGCTTTTACCCACGTATTGATCTCATCGTCACACGGAGTAATCTCCCTACACTCCCACCAAAACCGTTCGTAGCGTGAAGATAAAAAAGATACTGGTATCGCAGCCCCAGCCTTCGTCAGGCAAATCTCCATATTTCGAGATCGCAGACCGTTATGGCGTAGAAATGATATTCCGACCCTTTATCAAAGTCGAGGGTCTGTCGGCAAAAGAGTTCCGTCAGCAGAAGATCAATATCTCGGATTTTACTGCTGTGATCTTCACCGCCCGCACAGCCATCGATCATTTCTTCCGTCTGTGCGAGGAGACACGCGTGACCGTACCCGACACCCTGAAGTATTTTTGCACCAACGAGCAGATAGCACTGTATCTGCAAAAGTACACCACATTCAGGAAGCGTCGCATATTCTTCGGCTCGACAGGAAAACTCGATGGCCTCACAACAATGCTCCAGAAGCACAACAAGGAGAAGTATCTGTATGTTGTGTCGGACGTGCATGACAGCGCCGATGTGGCTCCTCTCGAAAAAGCCGGCATCAGCTACACGACAGCCGTGATGTATCGCACGGTGAGCAATGACTTCGGCCCCGACGAGCCATTCGACTACGACATGCTGCTTTTCTTCAGCCCGTCGGGTATCGAATCTCTCAAAAAGAACTTTCCTGATTTCGAGCAGGGCGACATACGCATAGGTGTCTTCGGCCCGACTGTAGCCAAGGCAGTCAAGGACTCGGGTCTTCGTCTTGACCTTGAGGCTCCGTCGCCCGGCGCACCTTCAATGACAACAGCTCTCGACCTTTATCTGGCCGAGCAGAAGCAGCAGTGAGACAGCACACTCTGCCAAAACCGACAAAACTCTGCAGCACCTCCACCATCGACCGGCTTTTTTCGCGTCGCGGAGGGGGCGACAACATCAACAGTGCGCTCGCATACCCTCTGAGGGCTGTGTGGGCGCCTGCTTCATTCAGAAGAGACGGACACCGCGGGCTGAAATTTGTCATCTCGGTGCCGAAAAAGCGTCTGCGGCATGCTGTGGACCGCGTGACAATGCGGCGGCGCATAAGAGAGTGCTACCGGCTCAACCGGCCTGACAATACCCCCGGATGCCCTGACGCGGATGTGGTTTTTGTCTACGTGGCCGACCGCATCACCGATCACGCCCGTGTGTGCGGTGCAATGCTGCGCCTGCTTGCAAAGATTACGGGACAGCCTGCACAGAGCGCCACGGACACGGCGCAATGCGAAGATAACGCAAAATGATACGGCGTCTCCTTATCATCCCGATACGTTTTTACCAGCTTTGCATCTCGCCGATGTTTCCCGCGAGCTGCCGCTTCACGCCCACATGCAGCCAATATGCCATCGAGGCAATCACCCGTCACGGAGCGTTGCGTGGCCTCATGCTCACACTCAAGCGTCTCTCGCGGTGCCACCCGTGGGGCGGCTCGGGCTATGACCCCGTGCCATAAAGAGCAGCTCAGGGTCTACGGGCGCCTATAGCGCGCTGAAAGCACTTTCAGACTTATGGTATAGGGATATGCCGCCGTGCGCGGACGTGGCCCTCCGGCAAAAAAGAAGCGGTTTTGGACATCCCATGAGCGGCATGCAAGCATTTTAGTCTCACCGGGATAAATATCGCAATCCAGATCGACCTCACGGCGGTGCATCAGATTACCGTCGACATCGATATATGCGATCTCAAGCACTACAGAAGCCAATACACGTGCGGTATCGGCATTAGTGACATGGAGTGTCTCTTTGGTCGAGCGCAATGGTTTCTCATAGCCCGATATCGCGACTCGGTCGCCGGGAAACGCAACAGTATCGACCATATAACGACCGGCGGTGTCGACAGCGACAGCAGCCGGCTTCACACGCAACGGGCGGCGAGTGGTGCGTTGCGCCGATACAACTACCGCCGACAACAAAATCAACGCTATCGATAAAAACAGGCGCATAGCAGTCAAAGATATCGTGGCTGGTAAGGAGGTTCAGAAAGATCGCGCGGCCATACACGCATACATCCGTCAAGCCCTTTCCGGCGATCGTCGTATGCCCGTACCGAAAACCGGAACATATAGGGGAACAGACGCCACAAATTGACTTTAAGTCCGCGCTTCACGGGCGTAAACGATATCCTCGACCCCGAAAGGTCGAGCGTGAACCTCATGACATGATTTTTGGAGACGACTCCCGCCGACCTCGCCGAGCCGTCGGAGTTTATCTCGCCCAAGGTGGCATCAAACGTGCCGTTTTTTGCAGTAGGGACAATATAACCGAGGAGAACTCCGCTCTCGATACCGGCCATCGCCTGAGACACGCCCGACACTACCCGAAAGCGCATGGCGTC
This sequence comes from uncultured Muribaculaceae bacterium, assembly GCA_964389525.1. GTDB lineage: Bacteria > Bacteroidota > Bacteroidia > Bacteroidales > Muribaculaceae > JAFLTL01. The sequence goes on along the minus strand of CAYMEX010000005.1, from coordinate 100,540 downwards.
GCGATCGTCGCGCTCTATGACTATCGTCTGCCCGGTCGCCGGAAAACGCCATATCCCCTCGATGCCGACCAATGGAAGCCTTGACATGCGTTCGACAATCTCCGCACGGCTGCCGTACCCCTCTAAAGTTTCGGCGGCCATGGTGGATGAAACCGTCATGGCCGTCAAAACAAGTATCATATGCAGAATCACACCTCGCATAGAGGCATCGCGTTGTATATCGTCAGATTGTCGAGAATGAATATGCGAATCCGAATGTGAACAGTTCCTTCATCTGCCAGCACTTCCATGCGGTGTCGCTCTTGCGCGAGGAGTCGTAGCGCAGGTTCACCACAACCTGCGTGGAGAGGAAGCGGTTGATAGAGAAGTTTATCGTATTATCCCACTGCCCCTGGACATATGAATAGTCGGTAAAGAAGTAGAGCTGTGATATATAGGAAATGTTATACACGATATTCCATGTGAGCTTTGCGGTGAGGTTGGAACCGTACTGGCTTACCGTGCGCCTTCCTTCTTCTATGCCGAGCGTCGTCTCGTTGACTCGATCGGAGAGACATGACTTGAGGTTGTAGGAGAACGGTGCCATCGACAGACCGAAGTTGACAGTCTTTTTGGGATTGATATAGTTGTAGGTCATACCTATACCAAGGTTGAGCTCACCGGGTGCGAGGAACGCGGCCTTGACAGTGCGCGAGTTGGGGGCGAAGTTCTGCAGGAACTGCGTCTTGGCCTGCAATGTGAGGGTGTAGTACCAGTTCTTGAACGCCTTAAGACCGAACTTTGAGTTTATCTGGAAAAGGTCTTCGGAGATGCTATAGTTGCGGAGTGTGTCGTTTGGCGCCGAGTTGAGCGACAACCTGTACTGTATCGTGTTCTCAAAAAGGAGATTAGGATGATATGCCGTATTGAGGTTGACGTTATAGACACCCACCATGCGCAGGTTGACATTGGAGTTGCCGCCCTGATACCAGTTGGCAGAGTTGTAGGCCTGCGCAAACTGGGCCGACGCATTGAAAGACTCAATCCAATGCTTGCGGCGCGTATCGACCGAGAGCTGCGTGTCGCCCGGAGCGGGAGACACCGTCACCTCCTCTACCACGATCTTTGCATGCTCCGGATCGGCATATGCCACATACTGTTTCGGAGGGTCGGGCAGATCGGAAAGATTGTACTTCACAAGGTCAAGGTGACGCACGACAAATCGCTGGCGTGTCTCCTGAAGGTGTCGACGCGCACTCACCCCACGCTCAGCCCATCTGAGAGCCGGGTTGTCGCTGAACGTGCGCGAGAACGGTGGCACCGAATCGATCCTCTCGAAGCGTGTGAACACGACAGGCGTCAGAAGAAACCATTTCGGAAGCATGAGATCGCTGACATCGATCGTCGTATCTATCACCAGCGTGTCGGGAACAAGCACCACTGCCGTGTCAGGCTCTACTTTGGTAAGACGGTCGTCGGCGTCGTCACCGAAGAAGTCCTCAAGGATGACAGTCGTAGGCGGATCGTCGTCATCCTCATCGTCATCCTCTCCAAGAAACACCTGCGCTCCCGCATTGAATGATGCCGAAAGCATAAGCGAGAGCAGAAACAAAAGCCGGCTTGGGTTAAATCGCATAAACAAGAGACTTAAAAAACTGATAATTGATATTCCCACAAACCAGCCAAAAGGCCACAAACCCAAATGAACCTTATGCGGGAACATCGACAAAGATAACAAAAAAATCGTTAAAAGTGTGATTATACCCTCAATAAAATCACACGCCACCATATGCGCAGGCTGTATGCGGGAGCCATATCACCGACGGCATCCATTTCAAGAAAAAGTAATGTTTTTTTTCATCGGAAAATAAATGACAAATTATTAAATTCCCTTAATTTTGCATACGTGAAAGAATTATTCATGCGGTAGTGCGTGATATAACGCCGTCACCGCATCGGTCTACGACCAAATTTTTCAAAAAATTATCAGTTTCAATCATTATCAACCAGTGTTTATGAAGAGATTTCTTCTCTTGACAGCCGCGCTGATAGTCGTATGGGCGACAGCCTATGCGGATATCACGTGCCACGGCACAGTTGTCGACAATGAGGGCGAACCCATCGTAGGGGCAGTTGTGACACCTGAAGGACGTCCGAACAATGGCGTACCTACAGACATCGACGGCAATTTCACGATCAAGGTGCCCGACGGAATCAAAAACATCCGCATCGAATATGTAGGCATGAAGCCTCTGACCATTGCCACCACTTCCAACGTCGGTACGGTGAAGATGGAGGTATCGGCCGTAATGCTCAAGGATGTTGTCGTGACCCAGTCGATCGCACGCACACGCAAGACGCCAGTGGCAGTATCGGCAATCGATGCTCAGACTATCGACGTGAAACTCGGCAATCAGGAACTTCCCGAGATACTGAAAACAACTCCCGGCGTATGGGCCACCAAGGATGGCGGCGGCTTCGGCGACGCGAAGATCAACATACGCGGCTTCAAGGCCTCGAACACTGCGACAATGGTGAACGGCGTGCCTGTGAACGACATGGAGTGGGGCGGCATCTACTGGTCGAACTGGAGCGGTCTCGGCGACATCATCTCGTCGATGCAGGTGCAGCGCGGCCTCGGCGCCACGATCATCTCATCGCCTTCGTTCGGCGGCACGATCAACATGATAACCCGCGGCCTCGACTCGAAGAAGGGCGGCACAGCATGGTATGGCCTTGGCAACGACAACGCGATGAACTACGGCATCTCGTTCTCGACCGGCATGATGAAGAACGGCTGGGCCATGACTTTCCTCGGATCGCGCAAGACCGGCGACGGATATGTGCTCGGAACACAGTATGAACAGTACAACTATTTCCTGAACATATCGAAGCGCATCAACGAAAACAACCAGATATCGCTGACGGTGACGGGCGCACCGCAGACCCACTATCAGCGCAGCTCGGCCAACGGCCTGTCGGTGCAGGGATGGCAGGATGCGGCCAACTATATGCCTGACGGACAGCAGTACCGCTACAATCCTACATTCGGCTACGACCTCTACGGACAGCAGCGTTCGTCGAACATCAACAAATACAACAAGCCTGTAGCGATGATCAACCACACGTGGCAGATCAACCACAAATCGTCGCTGAGCTCGGTTGTGTATGCCTCGATCGGCACCGGCGGCGGCACAAGCGGCCAGGGCGCTCAGATAGGCACCGGATCGTCGACCTAATACACTTACTGGTATGGCGCGTCTAACGGTTCTCTGAACTGGAACTCGATCACCAACAACGGTGTGACATATGAGCTTCGTCACCCCAACGGCTACTTCGCCTATGACAATGTGCAGCGCATGAACGCGGCTTCGACGACGGGCTCGCTGATGGTAATGTCGAACTCGGTGAACAACCACAGGTGGTTTGGCGGCGTGTCGAACTACAAGAACGATCTCACCGAAAACACATCGATCACCGCCGGTATCGACATACGCTACTACTACGGCAAGCATACCAATGAGATCACCGACCTCTATGACGGCGAATACTTCATCGACTACTACCGCTCGGCAAGCAACAACTCGCGCACATTTGCGACAGCGGCCGACCAGACGGCCTACCGCCAGCAGAAACTCGGCGTCGGCGATGTCGTTTACCGTGACTGGAGCAGCCGCATCTGGCAGGAGGGCGTTTACGGACAGATCGAGCACAATCTCCTCGACAAGGATCTGACACTTGTGCTGTCGGGTGCCATGAACCTCAACACCTACAACCGTTTCGAGGATTTCTATGTCGACAAGGCCGACCGCAAGTCGCCGACACGCACATTCTTCGCCGGCTCGATCAAGGGTGGCGCCAACTACAACATCAACCAGTATAACAACGTGTTTGTGAACGGCGGATATATCACCCGCGCTCCCTATCTGCAGTACGGCGTGTTTGTATCTCCGGCCAACTCCAACGCCATCAACCCCAACCCGCGCAATGAGAAGGTCGGTGCAGTTGAGGTCGGATATGAATACCACTCGCCTACATTCACCGCACAGCTCAACGGCTACTACACGATGTGGATGGACCGCACGATGATCTCTACCGGCATACTGCAATATGACAACGACCGCTACACGGCGACCATGAACGGCGTTGACTCGCGCTACATGGGTCTCGAGCTGAATTTCGTGTACAAGCCCACCAAGTGGTTTGAACTGTCGGGTATGCTCGCATGGGCCGACAACACATGGCAGAACGCTCCCGTCGGCTACTACTACAACAGCGGCGGCCAGGCGCTGTCGGATCTTGGCGACCAGAGCCATCCGGCACAGATAACGACTCCCATGGCCGAAGATCATCTCTGGGCCAAGATCGACCAGAAGGGCAGAAAGGTTGGCGGATCGGCTCAGACAACCGGCGCTATCGGCACACAGTTCAAACCGTTCTCGGGCTTCCGTGTCGGCGCAGACTGGACTCTTAATGCCCGCAACTATTCAGACTTCTCTCTGTCTAACTCGAGCAACTCGTCGCAGCTGTCGCCGGGCAAGACTCTCTCGATCGCCGACCCGTGGTGCATACCTTTCGGCAATCAGCTCGATCTTAACGCCAGCTACAGCTTCCCCATCACAGGCGACGTGCGCTGCACGTTCTCGGCCAACGTCTACAACGTGCTCGGCAACTACTACATCATGGACGCCTACACCGACCACTCGACTCCGGGCACATGGGAAAATGCCTTCAGGATTTTCTACAGCCAGGGCCGCACGTTTAATCTGCGAGTGAAATTCCATTTCTAAGAGCATGTTTGTTTAAATAACATACTCCTAAAACATCTCAGAAGACAAGACAATGAATAAACTCATTATATGCACACTTGCAGCCACCGGGCTCACACTCGGTCTGGGCAGCTGCGGCGTGAACTCCTGGAACGACGAAATGCTCGACGGTTTTGAGGGTGGTGTAAACTACAACAAGCCGACTATCAACGTCACATATGCCCTCACCGAGAGCGACTACCAGACAATCGCCTCGCAGATGGGAGCGCTGGCCTCGAACGATGCCGAGAAGGCTGAGGCCAAAGCCATCGGCGAAAATCTTTATCTGAGCACAAGCAGTGCTTTCGCTGCAACGACAGCATTGCCGGTGTTCATGCAGAGCGCATCGTTCCCCTACTATCTCGCCGAAAACGGCAGCTCGGTCGACGTGATCTATGCCGAAGCCGGAGAGAATGACCCGACAACCGCCGCCATCGCCTCGGCCTCGACCTATACTATCGACAAGGCCGGCTACCAGACGGCGTGGGAAAGCACCGACGACTACATCCAGGCCTTCACGCCGGCCGTGAGCGCCGCCGACAAGATACCGGCGCTGCTGTCATCGAAGTTTGCCGACGCCGAGAGCGGCCAGATGTGCATGGTGACCTACAACGTCGCCAGCGAGGAACCTGTCTTTGCCGACGCAGATTATGTGCCGGTGAAATTTGACGGCGGCGATGTGTTTATCTTCGCCGACAATGGCGTTGCCGAAGGTGTGCTCGGCGGATCGGAGACAAAGACTTACGGATACATCAACAACAACGATGACGTGACCGTGGAAGCCGACGGAACGCTGAGCGGCGCAAAGACTGAGAACGTCTACAAATTCACTAACATCGACGGTGAGTTTATGACCCTGCAGGATGCCAAGGGACGCTTTCTCTACATGAGCGGGACATACAACAACTTCAATGTGTCGGAAAATGCCGACCTGACAAATGCCGGCTATCTGTGGAGCGTGACCGACAACGGCGGCGACGGCACCTGGATCATCAAGAACAAAGGGATGGAGAAATGGATGCAGTACAGCATCAACTTCACATCGTGGGGCGCCTACAACTACGCATCGGGCGAGAACCCCGTGCTCTACTACGCTGACGGCGAGAATGTGCTGACCGCCAACACCGACCCCGACGCATCGGGCCGCTATCCGGTGGTGAATCCGTCGACAAAGACAGTAAACACCGTGTACACCTACAACGGCTCGAAGTGGAGCGTGGCAGCAGGCGTGTTCGCCCTCAGCCCCGACGACTATGCCGCCATGGGCTTCTCCAACAACTCTCTTGAGGACGCCGAGAAGTATCTGCCGATCTATCTGCGCAACAATCTCCCCTACGCACAGGAGGGAGAGACGGCATACGTGAAGTACAACCGCAACACGGCTGCCCTGTATGTGTATGACGGCAGCGAATGGAAGCACAATGAGAACGGGCTCGAGACCGTAACAGGCCGCTACAAGAAGGACGGCGGCGTGTGGAAGTTTGAGAAGTATATCGGCAAGGCGATGTATAATCTCTTCACCGCCGACAAGATCGAGATCGAGAAGTCGTATCTGCTCGTGACCGAAGGTATCTGCGCCACTCCGTTCACCTCGACCAGAAATCCCTACTACTCCTACTTCTACACCGAAGCAGTCAGCGACAAGGGCGGTGTGATCGTCGCCCCGACCGATGTCAACGCGTTCCGCTTCACAGCGACCTGCACCGACGGCAGCGGCAACGAGGTCAAGGCTCCCGAGGGATACTTCTTCATCGTCGACTCCTACGGTCAGGTGATCTATGAGAACGACGACAACTACAACAACTTCTACAAGAACGACAATATCGATCTCAGCCACGAAGGATGCTACTGGAAGGCCGAGAAGAACAGCGACGGCACCTGGACAATCACCAACTACTTCAACAAGTATGTACAGTACTCGATAAAGTATGCTTCGTTCGGCTGCTACAGAGCCGAGCAGGTGAACGCCGCACTGCCCGCACTCTATCAGCTGCAACAGTAAAGACTTAATCACCTCACACGAGAGGCCGCACCAGGAGGATGGCGCGGCTTCTTTGTTTTTGGGCAACGGAGGGGCGGGTTGTGGGAGGTGCAGCCCTTCCAGGGCTGATAAGGGGGGTGGATTTCTACCGGGCACACCTGACGGTGTACCCGGCAACTTTTTTGAAATGCCTTTCAGGCATTATGATCGCGGCTACATGAGTTGCAGTCTTTAGCTGCAATAGCTAATATAGCTGATATAGCCGGCATGGTGAAAAGGTTAGCTGACGCCTTCAAACGACGAGCCCCACACCATCGCGCTGCGCGCTCGATGTGGGGCTTTGCATTATTATCCGTCTTCGACGGAGGCGTGTGTCGCAGCTCCGCAGCTCGGGCTATATGACACGTTACACCGGGTTCCCTGCGGTCACCCGGTGCTAAGTATGTTTCGGCTGCTGCCGCAGCCGAAAGAAGGGAAAATTTGTGGGCGTACTGTCGCACGCCCCTACTATACAATAGGTTGCACAGGGCGAGGTAATAAAAAAGTCGCCAGCGGTGTAACAACCTGAAATAGGTGGATGCACGAGCCGTGCGTCCCTACTCTCGGAGGGGTGCTATGCGGCGGGGGGCGGGATTTTTAGATGTTTTGGCCAAAAACGCATGCCGAGATGGCGGAAAATTGTGTATCTTCGCAAAAACGAAAAAAAACAACCGCATCCATTCAAGCAATCAAGTCATGTCAAAAGTCCTGATCATAGGTGCCGGCGGTGTCGGCACAGTCGTAGCATACAAGTGCGCTCAAAACCGCGAAGTCTTTGACCAGATCGTGCTTGCATCGCGCACAAAATCGAAGTGTGACGCTATCGCCGCAAAGATCGGCGCCGACAATATCACGACCGACCGTGTTGACGCCGACAGCGTTCCTGAGCTGTGCGAGCTCCTGCGCCGTCATCGTCCGGATATCGTGATCAATGTGGCTCTCCCCTATCAGGATCTGACGATCATGGAGGCCTGTCTGGCCTGCGGCGTCAACTATCTCGACACCGCCAACTATGAGCCTAAAGACAAGGCTCACTTTGAATACAGCTGGCAGTGGGCCTACCGTGAGCGCTTCGAGAAGGCCGGCCTGACAGCGATACTCGGATGCGGCTTCGACCCGGGTGTATCGGCTATCTTCACGGCCTACGCCGCCAAGCACTATTTCTCGGCAATGGAGACGCTCGATATCGTAGACTGCAACGCGGGCGACCACGGCAAGGCATTCGCCACCAACTTCAACCCAGAAATCAACATACGCGAGATCACTCAGAACGGCCGCTACTGGCAGGACGGGAAATGGGTGACCACCGGCCCGCTCGAGATCCACACCGATCTCACCTACCCCAACATAGGCAAGCGCGACAGCTATCTTCTCTATCACGAGGAGCTCGAGTCGCTCGTACAGAACTTCCCGACGATCAAGCGCGCCCGCTTCTGGATGACTTTCGGCCAGGAGTATCTGACCCATCTGCGCGTGATACAGAACATAGGCATGGCCCGCATCGACGAGGTGGAATACAACGGGGTGAAGATCGTGCCGCTGCAGTTCCTCAAGGCCGTGTTGCCCAACCCTCAGGATCTCGGCGAGAACTATCACGGCGAGACTTCGATCGGCTGCCGCATCGCCGGCAAAGGCAAGGATGGCAACGACATGACCTACTACATCTACAACAACTGCAGCCACGAGGCGGCCTACAAGGAGACCGGCATGCAGGCCGTGAGCTACACGACTGGCGTTCCGGCAATGATCGGTGCCATGATGTTCCTCACCGGCAAATGGAACAAACCGGGCGTGCACAATGTGGAGGAGTTTGACCCGGATCCTTTCATGGAGCAGCTTCCGAAGCAGGGTCTGCCGTGGAACGAGGTCGTCAACGGTGATCTCGAAGTCGATAAAATCGGATAAATTCATCTGTTTATGATATCTCTCCGACATCTGCCCGCGTTGCTGCTCGCAGCCGTCGCTCTCTCTTTCGGCCCGACCGGCCGCGCCACAGCTCCCGCCGACGACAACAAGACGGTCTACGGCATAGCGTTCTACAATCTCGAGAATCTGTTTGACACGATCAATCAGAGCGGCAAATATGATCTGGAGTTCACTCCGGGTGGCAGCCGCGGCTGGGACACGGAAAAATACCGCGCAAAACTCGAGAAACTCGCGACGGCGATCCACGCCATGAGCGACGACCGCACTCCGTCGGGACCGGCGATCATCGGCATCGCCGAGGTCGAGAACGAGAGTGTGGTGCGCGATCTCGTGAACACCGCTCCGCTCGACAGCCGCAACCTGAAGTACGTGCACCACGACTCTCCCGACAATCGCGGGATAGATGTAGCGCTTCTCTATGACCCGCAACAGTTTGAGGTGACCGACGTGGCGAACGTGCCTCTGACCACCGTCGGGTTCGCCACCCGCGACCAGATGGCAGTGACCGGCGTACTCGGCGGCGACACGCTGACGGTGATCGTAAACCACTGGCCTTCGAGGCTTGGCGGTGAGGAACAGTCGCGACCTAACCGCGTTGAGGCAGCAAAACTGTCGAAACAGATAGCGCAGGAACGGTGGCAGTCGCATCCGGGACAGCATGTGATAATCATGGGCGACCTCAACGACGACCCGTCGAGCTACTCGGTGGCTGTGACTCTCGGCGCCGACTCAAATGCCGGAAAGGTGAAAAACCACTCGTTCTACAACCCGTGGTGGGACATATGGGACGAGGACTACAAAGGAACGCTCAGCTACCGCGGCAAGTGGAACCTCTTTGACCAGATACTCGTATCGGGAACGCTGCTTGACAACAAGAAAGGAGAAGCTACCGGCAATCTGCTCTATGATAGCGCCCAGATCAACGATTTCGATTTTCTGAAAAATCCGCCGGACAGCCGTTATGCAGGACAACCTCTGCGCACACATGCCTCGGGCAAATGGCTTAACGGATATTCCGACCACTTCCCCACCGAGATATTTCTGATTGCCCGATGATCCGTATAATTGTTTTTGTTCTCTTAGTCGTCGTCGCCCTTACCGCCATAGCGCAGTACAGGAGCGGCACACGATGGGAGAACATAAGCAGTTTTCAGGATCTACAGACTCAGACTACCGGCGACAGCAACGATGAGGAGCCGGGGGTGAAGATGACGATGCGCGAAGGGTATCTGATCATAATCACCGACCACACAGTCAATGTGAAAGTGGTGAGCGTGCTCGGCAAACAGGTGTCGGATGTGACGCTCGACGCCGGGACATGGCGTATGCCGCTGCGTACACGCGGCATCTACGTGGTGCGGGCCGGCAAATGTGCGCGGCGGGTGAAGGTGAACTGAGGCGCTACGTCAACTGCGTCACAATCGCATTTTCACAATTTCATAAGTATTTGAAAATAAAGGACGGACGCACGAACCGTGCGTCCCTACTGTCCGTAAATATCATCGTGTGCCGGCCCGAGGGATCGTGACGTGCTTATGGTGAGGTGAAAAATGACATTTTGACAAGATCAAAACGTGTCATTCCCGGAAAAGTGTGTTATATTTAAGCACCAAATCAATTACCACCTAATATCACAATGACTACAAGAACGTTTTTGAGCCGGTGCCTTATTGCCGCAGCGGCCCTCATGCCGGCAGGCGCGCTTGCCCAGAATGCAGAAGGCAATCTGCAGAAAGAGTTTGCCAAGAAGGCAGTCGACACGGGAGCCGAGCGTGTGTATGTGCCTACCGAGGAAAATCTACAGGCACGCAAGGAGTTTGAACAGCGCCGTTTCGGCATCTTCATCCACTGGGGTTTCTACAGTATGCCGGGACAGGGTGAATGGGTGCTCACGCGCAGCAATGTGCCATTTGAAGAATATGTCGAGCTCGCGTCGGGGTTCTATCCGTCGAAGTTCAACGCCAAAGAGTGGATCGATCTTTTCAAGGAAGCTGGTGCGAAATACATGGTGTTCACGACACGCCACCACGACGGTTTCTCGATGTTCGACAGCAAATACACCGACTATGACATCGTGGACGCCACGCCTTTCAAGCGCGACGTGCTGAAGGAGCTCGCCGACGAGTGCCACCGTCAGGATTTCGGCCTCAACCTCTACTACTCGCATGTCGACTGGTATCGCGACGACTACCCCACCGGGTGGAGCGCCAACGAATACAGCAACCTGAAGAAGCACGACGACGTGCCATATGAGCCATACTTCAATTTCATGAACAACCAGCTGACCGAACTTCTGACCAACTACGGCAAGATCGGCGGCATATGGTTTGACGGCGTGTTCGATCACCGCCGCGACAGCATGGACTGGCATTTCCCGGAACAGTTTGATCTGGTGCACAAACTCCAGCCGACCTGTCTGATCGCCAACAACCATCACCGGCAGATACAGTATGGCGAGGATTTCCAGATCTTTGAGCGCGACCTGCCGGGCGAGAACAAATCGGGATTCGGCACGGCGGGAGGCGTGAGCGAACTTCCGCTCGAGACCTGCCAGCAGATCGTGAACGGGTCGTGGGGCTACCATGTGAACAAAATGAACTGCAAGTCGCCAAACGAGCTGATAAACACGCTCGTCGCCACCGCAGGCAAGGGTGCCAACCTGCTTCTCAATATCGGTCCGCGTCCCAACGGATCAATCCCCGGCCCGGCGGCAGCATCGCTGCGCGGCCTCGGCAAGTGGCTCGACAAATACGGTGAAACTATCTATGGCACCGACAAGGGCGACATATCTGGCGCGTGGGGCTCGTCGACCCGCAAGGGCAACCGGCTTTTCCTGCATATCACCAACCGCCCCGGCGATGAGCTTTATCTGCCACTCACCTGCAAGGTGAAATCGGCCAAGCTGTTTATCGACGGCACGCCGGTGAAGTATGACCAGTGGAAGCACGGCATCCAGCTACAGCTCCCCGAGGCCACCGAGGGTGAGCCGGTGATGGTAATCGAGCTGGCCACGGCAGAAAAGTAGTTTTATAACAAGTAATGTAGGGGGATCAGGGGCGTTTGTTGGAGGGATCGGCGTACATGTCGTCGATCTCTTTTTTGTAGTGGTCGTTGATGACGGGACGCCGGAGCTTCAGGGTGTTGGTGAGCTCGCCGGAGTCCATCGAGAACTGCTTTGAAAGGAGTGTTATGCGCTTCACCCACTCGTAGCGGGCAAGACGATACTGTATGCGCGATATGCGCTTCATAATATACTCCTTGACCCACGGCAGGTTGAGCAGTGCCTCGTCGGATATAGCGTCGGGCTGGCGCAGTCCGCGGCGCGTGGACGCATAGCGGCGTATGGCATCGAATGATGGCACGATCAACGCGGTGACAAATTTGCGCCCCTCGCCTATCACGGCGGCCTGCTCGATGAAGCGGTCTTCGGTCAGAAGGTTCTCAAGTGCCTGCGGGGCAATATACTTGCCGTTGGAGGTCTTGATAAGATCTTTGATACGGTCGGTAATCCAGAGGTTGCCTTCGTCGTCGAAGCGTCCGGCGTCGCCCGTGCGGAACCAGCCATCGGCGGTGAAAGCCTCGGCGGTCTCCTGCGGCTTGTTCCAGTAACCGCGCATGACGGTCGGTGCCTTGACCTGCACCTCGGAGGTCGCGGGGTCGATGCGCACGTCGATGCCGTCGAGGGGGGTGCCTACCGATCCTATGCGGTAGCCTGCGTCGGGATAGCATGATACAGTGGCCGTGGTCTCCGAAAGGCCGTAGCCGACAAGTACGTTGACTCCGATCGCGTGGAAAAACTCGTTGACAGTGTCGCCTATCGGCGCACCGGCGGTCGGGAACATCTTGCCCCGGTCGACTCCCATGGCACGCCTGATGGGACGGAAGATGTTGCGGTCGCAGATGCGGTAGCGCCACTCAAGGAAGCGCGGCACAGGAAGTCCGAGCCTGACGTAGTGTAGGTTGCGCGAGCGTCCGACTGAGAGCGCGACCCTGAATGCCAGCCGCTTGACGAGCGGCGCACTCTCGAGCCGGCCTGTTATGGCATCGTAGGCTTTCTCCCAGAAGCGTGGCACGGAACACATGAATGTGGGGCTGACCTGCCTGACGGCCTCGGCCACGTCTTTGGGATCGCGGTTTATGTAGACGCGGGTGCCGCAGTGCATGCAGTAGCATGTCCATGCTTTCTCGAAGATATGGCTCAGCGGCAGGAAACAGAGCGAAGTGTCGACAGCGGGGTCGAATCCGGTGAAACGCCGGTCGTGAAATCTTATCGCCTCGTCGAAGCAGTGATGTGTGAGCACGGCGCCTTTCGGCTCGCCGGTAGTGCCTGATGTGTATATGAGTGTCGCCACATCGTCGGGAGAGGCCGAAGCCGTGATGCTGTCGATTTCGTCACGACGCGCCGCGAAAGCCGCGCGCCCCGACTCAAGAAATTCGGAGAAACGAACTGTGGTATTGTCGTCGCTGTCGATGACAATGTCGTCGGTCGCGACGATGCGTTTCATCCCGGAATGGAATGAATGGATGCGTCTCACGTTGGCGTACTGCTCCTGTCCGCCGCAGAATATTATTGCGGCCATGCTGTCGTTGACAACGTAGGCTATCTGGTCGGGACTCGACGTCGAATAGATCGACACGGGGACTGCCCTGAGCCTGTAGGCGGCAAAATCGACAACAAGCGCCTCGGCGCGGTTGGGCGAACACACGGCGACACACTGTCCGGCCGCAATCCCCTCTCCATATAAAGCAGAGGCCATGGCATCGACATGCCCGGCAAATTCGCTCCATGATACCTCACTCCAATTGTCGGAAACCGACGACCGGTCGGCAAAAACAGTTTCATCAGCCTTGCCTTCGCTGAGTTTCCGGGAAACGAGCCCCGTCAGTATATTGATATAATCCATCTATTTTCAAAAATCACATCACAAAGATAATAAATATAATGTTGCGGGTTGCCATTTAGGCCACAACTACTTATCTTTGCAAATAAGAGCTTGTTTAATAATAAATGTTGCCGCCAGGGTCGTATAGTCTGATATGAATTTCGACATGTGCCGAAGAAGTGTACTTGATGTACACGACTGAGAAACATGTCGAAAGGCGATCAGGCTATGCGAAACAGACGTAACTTTGTGGTTTTACAGGCTTCTATCAACAACTGAAATAATCTTCAGGATATATTAACAACATAAAAAATAAGGGTTCAGATCGGTCATTCGCCGGCATATTTCCGTTTGTTCTTCGGTCGTTATGGAGCCCCATAACTCCCTCATCACAAGCAAAAATCTGCTCGACGACTGGCCGCCCTGACGGTAACATTTATTATTAAACAAGCTCTAAACATATATTGAAAATGGCACAGTATTACTTTCTGGACAGCAGCAATGCCCAGCACGGGCCGGTCGACGAGTCGCAGCTGACGGCCAACGGTGTAACCGCAAGCACCATGGTGTGGTGCGCCGGCATGAACGACTGGAAGCCCGCCGGCGAGGTATCGGAGCTGGCATATATCTTCAGAAGCCAGGCGACACCCAACTACGCCGCTCCCGGCTACTATGCCCCTCAGCCCGGCACTCCCATGCCCGGGATAGCTCCCTCAAGCAATCTTGTATGGGCGATACTGTCGACCATACTGTGCTGTCTGCCTCTTGGCATCGTCTCCATCGTCTATGCGGCCCAGGTCGACTCAGAGTGGACGCGCGGCAACTACAACGAGGCATACCGCAAGTCGCGGCTTGCCCGTAACTGGGCCATCGCGTCGGCCTGCTCGGGTCTTGTAGTCAGCATAATCTACATGGCGTGCGTATTTCTTGGCGCATTTGCCGGAGCTATCGGCTTATAATCGTTGCCGCCGCGCTTGCAGCCGTAGTCGCGACAGTGTGGTGCGTCGATCCGAACGACGCGCTCTGGATGCCCAAATGCCCTGTGAAGGTTCTGACCGGCTACGACTGCCCCGGATGCGGAGCCACACGTGCGCTGCATGCGTTTCTGCACGGCGATATCACAGCGGCCATACGTTATAATTTTTTTCTTGTAGCCGGTATCGGATATGCGGCTCTCGTAGCTGCGGCCACATGGCTCCCGTGTGCCTGCCGGCATGAACGCCTGCGCCACGCCATACTGGGACGCACTGCGGGGTGGATCTACATCACGCTCTTTTTCGCGTGGTGGATCGTAAGAAATGTATTAGGAATCTGAAGATTCCAAAAGATCGGAATAGGAAGGGATGTCACGGCGGAAAGTGTAGCCTGACGGAGCCGAGGGATCGGCCTTGCAACAATAGTGATCCACACCGTTGCTGACAATGATCCAGCGGGTGCCGAGCACCATATTGTAGCGCAATATCTGATCGAAGGTCTTTTCGGTGACCGGCACCGACGGAGCCTTGTACTCTATGACAGCGACAGGCCTCGCGGCAGCATCGTAGATGACGGTGTCGCAGCGGCGCGAACGTCCGTTGTGGCTGAGCGAAACTTCATTGGCCATGCGTCCGGGCGGATATTGCTTCGCCATGACAAGAAAGGCAACAAAATGCTGGCGCACCCGCTCCTCGGGCGTATAGGCGACCCAGCGGCGACGCAGCGGATCGAATACGCGTATAACGCCGTCGTCGGGCGAACGCTGCAGCCGCAACCGCACCGGCGGCAATGTGAGTGGCACAGGATCGACCATCAGAAAGGCTTGCGGTATTTGTCGGCCGCTCCGGCCGAGGCGTCTTCCATAATAGAGAGATAAGAGGCATAACGGCTCTGCGAGATGCGCGACTGCTCAAGCGCCTCGCGCACGGCGCATCCAGGCTCGCCCGTGTGGGTGCAGTCGCCGAAGCGGCACTGCCGCCCTATGGCAAATATCTCGGGGAAATAATGGCTTATCTCGCGCTGATCCATGTCGATCGTGCCGAAACCTTTTACACCGGGCGTGTCGATGACGTAGCCCCCAGAAGGAAGCGGGAACATCTCGGAGAAGGTGGTGGTGTGCATGCCGGTGCCGTGGATGTCGGAGATATGTCCGGTGCGCAGATCGAGGCCGGGGATGAGCTCGTTGATGAGTGTGGTCTTGCCCACGCCCGAGTTTCCGGAAAGGAGAGTGATCTTACCCTCCAGTATCGCGCGAAGCTGTCCGATACCCTCGCCGGTGCGCGCCGACACCCCGACCACGTCGTAGCCGATCGAGCGGTAGAGGTAGCTGAACGCGTCGAGATACTCGCTCTCGTCGGTATCGGGGTCTATCAGGTCGGTCTTGTTGACGACAATGACGGCATGAACGCCGTAGGCCTCGGCAGTGGCAAGAAAGCGGTCGATGAAAGTAGTGGACGTGACCGGGTGAAACAGCGTGACAACCAAGAGCGCCTGATCGATGTTGGCTGCAAGTATATGCGACTCCTTGGAGAGATTGCTCGCGCGGCGTATGATATAGTTGGCACGCGGCAACACCCTGGTGATGAATGCCTCGCCCGGCGTGGCTCCCAGACGTATCTCGACATGATCGCCCACGGCCACAGGATTGGTCGTGCGCAGCCCCTTTATGCGAAAATTGCCTTTGGCGGCACACTGTATCTCGCGGCCGTCGGGCGTGAGCACGACATAGCGGCTGCCCGTGTTGCGTATGACTAAGTTGTAATCCACTTTCATAAAAGATAAAAAAGCACCGCATGAGTCATATCTATCGGAGACTCAGCCGGTGCCTTTCGGTGCTTTCTACAAAATCGCTCTACGCCGCTCAGAAGGGAAGATCGTCGGAACCGGCGGGAGCGGCATCGCCTACCGGAGCGGGCGGGAAGTCGACAGGAAAATCATTTACGGTATTCTGCTGCACGGGGGCGGCATTGTCGAGATGCTCGGCCTTCCATCCGCGTATGCTTGTGTACCAGCGTCCATTGTACTCGCGGCTCTCTATATCGAAGCTGAGCTTGATCGTCTGGCCTCCCTCAAGCGGATACTGGTCGGCACGGTCGCCGAAAAAGTCAAAGAACACCTTTTTGGGATATGTCTCCTGTGTCTCGAGCACATACTCGCGCTTCTTCCAGGGATTGCCCGTCTTGCTTGTGCCTGATACAGGCGGCAGGACCTGTATGATTTTGCCTGTAATTTCCATATATGGCTTGTTTATAAATTTTTACGTGACTACAGAGAGGCACGCAACGGCGCGTGCGCAGACTGCTGTAAATGCAAATATACACAAAAAGCACCGAATATTGCGATTAAAGGGGATAAATACGCTAAATTTGTAAGGACAATTATCAACGCGTAAAACTCATCAATGGATTTCAAGCTACAGGCAACCGCCCCCGGCTCGCATGCACGCGCCGGAGAGATAACGACAGATCACGGCAAGATACAGACCCCGGTATTCATGCCGGTGGGGACGGTCGGGTCGGTCAAGGGTGTGCACATGAGCGAGCTGCGCGACGATATAAAGGCCCAGATCATACTCGGCAACACATATCATCTATATCTGCGGCCGGGGCTCGACATACTGCGCGGAGCCGGCGGCCTGCACAGGTTCAACAGCTGGGAAAAGCCGATACTGACCGACAGCGGCGGCTTTCAGGTGTTCTCGCTCGCATCGACGCGCAAGCTCAAGGAGGAGGGGGTGGAGTTCCGCAGCCATCTCGACGGATCGAAGCACCTGTTCACGCCCGAGGGCACCGTTGACATACAGCGCGTGATCGGCGCCGACATAATGATGACTCTCGACGAGTGCACCCCCGGCACCGCCGACAAGGCATACGCCAAGAAGTCGCTCGACATGACGATGCGCTGGCTCCACCGCGGGTGGGAGCGCTTCAGGTCGACCGAAGGTCTCTACGGCTACCGGCAGACGTTTTTCCCGATAGTGCAGGGATGCACCTACGCCGACCTGCGCCGGCAGGCGGCCGAGGAGGTGGCGTCGCTCGGCGCCGACGGCAACGCCATAGGCGGCCTGGCCGTTGGCGAGCCTGCCGAGGTGATGTATGAGATGATCGAAGTGGTCAACGACGTGCTTCCCGCCGACCGTCCGCGCTATCTGATGGGTGTGGGCACGCCGGTCAACATACTTGAGGCAATCGACCGCGGCGTAGACATGATGGACTGCGTGATGCCCACACGCAACGGCCGCAACGGCATGCTGTTCACCAAAAACGGCATAATGAACATGCGCAACAAGAAATGGGCCGACGACTACTCGCCCATCGAGGCCGACGGCGCCAGCGAGGTCGACCGCATATACTCGCGCGCCTATCTGCGACACCTCATGGTGTCGGGCGAACTGCTCGGACTGCAGATCGCGTCGATACACAACCTGGCGTTTTACCTGTGGCTGACGCGCGAAGCCCGCGAACATGTGATAGCCGGCGACTTCAAGGCGTGGAAAGAGGCAATGGTGCCCCGACTGACACAACGCCTGTAAACGAGACACAAAAATGCCGGCGCTGCAATGACGAAACTGAAGAAAATAGGAAGCGGCATAGCCAAAGCCGCCAGGAAAACTCCCGGAAGCCGCAAGGCGGGCACCTGGGCCGGACGCCTGTGGAGCCGGTTCAGGATACTCGACCGCTACATCATGGGGCAGTTTCTCGGCACGTATGTGTTTGCCATCGCGCTGATCCTCGCTATCACCGTGATGTTTGACATCAACGAGAAGCTCGACGCTTTTCTGAAAGCTCCGCTGAAGGCTACGGTCTTCGACTACTTCATGAACTTCCTCCCCTATTTCGCCAACCAGTTCAGCCCGCTCTTCACGTTCATCGCCGTGATATTCTTCACGTCGAAGCTGGCCGGCAACTCGGAGATCATCGCCATGCTGTCGTCGGGCGTGAGCTACAAACGCCTGCTGCGCCCCTATCTCGCTTCGGCCGCCGTGATCGCGATCGTCACCTTTGTGCTCGGGTCGTACATCATACCTCCGGCCAACATCAAACGCATCGAGTTCACCAACACCTATGTGAAGAACAAGCGCGTGGACTACGGCAACAACATAATGATACAGGTCGCCCCGGGGCAGATAGCCTACATGACGCGATATGACAACAACATGCGCACGGGCTACAAATTCTCACTCGAGTCGTTTGACGACAAACAGCTCGTGTCGCGCCTGACATCGCAGAGCATCAAGTGGGACACCCTCTATAACTGGACTGTGCGCGACTACATGATACGCGACTTCGAGGACGGCCGCGAGATAATACGCACCGGCAACTCGCTTGACACGATCATCAGGTTTGAGCCACGCGACTTCCTGATATCGGAAAACGACCACGAGACACTGACCACTCCCCAGCTCGACGAGTATATACAGCGCCAGAAGGAGCGCGGCGTGGCCAACATCAAGTCGTTTGAGATCGAATACCACCGCCGCTACGCCATGCTCGGCGCGGCGTTTATCCTGACCGTGATAGGCATGTCGCTGTCGTCGAAGAAGGTGCGCGGTGGCATGGGACTTAATATCGGCATCGGACTCGCGCTGAGTTTCAGTTACATATTATTTATGACCATGACGTCGACATTCGCCGTGTCGGGACTGACGTCGCCGATGGTGGCGATGTGGATCCCCAACGTCATCTACACCATAGTGGCCATCGCGCTCTACCGCAGGGCGTCGGGCGGCCGCTGAACCCACAACCACCACACTATGAAAAAGATACTCTTTCTCCTTATAATATCGGTCATGCCGGCGATAGCTGCGGCACAGACGATTGCCGCGAGCGACAGCGTGCCGTCGGGCGACACGCCCTACATGAAAGCCGTGGAAGATGCCGACACCGCAATCGCCCGCAAAGAGTGGGAAAAGGCATTGCAGCTGCTCGACAAGGCGATGCACCTCGAGCCGTCGAATCCGTCGAACGTGCTGCTGCTCTCCAACGCCGGAATGCTACGCTACTATCTGGGGCAGGACTCGGCCGCAATAGCCGCACTCGACGCCGCCCACGCCATGGCTCCGGCCTCGGTGACGGTGCTGACCAACCGCGCCCGCGTGCTCAATGCCATCGGCGAGGAGACAAAGGCGTTCGCCGACTACCAGCTTGTGACGCAGCTCGACTCTACACTTTTCGACCCCTGGCTGCAGCTCGGTTTCCTGCAGCTGCGCGGCGGCGACTTCAAGGGGGCCGAGGCGTCGATAGCCAAAGCCGAGGAGCTTGAGCCCGACAACACGCAGGTGATACTCACCCGCGCGCTCTATCTTGAAGCGACCGGGCGCCCCGGCGAAGCCATCCCCTACTACGCGCGGCTGATACGCCACGAGGCATCGCCCGAGCTGTATGCCGCACGCGCGATCTGCAACATACGCGTCGACGATCTGGGCGAGGCAGCCGACGACATCGCCAAGGGCCTTGAGCTTGCTCCCGGCGATCCCGACCTGCTCGTGGCGCGCTCGCTGCTCAACCGCCGCCGCTACCGCGAGAAAGACGCCGAGGCCGACGCGCTCGCCGCCATAGCCGCCGGCGCCGACCCACTGCGTGTGAAAGTGATAACCGGTTACGGAAATTAGTATTGCTTTGACATTTTTCGCAGTGATTTTAACAAAAAAGCATTATCTTTGGGCATAGAATCAATTTACACAAACTAAATAGCTTTCTAAGTTATGAAGATTGAGAAGATCATCGGCCGCGAGGTACTTGACTCACGCGGCAATCCCACTGTAGAAGTGGACGTTATCCTTGAGTCAGGCGTACGCGGCCGTGCATCGGTTCCGTCGGGCGCATCAACCGGCGTCAACGAGGCACTCGAGCTCCGCGACGGCGACAAGAGCCGCTACATGGGCAAGGGCGTACAGAAGGCCGTAGCCAACGTAAACGGCCCGATCGCCGAGGCCCTCAAAGGCATGAGCGCTCTCGACCAGATCGCAATCGACGAGAAGATGCTGGCACTTGACGGCACCGACACCAAGAGCAACCTCGGTGCAAACGCCATCCTCGGCGTATCGCTCGCAGTTGCCAAGGCTGCAGCCGAGTACCTCGACATGCCTCTCTACAAATACATCGGCGGCTGCAACAGCTACGCTCTGCCCGTTCCGATGATGAACATCATCAACGGCGGCGCTCACTCCGACGCTCCCATCTGCTTCCAGGAGTTCATGATCCGTCCGATCGGCGCTACCACATTCAAAGAGGGTATCCGCATGGGCACCGAGGTATTCCACAACCTCAAGAAAGTGCTCCACGAGCGTGGCCTCTCGACCGCAGTAGGTGACGAAGGCGGTTTCGCTCCCGCTCTCGACGGCACCGAGGACGCCCTCAACGTGATCATCAAGGCTATCGAAAAGGCCGGCTACGTACCCGGCAAGGACGTAACCATCGGCCTCGACTGCGCATCGTCGGAGTTCTATCAGGACGGTGTCTACGACTACCACCAGCTCAAGGACGGCACAGTGAAGGAGCCCAACGGCAAGAAACTCACCAGCGCCGAGCAGGCTAAGTTCCTTGAGGAGCTCATCACCAAGTATCCTATCGACTCGATCGAGGACGGCATGGCCGAGGACGACTGGGAAGGCTGGAAGGTTCTCACCGACCTCATCGGCGACCGTTGCCAGCTCGTAGGCGACGACCTGTTCGTTACCAACGTGAAGTATCTGAAGCGCGGTATCGAGGAAGGTTGCGCAAACTCGATCCTCGTGAAGGTAAACCAGATCGGTTCGCTCACCGAGACACTCCGCGCCGTAGAGCTCGCACAGCGCAACGGCTACACCGCAGTGATCTCGCACCGCTCGGGTGAGACCGAAGACGCTACCATCGCCGACATCGCCGTTGCCACCAACGCAGGTCAGATCAAGACCGGTTCGGCTTCGCGCAGCGACCGCATGGCCAAGTACAACCAGCTTCTCCGCATCGAGGAGGAACTCGGCGCAGCTGCCACCTACGGCTGGGGCAAAAAGACCAAGCGTCCCATGTAATCCGTAAAACCGGACAGACAATAACAACGCAGGGCGTCGGAAATTCCGGCGCCCTGCTTCTTTATATCTTAGAAACTGTCTTTAACCGATGATCAATATGCCTTGAAGCTCATGTCGAGTCCTTTGACCGAATGCGTGAGCGCGCCTACCGAAATGAAGTCGACGCCGCACTCTCCATACTCGCGGAGATTGTCGATTGTGATTCCGCCCGAAGACTCGGTCTCGGCGCGTCCGGCAATCTGCTTCACAGCCTCACGCGTAGCCTCGACAGTGAAGTTGTCGAGCATGATACGGTCGGCACCGGCCTGCAGCGCCTCGTCGATCTCGCGCGGATTGCGTGTCTCCACCTCGACTTTCAGGTCAAGACCTTTCTCACGACAGTAGGCGCGGGCGCGCTCGACAGCCGGAATGATGCCTCCGGCAAAGTCGACGTGGTTATCTTTGATAAGTATCATGTCGAACAGGCCGATGCGGTGGTTGCATCCCCCACCGATCTTCACGGCCTCCTTCTCGAGCATGCGCATGCCCGGTGTGGTCTTGCGCGTGTCGAGCACCTTGGTGTGCAGCCCCTCGAGCCGCTGCTGATAGCGCGCGGTGGTAGTGGCTATGCCGCTCATACGCTGCATGATGTTGAGCATCGTGCGCTCAGCTATGAGGAGCGAACGCACCGGGCCCTCGACCGTGAAAGCGATGTCGCCCGGACGCACATGAGCGCCGTCGCCGATCATCACCGTCATTTTGAGCGAGGGATCGAGTTTTTCAAACACCTTGGCCGCTACTTCCACACCGGCCAGTATTCCCTCTTCTTTCACGACAAGACGCTGACGTCCCATCTCATCGGCAGGTATTGTCGAAAGAGTGGTGTGGTCACCATCACCTATATCTTCAGCAAACGCGAGGTCGAGCAGCTCGTCGACCAGCATATCACGTGTCTTCATTGCTTGAGTTGTTATGTTAATCAGAATTATAGTGCGAAGATAGATCTTTGTGGCGATTTAAACAAACAGTGGTGCTGCCCCGCCGCAGTGGCCAGTCAGCCGACACCTTCGACGCCGGACATTCTGAGTGGCTTTGTTTCGCAGCTCCGCAGCTCCATGTTGCTACACGCATTTACACCGCGCTCGCTTTGCCCGCACGGTGCTACGCATGTCGCGCTGCGCAGCAACTCACGCATGCAAGCGCCGGGAGGCGCGCTGTTATTGTAAACCCCGGGCGACCGCATGGGAGCTTTTATCTTTGCAGGGTGATTCAGAGTTAACACTTCTGTTCTGAATTGTTAAATAGAAAGACAGAGACGGTAAACTTAGTTAGGGAATAGCCACTAGAGCCATCCCAGGTTATAGTCCGTCTCTGTCTTAGTTGTTGAACACATCAAGCTAGATTTCTAGACCTCAATGTCTACTAAAAGTTTTGGATGCATTCAACATTTTAAACACTATATACAACAAAGGTATGAAGGATCTTGCTACTTTCCAACATTTCATCGGATGCGATGTCTCAAAAGACACTCTCGACCTCGCTATCTTCCAGAGAGGAAAAGACTACCGACAGTTCACCCACATCCAGATCACAAATTCAACCGAGGGATTCAGGAAGATGCGTAAATGGCTCCAGTCTTTCAAAATAAGCATCAGGGAAGCTGTAATTGCCATGGAACACACCGGATCCTATTCAAATTTACTGGCTGAATGGTGTTTCAAGAAAGGCATCACATTCGTCCTGCTGCATCCGCTGGATGTCAAGAACGCTGCGGCAAGAGGACGGAACAAAACAGACAGAGCCGATGCGCAGTTCATTGCCGATTATGTGTATACAATGCGTGAGAAGCTGACACCATCAAAACCGGAGCAACCAGTGATAAAGAAAATGCGTGAGCTGAGAAACGAACGGAATCTGGCTGTAAGGGCACGTACATCATACCTCAATCAGATGAAGACGGTTATCGACAGGAACACACTGCGCCGCATGGTCAAAGTTGCCGAGTCATTTACAACACAGATAAAGGCAATAGAAGCCGACATTAAGGAATTGATAGAAACCGACGAACAGATAAAGCGTAATTACCTGCTTCTGCTATCAATACCGGGAATAGGAATGATTAACGCAGTTACAACAATAGTGGCTACGGGAAATTTCACACGATTCCAGACCGCCAGACAATACGCCAAGTTCTGCTGCGTAAGCCCGCTGGCAACACAATCTGGCACTTCGGTAAGACGAGGAGATCATGTTAGCCATGCAGGACACAATGAAATAAAAAGTGTGCTGACCGAAGGAGCAAGAAGTGCCATAAACCACGACACACAACTTAAAGAATATTACAGGAGGAAACGTGACGAAGGGAAAACACACGGATGTGTGATGAATGCCGTCAAGTTCAAACTCATATGCAGGATGTTCGCCGTTGTGAAGCGGAATACACCATACGTCAACACCGAACGTTTCAGAAGCTAAAAACTCTTCGGTCGGGGAGCGCCAAGCGGCAAGGGGCCGGACCACCGGTCCCGACGAGCGTCATGTACAACAGGGGCTGGAAATGTTAAAAACATGAGAACTACAACTCATAAAAATTAGCACTTGAACCCTTGCACGAATCCTAGATTTCTTTTACTTCTGACCGCACTTTTCGCCTCCCTGCTTATCGGATTCGCCGCATGCTCCGACAACGAGGATGTTACGTTGATGGATGAAGGTGATCCAATTCAACAATATACAATAGAAGGGTTGCTGACATATGATGATGCAACCGAGAGATATGCTTTGGCTGTAAGTAAATGTACAAATGAAGCTGTATTAAATCTGGCAAGTAAGGATAAGATATATATAGATCCTGACAAGGTTTCTGAAATTGTTTATCCCACATTAAAGGATTTTGTTGGAAAGTACATTTCTACCAGAATTGGAATAGATGATGTTGGACGTCTATTAGGCAACGGCATGTTGACATTAGAAAGTGAAATTTTACTTGCAGAGGCAAGATCTACAAAAGTGCCATAGCTGAAAAGGATTCGGCTAAGCGCAATCTCACGATCAGGAGCATAAAGATCACTACGCCCGAAGGCCGCGTGCTTTCGGGGCGCACGCTCGACACACCGCAGCGCGCGATGTCGCTGTCGACTGCCGGAATGGCAAAGGGGCAGTATCAGATCGAGATAACTGATGTCGACGGCAATGTGCACAAGGGGCGTTTCGGTGTCTGAGACCATCGTTTGAGTAATACGCCGGGCCGTACCGCAATCGTGTGGCGCGGCCCGCGCCGTATGCGCAGGAGAGCGATAGGTTGCGCGAGGTGCGGCCCCGCCGGGGCCGGTGCGGTAATGTCGACCTATCCCGGGCTCGCAAGCGAACCCGGTTAACGAAATGCCATACCTCCGGTATGGGATATCCTGCGTGGCAGATGCAACCCGCGCGGATCACACAAGCGAACCCAGCTAACGAAATGTCATACCTCCGGTATGGGATATCCTGCATGGCAGATGCAACCCGCGCGGATCGCGCAAGCGAACCAGCTAACGAGGGAGGTGTGTCAAAATTGGCTTTGGGCGTACTGTCGCACGCCCCTACCCCGGTTTAAACAGATCTTTCATATTGACATGACTTTGCAGGGCGCGTCCGTCGGAGACGGATGATAATGTCAAGCCCACATCGAGCAAAGCGAAGGCGTGGGGAAATAAATGGAGCAGGATGCTCAAGCGTCGAAGACGTCGGATAGAAAACCTCTCCGAAGCCACGTTTTAGCAAAACGTCATTACCCCACACCGTCGCGCTTGTCACGCTCAATGTGGGGTTTGATGTTATTTTCCGTCTTCGACGGAGAAGGGTTGTGAATGGAGTGTTGCCGCGTGATCACCTAATGTAACAGTCAGGCGACTGCAACATGGGGCAATCAAATGTGACCGTCTACGACAGCCGGAGTGTGCGCATCTGTTTCAGCCGGATTATCTGCTATGTGGCGGAGCGCAATTTCTCTAAAAGCAGACCTGGAGAATCAGACGCTGATAGAAGTTGAAGTTGTCTTTGGCGGCATGGAAATCGAGCGACGCCTCAAGGCGCACGTGACTGCCGCATATAAGCGCATAGCCGACGTCGGTGCGGCTATACCACGGCGAGGCATAGTAGGACTCGCCCTGATCGAGTGTCGGGCCGTAATGGCCGTAGTAAGGGAAGAGGCGTCCGCCGGCATAAAGCTCCTCGCGCACGCTGAAGCGGCGCCATGCGAGGCATCCCTCGACCCATGCGCCTGCGCGGCTCACCCACTTGCGATCGAAAGCGCGGTCGCGTGTCATGGAGGCAAGCACTCCGGCTTTAAGGGTGAGCGTATCGGCCCACACCACGACGGGAGTCAGATCGGCGCCGATATATGGATTGGCGATGAAGTTGTCGACAACGCTCTCGCTCTCGGGGGCGTTTTTGCGTCGGGCAAGGTGGTTCATCATGGCTGTGCCTCCTGCGACAAGCACACTGCCGCCGCCGCGGCGCCACTCGCCGTCGACGATGATGTTGAACGATTCACGCTGTTTCTCGGTCTGCATGCCGCGCCAGTCGAGCACTCCCTGCACAAAGCCGTGGGCGCCGCGAAGCACGATGCCCGCGCCGCGTATGTTGCGCTGCACGTAATAGGTCGAATCGTTCCAGATGTAGTCGGGCAACCGGCGCGCAAGCTGCTGGCGGCCGAACATGCCGAACCATCCCTCGACTCCCTCGCGTCGATAGCGGTAATAGAGTGTAGGCGACAGTTTGTGTCCGTCCCACTCGCATCCGATGGGCTGCGTCCACACCACACCGCCCATCACCGCGTGGCGTCCGTCGTCGATGCTCAGCCCTATCTCCGGCGCGAGCTGAGTCATGAAGAATGTCTCGGCCCGGGTGTAGGTCTCGTCGCCCTCGCGGTTATCGAAGATCGTGCGGAAGTCGACGCTCCACTCGACCTGAGGCTTTTGAGCCATGACCGCAAACGCAGCCATGGCCCAAAATACCGTTATGAATATGCGGCGTCTCATTCTACAGCGGCCGGGCCGTAGCCGAGGCGGTCGATTGCCGTGCGCAGACGGGCCAGGGTCTCGTCCTTGCCGATGAGAGCCGTGATGTCAAACATGTGGGGGCCTTTGCATTCGCCCACTACAGCGAGTCTAAAGGCATTCATCACGTTGCCGAGGTGATAGCCTTTCTCCTCGATCCAGCCGAGCACGGAAGGCTCGATCTCGGGCGACGTGAAGTCGTCAAACCGCTCGAGCACGCCGATCAGCTCGGCCATGATGCCGCCCATGCCCTCGGTCCAGCGTTTCTTTACCGACTTAGCCTCGTAGCTGTCGGGGGCGCGGAAGAAGAAGCGTGCGTTGTCCCAGAGCTCGCCGACAAAGTTCACGCGGCCTTTCACCATGCCCACAGCCTTGGCGATATAATCGCGGCCGAAAGCAGCGGTGTCGACGCCCTCGCGCTCAAGCACGGGGATGAACAGCCCGGCCAGCTCGTCGTCGGTCTTCTCCTGAATATACATGTGGTTGAACCACTTGCCTTTCTCAAACGCAAACCGGGCTCCGGCGCGCGAGCAGTGGTCGAACGAGAATTTCTCTATAAGCTCCTGCATCGACATGATCTCGGTGTCGTCGCCGGGATTCCATCCGAGCAGCGCAAGGAAGTTGACAACGGCTTCGGGCAGATAGCCTTTCTCGCGGTAGCCGCTCGAGATCTCTCCGCTCTTGGGGTCATGCCACTCGAGCGGGAAGACGGGGAAGCCGAGACGGTCGCCGTCGCGCTTCGACAGCTTGCCTTTGCCGTCAGGTTTAAGCAGCAGGGGCAGATGCACAAACCGCGGCATCGTGTCGGTCCAGCCGAACGCCTCATAGAGAAGCACGTGGAGCGGAGCCGACGGCAGCCACTCCTCGCCGCGTATGACATGGCTCACCTCCATGAGGTGGTCGTCGACGATGTTGGCAAGATGATAGGTGGGAAGATCGTCGGCACTCTTGTAGAGGACCTTGTCGTCGAGAATGTCGCTCTTGATCGTCACCTCGCCGCGAAGCAGGTCGTCGACCTTCACGGCGCGTCCCGGCTCGATCTTGAAGCGCACGACATACTTGGTGCCCTCGGCGATGAGCCTGTCGACCTCCTCGCGTGGCATCGACAGCGAGTTGCGCATCGACATGCGGGTCGAGGCGTCATACTGGAAGTTGGGCGTTGCCTGACGCGCGGCGTCGAGCTCCTCTGGGGTGTCGAAGGCTATATATGCCTTGCCGCTGTCGAGCAACATCTTCACATGCTCGCGATAGATGTCGCGGCGCTCGCTCTGGCGGTATGGGCCGTAGTTGCCTCCCTCTTTCACGCCCTCGTCGATGCCTATGCCGAGCCACTTCAGCGACTCGTTGATATACTCCTCGGCTCCTGGCACAAAACGCTGCGAGTCGGTGTCCTCGATGCGGAGGATCATGTCGCCTCCGTGCTGACGCGCAAAGAGGTAGTTATAGAGAGCCGTGCGGGCTCCGCCTATGTGCAGGGGGCCGGTTGGCGACGGCGCAAATCTTACTCTTACTTTCCTTTCCATTGTACTGAAAAACTGATGGGAAATCTTCTTTTCCGCAAAAGTAACCAATTTCCATAATTAAGCCAACTTTCATATCTTTGCACCAATGAAATCGTTTAGGATAGCACATATCGTAAAGGCGTCGTTTGCGCTCTTCCCCGCTTTCGTCAAAGAGCTGCTTCAGGTTGTCATAGCCCCCCGTCAGGGATGGCATGACACCGAGAAGGCAGGTCTGCCGGTGCGCACATTGCTCACCCAAGGCTACATACCGTTCATCGCCATCGCGGCCCTGTCGGCGTTTATGCCGCTAATCTACCGCTCCTCCTCGACTGCGACGGGCTGTCTGCTCGAGGCCATAAGCATCTTCATCAGATATTTCATCGGCTATTTTGCCGCGACATATATTCTCGGCTTCGCCCTGAGGCGCATCATGGGCGCCGACGAGGCTCCGTCGGCCGAGAAAAACGACCGCATGGTGCTCTACACCCTCGCCACCCTCGCGCTGCTGTCGTTCGTGAGCAACATCTGCCCGGTCGAGCTGGCTCTGCTGCAGATGCTCCCGCTCTACGTGGTATATGTCGTCTGGGAGGCGTCGTGGCACATGCTCGTTCCTGCCGACAAGCGTCTGCCGTTTCTCGGAGCCACAGTCATCTCATGCGTGACGCCGCTCTTTCTCGTCCACCTCTTTTTCGCCTTGCTTAATCAATGAAACTCGCCAAAGACATAAATATCAAAAACCGGCGTGCCACATTTGACTACGCCATCACCGACACCTACACGGCCGGCATCGTGCTCACCGGCACCGAGATAAAGTCGATACGCCTTGGCAAAGCGTCGCTTGCCGACACGTTCTGCTACGTCTACAACCACGAGGTGTGGGTGAAGAACATGTATATCGCCCCATATTTCTACGGCACCTACAACAACCACGCCGACCGCCGCGAGCGCAAACTGCTGCTTTCGCGCAAGGAGATACGCGACATAGCCAAGCTCGCCTCCTCGCCGGGCTACACTATCGTGCCGCTCCGCCTCTTCATCTCGCAGAAAGGCTACGCCAAGCTCGTCATCGGCGTCGGCCGCGGCAAGAAGGAGTATGACAAACGCCAGACGATAAAGGAGCGCGACGACCGCCGCGACATAGCGCGTGCATTCCGCCGCTGAGCTTGAACCATCGCCCACCCGCATGTGTTTCTATCACAAAGGGATTTTAAGAGCTTGTTTAATAATAAATGTTGCCGACAGGGTCGTATAGTCTGATATGAATTTCGACATGTGCCGAAGAAGTGTACTTGAGGTACACGACAGAGAAACATGTCGAAAGGCGATCAGGCTATGCGAAACAGAAGTAACTTTGTAATCTTACAGGCTTTTGTCAACTATTGAAATAATCTCTGGATATGTAAACAACATGCAACAAAAAGTTTCAGATCGGTCATTCGCCGGCATATTTCCGTTTGTTCTTCAGTCGTTATGGAGCCCCATAACTCCCTCATCACAAGCAAAAATCTGCTCGACGACTGGCCGCCCTGTCAGTAACATTTATTATTAAACAAGCTCTAAAACATAGAAACACATGTCAAGCAAACGTAAAAACAACAAGACACAGACATGGCTGGTGATCGGCGCGTGCATACTCATAGCGCTACTCCTTGTCTGGCTCACAATGGCCGATCTATGGGGCGACACCGACGTGGCCGCCATGATCGCCCCTGTGACTCTGTGACGCGCGGCGGCCGCGATGTGCCGCCGGCTTCCGCACGCCCAATGCCGATATTGACCCTGCCTGATGTACGACTCATACACCAGGCAGGTCATTTTATACATATTTCGATCTTTTTGTTGGAGATAACACCGTCCCTGCGTAATTTTACATTGTAGATTAAAGCCGGAAAACACTCCGGCGGCATGATCATCACGGATTATCCCTACAATCAGCAATGGTATTCTCAGACCTGTTCTTTCTATTCGTCTTTCTCCCGGCGCTCATAATCTGCTATCGCATCGCGGCGATATTTGACCGCAACGCGTCGGCCGACGATGACGACAGGAGCCCTAAACTCGTCTGGCGCAACTCTGTCCTTATAGTATTCTCACTCATATTCTATGCGTGGGGAGAGCCGGTCTATGTCTTCCTGATGATCGGCTGCGTCATAATGAACTATCTTTTCGGGCTTTGGGTCGACGCATGCCGGCGACGTTTTTTCCGCAGGCTGGCGCTCACTGTCGGCATCCTCTTCAACGTGTCGACACTCGGTGTATTCAAGTATGCCGGATTTGTGTGCGCCGAGCTCTCGCGTTTCGGCATCGACCTGCCCGTGCCGGCGATCTCTCTGCCGATCGGCATCAGCTTCTACATATTCCAGTCGATCAGCTACCTCACCGACGTGTATCGGTCGCACGCCGCAGCACAGCGCCGTTTCAGCGGGCTGCTGCTCTACATATCAATGTTTCCGCAGCTTGTGGCCGGGCCGATCGTGCGCTACTCGACGGTGGCGCGCGAGATCTATGACCGCACGGTGACGCCGCGCGATGTCGCCGACGGCATATTCCGCTTTCTCATCGGACTCGGCAAGAAGGTTATAATCGCCAACCAGATGTCGGAGATCGCCGACAACTTCCTCACCGACAACCTCGCGTCGCTGTCGACTCTCGGGGCATGGGTCGGGCTGCTCGCCTTCACGCTGCAGATCTATTTCGATTTCTCAGGCTACTCCGACATGGCCATCGGCATGGGTCGCTGCATGGGATTCCACTTCCCCGAAAACTTCGACCACCCATATACCTGCCGCTCGATCACCGACTTCTGGCGCCGCTGGCACATGTCGCTCGGCTCGTTTTTCCGCGACTATGTCTACATACCCCTTGGCGGCAACCGCTCGCATCAGGTGCTTAACATCATCGTCGTGTGGGCTCTGACAGGTTTCTGGCACGGTGCGAGCTGGAATTTCGTGATGTGGGGCATGTATTTCGGCGTCATACTCATCGTCGAGAAAGCCATAATGCGCTATACCGGCCATCAGCCGGGCCACATCATAGCCATGCTTCTCGTGATAGCGGGCTGGGGCATATTCTACTACGACGATCTCGACAATATGGGACAGTTTTTCCGCGCTTTCTTCGGCTATCACACGCGCCTCTACGACTTCGCGGCCGAGAGCGCCCTGTTCGATAAATTCTGGCTCTGGATCCTTGCCATCGTGCTCTGCCTGCCCGTGAGGCGTTGGATCTCCGAGGCCCACATCAGGCTGTGGGGCGGCAACCCCGACCACACCGGAGTGGCGGTTGTGGAGACATCGTGCCGTCTGCTTCTCGCCATCGTCATTCTTGTCACAAGTGTCTGTCTTCTTGTCGGTGCCACAAACAATGCGTTCCTATATACACGTTTTTAAGATACTTCTCTTACTCCTCTCGGCGAGCGTAGGCGCCGGTGTCTCGGCTCAAGACGACAACACCGACGGCTCACTGACATTCGACCGTCTTTTTGAAGAAATCTCGGGCGAACAGGTCGATGCAGACGACGGTTATGTCTATGTCAACCGCCAGACCGCCGACGCGCCGTTCCGCCGCGCACGCCGCGGCATACTTGTGGTCGGCGGCGGCGACACGATCCGCGCCATGGAGCCGTTTTCGGGCCCTGCGGCCAATCTGTCGCGCTATGCGTCGACTGTCAACGCCTACCGGCGCGCGCTCGGCGACAGCGTGACGGTCTACTGCATGCCCATACCGACACAGGCGGCATTCTACTGCCCCGAAGACGCCGAAGAGCACACCCAGGACCAGTACACCGCCATACTCGACATATTCAGCGAGCTTGACCCGCAGGTCGTGGCGGTCGACATTTTTCCGGTGCTCGGCGAGCACGCCGCAGAGCCGATATATCTGCGCACCGACCACCACTGGGCGCCTCTCGGAGCCTACTACGCCGCGCAGGAGTTCGCCATGGCCGCGATGGTGCCGTTCAAGTCGCTCGACAGCTTCGACGTGCACAAGATACCGGGCTTTGTCGGCACGATGTACGGCTTCTCGCGCGACGCACGCATACGCAAAGCCCCTGAGACATTTGTCTACTACACTCCCCGCGACACTCACGTGAGCACCTTCTACGTCAACTACCGCCTCAACAGGTCGCGCAAGAGGATAATATCGACGGGCGAGGAAATCACCGGCGACTTCTTCATCCCGGCCAAGGGCGTCGCCACCTACTGCACATTCATGGGAGGCGACAACAAGCTCACACGCGTCGAGACGGGGGCTGCCAACGGCCGTCGTCTCGCCATACTCAAAGACAGCTACGGCAACGCCCTGCCGCCGTTTCTGTTCAATGCGTTTGAGGAGATACACGTCATCGACTGCCGCTATTTCCCGCTCAACATTGTCGCATACCTGAAGTCGCACGGCATCACCGACGTGCTGTTTGCCAACAACATGACCCACGCCACAATGCTCCACACCTGCGACACCTACGACTCATATCTCACCCAGTAAAACAACCCGCCGCCTTGCATCACAGAATTTTCATATTCATAATCGGACTCGTCTTCGCCGCATTCGCGATAGTGTTTTCCTTTTTCCCGCGCCCCGAAATCTCGGAGCTCGAGCGACGCGACCTGCGCAAGTTTCCAGAATTCTCGATGAAATCGCTGATGTCGGGCGCGTTCATGGAGGATGTCTCGGCATGGTTCAGCGACAGCGAGCCGTTTCGCGACGAGCTTATGACTGCCAGCATGCAGGTCAAGCACCTGCAGTCATATCACCCCGGCGACGACGAAGAAGCCGTGACCTTTCACGGCAATGTGGCACTCGATGACGAGGATGAGTACACCGACGACGCAGATGCCGATATCGCCGCAACCGACGCTATAGCATCCACTGCGACCGAACCCACCGACGCCGCCACACCCGCCGGCGACGACCGCCCGGCGACACAGGCCGAACTGCCGGCCGCAAACACCGACGCCACACAGCAATATGCGCCCGCGACTGTCGAGGAGAACGCCAAGCTCGGCAACTCGGGTACAATCATCGTCGGCACAGGCGACAACGTCCGCGCCCTCATGGCTTTCGGCGGATCGCCCAAGAGCGCGCTGAAATTTGCGGCGGCGCTCAATCTCTACAA
This sequence comes from uncultured Muribaculaceae bacterium, assembly GCA_964389525.1. GTDB lineage: Bacteria > Bacteroidota > Bacteroidia > Bacteroidales > Muribaculaceae > JAFLTL01. The sequence goes on along the minus strand of CAYMEX010000005.1, from coordinate 67,301 downwards.
AGAGACATTCGGCCCGTCGGTCAACATCTACAGCATGGTCGTGCCACTGGCTACGGAGTTTTACTGCCCTGAGAAAGCACGCAAGACCACGCGTCCCAACTTCCCGGTGATCAAGGCGATCAACGACTCGCTCCGCGGTGTAGTCGCTGTCGACGCCTACGGCGCGCTGGCCGCACACACCGACGAGCCGATCTATCTGCGCACCGACCACCACTGGGCGCCTCTCGGAGCCTATTACGCAGCAAAGGATTTCGCAACAAAGGCCGGTGTGCCTTTCCTCCCCATCGAGTCATACAAGGCCGACACCGTGCACCGGTTTGTCGGCACGATGTACGGCTACTCCAAAGACATATCGGTGAAGAAAGCTCCCGAGGATTTCATATACTACCGTCCGCAGGGTATTGATTATCAGACGACCTATGTCGTGTACAACCTCGACGAGGAGTTTCACATCGTGTCGGAGACAAAACCGTTCAAGAGCACATACTTCAAGAAATTCAACGACGGAGCATCGGGCGCCTACTGCACCTTCATGGGTGGCGACCAGTGCCTTGTGCGCGTCGACACATCGACCGGCAACGGCCGTCGCCTCGTCATACTCAAAGACAGCTACGGCAATGCCGTCCCGTCGTTCCTGTTCGGCTCGTTCGAGCAGGTGCACATCATCGACTTCCGCTACTTCACCCGCAACATTGTCGACTACGTCCGCCAGAACGGCATCACCGACATGCTTTTTGTGCATAACATATTCAACGTGTGCGGGTCGGCGGCGTCATCGGCCTACCGCCGTTTCCTGCGCCAGAAGCCGGCTGCTGCCGCCGCCCCCCCGGCGCAGCCGACCCCGGCCACCGCTCCTGCTCCTGCTCCCGCTGCAGCAAAGCCCGACACCGCCGTGACCGCGGCTCCGTCGGCCACCGACAGCGTGCAGCCGGCGATAGAGCAGCCCGACCCAACGCCGGCCGACTCGGCCGAGATCGTCGCGGATCTACCGGAAATCAAGAAATAAACCGAATAATATCACAAAGATGAAAAAGACAGCAATCGGATTGATCATGCTTGCCGGAGCGGCCGCAGCACCCGCAAAAACGCCGGGCGGCCTGAAGTTTAACGCCGACGGCGATTTCAAGATCGTGCAGTTTACCGACGTACACTACCGCTACGGCTGGGAGGCATCGAAGACCGCCCTCGAGAACATGGCCACTGTGCTCGAAACCGAGAAGCCCGACCTCGTGGTGTTTACAGGCGATGTCATATGCGACAAGCCCGCCCGCGGAGGTCTCGACGAGGCGCTCTCGGTTGTCGAACGCTTCGGCATCCCCTTTGTGATGACACAGGGCAACCATGACGACGAGCAGGACATGTCGCACGAGGAGATATACACCTACATAAAGAAGTTCAAAAACAACATACCCACATCGTCGGGCGACGCGACAATCGAAATCAGCGACGGCACGAAGACAGCCGCCGCCCTGTATATATTCGACTCCAACGCCTACGCGCAGATAAAGGGCATAGGCACCTATGGCTGGATAACACTCGACCAGATAAACGCCTATGCGGCCGAGAGCAAGCGTCTCACCGAGGCCAACGGCGGCACGCCGCTTCCCGCTCTCGCCTTCTTCCACATACCCCTGCCTGAATACAAGGAGGCCTCAATGACCGACGGAGCGCATCTCATCGGCACCCGCCGCGAGAAAGTGTGCTCGCCTGTTCTCAACAGCGGACTCTTCACCGCCATGCGCACGGCCGGCGACGTGATGGGCGTGTTTGTCGGACATGACCACAACAACGACTATTCGGTCTACTGGCAGGGCATACTTCTCTGCTACGGCCGCTATTCGGGCGGAAACACCGTATATAACAACCTCCGTGCCGGAGCCCGCGTCATCGTCATGCACAAAGGTGAACGCACGTTCGACACATGGCTGCGTCTGCGCGACGGCAGCGTCATCGACAAGACCGTCTACCCCGCCTCCTACATCAACGACGACTGGAAAGACCGCAAAGCCCCCATCTGATAATAAAAGCACCCCGCACAGTCAGTAAAGCGCCCGCGTTGCGAGTGCTTTACTGACACAAGCCTCCAATGCCATGGCGAGGGTCGGGGCAAGGGTCGGGCAAACTTAACGGCGATATTTTTGTTTTGGAAGATAAAAGTATTAACTTTGCATCGCAACCGTAAGGCAAGCGAATGCCTGAAGAGGCATGAGGCCGCGCGGATGCGTCAGACAGGATACAATGCCCGCAGGGCGATAAAAGGGTTCCGGCAAGAAAGTGACCGGGATTCTTAATTTTTTTACTGTGTACTGTCTGGCGCTCTCCCTCTTTAACAAACCCTAAAACACAAAGACACATGGCTATAACTTTCATGACCAAGGAAGGTTATAAGAAGAAAATGGAGGAAATCGCCTATCTGGAATCGGTGAAGCGCCCCGAGATATCACGCGCTATCGCCGAGGCCCGCGACAAGGGCGATCTATCGGAAAACGCAGAATACGACGCAGCCAAGGAAGCTCAGGGAATGCTTGAGATGAAAATATCGCAGCTGAAGGATCTCGTGGCTAACGCACGCATCATAGACGAATCGAAACTCACGACCGACGAGGTGCAGATCCTCAACCGCGTAAAGATCAAAAACCTGACCAACGGCAGCGTGGTTGAGTACACGATCGTGGCTGACTCCGAGGCCAACCTCCGCGAGAAGAAGATCGCATCGTCGACACCTATCGCCCAGGGCCTTCTGGGACACAAAGTCGGCGAGACCGTTGAAATACGCGTTCCGTCGGGACTGATGAAGTTTGAAATCATGGAAATCGGCTTCTGATGGCAACAATCTTCTCACGCATAGCAGCAGGCGAGATCCCCTCCTACAAAGTAGCCGAGGACGACCGCCACTACGCATTTCTCGACATCAACCCCGTGGCCGAGGGCCACACGCTGGTCATACCGCGCCGCGAGGTCGACTACCTGTTTGATCTCGATCCGGAGGAACTTGGCGACCTTATGAAGTTCGCCCAGAAAGTAGCCAAAGGAGTCAAGGCCGCTACAGGCTGCGCCCGCGTGGGCATGGCCGTGATCGGCATGGACGTTCCGCACGCCCACATCCACCTCATCCCCCTCAACAGCGAGGGCGATCTCGATTTCAAGAAAGCAAAACTCCAACTCCCGGAAGCCGAGATGATACACATAGCGGCTGCCATCAGCGAGCACATAGCATGAAACTCTCACTCACATCAATCGCGACAGGCGCTGCAATGCTGGCCCTGTGTGCATGCGGCAGCAAGAACCAATGGGAGGTGAACGGTGTGATCACCGGCGCCGACAACGAGCTTCTTACCCTTGAGGGAATGGCTCCGAACGGCAACTGGTACACGATGGACACCGTGCGTCTCGGTGCCGACGGCAATTACTCGTTCGCACAGGAGGCTCCGGCGCGTCCCGAGATCTATCGTCTGACGATCGGCAACTCCTCGGCCTACTTCCCCGTTGACTCGATCGAGACCGTGACCGTCAACGCCACCGCCCCTGCCATCGACCGCAACTACGAGATGAAGGGCACGCTGCAGGCCGACATGATGCAGAACGTCAACACTCTGCTCGCCACACCGGGCACCGACGCCGACTCGCTCAAGCGTCAGGTAAGCCAGCTGCTTCTCACTGATCCGGCCGGCATCGCCGCCTACTACATCATCAACAAGCAGCTCCCCGGCGGTGCTCCGCTCTTCAACCCGTCGGACCGCAGCGACTTGCGCATAATCGGCGCCGTAGCCAACGCATACACACGCGAGCGTCCCGACGACCCGCGCACCAAGTATCTGACACAGCTCTATATCGCAGCCCAGCGCGCCACACGTCCGCCGCGCGAGGTCGGCACCGACATACCTGCGACGGAAGTGCAGTTCCCCGACATCGCACTGATGGATGAGAACGGCAAAGAGGTGAAACTCTCGGAGGTCGCAGCCAACGGCAAACCGACAATCCTCAGCTTCACCACTTACTCGGCAGAATTCGCTCCGGCACTCAACGTGCTGCTCAACAAGATCGCCGATGACTCCAACGGCGGTGTCAACATCTATCAGGTCGGCCTCGACTCCGATGAGTTCAGCTGGCGCAAGTCGGCCACCAATCTCCCCTGGACCACAGTCTACAACTCGCCCAAGACCGGTGCCACATACCTGCTGCTGTACAATGTCGGCAATATCCCCGCCACATTCCTCATCGACCGCAACGGCGACCTTGTGGCCCGCATCGACGACCTGACGCAGCTTGAGTCGAACGTGAAGAAGCTGCTTTAAGCACCCTTCACCCCCACACACACGCACCGACCGATGCGCATAGCACTGCTGTCGACCTCTGAGTCGGCCGGAGGCGCCGCCATAGTGACCCGGCGCATCACCGAGGCCCTGCGCGACCTCGGCCACGACGCACGCATGATAGTGCTGCGCAAAGACATCAATGCCAATAATGATTTTGTAGAGACGGTTTCCGGCGACAGCCGGAGCCGTCTCCTGCCTTTTATAGCCGAGCGAGGCGAAATATTCCTGCAAAACTCATTAAACCGCCGCGACCTCTGGAAGGTGTCGACGGCATCGACAGGAGTGGCCGTAAAATCGCATCCTTTCGTCGCTGAAGCCGACGCAATCATCATAGGGTGGACTTGTCAGGGATTTCTCTCTCTTGCCGAAATCGGGCAAATATGCACGCTTGGCAAGCCGACACTGATGGTCATGCACGACCAGTGGGCCATGACCGGGATATGCCATCTGCCGGGCGACTGCCGCCGATGGAGCGGAGACACGCACTGCGGTAACTGCCCGATGCTTCACGGCATGGCATGGAGCCACGACTTGTCGCGCCGTGTATGGAACCGTAAATCGGCACTATACAGCCGGTTTCCTCATCTTAGATTTGTGGCCGTGAGCTCGTGGCTTGCCAACCGCGCCAAAGAGAGCGCACTGCTCGAAGGCAGAGAAATAGACGTAATACCCAACCCGATAGCACTGCCGGCACCCGACAGCATTAACGACGCCGACCGAAAACCCATGATAGCGATGGGAGCGGCGCGGCTCGACGACGACGTGAAAAACCTGCCTCTTGCCGTCGAGGCACTCAACCTGCTTCACGACAGCGGACAGGCACGCGACGCAGAAGCGGTCTTTTTCGGCGGTCTGCGCGACAGCCGCGCGCTTGACCGGCTCAGAATGCCACACCGATGGCTCGGCCCGCTGAATGAGACAGAAGTCAGGGCATTGATGGGTCAGGCGAAAGTGATATTGTCGACATCGCGCTTCGAGATGCTGCCCACAACGATCGTCGAGGGACTTGCCAGCGGCTGCGTGGCCGTGGCCACCGACAGCGGCGGACAGCGCGACATAATCGACGACGGCGTGAACGGACGCCTCGTAGCACCGGGCGACAGCCACGCGATAGCCGAAGCTCTCGCATGGGCGCTCAGCGACTCAGCGCCCAAGGCTCAAAGCCTCAGACTCTCAGTCGAAAAATTTGACGCAAAAGCTATCGGCCGATGCTACTTACAGCTCCTTGAGAGCCTCGACGGCAAGGCGATATGAATCGAGGCCGAAACCGGCAATCACCCCCTTGCAGGCCGGAGCGATGAGTGAACGGTGGCGTATCTCCTCACGCGAATGCACGTTGGAGATGTGCACCTCGACGACAGGAAGCTCAATGGCACGGATCGCATCGGCAATCGCAAGCGAAGTGTGGGTGTAGGCTCCAGCATTAAGCGCCACCCCTTTATACTCCATGTCGAAACCTACCTCGTGCAACCGGTCGATGATCTCTCCCTCATGGTTGCTCTGAAAATACTCTATCTCAATATCGTGATAATCGGCACACAAGGCCTCGAGATAGTCATCCATCGAGATATTGCCGTAGACGCCAGGCTCACGCACACCCAGAAGATTGAGGTTGGGACCGTTGATAATAAGTATTTTCATCGTGTCGAGCTATTTTGAGTTTATCAGTATCTGATGACATACATGGGCGACGGATCGAAGCGCGGCAATGCCACGAGCTGCACCGGCGCCTGACGCGACTCAAGCGACATAGTCCCGTCGCCGACCGATGCGGCTCCCGCGTCGAGCAGCGCCTGACGCGCCGACGAGAGCGCGATCTCGGGCGTATTGTTGTCGTGTGAGAGGTGACAGAGGAAAATGTGGCGCAGCTGCGGCGTGTAGTTCTCACGCAGCCACGCGGCGGCTGCCGCATTGTCGAGATGGCCGTTGTCGGCCATGATGCGTGCCTTTAGATATTCCGGATAATGTCCGTCGCGCAGCATCACCGCATCGTAGTTGCTCTCGAGCATCAGCGCGGTAGCCTGCGACATATAGAAATGCGCGCGCTCAGAGATCATGCCGAGATCGGTGGCTATCACAAACCTGAAGGTGCCGCCGGCGGCTGAGATGAAAAAGCCGACATTGTCGGTGCCGTCGTGCATGACCTCGAAAGGTATTATCGAGAAGTTGTCGATGTGAAAGGCGATCTCCTTGTAGACCGGCTGATGGAAGTCCTTGATGCGGCGCGACACGCTGTGGCGGCGCAGCATGCCGTTGAATGCACGCGGCGTGGCATACAGAGCCATATGACGGTTGTTGCGCAGGATATTATAGGCAAAGCGCGTGTGGTCGCCGTGGTCGTGGGTGAGTATTATGCCTCTCACCTTATCCATCGAGATGCCCTGGCGGCGCAGCTCGCCCGCGACGTGGGCCGTATCGACTCCGGCGTCTATGAGAATGCCCGAGCGGTCATCGCCGATATAGGCACAGTTGCCGCTGCTTCCGCTCCCGAATGAGATGAATTTCAGACGGCTCACACTGTTGGGACGTGCAAGCTCGCCGAGAGGCGACTCAGACAAAGGCGGAGGAGGCACCATTGAGGGCATCACTCCGCCTGTCACCACCGGCTGAGGCTCATCGCTCACAACAGCCGGTTCGGCCGGAACCTTATCAAAAAGTCCCGGCTGGCGGTATGTATCAAATCGGCGTCTGTTGCGTGCCATAGTCGTCAGCTCAGCAGGAATATAGCGGGTCGTTTTGAAAAATCGTATTTCGCGTTGCGCCATGCGGCGAGAGTCATCAGCCTGACATCCTGCGTGGGAGCCGTGAGGTCGCACGCCACACAGAGGCGCAACTCGCCGGGAAGCGTGGCTGCCAGCTCGGCGATGAGACGGTTGTTGCGGTAGGGGGTCTCTATGAATATCTGGGTCTGACGCTCGTTGCGTATGCGCTCGATGATCTGCCGGAAACGGCGTTTGCGCGCCGCCGGCTCGATGGGCAGATAGCCCGAGAAAGCGAAATTCTGTCCGTTGAAGCCCGAGGCCATGAGGCCGAGCAGTATGCTCGAGGGTCCCACAAGCGGGCGCACATCGAGATTCTCACGTCGGGCGGCTTCGACAAGAAGCGCGCCGGGATCGGCGACACCAGGGCATCCGGCCTCGGAGATCACACCCATGGGATTGCCCTGCCGCAACGGCTCGAGCATCGCCGGGACGTCGGCTGGCGCTGTGTGCTCGTCGAGCACGTCGAAGTGCATGGCCGATATGTCGGCGCCATGGTCGACACTCTTTATGAAACGGCGCGCGCTGCGCACGTTCTCGACCGCAAACCAGCGCAGTTGCCCGACCACGTCGAGCACCTGCCGGGGCAGAACCTCGGCGGGACGTGTCGCGTCAGATAGCGGCACAGGTATGAGATATAGAACAGGATCAATCATCGGCGTTGAGTTTATCGAGCAGATGCGGACGCAACAGACGCGTGCGCTCAAGCGACTGTTCGTGACGCCACTCGGCTATTTTCGCCTCATGCCCCGATAGGAGTATCGGCGGGACTTCCCATCCGTTGTAGACGGCCGGACGCGAGTAGACGGGCGCCGACAGTATGTCGTCCTGAAACGAGTCGGAAAGAGCGCTCTGCTCATCGCCTATCGCTCCGGGAATAAGGCGCACGATGGCGTCGGCTATCACCAGCGACGGAAGCTCGCCCCCGGTGAGCACATAATCGCCTATCGAGATCTCGCGCGTGACAAGATGCTCGCGTATGCGGTGATCGATGCCCTTGTAGTGTCCGCAGAGTATGATGATGTTGCCGAGCATCGACATGGAGTTTGCCATATGCTGCGACAAGAGCTCGCCGTCGGGCGAAGTGTAGATGATCTCATCGTAGTCGCGCTCGGCCTTGAGAGCCGTGATACAGCGGTCTACCGGCTCGACCTTCATCACCATGCCGGCCTCTCCGCCAAAGGGATAGTCGTCGACCTTGCGGTGCTTGTCGGTCGTATAGTCTCTGAGATTATGCACATGATACTCAACCAGTCCCTTCTGCTCGGCACGCTTCATGATAGAGCACGCAAGCGGTGATTCAAACATTTCAGGTAAAACTGTCAGGAAGTCTATGCGCATATGTGATAACTGTCGTGATTTATGATTAGCGACATGGGCGACAACCAAGCCGCCCATGCCTCGGAAATTTTCTTATCTGTTCACCTGGAAGCGGGTGTCGCCGTCGGCGAAGTAGCTCACTATCTGGCGGGCGGCCGCTATGCCGGCGTTGATGTTGGCCTCAGAGGTCTGTGCGCCCATCTTCTTGGGAGTGAAGAAGACGCGACCCTTGAACTCCTCCTCCATGGCGGCGGCGGTGTCGGGACGCACATCGGCCACATACTTCAGGTCGGTGCGCTCGCGCAGTGCCCTGGCAAGTCCCTCCTCGTCGATCACCTCCTTGCGGGCGGTGTTGACAAGGATGCCTCCCTTGGGCATGAGGGTGACAAGGTCGTAGCCAACCGAACCGCGTGTCTCGGCCGTGGCGGGGATGTGGAGCGAAACAACTTTATTGCCGCTGTAGAGCTCACGTATATCGGTGACAGGCTTCACTCCGGCGGCCTCGATGACCTCTGCGGGGCAATAGGGATCGAGGGCGCTCACCTCCATGCCGAAGCCCTTGGCTATGCGGGCGACATTGCGGCCTACCTGACCGAAGGCGTGAATGCCGAGCGTCTTGTCTTTAAGCTCGGACCCCGATGTGCCGTCATACATGTTGCGTGCGGCCATGACCGTCATGCCGAAAACGAGCTCGGCCACGGCGTTGGAGTTCTGGCCGGGAGTGTTCTCAACCACCACGCCGCGCTCCTTGGCTGCAGCGAGGTCAACATTGTCGTAGCCTGCACCAGCACGCACCACGATCTTCAGGGCGGGAGCGGCTGCGAGCACCTCGGCATCGACCTTGTCGCTGCGCACGATGAGCGCGTCGGCCGTAGCCACCGCCTTCAGCAGATCTTCTTTTGAAGCGTATTTCTCAAGAAGCTTCACGGTGTGACCGGCTTCCTGAGCCACTTTCTTTATCCCCTCGACAGCTACCGCTGCAAAGGGTTTCTCTGTAGCAACGAGTATCTCCATGGCGCGCAGATCAGTGTTTGTTTTCAAACTCCTTCATGCAAGCCACGAGGGCGTCGACGCTCTCCATGGGGAGCGCGTTGTAGAGCGACGCACGGAATCCGCCCACGTCGCGGTGTCCCTTGATGCCGACCATGCCGCGCTCAGTGGCGAATGCGATAAAGTCTTTCTCAAGATCCTTGTATTCGGGCTTCATGACAAAGCATACGTTCATGATCGAACGGTCTTCGTGAGCCTTGACGGTGCCGACAAACATCTTGCTGTCGTCGATGGCGTTGTAGAGCTTCTCGGCCTTTGCCAGATCGACTTTCTCGATTGCGGCGACTCCGCCGAGCTGCTTGTAGTAGCGCAGGGTCTGCAGCGCCGAGAAGATGGGGAGCACGGGAGGCGTGTTGAACATCGAGCCCTTGGCGATGTGCGTGCGGTAGTCGAGCATGGTGGGTATGGCGCGGGCAACCTTGCCGAGGGCGCTCTCCTTGACGATGACGATGGTCACGCCTGCGGGAGCGAGGTTTTTCTGCGCTCCGGCATAGATTAGGTCGTACTTGCTGACGTCGAACGGACGCGAGAAGATGTCGCTCGACATGTCGCACACCAGAGGCACGGGGCTAACGGGATCGAAGCGCGTCTCGGTGCCGTAGATGGTGTTGTTGGATGTATAGTGGAAATAGTCGGCGTCGGCCGGTATGGTGTAGTTCTTGGGGATGTAGGTGTAGTTGTCGTCTTTTGACGAAGCCACAACCTCTACCTCGCCGAAGAGTTTTGCCTCTTTGATAGCCTTGTGAGCCCACACACCGGTGTCGATGTATGCGGCCTTCTTAGCGAGAAGGTTCATGGGCACCATGGCGAACTCAAGGCTCGCGCCACCTCCGAGGAAGAGCACGTGATATCCCTCGGGGATCTCAAGAAGCTCCTTGACCAGAGCGTCAGCCTCGTCTATGACGGCCTGAAACTCCTTGCTGCGGTGCGACACCTCGAGGATCGAAAGCCCTGTACCGGCGAAGTTACGGATCGCCTCAGCAGTGTTCTCGATGGTGTACTGGCTGAGGATCGACGGACCTGCGTAGAAATTATGTTTTTTCATATCATAAAGAAGATTGATGAGTTATCCTGTTTTTCCGACCCGTTTTCCGCCTCTGCGGTAGTGTGAGGCCATCACAAATATACAAATATTCGATGAAAAGAAGAGCGATTGTCGGGCATTTGCCCGGGTCGCGTTGGCGTCAGCCACTTCTTTGAATCAAATATACAAATATTCGATGAAAAGAAGAGCGATGGAAAGAAAAGCGAGACATCCGATCGCTATAATTGCTCGGGGTACTTCCGGTAATACTCCTCAAGCAACGGGCGTATGTTGAAATAGTAGCCCTCGGCACCGGTCTTTGCCGACTGATCGGCGAGCGGCACCAGTTTTATGTACTCGTAATATGGCTCCTTGAACTCCTGCGCCTCGACGACACGGTTCTGGAAGTTGACGATATTGTACTCGTGACGGGGATTTATGACATACCACGCATTCTCCTCGTCGAGGCCGGTTCCGGTCGACACGATTGCCTGCAGGAGATGATTGAGTCGATACTGCCATATAGCGGCCTTGTTGAGCTTGCCGCGCCCCTTTAGCGCGTAGATCAGATAGTTTATCTGCTCAAGGTCAAACGGATCGTCGGCCAGCGACAGCTCGGCGTAGGCGATGATGGAGTCAAGCTCGGTGCGCGAGTGGCCGGGACGGTAATACAGCTCCTGTATGCGGTCGCGGTATTCCGACTTGCGGTAGGGGTTGTAGTCCTCCTGATACATCGCGCCGAGATAGAGGTGACGGTAGTCGTCGAGAGTAAGCCGCGTGGTGTCGTACACCTCGTAGCGTTTCATCAGCTCCGGGTAATAATAACGCGAATCAGGATTGTTTACATCCGCTCTGATCTTCTCGAGGTCGGGAGCCTCGGGTGAAGTCTTCTTGTTGTCACTGTCGGGCTTCAGCGCCGAGAGAGAGAGTGCTGTGAAAAGGGCTATCGATGCCAGTAAGATCTTGCGCATTTTCAAATTCTTGTTTTCATGTTTATTATAGCCATACCCAGTGACTGGATAAGAATCATCAGAAGCAGTGAGGCGGCGACGGTGGGGAGAAGCGGGGCCTCACCCACGGCAGCCCCCGCAAGGAGGGGCGAGATGACGCGGTGACCGGCTGCAAGCGTGGCCGCACACGCGACGAACACCACCGAGTTGACCGCGGCAAACAGCAGCGAGTATGTCGCCACGACCGTGCGCTGCCTGAACCCTAACGCGATGAGCCGCACAATGACCTCGCGGCTCTTGTAGAGCAGCAGAAAGAGGCTCACCGTGAGCACGACCACCGAGAGGACGCACAGCAGCACGCCGACGCCCATGACGACAGAGAGGATCACGGCAAGTATGCGCGAGGGCGACACATCGCCGTCGTCGCCCGATATGTCGAGAGAGTGCGAGGCAGCAAAAGCCCTGACCGCAGGATCGGAGGCATCGGTCGTGACGCGCGCTATGAGGCGCGACGCCCCCTTTGCCTCACCGCCGCCATATGTGTCGTTGGCCCAGGAGAGAAACGACTCAGGCACCACAATGGTGTTGACGCGTGTGGAGAATCCGGCTATGCGGGCCGGGAAATCGCAGCGGCGGCCGCGCCCGGCCACCGACACCGAGAGCGGTATCTGCATGATCACCTCCTCGCCGAGCGACGGCAGACCGCGCGAGGGCGCGAAGCCGAAGTTGTAAAGCGCGAGGTAGTCGCGGGGAACGATGACGGGTATCACCGCCGACGGGTCGGCCGGATCAAACGTCCACCCCGCGGGCAACGGATGCAGATAGTCATCGGGCACCGACTCGAAGAACAATGCCGTAGCGAGCACGTCGCCTCCGCCCATGTCGACCGAGGCGGCCACCGAAAAGTCGGAGGCAGTGAAACGGTCGGCCATGACGGCCCAGGGCTGCCGGCGCAGAGCGTCGAGCACCGTGTCGGCCACTGCCGCAGGAGCGCCGAAGCCAAGCCCCTCGACATGAGGCGAGAAGATCACGTAGCCGCCCGAAGCGAGCGGATCGCCGTCGGCACCCGGCACGGGAGTCGAGAAGTCGCGCCAGAGCTGCATGGCTCCGGCGAGTATGAGCAGACCGAGATAGACACCGATGGCATAGACCGCGAGCTGCGGAGCGCTCACGTCGCGCAGCAGCAGTCGGCGCAGTATTTTCTTACCGTCGGCGTGTGTCATAGTCTGAGCTGTTTATCTACATTAATGTCGAGATGCTGACCCACAGAAGTGAGTATCAGTCCGGCACCCGAAGCCGAAAGCTCCTCATCGACCAGACCGACCATGGCGCTGTTGCAGGCGGCGTCGAGGTGACTGACCGGCTCGTCGAGTAGCAGGAGATCGAACGGCTGACAGAGAGCCCTGACGAGTGCTCCGCGCTGCTGCTGTCCGAGCGACATGAGCGTGACGCGGCGGTCGAGGCACTCCCCTATGCCGAGCCGGTCGCATGCCCCGGCGATCCACGAGCCGGAGCGGTGGCGCGTCAGTGAGTTTTTGAGGAGTATGTTTTCCCTCAGTGTCAGCTGCGGGAAAAGCCCCATCTCCTGCGGGAGCCACGCGATGGTGTCGCGGCGCAGATCGCTCCACCGACGCGATGAGAACGACGCCGATGAGACACCGTCGAAAAGCAGCTGCCCCGAGAAATCGGAGCGCATGCCGGTGAGAAACGCACACAGCGTGGTCTTGCCCGACCCCGATGACGCCTCGACCCTCACCCTGGAGCCACGCGCAAGCACGACACGCCGCCCCCAGATGTCGCCCGGCGAAGACGTGTCGACCGCAAACGCAAGCGGCAGAATGTTGTCGAGGGTTATGCTGTTCATTTTGCCAGACCTTCGATGAAAGCCTTGAGCGGCGTTGTATTTATGCCGTTGAGCCTGACCGTGGCGTCGAACACACCCGAACCGACTCCGGCATCGACCGAAAGCCCCCACGGCAGACCGAGCGAGCGCGAGAGGTCGCCGCCATACGGTATGTCGAGATCAAGAGCCAGCACGCGGCTGTCGAGATGCGGCACAAGCGACTGCGCGCCCGATACGGCGAGGTCGTAGTTGGCGATAACAAACTTGCCGTCGATGCTTCCGGCCGTCAGGCTGACCCCTCCGGGAAGCGACAGCGTGTACGTGCCGTCGCCATTGTCCTTGCAGGGGAAGTCGCTCATCGAAGCCATTGCCGATATGAGTGTCGTGAACTGGTCGAGCTTGTCCTGAGGCATCGCGGCCGACAGAAACACCTCCCACGACGAGAGGTCGAAACTGCCGAGCGACTGCAGGCCGGCAGCCGGAGCAACCGCCACAGCCACCGTGCCGTCGATCGACTCAATATAAGGACGAAGCATCGAAAGGACCATACGGCCCGTGTCGCCCATATTCGGCCCAAGCCCGGCCACTATCGAGGGATATACCTCATGCCAGTCAAGTGCGCCCAGAGCAAGACAGGCGACCGTCTGTTTCGGCATAAGCGACGCAAACGAGGGGTCGACAGCCGACATGTCGGAACCGACATATATCGGAGCTCCGTCGGCGCCCGCCAGCGACAGCTGCAGGTTGAAGCCGCTGCGCAGACAGCGCAGTTTCGCCGTAGCAAATGCGTCGGCCGGTATCTCAAGCCCCGGTATCGAGGTCTGCACGCCCGAGATCACAGCCACGATGTCGGCCTCGGCACTCAGCGCGTCGGTCTTGGCCTTGTCGGCCGAGAAAGGTCGGACGGCAGCGGCGTCGTTGGTGTCGATGACAAGATCGGCCGAACGCGCGATCCACAACTGACTGTCGCGCACCACGGCGCTTGCTCCGGGAAATGTGTAGACGTTGTAGTCGGCGATCTTCACCGAGGCTACCGCCGTGTCGGCCAGACGCGCCAGCAGCGCGTCGCCGTCGGTGGCCATGAGCGTTACCACCGGCTGCGATCCGGTAGCCGGGACATACCAGTAGACCGACGACAGATCGGTCTCGGGAGCGAGATCGGCCAGCAGCGTCACGAGCGTCTGCGTCGAGGTGTCGGACGCGCCGAGCACCGACTCAAGCGCGGGAGTGAGGGTGTAGCGTCCGCCCTCGGCCGGACATCCCGCCTCGTTTGCAAGAGTACGGAAATCGGCTCTGGCGACAGCCACGGCGTCGGCCGGGACCGATGACAGCGGATCGACAGCCACATCGCTGCCGCCACATCCGCAAAGCGAAATGCAGAAAGCCGCAACGGCTCCTGCAAGATATCTGTTCAGCTGAAATTTCATAACTTTATTCACTTCTTATTGCAAACATACTAAAAACCGCCGACACTTCAGTGCACGGCAGTGTTATTGTCTGCTAACGCGAGAGCACCACAAAACAAAGGGGCGTGTCAAAATGGTTTCTGACAAGTGGAATACTATTTCCGATTTGTGGGCGTACTGTCCACGTAACCGCTATGCCATCGGCAAGTTATCGCGATAGCGATGTGATGTCAGTAGGCCCGTATATCGAAATCGCGATAACCGACCGCCCATCCGCCGACATCCCGCAGTGCATTTCCGATCCTCCTTTAAACACCTTGCGCTTCTGCTTGTCCCTCAAATGCCTGAAAGGCATTTTGGGATATTAGCCGGGGGCACCGACAGGTGCCTCCGGGATTTTTGATGTTGCCTGAAAAGTGCCTGTAAAGGCACCTTGTTACATGCTTTTCTTATCTTTGCGAAACAAAAAAAGATACCATGAGCTACATCCGTCATTATTTCCATATCGTTTTCTCTCCAAAAGGGAGAAAATCTGTAATTCAGCTAAATGCCGAAGCTGAAATTTATAGCATGATCACTTCTCTTATAATGAAATACAAGGGATATGTCTACGCTATAAACGGTATGGCTGATCATATCCATCTGCTGGTTAGCCTACCAACTACTGTGGCGCATTCTGAGATTATAAGGGTTGTCAAACAGGAATCATCAAAATATATCAGAGACAGGCGCATCATTCCTTTTTGGGAAGGCTGGCAGGAAGGATATGCGAGTTTTACATGTGGATTCAGAGAGCTGAACTCTGTGAGGAAATATATTGAAAGTCAGAAAGAACACCACCGCCATAGGTCTTTTATTGATGAATACAGAGCATGGCTTGTAGAAAACGGGATATCTCCCGATGACCCGTATTTCCCAAAGGTGTAACGAGGTGCCTTTCAGGCACTATTGGGAGGAGGCGCATATTGTCCGGGCGCACTTGCAGTGCACCCAGCTACTAACTTTTAATGCCTTTCAGGCATTAAAATATTTAATTCCACAAAGCGTTAGTAACGGTAGTTTTCTGCAACACCCTCTTAAATTCCCTCAGTTGCTCCGATCCTCCGTTAAACACCTTGCGCTTATGCTTGTCCCTCAAATGCCTTTCAGGCATTGAAATATTGAATTTCACAAAGCGTTAGTAACGGTAGTTCTGCAACACCATTAAATTCCCTCTGTTGTTTCGATCTTCCGTTAAACACATGGGTACGACAACAAAAGCGCGACCACGAAGGCCGCGCTTTCAAAATCTAACACATATTTATATACCAATCAATTACATTTCCTCCGGTGTGAGTTCGTTACCACCATAACCGGGATTCTGCTTCAAGAGCGAGTTTGCACCAAAAGCCGATGTCGGTATTGGCAAACGTATGGTGTTTGCATCATTGGTCGGCTCATGATCCCACCACTTCTCGGTGTGATAGACACCCCAGCGCACCAGATCGATGCGGCGGCGTCCCTCGCCGAGAAACTCGATAAGCCACTCGTCAAGCATACGCCATTTGTCAAGATTGGCCTCTGTCACAGGATTCGGATCATTGCCATTCTCAAAATTACGCTTTCTCACCGTGTTTATCAGCTCGGCTGCCCCTTTCTTGTCACCGAGGCGCATCTTGCACTCGGCAAGGGTGTAGTAAGCCTCCGCAAGACGAATCACAGGGTGATCCTGAGTCATATAAAGAGCATTGTCGGCCTCATCGGGTACGGCATATTTGATTATGCGCACACCGTCACCTTCTTCCGCACAGTTATCCATCGTCGACGGAAGCTCTGCCTTAGTGGCGATCGTGCCGCCATTCTCCACCAGCTTGGAGAAAGGAGCAATCCAGTCGTTGATCACGAGAACCTTATCCTTTGTCAAAGGGAATCGCCCTAAGCACACACGGTCGGGATAGCGCTCATCCCTCAGCTCGCCCACAAGAAACATGCCCTCATACTGTTTATTGCCATTGTAGTGATACAGCTGTTTGCGCAGGTCGCCGTCGTCAAATTTCTCATAGGGTGAGCCGAGTCTGATTTCCGGATTCACCTCTTTGTAGAGTTTGCCCTCGGGGTTGCGCGACGGTGCCAGACACCACTGGTTTGCGCCGCCTCCGTAGCCGGTCTTGATACCGAAATAATCGCCGATCTTGCTCGGGAAGAAGTTGGTGTAGCGGTTGTTGAGAAGATGGATGCCGTCAAGCACAACCGACCACATATTCTCCTTGGATAAATGGTTGTCAAATCCGAAGGGGGTCTGCCACTCCTCGTCAAGCTCATAAGGGCCGTACACACCATTGATCACATCCTCACACACTTTGGCCGCCTCGCTGTACATCGGCACACCGATATAGGCCTCGGCGTTTAAGTAAAGCTCAGCCAGAAGCATGGCGGCAGCTCCCTTGCGGAAGTATCCGTCCATAAACTGATCAACCGACTTGCGGGTCTCGAGATTGGCGATCGCGCTCTTAATCAGCGACTCTGTCTTCTCAAACGTCGCCTTCATGGTAGCGCGAGGCTGCAACGGATCATTCTGCGACTCATAGATGGGAAGGCCGCCAAACCAATCCATGCCTCTGAGATAGAAGTAGGCCATCAGCGCCTCGGCCTGCGCGATGTGCAGAGCCCTACGCTCTTCCGGAATACCCAGACTCTTGTAATCGAGAGCCTTGATCTTGTCGATGCAGTCGACACAGTTGGCAATGCCTGTCGTCACATTGTCCCACCAGGTCTGAGAGTACTGATGATCGGGCGTAACCGTGTGGTAATGGGCGTTATAGTGTATGCCGCCCTCAAACCACGCACCGGTCACACGCGTCGGACAGATAAACACATCTGCCATCTGCTCGTTCACCTCATAGATATAGCCGGCGCGGAGAGGCTCCATATAGTTGAAGGCTCGTCCGAGCAGCATGAAAACACCCTCCTCGTTATGCACCAGATTGTCGGGAAGAACATCCGAGTAATAAACCTCGTTCATGTCGCACGATGTGAGTGAGCCAAGCCCGAGCAGCGCCGCCGACATGATTATATTTTTGATTTTCATATCTTTCGTTGTTTTAGGGATTTCGGTCTCTGTTTAGAATGTCAGCTGCACACCGGCCGTGCAGCGTATCGTCTGCGGGTACATGCTCGCTCCGCTCTGCAGGTCCATGCCCGGTGTCAGGCCGTTGATCTGCACCTCAGGATTCATGCCCTTGTAGCCCGTGAACGTTGCCACATCGCGAAGCGTCAGATAGATGCGTGCCTTGCTCAAAAACCTGTTCCATTGGCCTGTGTTGAGAGTATAACCCAGCGTGATGGCGTCGATTTTCACAAACGTACCGTTCTCGATGAAGTAGTCGGTAATCAGCTTGTTACCTTTGAAATCCTTGTGCATCTCATAGAGAGGCTTGATAAGATTCTGGTTGCCGCTGTTGATTATACCGTTATACATGCTGAACTGGTTGTAGACGTCGTGGCCGATCCATGAACGCATCTGCATTGCAAAGTCGAAGTTACGGTAACGCAGAGAGTTGTTCCAGCTGATGACAACCTTAGGCATGGCATCGCCAAAATAAACCTTATGGTCTGCCGTGACCTGAGTCTGAGGCAGGATGCCGTCCTTGCCGCAGTCAATCAGAAGCTGGCCGTTCTCGTCGACACCTACAGCCTTGTAACCATACCATTGTCCCACCTTTGAGCCTTCGACATACTGGATGCCGATACCGGGAGAGCCAGGACCAGGGAACTGATATGCCTCCCAGCGGGCACTCTCGACATTGATTTTGGTGATTTTGCTGCTGTTGTGCGAGAGATTCATTGAGGTCGTCCACTCGAAATCCCTGGTCTGCACGGGGGTACCTGCAATTTCAAGTTCCCAGCCTTTGTTGCTCATCGTGCCGATATTGCGATAGATATTGCCGTCGACATAAGGCGGCTGAGGAGCTTTCACGAGGAAGATCATATCCTCGATGTTGCGGCTGAAGTAATCGAATTTTCCCCACAGGCGGTTGTTGAACAGAGAGTAGTCGAGACCTAAGTTAAGCTCGTGATTCTCCTCCCATTTCAGATTAGGATTGCCATTGTTCTTTGGACCATAGGCATTGATCCATGTCTGCGTGTCATACATGATCCAGTAGTCCTTCTGCTTCAGTCGCGTGACCGTGTTGCCCGACGAGAATCCATTGTTGCCTGTCACACCGTAAGCCACACGTATTTTCAAGTCGTTCAGCCAGTCACGGGTACTCTCCATGAACTCCTCCTTGCTGATGCGCCAGCCAAAACTCGTCGACCAGAAAGTGCCCCATCCGTTATACGATCCGAATTTCGACGAAGACTCGCGGCGTACAGATGCCGTTGCCATGTAGGTGTCGTTGTAGCTGTAGCTTGCACGGCCGAAGAACGACAGCGAGCGCTCGCGCACACTCTTGCTTGACTTCATCTTCGCCTTGCCTTTTTTCAGATAAGAGCCACTGCCGAGATCCCATATTCCTACAGCATCTATTGCCGCGAAATCTGTATTCTCTGCATTGAAGGTCTCTTTACCCTCGTCTTCCCAGTATGTCCAGCCGAGAGTGGCGTCGACACGGTGCTCACGATTGGCGCCAAACTCCTTCAGATAGTTGAAATAAGCGTCATACGACGTCTTGTTGGAGAGTGAAAACTCATGTTTTGCATAACCCTGCACCTTATTCCAGTATGAGGCTCCGTGATCGGGAGTTTCCATGCGCTGGAAATTCTGCTGATAACGGTTCACATTGGCCGATCCGTGAAGCGTCAGCCCGTCCCATATTTTCATTTTCATAGTCACAGTACCGAGCAGCCACTGGTCTTTGATGTCAGATATGCTCTCATTAACGTCAGAAACCGGATTGCGGCTGTTTTTGCTGAACTCAAGGGTGGTATTATACTTAGACGGATCATCCGGATCCATCAGCGGCACCGTCGGATTCTGTACAATGGCTGATTTCACAGTAGTCTCGGTACCGCGCGTGTCGCGTTTGGCCTCACGCGCCTGCAGACGCATCCCCACCTCGAGGATACCGTCAAAAAATTTGAAATTGGCATTCATGCGCCCCGACAAGTCACGACGCTTGTCGCCGATTACAGCTCCTTCGGCGTTACTGTAGATCAGCGAGGCATAGATGTCGTGAGTCTTGCTTGCCTCCTGCATCGTCACCGCATGCTTCTGCGAGAAAGGATGGTCCACCGTTACCGCGTCATACCAGTCGGTCTCATAGCCGAAATCCGAACCTACACCGTTTTCCACATACTCTTTGGCATTCATCAGCTCGGGTTTCTTACGCAGAAACTCGGTCGTGAACTCACCTGTGTATGTCAGACGCATCGTGCCCTCCTTGGCCTTTTTCGTTGTGATCAGAATCACACCTGCAGCAGCTTTCGTTCCGTAGATAGCACCAGCCGAAGCATCCTTGAGCACGTCGATACTCTCTATATCTTCCTGATTGATGGCACGGATATCGCCGCCCGGAATACCGTCGATAACCACAAGCGGCGACTTGCCCGCACTGATCGAAGCAGCGCCGCGCAACTGATATGTCGATGCGGCGTTAGGCGAACTGTTGGCTCCGTCAATTGTCAGACCCGACACCTTGCCCTGAAGCGCAGTACCGATGTCAGAACCGCCGACACCCACAAACAGATCGTCGCCTTTGATCGAAGTGATCGACGACGTCACCTGCTTCTTCTGCATCGTGCCATAGCCGACAACCACAACGTCGTCGAGCACCTTCTGGTCGGGAGCGAGTTTCACGGCAAGCTCATCCTTGCCCTGCGCCGACACGACCTGCGGCAGATATCCTATGCTTGAGAATCGGAGCGACACGTTTTCGGGAATCTCAATCGAGAATTCACCGTCGATATTGGTCGAGGTGCCGACACCAGATGCATTATCCGCCATAACGGTGACTCCGATCAGCGGGTCGCCGCTGTCGGCGTCGGTCACAACGCCTGTCACTTTGCGTTTTGGCGTGCTCCTGGTATCCTTGTTCTGCACGGGAGCATTGCTCTTAAGCGAGATCTGACGCCCCTTGATCTCATAAGTGACTCCTGTGTTCTTGAAAATCTCATCGAGGATCGCGGTCACAGGCTTGTTTTTTGCCGAGAGACTCACGCGGCGGCGCATGTCGATGCCCTTGTTGTTGTAGTAGAAAAATATATAACCGCTCTCCTTCTCGATTTTAGAAAGCACATCTTTGACAGTCTTGTCCTTGACTTCAATTGTGATAAGTTTATCGCTGGTATCGGCAGGGCCGGATGCACCGGCGCCAAAAGAAACAAGACAGATGCAGAGAATCAGCATGGCACGCATGGCACTCCACAGACATGAATTGCTTGTGTTGTTATTAGTCATTATTTTCGCATTAACTTTACATTTTAAGGTTTCTCTCTCTCCCGACGACCGGATATACCGTCAATATGTCCGGTCGTTTGTTTTTTCATGGCTATCTACTTCATTGGCAATTGATTTTAATGGTTGGTTTATTGTGGTTGGTTTATTTCTACACAGCCTCCGATAATTCCCCGAAACTGGAATTACTCGATACCGATATACAGGCAGTTATCCTTCTCCTCACACACAATCGGTGCGGAGTAGGCGATAACGGAAATCACTTCGTCGAGACTCTTTTTAAGGTCAAGTTTGCCGGAAACCCTCATCTCAGCCACACCAGAGCCTACAACAATGGTGCGACCATAGTAAAGTTCCAGCTTCTTAAAGACTTCGGTGAGCGGCTCGTTGTTGTATATGAACATGTTGTGAATCCAGCTGACGTATGGCGCGACATCCACGTCGACCGGCGTGCCAAACACCCCCGCACTATCGACTTCCAGGCACTGGCCGGGAGCAAGCGCCACATCCTCTCCCCTGCCGTTTCCGACACTCACCAGACCACCCACAAGTACAACAGAAGCCTGCGGCTCTGTCGGATAAGCCGAGACATTGAACGCGGTGCCGGTGACACAGACATTGAAGTCGCGCGTAATGACAGTGAACGGGCGCGCCGCGTCGCGGGCTACCTCGAGATAGGCCTCACCCTCGACTATGACCTCGCGCCTGCTGACGCCGAACTCCTGCGGGTAGACCACACGTGTGCCAGAATTGACCCACACGCGCGTGCCGTCGGACAGCAACAGTTGCGAGCGACGCCCTTTAGGCACTATGAGCTGGCTGTAGACCGGGGCGGCGTCCGCGCCGACACTTTTTGTCTTTGTCGCCACGGTGTCGGAGTTGACCGTAAGATCGCCTTTTTCAGTATAGATGATCTCGGCCTCCTCTTTCTCGACATCGATGCGCTCGTCGTCGGAGATCATAAGCACGATATTGTCGTTGTCGCTTTCATGCAACGGCAAAGTCTGCATCGCATAGTCTTTTATCGACACGGCAGAGTCTGTGGCCGACGGCTTGAGAAATCTAAAGCCGACAAACAGAACCACCATGGCCGCCAAAGCCGTTAGAAGCAGCGTAATACGACGATAGACGCGGCGACGACGGTAGGCCCGCATAGAACGCGAGACACCGAACCACGAGCGCATGACGTCGTCGGGGTCTACGTGCACCTCATTTGAGTTGACGTAATCGACCAGACGCCGCACAACATCGTTTATATCTTTCTGCTGCTTTTCCATTGTTTTGCGATATACAACAATTAAGACGTGTTTCTTAAAAATATCTACTCTTTTTTAAGTAAAAATTTGTTCAAAAAAAATGGAGCGATAGCTGGATGACCGGGGTGTACCACCCTCGGACAGTGTAACAAGGTGCCTTGTCAGGCACTTTTTCTGCATCGTTAAAAATCCCGGAGGCACCTGTCGGTGCCCCCGGCTAATATTCTCAAATGCCTTTCAGGCATTTTAAATTCCGTAGTCATACGATTCCGCTTACTAAAAATGCCGTCAGGTATCAGACCATGTATGCAAATGCCGAAGGCGTGGGGGAAAAATCGACAGACCTGGATGTCTGGCGTCGAAGATATCAGATAAACGACCTCTCCGAGGCCACATTTTATAAAAACGATCATACCCCACACTATCGCGCTTGTCGCGCTTGATGTGGGGCTTTGCATTATCATCCGTCTTCGACGGAAGGGGTAGGCGTACTGTCGCACGCCCCTACAAATCAACAGTCTGTCATACGTACAATCAATCTAAAACGTCGTAGGGGCGTGCGACAGTACGCCCAAAGCCTATTTTGACACACCTTCTAAAAAATCGCCGATAAAGCGTGCCTGAAAGGCACCTTGTTACACATGCTACACAAGCGGGGGAATGTGGGACTTGCGGGGATCAGAGGCTGGAGGTGAGTGTCCCGCAACCTGCGGCCCATAAAAGCAAGGCCATGCTTTCGTCGAAATCGGCACCAAGGGCTGCACGCAGCCGCTCAAGAGCGCGATGTATCTGATTCATCGACGACTGTGGGTTGATCTCAAGCACTGCCGCCACTTCTTTGTGTGAAAGTCCCTTGACGTAGCGCAGATACAGAACTTCGCGCTGTTTTTTCGGCAACATGCCGTAGGCTGAAAGTATACGGCGGCTCAGACGCAGCTTCTCGTCGTCGTGCATGAAAAGCCGCTCAAGCGCGGTATCGTCAATGTCAAGACAAAACGCATAATCATCGATATTCTCCTCTATGTGGAGCGCCGACAGCCGGTCGAGCAGGACGTTGCGCATCGAGGCCAACAGATAGGATCTGACATATGTGAGATCGGAAAGGCGACGGCTGCTGCATATCTTCACAAAAACGTCCTGTATGCAGTCTTTCACAAGATCCACGTCTGACGTATATCTCAGCCCGTAATTAAGCATAAGCTCATAGTATCTGCAATACAGCATTGAAAGTGCTGAAGAATCGCCCTTCAGTACCAGTTTCCACAATTCAATGTCGTTCATATGGCAGATACATGATATGACTCATTTTTTCGCGACAGTCTTACGTGACATCACGGAGGAAGTCAAAACAGGATATATTAAGACGGATTTATGCTTTTAATATACTCACTTTTTTGGAGTTTTTTTGCGGCAAGACAAAAAAAAAGAAAAAAGAAGCGGCAACAGGCCAGATGCCGATTGCCGCTTCTGATTGTATATGATGATTCGCTATTGTGTCTTTTACTCGAGATCGACGGGCACAGCCACGATCTGGAGGTTGTTGCGACGTATGAAATCGAGAATCTTTGCGCGACACTCGCTTTCTTTCACGTCGTCCTCGATGCGGTTGAGTGCGTTGAACACCGATGTGCCGCTCTGGTAGACGTGGCGGTATGCCTTGGCAACGTCATCAATCACGTCGGGGTCAAATCCGCCCTTGCGCATCACGTAGGCGTTGACTCCGAAATAGCTCACGGGATTGTGCGCCACAATGACGTAGGGGGGCACATTGCCCGAGATGCGGCATCCGCCCTTGACAAGCACCCAGTCGCCTACTTCCGATCCTTCGTGAAGGATGGAGTTGCTCGAGAGGATGACATAGTCGCCGACCTTGACGCTTCCGCCGAATGTCACGCCGTTGCCGAGCACACAGTGGTTGCCTATGGTGCAGTCGTGACCGAGATGCACATTTGCCATGATGAAGTTGTCGCTGGCAATGTGTGTGCCGCCTGTCGGATTAATGCCAAGATTGATGATGACATGCTCACGTATGACGTTGTTGTCGCCGATATAGCAGTAGGTTTTCTCGCCTTTCCAGCGGAAATCCTGTGGCGTCGCGCCGATCACGGCTCCCTGATATACGACGTTTCCACGCCCAAGACGTGCACCGTTGAGGATGCTTGCATAGGGCTTGATCTCACATCCGTCGCCAATCTCAACGTCGGCTTCGATGTAGGCGAATGGATGGATAGTGACGTTGTCGCCTATTCTGGCGGCAGGGTCAACGTATGCGAGTGGTGAAATCATGACGGATATGTATTAAGGTATTAGATGCTTACTGATTGACGATGCCACCACCGCCGAGCGACTGATAGAGGCTGATGACAGCCTGTGTGCGCGCAAGGTCGCAGCTGATGGCTCCCATCTGGGCCGACAGCAGTCCGCTCTGCGCGGTGAGCAGCTCGAGATAGGTGGTCGTGTCGGTGTATTTGAACAGCTCGGTTGTTGCCTCGACCGAACGCTGCCATGCCTTTACCTGACGTCCGAGCCACTCGGCCTTGTCGGTGTTGCGGTCGTAGGAGTCGATGGCGTTGTGCACGTCGGCAGCAGCACTCATAAGCGTGTAGCGGAATGTGTTGAGTGTCTGCTCCTGCTGTGCCTTGGTGGCCTTGAGGCGGGCGATGTTCTGTCCGCGCTGGAATATCGGCGCAGTGAGCGATGCGGCAAGCTGTGTGAACCACACGGCGGGGTTGTGCACCATGCCTCCCATCGAGTTGGTGAAGCCGAGGTTGGCGCTCAGGCTGATCGACGGATAGAATGCGGCACGTGCCGAGTTTGTGGCGTAATAGGCCACTGCGAGCGAGCGCTCTGCGGCGCGGACGTCGGGGCGGTTGGCAAGCTCCACCATGGGCACGCCGTCGCTGACGGCTGCCGGAAGGGCGAGTGCAAGCCCCGGCTCGATATCCCATGCGTGAGGCATCTCGCCGAGAAGGAGCGAAAATGAGTTCATCGCCTCATTGAGCGAGACTTCGAGGTCGTTGAGCGACGCGCAGATGTTGTAGTAGTTGGCTTCACTCTGTGCAACGCCGGCCTCGTTGGTGCGTCCCGACTCCTTGTACTCTTTCATCGTCTCGACATTGCTCTTCCACACCATAGAGGTCTCGCGTGTCAGCTCGATCTGAGCCTTGAGCGAGGAGATGGCGTAGTAGAGGTTGGCGACACCGGCGATGATCTGCGAGCGCACGGCCTGCTCGTAGTCCTTGGACTGCGCATATGTGGCCTCGGCTCCGCGCTTTGAGTTGAGTATCTTGCCGAATGCGTCAAACTCCCAGTTGAGTACCAGAGGTATGGTGTAGGTCTTGGTGAAGGGAGCGTGATCGTAGGAAGCGGCAGCGGCATTGGGCGCTATTGCTACCGAGGGGAGATAGCTCATGCGTGCACCCTGCATGTTGGCGTGGGCCACGTCGATGTTGAGGCGCGCGTTCTCGAGGTCGATATTGTTGTCGAGTGCGCGCTGTATGTAGCCCTGAAGCACAGGATCGGTGTAGACCGTCTGCCATGAGAGTGTGCCGAGGGCTCCCTCGGCTGCTGTCTGGTCGGCCGCCTTGACGTATTCCTGCAACAGAGGATCGTCGCCGGTCTGCTTGGCCATATCGAATTTATTGTAGATATGGCAGCCCGTGAGCGCCGGGATGATGGCAATCGCCACCACTCCGGCCACAAGGGTCTTATGTATTTTTGCAGTCATTTTTCAGGATGATGCGGTTACTTACTTTGAATACTGTACGATCTCGCTCTCGACGGCATCGTTGTTGGTGTCCTCCCACTTGAGCGGGGTGATCTTCTCCTGTATAATCTCGAAGATGACGAACAACGCCGGCACGACAAGCACCTGGAGCACCATGCCGATGAGCATACCGCCGATAGATCCGGTGCCGAGGGCACGGTTGCCGTTGGCGCCCGCACCGGTGGCGAACATCATGGGCAACAGACCGATGATAAGCGCAAGCGATGTCATGAGGATCGGTCGCAGACGCGCTGTAGCTCCGGCGATCGCGGCATTGACGATCGACATGCCCGTGCGGCGGCGCTCAAGCGCGAACTCGACAATGAGGATGGCGTTCTTGGCGAGAAGACCGATAAGCATGATCAGCGCGATCTGCAGATAGATACTGTTGGAGATGCTGAAAAGATCGGCGAAGATGAAGGCACCCATGAGGCCGAACGGTATCGAGAGGATAACCGAAAGCGGAAGGATGTAGCTCTCGTACTGTGCCGACAGCAGGAGGTAGACGAAGATGAGACAGAGGGCGAAGATGATGGCAGTGGTGCTTCCGCCTGACTTGGCCTCCTCACGTGTCATGCCCGAATACTCGTAGGTGAAACCTGCGGGCAGTGTCTCGGCAGCCACACGCTGCACGGCAGCAAGTGCCTGACCCGAAGAATAGCCTGCGGCGGGCTGACCGGTAACCGATATCGACTGGAACATGTTGAATCGGTTGAGCAGGTCGGGGCCATAGATCTTGGTGAGGGTGACGTAATTGGAGAGGGATGCCATCTCACCGCCATTGCGTATCTTGATCGCCGAGAGTGTCTCGGGCGAGACGCGCGCCTCGGGCGAAGCCTGCATCATCACGCGGTAGATCTTACCGAAACGGTTGAAGTTGGAGATGTACATACCTCCGTAGTAGCCCTGAAGTGTCGACAGAATGGTCGAGGGAGAGATGCCGGCCTGTTTTGCCTTGGCGGCGTCTATATCGATCATATACTGCGGGAAAGTGGGGTTGAACGTGGTCATTGCCACCTGAACTTCAGGTTGCTGGTTGAGTTTGCCGAGGAAATTCTGCACGATCGCGAAGAACTCGTTGACGTCACCGCCGGTCTTATCCTGCATCTTGAGTTCGAAACCGTTGGTGAGCGAGTAACCGGTGATCATAGGAGGCGCGAAGCAAACGACACGGCCGTCCTTGATCATGGCTCCGGCCATACCGTAAATTTTTCCAAGTATGGCAGTCGACACCTGATCGGCCTGTTTACGCTCTTCCCAATTCTTCAGCTTGACGATGAATGTACCGTAGGTGGCACCCTGACCTGCCATGAAGCTGTAACCGGCGATCTTCATTCGGTACTCGATCTCGGGTATTCCGGCCAGGATCTGGTCGACCTTGTCGAGCACCTCCATGGTGCGTTCCTGCGATGTGCCCGGGGGCATGTCGACCATGCAGAACAGTACGCCGGTATCTTCATTGGGGACAAGGGTGGTAGGCGTGCGTCCCATGAGCCACACAAGCACGGCGATGGATGCAGCTACGGTGGCGAAAGAGGTGATCTTGTGAGCCACAAACCAGGACGATGCACGGTTGTAGACCTTGAGCACACGGCCGAAACCGATCTCAAATCCTTTGTGGAAACGCTTGCCGATGATGCCGAGAACTGTGATGACGGCTACAGCGACAGCGACAACGAATTTAAGGATATGCGAGGGCTCGCTGTACCAGCCGAGCACCATGAAAAGGATGGTTGCGACAAGAGCCACACCGGTGACAAGCGGCGGAAGATCGAGCGAGAATGTTTTTTTCGCACGCTTTGCCATAACCTCGCCGGCAGCACTGTAGGCATCGCCAAGACGCTCCTTGAGGGGCTTCTCGTCGTGTGCCTTAAGGAACACAGCACACAGTGCAGGCGACAGGGTGAGCGCGTTGAGAGCCGACAGACCGATGGCTATGGCCATGGTCAGACCGAACTGGCGGTAGAACACACCCGACGTACCCGAGATGAACGACACAGGTATGAACACGAGCATCATCACAAGGGTAATCGAGATAAGCGCTCCGGAGATCTCAGACATCGCATCGATCGACGCCTTGCGGGCACTCTTGTAACCGGCATCGAGTTTTGCATGCACCGCCTCGATCACCACAATGGCGTCGTCGACCACAATCGCGATCGCAAGCACGAGAGCCGAGAGAGTGATGAGGTTGATCGAGAATCCGATCAGGTTCATGAAGAAGAATGTGCCGACAAGGGCCACAGGTATCGCGATGGAGGGAATGATCGTCGAGCGGACGTCCTGCAGGAACACGTAAACCACGAAGAACACGAGTATGAACGCCTCGATGAGGGTCTTGATAACCTCATGGATCGACGCGTCAAGGAAGTCGTTGTTGTTCATCGGGATCGCGAACTCAAGACCGTCGGGCAGCTCGTCCTTCATGTCGTCAACCACTTTCAGACAGTCGTCGATGATCTGTGTAGCGTTTGATCCTGCTGTCTGGAAAATGATCGCACTGGTTGCAGGATAGCCGTTGAGCGAGTTATGGAATCCGTATGTGACACGTCCGAGCTCTACCTCTGCCACATCGCCGAGACGAAGCACCTCGCCTGTGGGCTTGGCTGCCACCACGATGTTCTCAAACTCGTCGGGGGTAGTAAGACGGCCTTTGTAACGCATCGTGTACTGGAAGCTCTGGTCGCCCTGCTCGCCGAACGCGCCGGGAGCTGCCTCGATATTCTGCTCGGCAAGAGCATATGTGATATCGTCGGGCATGAGGTTGTACTGCGCCATCACATCGGGTTTGAGCCATATGCGCATGGAGTAGTCGGCACCGAAGCTCATCACATCGCCCACACCCGAGACACGCTGCAACTGCGGGATAACGTTGATTTTAGCATAGTTGTCGATGAACTCCTCGGAGTATTTGCCCGACTTGTCGTAGAGCGCCACGTTGAGAAGCATCGAAGTCTGACGTTTCTGCGTGAGCACACCTACACGAGTAACCTCGGCAGGCAGAAGGCTCTGGGCTTTTGCCACACGGTTCTGCACGTCGACGGCAGCCATGTTAGGATCAAATCCCTGCTCGAAGTACACACTGATATTTGCGGAACCGGTGTTTGTAGCAGTCGACTCCATGTATGTCATGCCCTCGGCTCCGTTGATCGACTCCTCGAGCGGGGCGATAACCGAGTTGAGCACGGCCTGGGCGTTTGCACCGGTATATGTCGTGCTCACCGAGATCGTCGGCGGCGCGATATCCGGGAACTGGGTGATAGGAAGTGAGAACAGTCCGATCAGACCCAGAAGGACGATGAATATCGATATCACCGTCGACAACACCGGACGATTTATAAATCTGTCAAGTTTCATTTATCGTTTTTTGATAAAGACTGGAATAAACAAGTGGAGGAAAGATAGAAGACACCGATTATCACTCAGCGGCTGCAGCAGGCGCACCCTTGGCGGCAGCGTCAACCGGAGTGATCTTCATGCCGTCGCGCAACGAGACGCCGACGCCTTCCACTGCAATGCGCTCACCGGGGTTGACACCCGACTTGACGACGAATGTCTTTCCGTCGTTGAGAGCGTCGACCTGAATCGGCCGGCTGACAAGCGTGTTGCTGTCGGTCAGAGCATAGACAAATCGGCGATCCTGAAGCTCATATGTGGCTTTCTGCGGGATAATGATGACACTGTCCTGAGTGACAGGAAGTAGTATCTGTCCAGTCGATCCGCTGCGGAGCATGCCGTTGTTGTTTTTGAAGAGCGCGCGCACCGAAGCCGAACCGGTGGAGTTATCGATCACACCCGACACGGTGGCGACTTTTCCAGACAGCGGATAGATGCTGCCGTCGGACAAGCGGAGCTGCACCTCGGGCATGGCAGCGATGCGCTCCTGCAGCGTGGCGTTGCCGTTGTCGGTCATGTCGAGGAGATCGCGCTCGGTGAGCGAGAAGTATGCGTAAACTTCGCTGTTGTCGCTGACGGTGGTAAGTGCCTGAACCATCGACGGAGATGCAAGCGATCCCTCACGATTGGGTATCATGCCCACAACACCGTCGCTCGGAGCAGTGACTACAGTGTAGCTGAGATTTTTCCGTGCGTTTGTCAGAGCAGCCTCAGCCTGAGCGAGAGTAGCCTTTGCAGTAGCAAGATTGTTTTTTGCGAGCTGGTTCTCATACTCGCTTATGATGTTCTTGTCGAAAAGCCGCTGCTTGTTTTCGGCGGTCAGAGTGGCAGTCTGCACGGCAGTCTGCGCGGCAGCGAGCGAAGCCTCGGCCTGATCGACGGCCGCCTGAAACTGAACCTGATCGATTGTAAACAAGGGCTGTCCTTTGCTGACACGCTGTCCCTCGTCCACATGTACTTTCGTGATAAATCCGCTGACCTGAGGCCGGATTTCGATATCGGTCTTACCCTTTATAGTGGCAGGGTAAGCGTGGTCAAGTGCAGAAGATCCAATCGAGAGAGTCTGGACGGCAATCTGAGGAGCCTGTCCCTGGGCAAGTCCCTGCTGTCCACCGGAAGAGCATGAGGCAATCAGTGCTGATAGAGTGACTGCTGATGCACCTGCAATAAATAGCTGCTTAATCATCATTATTATTAATATAATTTACTAACGTTTCTGTTGTTATTTTGTGATATGTACCTATCATTTCGTCATGCAAAGTTAGACATAAATGCTCAAACAATCATAATTCGTGCACTTCAATATATAGTCCTTTTTCACCAACAATATGGCAAAAAACTCCACAGAGTATTGTTTATATGGCTGACCATTGACCTCACATTTCATTTTTTTTGTTTAAATTTGCACTATTCGCAAAACCGATATAACGAAATAAGAACCAACACGCAACAAGACAATGTCGATAGACAGCATCATATCGTCGGGAGTGGCGCGCGCAGTCAGCGAGCTTTATGGCATTAACACCGAGGCATCGGACATTGTTCCTCAGGCTACAAGAAAGGAGTTTGAGGGCAATCTCACAGTAGTGGTCTTCCCCTGGGTAAAGGCGGCCCGCAAGTCGCCGGAAGCCGTGGGAAAGGAGATCGGAGACTGGCTTGTCGACAACGAGCCCGCCGTCGACCGCTACAACGTGGTCAAGGGCTTTCTCAATATCGTGATAGAGCCTACCTACTGGAACAGCGTGCTGAAGCACATCGCTTCGGACGCAGATTTCGGCATAACCAAAGCCACCGGCTCCAGCCCGCTCGTGATGGTGGAATACTCGTCGCCCAACACCAACAAGCCCCTGCACTTAGGTCACGTCCGCAACAACCTGCTTGGCTTCAGCCTGTCGGAGATACTAAAGGCATGCGGCAACCGCGTAGTGATGACCAACATCGTGAACGACCGCGGCATACACATATGCAAGTCGATGCTTGCATGGCAGAAGTGGGGCGACGGTGTCACCCCCGAGAAGGCAGGAAAGAAGGGCGACCATCTTATCGGAGACTTCTACGTGCTTTTCGACCGCCACTACAAGCAGGAGCTGGAGCAACTCATGGCCGGCGGCATGAGCAAGGAAGAGGCTGAAAAGGCATCGCCCCTGATGGCCGAAGCGCGCGAGATGCTCAGAAAATGGGAGGCCGGCGACGCCGAAGTGCGCGGATGCTGGAAGATGATGAACGAATGGGTCTACTCGGGATTTGACGAAACCTACCGCCGCATGGGCGTAGGCTTCGACAAAATCTACTATGAGAGCGACACATATCTCGAAGGTAAGGAAAAAGTGCTCGAGGGACTTGAGAAGGGCATAATGTACCGCAAGGAGGACGGCTCGGTATGGGCCGACCTGACAGCCGACGGCCTCGACCACAAGCTGCTTCTGCGCAGCGACGGCACTTCGGTCTACATGACCCAGGACATAGGCACCGCCAAACTGCGCTACCGCGACTACCCCATCGACAAGATGATATATGTCGTCGGTAACGAGCAGAACTATCACTTCCAGGTGCTCTCGCTGCTGCTCGACAAGCTCGGATTCAAGTGGGGCAAAGATCTGGTGCACTTCTCATACGGCATGGTCGAGCTGCCCGAAGGCAAGATGAAGAGCCGCGAGGGCACGGTTGTCGACGCCGACGACCTGATGGAGGAGATGGTGTCGACCGCACGCGAGGTATCGCAGCAGCTCGGCAAACTCGACGGACTCAGCGAGGCCGAGATCGAGGATATCGCCGAGACCGTAGGACTCGGAGCGCTCAAGTATTTCCTGCTCAAGGTCGATCCGCGCAAAAACATCACCTTTGATCCGAAAGAGACGATCGATTTCAACGGCAACACGGGTCCGTTCATACAGTACACCTACGCCCGCATACGCTCGGTGCTCCGCAAGGCCGCCGAGTCGGGTCTCGAAAACGTGGACTACACGACTGTCGTCCCCGACGAGAAGGAGATAGCCCTCATACAGTGGCTCAACGACTTCGCCGGTGTAGTGGCCGAGGCCGGACGCAACTTCTCTCCCGCTCTGATCGCCAACTATGCATACGAGCTGGTGAAACTCTACAACCAGTTCTATCACGACCACTCGATACTGAAGGAGGAAAATGCCGCCGTCAGGTCGCTTCGCCTCGAGCTGTCGTCGGTGACCGCACGCACCGTGAAGAAGGCCATGTCGCTTCTCGGCATCAAAGTGCCGGAACGCATGTGATCAAGTCGGCACGGTTTTTGTTATATAGTCGTGCAGAGACATGTCGCCGGCTGTCTTCACGCGCCGGAGGCCTTAAACGTAAAAAGCTAATTTAATTTTCTATAATGAACAACTACTACAATCTCCCTCCCACACCTCCCGTCTACGCTGAGTCGCTCGACCAGCGCGTCAGTCAGGTAATGAAGCGTGTGTATGTAAAAATGTTTCTCGGGCTGCTGCTCACTGCCGCCGTGGCATGGGGCGTTGCCGCCATCGCTCCCGAGTTTCAGATGACTCTGATACAGAACCGCTGGATCTACTGGGGCATCTTTATCGTCGAGATACTGCTTGTGCTGGGCATCTCGGGTGGCGTCACACGCATGAAGCCCACGATGGCCACCGGGCTGTTCTATCTGTTCGCCATCGTCAACGGTCTTTCGCTGTCGCTCATATTCGTGGCCTACAGCCTTCCCTCGATCTTCAAGACATTTCTGATCACAGCCGGCACATTCGGTGCCATGAGCATCTACGGATATTTCACAGAGAAGGATCTTACCAAGGTCGGCTCCTTCCTCTACATGGCATTGTGGGGACTGATCATCTGCATCGTTGTCAACCTGTTCTGGGCCAACTCGACGCTCGACTGGATAATCTCGATCGCAGGTGTGCTTATCTTCATCGGCCTGACAGCGTGGGACACCCAGAAGATCAAGACTCTTGCCGCACATTCGGCAGGATTCAACCCGTCGGCTCTCGCCACTATCGGCGCACTGACACTTTATCTTGACTTCATCAACCTGTTCCTGTATCTGTTGCGCTTCTTCGGATCGAGCCGCGACTAATGGGATTCCGGGAAAAGTACAAGAACGATTACATACAGATTGCCCGCCTGGGTCTGCCGATACTGGTAGGACAGGTGGGCATGATTGTCGTGGGGTTTGCCGACAACATCATGGTCGGCCGCTACTCGACACAGGCTCTCGCCTCGGCTTCGTTTGTCAACGGCGTCTTCAACACGGCGATCTTTGCGTGCGTTGGGTTTTCCTACGGCCTGACACCCCTTGTGGGCGCACTGTTCTCGCAGGGACGCAAGACCCAGATCGGAGGTCTTGTGAAAAACGGTCTTGTGGTCAACATACTGTTCACACTCATGGTGTCGCTGCTTATGGGCATCCTGTATATGAACGTCGACCGTCTTGACCAGCCGGAGGAACTTCTGCCGATCATACGCCCCTACTTCCTGCTTTATCTCGGCGGCATCATACCTATCTCGATCTTCCAGGTTTTCGCCCAATGGTCGTGGGGTATAAAAAACACATCGATGCCGATGTGGATAATCCTCGGATCAAATATCCTGAATATCATCGGCAACTGGCTGCTGATATACGGGAACTGCGGTATGCCTGAGCTGGGACTGCAGGGTGCCGGCATAAGCACTCTGGCAGCACGATGGCTCTGCGCCATAGTGATCACCAGCATATTCCTCACCAGAAGGCACAACCGTGAATATCGCGACGGCTTCCGCTCGACGCGCCTGTCGTGGCCGATGGTGCGACAGATAAACGTCACCTCATGGCCCGTGTCGCTTCAGTCAACCATGGAGTCGGCCTCGTTCAGCGTAGTCGCACTCATGGCCGGATGGCTCGGGGCACTTGAGCTTGCATCATTTCAGATACTCGTGATAATCAGCACCCTCGGGTTCTGTATCTATTACAGCATCGGGTCGGCCATAGCCGTACTTGTGTCGAACGAGACCGGCCTCGGCAACCGCCAGGGCACACGCCGCGTGGCCTTCGCAGGCTACCACATCATGCTGCTCCTTGTCGTGGCCGCCTCGCTGATGATCGTGGCCCTCAACCGCCAGTTTATCGCGGCATTCACCGAAGATCAGACAGTCATCGCCCTGACATACACCCTGATCTTCCCTCTCCTGCTGTATCAGGTGGGCGACGCGACGCAGATCACATTCGCCAACGCGCTCCGCGGCACATCCAATGTGATGCCTATGCTCTGGATCGCGTTCGTGAGCTACGTTGTTATCGGCATACCGGCGTCATATCTACTCGGATTCACCGCCGGACTCGGTCTTTACGGACTGATCCTGAGCTTCTCGGTGTCGCTTTTCACAGCGGCGGCTCTGTTTCTGTACTTCTTCCTGCGCACGACGCTCCGACGATCATAAAGTGTGTGAACGTATACGCTGAACTATTGGCATCACGACGATGTTATAATCATGCGTCAAACGTTAAAAACTATGTTCTTCACACTATGATCAAAAAAATCTTCATGGCTGCCCTGATCGCTCTCGGTCTCGGAGCCGCAGAAACAACAGCACAAGTGCCTGCACAGCTCAGCCTCAGCTACGGCGGCTACACACAGATGGATGCTTCGGACATGCACGACGGATGGCACAAAGTGAACAACGCATGGGGTGCGCTGACCGCCGGTGTCAACTTCCGCGTCGCTCCCAAGCTCTGGGTCGGTCCGAGCTACACGTTCAGCAGCACATCGACCAAGGGAAACCCCGGAAGCAAACTGGCCTACC
The DNA here is from genome assembly GCA_964389525.1 of uncultured Muribaculaceae bacterium. Classification (GTDB taxonomy): domain Bacteria; phylum Bacteroidota; class Bacteroidia; order Bacteroidales; family Muribaculaceae; genus JAFLTL01. The sequence goes on along the minus strand of CAYMEX010000005.1, from coordinate 32,073 downwards.
ACGCGATCATGCTCAACGCACGCTATGACTACTGGCATCGCAGTGCGATCAAGATCTACGCCCATGCAGGTATCGGTGCCGAGATAACGCATCTGATGCCCAGAGGCGATGACTCATACAACAAATCATACTGTGCGTTTCAGCTTGTGCCGGTAGGCATCGAGTATGGCGTCAGCCGCAGCGTCTCTGTTTTCGGCGAACTCGGCTATGGCGCACAGGGTCTCATACAGGCCGGCGTACACATCAATCTCTGACAGACAAAATGAAAGAAAGGCTCATCACATTGCGACTTACCGAACGCACCCACGACGAACTCGACCGTGACGACAAAGAGCTTGTAGCTGCGGCGCAGGCTGCAACCGACGGCTCATATGCACCCTACAGCAATTTTCATGTGGGCGCGGCGATCAGACTCAACGACGGAAGCATTGTGACAGGAGCCAATCAGGAGAACGCGGCGTTCCCATCGGGATTGTGCGCCGAGCGCACGGCCGCTTTCTATGCCGGTACAAAATACTGCGGCCGTAAGTTCACGGCAATCGCCATCGCCGCCCGCGAAGGTGAGTCGGCATCGCTGACCGATTATCCTATCAGCCCGTGTGCCGCCTGCCGGCAGGTGCTTCTCGAATATGAGAAGCTCGCAGGAAAAGGCGTGAGGGTGCTCATGGCCTCGCGCGACGGTGTGCTTGAGGCTGAATCGGTGGCATCGCTTGTGCCGCTTGCGTTCACCTCTTTCTAAAAAATATTCAATAAAATTCAACGCCCCCGAGCCTGTCGGCAGAGTCGGGGGCGTTGATTTATTTATTGGTGCTCCGAGCGGGACTCGAACCCGCACAACCGCAATGGTCAAGGGATTTTAAGTCCCTCGTGTCTACCATTCCACCATCGGAGCAGAAGGAATCCCGAAAGATTCATTCCGTCGGCAAAGATACGCTTTTTTAGCATTATAAAAAGCAGCGATGGCAATGATTTAACAACCTGACCGGAGATTTCGAGCTTCAATGTGAAAAAAGCGAGGGTAATGAACCCAAGAAAAAACGGATGTGTTATACAATAGCAGGCGAGCCTCTCATAGCTCCCAACCACAACATATGACACCCGGGAGGCATCCTGACACATGACAACCTCATTCTTATTTTTACTACATCAGATGAAAAAGCACGTACTGGTGACACTTGCCGCCATCGCAGGCGGAAGTTTTATCCCTTCAACATTCAACGCACATGCACAGGACGCAGTGGTCGAGGAGACCATGACGGCCGTCGTGGCCGACGAGCCGTGCAAGACGTTCTACAATGCGACAAATGACAAAAACTGGTTTATCCAGCTTGGCGCGGGTATCGATATTCCCTATGTAGAGAACATGCTGTACAGAGGCGACGCCAAACGCCGTATGCAGCCTAATTTCCAGGCAGGATTCGGCCGCTGGTTCTCGCCTTATTTCGCATGGCGCGCAAGTGCCAGCTACCGCCAGCTCAAGTGGAACGGCGGCAACATCTCCAGAGCCAAGATGGCCGAAGGTGACTTTGATATCATGTGGGATGCCTTTAACTCGGTTCTCGGTGTTGACGAGAAACGCCCCGTATCAGTCATACCGTTTGTCGGCATCGGCGTAGGCTATGCACGCGGCTTCAGGAGCGACGCGATCAATGTCTACGACAACAACGGCAAGCCCAAAAAGACTTCGGTGACACTGCCCGTGTCGGCCGGCCTGCAGGTGCGTTTCCGCACATGTGACTATGTCGATCTCTTCCTTGAGGGACGTCTCGGATTTTTCGGCGACAATTTCAACAATGTTGTCGGCGGAAAGCCCATCGATATCAACGCTACGGCTATTGCCGGTGTTTCGATCAACCTGGGACCGCGCAGATTCAGCACCTACAGCCCGTGTGACGATCTTGCATACATCGCAGGCCTCAACAACGAGATCAACTCGCTGCGCAGCGATCTTGCCGCAACCGGCGCAGCCCTTGCGGCCGCCGAGTCGCAGCTCCCCTGCCCCGAAGTCACAGTTGTCGAGTGCCCCGACCCGGCGCCGGCTCCTATACTCGCAACCGTCAGATTCAACCTCAACTCGTCGGTCATCACTCCTGAGGAGCAGGTCAATGTCTACAATGTCGCCCAGTATCTTATCCAGAACCCCGACCTTGCCATCGTAGTGCGCGGATATGCCGACAAAGACACCGGTACAAGCAACTACAACATGAAGCTGTCGGAGAAGCGCGCAACCGCAGTAGCCGACCTTCTGATCAACAACTACGGTATCAGCCCCGACCGTCTTGTGCTTGAGGCGGCAGGAAGCGACACACAGCTATACGACACCAACAACTGGAACCGTATCGTTATCTTCATACCTGTAGAATAAGCATTACAGCCGAGATATAAACAAGCCGGGGCGGCCATTGCGGTCGCCCCGGCATTATTGTATATGGTTCACAGAGTAATACCGTCAGGATGCGGCCGAGTCTATGGCCGAACTGTCGCTCTCCTCTTCATCGTCGAGCGGATCGGGAGATTTTGCAGGAACAAGCATCGCCGATCCTTCCCAAAGTATGTAGATGGGCATGAACACCATGAACAGCGTGAACGGATCGCCTGTGGGAGTGATGATCGCCGCTGCGATCAGCAACGCCACAACCGCGTGGCGACGGTATTTGCTGAAGAAGTCGCGCGTGAGAAGTCCCATACGGCCAAGAAGCCACGCAAGAAGCGGCAGCTCGAACACCACCCCCATGAGCAGGATGATGGTGAGAAAGTTGTCCATGTATGAGGATATCGACAGCGTATTTGGTATCGACTCACTGAGCTGATATCCGGCGAGGAAGCGCAGAGTCAGAGGAAACACAAGGAAGTATCCTACCGCAACTCCGGCATAGAACATGATGTTGCCGAACGCAAACGCCTTCACGGCTCCCCGACGCTCTCCCGGCAGCAGGCCCGGACGGACGAATGTCCAGATCAGATAAATAAGTATCGGGAAGGTGAGTATGACCGCAAGCCAGCATGAGAGAGACATGTGAATGAAGAACTGCGATGTGAGCTCGATGCTTACCAGCGTGACGTGGAAATCATCGCCTCCCAACGCGGGCACCCATGACGAATCACCGCTTCCGTTAATGAACGACAATGCTTTGTAGAGCGGAAAGTCGGGATGACATGGAGCAAGAATCACGTTGTCCATGAGGCGGTGCATCGATATGAAAAGCACGACCGCAGCCACAAACACCACGATGGCGATCTTGAACAAGACACCGCGAAGTGCCTCAAGGTGATCCCAGAACCCCATTTCCGCGTTATTGCCTGTCGTCATATTTTCCAAAAAAGACATGTGTCGGCATACTACCGATGCACGATCATTCTGCCGCCACACACCGGTATGCAGAAAAACCGTGGCAATGAAGCTGCCGATTGCCTTAATCCAATTGTAGTACCTGTTCAGCCTAAAAAGCTGTTATCCTTACTTCTCTTTTGACTCCTGTCTGTCGATATCTTTCACGTCCTCCTCAATGTCGGCGAGGCCTTTCTTGAACGAACGGACTCCCTTGCCGATGCCGTGCATAAGCTCGGGTATCTTCTTGCCGCCAAAGAGAAGAAGTATCACAGCCAGAATAATTATCATCTGCGGCCCTCCGATATTCTGGAGGAACAGAGTTATAAAAAGGTCTAAATTCATCATTGTTTTGTGAATGGTTGGTTTTATATATTGCAAAAATAACATTATGCCTTGAGAAAACGAAACAAATAATCAAACATAACCGAGATTATAACTTTTATTTGATATAATTTGCCGTAAAAGTTAAATACGGCGGTATCTAACACCGAATGCGTCAAGTTTATCACTTCATCGGGATTTTTTGAGTAACTTTACAGAACCAATCACTTTTCACCTGACCAATCCGTCTCTCCCCCACATATCGCTACATGTCCTCATTTCTGACCCGAACAATACTGGCTCTTGCCGTGGCAATGACGGTGCTCCCCGCTGATGCCGCCCGCCGCAAAACACACAGAGCCGGTGTGCTTGAAACAGCCCTGACCGAGGCTTTCCGAAACTGGCTGCCCGCCTACACCAACATCGCGGGCATAACAGTGAAATCGGCCAATGTAAACACATCCGCCAAAACCGTGACGCTGGTCTGCAACGACCGTGCGGGCTATCTGCCTTACACCGAGGAGGATCTTGAATCGCTATACAGCGCACTCGCCGAGGCTCTGCCTGAAAACCAGCGAGACTACACGATAAGACTACTTGTGGGAAAAACGCCTGTCGAACGTCTCCTGCGCGGTGCGCCGAAAAAGAACCCCGGTCCAAGCGAGACGCGGCCTTTTGTGCGTCGTCTCGACGAAACGGACTACGACAAGGGTATGACCGGCGCCAACATCGCTCTCTGGCCGAGCCACGGCCGATATTTCGAGAAACGCACCGACCGGTGGCAGTGGCAGCGCGGAAAGATAATGCAGACCGTCGAAGATCTATACACGACCGGGTATGTCTATCCGTTTCTGATACCGATGCTCGAGAATGCGGGCGCCTATGTGCTCTGTCCGCGCGAACGTGACACGTCGACAGTAGAAATCATAATCGACCGCGACGGCGGAGCCGCCTCGAGCGGAGGCTACAGCGAGACCGACGGAAAGCACCAGTGGCATGACGCCGCAGGGGCAGGGTTCGGACTGCCGCGTGCTACGCTCACCGACAGAGAAAATCCGTTCAAGGCGGGCAAATACCGCGCGGTAACGACCGTTGACCGCAAAGCCGAGTCGTCGACGGTAGAGTATTCGGCCGAGATACCCGAGCGCGGGCGTTATGCCGTGTATGTGAGCTACGGCGCGAGCGAGCGTCCGGCTCATGCGGCACCATACACTGTGCACGGCCTCGGCGGCGACGAGCATTTCACTGTCAATCAGGCAATGGGAGCAGGCACATGGATCTATCTCGGCGACTTCGAGTTTGATAAAGGCATACGCAAGATCGTCACTCTCAGCAATATCTGCCCCGGAGCCAACGCCACACTCACAGCCGATGCCGTGAAAATCGGCGGCGGCATGGGCAACATAATGAGAAGCTCGGGAAAACGCGGAAGCAACGAGCCGACAACGAGCGGATATCCCCGTTTCTGCGAGGGGGCGCGTTACTTCATGCAGTGGTCGGGCATCCCTGACTCGGTCTACTCGGTGTCGAACCACGTGTCGGACTACGCCGACGACTACAAGGGGCGCGGCCCGTGGGTGAACTATCTCAGCGGCGGGTCGTCGATGAACCCGGGCTGGAAGGGTCTGGGCATACCCATAGACTTCTCGATGGGATGGCACACCGACGCCGGCCTGACCTACGATGACTCGACCGTAGGCACACTGGCGATCTACAGCACCGACGGCGGCAAAGCGGGAGGCGGCGGCCGGTCGCGCCTGGCGGGACGCGATCTGGCAGACTATGTGGTGACGACGATCGTCAACGACATACGCGCCACGGTAGACTCGACGTGGACGCGCCGCTCGATGTTCGACAAAAACTACGCCGAGGCGCGCACAAGCCGCGTGCCGGCATTTCTGCTCGAGCTGCTGAGCCACCAGAATTTTCCAGACATGAGGATGGGTCTTGACCCGACATTCAGGTTTACGGTTGCCCGCGCTGTCTACAAGGGCATGCTCTGGTATCTTGCCGAGCGCGACAACCGCATGTACATGATACAGCCGCTGCCTGTCGGCAATTTTGCGATAGGCCACGACAAAGCGAACAAAGGAGCCTATCTGCTCACATGGCAGCCGACCGAAGATCCGCTCGAACCGACAGCCGAGCCCGAGTGGTATGACGTGGAAATGCGCACAGGCGTCGGCGCATTCAAGAAGGTGGCCCGCGTGGACGTGCCGCGCTATCTTTTCAGAGGCGCACGACCCGGGACGGTCTATTCGTTCAGGATCACGGCCGGGAACTCAGGAGGCAAAAGCTTCCCGTCGGAAGTGCTTGCCGTAGGCACTCCCAAACAGACCAAAGGGCCTGAGGTGACGGTGGTCAACGGATTTACGCGCATCAGCGGTCCCGACTGGTTTGACGACGGCGAACATGCCGGGTTCAGCGACGAGAAAGACCACGGCGTCCCCTACATGAATGACATAAGTTTCATCGGAAGCCAGTATGACTTCGACCGCTTCTCTGAATGGGCCAACGACGACCTCGGCGGCTTCGGCGCATCGACCGACAACTACGATACAACCATAATCGCGGGCAACACGCAGGACTATGTATCGCTGCACGGCGCGGCGATACTCGCCGCCGGATATCCGTTTGTGTCGGAAAGCCTTGAGGCGTTCACAAGCCCGCTGCACGATCACCGCAACGGCGGCATCGTCGACATCGCGCTCGGCAAGCAGAAGACGATCGAGCTTGTGCCCGGACTGAGGAAATACGGCGCCCTGCCGCCACTGCTTCAGGAGGCTCTGCGCCGCCACACCGAGAGCGGCGGCGACGTTATCGTCAGCGGCAGCTATGTGCTGAGCGATCTTTGGGACAACCCCTCGACCGAAACCGTGACAGCCGAGACGGGCAAGAAATTTGCCAATGAGGTGCTCGGCGTGACATACAGCGGAGGACGTGTGATGACAGGCAACGCCAAGAGTCTGCCAAACAACATACTGAAAGGGGGCGAGATCATCGACATGAAGTTTGCGACGGAGATCAACCCTGATTTCTACGCAGTCGAGAGTGTCGAGGCGCTTCTGCCGTCAGACCAGACCAAATCCACCACTCTCCTGACATATCCGGAGACGGGCAATGCTGCAGGTATCCTGACCAAAAGAAAGGGTTACAGCGCAGTGACGCTGGGATTTCCATTTGAGACAATCCAGGACAGCAAAACACGCCAGCAACTGATGAATCTACTACTCAAGTCTCTCGACCGATGAACACGATCTTTATTCCAAACACCCACGGCGCAGGTGACACCGACACTCTCAGACATCTGAAAGAAGCGGGACTGTGCGTAAGGCTTTTCGACCCGAAAATGCCGCTGCGATCGACCGAAGCAATGAAGTCGGCTGCAGAAAACAGCGGACACGGGACATACACGTTCCTGATGATGAACGGCGACACTCTCGTGCCGGGACATGACTGCTTCAGGCGCATGGCGGCGATCGGCGACGACACAGGCGCGTCGATGATCTATTCGGACTACCTGCACCGCAACAAGGGGGGAGAGACCACGGTGTGCCGCCTCATCGACCTGCAGGAAGGGGCACTGCGCGACGATTTCGATTTCGGCCCGCTTGTGGCCGTAAGGACAGATCTGCTGCGCGAGGCCACATCGAAGATGACACGCAACTACAGCGCGGCAGGCTTCTACGACCTGCGGCTGCGACTGAGCCGCAAGGGAGCGGTTGTGCATATCAACGAGACACTCTACACGACCGAAGAAACAGACACTGAGATGTCGCACCACGAGGCGCAGTTCGGCTATGTTGATCCGCGCAACCGCGCGTCGCAGATCGAGATGGAGGAGGCGTGCACCGCCCACCTCAAAGCCACAGGAGCGTGGCTGAGACCAGTGTTCAGGGAAATCGACCTGTATGCGACACATTTCGACACGGAGGCTTCAGTAATAATCCCGGTCAGAGACAGGTGCCGGACAATCGCCGACGCGCTTGAAAGCGCACTGTCGCAGAAAACCGATTTCCCGTACAACGTGATCGTCATAGACAACCACAGCACCGACGGCACCACCGCGATCATCGACAATATCGCAAAGAGCCACGACAACCTGATACACATAATACCCGACCGCCACGATCTCGGCATAGGCGGCTGCTGGAACACCGGCGTAAGGCACGAAAAATGCGGGCGTTTCGCCTGTCAGCTCGACAGCGACGATGTCTACAGCGACAACGGCGTGCTTCAAAAGATCGTGGATGAGTTCCGCCGCCAGCAGGTGCCCATGATCGTAGGCAGCTACCGGCTGACAGATTTCGAGGGAAATGAGATCGCGCCCGGCGTGATCGACCACAGAGAGTGGACCCCAGACAACGGACGTAACAATGCGCTGCGCATCAACGGACTGGGTGCGCCAAGATGCTTCTACACGCCTCTGCTGCATGAGATCGGGCTCCCGAACACCAGCTACGGGGAGGATTATGCCGCAGGACTGCGCATATCACGCGAATATCAGATCGGACGCATCTATGACGTGCTGTATAACTGCCGCCGCTGGGAGGGAAACAGCGACGCCGCCCCGAGCCGCGAGAAAATGAATGCCAACAACCTGTATAAAGACCGTCTGCGCACATGGGAGCTACAGGCACGACGTCGCATAAACGCTGAAAACAACGGACAATGAGTCTGCTGACCGACATAGAAGCCCTGCACACGGAGCAGACTGCCACAGTGACTCTGATGGCCGGGAACTACGCCGCGCTGCACGATGTAGAGTCGCGGGAGTTCGGGCTCGGAGATATGAGAGTGCGCGCCGTGTTCAATCCGGCGCGTGCCGTGAGCTCGGGCGCCAGAGTCGACAAGGCGTCAATAGCGGCACGTTCCTGCTTCCTATGTCCGGCCAACCGGCTTGACGGACAGAAGGCTGTCGTATGCCTCGACGGCAAATACGAAGTCCTCGTAAACCCGTTCCCGATATTCGACCGACACTTCGTCATAGCGAGCCGGACGCATGTAGCTCAGGCAATCGGCGACCGCGTGAAAGATATGTGGCGTCTTGCCAAAGAGCTGGAGGGGTACACGGTATTCTACAACGGGCCACGGTGCGGTGCATCGGCTCCCGACCACATGCACTTTCAGGCCGTAAGGTCGTCCGAGCTGCCTCTCTGGAAGGCACTGCCACCCGCGAGAGAGGATGCGACAACCGTGAGGATAACGGGGCTTCCAATCGACGCCATAGTGGTTGACACCACGACGGCCGAGGAAGCCGACCGGCTGATAAAGAGTCTTTTCCCGTCGCTGCCGGCCGACAGCGGGGATGATGAGCCGCGGCTCAATCTGCTCGCCACGGCTACAGGCAGAGGGGTGAGGATGGCGGTGATAGCGCGCCCTCGACACAGACCGTCGAGCTACACGGGAGATCCGTCGGACAGCAACGGCATGATGATCAGTCCGGCATCGGTGGATGTTGCCGGTGTGATCGTGACACCGCGCCGCATCGACTTCGAGCGGCTTGACGAAGATATAATCCGCGAAATCTATAACGAGACCTGCAAAACGCCATGCTGAACAAAGAACCGGAAGTGAGAGTCGGCATAATGACCGCTCCAGAAATCGAGGTGAGGTATCTCGGAGGGACGCCGCCACAGTTCGAGCTGTCGGGCGTCACGATCGGCAAGGCGTTTCACTGGGAGCGTCAGCAGTGTCAGCGCTTCGGCGGAGAACTGGAGATAATGCGGCATGACGACGGCAATCTTACGGCAATAAATCGCATAGGCACAGAAGAATACCTGAAAAGCGTGATCGGGTCGGAGATGAACCGCCTCTCGCCGGCCGAACTGCTCAAGGCACATGCCGTGATATCGCGCAGCTGGCTTCTGGCGCAGATACGTCGCGACCTGAGATATGAGGGCACCGAGGCAGTTCAGGCCGACGACCGCACCCGCTCGGCAGGTGTGACCATCGACTGGCAGGATCGTGAAGACCACAAGGATTTCGATGTGTGCGCCGACGACCACTGCCAGCGCTATCAGGGCACAGGCGACAGAGAGCCGCAACGGAGTGTCGACGAAGCCGTGGACTCCACACGCGGCGAGGTACTGACCTTTGAGGGGAAGATATGCGACGCCCGGTTCTCGAAATGCTGCGGCGGCATGACCGAGGATTTCGCCACATGCTGGGAGCCGCGCGAGCATCCCTATCTGATGGCCGTCGAAGACCCGTATTGCGCCGAGGCAACGCCTGAAATACTCGAACGCTCGCTCAACGGCTATGACCGCGAGGACACACAGACCTACCGCTGGAGCGCAGACTACGCACCGGGTGAGCTGGAGGCACTTCTGCTTCAGCGCTCAGGCATTGATTTCGGCGAAGTGACCGCACTGAAACCTCTGAAACGCGGCAAGTCGGGACGCATCTGTCTGCTCGAGATCATCGGTACACGGTGCAGCCATATTGTCGGAAAAGAACTTACCATAAGACGCTGGCTGAGCGCGTCGCATCTTAAAAGCTCGGCATTTGAGGCCATACGCCGGCCCGACGGCGGCTGGCACCTCGAGGGAAAAGGATGGGGACACGGCACAGGGCTTTGCCAGATCGGCGCGGCCGTGATGGCCAGCAAAGGATTCGGCTACCGGGCTATACTGCAGCACTACTACCCCGGCGCAATAATTGAAAAGCTTTACTGACATGACCGATAGAACAAATCATGCCGGCCGCCGCAGCCCGTGGATGTGGATTCCGACCCTCTACATCGCCGAGGGCCTGCCCTATTTTGCCGTCAACACACTGGCCGTGGTGATGTACACCCGCATGGGCGTAGGGCTGACAGAAATGGCATTTTTCACCGGGTGGCTCTATCTGCCCTGGGTGATCAAGCCGTTCTGGAGCCCGTTTGTCGACATTTTCGGCACACGTCGCAGCTGGGTGATAGCGATGCAGTTCTGTATCGGCGTGAGCATGGCCCTTGTGGCTCTGTGTCTACCGCTGCCGTTTTTCTTTGCAGCGACTCTTGCCGCCTTCTGGCTTATGGCCTTTTTCTCAGCCACGCACGATATCGCCGCCGACGGCTACTACATGCTTGCTCTGCCTCCAAAAGGGCAGGCCGCCTATGTGGGTCTGCGCAACACATTCTACCGCATCGCGTCGCTGATCGGACAGGGAGGCATGGTGTGGCTCGCCGGCGAGATGGAGGAGCGCACCGGCGGGAACATACCCTATGCCTGGGCCGTCACGTTCGGCACGCTGTCGGTGGTGTTTCTTGCCATATCGATCTACCACACAATGTGGATGCCACGGCCGGAGAGCGACCGCGCGACACGTCCAGGCGGAGTCAGAGGCATACTGCGTGAGTTCGGCGATACATTCGCCACATTTTTCAGCAAGCGCCATATCGCCGCGGCATTAGCGTTCATGCTTCTCTACCGTCTGGCCGAAGCACTGATGCTGAAAGTGTCGGGACCGTTTCTTCTCGCTCCACCTGACGAGGGCGGACTCGGGCTCAGCACCAAAGCCGTTGGCATCGCTACGGGGACAACCGGGGTGATAGCATTGCTCGCCGGAGGCATACTCGGCGGCATCTGCATAGCGCGGCGCGGCCTCAGATACTGGCTCTGGCCCATGGCAATGGCGATCACACTGCCGGGATTAGTCTACTGCTACATGGCCATGGCCCAACCGCAGAACCCGATCATCATAAACGCATGTATCGGGTTCGAGCAGCTCGGCTACGGTTTCGGCTTCACGGCTTTCATGATGTATCTGATCTATTTCTGCGACGGCGAATACAAGACGTCGCACTATGCTTTCTGCACGGCGTTCATGGCACTCGGCATGATGCTGCCGGGCATGGCCGCCGGATGGATTCACGAGCAGGTGAGCCGGTTTCACATCTTCGGCGATCAGGCGCAGGGCTACATCAACTATTTCTGGCTCGTAATGCTTTGCAGCCTCTCGACCTATGCCGTGTGCGCGATGGTGAAAATAAACAAGAGCGCGTTTAAAGAGTGCTCAAAAGAGAGTTGAATATGAAGAAGATATTTGCAATATTAGCGGCCATGACGCTTGCAGTGACTGCCTCGGTCGCCCAGGTGACACCAGGCGTAGAGATGCTTGTGCGCCACGGTTTTGACGTGCTCAAAGGGAAGCGCGTGGGACTTATCACCAATCCCACCGGCGTCGACCGCAACCTGAAATCGACCATCGACATACTGCACGAAGCACCCGGAGTGAAGCTCACGGCTCTTTTCGCGCCGGAGCACGGTGTGAGAGGCGACCAGTACGCCGGACTGAAAGTGAGCGACAGCGTGGACAGCGCCACCGGGGTAAAGGTGTATTCGCTCTACGGAGCCAGCCGTCGCCCCTCGGCGGCCATGCTTGCCGACATAGACGTAATGGTCTATGACATACAGGACAACGGCTGCCGATCGTACACGTTCATATCGACCCTCGGGCTCTGCATGGATGCCTGCGCCAAGGCCGGGAAAGAGTTTGTTGTGCTCGACCGCCCTAATCCCGTAGGAGGAAACGTTGAGGGACTTATCACGGAAGATGATTGCAAATCATTTGTTTCACAATTTCCGATACCCTATCTTTACGGTCTGACTCCGGGAGAGCTCGCCATGTATCTCAACGGCGAGGGGCTGCTTGAGTCGGGCAAAAAGGTGAAACTCAACGTAGTGAAGATGGAGGGATGGCACCGCGACATGGAATACGCCGAAACGGGACTGCCCTGGGTGCTTCCGTCGCCGCATATCCCCACGGCCGAGACCTCGCTCTACTATCCGTCGAGCGGCATACTCGGCGAACTCGACTATATGTCGATAGGCGTGGGCTATACGTTGCCGTTCAAGACATTCGCCGCTCCCTGGATCGACGATGCCGCCGGACTGTCGGACCGCCTCAACGCTCTCGCGCTCCCCGGCGTGAAGTTCCGCCCCATTCACTATACCCCGTTCTACTCGATGAGTCAGGGGAAGCCGGTGGCCGGTGTGGAATACTACATCACCGACCGCCAGGCAGCCACGCTGACTCTTATCCAGTTTTACGTGGCACAGGAGGTGGCCAGAATGTATCCGGCACACAAGATGCTCTCAGGACGCGCGGCGGCACGCCTCAACATGTTTGACAAAGTCACCGGAAGCAAGAAGATCAGGACTCTTTTCGGCAAACGCCACATGGTTGAGGACATCAAAGACCTGTGGATGGGTGGCACCGAAGCATTCAAAGCCAAAAGCGCGCCCTACAAACTATACTGACGAAACTAACCAACCAAAACTATGATACTTATCGCTGACAGCGGCAACACCAAGACAGACTGGTGCTGCATCGACGGCCTCGAAGCCGTTAACAGCTTTTCGACATCGGGACTCAACGCCCTGATTCTTACCAAAGAAGAAGTCCTGTCGATATTCCAGTCGGAAGTAGCCGAGAAGACCGACGGGATGTCGATCAGCCGCATTTATTTCTATGGCGCCGGATGTATTGACTCAGGCGTCAAGAGCAAAATCGAAGAGGCTCTTTCAGAGGTGTTTCCCACTGCCACTGTGACAGTGGAAAGCGATCTGCTCGGCGCCGCCCGCTCGCTCTGCGGCGACAAGCCCGGCATCGCCTGCATCATGGGCACAGGTTCAAACAGCTGTCTCTATGACGGCAACGACATCGTCGACAACGTGCCGTCGCTCGGCTACATCCTCGGCGACGAAGGCAGCGGCGCGGTGCTCGGCCGCATGCTCATCTCCGACGTGCTCAAAGGTGTGCTTCCCGCAAGCCTGATGGAGAAATTTCAGGAGCGCTACAACATGGATGCCGTGACGGTGGTGCATCGCGTCTACAGCGAGCCTAACGCCAACCGTTTCCTTGCCTCGGTGACACCTTTCCTGCTTGAAAACATCGAGGAGCCCGCAATCCACCGCCTTGTGCTCAACTCGTTCAAGTCGTTCTTCACGCGCAACATCACCCGCTACGCCAACTACAAGAACATGCACATCAATGTGACCGGCTCTATCGGCTGGTACTTCAAGGACGTGCTGCATGAAGCCGCCGATGCTATGGACTGCTCTCTCGGAGCTATCAGCCGCTCACCGATGGAGGGTCTGGTCGACTATCACCTACGCAAGGGATAAACCAAACTTTATAAAATGGCAGGCGCGAGGAGATGTTCCCCGCGCCTGTTTTGGTATTGTGATCTACCGGGCACACCTGACGGTGACCCAGCTAACGAAATGTCATGCCTCCGGCATGATATATGAGTAGTCGGTTCAGTCTCTGCGAGACTGGTTGGCGAGGATGATGCTAAACGCCGGGGTGTGGCATCTGCGATGCCTCGGACACCCGTTTCACGGGCTTTGATGTGGGCGTACTATCGCACGCCCCCTACAAATTGCAGAAGGCGCCCGCGTTGCGAGTTTGGAATGAAGGTATGTCACATACCGCGCCAGTATGAGGGGTCGGTTCAGTCTCTGCGAGACTGGTTGGCAAGGATGATGATAACCCCACCCTGTTCGCTGCGCTCACAGGATGGGGTTAGGCTCCGGCTACGCCGGGTTACGGCATCTGCGATGCCTCGGACGCCCGTTTCACGGGCTTTGATGTGGGCGTACTGTCGCACGCCCCTACAAATCATGTGACGGCTCGGATAAACGACCTCTCCGAGGCCGCGGTTTATGAAACGATCAAGCCCCACACCATCGCGCTGCGCGCTCGATGTGGGGCTTGATATTATTCTCCGTCTTCGACGGAGGTGTGGTGTGGCGGACGCACGAGCCGTGCGTCCCTACTCTCTGTGAGAAGACTATTGGCAGTCGATCCGATACCTAACGGCATCGAGAATTGATGACGTACACGATACCCGCATATCTGCATCGCTACGCGATTTCGATATACGGGCCTACTGACATCATATCGCTGACGCGATACATCGGCAGTCGACCGTGCGTCCCTACTTTCACGAGCACGCCACTACAGATCTGTTACAGAGCTGTTATTGGGCGAGGCAGATGGCGACGCGGTTGCGCGGGACGGCGTCGAAGGGCTGTACGGTGTCGCCTTTGGCCTGAACGGTGATGCGCGCCTGATCGATGCCGGCGTCCTTGAGTGCGGCTGCAACTCTGTCGGCGCGTGCGGCCGAGAGCTTGAGGTTGTAGGCGGGATAGCCTGTGGCACGGTCGGCATAGCCGGTTATGACTATGCGGGCATCGGGGTTCTCTTTGAGGTAAAGTATCAGCGCGTCGACTTTGGGCTGCTCGGCCTGAGAAATGACGGATGAGTTGATGCGGAAGAAAATATCCTGCTTCATAGGTTCGGGGCTGACGGGCTCGGCCTTGGCGGGCTCAGGAAGGGGCGTGAGCTCGGTGGCGTACACAACATGTGGCGCAGGCTCGGCGACTTCCTCGACGACCTCCTCGGTGCGGCTTACAATCTTGCGCGAGCGTCCGCCAAAGCTGTATTTCACACCTATGAGTGCATTGTACTGCCAGTCGAACGAGCTGCCTTTCTTGGAGTTGAACTTGTCGGGGAGCATGTCGGCGTTGACCTCGAGGCTTAGCGCGAAACTGCGGCTGAGGTTGACATCGAGTCCGAGGCCGGCACGCGCGGCAGGGAAGAATGTCTTGCCCGTCCAGAGTCGGTCGAAATGGTGTCCTTCGGCATTGAGGCGCTCCGCATCTTTGTTGTGGAAACCGCCGGCGACGCCCGCGCCGATAAATCCGTAGAAGTCGAGCGTGCGGTCAGGGTTGTGTCCGCAAGCAAGGTTTGTGAACGAGAGCATGGCATCGACGCTGCCCTGAAGATAACCGAACTTGTAGTGACGGACAGGTGACACCCATGCTCCACGTGCCTGCCAGCCCGACACTCCGGCACGCAATGCAAACGCGGGCGTGAACCGATAGCCGAGATTTATAGCGGCAGCGGGCGAAATGAGGTCGCCCATTTTCCGCTCGCCAATTGTCAGACCGACTCCGGCCTGTGGCTGCAGGAATAAATGGGGACGGAACTGCACGGTCTCCTCAACCGACACGCTGCGGGAGACGGATGTCTGACCGAAAAGTGTGGCCGGGAATATGAAAGCCAAGAGGCTGAACAGAATAATGCCTGATTGTCTGATATTTCTCATAATTCAATAGTTTTCACGGTAAAGGTAGACAAATTAGCTGTCACAGCGCGCGTGACAGTGTAGCGGGAATGACACACGGGTTAAAAAACGCAGAGGCCATTTAACACACCGGGGGCTTCAGGACGGGAGTAGTTTTGCGACAGGAAACACACAAGAACAATACTATGAAAAACACTTTTGGAAAAACCGACGGGCGGCGTCTGGATGTGGCGGCCGCATTGCCGCACACCGCACACGGCATAGCCGACAACAGCGCAACGGCCGGATGGCAGGGCACGGTGTCGTGCAAAAATCTGCGTCCGGGGAGCGAGCGTGGGCGACTCGTGCCGGTGGACGATTTCGCAGCTCTTGCCGAGGTGGGCGCAGGATCGGTGCCCCTGCTGTGCTGGCAGCACCCCTGGCGTGGAGAGTGTCTGCTGCTTAAAAACGGCAACATGCTGACAATCGTGACCGGGTGCGACCACGGGGCCGACGCGGTGTCGTGCCACACGACGGCTCCGCTGGCATCGGCTCCGCTCTGCGCCGTGACTGAGGGGGACGGGAGCCGCGTGACTGTGATGACCGAGACAAGCGCCTTTTATCTCTCGGCCGACGAGACGGATGGCGTGTGGCGCGTGGAGGAGGCACACCCTGAGTTTGCGGCGGCAACGTTTATCGCCGACAGCTACTCGACGCTCACCGCCGACGTGGCCGAGATGAAGCTCAAAGGGACATACAGTTCCACAAGCCACCGCCTCGAGAAAAGCGACAGAGCCGCGCTGGCCGACGACGTGACAACGGCAATGGAGGAGCTTGAGAGCCTGGCCCGCTCGGCGGGCCGCAGCATCGCCCCACTGCTTCTGCGCTACAGACTGACGGATGCCGACGGGCGGACTCTGTTTCTGTCGCCGGTGGTGATGACCGGCACCGACAAGGGGTATCAGCCGGGAGAGGAGATGACAGTGACGGTAAGCGGGAACGGAGACACACAGCGGGCGGCTTTCAGCATCGCGGCCGAGTCGTTTGTGCCGACTCTACTGCTGCCCGATGCCGCAGGAGAGGACGCGGCAAGGCGCGTGAAGCGTCTTGAAGTGGAAGCCGCAGGGCCGCTGCACGCCGTGGATCAGAGCGGCATCATCGCCGACAGCCTCGACATGGATGCACACAAGCTGCGGTTCTACATGCCCGGCATGGCCGTGACGATGACGGGCGACACCGCCAAACTGCGCGACACGGTGCTCAGCGCACTGGCAAGATTTGACAGCATATGCGAGAAGGTGGCTGCAGTCAGCGACCCGTTTGCGACGGAAAACCTCGGGAAGAAGATAGTACTGAGTGTGCCATGCGGCGGCCTGACAGCGGCCGAGTGTCACCGGCGTCTCACCAGAGCGTTCGCCAAAGCACCGCGGGCAAGACTCCCCCACGAGACAATACTCGCGGGCGGAGGATGGCGGACAGCCGCATTCACCGCCGGGACTGCCGCGACCAACGGCGACACGACAATATGGGGCAACATCACAGCTCTCCCCTTCGAGAGATGGGGTGCCGCACATTTCGCCACAGCCACGGCAACGGAGCGATCGTGGACCGGCACACTGTCGGTGGAACGCAAGGAGGGACGCGCCACCTGCAATTCGGCCGGATATGGCGACGCGCCGACGCAGCTGTCGCCGCTGATAGTGTGGCCCGGCGAAGAGGGAGGCACACTCACCGTGAGAGTGAAGACGGCCGAGGGAACAGCCTCGGCGACGGTCACACTCACGCCGATCGCAGGAAGCGGGCTGTCGGCATGGCTCTCCCCCACCCTGCGCCCTCTGCAGCTCTCGTACACAGAGGAGGAAGCGTTCAAAGTCGAGGCGTCGACCGTCGGACGCAAGACATACACCGGCGCCATCGTGTCGGCACCGGCATCGGACAGCCTCGCGCCCTCGGGCATGACGGGTTCTCCCGGCCACCGCATAGCGGGGATCACGACCGCCACGGCGCTGTCGTCGGCATGGGATTTCAGCCGCGACAGGTTCTATGTGTTCGGCGAAAGCGGCATAAATCTGTGCGTCACCAATGCTCGTCACGAGCCGGTGGCACTGCAACTGATCGACCGGCGCGCCGTGAGAAGCCGGCGCGACATAGCCCGTGGCACCGCCGACCGTGGCGTAGCGGTGATAGCTGGCGGATGCGCCGTGAATGTGAGAGGGAGCAAGGCGACGGACTTCCCGGGCATCACTCCCACCGACACACAGGGCATAGGATGGGACGGCGGCGACCTGTGGATAATGCTCGCCGGCGGCATGGCGCAGGTGCGCCCCTCGGAAGCCCCCGACCACTTCTATCTGCGCGACACGCCACTGACCGCCTCGGCAATGAGCAGCGGCGACGGGTGTCTGCGCATAATCGACAACGACGGGAAGCTGCGCGACTCACGCCACCGTGAGCAGAGCGAAAAAGAGGTGGAGTGGAGCTGCCGTGTGGAGCTGCCCGACTACGTTGCCACTCCCACCCGCGGGACGCTCGGCTCGGTGCTGCGCCTCACCTCTATCGGCCTGGCCATGGTCGCCTCGGCCGTGAAAGCGCGCCTGACAGCCACAACCGACGGGGGCGCCGCCTCGATAGCGCTGGTGAGGCTGCTTCTGTCGGCCATGATAAGCGGCACGATGAAAGAGTCGCTGTTTCTGCCGGTCAACGCCGGACGCCGGCACTGGTTTACGATCGGACTGAAAGGCACAGTGTCGCCCGACATGCGTCTGAGCGGTATAAGTCTGCACATGAAATAAGCAGGAGACACGAGATCAGGCGGACGCACGAACCGTGCGTCCCTACTTTTAAAATGTAAAACAGAATGGATTTCAGAAAGATAACGCGCGAGGACGACCGCCGACGCAAACGTCTTGACGTGGCCTACGACCCGGTGAAGGGCATCGGCTGCCAGGGACGTCGGGTGAAGGTCGACACCGGCGAGAAGCGCGACGGGGTGTGCCTGCTGCCTGTGTCGCTCGTCGAAGACAAGGCCTACAAGGCGGCACGCAGCCGCGTGGCCTACGTGAAAGCCCGCTGCCGCCACGATTTCGAGTACTGGGCCGTGACCTGCGCGCGCATCAAGGACAAGATAAGCGGCCGCGACATACCTTTCAGGCTCAACGCTCCGCAACGCAAGCTGCTGGGCGTGATGGAGCGGATGCGGCAGGAGGAGAAGCCGGTGAGGGTGATACTGCTCAAGGCGCGGCAGTGGGGCGGGTCGACGCTTGTGCAGATCTATATGGCGTGGTGGCAGACGGTGCTCTACACCAACTGCCATTCGCTTATATGCTCGCAGGTGAAAGACACGTCGGCGACGATCAGGGGCATGTACAGCAAACTGCTCGCAGGCTATCCCGAAGAATACTGGGAGGAGCTTGACGCCGACGGTGAACCCGCAAAGAAAACGGGCAAAGAGAAGAAAAAGCCGTCGCCGAGATTCCGGTCGTGGGAAGGGGCGCTGAACGTGCGCGAGATCGCAGGACGCAACTGCCACGTGACGATCGGTTCAATCGAAAACCAGGAGGCCGTGCGTGGCGGCGACTACGCCATGGCGCATCTCTCGGAAGTGGCGTTCTGGCGCGACACGACACGCCGCAGCCCCGACGACTTCATCCGCGCTATCGGCGGCATACATAACGGCGCGGGCACGCTGCTGGTGATGGAGAGCACGGCCAACGGCACAGGCAGTTTCTTTCACCGCGAATGGCAACGCGCCGTGGCGGGCAAAAGCGACAAAGAGGCGGTGTTTGTGGCATGGCACGAGATCGAGATATACCGCGTGAAGGTCACCGACCGCCGCGGGCTCTGGGACAGCCTCGACGACTATGAGCGCGGCCTGTGGGAGCAGGGTCTTTCGCTCGACCAGATAGGCTGGTATCACCACAAACGGCGCGAATATGCGTCGCACTCGCAGATGAAGGCCGAGTACCCCACGACGGCGATGGAGGCGTTTGTGCACTCGGGATCGGGCGTGTTCGGGCAGGAACTCGTGGAGCGTCTGCGCGAGGGGTGCGAGGAACCTCTGGCCGTCGGCGAGATCACAGGACGCGCTCTGACAGGCGCCGCCGCACTGCGAGGGGTGAAGTTTCTGCCCGACAGCCGCGGCGGACTGCGGGTATGGGAAATGCCTGAGGAGAATCCGCGACAACGCGCCGGACAGCGTTATGTCGTCGGGGTCGACATAGGCGGCGTGAGCGACGGAGCCGACTGGAGCGTGATAACGGTGATGGACTGCGGCCTGACCGACGACTGCATACCACGCGTAGTGGCCTGCTGGCGCGGACACATCGACCATGACCTTCTCGGCTGGAAGTGCGCCCAGATCGCACGGTGGTATGACGACGCGCTGCTTGTGGTGGAAAGCAACACGCTCGAGAGCGAGCGCACCGACGGCGATCCGTCGACCTACATACTCAACCGCATCGGCGAACACTACCGCAATCTCTATCACCGCGCGGGCACCGACGGCAAGCCGGGGCTGCCGGGATTTCATATGAACCGCGCCACCAAGACGTGGGCGATCACCGAGCTTGTGGGACGCGTGAGAGAGGGAACGTATGTCGAGCGTGACACGCTGGCCTGCAACGAGCTGCTTACCTATGAGCGTCTGCCCAACGGATCGATGGCGGCACGTCAGGGCTGCCACGACGATCTGCTGATGACGCGGGCACTTATATTGGCGGCTCTCCCCTCGCGGCGCGTGACGCCGGTAGGGCGCATCGGCGGATATATCGCGGGGCTGTGAAGGCGCCCACGTTGTGGGCTCAGTGGGGAGTGACGTTGCATGTCCGCGCCATTACAGGCACGGTTACTAAAGAAGCCGGGGCTGTCGCCCCTATCGCAGCGGACACAGGTACGTGGGCGTGCGCCAACCTGAGGCATCGCAGATGCCGTAACCCGGCGCAGCCGGAGCATAACCCCATCCTGTGAGCGAGGCGAACAGGGTGGGGGAATCTACATCCTCGCCAACCAGTCTCGCAGAGACTGAACCGGCCTCCCGCCTCCGAGCTGCAGCGTAGCGGCGCAATCGTGTAACAAGGTGTCTTTCAGACACGCTTGATATGCGTTTATTACCGGGCACACCTTACGGTGTACCCGGCTATTATTTTTAAAATGCCTTTCAGGCATTTATAGCCCAACACATGTCAATATCCCACGCATGGGCGGAGATGCGTAAATCTGCTCGTGTGACGCTGCGCTGCAGCTCTACGGCTGGTGTGCGACGTACACCGGGTTCCCTCCGGTCACCCGGTGCTACATATGTGTCGCCCGTTCCACGGGCTTTACTGTGGGCATGCGACAGTACACCCAAAGCCTATTTTGACACACCTTCTTCCGCCAGATGTGACTGCTACAGGCTGTCAGGGGATTTATCTGCCGCGCTCGTATGGTATTGGCAAGCAGATCTGAAAATGAATAAACTGCTGTCGTAGACAGCTTTCGTGGTAAACCCCACGGTCGCGGCGTAGCCGCAGCGTGGGGAGGAGACAGAGACGGAAGCATCGTGACCTCGCAAGAGGTCATCTATCGGATCATGTAAGCAAGTGCCGGAGGCATGATGTAATGGCAAGCCCCATGCCTTCGCTTCGCTCGACATGGGGAAATCAACCGACCGGGATATACGGCGTCGAAGATGTCGGATAGACGACCTCTACGAGGCCGTGGTTTCATAGAAACGATCATACCCCACACCATCGCGCTGCGCGCTCGATGTGGGGCTTTGCATTATCATCCGTCTTCGACGGAGTGTGGAGATTACCATAAGAGATGGGCGGGCGTATGTCGCCCGCCCTCGAATAGATGTCCGATACCTGACGGCATCGAAAAATAATGGCGTATCCTGAACCCGCATATCTTCATCGCTACGCGATTTCGATATACGGGCCTACAGATTTCATATCGCTATCGCGATATCTTGCTGATGACACAGCGGTTATGTGCGCGCAATGTCGCACGCCCAAAGCTATTTTAACATACCCTCATGCGTATAAAATCGGATCGTGTATGAAAGTGCCGGAGGCAATCGCGCCAGACGTGAGGATGAGCCGCGGGAGCGACGTCACATAAGTAGCACCGGGTGAGTGGAACGAACCCGGTGTAATGCGGACTCCCTCACAGAGCTGCAGCGCAGCGACACATGTGTGCGCTTTTTGTTTCGCAGCTCCGCAGCTCCACACTTCCATCCGCTCCTACACCGCGCTCACTTCGCTCGCACGGTGCTCACGCGTGTGACGCCCATTTCACGGGCTTTACTGTGGGCGCAATGTCGCACACCCTTACAGGCGCGTCATACCTCCGGTATGAGATGTCACCGCGTGACGGAAAAGCAGGGAGGAGGTCAGTCGACGTATGGGGCGACTGCCGTGGACGACGGGGTGCCTCCCTCGATGTAGGGCCAGCCGTCTTTGTCCCACTTGACCTCGTCGAGCATTCCGAGACGCCCGGCTTCGGGATTGGAGTTGTCGTAGGCGTGGTAGAACATCCATGTGCGTCCGTCGGCGTCTTCGATGAGTCCGGCATTGTGTCCGGGGCCCGAGAACTTGTCGTTGCGGTCGAGCACGACGTCAAAACCGTTGTCGATTATGTCGCGTCCCTCTTTGTCGAGATAGGGCCCCATGAGGTCGATCGAGCGCGCCACAACGGTGCGGTAGGTGCTGTTTGTGCCACCCGCATAGTCGCCCGTCGATGCGAAGAAATAATACCATCCGTCGCGCTTGAAGATGTTGGTGCCCTCATAGGCTGTGCCGGCAAACTGGCGCTTTGTCTCGGGGCGTGGCGTTATGACGACATCGTCGGTCACATCGAGCTCCATGGAATAGAGGTTGCGGAAACTGCCCCAGAAGATCCACGATTTGCCGTCTTCCTCGTAGTAGAACTGGTCGATCGACTGGAGCACTCCTATCTCCTGGCTGTCGATGAGCACGCCGCGGTCTTCAAACGGGCCGACGGGCGAATCGGCCACTGCATAGCCTATGACACTGTACTTCACGTCGCCGAACCAAAGGGTGTAGAACAGCACGTATCTGTCGGCTATGCGGCGGATCTCGGGAGCCCAGAGTGTGCCGCGACGGTCGTTGCGGATGGCCGACGGCCATGTCCGGTCGTTGAAGGCCGTGCCTACGCGCTCCCAGTTGACAAGATCGTCGGAGCTGAAGATCGAGTACCCGTTGCCGGTGGCATAGAGATAGTACTTGCCGTCATCGGCAAGTATGACCGAGGGATCGGGAGCGTCGGTAGCAATGACGGGGTTGTTGTAGTACTTCTCCTCGCGATGCGAGCACGAGATGACTGACAGAGCGGCAATAGCGGTCATTATTGCCTTGAAGATGTTACTTTTCATAAAAAACCAAGTTTAATAAGATGATATATTTAGATTTTAAGGCATTGTTTTCCAGTCGACAGCACCGAGTCGGCGGATTGTCTCCATGCGGAAGGCTCCGGGCCATGCCACAAGCCACTGGTTGAGACGCTCGGCGGGCTCCTCGCCTGTCCAGTGCCAGCGGCTTGGGAAGAAGGCTTCGTTCTGCGATCCGGCGGGACGGAGGACGCCGTTGATCTGCAGAGTGCCGTCGGAGACAAGCTGTGCGGCATTGCGCCACACGGCAACCGCTTTTTCGGCCCACTGCTTGTCGCCGGTGACTTCGCTCAGCTCAAACCACTCGGGCACCCAGAAGACGGCATAGGGATCGAGATGACGGTGCTGCGTGGAAACGGATGTGGCACCGAATGTGTGATAGGCGTAGCGGTTGAAGTCGTTGGCCGGATCGTCGAAGTGTGTGTCGTAGTGCCACAGCCAGGTCGACAGATAGTCGGAAATGGTGACCGCATCGTCGATATAGCGGTCGTCGCCGGTGATCTTGTAGAGGCGCATGGCTCCGCGGATAAGTGAGATCGACGACTCTTTGTCGATGCACCATGTGTCGAGGGCTCCGGCCGTGGTGTAGCCGTCGGTCTTGAGCTGGCAGAGATAATAGTCGTAGGCGCGGCGGCCAGACTCGAGGTAGGCCTGATCGCCGGTGCGGTTGTAGGCTTCGAGCATCGGAGGCACCATGAAGGCTCCTATCGTGCCCTCGCGCACGTAGCATGTGCCGTCGGGGTGCCATCCGCGGCCATATACGCCGCTCTCCTGCTGGTCGGCGCGGACGAAGTCGCAGATGCCGAGGGCTATCTCGGTAAAGTTGGGACGGTCGTATCCGCAGGCCTTGGCAAGATCGGTGGCCTCGAAATAGTTGAGTGCGGCCGTGCCGAGGTTGCACGCGTCGAAAACAATCTCAGAGGGGATGGTGTCGAGACCGATGACGCGGTCGTAGTTGGTGATGAAGAGTCCGCCGGGCTGCGGTGCAAGTGCGGCCCATGAGTCGAGCACTTTCATGGCTTTGTCGCGGCGCGACTCGTTGCCGTGACGGAGATAGTCGGTGAGCATGGAGTTGGCGAACGATGCGTTCTGGCCGCACCATCCTATCTCGTAGCCGCGCCGGCGCTGAAGCACGTTGTTTTCGTCGGGGCTGTAGCCGATGGTGAATCCCGCGAAATCGCCCTCCTCGCTGTAGAGCCAGTTCTCGGCATACTGCAGGCCGTATTCCCAGAGCTCGGCGGGAGTGTGCACGTCGGCCTCGGGCTTAGCGGCCATGTTCCAGGCTTCGGTGAGAAATTTGTGCTGTGCACGGTGTCCGGGCAGCACGGGCGCAACGCTCAGATATGCGGTCATGGAGAGCGTGTCGCCCCTGGCGACGTTGCCCGACACGCGGTAGCCGTCGGCATACTTGTCGCGTGCGCAATACATCACGGGCATCTCCTCTTCGGGCCACATGAGCCTGTGGGTGACCGACGCGGTGTCGGGCATGATCGAGCAGGAGAAGTTGTCGCGGTCGGCAGCGGGCGCGTCGGCCCAGAGAGCCACGGCATAGGCGGGCGTCTCCGAATAGGTGATGCCGGGTATGGGTGTGATGCGGTGTGTGTAGGTGTACCAGCCTTTGTCGGTGCGGGCTCCGCGCGGCTCAAGTCCGCGTCCCCAGTTGTTGCCGTTGTAGGAGACCGACGGTATCATCCACCAGTCGGCGGGCTGCGATGCGACAAAATCGAGGGTATAGCCGGCGGAATCGGATTGCTGTGTGGCTACATAACGCGCCGTGATCTTGTAGAGCCCCTCGCCGACCTCGGTGATGTCGATGTCGGAAGTGAGGGCGTCGGAGCATGCGGTTGTGACCGAACCGATGACGGCGTCGCCGTCGAGAAGTGTCAGTCCGTCCCAGCTATAGCCGGATGATGTGCCGTCGCAAGCGACGAGGCCGATTGCGGCCAAAGGGAGAAGCAGCAGTTTTTTTACTGTCATTATAGAGAGGTTTATTGATCGCATTAATATCAGGAGTAAGCGCGTTACACCTTCAAAAAAAAGAAATAAGGAGGATAGAGTACCACCAAACTGACACTCTATCCTCGCTTTTTATGTTACCAACCGAGGAACTCAGTCGGAGATCTTCGCACGAAGATACTCGCGGTTAAGGCGAGCGATATTGGAGATGGAGATGTTTTTGGGGCACTCGGCCTGACATGCTCCTGTGTTGGTGCAGTTGCCGAATCCAAGTTCATCCATCTTTGCCACCATTGCGCGTGCGCGACGCTTGCGCTCCACCTCGCCCTGAGGAAGAAGAGCAAACTGGCTCACTTTCGCAGCAACGAAGAGCATGGCGGAGCCATTCTTACAAGCTGCGGCACATGCACCGCAACCGATGCAGGTAGCTGAGTCCATGGCCATGTCGGCCACTTCCTTTGAGATCGGGAGCGAGTTGGCGTCCTGTGCTCCGCCGCAGTTGAACGACACGTAGCCGCCGGCCTGCTGAATCTGATCGTAGGCGTTGCGGTTGACCATGAGGTCGCGGATAACGGGGAATGCAGCCGAGCGCCAGGGCTCGATGGTGATTGTATCCTCGTTGTTGAACTTGCGCATGTGGAGCTGACATGTAGTGATGCCCTGCACCGGACCGTGGGGATGTCCGTTGATGTAGAGGGAGCACATGCCGCATATGCCCTCGCGGCAGTCGCTGTCGAATACGACCGGCTCCTCGCCCTTTTCGACGAGCTGCTGGTTGAGCATGTCGAGCATTTCAAGGAAGCTCGTTCCGGTGGAAACGTTCTCGACGCGATAGTTGACGAAAGCGCCTTTTTCCTTCGGGCCGCGCTGACGCCATATCTTGAGGTTTACATTAATATTGTGTTCCATTTGGATTGCTTGCTTTGAAAGGGAGGATTACGACTTATAGTTGCGGGTCTGCACCTTGATGGCCTCGTAGTTGAGGGGCTCCTTGAGCAGAATGGGCTTCTCGTTGTCGCCGGTGTACTTCCAGCATCCCACATACATGTAGTCCTTGTCGTTGCGGGCAGCCTCGCCGTCGGCGGTCTGGTACTCCTCGCGGAAGTGTGCGCCGCACGACTCGTTGCGGTGGAGAGCGTCGATCGCCATCATCTTGGAGATCACGAGGAAGTCCTCGAGACGGAGCGCCTTCTCAAGCTCGGTGTTGAGGGTATCGGCCTGACCTACGACACGCAGATCGGTGTAGAACTCCTTTTTAACCTCCTCGATCTCGTCGAGAGCCTTGACGAGGCTCTGGAGCGTACGGCCCATGCCGACGAGGTTCCACATCACATGTCCGAGACGCTTGTGGATCTGGTCGGGGCTCTTTGTGCCCTTGATGTCCATGAGGCGCTGGATGCGCTGGCGCACAGCCTTCTCGGCAGCGTCAAACTCGGGAGCGTCGGTCTTGAAGCGGGGCACCTTGATCTGGTCGCTGAGATAGTTCTGCATCGTGTAGGGAAGCACGAAGTATCCGTCGGCCAGACCCTGCATGAGCGCCGAAGCACCGAGGCGGTTGGCTCCGTGGTCAGAGAAGTTGCACTCGCCGATAGCGAAGAGGCCGGTCACCGACGTCATGAGCTCGTAGTCGACCCAGATGCCGCCCATAGTATAGTGGGAAGCCGGGAAGATCTGCATCGGAGTCTCATAGGGGTTGTCGTCGGAGATCATCTGATACATGTCGAAGAGGTTGCCGTAGCGGTCGCGCACGACGTCCTCGCCAAGACGCTGGATAGCGTACTTGAAGTCGAGATATACGGCGTTGCCTGTGCCTACGCCGTAACCTGCGTCGCAGCGCTCCTTGGCGGCGCGGCTGGCGATGTCGCGGGGGCAGAGGTTACCGAAGGCGGGATAGCGGCGCTCCAGATAGAAGTCGCGGTCCTCGTCGGGAATGTCGGTGGGTTTCTTCTTGCCTGCGCGGATGGCCTCGGCGTCCTCCTTCTTGGCGGGCACCCAGATGCGGCCGTCGTTGCGGAGCGACTCCGACATGAGGGTCAGCTTCGACTGGTCTTCGCCGTGAACGGGGATACAGGTCGGGTGGATCTGTGTGAACGAGAGGTTGGCAAGATATGCGCCTTTCTTGAATGCCTGCACTGCAGCCGAGCCGTTGCAGCCCATTGCGTTGGTCGACAGGAAGAAGGCACGGCCGTAACCGCCGGTGGCGAGAACCACGGCGTGTGCGGCGTAGCGCTCGATCTCACCTGTGATGAGGTTGCGCATGATCACACCGCGTGCGCGGCCGTCGATGATGACGATGTCGAGCATCTCGCGGCGGTTGAAGCTGCGCACGGTGCCTTTCTTTATCTGGCGGTTGAGCGAAGCGTATGCGCCGAGAAGGAGCTGCTGGCCGGTCTGGCCTTTTGCGTAGAACGTACGCGACACCTGCGCGCCGCCGAACGAACGGTTGGCAAGCAGACCTCCGTATTCACGGGCGAAAGGCACACCCTGTGCCACACACTGGTCGATGATGTTGTTAGACACCTCGGCAAGACGGTAGACGTTGGCCTCGCGGGCGCGGAAGTCGCCGCCTTTCACGGTGTCGTAGAAGAGACGGTAAACCGAGTCGCCGTCGTTCTGATAGTTTTTGGCTGCGTTGATACCACCCTGTGCGGCGATCGAGTGAGCGCGGCGGGGCGAATCCTGGATGCAGAAGTTATATACATTGAAACCCATCTCGCCGAGTGTCGATGCTGCCGATGCTCCTGCGAGACCGGTGCCGACCACGATGATGTCGAGATGACGCTTGTTGGCGGGATTGACGAGCTTCTGGTGAGCCTTGTAGTTGGTCCACTTCTCGGCTACAGGTCCCTCGGGGATCTTGGAGTCAATCTGGAATTCGGGAAGTTTCGACGACTCGATGTCGGCGTAATCCTTCATGATGGGAGTCGAGTCGATCATCCCCTCGAGGTTCTTTATGTCT
The DNA here is from genome assembly GCA_964389525.1 of uncultured Muribaculaceae bacterium. Lineage (GTDB taxonomy): Bacteria > Bacteroidota > Bacteroidia > Bacteroidales > Muribaculaceae > JAFLTL01. The sequence continues at coordinate 4,058 of CAYMEX010000005.1, read as the reverse complement.
GCCATATAGGTAATCTTCTTTAAAGGGAGAGTTAAAAGTTGGCCTGCACACTGAACACAATCGCCTGGACGATGAAGAGACCGACAACAATCGTAGTCCACCATGCACCGATACACTTGAGACGACCGATCCAAATGTCATTGTCCCAGCCGGCGCTCTGGAACATCGACCAGAAGCCGTGGTTCATGTGGAACCAGAGAGCCACAAACCCGATGATGTAGACAACCGGAGTGATCCAGCAGCTGAATGCCTGATGTATGAAATACATACCGTCGGCAGGATTGGGATCATGCACACCCATGATCTCGGCAAGCTGCATCTTGGCCCAGAACTGGATAAGGTGCACAATGAGGAACGCAACCACAACGATGCCGAGCACGAGCATGTTCTTGGAAGACCACTCGACCTGCTTGGGGCGATCGTTGACGGCATAACGCTCAACGCCGCGGGCGCGACGGTTCTGAAGCGTAAGCCAGCATGCGTAGATGATGTGGATGATCATGAGCGCAGCCAGCCCGACACTTGCGGCAAGAGCATACCAGTTGGCGCCCAGGAACTCGCAGATAGCGTTATAGGCTTCCGGCCAGAAGATAGCCACAGCATTCATCAGCACGTGAAACGTAACAAACAGGACCAAGCAGCAGCCGGTGACAGCCATGACGAGCTTGCGTCCTATCGATGAACTAGTTAACCACATAGGGAGAATTTAGATTATTTAGATTTGATTTGATTTCAGGCGATTGCACGACATGTGCCACGCACGCGCCAGGCGACACGAGACAACATCGATTGTGCAAATTTAGTTTTTTTGGGGCGTTTGCACAACTATTCACACTATTTTCAACAACCTTTATCAGAAATCTCACTAAAACCATTTTAGGAGACGGACGCCTCCACAAAATCAGCATGAAAGAACCTAAGTCTTAAAAATAAACGTAATTTTTTCCTGGCAGAGATTTCTAATTATGTATATTTGCAAACTTACATTAATTCAAGATAGATGAAATCTATAAAACCAATCCTGAGCCTCCTCTTTATTTCGTTATTTTCCTTCTCCTGTGTCTGCGAAGGAGAGCCCGAAGCACCATCTTATGGTCCACCTGAGGAATATGATTGGGACGAAAGATACGAGGAAACGCCTACTTCCGACAGTCAATTACATCTATATCTCCCAGAAAATACAAGTGCTACACCAACCCCATTAATCCTTATCCTTCCGGGCGGATGTTATCATAATTATGAAACCGATTACGAAGGCACCAACTGGGTTCCGTTTATTTTAAAATTAGGTTATGCTGCCGCTATTTTAGAATACGATCTCCCTTGGGGCAATCCCAATCTGCCAATCGATCATATCAACAAAGTTATCAACTACTTAAAAGGCACTCCAGACTTTCATATAGACGCTGAGCACATAGGCATAATGGGATTCTCTGCTGGCGGGCATCTTGCATCGCTAATATCGACACAGACCATCAAAGAGAACAGACCAGCCTTTCAAATCCTTTTTTACCCTGTCATAAGCATGGAAGACAAATACACCCAAACAAACGCTCACAAAGAGTGCAGAGAATATTTATTAGGCCCATCATTATCAAACTCACTAAAAGAAAAATACTCCTCAAATCGAAATGTAGATTCCGACACACCTCCTGCTTTTATTGCTGTTGGAAATAGAGATAATACAATCTCTATAGACAACTCTTATTCATATGTAAACGCATTGAATAAACAAAACATCGAAAACACTCTAATAGTCGCTCCTAATGGAGGCCACGGCTACATAACTTGGGCCAATCTAACGCCCATACGTAAAACACTAAGGGAATGGTTGATTGAACGCTTGCCACCAATAAACGCTCCCATTAAAACAGAATAATCAAAAACTATTTATGAACAGTTCACCCAACGGGCGCAATATCTCATTAGATCTTATTAAGGTCTTAGCCATGACATTTGTGATGGCATTACACACATTTACCAGTTCGGATATACTTTCGCTTAGAATTCGCACCATATCCGGAATTGCAATTCCTCTGTTTTTCATGGTTTCTGGCTTTCTACTAATACACAAACAAGGTAGTTGGAAATATTCCGTACACAAGATAATTAGCATTATTAGGTTTGTATCCATCTTAGCAATAACGATTGCTATTGCACGAAGGATTATACATCCAACTTATTGGATAGACCTCCAATCATGGATTGTAGACATCACAGGACCATATCTCCAAAAAAGTATTTTATGGGTACTTTGGTATTTGGGAGCAATGTGCTTTATATACGCACTGCTACCAATTATAAATTCATTATACAAGAAATTCGGCAATCTTTTTATCTTTATATCAACACTTTTATGGGCATGCATATGCAATATTTGTTTCTCACTTAATATAACTATCGGATTTGAACAAAATATTATACAGACATTCCGGATTCAAAATTGGATCTTATACTTTTTTATAGGAGCCACTCTTAGCAGTATTATGCCACAAATAAAAATGGAATGTCTTCACATTCACAAGGTGAAATACCTATGCTATATACTCCCTCTTATTTTCGCGTTTTCCTACTCTCTTTTTATTCAACACATTTCATACCCCAATAAATCCGGTATCGAATACAGCTTTGGAAGCACCATGTGCATGGCTTATTCAATAGTCACATTTGTCTGCATATCCTTATATAAACCGGGAAAATTTGTGACAAAATGGGTAAAGATCTTATCCAACCTATTCCTGCCTGCCTTTGTCATACATACTTTCGTCATTTCAGCACTGACAAAAGTTATGCCACAGACAGCACCTGACAATTATATCGGCATCTTCAAGTTCTTAATTGTGTGGATTGTTACAATATCCATTTCTTACATCATCATGAAGACCTCAATAGGAAGATGGGTATTCCGGATCTAAAGGCCCATATTGCACATGATTCTCTCCAATACACAGTAAAAATATTTGAGGACTGATTAATGTTGTAATAACTCTACATTTTATTGCCTGACAACATTGAAATACTCTCGGAATGTTGTATTTTTGCAAGGTGGAGCAAGAGGGTCCGGCCGGAGGCGGCGGGAGATGCGGCAAGGGCCGGCGCAATACGGCGGCATGCCGAAATCGCCGCCTGACAGAGTGGCCGACGCGGCTCCGCAGCGTTTCACAATAGAGTACATTCCAACTTGTAAATACAACATAAAGCAACAACATGGTAAGCTACAAAGAACTCGGGCTCGTCAACACCCGTGAGATGTTTGCCAAGGCTATCAAGGGTGGCTACGCCATCCCGGCCTTCAACTTCAACAACATGGAGCAGCTGCAGGCTATCATCAAGGCCGCAGCCGAAGATCGTTCGCCGGTTATCCTTCAGGTATCGAAGGGCGCCCGCAACTATGCCAACGCCACTCTTCTCCGCTACATGGCTCAGGGAGCCGTAGCATATGCCAAGGAGCTTGGCTGGGAGCACCCCCAGATCGTGCTTCACCTCGACCACGGTGACAGCTTCGAGCTTTGCAAGAGCTGTATCGACAGCGGTTTCTCGTCGGTTATGATCGACGGCAGCCATCTCCCCTATGAGGAGAACGTAGCCCTGACCAAGAAAGTCGTTGACTACGCACACCAGTACGACGTGACCGTCGAGGGTGAGCTCGGCGTACTCGCCGGCGTAGAGGATGAGGTGTCGAGCGACCACCACACCTACACCGACCCCGAGGAGGTTATCGACTTCGCTACCCGCACAGGCTGCGACAGCCTCGCTATCTCGATCGGCACCAGCCACGGCGCCTACAAGTTCACTCCCGAGCAGTGCACCCGCGACCCGAAGACCGGCAAGCTCGTTCCTCCTCCCCTGGCGTTCAACGTGCTTGACGCTGTCATGGAGAAGCTCCCCGGATTCCCCATCGTGCTCCACGGCTCGTCGAGCGTACCTCAGGAGTATGTTGACTCGATCAACTCGACCGGCGGCAAGCTCCCCGACGCTATCGGCATCCCCGAAGAGCAGCTCCGCAAGGCTGCCAAGAGCGCTGTCTGCAAGATCAACATCGACTCCGACAGCCGTCT
>CAYMEX010000004.1:87568-145494 GCA_964389525.1 uncultured Muribaculaceae bacterium | reverse complement strand
GTTTTCGTTTCGGGTGCTTAAAAAGGTAGGGATTAGGGAATGCAAGGTTTTTCGGGAAAAATACTACCCGCAGGGCTGGAGATTTTTCCCGAAAACAGGAGGCTTGACCTTGCTTTCCCGTCAAATCCCGGAGTTACCTTTGCGCCCAGAACGGAAATGACTGCCTGATGCGGCCCACTGAAAGGCGCGAAAATGGAGGTAAACGGAAGTAGAGGCAGATTAGACAGAAAACTTCAAAAGAGAAATCCGTGAAAAAAGAAATCCCTTCCAACAAAAAAGAATATAGCCGGTAGCGTGAAACCGGGCAAACCACCTGCAAGGAAGTATGGTTTTATCTGTCTGGCCGGACGTGTCGGGGCGGGCAGATAAAATCATTCTTCCCGGTTTGCCTGCTGTGGGTGACGGCTTGTTCCATTTATGGACAAGCGGTCATACACGGCTTTCCGCTTCCGGCTCAAAGGAACAGCGAAAAAGAAAAATCATCTGAAAAGCCGTAAAAGCACCTCTTTGGCATAAGCACAAAAGAAATGGGCCTTGCCTCATCAGTCTAAACTGTTGTTTAGGCGTGAGGCAAAGCCCTTTTCTCCGCTTATGCGATAGTTGGCACACGTTCGTTCAAAATCCTTTTGTACGATGGTGTGCCGACGAATAAAGCCGCTTTTACGGAAAAACTTGTATGAGATAGAAAAAATCAGGGAGATTCATATCAAAATCTCCCGTTTTATTGTTACTTTTGCATACGAAGAGTTCTTTGAAGGTTACGCAATGCGCAGAAGAATAATGCAGTAGATAACTAACTAAATCGTAACCTATTACTATCATGAGCGATTAACATACGTTCATTTCCAATAAAATACACTCTTTTCGTAACTTCAATATGCAAAGATACTCATTTTCTATTTTATGGGGAGTAAAAGCCGGTGTGTATTGACGTTTTTTTGCTGAGACAGCTGAATGTTGTTATCTTTGCGATAAATAGTATGGGCTGAACTGTCGGTCCGGACGTATCAATAAGCCAATTTTTTGTATGAAGAACTTTATGATGGGGCTGGCAGCTGTCGCAATGATAGTACCCATGCAGGTTTCGGGCAAGACTCCGAAACTTAATGCCAACAATATCGACGATGTCGTCAAGGCGATGACTATCGAAGAGAAAGCCGATCTGATTGTCGGATCGCGCATGTACTATAAGGATGAGTCTGCTCCCCAGCATATCAAGGACTCATGGAAGATAAACCCCGGTGCGGCCGGCCGTATCAATCCGGTGCCGCGCGTGGGCATACCTGCCGTTGTGCTTTCTGACGGTCCTGCCGGTTGTGGCATCATGCCTATCGACGGACAGGACAGCCTTTTCTGCACGCATTTTCCGATCGAGAGCCTGCTTTCGTCGACATGGGATGTAGATCTGGTGAGAAGTGTCGGCGAGGTTATCGGAAACGAGGCTAAGGAGTATGGCACCGATGTGCTGCTTGCTCCCGCTATCAACATACACCGCCACCCGCTCTGCGGCCGTAACTTCGAGTATTTCTCGGAGGATCCGGTACTTGCCGGCAAGATGGCCGTGGCATATGTCAACGGAGTGCAGAGCAACGGCATCGGCACTTCGGTAAAGCATTTCGCTGTGAACAACCAGGAGACCAACCGCATGAACAACAATGCCATAATCTCGCCGCGTCCGCTTCGCGAGATCTATCTGAAGGCATTTGAGATTGTGGTGCGCGAGAGCCAGCCCTGGACGATAATGAGCTCATATAACCGTATCAACGATGTGTATGCTTCGGAAAACAAGGATCTTATCACGACGATACTCCGCGACGAGTGGGGTTACAAGGGAACTGTGATGACCGACTGGTGGGGCGGCTCGGACGGTGCTGCCCAGATGGTGGCCGGTAACGATATGATCGAGCCCGGCACCAAGGAGCAGGCACTGCATATAATCGACGGTGTGAAGAACGGCACTCTCGACGAGAAGATCGTGGACCGCAATGTGAAGCGCATACTCGAGCTTATCGTGAAGACTCCGACATTCAACGGCTACAAGTACACCAACAACCCTGATATGGAGGCTCATGCTGCTGTTACCCGCCAGTCGGCCACCGAGGGTATGGTGCTTCTGAAAAACGATGACAACACGCTGCCTCTGAAGGGCAATGACCGCAAGATAGCCCTTTTCGGCAATGTGTCGTATAATTTCTTCTCGGGAGGCACAGGCTCGGGCGACATCAACCGTCCGTATGTGGTTTCGCTTCTCGATGGCCTGAAAAACCAGAATGTTGTCGTTGACGATAACCTCAAAGCTCTTTATTCGGGATACAGCAAGCCTCAGGAGCAGGGCGAGCAGGTGCGTATCGGCGAAATGCCGATGGATACGGCGATCATTAAGTATGCTGCCGAGAACAACGACATGGCTATCGTGACTATCGGACGTATCTCAGGCGAATATATCGACCGAGTGGCTTCAGATTTCTTCCTGTCGGATACGGAGTATCAGCTTATGAAGGATGTCACCCGCATCTTCCATGACGCCGGTAATAAGGTGGCTGTCGTGCTCAATGTGGGCGGCGTGATCGAGACAAAGAGCTGGAAAGACATGCCCGACGCGATACTTCTGTCGTGGCAGGCCGGTCAGGAGGGCGGAAACTCTGTCGCCGACATACTGGTTGGCAATGCCAATCCTTCGGGAAAGCTCCCCAATACATGGCCTGTGACCCTGAGCGATCACAAGAGCTCGCTTAACTTCCCGATCGACCAGAAGATAGACCGCCGCTGGTCGGTGAAGACCGGTCTGAAACACGATGTCAAGAATGTAGACTACACGGTATATGACGAGGGTATCTACGTTGGTTACCGCTGGTTTGACACAGAGGGCATCGATGTGAGCTATCCTTTCGGTTATGGTTTGAGCTACACGACGTTTGAGTACGGGCGCCCGACGGTGAAGCGCGACGGTGACAACATCGTGGTCAGTGTCGACGTGAAGAATACCGGCAAAGTGGCCGGTAAGGAGTCGGTCCAGCTTTATGCAATCGCTCCCAAAGGAAAACTTGACAAACCCTCGCACGAGCTCAAGGCATTCGCAAAGACCGGCCTTCTTCAGCCCGGTGAGTCGCAGACACTGTCGATGACGGTGACTCCTGCCGATCTTGCCTCTTATGACGAGGAGGAGGTTGCATGGGTTACCGACGGCGGCACATATAAGCTCGTTGTGGCAGCTTCATCGCGTGATCCGCGCGGCGAAGTCGCAGTCGACGTCGATCGGCTTGTGCGCAAAACCAATGATGTTCTGAAAAGAAAAAAGTGAAAATGTGATATGAAAACCTCTCCATTACTGACCTGGTCGCGCCGATATCTGAAATGGCCGTTTATCACGGCTGTGGGCGTCATGGTGTTTCTTACGTGCTTCAACGACAACAATGTGGCAAAGTACTACGAGTATGATGTCGAAATCGAGCGGCTTCATGCCGAGATAGCGATGCACGAGGACACTCTGGCGCATTACAGAAGCCTGAACGAGCGTCTCGGCTCGGATCCGGCGACTATGGAGCGGATTGTGAGAGAGAAGTATCACATGCAGCGTCCTAATGAGGATGTATATATCTTTACACGTTGATAAACAATAAGTCTATGGCAAATAAGAACAGAGAGGCCGGAGGTGTCGATCCTGTAACTGGCAAGCAGCCGAGCCGCATAGCACTCTGGGGCATGACACTCGGAATGCTCCTGATTGTGGCAGGCACGCTTTCGCCCCTGATGGGCGGTCATGTGTCGCTTTATCGCTGGATATATGGAGCCGGCGCACTGCTCCTGCTGGTAATAAGAATATTCACGCCTTATACTGGCAAAGCGTTGCGTCTTAAAAGACTCTACAGGATAGAGTCGTGGGCGGCGCTGTTTTTCTGTGTAGCGACATTCTTTATGTTCTATCAGCCGGGTATCATGCGTGACTGGCTTGTGTTTACGCTGGCCGGTGGCGCGATACAGATATATACATCGATAATGATACCTCTTGTCGTCAAAAAAGAATCGGCGAAAAATTGATATCAACAGAAACATTCCAGACGCTTGCAGCCAAGTATGTGACACTTGGCTGCAAGCTCAATTTTGCCGAGACCTCGACGATCGCGGCCGAGCTTGAGCGTCGTGGTGTCAGGCGTGCGAGCGACGACGAGGCTCCTGATATAATCGTGGTGAACACGTGCAGCGTCACGGCAGTGGCCGACAAGAAAGGACGACAGATGATCAGATCGCTGGCACGTCGCTGGCCGGAGGCTGTGATAGTGGCAACCGGGTGTTACGCGCAGCTCAAGCCAGACGAAGTGGCTGCGATCGACGGTGTGCATATCGTCGCCGGAAACGATCACAAGGGTGAACTGCCTCAGATGCTGGTTGACTGGATCTCGGACAGAAAAGACCGTATGGTCGTCACTGAGGCAAAGGATATACGCCGTTTTGTGCCGTCGTGCTCGAGAGGCGACCGCACACGCTGGATGCTGAAAGTGCAGGACGGCTGCAACTGCTATTGCAGCTATTGCACGATACCCATGGCCCGCGGACGGAGCCGTTCTGGATCGATTGAGTCGCTTGTGGCACAGGCTGGTGAGGCCGCTTCGGCGGGAGCAAAGGAAATCGTGCTCACGGGTGTGAACATAGGTGATTTCGGCTGGGGAAGAAGTGACCGTTTTATAGATCTTATCAAGGCTCTTGACGAGGTCGACGGCATTGAAAGATACAGGATCTCGTCGATTGAGCCAGACTTGCTGACCGATGAGATAATAGAGTTTACAGCCCGATCGCGACGGTTCATGCCTCATTTCCACATACCGCTGCAATGTGGCGACGACGAAATGCTGAAACTGATGCGCCGCCGTTATGACAGGGCGTTGTTTGCCGACAGGATCGCGCATATACGACATGTGATGCCTGAGGCATTTATCGGCATCGACCTCATAGTGGGGATGCGCGGCGAGACTGACGCACGGTTTGAAAGTTCAAAAAAATTCATATCATCGCTCGACATAACGAGGCTTCATGTGTTTCCATATAGTGAGCGTCCCGGAACAAGGGCTCTGGAGATATTTCCGGTAGTGAGTCCTGACGTACAGCGCCGGCGCACACATGAGATGATCGCTCTGTCGGACGGGCGCCATATGGCGTTTGCAAGGAAGTGTGAGGGGGAATGCCGTCCTGTGCTTCTTGAACAACCCTCGGCCGACGGCAACTGCATGGAGGGCTATACGGACAACTACCTGCGTGTGGAGGTGGAGGGAACAGACGCCTCCATGGCAAACGAGATCGTGACGGTACGACTCGGCACGGCAAGGTGGGAGGATGACGGCCCGATAATGAAAGGCATGATTGTGAAATGAAAAGAGACTGCGGAGTCATAATACTTAACTGGAACGGTGTGGAGCTTCTGCGCCGTTTTCTGCCGAGGGTGGTGGCGCATACATCGCCTGAGTCGGCTGAGATCGTAGTGGCTGACAATGGTTCGACCGATGACTCTGTGGAGTGGGTGAAGGAGAATTATCCGTCGGTCAGGATAATGGAGTTTGAAAGTAATCTCGGTTTTGCCGGAGGCTATAACCGTGCGCTTAAAGAGGGCGGCTACAGGATAAGTGTGCTGCTGAACTCTGACGCCGCTCCCGACCGCGACGGCTGGATCGAGCCTTTGAAGCGGGCGTTTGACGACGGCCGTGTGGCGGCCGCGCAACCTAAAATTATGTCGGAACGGGCGAAAGGAGAGTTTGAGTATGCCGGTGCCGCAGGCGGTTTTCTTGACAGAAACGGCTATCCGTATTGCCGTGGTCGCATCATGTCGACTGTGGAGACCGACAACGGGCAATATGACTCAGTGCAACCGGTTGACGTTGACTGGGCTTCGGGGGCCTGCCTGGCTGTAGACACTGCAGCTTATATCGAAGCGGGAGGACTCGACGAGGCATTTTTCGCCCACATGGAGGAGATCGACCTGTGCTGGCGTCTGAGGCTAAGGGGGAAGCGTGTGGTGTGTGTGACTGACTCGGAGGTGTATCATCTCGGAGGTGCGAGCCTTGATGCCTCGTCGCCGAGGAAGACATATCTCAACTTCCGCAACAATCTGCTCATGCTTTACAAGAATCTGCCCGAAGGCGGGTGGAAGTCGCGTTTCCTGTTTAAACGCAGACTGCTTGACACACTTGCATGGGGTCAGTATATCCTGTCGGGAAAATGGAAACATGCATCGGCAATCGTGAAAGCTCACAATGATTACCGACGCATGAAGGGAAGCTACAGGAATTTTCCTGTGAATAATCTTATGAAAGACAGCGGCGCGCCTAATATATTGACAGAATATTTCCTGCGCGGGCGCAAGACCTATATCAAGCCGGGTAAGTGAGGTTGTCGGCGGCCGGATCGGTCAGGATCTCGTTGAGATATGTTTTTGCCGCACGTCGTGCCTCGCAAAGATCCATGAATGAGTAATTGCCGCAGTCGCGCGGTGTGGCACCCGGAATCTCACCTTCAAACGTCGCTATAAAGGACATAGTGTCGCGCATGAGCTGAAGGATGTCGATCGGCTCAAGACGGCCCTGCAGGATCAGGTAGTTGCCTGTGCAGCAGCCCATGGGACCCCAGTAGACGACGCGGTCGCTCCAGTCGGCGCGGTTACGGAGATATGTGGCTGCAAGGTGCTCGATGGCGTGCAGGGCTTGGGGAGACAGGGCGTCCTGACGATTAGGCTCGGTCATGCGTATGTCGAATGTTGTGATGATGTCGCCTGACGGTGTGGTGTCGCGCCGGCTGACGTAGATGCCCCGCAACAGGCGGTTGTGGTCGATCGTGAAACTTGCTATTTTTTCCATTGTCAGTTGTATATGTCTTTGTGGTCATGTATTGTCTTTCTGCCTGATCTATCGGCCGGGCGGCTCAGTATGAACCGTGTGAGATAGGACACTGCCGCCACGACAGCCGCCGGTAGAAACATCGAGGGGAGCCATACGGTCTCTACCGTAAGGAATATGGCCATCAGCGGCGCTTTCACGGCGCCGGCCATCACACCGGTCATGCCGAGGAAAACGAAATCAGCAACCTGAAGATGTGTTCCCGCAAATGTATTTGCGGCTGTGGCGAACAGAAATCCGGCGACGCTGCCGATCATAAGCAGCGGCGCATAGTCGCCGGCAACTCCTCCGCCATATACGGTTGATGCCGTGGCAAATGGCTTGACGATAAGGATTGCTGCTGCGAAAATCAGTAATGTGACCGTGCCGTCGTTTCCGGCAAAGGCCGAAAGCCATGAATACCGCATAAGTGCATCGGGCGTCCCGGCAAGCAAAGATGTGACGGCTCCGTATCCTTCGCCATATAGTACGGGGAACATGAAGACCAGCAGCCCGATGACGACTCCGGAACTTATGGCCTTAATCCATCGTCGGGTCATGTGTGAGAAGAACCGGCCGATGTGCCGCATGACACAGGCGTAGTAGGTGGAATATAGTCCGAGAAAAAGCCCTGCAAGGGCTATAATCCAGATATATGAAACGGTGATCGGCGACGGATCGTGAAACATGATGTCGCGTGTGCAGCCCGAGAGAATGAACGCTGTGAGCGCGGAGGTTGTTGTGGCGACAAACAGCGCGATGATGGCAGCGGCACTGAGTGAGATAGAGAATATCTCGATGATGAAAAGTGCTCCTCCGATCGGAGCCTTGAATATCCCTGCGATGCCAGCGCCGGCTCCGCATGCGGTCAGTATCATCAGACGCCTTGGCGTCAGGCCGAAGAGTCGTCCGATGTTGCTGCCTACGGCTGCTCCCGAACTTGCTATAGGCCCTTCAGATCCGGCCGATCCACCGAATCCGAGCGTGATGGAGCTTGCGATGAGCGGTGCGATGATGAGGCGCGGTGAATAAAAACTGTTTTTGTCTTTAAAACGACGTGAAAGACGTGTTGTGCCGTCGTAAATATCCTGGCGCAGAATGTATTTCTGATAAATAACGGCGAGAAGCACACCTGCGACCGGCAGGATGACAAAGGCGCATGAGAAGCCGTTTTGAAGTGCGAGAGACGTGACAGGGGTGGAAATCCATCGCACTGCGAGTTTCAGCAGATGCGCAAGACTTCCGGTGACAATCCCGACTGCCGCAGCTGCAATGATCAGTGACTCATTGCTGCCGGCAAACCGTTTGTGCCACCTCCATAGCCGTGATTTCAAATCGGTAGTGTGCATAAATAATAAACGCCGAAGCCGCCGCAAAGTTAGGAAAAAGGGCGGTATACTTTACGGGTGATGCAAAAAGGGCAAAGAAATCGACAAAGAAATGTAATGTGTTGGTTGGAAAAAAGTTTTTTCCTACATTTGCAAGCTGAAAATCGTGCGTAGCCATGAATGGCGTCGCGCAATGCTGTGAAAAGAATAAATTGAAAGAAAAATAAATATCATTACCACATGCAAAACAAAGGAACGTTAGGAAGCCTTATCGCCGGTATCATAGCGGTGTTCCTGGTACTTGTGTGTGCGTTCTATCTTTCGTTCTCGGCAGTGAGCAACCACTACGAGGGGAAGGCCAAGGACCACGCCGCGCAGGTAGCCGGAGAAGCAGGCACAGGCTCCGAGCAGTACGCGAAGGCCTACAAAGCCTACATTGACTCAATCTCCAAAGAGCCCGTCTACATGGGCTATAACTACCAGCAGGTGCAGAAATGGGGTGTAGGACTCGGTCTTGACCTCAAGGGTGGCATGAACGTGATCCTCCAGGTGTCGATGCCTGAGATTCTCCGTTCGATGAAGAATGCCGATCCCGATCCCGCATTTGACGCAGCAATCGCAGCCACCGACTCGATCGTCGGCTCGCATCAGAGCGACGACTATGTCGGCACTTTCACCAAACAGTATCGCGCCCTTAACCCCGGTGCCGACTACTCGGTAGTGTTCAACGGAATCGTAAAGCGTGGCGCCGATGACGCAGCCGTGGCTTCGACTCTGAAGGATGAGGTCAAGGATCGTGTAAACAACTCGGCAACCAACGTTCTCCGCAGCCGTATCGACGCCTATGGTGTCGTTTCGCCCAACATCCAGGTGCTTCAGGGCAAGGACGGCCAGATACTTCTCGAGCTTCCGGGCGTGAAGGAGCATCAGCGTGTACGCGAGCTTCTGCAGCGTTCGGCCAACCTCGAGTTCTTCGAAACCTACAAGGCCAACGAGATCATGGGTGCTCTCTCGCAGCTGAGCAACGCTGTGGCACAGGACTCGACAATGAACATGCCGGACGGACTGATCGCACAGTTTGACGGCGGTGTCGAGAACCAGCCTACTCCCGTTATCGGATATGCAACGGCAGCAAAGCGCGACATAATCGACAATGTGCTTGCATCGACAGTTGCCAAGCAGATCCTGCCGAGCAACCTGAAACTTCTCTGGAGCGTAAAGCCTCAGGTAATACCTGCAGAGAACGGCCGCAATATCGAGCTTTATCAGCTCATCGCCCTTAAGACCAACAACGGCAAGCCTGCCCTCGACGGCTCATGTGTGATATCGGCACAGAGCGATTTCGACAACATGCAGGGCAATGTCGTGACGATGGATATGAACAACGAGGGCGCCAAGCAGTGGGCACGCGTGACCGGTGCGAACATCGGCAATGCTGTCGCCATCGTGCTTGACGACAAGGTTTATTCGTTCCCCAATGTGAACACCGCAATCGAAGGCGGCCGCTCGCAGATCACCGGCGGATTTACCGTCGAGGAGGCTCAGGACCTTGCCAACGTGCTCAAGAGCGGTAAGATGACTGCCAAGGTCGATATCATCTCCGACATGGTAATCGGTCCGTCGCTGGGTGAGCAGGCCATCAAGGCAGGCTTCATGTCGTTCATCCTGTCGCTTGTGCTTCTGATGATCTTCATGGGTCTGATCTACGGATTTATCCCCGGTCTCATCGCCGACCTCGGTCTGGTGTTCAACCTGTTCTTCACATTCGGCATCCTCGCATCGTTCCAGGCAGTGCTGACGCTGTCGGGTATCGCCGGTATCGTGCTCGCTCTCGGTATGGCGGTTGACGCCAACGTGCTTATCTTCGAGCGCACGAAAGAGGAGCTCCGCGCAGGCAAGAATATCCGCAATGCTATCGCCGACGGCTACAGCAACGCGTTCTCTGCTATCTTTGACTCGAACCTCACCTCGATCATCACCGGTGTGATCCTGCTTCTCTACGGAACAGGCCCGATCAAGGGATTTGCCACAACGCTTATCATCGGTATCGTCTGCTCGTTCTTCACGGCCGTTTACCTGACACGTATCGTCTTCATTCTCGGTGCCCGCAAGAAGGCATTTGAGAAACTTACATTCGACACAAAGATCTCGCGCAACTGGCTTCTCAATACCAAGATCAACTTCCTTGGCCAGCGTAAGATCTCGTTCTCGGTTGTCGGTATTTTTGTCGCAGTCGTGCTTGTATCGTTATTTGCGCGCGGTCTTAATCAGGGTATCGACTTCTCGGGTGGTCGCAACTACGTTGTCAAGCTCGACAAGCCTGTGAACACAGAGGAACTTCAGGCGCGTCTCGCTCCCGAGTTCCCCGGAGCTTCGGTGTCGGTTATAACGATCGAGAACTCCAACCAGGTGCGTGTGTCGACCAACTACAAGATCACTGATGACAACGAGGGTGTCGACGAGGAGATCGTCGGCAAGCTGTTCAACGTGATGAAACCTGACCTCCGCGAAGGCATGACAGCCGAGGAGTTCAGCACGACTGACGAGACTCAGGGTATTGTTTCGTCGCAGAAGGTTGGTCCTACCGTGGCCGATGACATGCGTAACGACGCATATATAGCTGTGGTACTGTCGCTTATTGCGATGTTCCTTTACATCCTTCTCCGATTCAGAAACGTTGCATTCTCGGTCGGCGCACTTGCCGCCGTGGCATTCACCGCATTCACCATCATCGGCTTCTACTCACTCTTCTGGGGTGTGCTGCCGTTCGCAATGGAAATTGACCAGACATTTATCGCCGCTATCCTGACTGTGATCGGTTATCAGATCAACGATACGGTGGTTGTGTTTGACCGTGTACGTGAGAATGTCGGTCTTTATCCGAAGCAGGATCTGTTTACGACAATCAACAATTCGATCAACCAGACCCTGAGCCGTACGCTCATCACTTCGGGCTCGACTCTTCTGGTGCTCCTCTGCATCTTCGTTCTCGGTGGCGACAGCCTGCGCAGTTTTATCTTCGCAATGCTGTTCGGTGTGATCACCGGTACGCTCTCGACGATCTACATCGCATCGCCTGTAGCTTACCTGACCGACCGTCGCCGCAATGGCGGAAAGACTCCCGCTGCTGTGGCTGCTCCCAAAAAGGAGAAACGCAGCTCGCGCACTCCCGCTCAGGAAGCCTGATAGAATATCATAGCAACAGATATGCGGGCGGCGGACTTCGGTCTTGCCGCCCGCAATGTTTTTTTTGTAGTGCGAAACGACTTATCGAAACTCTGATGCAATAAAAGGGCGTGGAGATGCGTTTACTGAAGTGAGATGGATAAACCGAAAAACAGGAATGATCGGGATAACGGAATCGATGAGATTCCGACTTACAGACTGCCTGTATTGTCAGCGACGGTAGAGGGTGGGGGATATCATCGTCTGGGGTTGCCTGACGGCCCATCGTGGGAGGCTGTGGCCGCTGTAAGGCGGTTTGCGCGACTCTATCGTCCGTGCCGCAACTGAGCGCGGTCAGTGAGGATGCAAAGTGGCTGCGCAGCGTAAAGAGGGTATTACTTTATGGCTTTTGGCGGTTATGGCCGCTTTGGCCGGAGTTGTTTGAAAACTGAAAATTTTGTATCTTTGAGTTTTGATACAAAGGAGTTTTTACAGCGATGACAGAAGAAGAAACAGAAGCCGGGCTGTCGGCCGACGAAATGGCGGCAATGACCGATGAGCTTAATGCGCCTGCAGTCGAGTACACGGAAGATGATATCGTCACTCTCGACTGGAAGGAGCATATAAGGCTGCGCCCCGGCATGTACATAGGCAAACTCGGAGACGGCAGTAACTCTGACGATGGCATCTATGTGCTTCTGAAGGAGGTAATGGACAACTCCATAGACGAGTACATGATGGGCAACGGCAAGCAGATCGTTGTCGACATAGCCGACGGTGCAGTGAAGGTGAGAGACTTCGGCCGAGGCGTTCCACTGGGTAAGGTTGTGGATGTCGCATCGAAGATGAATACCGGAGCAAAGTACACGTCGAAGTCTTTTAAAAAGTCGGTGGGTCTCAACGGTGTCGGCATAAAGGCGGTGAACGCTCTGAGCGAGTCGTTTGAGATAGAGAGCACCGTTGGCGGTAAAATGCGTCGTGCGGTGTTCAGCTATGGTGAGATCGTCGAGGACAGCGGTATCGTCGACAGCGATGAGCCGAACGGCACGACGGTGACGTTCAGGCCGGACGGGGCAATTTTCAAGGATTACGCCTATCGTGACGAGTTTGTGCTTCCGCTGATAAAGAACTACACATTTCTGAACACGGGGCTCGTGATAGTGTACAACGGCCAGCGCTTTGTGTCGCGTCAGGGTCTGCTTGACCTGCTTCGTGAAAACATGACAAAGGATCCGCTGTATGCGCCGATACACCTGAAGGGTGAGGACATAGAGATAGCTCTGACACATGCCAACCAGTATGGCGAGGAGTATTACTCGTTTGTCAACGGACAGCATACGACTCAGGGCGGCACGCATCTGACGGCCTACAAGGAGGCTGTCTCAAGGACGCTGAAGGATTATTTCGGCCGCAACTTTGAATACAGCGACATACGCAACGGCATGATCGCGGCTGTGTCGGTGAAGGTGGAGGAGCCGGTGTTTGAATCGCAGACGAAGACAAAACTCGGTTCGCGCGACATGGCACCCGATGGCCCGACGGTGGCTAAGTTTGTCGGTGATTTCATAAAGAAGGAGCTTGACGACTATCTTCACAAGAATCTCGATGTAGCCGAGGTGATATTGAAGAAAGTGCAGGAGAGCGAGCGCGACCGCAAGTCGATGGCGGGTATCACCAAACTGGCCCGCGAGCGTGCGAAGAAAGTGAATCTGCACAACCGCAAGCTGCTCGACTGCAGAGTGCACCTCAATGATCCTAAGGGTGATGACGAGAAGAAGCGTGCGTCGTCGATATTCATCACCGAGGGTGACTCGGCTGCCGGCTCGATCACCAAGATACGCAATGTGGAGACTCAGGCCGTATTCTCGCTGCGCGGCAAACCGCTGAACAGCTACGGACTGACACAGAAGGTCGTGTATGAAAACGAGGAATTCAACTTGCTTCAGGCCGCTCTGAATATCGAGGACGGTATAGACGGTCTGCGCTACAACAATGTGGTGATAGCTACTGATGCCGATGTCGACGGCATGCACATCAGACTGCTGTTGCTGACGTTCTTCCTGCAGTTCTTCCCTGACCTGGTGAAGAAGGGTCATGTCTACGTGCTTCAGACTCCGCTTTTCAGGGTGAGGAACAAGAAAACTTCACGACGCAATGTGAAATCGAAGGGCGTGGCCGAGGACACTTACTACTGCTACACTGACGAGGAACGCGTGGCGGCGATAAACAAGCTCGGAGCGAATGCGGAGATAACTCGATTCAAGGGTCTGGGCGAGATCTCGCCGGAGGAGTTCCGCGGTTTTATCGGCGAAGATATGCGTGTCGACCGCGTGACACTGCGCAAGGATGACGGGGTAGGGCAGCTTCTTGAGTTCTATATGGGTAAGAATACCTCTGAACGACAGAACTTTATTATAGACAATCTTGTTATAGAGGATGACTCTGAAATAAGTTGAACTTATGAGCAAGGCTTTTTATGCCGGGTCGTTCGACCCATTTACTGTGGGACATCTGTCGATAGTGGAGCGGAGCCTCGCATTGTTTGACAAGATCTATATCGGAGTCGGTGTGAATATAAACAAACCCGATGCCGAACATGAAGCGCAGTCGAGGGTCGATGCTATCAGACGTGC
The DNA here is from genome assembly GCA_964389525.1 of uncultured Muribaculaceae bacterium. Classification (GTDB taxonomy): domain Bacteria; phylum Bacteroidota; class Bacteroidia; order Bacteroidales; family Muribaculaceae; genus JAFLTL01. Next base: position 131,508 of record CAYMEX010000004.1, on the reverse strand, counting down.
GGTGGAGGGATTCGGCGACAAGGTTGAAGTGCTAAGCTATAGCGGCCTGACTTACGTTAAAGCGAAAGAGGCCGGTGCGGAGTATCTTCTGCGCGGTCTTAGAAACAGCTCCGACTTTCTTTATGAACAGCAGCTTGCCGATGTGAACCGACGTATGTCGGGGATCGAGACAGTGTTTATGATGTCGCTTCCTGAACACGCCTCGGTTAGCTCGAGCGTCGTGAGGGAACTTGAACGGTATGGAGCGGATGTCAGCGGCTTTGTGGCTGCAAAGAAACAGAATTGAGATCAATGTTAAAGTCAAAGAAGATGAAAAGAATTGTTGGAGCGTTGGCTATCGTGCTTATTGCTGTTGCTGCCGTGTGGGCGCGTGACCGTAAGCAATCAGAGAAAGCCCCGGAGTTTTCTCCGCTTCAAAAACTCGGATATGCCGAGCGTCTTATAGAAAATTTCTATGTCGACACGGTCGATTCGCCCAAAATGGTCGAGGAGGCTATAATAGCGATGCTCAAGACTCTTGATCCGCATTCGGTTTATACGGACGCCAAAGAGACAAAGGAGCTTACCACGCCGCTGCAGGGTAATTTCAGCGGCATCGGCATACAGTTCAACATGAACAATGACTCGCTCTATGTGATACAGACAACGGCCGGAGGCCCGTCGGAGGCAGTGGGCATACAGCCCGGCGACCGCATCCTCTCGGCCAACGACTCGATCATATCGGGTGCAGGGCGCGCTAACAGCGAGATCTTGAACCTGCTGCGCGGCCCGAAAGGGACGGAGGTGATAGTGAAAGTGCTGCGTCGCGGTGTAGCTGAGCCGATAACGTTCAGAATCATACGTGATGATATACCGCTCTACAGCGTTGACGCCGCATATATGGAGAGTCCGACAACGGGTTACATACGTGTGAGCCGGTTTGCGGAGGACACCGGCAATGAAGTGGCCGAAGCTGTAATGAAACTGCAGAAGGAGGGTATGAAGGATCTGATCATAGACCTGGAGGACAATGGCGGCGGCTATCTGAGTCCGGCCTACGACATGGCTTCGCTGTTTCTGCAGCCCGGTGACCTTGTGGTGTATACCGATGGTGCGCGTGTAGACCGTCAGGACTATCGCGTGCAGGGCAAACCGCTGATGCCTGAAGGGCGTCTGGTGGTGATGGTCAACCAGAACTCGGCTTCGGCAAGCGAGATCTTTGCAGGAGCGATCCAGGACAATGACCGCGGACTCATAGTCGGCCGGCGCACGTTCGGCAAAGGACTCGTGCAGCGTCCGTTCCCGTTCCCCGACGGCTCGATGGTGAGACTGACCGTGTCGCGCTACCATACTCCGACAGGACGTTCGATACAGAAACCGTATGTCAACGGTGAGGGTGACCAGTATCATATGGATCTCTATAACCGCTACATGTCGGGTGAGTTTATGAGTGCCGACAGCATCCACTTCGCCGACTCGCTCAAGGTTGAGACGCTTAAGAACCATCGCCCGGTTTATGGCGGCGGCGGTATCATGCCCGATATGTTTGTGCCTATCGACACGACGATGTATTCAGATTACTACCGCGATCTGATGGCAAACGGAATTTTCAACCGCTATGCTGTCGAATATGTGGACCGTCACAGAGATGACATCAAGCGCGACTATCCGACCGAGAGCGATTTTGTCAAGAATTTTGATTTCACTCAGGAGATGCTGAACAGCCTCGTGGCGCTCGGAGAGAAAAACGGCGTGAAGCCGAACCCCGAGGGGCTTGAAAAGAGCCGTGCTATCATCTGCGCGATAACGAAGGGACTGATAGCCCGCGATGTGTGGGATATGAACGGCTATTTCAGGAGTGTAAATCCGGTGAGCCGCGGGACATATGAGAAGGCTGTCGAGCTTGTCAACAACAAGGATCTTTATGATAAACTCATAAGCGGAAGTGGGAAGGATTAGGCGATTTCTGACAGGTATAATGGCCGGGGCTGTGATGGCAGTCCCGGCCGTGTCGTGCACAGGGGGAGAGAACGGGGCTGAAAATGCGGAAACGGAACCGCACATCGAGGGGTGGGGACAACCGCGCATATCGGTGGCGTGCATGCGTGCCGAACCGCGTCATGGATCGGAACTTGTGTCGCAGTGTCTGCTCGGGGTGCCGGTGGCGATCGTCGGGCGCGAGGGTGAATGGCTTGACGTGATGACTCCTGAGGGTTATCGCGGATATGTGAACGTGTCGTCGATCGCAGAAAAGAGCGAGGAGGAAATGGCGGAATGGCGCAAGGCGGAACGATATGTTGTCGATTCTCCGCAGGAGGTGTGGGTGTATGCCGACAGCGGACTTGTGGCAGCCGACGGTGTCGTGACAGACCTGACGGACGGCTGCATAGTGGAGGGGATGCCCTTGCATACGCCCGGAGTGCTGTCGGTGACGCTGCCCGACGGCCGGAAAGGGTATGCTCCTGTTGACCGTTTTATGGAAATAGGGAAGTGGAGCGACCAGCCTTATGACATAGAGAAGATGATCGCACGCGCCGAGGCTCTGACGGGTGTGCCTTATCTCTGGGGCGGCTTGTCGGCGAAGTCGATGGACTGCTCGGGGCTTGTGAAGCTGTGCCACTGGGCCAACGGGCTGATCGTGATGCGCGACGCGTCGCAGCAGGCGCAATGCGGGGAGCCGGTAAGCCGTGACGGTATAGAGCGCGGCGACCTGCTGTTTTTCGGAAACGAGGAAACGGGGCGGGTGACGCATGTCGGGATCTATGAAGGTGACAGCATGTATGTGCACTGCTCGGGCATGGTGAGGATAAACAGTCTCGACCGTGAGTCGCCCGATTATATGGAAAAGCATTATCTTAGCAGCAGACGTCTGCGTGACTCGGCCGGAAGCGATGGGGTGACAAGAGTGAAGGATCATCCCTGGTTTTTCTGACAATGAAGTGATTTAAACTTATTACAAAGTGTTAATCCGGAAGTGAACTAAACCATGCAATTTAAGCTTCAAGTCTGCTTCGGGCTATTTCAAGACCTCTCTTCGGTCACAATGGAGCCCCATTGCTCCCTCATCGCGATTCCGAAATATCCTCAAAATCAGTCTTAAATCTTAAAATGTCATAAGTTTAAATCACTTCAATAAACAAACGCCACTATATCACAGTAAACCAATGGACAGAAGAACTTTTTTGCGCAACAGCGCTCTGGGTGCGGCTGCGGTCGCGTTTGCACCGTTCGGGCTGAACGGTCAGGTGAGGAAGGCGATAAAGCCGGGAAAGCTCAATCTGTCGTTTGTGCCGCATGAACTGCAGCTGCGTCACGCATTCAATCTTGCGAAATCGAGCCGCACGGTGACGCCTGACGTGCTCGTGAGGATCGAGCTTGACGGCCTGACGGGATATGGTGAGGCCTCGATGCCGCCCTATCTCGGCGAAAGCGAGAAGTCGGTCTGCAATTTTCTATCGCAGCTCGATATAGAGCAATTCACCGACCCGTTTCAGATCGCCGACATACACCGCTACATGGATACTGTGGCTACCGGCAACCAGGCGGCCAAATGCGCGGTGGATATAGCACTGCATGATCTTGTGGGTAAGATCATGGGGCAGCCCTGGTTCAGGATATGGGGGCTTAACCCGGCAGAGACGCCGTTCACTTCGTTTACGATCGGCATAGACAAACCCGATGTGGTGAAGATGAAGGTCGAGGAGGCTTCGCCATATAAAGTGCTGAAGGTGAAAATGGGACTCGACCGCGACAAGGAGACCGTTGAGCTGATAAGGACGATGACGGATGTGCCGATCTGTGCCGACGTCAATCAGGGGTGGACGAAAAGGGAGAAGGCTCTGGAGATGTGCCACTGGCTTGCGGAGCGCAACTGCCTGTTTGTGGAGCAGCCTTTTGACAAGGACGACGTTGAGAACACGGCATGGCTGCGTGAGCGTTCGCCGCTTCCGATCATCGCCGACGAGGCTGTGCATGGTGTGGCCGACGTGAGGCGTGTGGCCGACATATATGACGGCATCAACATCAAGCTGATGAAATGCGGTGGCATGCACGAGGCCCACGAAATGGCTGTCGTGGCCAAAGCTCTGGGGCTGAAAGTGATGCTCGGCTGCATGACCGAGACCTCGTGTGCGGTAACAGCAGCCGCCCAGCTGGCACCAATGGCCGACTGGGCGGATCTGGACGGAAATCTATTGATAACCAACGACCCGTTTGACGGGCTGAAGATCGTGGACGGAAAGGTGACTTTGCCGACCGATCGCCCCGGTATCGGGGTCGTTAGATGAACTATCAGGGGATGTACTGGCGCACGACGGGAAGGACGAGACTCTCCATGATCTTGTAGCCTTCGGCGTTGGGGTGCACTCCGTCGCCTGAATAGGCGGGGTTGAGCGCCTTGTTCTCGCCATAGACGAGAGCGGAATAGTAGTCGACGTAGGGGATGTCGTGGGTCTCGGCATACTTTTTAATGCGGGCGTTGAGCGACGCTATCTTGGCAGAAGAATCGGTGATTTTAGGGTTCCAGCCGAATTTAGCAGCGGGAAGTGTCGAGGTGAGAACGACCTTAATGCCGTTGGCCTGTGCCATCTGCACCATTGCCACGATGTTGTTGAATGTGCGCTCCTCGTTGTAGGGGCATGTGTTCTCGGCGACGTCGTTGGTGGCGGCGTTAATGACAACCAGCGCGGGGTTGAGGTTGATGACGTCTTCGATGAAGCGAAGTACGAACTGGTAGGTAGTCTGTCCTGAGATGCCGCGTCCGACAAAATCGTTGCTCTCGAAGAAGTCGGGACGTGCCGAAGGCCATCCCTCGGTGATGGAGTTTCCGAAGAATATGACGCGACGAAGATCGACGGGTGCTTTTTTCATAAGTTCGGCGTTTTTGGCCTCATAGCGGCTGTAGAGAGGCCAATCCCAGTTGTCATCGGCACTAACCGACAGTGCGACGGTGAATAGTGCTACGGCAGAAAGCAGAAATTTTTTCATTGTTAAGTGATATTTTAATCAGGGTACATACTTGCGGATGACGGGGAGAACGATTTTCTCCATGATCTTGTAGCCTTCGGCGTTGGGGTGCACTCCATCGCCGGAAAGCTCGGCCTTGAAAGCCCGGTCGGGCTGTCCGTTGACAAGCGATGAATAGTAGTCGACGTAAGGAATGTCGTGTGTGTCGGCATACTCCTTGAGTCTGACGTTCATCGAGGCGATCTTGTCGGAAGATCCTGTGATCTCGGGCGCCCAGCTGAATTTTGCGGCGGGGAGGACTGAGGTGAGTATGACTTTGATGCCGTGAGCCTGCGCCATGTCGATGAGTCCGACGATGTTGTTGAACGAGCGCTCCTCGTTGTAGGGGCATGTGTTCTCGGCGACATCGTTTCCGGCAGCGCAAATGACTACGGCGGCGGGTTTCAGCTTGATGACGTCCTCGATGAAGCGGAGCAGGAAGTGATAGGTAGTCTGCCCGGAGACTCCGCGCCCGATGAATCCGTTTTCGGTGAAGAACTCTGGGCGGTGTATCGGCCATCCCTCGGTGATGGAGTTGCCGAAGAAAATAACGCGGCGTGGATCGTCGGGCTTGTTTTTGAGAAGCTCGGCGTTTGCGTCGGCGTAGTAGTTGTAGTTGGGCCAGTCCCATTCCTCATCGGCCGATGCAGTGACGGCACCGATGAAAAGGATCGCAGCAGAAATCAGAAACTTCTTCATGGTTTATTGAATTGTTTAGAAACTTATAGGTTTATTGAAGTGATTTAATTGCAATATGTCGTGTCGTAATATTTTCCGATTTACAAAAATAGCAAATTGTGAAATAAAAGCGGCCATTTAACACTTGATAATACAAGTTCACGGAGTTATCTTTGCATATCGAAGTGATTATGGCTTATTACTTAACAGTGGCGGGCCTCAATCACCCTATCAATGGAAAAAAACAAAACAGAGACAGAACATAAATGAAAAAGTTACGTTTGTTGCTTTCTGCACTGGCATTTGCCGCAATCGGAGCTACCGGCGTCGCCGGCGACCGTCTTCCGGGCTATATACAGGCAGAGAAGTTTACGTCCGACAAGCTCGGCACAATGCTGTTTTCGACACAGGTGACTCCCAGGTGGTTTCCTGACGGAAGCAAATTCTGGTTCGCCTACAAGACCAGTGATGGTGATTTCTGGTATGTAGTGGATCCGATCGCCCGCACCCGCACCCAGCTTTTTGACCGTGACGACATGGCATCGCAGCTGACGGAGATCATCGGAGATCCGTTTGAGGGAAAGCATATGCCGATCAGAAACCTGAAGGTAGACAAGGACGGCCGTACTTTCACTTTTGAGATCACTTCGACCATCGATGAAGAGGTGAAGAAGAAAGATGGCGACAAGGAGGGCAAAGGAAAGAAAGAGAAGAAGGTGTTTTATTTCTCGTATGATTTCCCGACCCAGAAGCTGACACATCTGGCCGACAAGGAGAAGGAACCCAAGCGTCTCGGCTGGGGCTCTGTTTCGCCCGACGGCAAGACAGTGGTGTATGCCAAGGATCTGAATCTCTACAAGATGAGCATCGAGGACTATGAGAAAGCCCGCAAGGACGAAAATGACTCGACTATCACCGACATACAGCTCACGACCGACGGAGTAGAGGATTTCGGCTACGGCATCCCCTACAGCACGCTGAACACCGACACACTGTGCAACGGCAAGCGCAAGGGCGTGTATGGCGCATGGTCGCCCGACTCGAAGCATTTTGCCGTGGCAATCGAGGATCAGCGCGATGTGAAGCCTCTTTGGGTGATCAACTCGGTGGCCCAGCCGCGTCCGACCCTTGAGACCTACAAGTACCATATGCCGGGCGAGAAAGAGGCTCCGCAGATGCATCTTTATGTGTTCGACATGACAGACAACAGCCGCAAGGAGGTTGACGCGAGCGCGTTCAAGGATCAGGTTATCGACATAGAGACGGAGACTCCGACCCACCGTTCGGCCAACGACGAATACTACAAGAGCGTCTGGACCGGTGACAACAATAAGTTCTATCTGACGCGCACGAGCCGTGATCTGCACCGCGTGGATGTCTGCACATACACCATCGGAGATGACAAGGTGGTGCCTGTGATCGAGGAGCGCATGAACACCTATGTGGACATGCAGCCGGTGAAACTCACATCGAACGGCAAGGAGATCGTCTTCTGGAGCGAACGCGACGGCTGGGCGCATCTCTATCTCTATGACAGCGAGGGCAATCTGAAGAACCGTATAACGAAAGGTCCGTGGCATGTGTCGCGGGTGCTGAAGGTCGACGATCCGACGCGCACGATCTACTTCACGGCCAATGGCATGGATGCCGATGAGAACCCGTATTACGAGCATCTCTATCGTGTGAATTTTGACGGCAGCGGCCTGAAGCTGCTTACCGAAGGCAATTATTTCCACCGTGCGGAGATCGATGATGACGCACGCTTCATTGTTGACAATTACTCGCGTGTGAACACAGTGCCCAATGCGGTACTTCTCGACAATCAGGGCCGCAAGGTGATGGATCTTCACGAGGCTGATTTCAGCCAGCTTTTTGCCGCCGGCTACAAGTTCCCCGAAGTATTCAAGGTTAAGGCTGCTGATGGCGTTACCGACCTGTGGGGTACGATGTTCAAGCCGTTTGATTTCGACTCGACAAAGGTTTATCCGATCATCGACTATGTTTATCCTGGTCCGCAGGTTGAGGCTACAAGCTATCCGTTCACACGCATGAGTGTGAGAAACGACCGTCTCGCACAGGCCGGTTTCATCGTGATCAATGTGGGCCAGCGTGGCGGCCATCCGTCGCGCTCGAAGTGGTATCATAACTACGGCTACGGCAACATGCGCGATTATCCGCTCGCCGACCACAAGTATGCTATCGAGCAGCTTGCCCGTCAGTATCCGTTTATCGATATCGAGCGTGTGGGCATGCACGGACACTCGGGCGGCGGCTTTATGACGGCTGCGGCGATGTTCTCTTATCCTGATTTCTTCAAGGCCGGTGTTTCGTGCGCTGGTAACCATGACAACAGCATCTACAACCGCTGGTGGAGCGAGAAGCACCACGGCGTGAAGGAGGAGGTGAGCGAAGAGGGCGACACGACGTTTGTCTATAAAATCGCTACCAACCCGGAGATCGCCAAGAATCTCAAGGGACATCTTATGCTTGTGACGGGCGATATCGACAATAATGTGCATCCGGGCAACACAATACGTGTGGTGAATGCTCTGATACGTGCCGGAAAGCGTTTCGATCTGGTGGTTCTGCCCGGTCAGCGTCACGGCTTCGGCGATATGGATGAGTATTTCTACTGGCGTATGGTGGACTTCTTCTCTGATCACCTGCTCGGCGACCGGGAGAAGTCGGTGGATATACCGAAACGGTAAATGAGTTTATAAAAAAAACGCTGCCTCATTGAGAGGCGGCGTTTTTTTTATGGGGAGGTAGCTGCGATAGCTAATGTAGCTACTATAGGATTACGTCGCCTCTCCGAGGCTCAATAGGAGATGGCGTGATGTACCCCAGGCTTCCGTGCGGTCGCCTGGGGCTTACTATTATATCGTGCCTCCGGCACTCACATGAGGTGAGGTGTGTAGTTTGGTGTGGATGTGGTTAATCTCCGGCTGCGCCGGGTAGCGGCATCTGCGATGCCGTGAGAGTGAGGTGCAACATGCGGGGGGATGAAAAACAGGATGACCTCTTGCGAGGTCAGTATAATGTTCTTGCATGCTTCTCACCACGCTGCGGCTCCGCCGCGACCGTGGTGTTAACCACAGACGCTGTCTACGACAGCGATCATGATGCCGTGTAATTCGAAGGGGATGATGATAGTGCAGTGATGATTTGGAATTCGTAAATTATAAAATTGAGATTTCATGGAATGAAGTTTGGCAGGGAGATAAAATAATTATATTTTTGTATAAACGATAAGATATTCATGAATTTACCCCCCCCCCTAAATATGTTGTAAATCAGCGATGTAATGATCGTTCAAATGGCGCATTTGCCGCGTGGTGGGTTCAGTTGCTTTCACAATGGTTGTCGATAAGGCGTAAAAGACTATCTGATCAGCCTTATCAAATTAATTTTCTTGATACTCTTAATCCTACTGAGCCTCAGGTGAGCCTGATGCTTGCCTCTTTATTGTCCTGGAAGTCGGACGGAAATCGATGGTCTCTGCTCGAATGTCTATTAAAAGTCTTGCATATACCTCATCAACCACGAACTCCTGTAATCACTGCTGAGAAGGAACGTATTGATGTGATGGTAAAGGATGCCGGATATGCAATAATATTTGAAAATAAAATAAAAGGAGCCCAATGGCAGCCCAATCAATTGGCCCGTTATGTCAGCAGGCTTGAAGAAGAAGGATATAACACGGTCTCTCGTCCTCTCTATATCGTTATTATACCTTCTCCGGGACTTAACGCTTCCTCAGAAGACCTGTCATATATTGACGATCATGTCTGGCAATTTGCAGATCGAGATATCCGTTCGGTCGTGGCTCCAAATGTGATGATACTCTCAACCATGATAAGTGACTGGATCGCTAAGTCGTTGCCGGATGTGCCGGAAAAGGAAGTGCATCTACGCGCGGCAATGGTGCAATTTGCAGATTATACGAATGGACTTTATACGATGCGTCGAGATGATCAACTTATGAATGAACTGACTAAATTAAGTTATGAGAGCCTGATGTCGATGGCCTCCAGAGGCGGAGATCTTACGTTGGGAAAAATTAATGAGATAGTACGCGCAGTTTCAGATATGTCCAATGAGATAATTACCCGGACTCAATGGGCTTTAAGATTGGAAGTGTTCCGTTCACAATTGCAAAAATCAGTAGGCTCACTTGAAACTGTAAATATAACAGACCGTGATGATTCACGTCCAATCTATATTTTTCGTCAGATCAACAGTGAGTTATTTCTTTCATTGATGTTTGATCCGGAAGAACAAGGTAAACTGACGTGGACCATAGGTACTCATCAATCAAAGTCTATAATGTCGTTAGGTGAGGTCGACTATCTGTTACGTAAGGCATCTATAACATTCTTCAGTTCTGACAATCCGCTTTACCTGCGATATCAGTATATGGAATTGGATGATGATGTGGCCGGCACCTTTGTAGATGTACTTGACGCATTAAAATCACTTCATTGAATAATCAATTTAAAACAATATTCATGGATAACAATTTTGATCAGCAATGGTATGTCAATGACTCCAAACCCAAATCGCAAACTCAACGAGTCTTAACTAATATTGCCAATGGTTTATGGATCGCTGTCAGATGGTTATTAGTCTTTATCGGGAAGATTTCTGTCGGTTGGGTCAAATGGTTGCTTGTCAACCCGGAGAGACGTATATGCCCTTATTGTAAGACTGATATTCCATACAAAGCTACCCGCTGTCATCGTTGCCGAAAGGATCTCAAACCCGCAAACGGCTTCGGAGAACGTCTGTTAATATCGGTGTTCGTATTCATTATAATCATAAGTGCGATCGGGTGTATTATGGACGGATTAGGATATGGTGGAGACGATGAATCTTCAGAGGCGGCGGTAGTAGAATCGTGTGATTCTATCATCTGACTTATCCGGGATAGGTGGGTGCAACGGGTGTCGCCTCTCCGAGGCTCAATGGGAGATGGCGTGGTGTACCCCAGGCTTCCGTGCGGTCGCCTGGGGCTTACTATTATGTCGTGCCTCCGGCACTCACATGAGGTGAAGTGGGTGGTCGGCGGGTGGCGGGAGCTGCGATAGCTAATGTAGCTGCTATAGGATTATGTCGCCTCTCCGAGGCTCAATGTGTGGGGCGTGGTGTACCCCAGGCTTCCGTGCGGTCGCCTGGGGCTTACCATTATATCGTGCCTCCGGCACTCACATGAGGTGAGGTGTTTAGTCGGTGGGCGGCGGTAGCTGCGATAGCTGATGTAGCTGCGATAGGATTACATCGCCTCTCCGAGGCTCAATAGGAGATGGTGTGATATACCCCAGGCTCCCGTGCGGTCGCCTGGGGCTTACCATTATATCGTGCCTCTGGCATTCATTGTATAGGGCAACCCTCAGTGTGTAACAAGGTGTCTTTCAGACACGCTTGTTGGCATCTTTTTTACCGGGCACACCTTGCGGTGTACCCGGCTACTTTTTTTGAAATGCCTTTCAGGCATTTTATTATTATGTGGTGCCGGCACTTTGGGGTTAGTGGCGGCGGGGGTGGGGAGCGGCGTAGAGGATGTAGGTGGTTTCGGGGGCGAGGGTGGCAGTGAGGATGCCTTCGCTCACGGTGAAGGGGGTGCCGTGGACTGCGTCGGTGTAGGCGCCGTCGGGGAGTGTGGTGGCGATCTTCACTTTAGTGTTTTTCTTGGCCAGGTTGATAAGGGCGGTGCCGCGTGTGCCGCGCGCAACCTGTATGACGCGTCCGTCGGATGATGTGGAGACGGCTTCGGGCTGTCCGGCCATGCGGTGGCGGAATGTGTTGGCTGCCACGACTTCGGGGTGGAAGAACTCGTCGTTGCCGCGCGGACCGACGAGGTTGTTGCCCCAGTAGTTGTCGCGTGTGGATCCGTCGGGACGTGAGAAGAAGAGGGGTGTGCCTGCGGCGCGTGATGCGAGGTAGACCCATCCGAGGCGTATCTGCTCGTCGGTGAGTCCGGCTGACTCATGCTGGTTGCAGTATGTGTCGTGGCTCTCGACCCATGTGACGAGTGTGGCGGGGGCGGCAGGGTGGTGGTATCCGATGATGTCGGCGGCGTTGAAGTCGCGTTTCTCAAGTACCTGACGCAATGCGTGTCCGAGGTTTGAGGCTGTCTGACCGATATACTGCGAGTACTCGAGTTCTTTAACGTTGCGTCCCTGCAGGACTTCGCCGTATATGAAGAGTGAGTCGGGCATGAGCAGCGAGAGGCCTTTGACGCCTTCGCGGCCAGTGGCTACGTCCCAGAAGTTGTTGCGTGTGGCTTTGGGATCGACAGGGTCGGAGGGGAGACCGATGTGTTTGGCGGTGTCGTAGCGGAATCCACGTGCTCCGAGGTTGATGAGGTCGTTGACGTACTGGAGGTAGTAGTACTGGAAGTCGGGGTTCTCGGTGTTGACGTCGGGGAGTCCGCCCATCTTGCCGGTGGTGCATTCCTCGCGGTCGTCCCAACGGGTTATGTCTTTGAAGCCATTGGCGTGGAAGAGGTTTTCATGGCCGCCTACGGCATGGTCGAGTGCGGGGAGTACGGCCGTGTGGTCGACGGCAGTATGGTTGGGCAGGACGTCGACGATGATGCGAACGTTGTATTTCATGGCGCTGTCGGCCATGGCCTTGAAGTCGTCGCGCGATCCGAGCAGGTAGTTTCCTACGGTCCAGTCGGTGGGCTGGTAGTAGTAATACCATTTGCCTTTGTTTTTGTCGCCGCGTTTGCTGAAGAGGGCTTTGCCTCCTTCTTCGCCGATGAAGCAGGCCTGTGCGGGCGATGTCTGCACGATGTCGTAGCCTGCGTCGGCAATGGCCTTCATGTTTTCGGCTATCGTGTTGAACGACCAGCTCCATGCGTGGAGTATGACCTGATCGGGTGCTGATTTTTTTGAAACTCCTGCAGATGCGATTGCGGGCGTAAGTAGTGCGGCTGCAATGGCGAGAGATGCAATTTTCATGGGTTCTTTATCGTAATGATGGTTATGAAATGAGCGGATGCGTGCCCGTCTTCTCAAGGATTGAAGAGGTCGGGGTTGAAGTAATCGGCAATGTCTTCGGCACAGGTCAGGGCGATTGCTGCGGGGCTGTCGGGGTCGATGTCGACTGCAGTGCGGTAGGCCGACGTGGCTTCGGCGCGTCGGTCGAGTCTCCACAGTATCTTGCCGAGGAGAAACCACGCGTCGGCATCGGCGGGAGTCTGCCGCACGAGCGTGCGAGCCATGTCGAGTGCGCTGTCGAGATCGCCTGTGTCGTAGAGGCGTTTTATATGGTCGATTGTTACGGTCATGCTTTACACAGGCTTATGACGGTAATGACGAGTATTGTGACGATGCCGACAAGTGTGATGATGTCGGGCGACTTCATGCGCAGTATGTCGTTGCCTGAGGCTCTTAACGCCGGAGCGGGGAAGATCCTCGATGAGACATACAGTGCGGCGTAGTAGACGATGAGGCCGCATATGCTGCCGATAATGGCTCCGACGAGCAGATCGCCGGGATAGTGTACGCCAAGGTAGACGCGTGAGTAGCATGTAATAACGGCCCAGATGAACATGAATACGGAAAGGCGCCGCTGCCGTGCGATGAGCGCGATAATTGTGGCGAGGGCGAATGTGTTGGCGGCGTGGCATGACGGGAATCCGTAGCGTCCGCTGCGATAGCCGTTGACAAGCGTGACCATGGCGGAGAGTGGATTATCAGGGTTTGTGGGCCGGAGGCGCTCGCAATACGGGCGGATGATTGTGGCGCAGATCTGGTCGGAAAGCGCGATGGTGAGTGCGAGAGCCAGAACGCATATCACGGCTTTGCGCCAGCTGAAATCGTAGAATGTGAAGAAGAGTATCGCCGCGTACATGGGTACCCAGATGAGTTTTTTGGAGAAGTACCACATGAACGAGTCGAGAAACGGATCTCTGATGTTGTGAAAGAACAGAAACACAGACGTGTCTATGTTGTTGAGAAAGTCAATCATAACAACAAATATACGATGAATGGGCTGTTTTGTGCAATAAAAAAGTTAAATGGGATAAATCTACGGTCTTTTTTTGAGGGGGATTTTGAAAAACTATGTAATTTTACAATGTGGAATTGCAGTATTTCGCAAAAATAGTATTCAGCGGTATGCTGATCGGCGTGCTTATATCGGCTCCTATGGGGCCGATAGGGATGTTGTGTATACAACGCACGCTCAACAAGGGTCGCTGGCCGGCATTTTTCACCGGCATCGGCGCGGCTCTGTCGGATCTTTTCTACTGCCTGCTCGCGGGACTCGGTCTCGCGCTTATCACCGATTTTATCGACGCCCACCGCAATCTGCTTCAGTTTTTAGGCAGCCTCGTGCTGATCGCTTTCGGCTATTATCTTTTCAGGAGCAACCCTGCGAAGGGACTTAAAAAGCCTGATGAGAAGCATGAGACGCACTGGCTTGACTTTATCACGGGATTTCTGTTTACGTTCTCCAATCCGCTGATACTGTTCTTTATCATCGGCCTGTTCACGCAGTTTGATTTTCTGGATCCTGAATATCTTTATTATCACTATATCAGCGGTTATCTCGCAATCTTCGCGGGCGCGATACTATGGTGGTATGCCATCACTTTTTTTGTGAACAAGGTGAGGGCGCATATCAACGTGCGATCGCTTTGGCTTATAAATAAGGTCATAGGCTCGTTGCTGATGATAATGGCCTGTGTAGGCGTATATTTCAGCATCGAAGGCTGGATCGGTTGAAAAAAAAACGGATGTACGTCGGCTTATGTGCGCCGTATATTTGTTATATATTCAGATATTGTAAGTATTAACGTAGCAACTATGAATGCAAGAAGTGGAAAGTGGATAAGCAGTGTGCTTGCGCTCGCTGTCGGAATCGCGCTGTGTGTGATGTGGCGCCGTCAGGACATATTGCGGATGATCGTGTATCTTGTCGGCGGGCTGTTCGCTCTTACCGGTTTCATCAATCTGCTCGTGTCGACCCGTCGCCGGCGTAAGAATATCGCGGGCAGCGGCTCGACTTTCATCGGGACGACTTCGGGGATCGGGGGCATGTGCATCGGGGCGGCCATGATACTGCTTCCGACTTTTTTTGTCGGGATCATTGTCTATGCTCTTGCCGTGGTGCTGATACTGGCGGGTCTGTGGCATATCTACATACTCGGTTATGGTTTTGCTCCGATAAAGTTCCCGGGGTGGTTCTATATTTTCCCGGTGGTGGTGCTCGTTGAGGGTGTGGTGATATTGTGTGCTGGCAGCGTGCGTGCGTCGGCCGATGTCGTCGTGCTAATGACCGGCATCGGTATCGCGATATATGGTGCAACCTCGATGCTTGAGCTTGCGGCTGCGGGAATGCGTGGCCGTAGCTTGGCTTCCTCCACTCCGACGCTGACGCCGATCGAGTCGGGCGAGGATGACTGACCGTTGTCAAGGGATACTAAAAAAGGGATTTCGCCTCGGGCGAAATCCCTTTTTTATTGAGTTGTGACTGTCTATCAGGCAAGGAAGCCGAGGAGCACACCAGCAGCCACAGCCGATCCGATGACACCTGCAACGTTGGGACCCATGGCGTGCATGAGCAGATAGTTGGAGGGGTCGTACTCGAGACCGAGGTTGTTGGAGATGCGTGCCGACATGGGTACAGCCGATACACCGGCGTTGCCGATGAGGGGGTTGAGCTTCTTTGATTTCGGCAGGAACAGGTTGAAGAACTTGACGAAAAGCACACCCGAAGCCGAGGCGATGATGAACGCCATGAAGCCGAGGAAGAAGATGAAGATCGTCTTCTCGGTGAGGAACGTGGTGGCCTGTGTCGATGCACCTACTGTCATGCCGAGGAGGATCGTCACGATGTCGGTGAGGGCGTTGGATGCAGTCTTGGCAAGACGTGTGGTCACGCCGCACTCACGGAGCAGGTTGCCGAAGAAGAGCATGCCGAGCAGAGGTATGCCAGTCGGTACAACGAAGCATGTGAGGATGAGTCCGACAATCGGGAAGATGATCTTCTCGGACTGTGCTACCTGACGTGCGGGCTTCATCTTGATGACACGCTCTTTCTTTGTGGTGAGGAGCCTCATGATGGGGGGCTGTATCACGGGAACGAGTGCCATGTAGGAGTAGGCCGACACTGCGATCGCACCCATGAGGTTGGGGGCGAGCTTTGACGACAGGAAGATAGCCGTGGGGCCGTCGGCACCGCCGATAATGGCGATGGCACCGGCCTGGTCGGGCGCGAAGCCGAGCGCGAGCGACACCATGTAGGCACCGAAGATGCCGAACTGTGCGGCCGCACCGACAAGCATCAGCTTGGGATTAGCGATAAGCGCCGTGAAGTCGGTCATGGCTCCGATGCCCAGGAATATGAGCGGAGGATACCATCCGGCAGCGACACCGTTGTAGAGGATGTTGAGAACCGATCCCTCGTCGTAAATGCCGATTTCGAGTCCGGCAGTTGTGTTGAAGGGGATGTTGCCGATGAGCATTCCGAATCCTATGGGGACAAGGAGCATCGGCTCAAAGTTCTTCTTGATGGCGAGCCATATGAAGAACAGACCTACGCCGAGCATGACGATATGCTGCCATGTGCAGTTGTAGAAGCCAGTGAACTCCCAGAACTGTCGCAGGTTGCTCAGAAGGAAATCGCCGAATGAAACGTCAGTCATTTTGAATGATGTTTATTGATTTATATCCGGAGATTGCCTTATTCGAGAGTTACAAGCACTGTGTTCTCGAGTACAGACTCGCCGTCTTTGACATTGATAGAAGCGATTTTGCCGTCGCGTCCGGCGCGGATGGCGTTCTCCATCTTCATTGCCTCAAGGACAACAACCGTGTCGGAAGCCTTGACAGTGTCGCCTACGCTTACGCCGACCGAGAGAACGACACCGGGGAGAGGAGCCTTGATAGCGTAACCTCCGGTGGGACCGGTGACGGGTTTTGCGATGATCTTCTCGCCTTCGGCAGTGCGCGGAGCCTTTGAGGCCTTGGGTGCGTTTATGACTTTGACAGGAGCCGGGCTCTTGTGCTCGATCTCGACCTGATAGGGTGTGCCGTTGACTTCTACCGTGACAATGTCATGGTCGATGTCGCCCACACCTACTTTGTAGTCGGTTCCGTTGATTTTGTATTTATATTCTTTCATTTTTGTGTCTTTTAAAAGAAATAATGTGTGGAGTTTCCCTTATTGACTCCCAGATCACTTCTGCGGCAGATGGCGCATGCTGTAGATCTTGGAGCTCCAGGGAGAGTAGGCGCGCTTGACCTTGTTGATTGTCAGAACGGCAGACTCACGGTCGTGTGCGTCGAAGTGGTCGTGGAGTGCCATTGCAATGGCAGCGACAACTTCTTGGTCGGCGTCGTGTCCGGCTGTCGCGACAGTCTCTGTTGCCTCGGCGGTTTCAGCGTCAGCGGCCTGCTCTTTCCTGCGGGCTGCGCGCTGGTTGATGGCACTGATGACCATGAAGCATACACAGAGAAGGGCGAGTGCCGAGAAGACAACGCACATGGCCATGATGGTCATGGCGAATCCGTTGGAGTCGCGTTCGGCGAAAGTCTCGATCTTGGGGTTTGTGTCGCGGATGATGTTGCTTGAGCTGGGTGTGATGTAGTCACCATCGGCTCCTGAATCGTTGCGTACCGTCCATGTGTCGGCAGCATCGGCTGTGCGGGCATATGATGCGCCTGCAGGGAGCGATGCGGGTATGAGCACCGAGTCGATCAGTGTGATCTTGTCGGAGTCGTAGAGGCCGATCCAGTTGTCTTTTCCGGGCTCAAGCCGGAATGACACGTGGAATGTGCCTCGCGACGGCATGTTGTCGGCGAAGAACACCACATGCTGTCTCTTGGGGATCTTTGTGTTGACGTCTCCGAGAGGTACGGCGTATTTAGTGGGGTTGTTTCGGTCGTTGGTGATGTAGACGCTCGAGATCTCAAGCGGAGCAAACTTGGCGTTGTAAAGCTCGATCCATCCCGAACGCTGCCCGAAATCGTCGACCAAGTTGCTGTCGTTCTGCACCATCACTTCGTTGATGAAGAGTGAGCCTGTGCGTCCCTGCGCACTGCAGAGAGAGGCTCCTGCTGCAACAACGGCGAGAGCGAGAACCAATAGCTTTCTTTTCATGATTCTTGGCTTGTAGCGTGTAAAACGAGATGAATTTATTACAGAGGTATGTTGCCGTGTTTCTTGGCAGGATTTGTGACCTTCTTGGTAGCGAGCTGCTGGAGGGCACGTATGATGCGGAAACGTGTGTTGCGGGGCTCGATAACGTCGTCGATATATCCGTATTTAGCTGCGTTGTAGGGGTTGCAGAAGAGTTTGTTGTACTCTTTCTCCTTCTCGGCGAGCACGGCTTTGGGATCTTCGGCGTCTTTAGCTTCTTTTGCGTAGAGCACCTCGACTGCGCCGGCGCCGCCCATAACGGCGATCTCGGCTGTCGGCCACGCGTAGTTCATGTCGCCACGGAGCTGCTTACAGCTCATAACGATGTGGCTGCCGCCGTAGCTCTTGCGGAGTGTGACGGTGATCTTGGGCACTGTTGCCTCGCCGTAGGCGTAGAGGAGCTTCGCGCCGTGAAGGATGACGCCGTTGTACTCCTGGCCGGTGCCGGGGAGGAATCCGGGTACGTCGACGAGCGACACGAGAGGAATGTTGAATGCGTCGCAGAAGCGGACGAAGCGAGCGGCTTTGCGCGATGCGTTGGAGTCGAGTACGCCGGCGAGATATTTGGGCTGGTTTGCCACGATGCCGACCGACTGTCCGTTGAAGCGTGCGAAGCCGATGATGATGTTCTTGGCGTAGTCGCGCTGGATCTCAAGGAACTCGCCGTTGTCGATGATGGCGCCGATAACCTCGTACATGTCGTAGGGGCGGTTGGCCGAGTCGGGTATGATCTCATTGAGCGAGTCTTCGAGTCGGTCGATGGGGTCGGTGCAGACAGCGAGGGGTGCTTCCTCGAGGTTGTTCTGTGGGATGTAGCTGAAGAGCTTGCGGATGATGCGGAGGGCGTCTTCGCCGTCTTCGGCGGCAAAGTGTGCGACACCGCTCTTTGATGAGTGCACTTCGGCTCCGCCGAGGGCGTCCTGTGTCACGTCTTCGCCTGTGACTGTCTTCACCACCTTAGGACCGGTGAGGAACATGTAGGAGATGCCCTTTGTCATCACAGTGAAGTCGGTGAGGGCGGGAGAGTATACAGCACCGCCTGCGCATGGGCCGAGGATGCCTGAGATCTGGGGAATGACGCCTGAAGCGAGGATGTTGCGCTGGAAGATCTCGGCGTATCCTGCGAGTGCGTTGATGCCTTCCTGGATGCGTGCGCCACCCGAGTCGTTAAGACCGATGACGGGTGCTCCCATCTTCATTGCCATGTCCATGATCTTGCAGATCTTGAGAGCCATGGTCTCGGAGAGCGATCCACCGAATACGGTGAAGTCCTGTGCGAACACGTAGACGAGTCGTCCGTCGATAGTTCCGTAGCCGGTCACGACGCCGTCGCCGAGGAACGACTTTTTGTCCATGCCGAAGTTTGTGGAACGATGGCGCACAAACATGTCGATTTCCTCAAACGAACCTTCGTCGAGGAGTTGCGCGATGCGCTCGCGTGCGGTGTATTTGCCACGCTCGTGCTGCTTGTCGATGGCTTTCTGGCCACCTCCGAGCCGGGCTTGGTTGCGGAGCTCGATAAGCTCCTGTACCTTTTCAAGCTGACTGCTCATATATTTGAATAATGTAATTTAAATACGCTTTTGTGTGTTAGGCATTTATTTTTTAGCGGGATCCTCGCAGAGTTCAACGAGTGTTCCGACGGTCGACTTGGGATGGAGGAACGCGATGTTGAGTCCTTCGGCTCCTTTACGGGGTGCCTTGTCGATGAGACGTCCGCCTTTGCTTTCAACCTCGGCGAGCGCGTTTGCTACTCCATCCTCTACGGCGAATGCAATGTGCTGTATGCCTCCACGTCCACCGTTGTTTGCGATGAATTTTGCTATGGCGCTGTCTTCGGCGGTCGGCTCAAGAAGCTCGATTTTTGTCTGTCCGACTTTGAAGAATGCTGTGCGTACTTTCTGATCGGCAACTTCTTCGATAGCGAAGCACTTGAATCCAAGGATGTTTTCGTAGAAAGGGATTGCTTCTTCGAGGCTGGGAACGGCTATGCCGACGTGCTCGATGTGAGAAATGTTCATGGTTTTACGATGAATATGATTTATGTTTGTATTTTTTTTGCGAAAATTCTACATGATAGCTTTTTGCGCGGTCTCTCTGATCACAAACATGTGGTGTTTCAGGCCACGGAAAGCCACTATTTTTTCCAATTGCAAAAATAAAAAAATAATTCGTAACCCAAATGATATTTTAGTATATCTTTGTGAAAGGACGCAATGTGGCTCGTCCGCGAAAATTAAGGTCAGACAAAATGAATATCAGAGAACAATATATTGCCGACCGTCACCGGTATGATGTCGAGAACGGGTTTTACCGCCGTTGCGGTCGCAGCGGTGTGCTGTTGCCTCGTGTCAGCCTTGGCATGTGGCATAATTTCGGCGGCAATGATCCGCTTGAGCGCAGCCGTGCGATCGTGAGATATGCTTTTGACCACGGTGTGACCCATTTTGATCTGGCCAATAACTACGGCCCTCCCTACGGATCGGCGGAGGAGACTTTCGGCCGACTGATGCAGGAGGATCTTAGACCTTATCGCGACGAGCTGTTTATCTCGACAAAGGCCGGTTATGACATGTGGCCGGGTCCTTACGGCAACTGGGGTTCGAGAAAGTATCTCATGGCGAGTCTCGACCAGAGTCTGCGCAGGATGAATCTTGATTATGTGGATCTATTCTACAGTCACCGCTATGATCCGTCTACTCCGCTTGAGGAGACTCTGCAGGCTCTTGTTGATGTGGTGCGTGCCGGCAAGGCTCTGTATGTCGGCATATCGCGCTGGCCTCTTGAGGCTCTGAAGTTTGCCGACAGGTATCTGCGTGAACGCGATGTGCCGCTTCTGATCTATCAGGGGCGTCTCAACCTGCTCGACCGCGAGCCGCAGGAAGATGGCGTGACGGACTATTGCCAGGAACATGGCATAGGCTTTATCTCGTTTTCGCCTCTGGCGCAAGGTCTTCTGACTGACCGTTATCTGAATGGCGTGCCCGCAGGGTCGCGTATGTCGCGGGGTGGCTCGTTAAGCGAAAAAGCACTAACGCCCGATCTCATGGAGTATCTCGGGCGTCTCGGACATGCAGCCGCGGATGCCGGAATGTCGATTGCCGAAATGGCTTTGTCGTGGGTTCAGGCGCAGAAGGGCGTGACATCGGTGATTGTCGGCGCAAGTTCGGTCGAGCAGCTTGCGGGAAATCTTGTATGCGGCGGCAACATGAAGGCAGACGAGATACCTCTGCCGGACAAAAATATAATGACACGATGAACAGACGACGTGTGCCTCTGTGGTTTCTGGCGCTGATAGTTGTTCTGGTGCTTCCGGTCATGGCATATCCGACGCTCATGTCGATGTGGCCTCAGGCCGACGGATATGAGATGAGTGCGGTGCTCTGGCTGTATCCGGCGTATGTGGGTGCTTCGGGTGTGTTTGCCTATATCTGCTGGCCTACCCGCAGGACGGAAGCGTGGATACTTCTTGCCATGCTGTTTCTGTCGCATGCGGCGATGTGGACTCTTGCTCTCGGCAATTAGCCTCTCATGTCAAATATAATCAACCGAATCACATATTTTTTAATATCAGAGAGAAATGGAAACAACATCATCGTGGATGCCTTTTGCATTTATCTGCATCACATCATTCTTCACACTTGTCAACCCGCTTGGCACGATGCCTGTGTTTCTGACGATGACGAAAGGTCTGTCGGATCCGGAGCGTGCCTCGATAGTGAAGCGTGCAACTATCATCTCATTTCTTACGATGATGGGTTTCACGATCCTCGGACAGTTTCTTTTCAAGTTTTTCGGGATTTCGACCAACGGTTTCCGTATTGCCGCCGGTTTCATAATACTGAAAATCGGTTTTGACATGCTTCAGGCCCGGTATTCAAACACCAAACTGAAGGATGAGGAGATCAAGACATATGCTAACGACATATCTATCACGCCTCTTGCCATACCGCTCATGTGCGGCCCCGGCGGCATAGCCAATAGTATTATCCTTATGGACGATGCCACGACCTGGCAACTCAAGGCTATACTTTTCGGATCGATAGCGTTCATCTATATTGTCGCTTATCTCATATTGCGCGCGTCGACGCGTCTGGTGAAGCTGCTTGGCGAGACCGGCAACAATGTGATGATGCGTCTGATGGGTCTGCTACTGATGGTGATAGGTGTGGAGTGTTTTGTTGCCGGTCTTAAACCTATACTGATAGAGATAATCAAGGCGGGAAACATGTAGACCGACGAGGACGCACGAGCCGTGTATCACTTCTTCCCATAAAAAACAGTAAATTAAATATAAATAAGATGGTAAAGCATATAGTAACATTCAAGTTTAAAGGAACTGATGAGGAACGCATGGATGCAGCAAAGGCATTCAAGGCCGCATTGATGGCTCTTCCCGAGCAGATCGAAGTGCTGAAGTCGATGGAGGTCGGCATCAACGAGAACCCCGCAGAAACGTGGGATGTGGTGCTGACGGCAGTCGTGCCGACGATGGCCGATGTAGATGTCTATGCCAAGCATCCGGCACATGTGGCTGCTGCATCGCTTATCGGCAAGGTGAAGGAGTCGCGCGCCTGCGTCGACTACGAGTTCTGAGCGGGGCCGGCCTGACAGCTGCAATGGCTTGTTCTGCCGATGCGTCTATGACTCATGTGTCCTGAGTGCATTCCGGGTTTGCGGGCGCGAGTTGGCGCACCTGCAAACCGGTGTGTTTTTTGCTAATATCCAAAATTCATCCAGTATAAACTATGAGAGCTGTAGGAACCATTGCCCGACTCTGTATCGTGGCCATCTGTCTGTTTGCGACAAGCATGTCGCGTGCACAAGGTGATGAACCGTTGCGCCTGGCTGTGTCGGGTGTTTCGCACGGTCATCTTAATGATGTGATTTCCCGTGTAAACCGTGGGGATTTCAAAATAGTAGGTGTGTATGAGAAGGATGACCGCATGCGTGAGCACAACGGTCTGAGCAAATATGTCGACAAGTCGCTTTTTTACTCGGATCTTGGCAAGATGCTTGACGAGACCCGGCCAGAGGTGGTTGTCGACTATGGTTCGATTTACGATCATCTTGCTACAGTCGAAGCGTGTGCTCCCCGCGGAATACATGTAATGGTTGAAAAGCCTCTCGCCATGAACATGAATCATGCCAGAAAAATGGAGAAACTTGCAAAGGACAACAGAATCATGCTTCTGACAAATTATGAGACGAGCTGGTATGATACAAACCATGAGGCTTATAGGATGGTGAACGACGGCGAAATAGGCGGTGTAACACGAATGATGGTTTATGACGGGCATCAGGGTCCGTTTGAGATAAGATGCGGAAAGGATTTTACCGACTGGCTCACAGATCCTGAAAAGAACGGCGGTGGCGCGATCATTGACTTCGGGTGTTATGGTGCCAATCTCGCGACCTGGATACTCGGGGGCGAGCGTCCGCAGAGTGTGTATGCGGTCTCAAATCATCAGAAGCCCGACAAATACAGCAAGGTGGAGGATGATGCGACGATAATAGTGCAGTATGGATCGATGACGCTGCAGCTCATGCCTTCGTGGAACTGGCCGATGAACCGAAAGGATATGTACATATATGGCAGTAAGGGATATGTCTATCAGAAGAGCGGGAAGAATATGACACTTTACAAGAATGGCAAGGAGAGTAGTGTCGTTTCGCCTGTGCTTGAGGCTCCGTATAATGACTCGTTCTATTATCTGAAGGCGGCTGTTCGCGGCAAAATAGATGTCAATCCGTATGATACAGGTTCGCTGGAGAATAATATGCTTGTTGTGGAAATACTCGACGCTGCGATAAAAAGCTCCAAGAGCGGTAAGCCCGTCAAGCTAAAGTAACCCCGTAAAGGGCAACGAAAAGGCAGAGGCTGTGTCGGTCATTGACCGCACAGCCTCTGCGGGCTATATATAGGGAGTGAGGTGCTTATGTCATTCGTCGCTCTTGGTGGGGATGTGCTCTCTGATCTTGTCGACGAGGAGATCCATCTGCTGTACGCCGACGGTGCGCCATACGGGTTCGCCGTCTTTGAAGAGTATGATCGTCGGCACCGACATAACGCGGTAGCGTGCGGCAATCTGTTCGTTGCGGTCGATATCGATCTTTATGATGTTGGCAGTGTCGCCGACTTTCTCCTTGACTTTGTCGAGTATCGGAGCCTGCATTTTGCATGGTCCGCACCATGATGCGTAGAAATCGACAAGTGTAGGTTTCGTATCTTTGATAATATCGTTAAAGTCGTTCATCTTTCACTTGAAGGTTAGTTTGTTTAGTGTCTGTTTTTACACTAAAACATGCCGGAGGAGTATAAAGTTGATGATGTAAGTCGAAAAAGTTGAATAAGCTCGAATAAGAGAGTGTGTAAACCGCTATAAATTGCTATCTTTGCACTCCAAATCGCGATGGGTGCATCTGTGCGCCTTCAGCAAAGAGAAAAAGGAAGTAAACAGAAACAGATAATATATCTAAAGCCGCAAGATGAAGGTAATGAAGTTTGGCGGAACCTCTGTAGGTACGCCTGAGCGCATCAAGGAAGTCGCACGTCTTGTAACGGGACGCGGAAAGAAGAACATAGTTGTATTGTCGGCAATGTCGGGAACGACCAACACTCTTGTCGAGATCTGCGATTACCTTCACAAGCGCAACCCCGACGGAGCGAAAGAGGTTATCAATACTCTTGAGCGCAAGTATGCCGGTGTGATCGAGGATCTTTTTGCCGGATGCCCGCAGGCCAAGGCCGAGGCCGAGAAGGAGATCCGCGGCTGTTTCACGTATATCCGCACTTTCATCAGGGAGATCTTCACAGTCTTTGAGGAGAAGGAGATACTGTCGCAGGGCGAGATCATGTCGACCGCTCTTATGAATCTGTGGCTCCGCGAGTGCGGTGTGAATGTGGTGATGCTTCCGGCTCTCGACTTTATGAAGACCGACAAGAACGCCGAGCCTGACACGAACTATATCGAGACGCATCTTCGCGCTTTGCTCGAGAAGTATAATGACGCTGATCTCTACCTGACACAGGGTTATATATGCCGCAATTTCTATGGTGAGGTGGATAACCTGCAGCGTGGCGGAAGCGACCTGACCGCATCGCTTATCGGCGCGGCAGTCAACGCCGAGGAGATCGAGATATGGACCGATATCGACGGGATGCACAACAATGATCCGCGTTTTGTGGAGAACACGCGTCCGGTCGAGGAGCTGCACTTCGAGGAGGCAGCCGAGCTGGCTTATTTCGGTGCCAAGATACTGCACCCGACATGTGTGCTTCCCGCGAAGCTCAACAATATACCTGTGCGGCTGCTCAACACGATGCAGCCCGAGGCCAAGGGTACTCTGATCTACAACTCGGCTCCGTCGCGCACGATCAAGGCTATAGCGGCCAAAGACAACATCACGGCCATCAAGATCAAGAGCGGACGTATGCTTCTTGCCTACGGGTTCATGCGCAAGGTGTTCGAGATTTTCGAGACCTACCGCACTCCTATCGACATGATCACGACCTCGGAGGTGGGTGTGTCGGTGACTATCGACAATGAGCGTGATCTGAACCGCATCGTTGATGATCTCAAGAAGTTTGGCACGGTAACGATCGATCATGACATGGTAATTATCTGCGTTGTCGGTGACATGGACTGGCAGAACCGCGGCTTTGAGGCGCGCGCTCTGGACGCTCTGAAGGATATACCTGTGCGCATGATCAGCTATGGCGGCTCGAATTTCAATATCTCGTTCCTGGTGAGAAAGCAGGACAAGGTTGCCGCTTTGCAGGCCCTGTCGAATCATCTTTTTAAGAATTAATACCATAGCAAGGTAAAGAATGTTTCCAATAGCAGATTTCGCCGGAGTGACGACTCCGTTTTATTATTACGATATCAAGTTGCTGAGAGAGACTCTCGCAACGATCAACGGCTGTCTTGCCACACGCCCGGCCTACCGGGTGCACTATGCTCTGAAGGCCAATGCCAACGGCGCTATTCTCGACGAGATCGCCGAAGCCGGTCTTGGAGCCGACTGTGTGAGCGGCGGCGAGGTGAAGGCTGCGATCGAGGCCGGCATTCCGGCCGACAAGGTCGTTTTTGCCGGGGTAGGCAAGACCGACGCCGAGATACGTCTCGGTCTTGAGCATGGCATCGCCTGTTTCAACGTCGAGTCGGTTCCCGAGCTCGAGGTTATCAATGAGCTTGCCGGCGAGGCCGGCAAGAAAGCCCGTGTGGCATTCCGTGTCAATCCGGACATCGACGCCCACACGCACAAATACATCACTACCGGCACGTCGGAAAACAAGTTCGGCATACCTCTGACGCAGATCGACGAGGTTGTGGCTCTGGCTCAGAATCTTGAGAACATAGAGGTGACGGGGCTGCATTTCCATATCGGCTCGCAGCTTCTTGACATGACTCCATATGCGATGCTCGCCGAGACAGTGAACCGTATGCTCGACGAGTGGGAAGCCAAGGGTGTGTCGTTCAAGACAATCAATGTCGGCGGCGGCCTCGGCATAGACTATGACGATCCTGACGGTCATCCGATACCTGACTTCGAGGGCTATTTCAGAGTGTTTGACGCGATAAAACTGCGCGAGGGTCAGGAGCTGCATTTCGAGCTTGGCCGCTCGGTAGTGGCACAGTGCGGATCTCTGATCACGCGTGTGACTTATGTTAAGCAGGGTGTCAACCGCAAGTTTGCGATCGTCGATGCTGGCTTTACCGATCTTATCCGTCCGGCTCTCTATCAGGCACACCACAATATCGAGAACCTTACGGCAGCTGCAGACGCTAAGACAGAGACGTATGACGTGGTAGGTCCGATATGCGAGTCGACCGACTGCTTTGCCCGCGACGAGAAACTGCGTGAGGTGAAGCGTGGCGATCTGCTTGCCCTGCGTTCGGCAGGTGCCTACGGGCAGATCATGGCATCGCGCTACAATCTGCGTGAACTCCCGGCTTCGTTCTATGATCTGCCGGGCGAGACGAAATGACGAAACGTAAGAAGAAGAGAAGCAAGTGATAACAGTAAGCAATCTTGGAATCCAGTTCGGCAAGCGTGTGCTTTTTCAGGATGTCAACCTGAAATTCACAGCCGGCAACTGCTATGGTGTGATAGGCGCCAACGGTGCGGGAAAATCAACTCTGATGAGAATATTGAGCGGGGAGCTCGCGCCGACACACGGCACTGTGACTCTCGGCCCCGGCGAACGCCTTAGCGTGCTCGAACAGGATCACTTCAAATTTGACGACTACACGGTGCTCGACACGGTGATGATGGGTCACACTGTGCTCTGGGACATCATACAGGAGAAAAACGCCCTCTACTCGAAGGGTGACTTCACGGACGAGGACGGCATACGCGCCTCGGAGCTTGAGGAGAAATTCGCCGAGCTCGAGGGATGGAATGCCGAAAGCGACGCAGCCGCGCTGCTCTCGGGTCTCGGCATAAAGGAGGAAAACCACTACACTCTGATGCGCGACATGAGCGCTAACGAGAAGGTGCGTGTACTTCTTGCCAAGGCTCTTTTCGGCAACCCCGACAACCTGCTGCTCGACGAGCCGACCAATGACCTTGATCTTGAAACGGTGGCATGGCTCGAGGACTATCTGTCGAAGTTTGAGAACACGGTGCTGATCGTGTCGCACGACCGCCACTTCCTTGACTCCGTGTCGACCCACACGCTCGACATCGACTACAGCAAGGTATCGCTCTTCGCCGGCAACTACAGCTTCTGGTATCAGTCGAGCCAGCTTGCTCTGCGTCAGCAGCAGCAGGCAAACAAGAAGGCTGAGGAGAAGAGGAAGGAGCTCATGGAGTTCATACAGCGTTTCAGCGCTAATGTGTCGAAGAGCAAACAGACGACGTCGCGCAAGAAGATGCTTGAGAAACTCAATGTCGAGGAGATACAGCCGTCGTCGCGCCGCTATCCGGGCATAATCTTCACTCCGAACCGCGAGCCGGGCAACAAGATACTGGAGGTTAAGGGTCTGACGGCAAGCATCGACGGAGAGATGCTCTTCAAGGATGTGAATTTCCAGATCGAGAAAGGGGATAAGGTGACTTTCCTGTCGCATGACCCGAGAGCCATGACGGCCCTTTTTGAGATCATCACGGGCAACCGCAAGGCCGACGAGGGCACTTATGACTGGGGCCAGACGATCACGACCGCCTATCTGCCGCTCGACAACTCGGCTTTCTTCAACACTGACCTGAACCTTGTGGACTGGCTCTGTCAGTTCAGCAATGACTCGAGCGAGATCTATCTCAAGGGCTTCCTCGGCAAGATGCTTTTCTCGGGCGAGGAGGTGCTGAAAAAGGCGTCGGTGCTGTCGGGAGGCGAGAAGATGCGCTGCATGATCGCGCGCATGATGATGAGCGACGCCAACACGCTTATACTTGACTCTCCGACCAACCATCTTGACCTTGAGTCGATCCAGGCGTTCAACAATACGCTTCAGGGATTCAAGGGCAACATACTCATGGCATCGCATGACCATGAGTTCATACAGACGATATCGAACCGCATCATCGAGCTGACTCCTAACGGTATCATCGACAAGATGACGGAGTATGACGACTATATCACCGACGAGCGCGTGCAGGCGGCCCGCGAGAGACTCTATGGAAAGAGCCTCTGATGCGTGAGGGCGTAACTGATTGAGGTTAAGGCGGACGCACGCGCCGTGCGTCCCTACTTTCAGCCGAAATGCGTTTATGCTCCGGTAAAGATACGATATACAATAGAGATTCCCCCATGTCATCGGTAAGATGATATGGGGATTTTTTTGTTATTAATCAGGAGTTGGCCATTTAACACACCGTATCGGGACCGGGGATGGTAATTTTGAGAAATAAAAGCTACATTTGCATATACGAAATAATAAAACAATCAACATCATAAATCGCAATGAGACTGCTATCATTACTATGCTGCTCCATCGGCCTGCCGCTGTCGCTTTCGGCTCAGGACTGGAGAGCCCAACAGGCAGAGGCGGCGGCCAACAAGGCTTTCGCTGAAAGCGCGGAGACGGTGCTGCTCGACAGTACAAGCGTCGAGGTGTCGGAGCTCGGTTCCGGCAAGTTTGTCATCCGCCGCGTCATTCAGATCAACAACGAGAACGGTGCTCTCGCCAACCGTGTCGTGAAATATGACTACGATCCTCTGACGGCGTTCGCCGAGTTCGCCGAGATGAAGGTGTATCATCGCGACGGCAATGTCACCGATATGAATGTGTCCAAGGCGTGCGATTATGCGGCTCCCGCCCGCGCCATTTACTGGGGCGCACGCCAGATAATGATGGAGCCGGGGATGCTCGAGCCGGGCGACGTGATCGACTACACGATCAACAAAAAGGGCTTCACGTATGCGTTGCTCGCGTCGGGTGAGAGCGACGAGGAGCGTTTCGTGCCGCCGATGCGTGGCGAGTTCTACGACATTGTGCCTTTCTGGGTGAGCAGCCCGACGGTGCGTAAGGTGTATCGTGTGAGCGTGCCCCGCGACAAGGAGGTGCAGTATGAGTTCTTCCAGGGCGATTGCGGCAGTTCGGTGAAATTTGACGGCGACCGCACGGTCTATACTTTCGCCGTGAACGATGCTCTGCCTACTTCGACCGAGCCCAATATGGTCGATCTCTATGACGTTGCTCCGAAACTGATGATGTCGTCGACTCCCGACTGGAAGGAGAAATCGCTCTGGTTCAACAAGGTCAACGAGGATTACGGCAGCTTCGACCCGACTCCCGAGGCTCAGAAGAAGGTTGATGAGCTTCTGCGCGGCAAGACCGACGAGATGGAGCGTATAGCGATACTGACGCACTGGGTTGCCGACAACATGCGCTATTCTGGAATATCGATGGGCAAGGGCGAGGGCTACACCCTGCACAATACCCGCACTAATTTCACCGACCGCGCCGGTGTGTGCAAGGACAAGGCGGCTCTTCTCATCTCGATGCTGAGAATGGCAGGTTTCGAGGCTTATCCGGCAATGACGATGGCCGGCTCGCGCATCGAGAAGATCCCGGCTGACCACTTCAACCACTGTGTGGCTGTGGTGAAACTCAGCAACGGACAGTATATGCCGCTTGACCCGACATGGGTGCCTTTCAACCGCGAGCTGTGGTCGAGTGCCGAGCAGCAGCAGAATTATCTGCCGGGAGTGCCTGAGGGAAGCGATCTGCTGCTTACTCCGGTGTCGGCTCCTGAAAACCATTTCTTCAAGCTCACCGCAAACACGCGTCTGCTGCCCGACGGAACTCTCGAGGGTGAGGTGATGGTGAATGCCGAGGGACAGTCGGATGCCGCCGTGCGCCGCCCATTCCTGCAGAGCTATGCCGGACGTGTGAGCCGTGCTCTTGAGGCGGAGCTGCAGCGTGTGTCGCCTCAGGCCAAGCTGATAAGCTACTCATGCCCGGATGCCAAAGACTATCAGAAGGGTCCGGTGGAGCTGAAGATGAAGTTCATAATACCCGACTATGCTGTCGCCGGTGACGGCGTGATGATATGCCGCTCGTTTGTGCTCAGCAATCTGTACAGCGGAGTGAAATCGTTTATGCGTATCGACACAAGCAAAGAGTCGCGCGACTACGGGTTCAAGGATTCGTGCTCACGCCTGGTGGAACTGAAGGAGACCATGACGCTTCCCAAGGGCTACCGGATGGACGGCGCATCGGACTCAGCCAGCAATGTCGATGTGAACTCTGACGTGGCTTCGTTCAGCAGCAGCATAAGCGGAACGGGGAACATCGTGAAGGTGGATGCGAAAATTTCGCTCGGCAAGCGAGTATATGAGTCCGGAGACTGGGCAAACTTCCGCAGTGCCGTAAAGGCTTATAAGGATCTGGCTGATTCAGAATTTGTTTTCGTAAAGAAATAACCGCAAGGAGATGAAAAAGCTCATAATATCGGCATTTGCCGCATTTGCCGCCACCGCAGCCGGCGCACAGAACAGCGACGCTACGCTTAACAGTGTCACTGAGACCTATACGCTCAACCCTGACGGCTCTGTAGACTTTGATTATAACAAGTCGCTGACCTATAACACGCAGTTTGCTTTCAACTCTCTTTTCGGCGAGACTTTCATAGTCTATAATCCCGATTTCCAGAAGCTGAAGATAAACGAGTGCTACACGATACAGAAAGACGGAACGCGTATTGACGCTCCTGCAAACGCTTTCAATGAGGTGCTTCCGTCGGCGGCAGCCAACTCGGCCGCCTACAACGGTCTGCGCGAAATGGTAGTCACGCACACGGGTCTTGAGACGGGTGCCACCTCCACGCTGTCGTACAGCATCAAGGGGACAGGCAAGTCGCCTCTCGACATAGACCGTATCATCCCGGTTCAGGGTGCCGACATAAAGGAGTATAAGATCGTTGTCAATCTTCCTGACGGCGACAAGAAACTCAACTGGAGTGTCGAGGGAACGAAAGTGTCGCCTGTGATAAAGGGTAACACATATACATGGACTTTCCGCAATATTCCGGCAGCATCCGGCGACCAGTACGGGCCGGCCAACCATACCGGTGCTATCCGCCTAACGGCCACAACGGCGCAGTCGCTCGCCGAAGATCTGCGTCCTATGTCTATCGAAACCCGTGATATCTTCCGTCTGCCCGGCGTGGTTGCGGACACGATGTCGACAGAAGGCAAGATCGCTGCCGTACAGAAGTTCATGCGCAGCCGCATCGCTACCGGCGGTGTGACTCCCGATCTCACCGGCTATAGGCTCCGTCAGTGCTCGGAGGTCGTCAGGAGCGCATACGGTACGCCCGCCGAGAAAGCTGCCGCCATGGCAAAGATACTTCGCGGCGAGGGTGTGGATGCACAAATGGTTGTCGTGTTCCCCAAGGAGATCGTAGCAAAGAATGTGCGCAGTATATCGCGGTATCTCGTGATGGCTGACGGCAAGTTCTATGATCCGAGCCGCGAGGGTGAGTATAACGCGGCTATCCGTGCCGACCGTGATGTGATATATGATCTTGCAGGCAACGAGGTTGCGGTTGCTCCTGCTACCGTGAAGGTTGATTGCTCGGCAACGATCGCTCTCTCGGCCGACTCGGTGAAGGTGATAAGCGAGGATTGTTCGCTGGCCGGTATCGATGGCGAATGCTCGATCAAGGCCGGCTCGGTTGTGACGAGGGAACCGTATATGGTTTATACAATTGCGGCTCCGTCGAAGGGTGTTGACAGCTGGGGCATGCAGTCGCTGCAGTCGTCGCGCAAGGATCTTTTTGAAGTTCCGTATGCTATCGATGAAAAGTGTGTCTATACGATCAAGCTCAATGGTGTATCTTCGTCGAGTGAGAGCAAGAACGAGAAGATTGAGAATGCCGCGGGCAGCGTGGAACTGCAGGTTGTCAATAATGGCGACACGGTGACGATCACCAGACAGATCAGTCTCAAAAAGAGTATATATAGTCCGGCGGAATATGCGGCCGTGCGGGCACTTCTCCTAAAATGGAAGTCGCCGGCGTTCAGGTCGATCGTCGTAAAATGAATATCGGGGGCGCCCTTCGGGGTGCCTCTTTTTTTTTGGGGGGGGGGAGTCGCCCGCGTTGCGGGCGCGGTAGGTGTGAGTGTCGTGTAGCCGCGCCCTTACAGGCGCGGTTACTGAAGAAGACGGGGCTTCGCCCCTCGGAGTACATGCAAGAAGGGAGTTTACATCGCCTCTCCGAGGCTCACTGTTGTGTATCGTCCTGCACCCCAGCTTCCTGACGGTCGCCTGGGGTTTACGATAACGGCGCGCCTCCCGGCGCTCACCATACGATGTTGCTGGGATGAGGATATAGTATGGTGTGTAACAAGGTGTCTTTCAGACACGCTTGTTGGGCGTTTTTTTTTACCGGGCACACCTGACGGTGTACCCGGCTATTTATTTGAAATGCCTTTCAGGCATTTTGGGATGGTAGCTGCAATAGCTGATGTAGCTGTGGTAGCTGTAATAGTGTTGTGTGTAACAAGGTGTCTTTCAGACACGCTTTTGGGGGCGTTTTTTTCCCGGGCACACCTGACGGTGTACCCGGCTACTTTTTTGAAATGCCTTTCAGGCATTTTGGGATGGTAGCTGCAATAGCTAATGTAGCTGTGATAGCTGCTTTAGGCGAAACCGAAGGTGAATAAAAGGGGCGCGGGGCGTGTGTCTATGCTGCCGGGGGATATAGTTTTGTGTGTAACAAGGTGTCTTTCAGACACGCTTGTTGGGCGTTTTTTACCGGGCACACCTGACGGTGTACCCGGCTACTTTTTTGAAATGCCTTTCAGGCATTTTGGGATGGTAGTTGCAATAGCTAATGTAGCTGTGGTAGCAATAGTTTTGTGTGTAACAAGGTGTCTTTCAGACACGCTTGTTGGGCGTTTTTTTTTACCGGGCACACCTGACGGTGTACCCGGCTACTTTTTTTTGAAATGCCTTTCAGGCATTATGTGGCCTGAGTGTCGACCTAAGGTTAGGGGCGCATGTGGTGGGAGGTGTGTCGCTGCGCTGCAGCTCTTGTATGTGGATTGCCTTACACCTGGTTCCCTTCGGTCACCAGGTGCTATGTATGTTTCGCCGCGTCCGCGGCTCATATTGAGGTAGTATATGGTGTGGTGATAGCTGTGGTAGCTGATTTAGCTGCAATAGCTTAGTTACGATGGACGCACGAGCCGTGCGTCCCTACCCTCAGTGAGGGTATCGATGAGGTGGAGGGGACGTTTCTGTGGGGCGGTTGAGGGATCAGTAGGCGGGGGTGTTGGCGAGGTTCCAGAGGTTGAGGTAGGCGGCGCGGGTGATGTCGATGGTCTTGTCCCAGTTGATGCGGTCGGTGTGGTCGGATGGCATGTGGTAGTCGGGGTGGCCGTCGGTGTGATACCATATTACGGGAATGTCGCGTCTGGCGAATGATCCGTTGTCGCCTCCTCCGATGGGACGATCCCATGCGCGATAGTCGGGCTTTAGGTTGAGGCTGCGTGTGGCGATGTCGTCGCGCAGCCACTTCTCGAAGATTGGATGCGCCTCGGTGTAGAAGTAGACGACGTGTTCGGGGTTGTCTTCTTTGTTGTTGCGGCCGATCATGTCGAAGTTGAGATAGCCTTTGATTGCTGATGGGTCGGGCCATGTGAGCATGAAGTATTCGGAGCCGAGGAGTCCTTTTTCTTCGCCGTCCCAGAGCGCGAAAATGATGGTGCGCATGGGCTGTTGGCCGCTCGCGATGAATGCGCGTGCGATCTGGAGTACGGCGGCTACGCCTGAGGCGTTGTCGTCGGCTCCGTTATAGATTTTGTCGCCGTCGAGTAGCGGATCGATGCCGAGGTGGTCGTAGTGCGCTCCTATCACTACGTATTCGTCGGGGTTTTTACCTGTGATCTTGCCGAGGATGTTGCGGAGGTGCAGTCTCTGGTGTACTCCTGCGGAGATCCTGGCGATTGAGTCGGGGTGCACGGTGTATCGGCCGTGTTTCTGTCGCTCGACGCGGCATGCGTCGAATGACTGTGAGTAGCCTGTCGCATTCCATGGCTCGAGTCCGAGTGCCTTGAGCTGGGCTTCGACGTAGTTTCCTGCTATTCGTCCGCTTTTGTGTCCGGCTTCACGTCCTTCGAGTTCGTCGGCGGCGAGGAATCCGATATGTGCTTCGGCTGTCTGCCGGTTGATTGTGTTGTATCCTCTGTCTTTTGGGGACGTGGTTTCGGTTGTCTGGGCGGATAATGATAATGCCATTGCCGCTGCAAATGCCGCGACAATGGCCCGGGTTGTGTTCATTGCTGATGTGTGTATGATGATTGGTCTGATCTGTTCATTTTTTTATGCGACGAAGCCGAGCTTGTCTTTGATGCGGCTCCATATCGACTCTCTAACGGGCTTGATGTGCACTCTGACGTCGTTGCTGA
Organism: uncultured Muribaculaceae bacterium; assembly: GCA_964389525.1. Lineage (GTDB taxonomy): Bacteria > Bacteroidota > Bacteroidia > Bacteroidales > Muribaculaceae > JAFLTL01. Next base: position 96,830 of record CAYMEX010000004.1, on the reverse strand, counting down.
CTTTGCTCAGGAACAGTATGGTCGAGTGCATGACGATGGCTACGGTTTCCTCAAACTCTACGATTGCGTGTATGTTGGCGAGTCGTATGGCGTGGAATGGTGAATCGGCCGGAACGCTGCTGATGTACAGCATGCCGTTGTCGATGTGTATGGCGTTGGCCGGGTGCACTGCTTCAAAGAGGAGGTGTATGTCGAGAGAATCGACAGATGCCGGACGACGGTTGTATTTGCGGTAGAGAGTCTGTATAACGTTGTTGGTAATCATCGGTTCTGAAATGTTAGTTTGTTTCTGTGAGCCGTTTTTGGCTGCTTTCACTGAACAAACATCTGTGAAGCCGTGATAGTTTATCGGGTTGGCTAATGTTTAATATTACTTAAATATTGTAATTGTAACGCAACTTTGAGGTTTCAAATGTTTTTACTTTGTAACATCTTTGTCGCTTTTCAACTGTTCAATTGCTTTGAAAAATTCTTCCTGCGGGAGGAATCCGACCCATGAGTATATTTTGCCGTCGGCGCGGATGAACAGCAGTGTTGGCACTGATGTGATGCCGATCGATTGTGCGAGATGCTGGTGACGGTCTATGTCGACTGAAACGAACTCGACTTCTCCTTTGTATTTCTGTGCGGCAGCCTTAAAGATGGGGCTGAATCTGCGGCACGGGCCACACCATGTGGCGTTGAAGTCGATGACAAGAAGATGCCCCGGTGCTTTGTCGACGTTGATTGTCGCTCCGCTTTTGAGTTCCTGGACTCCAATGGGTATGTTTTTACTGTCGCTGTCGTTTGCGAAAGAAGTTGCCGGAAGCAGCATGGCTATTGAAAGAGCCGATGCTGAAAGAAGTTTACGTATTGTCATAGCTAAGATTGAGGTAAAAGTGACTCCGGGAGGGAGACGCAAGGCCGCCCTCCCGGAGGATGTTGTCAGTTATAATATATAAATCAGAGTGCACCTGCGAGTGCTGCGTTGGTCTTGTGAACAGCCTCTGCGCTCTTGTGGAAGAGTGCTTTCTCTTCGTCGTTGAGGGGGAACTCGACGATCTTCTCGATGCCGTTCTTGCCCAGGATGCAGGGAACACCGATGCAGAGATCGCTCTCGCCGTACTCTCCGTCGAGGAGTGCCGAGCATGAGATGAGTTTCTTCTCGTCGTGGAGGACAGCAGCCACAACCTGTGCGGCAGCAGCTCCGGGAGCGTACCATGCAGATGTGCCGAGGAGCTTTGTGAGTGTTGCTCCGCCTACCATTGTGTCGGCAGCTACGGTAGCGAGACGGTCTGCGTCGACGTAGTTGGTAGCGGGAACGCCGCGGTATGCAGCGAAACGCACGAGGGGTATCATTGTCGTGTCGCCGTGGCCACCGATAACGATGCCTTCAACTTCTTTGGGATTTGCGTTGAGTGCAATCGAGAGGAAGTATTTGAAGCGTGCGCTGTCGAGAGCTCCGCCCATGCCGATGATGCGGTTCTTGGGAAGACCTGATGTCTTGTGGATGAGGTAGGTCATTGTGTCCATGGGGTTTGACACGCAGACGATGACAGCATTGGGCGAATACTTGAGGATGCTGTCGGTAACCGACTTGACGATTTTTGCGTTTGTGCCGATGAGCTCCTCGCGTGTCATGCCTGGCTTACGGGGTATGCCTGAAGTGATGACAACGACGTCGCTTCCGGCTGTCTTTTCGTAATCATTGGTCACACCAGTGAGCCTGGTCTCAAGGCCGAGGATATTGACAGTCTGGTTGATGTCCATAGCCTTTCCCTCGGAGAGGCCTTCCTTGATGTCGATGAGAACTACCTCGTCGGCTACACCAGTCGTGACGAGTACATTGGCGCAAGTGGCACCTACGTTACCGGCGCCAACCACTGTTACCTTTGACATAATTTTGTTATTTGGTTGATAGTTTGAGTTATATATCGTATAAGCGAATGCAGATGGACTTCAGACGCCTGCCGAAGCCGCACTCTGTCTTCATGTATTTACTGTACAACAATGCAAAAATAGAAAAATCCTTGAATTGGTTGTCTAAAATTAATTAAAAAAGGTTGGACCGCATGTCTTATTCGGTATGACGGGGCGTGTGATGTGTGAGGTCTCGCGGGTGGGGGCGCTCCACAGATTTTAAAAATAATAATGTGGCAGGTTTGGAGTTTTGGAGTAAAATGGTCATCTTTGCAACGATCTATGCAAAATCGTAGCGTAAGATCGCTAATTTGTGACGAATTGAAAAATATATATGAAAGAACTTAAACCGCTGACGCTTGGCGGCAAACTGCTTGAGCGTCCTTTGATCATATCGGGACCTTGCAGTGCAGAGACAGAGGAACAGACACTTGAAACCGCAAAGGAGCTTGCCGCCCACGGTATCAAAATATTTCGTGCGGGTATATGGAAGCCGCGTACAAAGCCCGGAGGCTTTGAGGGCGTAGGTGAAGAGGGACTTGCCTGGCTCAAGGAGGTAAAGGAGCAGACGGGCATGTATACGTCGACTGAAGTGGCCACACGCGCTCACGTGGAGGCTGCTCTCGACGCCGGTGTCGATCTGCTCTGGATCGGCGCGCGCACGTCGGCCAACCCGTTTGCGATGCAGGAGATCGCAGACGCTCTCAAGGAGAGAGGCGTTGATATACCCGTTCTGGTTAAGAATCCTGTCAACCCCGATCTGGAGCTCTGGATCGGCGCTCTGGAGCGTCTCTACAATGCAGGCATCAGGCAGCTCGGCGCCATACACCGCGGATTCAGCGCCTACGGCAAGCATCTTTACAGAAATCTGCCTCAGTGGCATATACCTATAGAGCTGCGCCGCCGTCTGCCGGAGCTCCCGATCATACATGACCCCAGCCATATCGGAGGCAAGCGCGAACTTGTGGCTCCGCTGTCGCAGCAGGCGATGGATATGGGCTTCGACGGTCTGATCATAGAGAGCCACTGTGACCCTGACTGCGCATGGAGCGACAAGGCTCAGCAGGTGACTCCCGATGTGCTCAACTACATACTGAACACTCTGGTGTTCCGTGACGAGAAGCAGTCGACCGAGAATCTCAAGCTTCTGCGCCAGCAGATCGACGTGCTCGACAATGAGCTTATCGAAACGCTGAACAAGCGTATGCGTGTGAGCCGTGAGATAGGACAATATAAAAAGGAACATCATATGCCTGTGATACAGGCTGCGCGCTATGGCGACATCATGCAGTCGCGTGTCGGGCTTGCCAAGGAGATGGGCATGAGCGGCGAGTTCATGCAGACGGTGCTTCAGGCTATACACGAGGAGTCGGTGCGCCAGCAGATTGAGGTGTTCAACAAACGCTGATCTTTTGATATGAGAATCCTGATATTGGGAGCCGGAAAAATGGGGACATTTTTCTGTGATCTCCTATCGTTTGAGCATGAGGTGGGCGTTTATGACCCGGATCCGAAGCGTCTGCGCTTCACTTACAACACGCAGCGCTTCTCACGCCTCGAGGAGGTGGAGGAGTTCAGTCCGGCTCTTGTGATCAACGCCGCCACGGTCAAATATACACTCGACGCGTTTAAGGCGGTGCTTCCTTTTCTGCCTGCAACGGCTATACTTAGCGATATAGCGTCGGTGAAGACCGGTCTGCCTGAGTTTTATGCCACATGCGGACACCCGTTTGTGTCGACTCACCCGATGTTCGGCCCGACGTTTGCCTCTCTGAGCAATCTCGCCAACGAGAATGCGGTGATAATATCGGAGGGCGATCATCTCGGCAAGGTTTTTTTCAAGGATCTTTACAACCGTCTTGGGCTTCACATAGAGGAATACACGTTTGCCGAGCATGACGAAACGATCGCCTACTCGCTGTCGATACCGTTTGCTTCGACGCTTGTTTTTGCCTCGGTGATGAAGCATCAGGATGCTCCGGGCACTACTTTCAAACGCCACATGGGTATCGCCAAGGGGCTGATGAGCGAGGATGACTATCTGCTGAGCGAAATATTGTTCAACCCTCACACGACCGATCAGCTCGGCCGCATCATGGAGCAGCTCTCGGAGCTGCGCGATATCGTGAAGAATCACGACAGCGAGGGTATGAAGCATTATCTGGAACGTGTGCGTGAGAATCTGAAGTAAGTTCTTTTAAATAACTGTATTGTGGCCGCCCGTCTAAATAAGACCGGGCGGCCGCAATATTTTTAGTTAATAGTAATTGCGGTATGCTTATTTTTTATAAATTTGCAAGTGAGGGGGGAGTAAAAGCCGGAAAAACAAAATTCAAGTTATATAATAATAAGTTTTATCATGAAAAAAATCGGCACGGTCGCTCTTGCCATGCTTGCGCTCGGCGTAAATGGCATGAGAGGCGATGATCCAACCGTCTATGCTGTGTCCAACGCGCATCTCGACACGCAATGGAACTGGGACGTACAGACGACGATCCGCGACTATGTGAAAAAGACACTGACACAGAATCTGTTTCTGCTCAGCCAGTATCCTGACTATGTCTTCAACTTTGAGGGCGGAGTGAAGTATGCCTGGATGAAGGAGTATTATCCGGAGCAGTATGAGCAGGTGAAGGATTATGTGAAGAGCGGACGATGGCATATCACCGGCGCGAGCTGGGATGCCAACGACGTGATTGTCCCCTCTGTTGAGTCGCAGATCCGTAATATCATGCTCGGCCAGAACTTCTACCGTGATGAGTTCGGGGTGGAGAGCACCGATATTTTCCTTCCCGACTGTTTCGGATTCGGCTGGACGCTCCCGACTATCGCCAATCACTGCGGCCTTCTCGGTTTCTCGTCGCAGAAGCTCGGTTGGCGTAACAAGCCTTTTTATGAGGGCAACAAGAAGTATCCGTTTGCCGTAGGTCTGTGGAAAGGTGTTGACGGCGAGAGCATAATGATGGCTCACGGCTATAACTACAATTTCCGCTGGAGAGGTCAGGATATATCCAACGACAAGTCTCTTCAGAAGTATGCCTCGGAGAATCCTGATAATGTAGTGTATCATTATTACGGTACAGGCGACACGGGCGGTTCGCCGTCGATCGGGTCTGTGGAGGCAGTCGAGAAAGGTCTTAAAGGCAGTGGCCCGCTAAAGATCGTCAGCGCTACGAGCGACCAGATGTACAAGGATTTTCTGCCTTATTCATCGCATCCGGAACTGCCTGTGTTTGAGGGCGAGCTTCTGATGGATGTGCATGGCACAGGCTGCTATACCTCGCAGGCTGCCATGAAACTCTACAACCGCCAGAATGAGCTCCTCGGTGACGCTGCCGAGCGTGGTGCAGCCGTGGCCGCTCTCTATGCCGGACACGAGTACCCCACCGCTCAGCTGACAGAGGCATGGAAGCGTTTTATCTTCCATCAGTTTCATGATGACCTGACCGGCACGAGCATTCCTCGCGCATATGAGTTCTCGTGGAACGACGAGCTTCTTTCACTCAAGCAATTCGGCGACCTGCTCACAGATGCGGCTTCAAGCGTTGCTGCAAAGCTGAATACCAATGTCGGCGGTACTCCTGTTCTTCTCTTCAACCCGCTCGGTTATGAGACAACCGATGTTGTCGAGATCGAGGTTCCGTCGAAGGTGCGTCCGTCGGGTGTTGTTGTCAAGAACCAGAACGGCAAGCAGGTGAAGGCGCAGGTGACCGGCTATGCTGACGGCAAGGCCACTGTGCTTATGGAGGCTACCGTCCCGGCAGTGGGTTATGCCGTGTATGACGTTGCAGTGAAGGGTCGCGGCAATGCCAAGAAGGCCGAGAAGGTGAGCAAATTGGAGAACAGTGTCTACAGCATGACATTCGGTGGCAACGGCGATATCACTTCGCTTGTCGACAAGCGTAACGGCAAGGAGCTTGTCAAGGAGGGCAAGGCTATCCGTCTTGCTATGTTCACCGAGAACAAGTCGTATGCCTGGCCTGCATGGGAGGTTATGAAGGCAACGGTCGATGCCGAGCCTGTATCGTTTGGCGAGGATGTCTCGATCGAGCTTGTCGACAACGGTGACCTCAAGAAAAGCGTCAAGATCTCGAAGAAGTACGGTGACTCGCAGTTCACACAGTATGTGAACCTCTATGAGGGCGCACTTGCTGACCGCATCGACTTTGTCAACGAAGTGGACTGGGCTACTACCAACGCTCTTGTCAAGGCTGAGTTCCCTCTGTCGGTATCGAATGAGAAGGCTACATATGATCTCGGTCTCGGCGTGGCCGAACGTGGCAACAACACGCCTATCGCATATGAAGTTCCTGCAAGAGACTGGGCCGATCTGAGCGACAACGCTTATGGCGTGACTGTGCTCAATGACTCAAAGTATGGCTGGGACAAGCCTAATGACAATACAATACGCCTGACTCTGCTTCACACTCCCGAGACTAACAGAGGCTATAAGTATCAGGATCATCAGGATATGGGCCACCACGAGTTCACATACTCGATTGTAGGCCATAACGGCGGTCTTGACCGTGCAGAGGCTGTGAAGGCCGGCGAGCGTCTCAACCAGCGTGTCAAGGCGTTTATCGTGCCTAAGAGCAAGGGCAACGGACGTAGTCTGTCGCTTGCATCGACCGATGCCGCCAATGTTTCTATCAAGGCATTGAAGCGTGCGGAGGACGGTAACGGCTATGTTGTGCGTGTCTATGAGACTTCCGGCAAGCCCACCACTGCCAATGTGGTGTTTTCACGTGACATAAAGAGTGCGAAGCAGGCCGACGGAACAGAGAAGGCTATCGCTGATGTAGCCGTACAGGGCAACAAGCTTCCTGTAAGCCTCAAGGCAAACGGTGTTGGCACATATCGCGTTTATTTCGATGAAAGCGATGTCATCAAGCCTGAAATGGCGGCAGTTGAACTTCCTTGCAACCGCAATATCCAGACATGGAACGGATTTAGACGCGAAGGCGGTCTGTCGGGTGGTTACAGCTATGCGGCCGAGATAATGCCCGAGAATATCGTGTCGGGTGGTATCGAGTTTGCAATCAACAAGAAGCCTTACAACAATGCGGTGGTATGCAACGGCGATACAATCGCTCTTCCTGCCGGCAACTGGAGCAAGCTGCATCTGCTTATGGCAGCTGACACCGACGGCAGCGATGTGAAAACCGCGATAACTGTAGGCAATGAGGTGGACTCAATTGTAGTGCCCTCTTACACCGGTTTCATTGGCCAGTGGGGACACGACGGACACACTCAGGGTTACATGAAAGATCAGCGTGTGGCTTATGTGGGCACTCACCGTCACTCACCGACCGGCGACCAGCCTCACGAGTACGCGTATATGTTCCACTATACGGTTGATGTGCCTGCCGGCGCAACGTCGGTGATACTTCCCAAAGACCGCCAGCTTGTGCTGTTCTCTGCAACAGTCGCATCGGGTGAGAATGGCCGTGCGGTAGCCGCCGCGCCCCTGTTCAAGACCGCCAATACCGAGTCGGTTGTGGTCGAAGAGGCATACACAAATATTCTTACTCCCGAGATGATCGTGTCGTATTCGGGCTTTGTGAACGATCGTGAGGCTCCGGCCAAGATGCTCGATGGTGACAAGCGCACAAAGTGGTGTGATGTGAATGGCAATCCTCCGACAGTGGTGTTTGACCTCGGCAATCAGACCGAGATTCACGGCTGGAAGCTGCTGAATGCCGGTGAGGAAGATCCCTCATACGTGACATCGGGCTGTTATCTTCTGGGCCGTAACTCGACCGACGAGGACTGGCATACTGTTGACGCCATTTCGGGCAACCGCCAGAATGTAGTCAACCGTAAACTGTCCAAGCCTGAGAGCGTGCGCTATCTGAAGCTGATGGTCACTTCGCCCACGCAGGCCGCCGGAGAGACGGTATCGCGCATCTATGAGATCGAGGTGTATTAAGCAGATCTGAAAAACAATTAACAGACAATAGCCGCCGGCGTGTTGAAGCGTCGGCGGCTTCTTGTTTTCAAGGGGCAGGGGTATACCGGCCGGCGAGCGGCATATAAATCAATTATAGGTATATGTGCCAAGGTCGGAATGTCTTTTGGGGCGATATTATGACATATGTATTCAACCATAAAAATATTGTTACTATGAAATCTAAAACAAATGCGGGCGTCGGTGGAGATGCCTGTATGACTTTTTCGGGGTTTATGCGGGATGTGATCGGGCAACTCGTCAGGCTTCACCATGAGCGTACGGCCGAGATCTACAGGTCGGCTCTTAACAGTTTCATGTGCTTCAGGGGCGGACTTGATGTAGAACTTGGATGTGTCGACTCAGATATGGTCATGGAGTATGAGGCGTGGCTGAAACGTCGTGGAGCGACGTTGAACACTGTGTCGTTTTACAATCGTGTGCTCCGCGCAGTGTACAACCGTGCGGTTGAGCGCGGGCTGACACAGCAGTGCCATCCGTTCAGACATGTCTACACAGGGGTAAGCAAGACCAGGAAGCGGGCCATACCGCTTGCCGCGGTGAGGCGGATAAGAGATCTGAATGTGCCGCTGAAGCCGTCGCAGGAGTTTGCCCGACAGATGTTTCTTTTTTCGTTTATGACTCGCGGCATGAGTTTTGTGGATATGAGCTATCTGAAAAAGAGTGATCTGCACGACGGTGTGCTGACCTATCGTCGCCGGAAGACGGGTCAGCGTGTGGAGGTGAAGTGGAAACGTTGCATGCAGACTGTTGTCGACCGGCTTCCGCATAACACTATCGAGTATCTGCTGCCGATCATCAGGCATGCGGGCGACGAGCGGCGTCAATACCGCAATGCTTTGCGTCTTGTCAACAACAGGCTGAAGGAGGTGTCGGTGCTTGCTGGTCTGGGCGGCCAGCTGACGATGTATGTGAGCCGCCACTCGTGGGCGAGCATCGCGCGCGACCAAAATGTGCCTGTGTCGGTGATCAGCGATTGTCTCGGACATGAGTCGGAACTGACGACACAGATATATCTGTCGTCGCTCGACACCCGTCTTGTGGATCGTGCGAATGATATCGTGATACGTGAGCTTGTGAAGTGAGCGGGGGCGTAGGTGTGTGGAAATGTAGAGTTGCGGAGTTGCGAAACAATCGCGTTCGGGCGATATGTGTAACGAGGTGTCTTTCAGACACGCTTTACCTACGTTTTTACCGGGCACACCTGACGGTGTACCCGGCCATTTTTTTTGAAATGCCTTTCAGGCATTATATAGTGCAGTGAATGAGGTTGACGCACGAGCCGTGCGTCCCTACTCTCGGGGGGGGGGGGTAAGTAGATGAGTATAAGCATAAAAATTGATCCCTCTCTTGCTAAGAGGGGGATAGGGATGCCGGCAAAAAAAGAAAAATTTT
>CAYMEX010000004.1:0-87558 GCA_964389525.1 uncultured Muribaculaceae bacterium | reverse complement strand
CCCCCCCCCCCCCCCCCCCCCCCCCCCCCCCCCCCCCCCCGCCCCCCCCCCCCCGGAGCTGAGTATAAGCATAAAAAGTGATCCCTCTCTTTCTAAGAGAGGGATCGTGATGCCTGCAAAAATAGAAACATTTTTTTATTGTCACAATAAGTGATAAGTATTTTTTTCAGGAAAATAATAATTTAACATTACTAATTAACATTAGGTATAGCATGGGACATCCGACAGGATGTCAGTTTAATGTAATTACTTTTTAGTCAGTGATATATGAGATGTGATCCCTCTCTTAGAAAGAGAGCGACCAAGACATGGCTATATCATTATATCACATGAAAAGTATAAGGTTACTATTGATTTTCTTGTCGCTTCTCGGCGTCCAGCTCTACGGGCAGGAACGACGCTGTGAGACAAGTGTCGGTTTCAGAGTCGGAAACGCGACGCTGGATATGACATATGCGAATAATGGCGAACATCTGCATGAGCTGATCTCTTTTCTGGAGGAGGTCAAGGCCGACAGCAACTATGAGTTGATAGAGGTGCGTTTCGGTGGTTCGGCTTCGCCAGAGGGATCAATAGCCCGCAATCAGTCTCTCTCGGAGCAGCGTCTTGAGACTCTTGAGCAGTATGTGCGCTCGCGCATCGCGATACCCGACAGTGTTGTGGACCGCTGCGCCGGTTTTATCGCATGGGATCTTCTCGCCGATCTTGTGGAGCAGTCGGAGATGCCTTACAAGGCTGAGGCTGTGGATGTGATAAAGAATGTGCCTGAGTTTACGTATGATGACCGTGGCGCGCTTGTCGACAGCCGCAAGAAGCATCTGATGGATCTGCGGGGCGGACGCTCGTGGCACTATATGGCGCGGCATTTTTTCAGCCAGATACGCAATGCGAGCGCTGTGATCGTGACGGTGTGGGAGAAGGAGCAGCCTGAGCCTGTCGAGCCTGAGGAGACAGTGACGGCGCCGGAGCCTGTGACTGAAACTGTGACCGAGGAGGTGACGGAGACCGTCGTGACGGCGGATGAAGGCAACCCGTTCTACATGGATATCAGGACCAATATGCTCTACGACGCGGCTCTTGTGCCGAATATCGGTGTCGACTTTTATGTGGGCAGGAATATGAGTGTGGGCGGCAACTGGATGTACGGCTGGTGGAGCAAGGAGTCGAAGCATCGCTACTGGCGTGTGTATGGCGGCGATGTGAATGTGCGCTGGTGGTTCGGGCGTCAGGCTCACGAGAAGCCTCTGACGGGACATCACATAGGTGTGTACGGCCAGGTCGTGACCTATGACTTTGAGTTTGGCGGCAAGGGATATATGGGCGGTAAGCCCGGAGGCAATCTCTGGGAGCGCTGCAACTGGGGCGCAGGTGTCGAGTATGGTTTCTCGCTTCCGGTGTCGCGTCACCTGAATATCGACTTCTCGCTCGGTGTGGGTTATCTCGGCGGCAAGTACTACAAGTACACGCCTGTCGACGGCCACTATGTGTGGGGCGCTACGAGAAACCGCCGCTGGTTTGGTCCGACAAAGGCAGAGATCTCGCTTGTATGGCTTCTTGGCCGTGGCAATGTAAACGAAAAGAAATGAGGCGTATAAAAGAGATGAAACGTTACAGACACATAACATATGCTGCAGCGGCTCTGGCACTGGTGATGTCGATGTCGTCGTGCGATCACAAGGAACTGTGTTTTGATCATCCGGAGCATGCGCTGAGATATGACACGGATGTGAGGATTGACTACAATCATCAGTGGGAGACGCTCTACAACGGCGCCACGGACTGGCGCGGCACGTGGGACGATGCGCTGATGGGGATGACTTATGCCTCGCTTCTTCCGGGTGTGCCGGAGGGTGTGCGTGTGGCAATGTATGCCGAGGAGCCTCCCCGTCTGGTCGACAATATCGCGGCTACGGGCGGTGTGATACGTATGCGTCCGGGTCTAAACTCGATTATCATGTATAACAACGACACGGAGTACATCGAGTTTGACGACATGGACAGCTATGCGTCGGCCAAGGCGACGACACGCTCTCGTTCGCGCGGCACCTACCGCGGCAATCCGTTTGTTTCGGCTCAGAGCAGCCGCTCGGAGTCGACGGTCGCTCCTCCCGACATGCTTTACGGCCACTATATCGACGACTACATGCAGGAGAAGGTGAAGGATTCGCAGAAGCTGTCGGTGACGATGCAGCCGCTTGTCTACACCTATGTGATCAGATATGAGTTTGAGTCGGGTATCGACTATGTGGGCATAGCGCGCGGCGCGCTGTCGGGCATGGCGGCAAGTGTATCGCTGAGCACAGGCCACACGTCGAAAGAGAAGGCGACGCTGCTCTATGACTGCGAGGTGAAGCCGTGGGGTGTGGAGGCGATCGTGAAGTCGTTTGGCGCGCCGAATTTTCCGAGCGAGGTCTACACGCGTGCCGAGGGTGAGAACGCGCTGAACCTGGAGGTGCGTCTGCGCAACGGCAAGATTTTCGAGTTTGACTTCGATGTGAGTGATCAGTTTGCCAATCAGCCTCATGGCGGTGTGATCGTCGTGAAAGGGCTTAAGATCTCAGACGAGGATGGCTGGGAAGGCGGCGAGGGCTTCAACGTGACGGTCGACGGCTGGGGCGAATGGGAGGACATCGACATAAAGCTGTAGTGCCGCAGGCAGTGGCATTGGTGGGTACTGACGCCACTATTGTCGGTGGACGCACGAGCCGTGCGTCCCTACTCCCGGATGGGGGAATTGCCAAGGTTGGGCATTGTGGGCGTACTGTCGCACGCCCCTACGAGGCGGGACATGGGTGCATGAGTCGTACATCTATATAAATCAGAATAATAACAATAATCATTATATACATTCTTAAATTAATTCAAGATGAAAAAAGTGATTCTTTACGGAGCAGCAGCCCTTATGCTCACAGCTACGGCTTGCTCCAACGACGAGACCGTCGAAGTGCCTCAGGGCGCAGCTATCGGCTTCAAGACCATGATCGACAAGAACGCAGGTCGTGCAACTGAGCTTACTGTTGCAAATCTTACTCAGTTTAAGGTCTGGGGTACGGCAGCAGGCAGTCTTATTTTCGATGCACAGGTCGTTAATGCCAACAATGGTGTATGCACATACAGCCCTGTGCAGTATTGGGAGGCAAATAAAGCATATGCTTTCACCGCAGTAGGATCCAACGAGGCTCCGTGCACGGCTACAACTGCAGACAAGGGCGCAACATTTGCTTTCGACAACAAGACGGCAAATGGTAACGAGGACCTGGTATTTGCAACACAGACACGTGCAGCTTACGCTGATCTCAACACGACTATTGAGCCTGTGGATCTCGCTTTCTCTCACGCCCTTTCACGTGTGAAGTTCACATTTGTGAACGGCATGGAATCAGGTGCCTATACATTGAAGATTACCGATGTTCAGATAGACAACGCTGCTGCAACAGGTGTGCTTACTATCGCCGATGGTGCTTGGACAAAATCCGGTGAAGCTGTCTATGAATATGAGAATATTGCTTCAGCTATTGCCAATACTCAAAGCGGAGTGACCGATTATCAGTATATCATACCCGGAACACAGGCACTTACAATCAGCTTTAATGTTGTGTCTATTGTGAACGGTGTTGAGACAACATACAATCATCAGAATGTAGCAATCGCACTTCCCAACGATGCTGCTTATGCAAATGGTTCGAGCTACAACTTTACAGCCACAATCACTCCTAATAACATCGACCCTGAGAACGAGCTGAAGCCTATCGAGTTTGTAGCATCTGTAGACGCTTGGGGTGCCGACAATGAGGATGTTGTCATAGTGAAGTAAGCAGAAGGAACATAAAGTACACGCGTAAATACATATCTCAAAGCGACAGGGGCGTAGATGGGATGTCTCCGCCCCTGTCGAACAAAATTCGACTTAAAAACTCGACTCTCTCTCAAAGAATTATTCAGGATTATCTAAACCCGACCACAGACAAAATTATGTACAATAAACTCTTTTGTATCGTAACGACGCTGGCGTTGATGACCGGTTGCACAACCGATGAATTGGCAGACATGAACGAGCAATCGGGCGGCCCGGGCATAAACTTCGGTGTAACAGCTACGTCGACCGACCGGCTGTCGCGTGGCGGGTTGACCTCAACATATCAGTCGCTCACCCTGAAGTCGGTTGAAACAGCCGACACGCTCGCCGTGACTGTCGAAACGGCTGACTATTTTATCGAGGAGAAGCATATATCGCGTGGCACACCCGTCGAGGGTGCCGATAATCTCGATAATTTTCAGGTGTATGCGTACTATTACGCCAATGAATCGACAACGACTCCGTCGCTGTTTTTCGAGGAGAATGTTTCCAAAAAAAATGCGGATACGTGGGCGACCGGCACGACTTATTACTGGCCGACGAGTGGTGAGCTGGCGTTTTTTGGAATGAGTCCGGCGGTAAACAACGATTTTCTATTTTTTGACAGATATCAGACTCCAGCTGGTGAGAGTGACGCTGTCATTTCGTATATAGCTCCGACTGAGCCGGAGCAACAGCCTGATATAGTTGTGGCCAGCACTGACAGGATGAATAACAGCGAAAGCGGCGAAAAAGTGCCGATGGCATTCAAGCATATTCTGTCGCAGGTGAAGTTCAGGGTTGGCACTGAGATGCAGGCGGGAACTATCAACAGCATCACGCTGACAAATGTGGTGAAGCATGGATATTATCACCACGCCGCTAATGCTGGGGCCTGGTCGCTTGATGAGGCAGGCGAGGATCAGACGTGTAATTACACGGTCGTTTTAGATGAGGCTGTAACTGAGGGCAGCAACGGGATCGCTCTTGGAGCGATAGAGAAGACTCTGATGATGCTGCCGCAGACGCTCGGCACTAACTGCGAGCTGGTGGTAATGTTTACTCCTGCGGGGAGCACGGAGAGGGAGTTGAGAGCCTCGCTCGCCGGTGGTGTATGGACTATGGGCGGCGCCACGGTGTATAATATCAATATCGAGCCGGAGTATAAGGTTAATTTCGTAGAAGAGTCTCTGCCGACTGATGCTCTGGACTGCCATTTTGTTCGCCATACAATAAATGTCAATGCTGAAGATCTAAAGGGGAAAAATTGGATGATTTCTTCAAACCAGAGTTGGTGCAAGTTCCGTGATCAGCTGCATGGACCGGAAAATCAGGGATTCTGGATTAAGTCTCCGACGGGATATCCGACAGAAGTTGGTAATGATGCGACGTGGAAGGCTGAGTACGATAAGTATAAGACATCTGGTAGCATGACTATGTCGGCTATCGGTGAGAACATACCAGTTTATGTTTTCCTTGAGGAGAATATCGGAGAGGAGGAACGCAATGCAATCTTAACCCTCTCGGTCGATGGTAAGGAAGTTGCGTCGACGACGATAAGCCAGTCGGCTCCGACTGTATCAGGAGACTACCTGATGGAGAATATTGAGGAAGAAACGGATCTGCCTTGGGGATTTAACTGGGATAGAAAGGTGGTGTATAGTGCAAATAGGCCAGTGCTTGGAAATTTATACATATTGGTATGGAGACTTTTAGGTTATAATAATTATAAGGGAGTTACCATTAGTTATGGCTTTCCTGGAACAGTTGAAATTGATTATGGAGTAATGTCACCAAGTTCTACGTTGAATGCAAACAATGGTGATAATAATACTTTTGAGTTGTATAATAATGCAGGTGGAAATATAATTGGATTTGAGCAACAAATTATCAATTCAGATGGATTTAGTGTTACTTCATCTTCGGGATCACTTGAAAAAGATGGAAATTATGCAGCACTGACATGCATAAAAAAGAATGCGTATTCTATTGTGGTAGAAAAACAAGATGGATCTTTGGGGCAACCGTATGTTTATGAAAGTCAAGTTAATGTGACTCTTGATGATGTGAAGTGGTATTTGCCGGCATCGGGGCAGAGTGGCGCGTTCCCGACTGGTGGTAACTATTGGTCATCGACTCCGGCAGTAGATCATTCAACCGCATATATGATGGTTGGAGGTAGCAACGCAACATCCACACCACGGTCTACTCCAGGTAATGTCAGGGCGGTGAGGAATAGGAACAATTAAGTTTTGTTTATGTGTAGATATGAGGCGGTGGTGCTCGAAAGGGGTCCACTGCCTCGTGTCAAAACGTATATTGTGTGTGATGACGCGGGGGTGTAAAGGGGATGGGAATGGTTCAGTCTCTGCGAGACTGGATGGCAGTGTGTGTGCAGCCCCCATCCTGTTCGCTGCGCTCACAGGATGGGGCTCAGCTCCGGCTGCGCCGGGTTGCGGCATCTGCGATGCCTTGACTGGTAGGTGCAACCCGCGCGGCGGGATGCAGGGTTGCGTGGTACCGTGTGATCCCTCATGTAGCAGTCAGGCGACTGCAACATGGGGTTACAATAGATGCGACAGCCTCGTGCGGCGTGTGTGTAGAGAAGAAGAGCTGCGGAGCTGCGAAACAAAAACTCGAAAGTGTGTGTCGCTGCGCTGCAGCTCTTGTGCTGGTGTGCAGCGTACACCGGGTTCCCTGCGGTCACCCGGTGCTATGCGTGTTGCGCCCGTTTCACGGGCTTTGTGGGAAGCCGCCCGCGTTGCAGGGATGTGGGTGAGAGGTGTGCGTGTTGCCGGGATCGGGGCTATGTGGGCGTACTGCCGCACGCCTCTGCAGGACAATGGGTTGGGTGGACGCACGAGCCGTGCGTCCCTATTCCTGGATTTTGGGGGAGGTGAGTGATGGGTGATAGGGTGTGCAGGGGCCGTGAGGAGGAGCGGTACCGTAGGGCGCTGGATCTGTACCAAAACACGGAGCTGTCGGCGGCGAAGATATGCGAAATGACGGGGCACTCGGCGGCGGCTTTCAGGGCGTATGTGCGCCGCTATCACCGTGACCTGCTGTATGCGCGCCATGGACGTGTGGCGACGCAGGAGGAGGCGTGCGGCAAACTGCGTGATGTGAGGGGCCAGATGGAGGCGACGGCTGAGAAGTATCGCAAGGCTGTGGCGGAGTGTCGCGACCTGAACCATGTGGAGGATAGTGTGTCGCAGATCGCTCGCCGGCATGGATTGAATCCGACGGGTCTGGGCAATCATCTGAGGCGTCACTACCCGGAGGTGCTTGAGGAGCGTAACTGTGCGAGAAAGCGACTGGCGCTAAAGGATAACAACTGTCAGTCGGCGGAGACTAAGCGGCGGTGCCGCAGGCAGTATGCGGCGGCGGTGGAGCATCTGCGCAGTTCGGATGACACGATAGGACACACTGCACAGCTCTACGGGATATCGCACGGAGGACTGAGGGAGCATCTGCTGTATTATCACCGTGATATAGTGGAGGCGCGTGCGGTGAAGCGGCGTAAGGCGAAGGGATGTATGGTGTCTGACGCTCTGACCGGCAGCGGGAAGCGACGGCGGCCTACGCGCGCGACTGCAGAGAAGTATGCGGGCAGCGTGGAGCTGTATCGCACGACCGATATGACGGTGTGTGAGATCGCGAGGCGTGAGGGGGTGCCGGAGAGTGCGCTGCGGAAATATCTGCGGAAATGGCACTACGACGAGAGGGAGGTGAAAAATAATTTGGAGGGGTAGGTGAATACGATATTTTTGCGTATGCAATGGTTTGCGTGGACTCTCTGAAATGGGAGCACGTGATTAAAAGGGAATACCGTGAGATTGCAGATGATACCTGCCTCTTGTTTTCCCGACAAAATGGCTGCGCGGCAGCCGGTTCGCCTGTGAGTGAGGGGAACGCGACTGTCGCGCAGGATGTAGAGTGATTGCGGAGCGGTCAGTGTTTTGCTGATGTGGTGTAGAGGGTGTGGTACTGGTCGAGTATGTGGCGTATGGCCTTGCCGATCTTCAGATAGGAGTCGGTGTCGAGGTTGGCGAGCGATGCTCTGACGCTCCATAACGGGCCGCCGAATCCGTCGCCGTTCAACAGGACGACCGCTGTCTCTTTGGCCAGGCGTATCACAAAGTCGAGTGGCTGATATGATGCCTCAAGCCATGAAGCGAAGTCGTCGCCATAGATTTTTTTAGCCCATACCATTATGTCGATCTGCGAGTAGTAGCCTGCACGCAGTGGATCGGGTGCCTGCTTGAATCCTGTGGCATCCCAGAGTGCGTCGAGTCGCTGATGTATGAGGCTGATCATGCGTTTTTTGTAGCTTTGCTGACGGTCGAGCAGCGACGCGAGTGCAAACAGTTCCATCTGCATCTGTTGCGGAGTCGACAGGCCTGCCGTGTGGTTGAGCGCTACCATGCGGCTGTCGGCTACCATGCGGTCGATGAATCTGATCTTGTCGGGCTGTGTCGAGAGTGACTCGTAGCGGTGGCACAGGTCGGCTTTGTCTTGCTCGGGCAGTCGCTCGATGAGCTGGTCGAATATGTTGTCGTCGTGTCGTATGGCGACTACTGCCAGACGCCATCCTGTAGCACCGAAGTATTTTGAGAAGGAGTAGACGCACATGGTGTTGCGCGGGAGCTCGTACATGAGTGAGCGGAATCCGTCGACAAATGTGCCGTAGACGTCGTCGGTGATGATCATCAGGTCGGGATTGTCGTTTTTGACGACATCGACGAGCTGTGCCACTGTCTCGGGTGCAAGCTCGTAGCTTGGCGGGTTGCTCGGGTTGACGAGGCAGACGAGCTTGATGCTCTTGTCGCGGAGTTTGTCGATTTCTTCTTTGGGGTACTGCCACTGATGGAATCCTCCAGAATTAACGCTGTTGGCCGAGATATTGACGACATCGAAAGAGAATCGGTCGAGCTCCGGGATCTCTATGTAGGGTGTGAATATGGGGGTCATCAGGGCTATTCTGTCGCCTTTTTTCACGAGTTTGTTGCGTGAGAGCGAGTCGAACGCGTAGCACATGCCCGCGGTGCCTCCTTCAGTGGCAAAGAGGTCGTAGACGGTCGTCATATCTTTTGAGTCGCCCATTTCCTGTGCGAGATACTGTCTGACGACAAGCTGTGTGTATTTAAGAATGCGGTCGGGTGTGGGATACTGGTCTCCGAGAATGGCCTCGGCCCATTCATGTATGATCTCGTCGGGCTGTGCATCGGGGAGTGTTTTCTCGTATTCAAATCCGTCGCGCAGCAGGGCTGCTCCCGGGACGCCGTCGTTTTCTTTGAGGAATGCCTCGAAGCGTGCTGCTATGCCGTCGGATGCCGGTATTCCGGCGAGTCCGACAGTTTTGTCCTCGTAGATGCGTCTTGCCTCTGCCATGGCGAACTTGCCGAGCAGGAAGAATGCGTCGCGTGGTGTGGTTGCTACCCAGTTGGGGTTTCCTCGTCCGGCGTTAAGAAACTGCCGTGTCGATTTTTTTGCATCGGCAGATGCGAACTGAATGAGTGTCCCCTTGATTTCAAACGGGCTTAGCTCGGAAAGCGATTTCTCGAATTTCTGGCTTGCAACTGTTTTTTTTGTTTCCATAGTATGAAGTGTTTTTTTGCAGAGTATGATGTAAGTGTTACATGTTGCGGCAGGCTAAGCCATGAGAAGTACAATGACGACGCCCCATAGTATCAGCAGCGTATTTCCGATTGCATATGTCACGGTGTAGCCCATTGCCGGGATAGTCGAGCCCAGGGATTCCTGTATGGCTCCGAGTGCGGCGGTAGTCGTTCGACTTCCGGCGCAGCATCCGAGGTTGATTGCCGGATGAAATTTAAAGATTTTCGCTCCCATCCATATGCCGACAAGCAGCGGAAGTGTGGTTGCGATGATGCCTGCAACAAACAGCATCCATCCGACCTGTTGTATTCCGGTGACAAATGTGGGTCCGGCTGTAATGCCTATCACAGCGATGAACATGTTAAGACCAAGGTTGTTGAGGAGCCACAGCGACTGGCGCGGTATGTTGCCGACCACAGGGTAGCGCGAGCGCAGCCATCCGCATATGAGTCCGGAGATAAGGGCGCCTCCCGATGTTGAAAGGCTGATCGGCACGTTCTTAACAGTCAGTGTAATGGCTCCGATCAATGCGCCGAGGAATATGCCTATGCCTACGAGGATGAGTGATGTCGACACGGTGGGACGGTCGACATAGCCCATGCGCGGACCTGCCTGTGTTATCTCCTGCGTAAGACCTGAAATCGACATTATGTCGCCCGGGCACAGCTGTGTCTTTGCGAGTACGGGTATCTCTACGCCCGACCTGACGATTTTTGCTATGACGATGCCGCACATCCATGGCTGTGACCTGAGCTGATCGACGGTCATACATCCGGCGCCCTTGTGTGTGAGTATGACATCAATGTTTTCGACGGGGAAGGAGAGCAGCTGCGGGTCGTTGACTTCCTGGCCGATCCAGCTTTCGTCCATTATCACGAACGAGCGTCGTCCGCTCAGCACGACTTCGTCGCCTTTGTTGATGATCTCGTCGCCTTTGGGGTTATCGACGATCGCTCCGTTCTGGCGTATGCGTTCCACGAAAATCCGTCGTCCGAGCGTGTTGATCATGTAGTCCTGAATCTCACTGACGGTTTTCCCGCCGTTGGCAAAGAAGTCGCCATCGGCGCGGTAAGCTCGGAATGCTACGGGGCGGTTTGCGTTGATGAAGGCGGGATCCTGGCTGATCTCGCTCTGATTCATCTGTGCGGCGAGCTGTGCGGTCTGTTCTTTGACTTTTTTCAGTCCTCCGAGCAGTGCCGGTCCGAGATTTCCGAGTATATAGGCTGATCCTATTGTTCCGAAGATGTATGTCACCGCATAGCATACGGGTATAATGTCGACCCACTCTTTGGTGTCGGAGGCTGAAGCTCCTAAAGATGGTATCATGTCGCCCGCCACACCTATGACGGCTGATATTGTCTGTGCTCCGGCAAACAGTCCGGCAGTCTCACCGACATTGTATCCCATGATTTTTGCTGTAACAACCGTGACGAGCAGTGCCACCACGCAAAGTATCACGGCGAAAATCACCTGTTTAATGCCATTGCCTCGCAGTGCCTGAAAGAATTGCGGCCCTACGCTGAATCCTATGGCAAAAAGAAAAAGCAGGAAAAAGACGGATTTTATCGGTCCCGGTATGGGTATGTCCATCTGTCCGACGAGTACTCCTACCAGCAGGACTGATGTGACGGTTCCCAACGAGAAAGTCTTGTATTTAAGCTTTCCGATCCAGAATCCTATTCCGATAGTCAGAAAAATTGCGATCGAGGGATATTCCCTGAACGTGTGCAGCAACCATTCTCCCATGTCTAAATCAGTTAAATCTGTGTGTTAGTATTATGTCATTGGCTGAGCATATGAATGAAATGCTCTTTATGTAAATAACAACACCGGTGTGGTGGAAATGTTTTTCGCGGTGCTTTTTTGTGTCGCCGTGAACCGATGCGGCTCGGGTGATGTTAGACTGTTGTATAATTCGATCGGTCAACGGACTTATGAGATGAATCAGGAGTCGGGTATGCGCGATTGGATCTTCAGCGGGACGATCGCTGCCGGTTGTCTCTAACTTATTTCAACCATTTGTTTTATTGACATGAATAAGAAAGCGTGTATCCGCTCTGCCGCAATGGTCGGATTTTCATTGCTTTGTCTTGGATCGGTGTCAGCGCAGACCGACAAGGCAAAACCTGTGACACATCCGTTTCATGTGCCGGAACGGGCGATAATCATGTCCGGCGACACCGCCCGTCTCAACGATGCGGTGTATGCGGTATTCTACAACACTGAAAATCTTATGTTCAATGACCCGTCGGTGCCTCGTTTCCAGCTTGTCGACCGTGAGGGAACCACGATCTTCGGTGTTGGAGGTGTGGCCGAGGGGCTTGCCTACTATGATTTCGGCGGGTCGGTCGACGGTTCGGGTTTTGTGACTTACAAAATACCTGTTCCGGGCGACGCGTCGCAGCGGTCGCAGCTCGGAGCCGGAGTGAGTCAGTCGAGTATCTTCATGAAGCTTGCGCACGCAACGCGTATCGGTATTCTCTCGGTATATCTTCAGGCGGAGTTCTCGGGTGGCGTGTCGGGGCACGATTTCAATCTTAAACAGGCTTATATATCGCTGGCCGGTGTGACGGCCGGTCTTGCCAACTCGGTGTTCTCTGATCCTGCGTCGAGTGTTCCTACGGTTGATCCGGCCGGCCCTCCGGGAGCCATAACGGCGAAGAACATCCAGCTGTCGTATAACCACCAGTTCTCGCACAATGTGTCGGGATCGCTGTCGCTGGAAATGCCGGAAGCGACCAACACATTGTCGGAGACGACGGGCACAATCAAGCAGCGTTATCCCGACATACCGCTGAATGTGCAGTACACTTGGTTTAGTGGCAGTCATATACGCGCTGCTGCAATACTCCGCAACCTCACGTATCGTGATCTTGTGGCTGCTAAAAACAAAGTCGTGACCGGGTGGGGCGTCATGGTGGCCGGTACAGCTACCGCCTATGACACTATCGACTTTCTCTATCAGGCCGGATATGGTCATGGCATAGGCCGCTATGTGCACGACTTCGAGAAAAACGGTATTGATCTGATACCTGACGGAGAGGGACACATGATGGCTCCTGCGTCGTTCAGCTTCACCACCGGTGTGCGTTTCAAGCCTAACAAAAAGCTGCTGATTTCGGGTGCATACGGCTACTGCCGCCTCTATGACGGGGCATCGCTCGGCAATGACGGTTTCCGCCGCTCGGGCTATGGCGTGGTGAATGCGTTTTACACTCCGACCAGCGACCTTCAGCTCGGAATCGAGTATCTTAACGGCCGGCGCGTCGATCAGGATCGCAGTCACGGCACTGCGAACCGCATCATGGCCATGATAAAGTATTCGTTCTGAACACGGTCGTGGCGCGTAAGCGACAATTATTTGCCGATAGGATCATAAAACGATTAATTTTTAGTAATTTGGCGGTTCAGTTAGTAAAAAAAACGAGCCGCCAATGTCTTTATATAAACTGTTTGTCGCAGTCGTGGTTATGATGTCGGCCGCTGTGTCGCACGCAGCTGTCGAGATAACAATAGGTGAGGGCAACGAGATATCGCTGCCCTCGGCGTATGCCGCGCCACAATGGACCGCGGAGTGGTTTATGGAAGACGGCGGCATCGTGCCTGAAGCGCTTTTGCGACGCAACGGCGGCACTTCGGTCTCGGTGCTCTCCAATATAGGTTATGTCTATGCTGTGCTGACAGAGGCTGAGACTCAGCGAACGGTGCGCACAACAGGTGTCAATGCCGACCGTCTCCGTGTCAGGGCGGCGACATTGCGTCTCGACGGAACGGGCAATGTTAACAAAATGGTTTTTGTGAACAACGGTGTGACTGCGGTTCAGGAGTTTTCGGTTGAAATCGCCGGCATAGTCGCAGATGCACCGGCCGGGATTGCTACTGTAGTGCTCCCGCAGCTTGTGGGAGAGTATGATATAAACGTCAATCATCCTGAACGCATCGGTGCGATGCTGCTCGATGGTGCCGGCATATCGTCGATAGATGTCGATAAGTCATGTCGCAATCTTAATGAATTGTCGCTGACCGATAATTCGCTCCGTTTCGACGGCTTGCCCGCCTGGTTGCCCGACGGGTGCGAGGTCAGTTACGGCATGCAGTCGCCGGTGCATATATCTGTCTCGGCCGACGGCATGACGGTCGATCTCTCTGCTTTGGCGACTGGCGACGTTGCCGTGAGCTGGTTTGACGATGGCGGAGAACCGATAGAGGGGGATCGCTATGAGCGTGACGGACAGTCTTATGTGTTTACAGGCTATGCCGGAAAAGCATGGTGCAGCATGACTTCGGCGTCGCTTGGGCTGACACTGAAGAGTACGACAGTAAGCGTCGGAGCCGACATGTGCCCTGTGTTCAGCGGGTCGTGGGCCGGGGCGGCTGGAAATGCGGCGTTTGCTGTCGGTGTCTCGGAGCGCACGGCCGTTGCTGTCGATGACGGAGCTGTGCAGGTGCTCGAGGCTGATGCTGACAACTGGATCAGGCTGCCCGGTAAGTCGGGATCGATGACTTTATATGCTTCATCGGTGGAGTCGGTCGAGATGCTTGATCTGCATGGCATCGGATTGTATGACTTGTATATAAATGATGGTGCAGGACTGAAATCGCTCGTGCTGGATGGTAACAGTTTCTTGCCTGGCTCATTGCCTGCCGGTATCCCCGTCGGGTGTGAAGTCGACTGGGGGCAACAGGCCATAGTGGATATATCGAGACTGTCGGACCCGGGGGAGCGATGGGTGGATCTGACCGGTTTCTCTGATATCGAGGTCTCCTGGTTTGACTCTACGACAGGTGAGCCGCTGACATCGGCGCAGATCGTTGAGCGTCCGAAGTGTCTATTTACTTTTGCCGCTGACGTGAGCGGCGTCTACGGGGTGCTCAGGTCTATGTTGCACAATGGTCTGGCGTGGCGTAGTACGGAGGTGAAGTTTCCTGGCTATAACAGTCTGCTTGGCGAGGTGTCGTCGCGCTACGGTGTTTATAGCATAGAGGGTAACACGATTGTGTCGTCGGGCCACGCTGAACTCCGTGTCTACACGCTCGACGGTCAGCTTAAATGTCGTGTGGCTCCTATGGGGCGGTCAGCTCTTCCGTCGGGAATCTACGTTGTGGCCGGAGCGGGTGTGTCGGATATAGTAAAAATATAGAAAGAAATGGTGTGGCGCAGGTTTTTGTGCCACACGTCTGAGAATCGTCATCGGATTGGATGTGTGCGGCTTTCAGTCGTCGAAATCGAGATCCCATCCCATGGACTCGTCGGAGTCGTCGTATTCGTAGGGGAGCGCTCCGTCGATCATGTCGGTGAAGCGTGAGAGTTCGCGGCCTTCTTTTTTTGTGGGACGTCCGAGGCCTTTGCGTCGGTCGATGAATCCGTTGATCTTCACAACGTCGAGCAGATCGAGCTGGCTTTGTGGTGTGACATTCTCCATGTATTCGGGCACGAGCTTGGCTCCGAGCCGATTGCCTGTCACTGCTTTCACGCGGAATGACCACGTGACCGGCGGCTTCTTGACGTGGACGATCTCGCCCGGTTTTATCGGACGCGATGGCTTGACGGTGACGGCTGTGGCCGCGTCGGGGCCTACAGTGACGCGTCCTTTCTTGCAATTGTCGGTGGCTATGGTGCGTGTCTTGAACACGCGCATCGCCCAAAGCCATTTGTCTACTCTTTCTTCTGCCACTGTGGTGTGTCTTTATTTGTTGTTGAACTGGCACATGGCGTGGCCTATGCCCGCAAGGCAGAAGTCTTTGACGGCGTCAACAGCGACTTCGACGCGTGTAGGCAGGCTCTGACGCTCGTCGAGTGTGAATGCGCCGAGGACGAAGTCGACCTGGTGTCCGCGACTGAACTCGTTGCCGATGCCGAAACGGAGGCGCGGAAATGCGTCGCTTCCGAGCATGGCGGTGATGTTTTTGAGTCCGTTGTGCCCGGCGTCGCTTCCTTTGCCGCGTAGACGTATGGCTCCGAACGGCAGCGCGAGATCGTCGACAACGACGAGGATGTTTTCGATGTCGATGCCTTCCTTGTCTTTCCAGTATCTCACGGCGTTGCCGCTGAGGTTCATGTAGGTGTTTGGCTTGAGCAGTATGAGCTGCTTGTTTTTCAGGCGCATGTGCGCGATATCGCCATAACGTGCGGTTTCAAAAGCAATATTGGATGCCCCTGCCAGGGCATCCAATATTCTAAAACCTATATTGTGGCGGGTGTCGCGGTATTCAGTACCCGGATTCCCAAGCCCCACAATCAGATATTTCATGTTTTCTGTGTCGGGAACTGTATTACTTTCCGGCAGCTGCAGCAGCCTGTGCACCACGGGCGGCACGTGTGAGCTGAACGGCACATACAACAGCGTTCTTGGCATTTACGAGCTCGAGGTTGTCGAACTTGAGCTCACCAACCTGCATTGTCTTGCCAAGGCCGAGGTTGTCGACGTTGATTACAAGGCGCTCGGGTATGTTGGTGTAGATGCCGCGAACTTTAAGTTTCTTCATCGAGAGCTGGAGCTTACCGCCAGCCTTCACACCTTCGGCATGACCATCGAGCTTAACGGGAACCTCGATAACAACGGGCTTCTTGTCGTTTACTTCGAGGAAGTCCATGTGGAGGATCGTGTCTTTTACGGGGTGGAACTGGATCTCCTTGAGGACAGCCATTTTCTTTCCGCCGTTGAAGTCGATCTCTACAGCGAAGATATCGGGTGAGTAAACGAGCTTGCGCACGTCGTCGACTGTCACAACGAGGTCGGTAGTGATGAGTCCTTTGCCGTCGCCGATCTCAACGAGCTTCTCACCAGCCTTGAGCTCGCCCTTGAAAGGAAGCTCGACAACGTCGCTGCCATTGAGAACTACGGGAATCTTACCCTCGGCACGGAGAGCTTTAGCAGCCTTTTTACCGAGGTCGGTGCGGGGCTGAGCCTGGAGCTTAAATGTTTCCATTTCTGTTTTTTAATTTTGTTGTGTTACTCAAAATCGAGAAGTTTCTGCTTCTTAATTTCCCATCACACGCTTGCGCTTGACTAAAGTGCGCGCGGGCTAAAAAGCGGTGCAAAGGTAAAAAGATCAAATGAGATATGCAAGACGTAATCACTTCAATAAACAGGCTATTATGAGAGAAGATCCGGCCATTGCCGGTAATTGCAACAGTTTCTAAGAAAAAAAAGCAATATTTTTCTTTGAAGTTGTATGTTATTAAACATATTATTTTTAAATTTGCGGTTGGAAAACAAGAGAACATAAATTCTATTCATAACTAACTATGACTAAAATCGGTATTAACGGATTCGGCCGTATCGGCCGTTTCGTGTTCCGTGCTTCGACCAAGCGCGACGACATCGAGGTAGTTGCAATCAACGACCTTCTTCCTGTAGACTACATGGCATACATGCTGAAGTATGACACCATGCACGGTCAGTTTGACGGCACTGTAGACTTCAACATGGAGAAGAGCCTTCTTATTGTCAACGGCAAGGAAATCCGCGTTACAGCATGCAAGAACCCCGCTGAGATCGCATGGGGTGAGGTTGGCGCAGAATATGTAGTAGAGTCGACCGGTCTTTTCCTGACCGAGGAGAAGGCTCAGGCTCACATCGAGGCAGGTGCCAAGTATGTAGTTATGTCGGCTCCTTCAAAGGACGCAACTCCTATGTTTGTAGTAGGCGTAAACGACAAGACCTATGCCGGCCAGAAGTTCGTTTCCAACGCTTCCTGCACAACCAACTGTCTCGCTCCTATCGCTAAGGTGCTCAACGACAAGTGGGGTATCACAGACGGTCTTATGACTACCGTTCACTCGACAACCGCTACCCAGAAGACTGTAGACGGTCCCTCGATGAAGGACTGGCGTGGTGGCCGTGCCGCTTCCGGCAACATCATCCCCTCGTCGACCGGCGCTGCCAAGGCTGTAGGTAAGGTTATCCCCGAACTCAACGGCAAGCTCACCGGCATGTCGATGCGTGTCCCCACCCTCGACGTATCGGTTGTTGACCTCACAGTAAATCTCGCCAAGCCCGCTACCTACGCAGAGATCTGCGCAGCTATGAAGGAGGCTTCGGAGGGTGAGCTGAAGGGTATCCTCGGCTACACAGAGGACGCAGTCGTATCGAGCGACTTCCTCGGCGACACCCGCACTTCGATCTTCGACGCAAAGGCCGGTATCGCTCTTACCGACACTTTCGTGAAGGTTGTCAGCTGGTATGACAATGAGATCGGTTACTCGAACAAGGTTCTCGACCTCATCGCAGTAATGAAGAAGTACAACGGCTAATAAAGTCGGATATACTTAACTATTGCGGCGGCTTCCAGATTGTCCGGAGGCCGCCGCTCTTATTTTAGCCGCTATACAGATTCGGATAGGATCGGGAGTTTTGCGGATTGGTTGTTTTGGGGTAACTTTGCAGTCCTTAAACCACAATATTTGCAAGATACAATGATTTCCATCAACGACCTATCGGTAGAATTCAGCGCGAAGTCTCTTTTCGACCATATCAATTATGTGATCAACCGCAGGGATAAGATCGCTCTGGTGGGTAAGAATGGCGCGGGCAAGTCGACGATGCTTAAAATAATAGCTGGTCTGCAGGCTCCGACGTCGGGTAATGTTGTGGTGCCCCGCGACGTGACGGTGGGCTACCTGCCGCAGCAGATGGAAATATCGGATGTGCGGACGGTGAAGGAAGAGGTGGCTTCGGCACTCGATCATGTAGCGGCTCTGAGGAAGGAGCTCGAGGATGTGACGGGGGAGGTTGAGCGTGCCACCGACTATGAGTCGGAAAGCTATGTGCGCCTGATCGACAGGTTTACCACACTGACCGAGCAGGTGGCGATGATGGATAAGGAAAACGCCGAGGCGGAGATCGAAAAGACGTTGCTTGGACTGGGTTTCAAGAGGTCGGATTTCGAGCGTCAGACGTCGGAGTTCTCGGGGGGATGGCGTATGCGTATCGAGCTTGCGAAAATATTGCTGCGCCGGCCGGATGTGCTTCTGCTCGACGAGCCGACCAACCACCTGGACATTGAGTCGATACAGTGGCTTGAGAATTTCCTTGTGGCCAAGGCCAATGTGGTGGTGCTTGTGAGCCACGACCGGGCTTTTATCGACAATGTGACAACGCGCACGATCGAGATCTCTATGGGTAAGATCTATGACTACAATGTGAATTACTCGCATTTTGTGGAGCTGCGCAAGGAGCGTATCGAGCAGCAGATGCGTGCATACCAGAATCAGCAGAAGCAGATACAGGACACGGAGGATTTCATAGAGCGTTTCCGCTACAAAGCCACCAAGGCAGTGCAGGTGCAGAGCCGCATGAAGCAGCTTGCCAAAATAGAGCGTATAGAGGTTGACGAGGTAGATACGTCGCATCTGAATCTGAAGTTCCCGCCGGCACCGCGTTCGGGCGATTTCCCTATCATCGCCGACAATGTGGGGAAGGCATACGGCGAACATCAGGTGTTTGACGGCGCCACTTTCACACTGCGCAGAGGGGAGAAGGTGGCTTTTGTGGGCAAGAACGGCGAGGGTAAGTCGACGCTTGTGAAGTGTATAATGGGTGAAATACCGTTCACGGGTTCGCTGAAGATCGGCCACAACGTGAAGATCGGTTATTTCGCACAGAATCAGGCTCAGCTTCTCGACGGCGAGATCACGGTGTTTGACACGATCGACCGTGTGGCTGTGGGCGACATACGCACTAAGATACGCGACATACTGGGGGCGTTTATGTTCGGCGGTGAGGCTTCTGACAAGAAGGTGAAAGTGTTGTCGGGTGGAGAGAAGACGCGTCTGGCTATGATACGTCTGCTGCTTGAGCCGGTGAATCTGCTGATACTCGACGAGCCGACCAATCACCTCGACATGAAGACCAAGGATATACTGAAACAGGCTATCAAGGATTTCAACGGAACGGTGATAGTGGTGAGCCATGACCGCGAGTTTCTCGACGGCCTGGTGGAGAAAGTGTATGAGTTTGGCGGCGGAAAGGTGAAGGAATGTCTCGGCGGCATATATGAGTTTCTTGAGAAAAAACGCATGGCTTCGCTGTCGGAGCTCGAACGCAGAACCGCACCTGAGGTGAAAGAGAAGAAAACGTCGCAACAGGAGGCTGTAGGTGCCGGACAGCAGGCGAAGGATCAGGCTGCGTCGAACAACGGGCAGCCGCGTCTGACGTATGCCGAGCAGCGTGAACGCGACAAGACCAAAAAACGTCTTGCCAAGAAGGTGGCCGAGGCCGAGGCCGAGGTGTCGAGACTTGAAGCGGAGCAGAAGGCTGTGGAGGACAAACTCGCGGCCGGTGACGCGTCGGCAGAGGTGCTTGAGGAGCATGCTTCGGCGACCCGGCGTCTGGAGAACGCCATGAGCGTGTGGGAGCTTGCCGTGATGGATCTGGAGGCTTTCAACGGCTGAGCACCCTCAGTCGTGTCAGTTGGCGGCTGAAAGCATGAGCGGCCGCGAGATGTTCCATCCTTGCGAGAGGTTGCGCATCGAGAGTGTGACCATGCCCCGGATCTGTCTGGTAGCCGCGGCTACTGTCTTGTAGAGCTGTGCCATCGATGTGATGCCCGATAGGTCGAGCGAGAGAATGTTTTTGCCACGGTAGATGACTTTGGCGCTTATAGCGTCGGATGCGAGAATCACGGGCGAGAAGAGAGCGTTTGCAGTGTTCATGATCGTTAGTGTTTCATTTACACTGCAAAAATGACAAAGACGTGAGCCGTATTTATGCCCACGTATTCAAAAATGGGTTAAATGGCCACTACCTATGTCAGATCTTCAATGTTTTTCTTCCGGAGGAGAGACAGGAGCGCACTGCGCGATATGACGCGTATCTCGTCGGTGTTGTTGTCGTAGTCGATAATGCCCTGGTTCTTCATGGCGTCGAGAGTGGCGAAGAATGAAGATCGCTGCACTCCGAACAGCGAGTAGAGATCGCGCTTTCGTGCGGTGAGGGTAATGTCTTTTGCGTTGCGCTGCGTCAGTGCCGTGATCCAGTAGGCGATGCGTTCGTCGAGATTTCCGGTTGTGATCGACATTATTCCTTCTTCGGCCTGTTGCGCTTTAACCGACAACATGTTCAGGAAGTTGAACATAAAGACATGGTCTGTTTTAAGCAGACGCACGTAATCGTTCTTGTCGATCTGCATAATGCCTGCGTTGCCGAGCGCTACAGCTTTGCACGGGTATCGGGTGTAAAGTCCGAAGAGGTATTCGGGCGCAATGACGTCGGGCGCTTCGAGAGTCTGGCTTACGATGAACCGGTCGTTGGCGTTTGCGACGGACATGCGCACACTTCCGGAGATGACGAATTTAACGTGCGAACATAGGTCGTCTACGTTTATAACTGTCTGTCCGGGCAGAAATTTCAGAAAATGGAAACGTGTTGACCCGACGATTTCCGATAGCCTGACACGGCTAACTCCCGCAAACAGTGGCAGAGCAAGCAGAATGTCGTAGATGCTTGCCTCGTTGGTGTCTTTTTTTTGTCTGATCATGGTATCGGCAATAGTTTGGATATATAACGCCTGAACATGGTATATAGATCTACGAGGAAGCAAAAAAGGGGGAGGGGTATCTGCGCGTGGCGGGTTGTGGAGGAGGATGTAATAGCGGCTATAGCTGAAGTAGCTGCTTTAGGCGAAACCGGAGGTAAATATATGTAAATCAAAGGACGCACGAGCCGTGCGTCCCTACTTTCTGTGAAATGGTATTTATCAGGGGGCTATTTGCGGAAGGGCTGCCAGCGGAGGTAGGTGGCCGAACGCCACAGCCATTCCAGCGGGCCGTATCTGAAGTGGTTGAGCCAGATCTTACAGAACAGAATCTGTAGAATGTAGAATGCGATGCCGAGTAAAAAGAGTTCGGTCGGATGCCACGGGCTGAAAATTGCGCCGAATCCCCAGAGCGAAAATATGATTGAACCGATTATGCCTTGTGACTCGTAGTTGGTGAGTCCCATGCGTCCGTAGGGCGACAGAATGTCAATGTTTACAATATCGGGTTATTGGCTGTTGCTGCGTATGCGCCAGTTGGCCGGATAGAGATTGTTGGCCCGGTTGCCTATGTTCTTGACAAAGCCGAGGGGATATCGGCCGAAAGTGAGCAAGATGTGGCCGCGCGGTGTGCCGGACGGTAGCGTGACTGCGTCGCGGCGGAGAAACGCGAGGGCTTCTTCGCGGCTGACCTCAACACGCGGAAACGCATCGGGGGCAATTGCGGTCGACAAAGCGAGTGGCGTTGCGGGAATGAGGTCGCGGCCTTTGACTGTGGCGATCTCGACTCCGGGTGCGAGGATGTTGGCGGCCTTGCTCTCAATATCTTTGTAGAGGCTTAGAGCGGCAGGCGGGAGGCCGAAAACGGTGTCGCCTTTTTTCAGTGCGACAAGTGACGGCACCCATGAGCTGACTTCTGGGATGGATTTCACACGCGTATCAGCCGGCCGGTGCGGGGTGTGGGTGCCCGGCACACGCATGACAGCCATGAACAGGCCTTCGCCGCGGACGAGCGAGGGAAGGAACCGATGGCATGTGACTCCGGCGGCCGATGTAGCCATGATGCCCCATGACGGATCGACCGTGACTGCGACAGGCTGCATGTCGTAGCTGTCGGTCAGCCACTCGACGATCTCTTCGTTTTCCTGACGATTGAAGGTGCATGTGCTGTAGATGAGGAATCCACCGGGAGCAATGCAGCCGACAAGGTTATCGAGGATCTCTTTCTGACGTGCCGCGCACTGTGCGACGAGTGCGGGTGACCACTGCTCGACGGCCTGAGCGTCTTTGCGCATCATGCCTTCGCCTGAACAGGGCGCGTCAACCAGGATGATGTCGAATGTGCCGCGTAGCTTGCGGAAGCGTGAGGTGTCGCCCTGAGTGACAATGACAGCCGGATTGCCCCATTTGGCTATGTTTTCGGCGAGAACCGACGCACGCTGGCGGTCGTACTCGTTGGCGACGACGACCGAGCCGGCGGGCAAGGCATCGGCCAAAGCCGTGGTCTTGCCTCCCGGAGCCGCACAGGCATCGAGCACATGCAACGGGGTGCCACCAGTGATGTCAACGATGTGAGATGCGACATGACCGACAAACAACGATGACGCGTCCTGAACATAGTACAGCCCCTGGTGCATGGCCGGATCGAAAGTGAACCGCGGTCGTGAGGGGAGGTAGTGTCCGTGGGTATTCCACGGAACGGCTGAGGAGTCAGAAAGAATGTCGAGCTGCGCCGGTTTGGCCGGGTTTGTCCTGACAGATGTCTCCGGCTCCTGCCGGGATATTGTAAGGAGAAGGTCGGAGGCGTTGCCGGCTCCGACGGCTTGATTTAAAATTTCAATGAAACGTGGGTCGGGCTGCATATCATTCGGTCAGGCCAAGAGCTTTCAAAACAGCAGGGACTTCGAGCAGATTCTTGCCGACAACAGTGCCGTTGCTGTCGATGACATATATCGATGGCATGACAGGAAGCTCGTAGAGCTCGTTTTCCATGATGCCGGTACAGTCGGAGGCAATGATCCATCGGTCGGCCGACGGAACGGAAATGGCGGACGGGGAGTCGAGTGCGTCGACCCACACGGCAATCACACTGACTTTTCGGGCGGCGACGGCATCTGCGAGGGTCTGTGATGCGGAAAGTTCAGAGAGCATTTCGCGGCAATGGTCGCAATCGGGGTCAAAAAGCAGAAGCAGATTGAGAGGGGCGGTGAAGAGGCTACGCACGGGGAGTGTCTTGTCGGAGGCGAGCCTGACGTCGAAGGATGTGGCCTGAGTGCCGACACGGTTTTTCAGAATACATGCGCGGTCGTATTGCAGCCGTTCTTTCAGTCCGGCTTTTTTACTCAGCAGAGAGGGAGATGCCAGGGCTGCATCGACGAACGGCAGATACAACTCGTCGTCGAAGAACGGTGCCACCGGATCGGAGGTGTATTTCGCGGCAAGCGACAGAATGTCGATGCCTGCTTTGTCGGATTTGTCGACGAGAACCGTGACAGCGTCGGCATAGTCTCCGGCCGAAGCGACACCGGCATCGGCAACCGACAGGAAGTCGGACAATGCCTGTTCGGCCGCTTCTGGCGTGGCAAGATTTTCAGGGAAATCCCATATATGCAGCATAATGTAGGCCGCGCGTCGGGCAGGATCTGTCATGCCTTCGGGTAGAGCGGGTAGCCGTGTCTCGGCTGATGCGATTATGCCACAGAAAAGTGCAAAGTATATGCAGATGAAAAGTCTTGTGAGTTTCATGGCTCAAAATTAAACATAAAAAAATGAAAAATGCGAAGAACCTAAGAGTCTTTGGCATGGTTCTTGTTATAAAAAGTGTAAGCTGCCCGACGCAAGAGTCAGCACAGACTGCTTCCGTCACGGCAGACAGGAAAGGAAACAAATGAACACGATATATACAGATCAGTTTAAGAGAGTGCTTGAAGAGTCTCAGCGCGAGGCGATAAGACATAATAACCGTCTTGTCGGGCCATCGCATTTTCTTCTGGCACTGATGCGTGACACACAGGGACGTCCGTTCAGAATGATAGAGAAGGCCGCAGACGGTGTCTCGGCTTATCAGCTTCTCGAGACTCTCGACGGTATGCTGTTTGACAAAGACGGCGAGTCGGTGCGCGAGATATCGGTGAGCGATATCGCCAACCGCATAGTGAAACTCAGTGCGCTGGAGTCGCGTCTGGCCGGCAGCGATGTGATTGATGTGGAGCATCTTCTGCTTGCGGTATTCCATAACTCGGAGGTCGTGGCAATGGACTTTATGACTCCGTTCAAGGCCGTCGATGTGACATACAAGCGCCTGTCGGATGCCTTGCGCGATCTGAACGGCATGTCGCAGCCCGACAGCCGTGCTGACGAGGAGGATGACATGATAGATGACGAGGATGGCGAGTTCCCGCCCTCGTCGAGCAATGTGGACGGTTCGCCCCGGCGTACCACTCCGCAGTCTGGGAACAAGGGAGGCGCCAAACGCAAGGGTGACACACCGGCTCTCGATCGTTACGGCAATGACATGACACGTGCGGCCGAAGAGGGGCGTCTTGATCCGGTCGTCGGTCGTGAGAACGAGATAGAGCGTCTGGCGCAGATACTCAGCCGCCGCAAGAAGAACAATCCGGTGCTCATAGGCGAGCCGGGAGTGGGCAAGAGTGCGATAGTCGAGGGTCTTGCCCTGCGTATCGTGGAGCGGCGTGTGTCGCGGCTGCTTTTCGACAAACGGCTGATCTCGCTCGACATGGCGTCGGTGGTGGCCGGTACGAAATACCGCGGCCAGTTTGAGGAGCGCATAAAGGCGATACTCGATGAGCTTGCCAAGAATGACAATGTCATACTTTTTATCGACGAGATACACACGATCGTAGGTGCCGGAAACACGTCGGGGTCGATGGATGCCGCCAACCTGCTTAAACCGGCTCTTGCCCGCGGCGAGATACAGTGTATCGGTGCCACGACGCTCGACGAGTACCGCAAGAATATCGAGAAGGACGGTGCGCTTGAGCGCCGATTTCAGAAGGTGATGGTTGAGCCGACGTCGGCAGCCGACACAATGGTGATACTCAACAATATCAAAGAGAAGTATGAGGCTCACCACAATGTGAATTACACGGAAGCGGCACTGAAAGCCTGCGTGACACTTACCGAACGCTATGTGGCCGACCGTAATTTCCCCGACAAGGCTATCGACGCTATGGACGAGGCCGGAGCCCGCGCCCATATCACGAATATGTCGGTGCCTACAGAGATCGAGGCCATTGAGACCGAGATCGCCAATGTGGATGAGGAGAAGCGTAAGGCCGCCGAGGAACAGAACTTCGAGAAGGCCGCTGCATGCCGCGACCGCGTGAATGAGCTGAAGCGTGCGCTCGAAGCCGCTCAGGACCGCTGGAACAAGGAGCTTGAGAAAGACCGTGTGACAGTCGATGAGGAGCAGGTGGCCGAGGTCGTTGCCATGATGACCGGCGTGCCTGTGCAGCGTGTGGCTCAGGCCGAAGGGGCGCGTCTGCGCGAGATGGCTCCGGCCCTGAAACGCGAGATCGTGGGACAGGATGCGGCTATCGGGAAAATTGTCAAGGCAATACAGCGTAACCGCCTCGGACTTAAAGATCCCAACAAACCGATCGGCACATTTATGTTTCTCGGACCGACCGGCGTGGGCAAGACCCATCTTGCCAAGAAACTGGCCGAATATCTGTTTGACTCGGCCGACACGCTGATCAGGGTCGACATGAGCGAATACATGGAGAAGTTCACCGTGAGCCGTCTGGTAGGCGCGCCTCCGGGATATGTCGGTTACGAAGAGGGGGGACAGCTGACTGAAAAGGTGCGCCGACGTCCATACAGCGTGGTTCTTCTCGACGAGATCGAGAAAGCGCATCCCGATGTGTTCAATCTGCTTCTGCAGGTGATGGACGAGGGACGACTGACCGACAGCCTCGGGCGCCGCATAGACTTCAAGAACACGCTGATAATAATGACGTCGAATATCGGTACACGTCAGCTAAAAGACTTCGGATCGGGCGTGGGATTCCACACCCGCGAGACCGACAAGGAGTATAATCACGGTGTGCTCACAAAGGCTCTGAACAAGGCTTTTTCGCCTGAGTTCCTCAACCGACTGGACGATATAATCATGTTTGACTCGCTCGACAAGGAGGCGATCCACAAGATCATCGACATCGAGCTGCGTGGCTTCTACCGTCGCATCGCCAATCTCGGTTACGGTATCGAGATGACGCAGGCTGCCAAGGATTTCATCGCCGAGAAGGGGTATGATCCGCAATACGGTGCCCGTCCGCTGAAACGCGCGGTGCAGAAGTATATCGAAGACGCTCTCGCCGATATGATCATGGATGAGAAGCTGAGCGCGGGAGACACGATCAATCTTGACTATGACAGCGAGAAGGGCGAGATAACATGGAATGTGGTGCCTCCACCTCCATCGCCTGTCGAAATGTAAGAAACAGGGCTGTGTGCCCAGAAAAAAATGTGAGGCTGCGTAGCGACGGTTATCTGTCGGGCGCAGCCTCGGCTGTATAGGCATGACGCGGTTGCCGTTCAGCCAAAATCGGTCAGCGGGTCTATTCAGGTGACTGTTGTGGTGTGGATGTGGGTCCCTTAATTCTGAGACGTCCGTCTTTTTCGATGTAGATGCGGTCTATGCACAGTACACGATCCCACGACGGACGCTGGCCGAGCGGATCGGCATGGCGGTGATATACGATGAACATTTCCTTGCCGTCGGGAGAGTCGATAATCGAGTTGTGTCCCGGAGAGGATACCCCGGCATCGAGGTCGGTTGTCATGAGCGGATTGTCGTCGTATTTCTCCCATGGCCCAAGCGGTGATGACGCAGTCGCGACCCCTACTCCATAGTGTTCATATCCGGTGTCGTTAGCAGAATATGTCATGTAATAGGTATTGCCGTTTCTGAAGACAAATGGCCCCTCGTTGCATCGGTTTATGTCGCTTTTTACCAGTTCCCATGGCTGTGAGGCCTTCAGTATGAGCTGAGGTTCGCCGTCAAATTCCGAAAGGTCGGCTTTCAGGCGCACGGCATAGATCTCGCCGAACGCGTATCCATCGCGGTGCCCGTTGCATGAATAGTACAGATATGGCGTCGTGTCGTCGTCGACAAATATATGGCAGTCTATTGCGGAGTACTCGGGTGCGAACCATGGAGTGTATAAATCGCGGAACGGCCCTTCGGGCTTATCGCTGACAGCCAGGCATGTAAGCAGAATCCCGCGCTCCGGGTCGGCGCAACTGTATGTCATGTAGAATTGTCCGTTGTAGTATTTTATTTCCGGTGCCCAGAAGCAGTCGGTGCCGAAATGTTCTTCCGGTCGTTTATATAGGCTTCCGCCGAATGTCCACGTCACCATGTCGGGCGATGTGTAGTAATCGAAGCTGTCGTTTCCGGTAGTTCCTGTCAGGAAATAAGTGCCTTCATGACGATATACAAACGGATCGGCTATGTGCAGCGTGTCGCCGTCGGTGGTCCTCAGTGGGTTGGTGTAGGTCTCCGCCGGCTTGCTGTCGCATCCATATAGTGTGAATAAAGATATGGCCGTCAGTAAAATGGTGAACACTTTTCGTATCTTGGCAAAAAAACATGTGTCTGATGGTTTATGATTATATTATCATCGCGAAGATAGTGATTAATTTAGAGTATGTTGTATCTTTGATGATAAAACGGTATTGATATATTATGGCAAAACAGGAATATATAGAGAAAAATAGGGAGTGGCTTGCAGCGAAGGCTAAGGAACCGGGTGTGAAGCCGCTCGACAAAGGGGTGCTGTACAAGGTCGTAAAGCAAGGTAACGGTAAGGGTGCATCGCCCAACCGCGGAAGTGTGGTCAGCGTGCATTACACCGGCAAGACCATAAACGGCAAGACGTTTGACAGTAGCCGTGGCGGTGTCGCTCCGGCATTCAGGCTGCGCGAACTGATACCGGGATGGATCATCGGACTACAGCAGATGCATGTAGGCGACAAGTGGGAGCTGTATATACCTGCCGAACAGGGTTACGGGCGTATCAGCCAGCCCGGCATACCGGGTGGATCGACTCTTATATTTGAGGTTGAGCTGCTCGGTGTAATGTGATTTATAAAAAAATGTTGTGTATAAGCCGGAGAATGCTTATTTTGCGCCCCTGTAGATAAGGATCTATCTGTGAAATAAACCAATTAAAAAAGAAACGATGCTTCGACGGCTCAGTCGGTGAGATTGTAGCAGACAGCATGTGACTCACGTTTCTCAATATTAAATTACGTACTCCCTGTCAGAGTCAACGGGGGGGGGGTAAATCTCTATGAATAAGATATTTAAGTTTGGTGTATCTGTCGCTTGCATTATGCTGACGGCCTGTGCTGATCATGATGATCCGGAGCTGGCTCCTATCGATACTACACAAGTGAAAATCAGTTCGGATATTACGGTTGCCCCGAGCGCGGCGTGGTCGTGGTATGAGCGCAGCGAAGAACTTACCGTCAGGGTCGCTGACGTGAAGATGACGGCTCCCAAGGGTGTCGTGCTTCGTTCGTTAGATCTGATGGTCAATGGCGGTCACTACTTATCTAAACCCTACTCGGGAGAGCCGCTTGAGTTTAAGGTTCCGCTTGTCAATGTAGCTCCGGGCCGGCTCAATATGTCGGTAATAGGAAATCTCATACAGAAGGATGCGCGTGATGCCGAAATACTGATTGCCGACAACCTGCAGCAGACCGTGTTTGAGGTCATGCCAGACTTTGAGTGCAAGGCTGCAATAGATGTAACCGTGACTGGGCGCTCGACCACGGGAGAGGAGCTGAACCGAACATTTAAAGTGGAGTCAAATGACAGGACAATAAAGGTGCCGCAGGAGGATCTGTACTGGACTCCGTCGAGCGGAACAGCCGGGACTCTTGATGTGACAATGACCGCATCGGCAGAGGCATGGTCGACCAACTCGACACTTGAGGCTGTGGCGTCGAGAGTATATTGGAGCGGAGATGTATCGGCAAGCAAGACATATAAGCTCACTCTTGATAACACTCCCGGCTCTCTGGCTGCAAAAAAGTGCGCGATCATGGTGGAGACTACCCGTTATGGTGTATGGGAGGGTGTCAACACAGGTGAGACCAAACTTAATTACTCGTTCTCTGTAACTGAAGAATAAACGTCATGTGCCTATGAAGATAACCGCAGCAAAGAGCCTGAGTATGGCGGCACTGTGGCTGTTGTGTCTGCTCACGGCCTGCACGTCGACCAAAACAATTGTATCGCAGAATGCCAATCTTCCGAAATATGAGTATGCATCGATCATCAGCGACGATACATATCATATACCGGCCGAGCTAATGGAATATGAGATACAGATGTATGATGCAGTGGAAATGTCGGGTCTCCGTCTTGTGAGTGACCGGCGCATCCGTGAACTGACGCCACAGCAGTGCGAACGGCTGCTGATGGTGAAGTATGGTGCCTCATTCGGCGAGGAAGTGACGACTGTGACGGTCAACTTTATCGATTACATGACCGGGCGTCCGGTAGTGTCGTGCAAAGGATCGTGTGCGTCGGTGGGTATATCTTACGGCGATGATCTTCAAGAGGCGATAAAACTTGTCGCCAAAGAGATATCTAAAACATTCAACTGACTAATGAAAATCGCGATAATCGGGGCCGGAAACATGGGAGGAGCCGTGGCATCGGGTATAGCATCGGTGCTTGCGGATGTGACTGTGGCAGTGTCGAATCCGTCGGAAGGCAAGCTGGAGAAACTGCGTGAACGCTTCCCGTCGATTGTGACTACGACATCGAATGTCGAGGCAGCAGCGGGAGCTTCGGTGATCATACTGGCGGTGAAACCGTGGATACTGCCCGGTGTCGTCGCGGAGCTGCGTGAGACGATAGAGCGCGAGATGCCCGCGGTCGTGTCGATGGCCGGCGGGATCGGTATGGACGCTCTTGAGGAGATGATAGGCGAGGGGTGCAGTCCTGCCGTGTTTTATGTGATACCGAACACTGCGGCGTCGACAGGCGAAAGCATGACATTTATGGCCCAGCGCCGAGGCACTGCCGCTCAGATAGCCGACGTGACGCGGCTGTTCGGCGCATGCGGCAAGGTGTCGGTGGTAGAGGAGCGCATGGTCGATGCGGGCATGGTCACCGCTTCGTGCGGCATAGCGTTCGCGATGCGTTTTATGCGCGCTATGGAGCAGGGTGCCGTAGAACTCGGACTTCGTCCGTGCGAGGCGAGGAAGGCGGTGATACAGACACTGAAAGGTGCGTCCGCGCTTCTCGAGTCGACGGGTGCGCACCCTGAAGATGCCATCGATGCCGTGACTACGGCCGGCGGCCTGACGATACGCGGCCTGAACGCTATGGAGGCCGGAGGGCTTTCGGCGGCTGTGGAGGCCGGGATGCGTTCGGCAATGCCGAAGCGGTGAGATAAACAGATATATCGCATCTTTTTGTGCTGCCTTGACTTCATCGCACGGGGCAGCACTTTTTTTATGTCGGAGTGAAACTAACCGGCGGAAAAATGCACCTTATAGGGCAAATTAAACAGGTTATAAACTACAGTATCGATGAGTGAGAGTGAATTTGCCGAGATGATAAAGGAGCATACCCGCATCATCAACAAGGTATGCTTTTTCTATGCGACAGACAAGATGCCTTATGAGGATCTGCGGCAGGAGATATACGTGAACTTATGGCTCGGTATCGACAAGTTTCGCGGAGACAGCAAACTGTCGACCTGGATATATCGTGTGGCTGTGAATGCTGCTCTGATGTCTATACGCAACTATAAGTCGAGACTTGTAACGTTGCCTCTGGAGCTGAGCGGGTACGATCGTTCTACAGAAGGCGATGATGTGCGTGCCGAACAATTGCAGGAGCTTTATGATCTGGTCAACCAGCTACACCCTCTCGATAAAGCAATCGTGCTGCTATGGCTTGACGAGTACCAGTATGACGAGATAGCAGAGATCATGGGAATGTCGCGCAACACAGTGGCCACAAGGCTGAGACGTATTAAAGAAAAACTTATAAATTCTAAGAGATGACTATTATGAATATCGATGAACTGAAAAAGGGCATGGCAACACTTGACGACGTGCTTGCACAGAACAGCAGGGAGGAATTGCGGTTTGACTTCCGAAAATGCGAGGCTGCACAGAAGCGTGTGATACGGCACTTTTCGAGGGCTTCGTTTATGTGCTTCATAATCGGGACGGTATATATGATCCTGTGGCTTGCAGGGCAAGGAGAAGATGCGTTCCCGTTGCCTTACAAGGGTTTCCTCGGCTTTTATCTTATAATTGCTGCCGGGTGGTATGTAATCATGTCGATAAAGGCCAGACGTATAGATCTCGCTACATCGACTCCTGTGGCAGCAATGAAGAATGTGGCATCGTTGCGCCTGTGTGCGCTCTGTGGTGAGATTGTCCTCGGGCTGGCCCTTGCTGCATTCTTTGCACTGTTTCTTGCCAATCTGCTGCAACTGAAGCCTCTTGCTTTCTGGCTTACAGTAGGCGTACTTGCGGTCGGTGTCGTTGTGTCGGTGGTTTTCTTCCTGCCTAAAACTATCAGGGATTTCAGGGATCTTACGGCGGTGAGGTAATAGATAACAGTCTTAACAGACATCGTGTGGCCGCGCCCTGACGACGCCGGGGGATGCCGCCGGAGTATAAGTATATATGCGAGGTGTTCAGTCTCTGCAAGACTGGCTGGCGAGGTGGAGTGGTAGCTGCAATAGCTTAGGCTACAGGTGGACGCACGAGCCGTGCGTCCATACTCTCATGGTGGGATAGGGATGTTGATAGGCGTTT
Organism: uncultured Muribaculaceae bacterium; assembly: GCA_964389525.1. Lineage (GTDB taxonomy): Bacteria > Bacteroidota > Bacteroidia > Bacteroidales > Muribaculaceae > JAFLTL01. The sequence continues at coordinate 55,808 of CAYMEX010000004.1, read as the reverse complement.
TTTACCGGGTACACTGTCAGGTGTACCCGGCTAACAATATCTCATACCTCGGGTATGAGATATGAGGGGGTGGTTGGCGAGGATGGGGTTAAGCTCCGGTTACGGCATCTTTGATGCCTCGGCGCGGTATGCGGTGGGGATTACGTCGCCTCTCCGAGGCTCTGTGGGAGGTGGCGTGATATACCCCAGGCTTCCGTGCGGTCGCCTGGGGTTTACGATAACGGCGCGCCTCCCGGCGCTTACCATCCGGCGTAACGGGTGTACGCACGAGCCGTGCGTCCCTACTCTCATGGTATGAGGTATGAGGGGTGCGGTTCAGTCTCTGCGAGACTGGTAGGCGAGGTGGGGTTAAGCTCCGGCTGCGCCGGGTTGCGGCATCTGCGATGCCTCGGCGCGGTATGCGGTGGGGATTACGTCGCCTCTCCGAGGCTCAGTGGGAGGTGGCGTGATATACCCCAGGCTTCCGTGCGGTCGCCTGGGGTTTACGATAACGGCGCGCCTCCCGGCGCTTACCATCCGGCGTAACGGGTGTACGCACGAGCCGTGCGTCCCTACTCTCATGGTATGAGGTATGAGGGGTGCGGTTCAGTCTCTGCGAGACTGGTAGGCGAGGTGGGGTTAAGCTCCGGCTGCGCCGGGTTGCGGCATCTGCGATGCCTCGGCGCGGTATGCGGTGGGGATTACGTCGCCTCTCCGAGGCTCAGTGGGAGGTGGCGTGATATACCCCAGGCTTCCGTGCGGTCGCCTGGGGTTTACGATAACGGCGCGCCTCCCGGCGCTTACCATCCGGCGTAACGGGAGGACGCACGAGCCGTGCGTCCCTACTCTCGTGGGGACGGGTTATTTCATGAGTGAGTCGAGGTAGTCGTAGAACTGAGGATCTTCGCCGATAATGCGTTTGTTGATCTTTCCCTCGGGGTCGATGATGAATTTCGTGGGATAGCCGCTGACGCCATACATCATGGAGACGTCGGGGTTGCCGTCGTTGCGCACGTTGATCCACGGCAACTGGTGCTCCTCGACTGCTTTCTTCCATGCTTCCTCTGTGTCGTTGCAGTCAACGCCTACAAACTCGATGCGGCCTTTGTATTTTTCGTAGGATTTCTTCATGTCGGGTATGCCCTTGATGCACCATCCGCACCAGCTTCCCCAGAAGTCAAGAACCACATATTTGCCTTTCAATGATGAAAGTGTGAAATCTTTTCCATCGAGATCTTTTACGGTGAAGTCGGGCGCGGGTGCTCCCGGAGTCATGGCTTTCTGTGCATTTTCACGAGCCGAAATGCGTTCGAGGTCTTCTTGCATCGCCTTGTATAAAGGAGCCATTGTGCCCTGCCGGGCTCTGTCGGAAAAGCTGTCGATAAGTTCCTTAAGCGTCTCTATTGATGAAGTTGAGAGCAGATATACGGATAGGTCGTTGTCGGGATTCTGACGTATATAGTCTTTCTTGATTTCGAGCATTGCATTAACATAGCCTCTTACAGGCGCATAAAGCTGACGTATAGAGTCGGTGGTTATGCCGTCTGTACCGATTTTCTGTTCCAAAGCAATGCAGATGTTGTTCAGGGAGTCGATTTTCTGCAAGTATGGCTGGCAGTCTTCCAATATCTTACTGTAGTCTTCGTAGAAGCTGTCTCCCTCGAGTCGGTAATTGTCGAGAGATCCGGTGATTTTTATCGGTTTACCGGGGATCAGCATGAAACTGACAGCCTTGATGGTTGCAGGATGGGGCTCGTCTCCTGTCGCCGGTTTGGCGTATATGTAAACCTCTTTAAGCACGCTGTCGCCAACGTTAAAGGCAAACGTTCCGTTTTTCATGGGAATGGTGTCGGATATGGGTTCGTCAATTCCGCGTATATATGAATTAACTAACAGAGTGTCACTTTCGATACCGGTCAGTGTTCCGCTTATTTCGGTCGTGTGCTGACAGGCGGTCAGCATTCCCAGTCCGATAAAGCCCAATGCAATTTTTTTCATATTGAATATTGTAGGATTTGGTGTATCTGCCAAATATACGAAGATTTACCAACAGTGCAAATTAAGAGCTTGTCTAAGTTTGGTAAAGAGCGGCATTTTTGTATCTTTGTAAATGATGTATTATGCACTTACAGTGCCGAACGGAACCCCTAAAAGGAACGACAATGGAACATCCGGAAAATGACTCAAAATATATAGGATTGCAGGTGAACGGCGGTGTGGCACAGCCTCCTGTGGTCAATCCTTATCTGCAGCACCGGCGCAGGCGCATGGCGACTCCGGCAGAGCTTGTGGAGGGAATACTGAAGGGTGACATAACGATGCTGAGCCGTGCTGTGACTCTTGTCGAGAGTCTCGTGCCCGAACATCAGGTGATGGCGCAGGAGGTAATTGAGAAGTGTCTGCCTTATTCGGGCAATTCGCGGCGAATCGGTATCACGGGTGTGCCCGGAGCTGGCAAGAGCACTTCGATCGACGTGTTCGGCCTGCATGTGCTGAAAGGGGGAGGAAAGCTCGCGGTGCTTGCTATCGATCCGTCGAGCGAGCGCACGAAGGGGTCGATCCTCGGCGACAAGACGAGGATGGAGAAACTGTCGGTGCATCCCGACGCATTCATCCGCCCTTCACCTTCGGCCGGCTCGCTCGGAGGTGTCGCACGCAAGACGCGTGAGACGATCGTGCTCTGCGAGGCAGCGGGATTCAACAACGTGTTTGTCGAGACCGTGGGCGTGGGACAGAGCGAGACGGCTGTCCACTCGATGGTCGATTTCTTCCTGCTGATACAGCTCGCTGGAACCGGCGACGAACTGCAGGGCATAAAGCGCGGCATAATGGAGATGGCCGACGGCATAGTCATAAACAAGGCCGACGGCGACAATGTGCAGCGCGCGCAACTGGCGCAGGCGCAGTTCAAGAGCGCTTTGCAGCTGTTCCCGCCGACGGCGTCGGGGTGGAAGCCCGAAGTGCTGACCTATTCGGGCTACTATGAGCTTGGAATCCCTGAGGTGTGGGATATGATAGACCGTTATTTCGACTATGTCAAGGGCAACGGCTACTTCTTCCGCCGCCGTCAGGAACAGGCCCGCTACTGGATGTATGAGAGCATCAACGAACAGCTCAGAGATCATTTCTACCGTAACCCGGAGATCGAGGCTGTGCTGCCGGATCTCGAACATGAAGTTCTTGCCGACCGTCTGAGCTCGTTTGTAGCAGCGCGCAAAGCACTTGACCAATACTTCAATATAAAGCCGACAAATGGCTAAGAAGATCGTTGAGACTCCAATGATGAAGCAGTATCTCGAGATGAAGCGAAAGCATCCCGATGCAGTACTGCTTTTCAGATCGGGGGATTTTTATGAGACATTCGGCGATGACGCGATCATCGCCTCGGAGATACTCGGCATCACGCTGACGAAGCGTGCCAACGGCGTTGCCACGTCGATAGAGCTCGCCGGTTTTCCTCATCATGCGCTCGACACATATCTGCCCAAACTTGTCAGAGCGGGTAAGCGTGTGGCAATCGCCGAGCAGCTTGAGGATCCGAAACTGACGAAAAAGCTTGTGAAGCGCGGTATCACCGAGCTTGTGACTCCCGGCGTGGTGATGGGCGACAATGTTCTCGATCACAGGGAAAACAATTTTTTGGCGTCGGTATATCACCAGAAAGGAAGGTGGGGACTCGCGCTGCTCGATATAAGTACGGGCGAGTTTATGGTCGCTGAGGGTGACACCGACTATATCGACAAGCTCATGGGCAATTTCTCGCCTAAAGAGGTGCTTGCCGAGCGCGGTAGCCGTGGCCTCGTGGAGGGAAGTTTTCAGATGAAATATCTGATGTCGGAGCTCGATGACTGGGTGTTTACGACCGACAGCGCCAATGACCGTCTTCTAAAGCAGTTTGAGACCTCAGGACTCAAAGGCTTCGGCATCGACGGTATGCCTCTGGCTATAATCGCGGCGGGTGCAGTGCTTCATTATCTTGATGTGACGCACCACGACCGTCTGTCGCATATCAGCCGTATATCGCGTATCGAAGAGGATCACAGTGTGCGTCTCGACAAGTTCACGGTGAGAAATCTGGAGCTTGTGTCGACCGGAAGCGAGGAGGGCAAGTCGCTGCTCGATGTGCTGGACTATACGGCCGGCCCTATGGGCTCGCGCATGATAAGGCGCTGGATTCTTTTCCCGCTCCGCGATATCGCCGAGATAAACCGCAGGCTCAACGCAGTGGGTTATCTGGTGAAGCACCGGCGCGAGCGTGAGCAGGTAGTCGGATTTCTGCGTGAAGCCGGCGATCTTGAGCGTCTGGTGGGCAAGGTGGCGTCGGGGCGTGTGTCGCCGCGCGAGATGCGTCAGATCGCGCTTGCCCTGAAGTCGGTCGAGCCTCTGAAAGAGATATGCAGCCGGGCTTCTGACGAGTCGCTGCGTGCTCTCGGCGTGCAGCTTAATCCCTGCCCGGTATTGTCTGAAAAGATACTGAACACTCTTGTAGATGATCCTCCGCTGGCAGTGAACCGCGGCACAGTGATACGTGAAGGGGTTGATGCCGAGCTTGACGAACTCCGCCGCATATCGTCATCGGGAAAGGAGTATCTCGCCAAAGTGCAGAAGCGTGAATCGGAACAGACCGGCATACCGTCGCTCAAGATCGGGTTCAACAATGTGTTCGGCTATTATATCGAGGTCACTAACGCGCATAAGAGTAAAGTGCCGGCCGAGTGGATAAGAAAGCAGACTCTCGTCAACGCAGAACGATATATCACTCCCGAGCTCAAGACATATGAGGAGAAAATACTCGGGGCGCAGGAGCGGATAGAGATAATCGAGGAACGGCTGTATAACATACTCGTCGGTGATGCCGCCCAGTATATACCTGCAATGCAGGGTAACGCACTGCTGCTTGGCAAGCTCGACTGTCTGCAATCGTTTGCCGAAGCGGCAGAGTGCAACCGCTACAGCCGTCCGACCGTCGACGAGTCGCTTGTGATCGACATAAAGGAGGGGCGCCATCCGGTGATAGAACGTCAGCTCCCGGCCGGAGAGCCTTATATCTCCAACTCGGTGAAAATCGACAACGACGGCGAACAGGTGATGATGATCACGGGGCCTAACATGTCGGGTAAGTCGGCACTGCTCAGGCAGACGGCTCTTATCGCCCTTATGGCTCAGGCAGGATCTTTCGTTCCGGCCGACTCGGTGCGTATCGGTGTGGTAGACAAGATCTTTACCCGAGTGGGCGCATCGGACAACCTGTCGGTGGGCGAGTCGACTTTCATGGTGGAGATGAATGAGGCGGCGTCGATACTCAACAATATGAGCGAACGATCGCTGATACTGTTTGATGAGCTCGGCCGCGGTACTTCGACCTATGACGGCATATCTATCGCCTGGGCTATCGTCGAATACATACATGAGAATCCTCGCTGTCATCCCAAGACTCTTTTCGCCACCCACTACCATGAGCTCAACGAGATGGCCGGCATGTACGGTCGGGTCGCCAACTACAATGTGTCGGTGCAGGAAATTGACGGCAAGGTAGTGTTTATGAGGAAACTGACTCCGGGCGGGAGCGCTCACTCATTCGGAATACATGTGGCCAAGCTCGCCGGAATGCCGAAGGAGATACTTGACCGCGCCGGCGAGATACTTCGCAAACTCGAGAGCGAACGCCGTGCCGGCGAGATCTCACCGTCGGTGAAGCGCAGCATCGAGGAGAACGAGCAGAGGGAAACGGGCGGAATGCAACTGTCGTTTTTCCAGCTTGACGATCCGGTGCTCAGTCAGGTGCGCGACCAGATACTCGATCTCGACATCAATAATCTGACTCCTATGGCTGCGCTCAACAAACTGAACGAGATAAAGGCGATAATAACGGGGAAATAAAGCAGTGGATGCCGACAGAAAATGAAAGTAACGCTTATAGCAGTCGGGAGTGTGAAATCGCCATGGGCAGCCCAGGGCGAGAAGACGTATGCACAACGTATCGGTCACTATATACCGTATGAAACGGTGGTCGTGCCCGATGTGAAAACGTCGAAGTCGACAACGCCGCAGATGCAGAAAGAGGCCGAAGGCGCCGTGATTCTGTCGAAGCTGCAGCCTACCGATGTGGTTGTGCTTCTCGACGAGCGCGGCAAGCAGCCGACTTCGAGGCAGCTGGCTGAGATGATGCAGGGGCATATGAACAGCGGCGTGAAACGTCTTGTGTTTGTGATTGGCGGGCCTTACGGGTTCTCGGAGGCTGTCTACGGCCGTGCCGGCGGACGGCTGCTGTCGCTGTCGTCGCTGACGTTTCCGCATGAACTGGCGCGCCTGATATTTACCGAACAGCTCTATCGCGCCATGACGATACTGCGCGGAGAGCCTTATCACCATGACTGATGAAAACCGGAATCATACAACAGAAGGGTTGCGCTGACCCACGCGACAATCAGCGCAGAATCGCCGAAAAGGTGAGAAAACTTGCCTCGCAGGGGGCTGAACTGATCGTTAACCAGGAGCTGCATGACGGTCTTTATTTCTGCCAGACTGAGAATGTGGACACGTGCGGTCTTGCCGTGCAGATACCAGGCGAGTCGACCGACTTCTATGGTGCGCTTGCCCGTGAGACCGGCACAGTGATAGTGACGTCGCTTTTTGAACGCCGCGCCCCCGGCTTATATCACAACACGGCAGTAGTGTTTGAGAAAGACGGGTCAATAGCCGGAAAGTACAGGAAGATGCACATTCCAGATGATCCGGCATACTATGAGAAGTTTTATTTCACTCCCGGTGATCTTGGTTTCGAGCCAATCGACACATCGGTCGGACGTCTGGGCGTGCTTGTGTGCTGGGATCAGTGGTATCCTGAGGCTGCACGCCTGATGGCACTGCGTGGCGCTGAGATGCTGATTTACCCGACGGCAATAGGGTGGGAGAGCAGCGATACGCCCGACGAGCAGGAGCGCCAGCGCGAGGCATGGACAACAGTGCAGCGCGGACATGCGGTTGCAAACGGACTGCCTGTCGTGACGGTGAACCGTGTCGGGCATGAGCCTGATCCGTCGGGTGCAACCAACGGCATACAGTTCTGGGGCAGCAGTTTTGTGGCCGGTCCGCAGGGTGAGTTTCTGTATCGTGCCGGCACAGACGAAGAGGTTGCCGTGGTGATCGATGTTGATATGAAGCGTTGCGAGCAGGTGCGCCGCTGGTGGCCATTCCTGCGTGACCGCCGCATTGACGCATACAGCGGACTGACGAGCCGGTTTCTTGACTGATCAGGGAATCGGCGGGGGGATCGTGGGATTTGGCATGTGCCGCGAGCGTTTAAGCGCATTGCTGCGGACAAGCTGATACAGGATACCGCCAATGTCGACGCCGATCTTGGTGTCTTTAGACAGTTTGAAGTATGGCGTCACTATGGGTTGAGCCTCCCATCGTTGTGTCATAACCGAACGGTAGCTCTGTGCGCCAACTTGTACGCCCCAACGGTCGCCGAGGCTGAAATCGGCGTATCCTCCAAACTGCGGTATCGAAGTGTAGCCGGCCATGGATGGAAGAATGGATCCAGGCGAAGTGTAGTAACTGCCAAAGACAGTAAAGCTGACATTGTCGTTCAGCATGTAGTTGACCGATCCGCCAAACCCTGTGGAGGTGCGCAAGCCGCGGTAAAAGCCGTATTTCAGTGCTTCGCCATAGGCGGTAAAGGTGAATTTGCCAACCGACTGATACAGAGAGATGCGTCCCTGCTCAATACCCATCATGCCGGGAAGTGACTCCGATCCTGTAAAGCCGGAAATGCCGCCTCTGTACCACGATGCTATCTTGCCGGGATGTATCGGTTCGATATGGAACACACGGTTCTCGGCGGGAATGGGAGTCTGTGGCCGTAATATGTGATTGTAGCCTGATATAGAAGCCGGTGCAATATTGCCAAATGACGGTGACTCCGTGGTGAGCTCAAAGTGCCTGATTGAATCAAGACGCAATGAATCAGGTGCCTCGATCTGCGCGATGGCATTTGTTCCGGTCCAAAGCCAAAACAGTAAGACTATTGCAATATGATGGCAACTCATGTGGCAATGTTTTAGTTCATAGCAAAGATATACAAAATAAAGATGAGATCTAATCTTTGGTTGTGAGCATATAGCCTTTTTTCTTGACGGATATGATCTGCACGGCCGGATCGGCAAGCAAGCGACGAAGGTAGGTGATCTGAACGTTAAGCGCCAATGAGTTGGAGTAGCTTGCATCGCCCCACACGGTGTCAAGGATGATGTTGCGGTCGACAACTTTGCCTAAACCGGCGGCGAGCAGGGAAAGAATCTCGGTCTGTCTTACGGACAACTGCCTGGTGACGCCGCCGTAGGTGACAGCCGAGAGATCAGGCTTGAACACAGTGTCGCCGAAGACGTATTCAACATCGCAGGCGGCCGCGACGTTGTCAAACCTCTCCCGGATTTTTGCCACCAGTTCTTCGGGATAAAACGGTTTGGGTATGTAGTCGTTACCTTTCAGCGAAAAGCCATGCAGACGATCGACTTTCTCGGTGCGGTCGGTAAGAAAAAAGATAATCACGTGCCTGTCGGCACGACGTATGGCCGCGGCCATCTGGAAGCCGTCCATGCGTGGCATGTTGACGTCGAGGAGGATGAGATCGGGATGCGTCTGACGGTATAGATCAAGTCCTACAACTCCGTCGGGGGCGTAAGTCACCTCGTATCCTTCGGTCTCGATAAACCTTTTCAGGAGCATGGAGTTGCGTGTGTCGTCGTCGACAAGGAGTATTTTTAGAGGCCGATTCATCGCAATGGAAATGTGATTGTGAAACATGATCCTTTGCCAAGTGTGCTCTCGACGGTCACATCGCCTCCATGAGCCGCTACAAGAAGCCTGACATAGGCAAGTCCGAGCCCCATGCCCGGCACATCGGAGTCGGATGCTGTGCCCCGGTAGAAACGGCGGAACACATGACGGATATCGGATGGGGAAATGCCATTGCCGGTGTCGGAAATACTGACCGTGACATGACGGTCGGTAATCGATGCTGAGGCGGAGACAGTCACCTGCTGCCCGGAGTATTTTATGGCATTCTCCACAAGATTTCCAAGAATGTTGCAGAGATGTGTGCGGTCGGCTTCCACCGTCATACCGGGCCGGATCGTATTCTTAAATATGACAGTCTTTTCGCCTTGTGCCGGAACGGCCCGCATCACATCGTCGACAATGTCGTGCAGGTTCACAGAGGTGATATTCAACGGTATCTGCTCTACATCGTTGAATGTGATATCGCGCAGCCGTGAGAAATAGGCCGAAAGGGTGTCAAGGGCGTTGCGTGTCTCATACATGAGTTCGGCGCGCACGTTTTTCTCGGCCATCATCCTGTCGTTCTCAATTCCCGAAACGCACATCTTCAATGTGGATATGGGGCGCTTCAACTCATGGATCATCGTGGTTACGAAACTGTTGCGCATCCTGTCGAGACGCGACAGCTTCAATATCGTCGCGAACTGAAAAACGAGGCATATTATGAGGAACAACGAGAGCAACGCCACGATGACAAGGCTGACCAGCATGTCATTGAATATCTTTGCCGGAGGTAGATGGTATGTGACAACAACGCTTTTTTTCTCCAGTTCGGAATAGGGCACTGAGAATATGGCCGTCGGATCGAACACGGAGGCGTGGCGCATCACAGACGGCTCCCACAACATGCTGTCGGTGACGATCAGTCTGACATCAGAACTCAGATCCAAAGTGCTTAGAACCGAATCCATTACCCCGACAGTCAGAGGTGACATAAACTCAGCATCCGCGTTTTTGAAAGCACCCCATATAACACTCTCAGACGGAGCATTGCTCACGTCGTATGTACGTCTTTGTGTCTTGGCAAGTGCCTCATTCTCAAGAGCCATTCGGGCTGCACGCTTTTTCTCCTGATCGGTGAGCTTGCGCTTCTCCTTAATTCCGAGCAACTCATGCGCGTAGTAGCTCTGAGAAACATGTGTTGCTGTTATTCGTGATCTGCCGCTGATGCTGTCGGAAGAATAATTGATATTGTAGCTGACCTGATGTGTGAGGATTCTATCTTCGTGATTACTTTGTCTTTTCTGATTCAGATCGGCTACGGTCTGCACTATTGTTTCATAGGCGGCAGCCTCATGCTCGTTGAGCGAGAATTCATATCGGCCATAAAGCCAGTAGGCCTGCATGCCGAGGAATGCAAGTATGGCTATAATGGTGACTATATAAAGAACTTTGATACGTTTCTCCATATTGGGTGAACTTATTGCGGGAGGTTGAGCAAAGAGTATGTTCAGATCACTTCATTACAAAAATATGAAAGTTTGACCTAACATGGTGAATGCTGACAGCTGTATCTGACGCAGAGTAATAATTAAGTAATAATTCCATAATATTTGAATAATAGAGATTTTCGTCGTGACTGCGACGTGAGGGGTATTTTTGGAGTAAAAAAAAGAAGATATGAAGAAAATCGTGATTGTCCCCGTAATTCTTATGACTTTGTGTGCGGTATCGGAAGGCAAGATCGTGCGTCAGCAACTCGTGATATTTCAAGGCAGCGTGCCCGAGACGGAAACTCTTGCAACCGGCACGACGGAGTTTGTCTATGATTACTCGTATTGTGTCGACACGACCGGCACTATTGACGACAACATCTCGTCGGATCAGATGCTGCTTCAGATAGCTCCCGGAGGTATGTCGAAATTCTCAAGCTACAGAAATCTGACTGTAGACTCGCTTATCGCCAATATGACGGCTGAACAGCTGCAGTCGGCGGTGGTTGAAGGAAAACTCTCTAACGGAGAGTTTATGACGATATACAAGAACTATCCGGCCGGCCGAATAACACACACCGAGAAGATCTGTACCGACTGGTTCAGATATGAAGAGGAAATGCCCGACCTGCAATGGGAGCTCACAGACAGCACTGCGGTTGTGCTCGGGTATGAGTGCCGGAGTGCGGAATGCACATTCCATGGCAGAAAGTGGAAGGTGCTGTATTCAGAGGATATCGCGGTCGCTGAAGGTCCATGGAAACTATCGGGGCTGCCGGGACTGATAATGAAAGCATGCGATGAACAGGGGCATTACAACTTTGAGTGCATAGGCATCAGATCGTCGTCGGATCGTCCTATTACGATGTATAAAGTGCCGTTCAACGTGACTACCAGAGAGGAATACTATGATACCAGACATTGTTACGAGGTGAATCCGTATGCGTATTTCGAGGCGACAACAGGCGGGCATGTCACTGTCAGGGATGAAGCCGGCAACATCGTTCCTGACTCGTATGATCCGATCGAGCTGCCATTTGAGTACATCGAACGTGACTGGAAGAAATGATGACCTGCATAATTGCGATCATATCGTGTATGTGCACGGTAATGACGCCGTTGCAGCCTGATGTGCTCATCGGAAAAGTAACGGATGGTGAAAACGGCGAGCCTGTGGCCGGAGCGGTCGTAAGGAGCAAAGGATCGTTTACGTCGACAGACGTTAACGGGAAATTCAGGCTGCCTCTGAAGTCAGGGAATGACTCGATAACGATAAGATGTATCGGGTATGAGACTATGACACTGCCTGTGACGGCCGATTTCGGGGAAGTGCGCCTCAACCGACAGGCAACGCAGCTTAACGATGTGATAGTGCATGCTCCTGACATATATGCCAAAGGAGATACTCTCGTCTTCAATGTCGGACGATACTCTAAGCCCGAAGACAACGCGATAATCGATGTGATAAAGCGTCTGCCGGGTATCAAGGTCAAAGATGACGGCACCATTGAGTATCAGGGAAAGCCGATCAACCGGTTTTATCTTGACGGCAACGATTTTGTCGGAGGACAGTACGGACTGGCGACAAACAATATATCGCACAAGGATGTTGCTTCGGTCGAGGTGATGGAAAACCATCAGCCGATCAAGGCTCTTGAGGGTATAGAGTTTCCAGAGGAGGCAGGAATAAACCTTAAACTAAAGGAAGATGCCAGAAGCCGTCCGGTGGGTGTGGTGCAGGCTGGCACGGGAGTGGAGCCGGTCTTATACGATGGCTCGGTGTTTGCAATGAGCATGGCCCGCAAGATGCAGAATATGATTACCGTCAAGGCTGATAATACGGGTGGAAATCCGGGGTCGCAGATCATAGATCATGGAATCGACATGATGTTTTCGGAGGGCTATGCCGAATCACTCTGGCCGGAGTATATAACGGCCGATGAGGTAGGTGTGGCATTGCCGGAGACGCGTGTCCGCGACAACCGGTCGTGGCTCGCCGACGCCATAACGGCATGGAAGCGCGGCGACACGTCGATGAGAGTGAAACTTGACTACACAGGCGACAGGACAGATTATCGCTCGGGGTCGATGACCGACTATCTGAGCGAGTCGATAGCGACATTCATACAGAATATGAACCAGCGAAAGAGCAGCCATAGCGCCTCAGCACAGTTCAATGCCGAAATCAACAAGCGCGGATATTACCTGAAAGAACGTCTTACGGCAGACTATCACACCGGGAATACAGTGGCTTCTGTCGCCGGTTCGACAGATCTTACGCAAAAAGTGAACCGACGCATGCTGTCGGCTGTCAATGATCTGAAAGTGGTGAAACGCAGCGACAAGAGGCTACTTACGCTTATTTCGAGAAACAGGATCTCGCATAGTCCTGACCGGCTGGACGCTGAAGAGGCAACTGTGATAATGCAGCGGCTACGGACTACGGATTTCAGAAGCACGACAGAAACAAAACTCGGATGGATGTCGCGTTTCTGGAAATACTATCTGTCGGCGGGGGCAGACATGAACTACAGGCGGATGGATGCCAGCCTGTCGGGGATGGGAGCGTATGACAACTCGGAAACCATCAACGCCTTCATATCGAATGTCTACGCTATACCTCAGGTAGATTACGAGCGTGGCGGATGGCGGATGTCGCTGAAAGTGCCTGTGAAATGGCTGCACCATAATGCGGAGCGTGCAAAGGACTATGTCAATGTCACTCCCGGCATAACTGTGCGCAGGCAATTGTCGTCGAAGTCGGACGTGTCGTCGTCGACCGGCTTCGCACTGAGCTCGCCACAAGCCTATCTTGGCATAGACGTGCCGATACTTGCCGATTATAGAAATCTATTTGTCGGAGCAGATGCCGGAGGGTACACAAAGAGTGTCAGTCAGGCAGTGTCGTATCGCTACCGCAACCCGCTGAAAGCATTTTTTGTCAACGCGTCGGTGTCGTTTAACCATGCACGTTCGCCAATAATGTCGAGCCAGCGTTTTGTCGATGACATGATCGTGGCTACTTTCGCCCGCCGGGTGTCGAGCAGCGACACGTGGCAGATGAAGAGTGGTATAAGCAAGGGGCTGGGGCATAGCAGGATCGTCGTCGGCTGTGACATGACAGCTACGTTGAGCCGCGCGTCGTCGATGCGTGACGGTGAAGTTGTAGGATACAGGCAGGTCACGGCAGGAGCCAGCCCATATTTCAAAGGAAGCATATTGCGCTGTCTTTCGGCCAACTATACGGTCGACTATAAATTCAGCCGTCTCACGCTCGGTGATACGCCGAACAGCAGTCATCAGCTCACTCAGAATCTCGCGGCCGTCATTTCGCCATGCGACGTTGTCAACATAACGGTCGGAGCAGAGCATTTTCTCACGCGTTTTCCCGGAGGACATGCAGCGGGGCTTGTGCTTTTTGACTCCTCGGCCTCATGGCAAATCAGCAACAGGGCAAGGCTTTCGCTTAAAGCCAGTAATCTGCTTGACCGCAGGGAGTATGACTATGTGAGCTACGGCATGCTCTCGCGCACGGAGCACAGCATACATCTGAGAGGGCGTAATGTCATTGCCTCGCTTCAATACAGGTTCTGACCGACAGTGGTTTAGGAGGCTTTCAGAAGGCTCTCCACAACGACTGCGTTGTTGTGAGGGCCGTTTAGATGGCGGTGAAACGATAGTATGACGCTTCGTCGGGATAAAGGACTGGATCTGAAACAGAACGGTAGGTATGAAATTCCGTATCTGTAAGTTTGTCGATGAGCATGTAGCTCTCTACCTGTCCGACGAGTTGAATGACAGCCATATTGCGGTTGGTGAATGTCCACCTGAAGTATAATGGCTCGGAGTGGTCATTGTCGGTTTCCCATCTCATCCATCCGGTCATATCCGGGCTGAAGTGATAGACCCATGTGTCTCCTGTAATGTTCTGTGGCTCAAATCCAGGCGTGTGATCGTAAACCAGCTTCCAATTTGAGGATGTAAGGCGTGAGATAATATCTTTCTGGCTGTCGTCGAGGTAGCCGGTGCGTTCCTCGCATGATGATAGTACTATCACCGAAAAGAATATCGGCAAAAGCACGCGTAACAGTCTGTTTAGATATATAAGTCTCACATCCTCAAAGATAATATAATTCAAATTTAATTCAAATGAATTATTCAATCTTTTTGGAATATTCTTGTCACATTTTATTTACCTGACCGCAGGGAGTATGACTATGTGAGCTACGGCATGCTCTCGCGCACGGAGCACAGCATACATCTGAGAGGACGTAATGTCATTGCCTCGCTTCAATACAGATTCTGACCGACCGGGGTCAGGAGGCTTGCAGAAGGCTCTCTACAACGACTGCGTTGTTGTGTGCCTGATCGTGCGACGAATAGAGCAGTGTCACCACATCATACTCCCGGAGCTGCCGACGTAGCCGGTTGAAACCGGGATTTTCTTTCAACTCAATGGTGTAGCGTTTTTCAAACTCGTCCCAACGGTTTGCGGGATCGGCATGAAACCACTCCCTCAACTCTGTCGACGGTGCGATATCCTGATCCCAGAAATCGTAATGGAACGTCGCATGTGAGAGACCGCGCGGCCAAAGCCGGTCGACATACACTCTGTAGCCATCGGACGGCAGTGCCGGATCATAGGCTCTTTTCAGTCGGATTGTTTTCATATCATCTATTTGAAGATGTAACAATCCAGATCCTTAACGAGTTTGTCGCAGGTGTGTAAATATATTTCTTTTTTGGAATATTCTTATTACATTTGCGACGCTCACTCAAGAGGGGTGCCCGCATGACGCGGGCTGAGATCATACCCTTGGAACTTGAAGCGGTCAGCACCGCCGTAAGGATCTTGAAGTAACTTCAGTAAAGTCTACTCCACACGTTGTTCTCAACAACCTCTTGACAGCAAGTATTAATGTATGTCATAGTTTATTATGGAGGTTGATATAAACGGACGCCGCATACATGTCGACGGCGAGCGGGTGACACTTTCATGTCTGCTTGAAAAGGAGGGTTTTGCCGGCGCCGGTCGTGCGGTGGCGGTGAACAACCGTGTCGTTCCGCGTGGCGAATGGGACAGTTTTGTCGTTGAAGAAGGAATGAAACTGACGGTGATCAGAGCCGTGTGCGGAGGATAGACATGCAGCTTATTGCAATAACGGTTCCCTATTTTTACAAGGGAGAGGGTAGCGATATTGTGTCGCTGCTCGAGAAGGGCGTTTTCTCGCGTGTGCATATCAGGAAGCCCGGCGCTACAGAAGCGGAGATGCGTTGTCTGCTTGATGCGATCCCGGCAGGGTTGCGGCAGAAGGTGTCGTTGCACGACTGCCATGCACTTGCCGTGGAATATGGCGCAGGAGGTATTCATCTGGGCGGGCGCAATCCGCAGCCGCCGGCCGGATGGCACGGTCTGGTGAGCCGTTCGCTGCATTCTGTAGATGAGATTGCCGGTGTCAGGGAGGACTACGTGTTTCTGAGCCCGATTTTCCCGAGTATATCGAAACCCGGTTATTCGGGCAATTTCAGCAGTGAAGAGCTACTTAAACACGTGAACAAAAAGGTATATGCTCTCGGAGGAGTGACCCTCGACCGGTTGCCTGAGATCGAGGAAACGGGATTTGGCGGCGCCGCGATGCTTGGGGCTGTGTGGAGCCGGCCGATTGACCGGACGCAGTTCAGACTGCAGTTTATCACTCATGGCGAGACTGCCGAGGAGGTGATGCACGGAGCAGTCGAAGCCCTCAGAGGCGGTTGCCGCTGGATACAGGTGCGCATGAAGGACCGTGGCGTCGATGAAGTGGAGCAGGTGGCTACCGCTCTCGCCGATGAGTGCAGAAAACATGATGCGATCTTGCTCGTAGACGATCATGTGGAACTTGCGGCACGTCTCGACTGCGTGGACGGAGTGCATGTAGGAAAAAATGATATGCCTGTGGCAGAGGCACGCAAGGTGCTCGGCCCGTCGAAGATACTCGGAGCTACGGCAAACACATTTGAGGATCTGAGCAATGCGGCCAAAGCCGGTGCCGACTATGTGGGACTCGGGCCGTTCCGCTTCACGACAACGAAAAAGAATCTTAGCCCGGTGCTCGGTGCCGACGGATATCGCAAGATATTTGACCAATGCCGTGAATCGGGGATAGTCATACCTGTGGTCGCTATCGGCGGAATAACTGAAAAAGATATTGCGGAGATCATGCAGTCGGGGGCAAGCGGCATAGCGGTGAGCGGAACGATACTGTGCGCCGAGAATCCGGCCGAAAAGACGGCCGAGCTTGTCGAAGTAATTTCAATGAAAACAAATCAAACAGAATAAAAATGAGTAACCTTGTAATCGGTGGCCGGGAGTTCAGTTCCCGACTGTTTGTAGGAACGGGCAAGTTCCGTTCCAATGATCTTATGGAGGCCGCTATAAAGGCTTCGGGGTCGCAAATGGTGACGGTGGCGATGAAGCGCATCGACATGGACAACCGCGAGGATGACATGCTTCGTCACATAATGCACGACGGCATACAGATACTTCCGAACACATCGGGCGTCAGAACGGCAGAAGAGGCCGTGCTCGCCGCCCAGCTCGCCAGAGAGGCTTTCGGAACCAATTTTCTGAAACTTGAGATTCATCCTGATCCGAAATATCTGCTGCCTGACCCTGTCGAGACACTGAAAGCTACCGAGGAGCTTGCCAAGATGGGTTTTGTGGTTCTGCCTTATATTCAGGCTGACCCGGTGCTTTGCAAGCGACTTGAGGAAGCCGGTGCGGCTACGGTGATGCCCCTCGCGGCGCCGATAGGGTCGAACAAGGGGCTTGTGACGCGCGAGCTGCTGAAGATCATCATCGAGCAGAGCCGTGTGCCGGTGGTTGTGGATGCCGGTCTTGGCGCTCCGTCGCATGCCGCCGAGGCAATGGAGCTTGGCGCTGACGCAGTGCTTGTGAACACGGCTATCGCTGTGGCGGGAGACCCGGTGCGCATGGCGCGTGCGTTTGCCGATGCAACAGTAGCAGGACGTGAGGCCTACGAGGCCGGACTCGGAGCGACGGCCGACTATGCGGAAGCTACGTCGCCTCTAACATCTTTTCTTGACTGACAATGTTTTCGGAATATCTAAAGGAACATTACGACTGGGACACAACGACACGTGACATAATGTCGATGACCCCGGCCGACGTGGAGCGCGCGCTCGCCAAAGAACATCTCGACGACCGCGACTTCATGGCATTGATATCGCCTGCTGCAAGCCCCTACATAGAGGCTATGGCACGTAAGAGCAAGGCGATAACGGAGCGGCGGTTCGGCAAGACGGTGAGCATCTTCATACCGATGTACATCACCAACTCGTGCACCAACTCGTGTGTGTATTGCGGCTTCAACCGCCATAACAAGTTTGCCCGCGTGGTGCTGACCCCGGAGCAGATCGAGGCAGAGTGCAAGGCTATCAAGGCGATGGGGCCGTTTGAGAATCTGCTGCTCGTGACAGGCGAGAATCCGGCAGTGGCCGGAACAGACTATATCGAACGTGCATTGCAGGTCTGCCGTCCGTATTTCAGCAACCTCACGATCGAGGTGATGCCGCTGTCGACTGAAGACTACGCACGCCTGACAAAGTCGGGACTCAACGGGGTGGTCTGCTTTCAGGAGACTTACAATCATGCAAGATACAAGGTGTATCATCCGGCGGGGATGAAATCGCGTTTCGACTGGCGGTGCGACGGCTTTGACCGCATGGGTCAGGCCGGTGTACACAAGATAGGCATGGGTGTGCTCATCGGTCTGGAGGACTGGCGCACAGACGTGACGATGATGGCGCGTCACCTCATGTATCTGCGCAAGCGCTACTGGCAGACACGCTATTCGGTGAACTTCCCGCGTATGCGTCCGTCGGAGTCGGGCTTTCAGCCCAATGTGGTGATGTCGGACCGCGAACTTGCGCAGCTGACGTTTGCGTTCAGGATCTTTGATCCGGATGTGGACATATCATACTCCACACGCGAGAACCACAAGTTCCGCAACAACATGGCAACGCTTGGGGTGACGACGATGAGCGCCGGATCGAAAACCGATCCGGGAGGCTACGCGACATATCCCGACGCTCTCGAACAGTTCGAGATAAGTGACCCGACGTCGCCGGCACAGGTTGCTGCCGATCTGCGTGCACTCGGGCGCGAGCCTGTGTGGAAGGACTGGGACCGTGTGTTTGACTGACGGCATGGACAGTGTACTTTCAGACCGCTATTCACGGCAGATAATGCTGCCTGATTTCGGCGAAGAAGGGCAGCGGCGTCTATGCAATGCGTCGGTGCTTATAGTTGGCGCGGGCGGTCTTGGGGCTGCTGCGGCAACATACATCACCGGTGCGGGAACAGGGCATGTCGGTATCGCTGATCCTGACGTGGTGAGTCTCTCCAATCTGCAGCGTCAGACGCTGTACGGTGAGAGCCAGATAGGCCGGCCGAAGACGGAGTGCGCACTCGAGCGGCTCCGTGAGATGTCGTCGGTAACGAGGTTTTCGCTGCATGGCGAGGGGATCACGGAGGAGAATGCGCGCAACCTTGTGCGCGGCTATGATCTTGTGATAGACTGCACGGACAATTTTCCTGCCAGATATGTGATCGATGATGCCTGTGCGGCCGAAGGAAAGCCGTGGGTGCATGGGGCGATAGGGGAGTGCCACGGCCAGGTCACAGTGTTCAACTACCAGCAGGGACGACGGTATGCGGAGCTTTATCCCGACCGGGACGCGCTGTGCTCGA
Organism: uncultured Muribaculaceae bacterium; assembly: GCA_964389525.1. GTDB lineage: Bacteria > Bacteroidota > Bacteroidia > Bacteroidales > Muribaculaceae > JAFLTL01. The sequence goes on along the minus strand of CAYMEX010000004.1, from coordinate 36,803 downwards.
TGCCGCGTATGACAAGCGGTGTCATTGGTGCTGTCCCCGGCGTGTTGGGCGCGATTGAGGCATCGGAGGCAATAAAGATACTTGCCGGCATAGGCGAACCTCTCGAGGGACGGCTGTTTACGATGGATCTGCTGACTCTGGATACCGCATTGATTGAATATTAATTAAAGTGATTTAGAGTGTGGGGCGCAATAACGACTGAACGAAATCACGATATAACCCGGAAAGACTCTCTGAATATTACATAAAGTCAAATCACGTCATTATTTAGAAATATATAAAATGAGCTCTTTTGATAAATATGCGTCGGAATACGACAGCTGGTTCTGCGACAATCATAATGTGCTGATGAGCGAGGTGCGCCTCGTGGCGGCAACGCTTAAGGATGCTCCCGGCCCGGTGCTCTCGGTGGGGTGTGGCAGCGGCCTGTTTGAGATGATCATGCGCGAGAATTTCGGTATAAATGTGACCGATGGTGTCGAGCCTTCGGAGGGTATGGCCGAGATCGCGCGAAACAGGGGAATGAATGTGACAGTTGCGACGGCCGAGGAGTTCGATTACCCTGCGGGCAAGTATGCGACTATCATTTTCAACGGTTCGCCGAGCTATATAACCGATCTTGGAACGGTGCTCGACAAGGTGTATGCGGCTCTGCCTGAAGGTGGACGCGTGATACTGGTGGATGTGCCTAAGGAGAGTACTTACGGCCAGATGTATAATCTTGCCAAGGCTGTAGGGACGTGGGATCATCCTTTGCTCGAGGGGTGCTATCCACTGAACCCGTATCCGATAGAGTTTGTGAAACAGGCCAACTGGCGCACTACGGCAGAGAAGCTGCGTCTGCTTGAAAATGCGGGATTCTGCGGCCTGTCGGCCATGCAGACGCTGATGACGCATCCGCTGTATTCCAATCTGAGAGCCGAAGAGCCTCAGGAGGGGTATGACCGTGGCGATTATGTGGCTATATCGGCAACAAAATGACGGCTGACATGGAAAAGTGGAGCAATCGGGCATGGGAGGTCTCTCTGCCGATATATGAGGCGATACTCAAGCTGCCGTTTATCACGGAACTTGCTGACGGAACGCTTGATCCGGAAATATTCCGGCGCTACATCGAGCAGGACAATCTGTACATAACGGAATACAGCAGGGTGCTGGCGCACATCGCATCGCGTCTGGACAAAATCGATGACATGGACGCGTTTCTGAAATTTGCCGGAGACGGGGTGCAGATGGAGAAGGCACTGCACGCGATGTATGTGAGCGGTGAGGCAGTGGAGATGTCGCCGACATGTCTGTTCTACACATCGCTCCTCAAAGCGCAGTCGATGGAGCCGGTGGAGGTTGAGGCGGCGGCTATATTGCCGTGCTTCTGGATATATCTCGCTGTCGGCAAGCATATTCTTTCGATAGCGAAACTTGAGGACAATCGGTATGCCGACTGGATAAAAGCCTACAGCGATCCGGCATTTGATGCGGCGACCGACAAGGCAATAGAGATATGCGACCGGCTTGCCGAGGCGGCTTCCGAGGAAGTGCGTGCGCGCATGACTGATGTATATGTCAAGGCATCGCGCATGGAGTGGCGTTTCTGGGATGCGGCATACACGCCGCACCTGTGGGAGGTTTGAAATAGTTGATCATGAAATATAATACTGCTTTGACGATCGCGGGGAGCGATCCGTCGGGAGGAGCGGGGTTGCAGGCCGACCTTAAAACCTTCTCGGCGCTCGGGGTGTATGGCGCGACTGCGGTTGTGGCCGTTGTGGATGAAAACACGGCGGGTGTGTATGGCGTGCATCCTATACCGGAGAGTTTTGTGGCGGGACAGATACGCTCGGTTCTGACCGACATAGGTGCTGACGCGGTGAAAATAGGTATGCTTCACAGCTCGGAGCTCATACGCACGGTGCTTGCAACGTTGCGCGAGTTCCCGGACGTGCGTAACATTGTGCTTGATCCGGTGATGGTGGCGACTTCTGGAGATCCGTTGCTTGAGGCTGACGCGGTCGGCACGCTCCGCGATGAACTGATACCTTACAGCCGTGTCATAACACCCAATCTGCCTGAGGCGTCGCTGCTTCTCGGACAGACGGTGGACCATCAGGATCAGTTTGAGGATGCGGCACGTGCTCTGGCGCATCTGTCGGGAGGCAATGTTTCGGTCATGCTCAAGGCCGGGCATCTGGAGAATGCCGACACGCTTGTGGATATATTTTATAATGCTGAGACTGACAGTTTCTTGCGTCTCCCTTCGCGAAAGGTTGAGACCGTCAACACGCATGGGACGGGATGCACTCTGTCGTCGGCGATAGCTGCATGGCTTGCCAAAGGGGCTGATCTTGACACGGCGGCGCGGCGCGGTAAGGAATATATTGCCGAGGCTGTCATGGCCGGTGCCGGTTATGAGATAGGACATGGGCACGGCCCTGTACATCATTTCCATCGATGGTGGAAGTGACTGCCGTGTTAAGCGGAGTTGTCGCTGGGCAGTGTCTGACAGTTTGACAATTGTCGATATTGTCCGGCGATATTTTTGCATTCTCTGGTATTTTTGCTGCACGGTTTTGGAATTTTGACAGGATGTATTAACTTTGTCAAACGCTATCGGCATATCTGCCGTGTGCGCGCCAATGTTAAGTCAATGGCATCGGTGCCTCTGACTTAGGTTGAAAAACTTGCGATGGATACAGCTGCCAATCACTGTTATGTCCGATCGTGTGGAGCGCGTAACTGCATGTGTCTTAATTTAATACCGACGCTTGCAGGAATCAGAGGTGTGCCGTGTGGCGATTCTGCTACATTGTTTTCAGCATCATCTTTTCGATGAACATGGAGCAGGATGATGACGTCAGATGGTACGCGCTGCGTGATCTGAAACGCCCGAATGCCAAGGTGAAGGCTTATCAGCAACTCGAGGAACAGGGTTTTGAGGTGTTTACTCCATTGCATTGGGTTGTGACAACTGTAGGTGGAAAGAAGCAGAGACGCAGGGTGCCGGTGATCAGCGATATGCTGTTTGTGCGCTCATCGCGCTCGCGGCTTGACCGAGTTGTGGCGACAAGCGATACACTTCAATATAGATTTGCAAAAGGAGCGCAGGCAACGCCTATCGTGGTGCGCGATGCAGAGATGGATGCATTTGCCAAGGCGTGCAATGCGGTGCCTGAAGTGCGCTATTATCTGCCGGAAGAAATCACGCCGGATATGATCGGCAAACCGATACGCCTCATCGGCGGCACACTCGACGGACTTGAAGGTGTCCTGCTCAAAACCCGCGGCACCCGAAAGAAACGCCTGCTCGTGCAGCTCCCCGGCTTGCTTGCCGCCGCCATTGAGGTGGCCCCAACCCTAATCTACCAAATTGATTAGTAGGTTTGGCAGAAGAATCGCTGAAAAATAAAGCTGTAAAGGGTACGATGTGGAGCGCGTTGGAGCGCTTCTCGATACAGGGAGTACAGTTTGTTGTCATGTTGATTATGGCGCGACTGCTGACTCCGGCCGATTATGGACTTGTCGGTATGCTGACTGTGTTCATGGCAGTAGCTCAGGTTTTTATATATAGCGGATTCGGTAATGCACTTGTGAGAAAACAGGATCGAACGCAAGTGGATTGTTCCACTGTATTCTATTTTAATCTTGGCATGTCGGTCGTAATGTATGCCATATTGTTTTTTTGCGCTCCGCTGATAGCAGATTTTTATAAAGAGCCTCAACTTGTTGCTATTACAAGGGTTATTGGACTTACGCTGATAATAAACGCATTTGGTGCTATTCAAGGCGTATTGAAGTCTGCTGAAATAGATTTTAAAATTATAGCCAAAGTTTCGGTTGTGAATGCCGTGATATCAGGTCTTGTAGGCATATTATTGGCTTGGAAAGGATTTGGGGTCTGGGCTTTGGTGTATTCTTCGCTTATAGGTTCGTTTGTCGGTGCAATATTGGGCTGGTTTGTCTATGGATGGCGTCCGACATGGGCATTTTCAACACAATCGTTCAAAGAATTTTTTGGTTACGGGTCTAAACTAGCGGCATCGGGGTTGCTTGACACAGTATATAACAACAGCTATAATCTGATTATAGGCAAGGTTTTCAATGCGGCGGATTTAGGATTCTATACGAGAGCTGCCAACTTCTCGACATTTCCTTCAAGTAATATTACAAGTATTGTGTCGCGAGTAACATTTCCGCTACTTTGTAAAATACAGGATGATGATGACCGGCTACGTGTGGTATACAGGAAGTTTTTACGTTTATCAGCGTATATCGTATTTCCTTTGATGGTAGGTCTGGCAGTAGTGGCTTATCCTATGATTATCGTTCTGATTGGTGAGAAATGGGCTTTTTCTGCCACGCTCCTTACGATTATTTGTTTTGCGATGATGTGGTATCCTGTTCATGCGATTAATTTAAATTTGCTTCAGGTAAAAGGACGTAGTGATCTATTTCTCAGACTTGAAATTATAAAGAAAATAAGTGGCGTAATAATGTTGTGTATTACGGTGCCGATTGGTTTGATGGCTATGTGCTGGGGAAGTATATGTACATCAATCATTGCGTTGGCTATAAACACTTATTACACGGGAAAACTGATAGAGGTAGGATTTCTTAAACAGATGTGGGATCTGACGCCTATATTGATATATTGTTTAATAATGGCAGCAGTTGTACTATTGGTTAACCATTTTATGCCGACTGATTTGTTGAAACTTATCGTTGGGATTCCGGTTGGTGCGATTGTTTATATCGGGATTTCAAAAATGACAAAGGCTTCAGAGTATGTGGAGCTTATGCAATTAATAAAGAAAAGAGATGTCTAAAGATATTATAACAGTAACGTCGCCACTACTTCCTAACTTGGATGAGTTTCATACTCTTTTAAAGGAGATATGGGACAGTAAGTGGATAACTAATAACGGACGCTTTCATCAGCAGCTTGAAAAAGAGCTTGCTGCCTATCTGAAAGTTCCGTATATAAGTCTGTTTACTAATGGAACGCTTCCTCTGATTACGGCGTTGCAGGCTCTTCGTATTACGGGTGAAGTTATCACGACACCATATAGTTTTGTAGCTACAACGCATTCACTTTGGTGGAACGGGATTAAGCCGGTATTTGTGGATGTTGATCCTAAGACCTGTAACCTCGATCCTAAGAAAATAGAGGCGGCTATAACTCCGAAAACTACCGCAATTATGCCGGTACATTGCTATGGCAAACCTTGTGACACCAAGGGCATTCAAGAGATTGCGGATAAATATGGTCTTAAGGTAATATATGATGCGGCTCATGCTTTTGGTGTGGAAGTTGACGGTGAGTCAATTTTGAATGCGGGTGATTTGTCTACGCTATCGTTTCATGCAACCAAAGTGTATAACACGATCGAGGGTGGTGCATTGGTAATGCACGACGAAGCTATGAAGAAACGAATAGACTATCTCAAAAATTTTGGGTTTGCTAACGAAACAACAGTCGTAGCACCAGGCATCAACTCCAAGATGGATGAGATGAGAGCTGCTTATGGCATCCTGAATTTGCGCCAGGTTGATGCTGCAATCGAGGCACGCAGATCAGTTGCTAATCGATACAGAGATGCCCTGCGTAACATACCCGGAGTTACTTTTTTTGACGACATGCCAGGCGTGCGCCACAATTACTCATACTTCCCTGTATTTATCGATGCGGAGAAGTTCGGTAAAACACGCGATGAACTATATTTCGAGATGAGAGACGCCAATGTGCTTGGCCGCAGATATTTCTATCCACTCATTTCCGAGTTCTCGACTTATCGCGGGCTACCGTCTGCAACGCCTGACAATCTCCCTGTTGCAAAACGTCTGGCAGATCAGGTTATCTGCCTGCCGATGCACCATGCGCTGACAGATGAGGATGTAGACCGTGTAATTTGTGCAGTTGTGAAATGAGAAAGTCTACTCGTCAAAAGAAACTTATGCTTCTTGGAGGACTAAGATATCTCCTCCCAGTGATTGAAGCTGCTCACCGCTTGGGTATACATGTTATAACGGTAGACTATTTACCTGATAATATCGCGCATAAATATTCTGATGAATACCATAATGTCAGCATTCTTGACAAGGATGCAGTTTTAGCATTAGCCAAGAAATGTGAAATTGATGGCATAATGTCGTTTGCTGTTGATCCAGGAGTGGTGACGGCTGCATATGTCGCGGAAAAGTTGGGGCTACCATTTCAAGGTTCATACGAGTCTGTAAGGATTTTGCAGGACAAATCTTTGTTTAGAAATTTTCTGTCGGATAATGGGTTTAATGTCCCCAATGCCAGAGGATATCGTGATTTAGATGCAGCATTGTCGGATACGGCTTACTTTAATTGGCCTGTAATTGTTAAGCCTGTAGACTCAGCAGGTAGTAAAGGAGTTTCTAAGGTGGACGAACCATCTAATCTTCCGGATGCTATAAGTTATGCGTTAAACGAATCACATTGTGGCGAGTTTATAATAGAGGATTTTCTTGAGAAGGAGGGGGACTCTTCAGATACGGATAGCTTTACTATAGATGGCAAACTGGTGTTTTGCTCATTTTCAGACCAAAAATTTGATGTAAGTGCAGAAAATCCATATACACCGGCATCGTACAGTTGGCCGTCTCGAATACCGCAATGGGCACAAAATGAATTAACGTCAGAAATTCAGCGACTTGTAACTCTTTTGAATTTAAAATCAGGAATATATAATATAGAAACTCGCTTATGCAAAAATGGTAAGCCTTATATAATGGAGGTTTCTCCAAGAGGTGGTGGTAACAGGCTTGCTGAAATGCTTAAATATGCGACCAATCAGGATTTAATAGAGAATGCTGTTAAAGCCGCGGTTGGACAACCTATAGATTGTATTACTGCCCCTCAATATGACGGTCATATTGCGGAGATCATTTTGCATGCTGATCATGACGGATGTTTTCAAACGGTAAATATTGCAAATGAGTATCAATCTTATGTAATTGAACAAGATATATGGGTTAAACGTGGAGAGAAAGTCTTTGGTTTTTCTGGTGCAAACCATGCGATCGGTACACTTGTACTTCGTTTTCCATCGCGAGAAGTTTTGGAAAACGCTATGAGTGGTGTTAGCACTTGGTGTAAAGTTGTTGTTGATAAATGAATAGAATTGCTATAATCGGGGCATCCTCAGGGCAGCTTTCTTTAGTTAAGAAAGCTAAGGAAATGGGACTTATTACATACTGCTTTGCATGGGAGAAAAATGCAGTATGTAAGAATATATGTGATTTCTTTTTTCCAATTTCCATATACGAAACAGATAAAATTGCAGAGGTTTGTCTAAGAGAAAATATAAATGGGGTTGTCTCGAATGCCTCAGAGGAGACTGCTATTGCAACAGCAATAATCGCGGAAAAATTGGGATTGATTACTACACCATCTGAAATAATTTCTAAGATCCAATGTAAAAAATGTGTAAGAAATCTTACATCAAATACAAAAGGGCTGTCGATTCCACAAATTTATGCAAATGATTTGGGTGATATAAAACTTCCATGTGTTGTAAAACCAGTTAAAGGCTCTGCAAAAAAAGGCGTATCTTTCTGCAACTCAATAGAGGATGTTAGAGCTGCTATTCAGTATGCACATTTGTTTAATGATGAATATATTATAGAGGAATATATAGGAGGGTCAGAGGAGTATTCGTTGGAATGTCTTTCATATGGAGGCAAACATTATTTAATACAGATAACAAAAAAAATATCAACGGGTTATCCGCATTTTGTGGAACTTGAACACCATCAACCTGCACAGATAGATGATGGTCTTCATAAAAGAATTGAGTGTGTTGTTGCCAATATATTGTCGGATGTTGGATATGTGTATGGAGCTTCACATGTCGAGATTAAAATAAAAGAGGATAATATATATTTAATAGAAGTAAATCCAAGAGGTGGCGGTGATCATATCTCGGATTCTTTAGTCGCTCTTTCTACTGATTGTGACTATATAAAGCAACTTATATTGATTGCCTTAGGGAAATTTGTTCCTTCGGAGGTTAATAATATCGGATACAGTGGAATTATTTATCTAAATTTACAGAATAAAGGGAGGTTAAAATATTTTGATTGTCCATTGGATAAATGGATGGTGGAGAGGGTAAGAGATCAGAGAGAGTTATGTGAGTCAACATCAAATTATGATAGAAACGGGTATTTAATATATCATTCAGAAGAAAAACTTTGTTTATGAAAACAGTATTGGTTTTAGGGGCGACAGGAACGTTGGGAGCATATATAGCATTGCATTTTAAAGAACAGGGATATAATGTTATTGCTGTAGGACATAGGAAATGTGATAATGGTTTTTTTAAGGGGTATGGAATCGATTATTACTCTGTAGATATTTCAAATGCCTCAGAATTTAACAAGCTACCATCTGCTGGCATTGATGTGCTTGCAGATTTTGCAGGCGCATTACCGGCATCAATGAAAGGTTATGATGCCACGCTCTACATAGACTCAATTTTTAGGGGGACATATAATGTGCTTGAGTATATGCGTAAAGCATCAATCCCTAAGATTATTTTCCCTGAATCTTTGTTTGATATTAGTCATCTTTTTGGAACACGTACTCCAATCCCTGCAGATGCAGACCGAAAGGCTCCGCTTACGGGAGATCATGCGATGTATGTAATTGCTAAGATGGCTGCAGTGGAGACAATCTTGCATTATCAAGCAGTATACGGAATCAAGGCATTTATTCTTCGATTGTCTCGAGTATATACTTATCATCCTAATCCATATACTTATACTGATGGCGAAAAGGTTATGGTTTCAGATCGATTGCTTATAACAAAAGCTGAGAAAGGAGAACCTATTGAAGTGTGGGGTGATCCAAATCGAATACTTGAGACGTGTGCGATGCCTGATTTTTTGCAAATTGTTGAAAAGTGTGTGGAATCAGATCTGGATGGCGGTCTATATAATATAGGAAGCGGAGGTTCGACGCTTGATGAAAGAATTAAAGGGATAGTCGAAGTATTCTCGCCTAAGTGTAATAGATCGCAGATCTCTTATGCTCCAGAAAAAAGAAACGCAATGCAATTTGTATTGGATATTTCTAAAACAAAAGAAGATTTAGGCTATGTGCCGCAATATAATTGGATGGATTATTGTCAATGGTTCAAGAGTGAAAGAGAAAAACAACGATTTGCAAAACTTTGGGGAAAGGAAGAAGATTATGAGTAAATTAAAAAGTGCAATTAGAACTATACGGCAGGGAACATTTTTTAGGATCGTTAAGAATCGATTGTTTCCAGTTGATCATATCCTAAAGATAAAAAATGATCGAATAGCATATTGGACAGAACTTACACAGAAACGATTGCAGAATTTAATAATTAATCCATTAACAGACGTAGAAGCGGCAGAAGTTAAGGATTTTTGGAAGGATTACAATGTTAATTTAGTCTTTCATGAATTTTATAAGTCTGCAACCGGAGTATTTGATGTGAGAAATATACCGGATGATATATATTATACATATATAGATCCTTATTTCAGTGATTGGGAGCTTGGAGTAAGATTAGATAACAAAACGTATTATAAATTTTGGTTTTCAGATGTAAAACAGCCCAATATAATTGGCTATAGAAGAAATAGCTTTTGGTATACCGGGGGGGGGAAAATTGTTGATCTTAGTTGCATTACAGAGCTGATATCAAGGTGTGGCGGAGCATTTATAAAGAAGGCAACTGGATCAATGGGAGGACATGGGATTTCTGTGTTAGAAAAAGTTGGTATTGAAAAAGCAGAAGAGGCAATTTTTAAAATTGGGGGAGCGCATGAGGACGTTATCGTTCAAGAGTGTGTGCAACAATGCGTGGAGTTGGCTAAACTAAATGCTAGTTCAGTAAATACGATTCGCATAATGACTTTCTTGCGAAAGGATGGATCGGTTAAAGTATGTTCTGCAATACTGAGGATGGGGCTTGCCGGAAGTAGAGTAGACAATGCAAGTAGTGGTGGAATTACTGTAGGTATAAAAGAAAATGGTCAATTAAAGGATAGGGCTTTTGCACCAAATGGTAAATCATTTAAAAAACATCCTACATCTAATGTTGAATTTTCAACTATTATTATTCCCAATTTTAAAGACGTTCGGAGTATTGTAATAGAGCAAGCAAAGAAAATGCCAGAGTTCCGCCTTATTTCATGGGATATAGCAATAGATATGAATGATGAGCCAATTCTTATTGAGGCAAATCTATTTGTCGGAGAATTGGAATTTCATCAATTAAACAATGGCCCAATTTTCGGAGATGAAACAAACGAGATTTTGGACGAGATATTATCTAATCCTAAACAAATTAAATACCCATTCAACTGATTTATGAAAGATCGCTATTTGGGAGTATCCAATAGAATTGCAAATTGGAAAGAATGTTCTGAATTTGAGAATAGATTTGCTCGTTTAGCAGAACATAATGAGGATGTTAAAGAACTCTATGTTGCATACTATAGGCATATTTCCCCGGAGTATTATATGCAGGGAAAGAATATTGCACGTAGACTCGTAGAGTCGAATGAGAGTGATTTTAATGGGGATGATTTTGAAAATATATATGAAGATATGGTTTACTGTCTTCATAAATATGGGCTTAGTTTCCAAGACTATTGTATATATAATTTAAATAATAAATCGGAAATGTGTCGACAGAGTTTTGTTTCAGATAAGTTGAGATATTATTATTGTGATATTCTTAACTCACCGGAGATCGAGGCATTGATGACGAATAAATTTGAATGCTATAAAATATATGGATGTTTTTATAAAAGAGACATGGTGCCGTGTATTTCCATTGAGGAAAAGTCAAACTTTGAGAATTTTGTGAGAAATCATAAACGATTTATATTCAAACCGCTTTATGAGCATTCCGGGCATGGAATTGAAATTATAGATTCCGAAAAACTAAATGTGGGTGATTGGTATGATAGAGTCTGCACTAATCATCCGGGAGTTGTTGAAGAACTTATTGAACAGGGGTATGAAATGAATCAGATTAATCCGCATGTAATTAATTCATGTAGGATTGTTTCTTTTACTATTGGAGATTGTGTTACGCTTATAGGAGGGGCATTGAGAATGGGTGTAGGAGACGCTGTAACAGATAATGCCGGTGCAGGTGGAATATATGCAAGTATAGATACAGAAACCGGTATAATTCAAACCGATGCGAAAAATTATAATAATAAGCACTATAAATATCATCCAACTACCGGAATACAGATAATTGGATTTCAACTTCCTCAATGGGATGAAGCCAAAGATCTGATTCGAAAAATGGCACTCTGCTATTCTGGAACAACACTCATTTCTTGGGATATTGCATTTAGTAATAAAGGTTGGTGTATGGTAGAAGCAAATGATAATGGAGACTGGAGTATAATACAGTCAAATCAGGAGATAGGAAAGAAGGCCGAGCTATATAGTTTGATGGATCGTTATTTTGAGGTTTATAAACGTCTACAGTAATCTTTTATGAAAATAGATGGATCTGTCATGAGTTATGATAAGCCATTAGTGGTAATTCTTTCGCTTGTATATAATCATGCGGCATATATAAGAGATTGTTTGGATGGTTTTGTTATGCAGAAGACATCTTTTCCATTTATTGCAATTGTTCACGATGATGCATCTACAGATGGTTCAGATAGTATTATTCGGGAATATGCTGAAAGATACCCAGACATAATAAAACCTATTTATGAATTAGAGAATCAATATTCCAAAATGGATGGGTCTTTAGCGCGTATAATGGGAAAGGCTAGAGACGAATCAGGTGCCAAATATGTAGCAATGTGCGAGGGTGACGATTATTGGATAGACCCATATAAGTTACAGAAGCAGGTTGATTTTATGGAGTCACATCCGGAATATGGATTGGTACACACTGATTACTGTGTTGCTAGCTTTAGTAATGGATTTAAAAGAGAAATTAATGATCGGATTGGAAACGTTCCTTCGGGAAATGTATATAAGGAGATTCTTAAATATAATTTTATTTCCACACTGACTGTTCTAATTAGATCTTCGTTATATGAAATTGTAAAAAAGGAGATTTATCCTAATAAAGCATGGGATCGATTACTTTGGATATGTTTATCTAGACATACTAAATTTCATTACATGAATGAATGTATGGGGGTATATAGGGTTTTAAAAGACTCTGTAACACATGGAGATATAAAGAAAGTTTTAAAAACGGATATCATAGGCACTGATGATATTCTATCGTTTATGCATAGGAATAATTTTTCGGAAGATGATGTTTATAGTTTTTATGTCCCTAGAAGCAGGCGTTTGATGAAATACAGTTATATGGCATCTGATAGAAGCAATTTTAGGAAGTATTGGACAATTATTCGTGATTATGGTGATGTTGGTAAGGGAGATTATTTAATGTTTTGTTGTGAATATTTGCGAATCCCATTCTTTATTTTTTCGAGTGCATATAGGGTGTTAAGGTCTGTTAAAAGTTTATTTGCGGATCAGAGTCAATAATTAGCAAATGTATTTCAGTGATTTTGTATGAGTACATATAAGCGACTTCTTATTATAATTGTCACGTATAATGGAATGCAATGGATTGAACGTTGTTTGCGTTCTGTTGCAGAGAGTTCGTATCCTGCAGATGTTATAGTCATTGATAATGGATCAACAGATGGTACACAGGATTATATACGGAATAATTTTTCAAACGCTGAATTTATACAATCTAAAAAAAATTTAGGTTTTGGAGCTGCTAATAATATCGGATTTAGGAAGGCTATAAAAGAAGGATACGATTATATATATCTTTTAAACCAGGACGCTTGGGTAGAAAAGAATACATTTCAAATTCTTATTGAAGAGGTTGAAAAAAATGTTGAATATGGGATAATTTCACCTGTTCAGGTAAATAGTAGCAAGAAAGTATTGGATAATAATTTCTATAATAGTGTGCTGACTCGTAATATTGTAAGTGATAGGTTGTTTTGCGAAAATGACGCTTCGCTGTATGAGGTTGATTTTGTTATGGCAGCACATTGGTTGATAACCATTGAATGTCTTATAGCAGTCGGGGGATTTTCTCCAATATTTAAGCATTATGGTGAAGATGATGATTTTATTTATCGTGCAAAAGGAAAGGGTTTTAAAATTGGTGTTTCGTTTTCTACAGTTGGAGTTCATGATCGAGAGGACAGGCCTGTGATGTCAAAATCAAAAGAACGTTATTTCCAGAGAGTGATTTTTTTGAAAGAAGCAGCTAAAAGGGGGATGACAAAGTCACTTTTTTGGGAGGATTTTAAGTCGTGTGTTAGATTGGCATTTTCTCAGAGATCGTTCAGATCATTTTCAAACTTGTTCTATATCTTGAAGAATTGGAATGCGATTAATAAAGTTGTATTATTATACCAAGAAGGGATAACACCATTTCTATCATGATTTCGTTCTTCGTTAACTATGATATATTTTTGAGAGAGTGAGTATTTTGGTTTCAGCTATAATTACAACTCATAATCGTCTGGGCTTATTAGAACGGGCGGTAAAGAGTGTTTATGAACAGACATATTCTAATATAGAGCTGATAGTGGTTGATGATGGATCGACTGACGGTACGAAAGAGTGGTGTGAGTACCAGGAGTTTGACTATATTTATATAGAACCTGGTAAAGGAAAAGGGGGGAATTATGCACGAAATTTAGGTATAAAAAGGGCCAAGGGTGAATACATCTCATTTTTAGATGATGACGATTATTGGAGAGAAGATAAGATAGAAAAGCAGGTGACTCTTATAGAGTCAAGAGAATGTGAACTTGTACATTGTGGCCGGACGTTAGAGATCATTGAAGGTCCAAATGTAAAGTTGGCTAATGTATTGCCTACATTTGATTCATCAGGTGATCTTTCAAGAAGTATTTTGTGGAATATATGTACGACAACTTCGTGCATATTGGTAAGGAAAGATGCGTTATTTTCGATAGGGCTTTTTGATGAGAATCTGAAATTCTGGCAAGAATATGAACTCACGATAAGGTTAGCTCAGCGTGGATCATTTTATTATGTAAATGAACCTCTCGTTATATATCGGGTTGACAAATCGGATGCATCGCGTCTTACCAATAAGTTTTATGAATGGAAGTCGGCTGTAAAGTATATTAGAGAAAAACATCATAAATTGTATTGTAAGTTAAACTTTTCGGATAGAATTAAAGCCAAAGTGCTGTATTGGACGGATGCTATGATTCGGGCTAAGGCAGGTGGACATAGACTGTATTATTTCTATTATATATTTATGAGTTTATGTGGACGTGCATATAATAAGTTGATATAATTATGTTAGGCGTAAAAATAGGTAGTTGAAGTTGATCATGAAAAAGAATATTGCAAAAAAGTTTATTATTGGAATTATAATGATGTTGTCCTCTTTGGGAGTGACAACAGGTTGTGTTATGGAGGATGATCCCTCTGTGCAGATAAATGTCGTAAAGAATTGGATTAATAATGTCCCATCTCTTACTGACGGTGGATATTTATTTGCTTTTATAACTAATTCGGAATACTATAGGCTTCATTATGCTGTATCAAGAGATGGTTATAATTGGACTGTTCTAAATGATGGAGCAGTTGTGCTTGATGAATATAGAGGACATCCTGATATATGCAAGGGCTCCGATGATGTATATAGAATGATAGGTGTTATGCCTTTGTGTTTATGGGAGTCAAGGGACTTAATAAAATGGGAGAAGAAAGAATTGAAAAGTGAGTGCTTTGATAAAAGTAACGAATACGGTTATTATACAGTAAGTGATTATGGTGCTCCTAAAATGTTTTACGATGAAAAAACAGATCAATATATAATCACGTGGCATGCATGTAAAACTCCTAATAATAATGATTGGTATTCGATGAGAACGTTATATATGCTGACTTCTGATTTTAGTGAGTTTACTACCCCGAAGATGCTATTTGAATTGTCTGGATATGATGCAAATATTTGTACTCTGGACAATATTATAAGGTATGATAATGGAATGTATTATGCTATAGTAAAGGATGAACGTCATTTTGAGGGAGAGTATTCAAAGACAGGAAAGACAATCAGATACGCAAAATCAGACTGCTTGACTGGACCATATACTTATTTGTCAGATCCAATCACTCCCGTCGGAGTACCAATGGAAGCCCCTATTCTTATACAACTTCCAGATGATTCAGGGTGGGCTTTGTATACAGAATCTTATTGGTTCCCAGATTATGGATATCACATGTTTGTATCTGAAAAAATAGAGGGACCGTGGATTGAGAAAAGATTTAATTGTCCATATGTAAATGATGGGTCGCTAAAGCCCAATGCTCGTCATGGTTGTATTGTTCAGGTGCCTGAAAATATATATTTGGGGTTAATAAAGCAATTTCAATAGTTTCAATCATATGATATATGATTGTCTGATAGTGGGGGCGGGGCTGTTTGGTGCGGTGTTTGCGCGAGAGGCGATGCGGCGCGGCAAGCGGTGTCTTGTCATTGACCGGCGTGACCATATCGGTGGAAATGTGTACTGTGAAAATATTGAGGGGATCAATGTGCATAAGTACGGGGCACATATCTTTCATACGTCGGACAAGAGAATATGGGATTATGTGAATGAGATTGTCCCGTTCAACAGATACACTAACTGTCCGGTGGCGCAGGCTCCTGACAGGAAACTGTATAATCTGCCGTTCAATATGAACACATTTTATCAGATGTGGGGTGTGAAGACTCCGGCGGAGGCGGATGCTAAACTTCAGGAGCAGCGGCGAGATGCGATTGAGGCTTTGAATGGGCGGGAACCGCAGAATCTTGAGGAGCAGGCATTGGTGCTGATCGGGAAGGATATATATGAGCAGCTTATTAAGGGGTATACGGAGAAGCAGTGGGGAAGGAAGTGTACGGAGTTGCCGGCAGATATCATCCGACGCCTGCCGGTACGTCTGATCTTTGACAACAATTACTTCAATGACTTGTATCAAGGAATACCAGTCGGAGGTTATAACCGCCTTATTGAAGGGTTGCTTGATGGGGCTGATGTCAGGCTGAACTGTGACTTCTTCGATCACCGTGAGGAATTGGAGGGAATTGCGGAGAGAATTGTGTATACGGGAGCTATAGACCGTTTCTTTGATTACTCGCTCGGCCGTCTGCAATACCGTACAGTGAGATTTGAAACGGATGTGGTTGAGACTCCGAATTATCAGGGAAATGCGGTCGTGAACTATACTTCGAGAGAGGTGCCGTTTACACGAATTATCGAGCATAAGCATTTTGAGTCGTTCGGCGTAGCGGTTTATGATAATCCTAAAACGGTCGTATCTAAGGAGTATTCAACGGAGTGGACTCCGGAGCTTGAACCTTATTACCCGATCAATGATGAGCGTAACACAGAGTTGTATCGGGCTTATCGGAAGATGGCTGAGTCAATGCCAAATGCTAAGATGTATATATGGGGAGGTCGTCTGGCCGACTACAAATATTATGATATGGCACCAACTGTGGCGGCTGCACTAAAGTTTTTTGAGTAAACTATGGAGAAGAAGGAACCTAAGATAAAGATTTTAGTGGCATGCCATAAGGCGGATCCGGCAATCCGGCAGGATGACATTTATATGCCAATACATGTCGGTAAAGCTTTGCATCCGGAACTTGATCTCGGCTTTCAAGGTGATGACACTGGAGATAATATCTCGGAGAGGAATGGAGCTTACTGCGAGCTTACTGCAATGTATTGGGCATGGAAGAATCTGCCGAAAGATGTGGATATTGTCGGGATAGCTCATTATAGGAGATATTTGGATGTTTCGGCTGATAGAATTGTACGAAATATAAATTGTAATCGTATTATATTGCCAGCTCCTATAATATTAGGGTGGTCTGTAGCAAAGGAGTTGGCTCTTTGGACATCAATGGAAGAGGTATACCTTTTGGTTGATATATTAAGAGGTAGATATCCTGATCTCGTGAATTTAATAGACTCATATTTTTTTCGTTCAAATAAGTTCTATCGCTTGAATATGGCTATTATGAGTAGATCTGATTTTGAGGACTATTGCGGCTTTATTTTTCCGATTTTGGAAGAACTTGAAAGGTATTCTATATCAAGGATAGGTCGTTATACTCGCCAAAAGAGAGTGTTTGGTTATATTGGAGAGATTCTAATAGGATTATGGATTAAAATGAATAATAAGGAAAAAAGATTTGTATTGGTGGATGGAACTGATGATAAGAATGTACATAGGATATTGCGTAATATTCGTAATAACGTAGCATTTTTTATGACTCGACCTCGTCATATATTGCCAGATCTGCCTGTTATTATAGGTTTACGCAATGATGGATACTCTTTGAAATCATTTAATCTGTAAGTTTGACAAATATGAAAACATTTGTTGTTAGTTTGACAAGAAGCCTTGATCGACGTAACCACATGAGGGATCTTTTATCGAAAGAAGATATAAAGGATTATGAATTTGTCGATGCAGTTGATGGGCGTTGTATGTCAGAAGATGAGGTTATGAGGCGATTTGATGTTGAGAAATTTTGTAAGAGTGTATATCGAAAACCTTTAGCTGGAGAAATAGGATGTACGTTAAGTCATCAACTATGTTATAGGAAGTTCTTAGGTGGATCAGAAGAAAAAATATTAATTTTAGAAGATGACGTAATTGTAAGTGGAGACTTGTCTAAAGTACTTGCTTCAATTGATATTTTTTTGACAGGAAATGATCCAAAGGTTGTTTTATTGTCAGGATGGTATTGGTTTTCTCGAGAGTTTTATGATTCACAAGGCGTAAAATATGCAAAGGTGATTGATGGCTTTCTTACACATGGATACGCATTAAATAGGGCTGCTGCTGAAATAATGAAAGATGATTATCCATTTTATTTAGCGGATAGTTGGAGCTATTTTAAGAAGAAAGGTGTTAACATTTTTGGATTACGTCCACATGTGTTGGATCAAGATTGGAGTGGGAATACATCATCGTTAATTTTGGACATAAAGAACGCAAGATATTCATTAGGACATTTTTTAATTATTAAAAGTAGGGCTGTGATAAGAAGACTTTTACAAATATGTGGATTCATGGAAGCTGCTCAGAATATAGAGATGCGATTAAGAGAGGAGAGTTCTCTCAATAATTAACAATTTTGAATTTTGTAGAGGTCTTTTGGCGTTTAATGCGCATTATATGAACGTGAAAGAGGTTTATTCTTTATGATTTGATTTATTATGGGATATAAAAAGATTGGAGTAATAGTGACTTGTTACAATAAGGAATTGTATATTGAAAGAGCACTAGGTTCAATACTAAACCAAGAATCGTTACCAGATTCTTTGTATATCGTTAATGATTGTAGCAATGATTCAAGCGCTTTAATTATTAATAATAATCTAAAAAGAATAAGAGATCGGATAAAATCAGTGGAATACATTGATTTAAGTTTTAATGTCGGTGCTTCGAATGCAAGGAATATGGCGCTCAAAGTAGCGCAAGACGATTATTTGATGTTTCTAGATGCAGATGATTCATATGCTAGAAATTATATTAAGACGGTTAGACAGATTATAAATACTCAATGTAATGTAGGTATGATTTGTTCTTCTGTGATTATGGAATCTAACAACCATGTATATCCATCTAAAAAAGTATATTCTACATTTTCAATAGTGAATGGAGTCACGTTTGTGAACAATCCTTTAGAATCGTTGTCTATTGAAAGTTTATTTATAGGTGGAGGAAATGTTTGTTTTAGGGCAAAAGATGCTTTGGGGGAGTTGTTTGATCCAAATGAGAGAAATATGGAAGAATGGGATTTTTATTATCGTCTAACTAGAAAATGCCTTGAAAATAATAGTAGAATTATATTTAATAATGAGGTAGGCTACAATTATAATAATCTTGATGATAATTCACTCTCTCGTAAAAAAGTATATTACGTAAAAGAAATTAGGTTGCCCAAAATTATTTCGGATTTAACATTATATGAAGAAAAAAAATATAAGTCTTTTCTGTTGTCGATCTGGGCATATAATTCGGCTTGTCGTCTGGCAAACAGACGGCTAAGATTTGTTTTTCTGAAAATGAATTTTAAAGAAATTCGCATGATGCAAAAAAATAGATATATGTTGGGGTTTTGTTTGTCATTGTTATTCAATGATAGCGTTATTAAACTATTAAAGAATGAATTTAAAAAAAGATGGTATAAATGATTATAGTTGCTTTATTCTTTTCGATTCTATATTATAAATACGATGTAACAAGGAAAAAAATATTTGCATGGCCGACCATTTTTTTTATTGTTTTTTATTCTCTAAGTTTTGATTTTGTTGGAAATCCACAGATTCATGAATACGTTTTTGAGTATTTTTCCATAGAATTGACTTTAAGGTCTTATTTCTTTTTTTTTGTAACCTGTATTTCTTTCTTTATTGGTATTTATCTAACTAGATGTTATGGGTCACAATTTTATTATGGTAAGGTCTATGTATATAGTAAAAATAGGCTTAGGGTATTGTATTACTTCTTTTCATTGTGCGCGTTTATTGGTTTTACAATTAATATTTCTAGAGTTATTGGAAATATGTCATTATTATTTGTTAGTCCGCGTAGCTATGAGGCTCTTTTCGGTGCTAGTTCTTTAATTAATTATTTGTATTTTCTAAATGTACCAGCTCTAATTATATGGGTTTATCTACACAACTATAAAATTAGTGTAAAATACGGAGCGATTATTAATATATTTTTGGTTTTAATATCTTTTTTTCACGGAATAAAATTTACAATATTTGATACAATTAGTTACCCTTGTTTGTTTTCCTTTTTGTTAAAGCCCAAAGTTAGTTTAAAAAAAGTTGCTATTGTTATTTTTTTGTTGATTGGGATTTTTATTCTGTTTTCAATGTTAATTCGTGGTTCGGATGGAAAATCACCTTTGATAAGTTTATTACTGTACATTATACCTAATTATTATAATTTAGACTATTTTGTAGAAAGTTTGCCACAGAATTGGGGCGATTTTATGATCTTAGTTACGCCAGATTTGATAACTTCCCCAACTTATGCAATTGGAGAAAGGGAGTGGCCAGAAAGTTCATTTATTTTTAACCCGGCATATAATATGCCAACATCATTGTTGATGTTATACTTAACTTTTAATCTTATCGGACCAGTGGTATACATTTTTATTTTTGCTTTACAGTATAATTTGTATAGGTATAGGAACTATTCTTTATATATGTTGTTTATGTCAACATATATGGAGTATTGTCTATTGTTCTCATTTTATTTTTATGCGTATACAAAATTTAAGAATGTGTATTATGTGATTGTGATGATATGTGTGGATTATTTTTGCAGATTATCAAATCAAAAGCAGATATTAAATCCACCACACTAAAATAATTTTAAGTCAAATATGTATGGGCTGATTTGCGCATGTATGATTGATAATGATAATTGCACCTAAATAATAATGAAAAAAATAGGATTAAAACCTACAATTGCTTTCTGTGACAATTCTTTGAGGGAATTGTTGAACTTCAGAGGAGACGTAATAAAACATTTTGTAATGCAGAACTTTGATGTTGTGCTTGTTGCTCCAGCTAATAGCATTATAGGAGACTTAAAAGATAAAGTTAAACTTTATGAAACTAATGTTTATCGAAGTTCTATGAACCCATTTAAGGATATAGCATACATGTATCGGCTGTTTACTATTTATAAAAAAGTGCGACCAGATATTATATTTCACTATACCATAAAACCCAATATATATGGAAGTATAGTATCTAAAATGCTCAATATAAAATCTGTTGCTGTTGTTACAGGATTGGGATACGCATTCAATCATAGCAATTTAAAGGGATTTGTTGCTAGGTTATTATATAAGTTTGCACTTAAATTCCCTGAATATGTATTTGTTCTTAATTGCGAATCAGCAACGATGTTGGTTAATCATAAAATAGTGAAACGTAATAATATTATATGTTTAGAAGGTGGTGAGGGGATTAATTTGATGAAGTATAAAATATGAATTAGTTATGGTATTTCTGACAGTTGCACGTGTACTATATGATAAAGGATATTCAGAGTTGGTTAGTGTGGCTACTAAGGTGAAAAAAGAGTATAGCAATACTGTTTTTAGATGGGTTGGAAGTATTGATTGCGAATACCCTAACTATGTGCCGGAAGATACAGTGACTTCAGACGTAATGAAAGGTGCCATACAGTATTTGGGATTCAAGACAGATGTCATAGAAACTATAAAAAAATCAGACTGTATTGTCTTGCCTTCCTATCATGAAGGAATGTCACGTAGCCTTATGGAAGCATTAGCGTTGGGTAAACCAATTATAACGACTGATATTCCTGGATGTAAAGAGATGGTTGAAGAGGGTATTAATGGTTACTTATGTAAGCCGCGAGATGCGCATTCGTTGGAAAATGTGATCAAAAAGTTCATGAAATTATCGAATTCTGAAAGAACGAAAATGGGTCTTGAAAGTCGTAAAATAGCGGAAAAACGATTTGATGTAAATAATGTCATTAAGTTATATGATAATGTAGTGTCAGGTTTGATATCTAATGTGTACTCCCCCTCCCATCCTGATAATTCATTTCGTAATTAAAAAAGTATTGTATATATAACGTGAGTTGGGAATAAATCTTTAGGGTATAATCATTTTGATCGTCACTAAGTTCGTTGCTAATAGATTCGATCAGTGCCATCCTTCGTAGCATCGGAGACTGACATCACGAGTTTTTATGTTATTTTTGACTTTGGTTACAAATTGAATTCCGTCATGAACAGGGCCTCAAAGAACTGTTTGCTGAGAGTATCTATTTTATATATCGTGTCGGTGGATTTGCTGGATCATCCACCGTATATTGTTTTCCATGACGACTTGTTTGCTCCTGTGCTTGCAGAGGAGGATGTAACAGAAAGTTCTGCTGGAATAAAATAGGTGAGCTTGGGATTAGGGGTCGAGGGGGGAGTAGGTGTGGGTGAGGAGGTAGTGGAGTGTGTTGGTGGGATGCCAACCGACTACATCGGGGATATTCTCTTGAGAATGATTGTTTGGGCTATCGGTGGGGCGCCAGTCTGCTGAAGCGGGGGGATTCTCCAAATGGTTATTCTCCAGAAGGCGATTGTCTTGATCTTCGTTGGAACGATCTGTAAGGTGTTTGATGTCGTTTTGAGTCTGATCTTCGGTTGATGTCTCGACTTTGCAAATAGTGGCGGTGAGGCGCGCGGTGGAGAGGGTGCGCGTGGCGATGACTGATTTGAGATAGGCTGAGCCGAGATCTTTTATCCCTAATATATCGGCGAAACGGGCGGCGATGCGTGCCCATTTTGCTTTGACTGTGTAGATGCGCTTTGCGCCCATTCGGGCGGAGAGCGCTTCTGCTATTTCATAGGTCGTGGGGTCGGTGCGGTCACTGACGTTGTAGACTCCGGGCTGCCCGGCAAGGGCTATGATCAGATAGGGGAGGTCGCGGGCGTGGAGCACGGACTGGTGTGCCTCGATGCCTTCGATGTGGCGATAGACGGCTCGATGTATGGCGTTGACGCGACGGCGTATCTCGCCAGTCATGCCTGTGCCGATGAGCAGGGGTAGGCGTAGGATGGTGGCTGTAGTATTGTGACGCTCACATTGGATTTTGAAGTTGTCTTCGGCATGGAGCCATGCAATGGCGGTCGGTGTTGAGGCTGCCGGGGTGTCTTCGTCGGCATCGGTGTATTCGTCGCCATAGATTGTTGCGGAGCTGAGCAGGTAGGCCTGTCGGGGTGACAGGTCGATCATGGCTGCTGTGAATTGCTCGGGGAGGTTGCCTTGCTCGTCGGGGATCACTATGATGGAGTTGGGTGCGTCGGATGGCAACTCGGCGTTGATGTCGGCAAATGCTGAGAGGATAAAGTTGGCGGGAAAGCGGTCGCCAGGTATGCAGTATATTTTGTCGGTCTGTTTCATATCGGAAAGTTACAAATTAATCTGCAATATGGAGGCGTAGCGGTAGGGTAAATGTAACTTTTCAGTCGTGGGGGGGAGGGGAATACGTCGCCCCTCCGAGGCTCTGAGTTGTGTATCGTCTTGCGCCCAGCTCCCGAACGGTCGCCCGGGGTTTACCATAACAGCGCGCCTCCCGGCGCTTACAGGTTCAGTCTCTGCGAGACTGGGTGCTGTGGTGTGGGGGGCAGTCCCCACCCTGTTCGCTGCGCTCACAGGATGGGGGGTAGCTCCGGCTTCGCCGGGTTGCGGCATCTGCGATGCCGCGGGCTGCCGTGGTGGGGTGGTAGCTGCAATAGCTTATATAGCTGCAATATTTACCGGGCACACCTGACGGTGTACCCGGCTACTCTTTTTGAAATGCCTTTCAGGCATTATGTGGCCTGAATGACGACCTAAGGTCAGGTGCTCGTGGTGGGAAGTGTGTCGCAACTCCGCAGCTCTTTTATGTGGATTGCTTTACACCTGGTTCCCTTCGGTCACCAGGTGCTACTTATGTTGCGCCCGTTTCACGGGCTTTTTGGACGTACTGTTGCGGCATCTGCGATGCCGCGGCTGCCGTGGTGGGGTGGTAGCTGCGATAGCTTATATAGCTGCAATATTTACCGGGCACACCTGACGGTGTACCCGGCTACTTTTTTGAAATGCCTTTCAGGCATTATTAGGGGGAGGTAGCGCGCGGCGACGGGTTGTGGAGGTGGGGGGTAGCTGCAATAGCTGATGTAGCTGCGATAGCTGATGTAGGTGGAATAGGGAAGTGTGAGTGGTAAATGTGTGTAAATCAAAGGGACGCACGGGCTGTGCGTCCCTACTATCGGGTGGATATAATGAAACGGATGCGGGGGATATGGTTACTCGGGGACGTAGATGATGTCGCCGTTCTCGAGCTCGTAGGCGATGCCGACGCGTTTGCCTTTGTTGGATGACGGGTCGGTGTCTTCGGATGGTGTGTAACGGTTGATTTTCTCTCCCTCTTTTGTTATGATCTCCATGTTTTCTTTGCCGGGGTTCTTGACCATGGTGAAGTCTTCCTGTGAAAACATCTCGGTCATGTTGTAACGGCTTACAAGTGCGACCATGAGCGCGACGGCAAAGACCATGGCGACGTCGAAGAGGTTGCTTACAACGCTCATGGGATCGGAGTCCTCGCTGCGGCGGAGGAGTGAACGACGACGTCTCATGCGGCTTTGGTGTTTGACTGACGGACTACTTCGGCAAGATACTCAAGCATTGTGAGGTTTTTGACTGCCCAACGCTCTTTTATCTGCTGTGTTATGAAACCGATCGCGCTGACAACGAGTCCGACCACGGTCGTGGCGAATGCGACCTGCATGTTGTAGGCCATTGAGGCTATGTCGCCTGACGCGAGTCCGACAAGTGCGGGTCCCATAGGTATGAGGGTGCCCATGAGTCCGAGTATCGGTCCCATCTTTGTGAGGACTTTGGATGACGCGACTTCTTTGTCGGCCTCGATCTCGTATTCGGAGAGCAGCAGATCGATTTTCGCGCTGTTGGTGCTATTGTCGATTATCTGCTTTGTGTATGCCATGACGGTCGATGTGGTGCGCTCGGGAAGTGATGTGACAAATCCGCCGAGGGTGTCGGGGGTGAGTCTGGTGATCTGCGGATAGAGCCGTGCGGTAGTCTTTTTATTCTGAAGATACTGGCCGAAAAACACGCCGATGAGGATAACGGCTCTGATGAAGAAAAAGATGAGGAGCACGATCACGGGAACAAGCAGCCCGGTCGAGATCCAGTAGAGAATGTTGGATATGGTATTCATCTGTTGAGTTTTTTGAGTTTTCGTGATGTGGAAATCTTATTACAGGCCATCCCTGCGATGGATCCGATGAGTATAATCGCAAAGATGCCTGCGAGTGCATGCCAGCTGACTTCGTTGGTGCCTGCGGCGGCTGTGCGACCGTTGACGGTGGCCACGATGCCGAGTGCTGCAATGAGTATGTTGATCAGAAACATGAGTTCAAGGCGCAGCTCGTATTCCGGTAGAAGATATTTCACGCCATATACTACAGCCGGAATCAGAATAAACACTGCTATAGCTGTTCCCCAGCCGATTGTGGCGAACGCGGTGCCGGGCATCGCGAATATCAGCTCTACGAGCATCGAAAACAGGACGGGGAAAAGCAACAGCCCCGGAATCCAGTATGTGATGTTGAATATGAGGTTCTGCACACGTGAGAGGTGGCCGCTAAGACGCATTGCCATGAAGATGCAGAAGGTGAGCTGAAACGCGACGTCGATTGTAAGCAGAACCGATGTGTCGAGCATGAGTGATGGCTGTTGCAGCCAGTCCTGAATCTGTGTCTTGGACTGCATGCTTGCAAATTCATAAGTGCTTCCAAGAAAGAGGAGCGGCAGAAGGCTCAGCACAATTACGCCGACAAAGCGATGGCAGGTGAGCTTCAGTATGAAACTGAAGCCCACCAGAAGCATAATAATCATTACCACTGTTTCCATCACTCGGCATCTTTGAGTCTGCGACGACGGCGCAGGAGGAGAACTATGACAACGAGTGCCGCAATCACCGCTATGCCGACCGCGAATCCGCTGATGCGGTTTGTCGTGGTCTCACCGGCATTGAGCTGCTCGCGCTTCATGACCATACCGTCGTTGTCGGCAGCAATGTTTTCGGCTCTGACGGTCGCGACGGCGGCATCATATTTTCCTGCAGCCTGCTCGCTGACGTTTGATTTGATGAACTCGCGCAGTTTCGCATTGTCGCAGACGAATCCGGAGCATGCGGCTCCATATTTCTCGACCATCTCGGTATGCAGCTCGGCCATATTGGCGATCTGTTCGGGAGTTGCATCCCACATGCCTTTGCGCACAGTCTCAAGCATGACGGCCGTCATCTCCTGCAGCGCGGCGGGGTTTTTGTCGGAGAAATAGTCTTTTGTGCCAAGCCCGTTGCGGTCGGTGACGTATGTCTCGTAGATGTCGTCCCAAAGTTCATCGTCAATGGCTTCGGGTTTCATGACGTTCCATCCGTAGGTGTTTCGCACGACGTCGGCCAACGCAGAAGCATCGCCGCTGCCTCCTTTCATTTTTTCCTTGATATAGGCCGGATTCAGGATTGTCGTGCGGCTCTCAATGCCGATCGCCTCTTTGACTTCCTGCATTTTCACGTTGTTGCGGTTGCGGTAGTCGCTGAGATATGCTTCGGGATCTTTGCCGGTGACGTTGCGCACGGCAAGGTTCATGCCTCCCATGAACTCATAGACATGATCGAGGCTGAGTGCGCCCCATGTGTTGCTCTGACGCGGCTGCACGACTGCATCGGTGCGTGTGAGCGCTGCCTCAAACGCAAAATCGCGCATCTTCTCCCAGTTCTCCTCACTGTCGTATGAGGCTCCCATGTTGCTCATGTAGATCCCGGCGATCTCACTGTTGTCTTCCCATCGGTCGCCGGCCTCAACCATTGCCTGAATGCCGCTGCCGTAGTTGCCGTTGACTCCGCCGAACACGCGCGATGTGGAGAGCTCACGGGCTTCTTTGGGTGACACACCTTTCTCTACAAGATGTTTCTCAGACTCGACGACACCCTCAGAGACATAGTTGGGGTAGGTGTCGCCGGTTGCCTCGGCCGCCATCCTGACCGCGCGTCCGATAAGGAAGAGGCGAGATGCGGCGAGATCGCGGAGCTGGCCTGATGTCTGAACGACCACGTCGATGCGGGGGCGTCCGAGTTCGTCGGACGGTATGAGTCTGAGATCGGTGACGCGCCCGAATGGATCGCGGACGGGTTCGACTCCAAGCATATAGAGCACCTGCGCTATCGTGGCACCCTCTGTCTCGATGAACTCGCTGCTCCAAAGCGTGTAGCTGACTTTACGTGGAACCGAGTCGTTGTGTGCCTTGCGGTACATGGCGATTGTATTGTCGGCAAGTGATTTGCCTTTCTCCCAAGCTACTGCCGACGGTGTCTCCTCGGCGTTGACGGCAAACATGTTTCGTCCGGTGGGAAGAATGTTGGGGTTGAGTACAGGATCGCCGCCCGATGTGGGAGCGATGTATCCTCCGCCGAGTGCGTTGACGACCGATGCAAGTTCGGCCTCGGGGCTGTTGCGCAGCGCGTCGGTGTAACGCCCGACGTTGCGCACCGCTCTCTCGACTTCGCCGACAGCTGTGGCAAATTCGATTTCCTGCGGCGTCGGTTCGTTGCCGCGTCCCATCATCATGCCGTGCCGGGCAGGAATCTTTCCTGACTGCGACGCCGAAGTCTGCTGTCCGGAGGCCTTGCGTTTCATCGCGGCTTCCATCTTCTTTATAGCGTTTTCGTCGGCTCCCATCATGCGTGCCATTTCGAGGGCTTTCTCAGGTGACATGCCCGGAATCATGCGATGTCCTTTTGGCGCGGCGACACGCTCCGATATTTTTGACGGTGTCCGGGTCGACGCCGGCATCATGGCTCCCATGACCATCATGCGCGACAGCATGTCTTTGGATCCTTCGACGGCTGCTAAAGTGCGTCGGGCGCTATCAAGATCGTTCTGCGTAATACCGGCAATACGGCATATGTCGGCATCGGACGGGACGTTGCCAGAGGCAATAAGCCGATTTACGATTGATGTGGCCTCGGCACGGTGCTTTTTAAGGTCGCCTCCGTTGAGTTTCTGCAAACTATAGGCGAGCGGATCGACTGTCATGGCGGAGACTGTCGAGGTGATGTGGGCGGGGGAGTAGGGGACGCCCATCACGTAGAGCGCACCGGTGATTTTCTCGTTGCTCAGCTCCTCGGCGAAATTGTCGATGCGCATAATGTCGTCGGGGGTGTAGGCCGAGTCCATGATGCTGTCGAGACGGAGTTCGCGGTGAATGCCGAGTTCGACGGTATATTTCTTGACAAGTCTTGCAGCGTCCGCAATGGCTTTCTCATCGGGGGTGTCGGCACCGCTCAACTTATTGTACTCAGCAATGGCGTCGGAGAGGTTCTTGTAGATGCCACGGACATCGCTCTCCATAAACGGCGGTGTGAGATAGTTGACAATGCCGGCATAGCTGCGTCGCTTCGCTATCATGGCCTCGCCCACGTTGGATGTCGAGTAGATGTAGAAGTGTGGCATTGTGCCGACAAGACGGTCGGGCCAGTCGTTGCTTCCAAGTGCGACCTGCTTGCGCGGGGTGAACTCGAGTGAGCCGTGTGCTCCGAAGTGCATGAGTGCATCGGCCTTGAATCCGTGACGTGTCCAAAGATATGCGGCAACATAGTTGTGGGGCGGTGCCGCGTCGGTGCCGTGCACGATCTTGAAATCGTCGTCGCCGAGTCCGGCCGCAGTCTGCGGTATCAGTACCACATTACCGAACCTGAGCATAGCAAGTGCGAGGTTGCCGTCGCTGTCGCTGAGCCCGTGTCCGGGGAAGTCGCCGTCGACAGCGTCGATATCGCTACGCATCTGCGGGGACAGTGACTCGGCGCACCAGCTGTCGTACTGCTCGCGTGTGACAATCTCGGGATTGCAGTTTCTGACGAAATCGTTTTTGGCTCCAACAGCATATCCGTTGAAGACCTTTCCGTTTTCATTGATAAGCCGCTCGAGTGCTTCGGGCGAGTCGGGCATGCCGCTTACATTGTAACCTTCGGCACGCAGACGACGGAGCAGATTGTAGAGCGACGGAGCAACCTCCATGCCTTCGGCTACCAAGCATTCTGACCGGGTCCCTTGAAATAGAAGATCGCGATCTTCTTATCGCTATTGGGTTTTGACTGCAGATCGGTGTAGTTGTTGACAGTAGCGACAAAATCATCAAGACGTCCGGGTATGGGGGCGACATGCGGCAGGCCGTCTTCACCCTCGAAGTGAGCAAACAACGCATAAGGCCTTACGGCACCGTCGATCTCGGGTGTGACAACGCTCTGTGAAAGAAAACCTCCGTTCATGCCCATCTTGTCGTCCATCCACTCGTCGTAACCGCGGTTGACGTTGAGCGGCGAAAAGAGCGGGATGTTGTTCTTCTCAAGATACTCAACGATCTGATCGCCCATGCGCCCGTGTGCCATGTTGATCATGGCAGCCGCTGCAATGGAGTCGGCGTGGCCTCGTGTGACGAACTGCTGTATCACATTAACGGGATAGACAATATTGCCGGAGGCCTCGAGTGAGGCGATGAGCTCGTCAGGTACTCCCATCTGACCGGTGAGGATGATATGCGGCGCCTTATTGTCCCATTTGCCGTTTTTCTTCAGCCATTCCTCATAGTCGCTGACCGAACTGAAATTGAGATTGTCGTTTTCGGAGGGGTAGTAGAGCAGTGAGGACGCTGACAGGACGGGATCGCCCGGCTCTCTGACGAAAAGTTTTTTCCCGTCGATGAAGCGGCGGACATAGCGCAGCATGTTGCGGTAGTTGGCACGTCCTCCAACGAGATACTGGCGCAGAAACTCGTTGTCGATGGAATCCACCGAAACAATCTGGTTCTGTGGATTTGTCGCCGCAGTGGTTATGACAGGAGTGCCCGACTCAGCGGCACCGGCAAGCGCCTGCCTCTGGTCGTCGGTGATGCGCAGCCCCATGCCGTTGACAAAGACCATGTCGTAGTCGCCGGCATCGTCAAGATCTTCGGCTGCAAGCTCGGAAATCTTTACAAACGAGCCGTCGTTGGCTTTTGATATCTGGCCGAGTGTGATGGCCTGGTAATTGACAAACGCGATCTTTGTCGGTGACGCAAGTGTATTCCACAACAAAACGGCTGCGCCTAAAATGAAGGCGCAACCAATGATAAGGAAAATTTTACGTTTACTCATTAGTTGAATCACTTAAGAGCTTATTTGAATATTTCGTCGATGTCGAGCGACAGGCCTACTGACCATGTCCGGCCTGCTGTGGGTGCCGAGTTCCAGTAGTAGACTTTCGGCTTGTAGTCAAAGAGGTTCTCAATTATGAAGTTGACTTTCATGCCCCGCCACACGCTCTGCTGCAATGTGAATTTCCACATCGAGTATGCTCCGTCGGTCTCGCTCCTGCTCTCGGGTTTCGCGAGATAGCGTCCGGAAAGCGATGCGTAGAGGCGGTATGAGCTGCAGAGCCGGCGGTCGTAGTCGACGCGCCATGTGGCAGAATGTGGTCGCGGCTGGGTGAACTGTGAGTCGATCGAGCGTCCGGCGACATGCAGGTAGTTGTAGCTTGCCGACACGCCGAGTCCGATGATGGAACGGTAGCGTGCGTTCACGTCGAGTCCGGCAACCTTTACACCTTTCTCGTTGCAGTATATGGCACCTTGCTCGTGTGAGTCGTCGCCAGGGAAATCGGTCGTTGTGATGCGGCTGTTGTAGTAGTTGTAGTAGCCTGTGGCGGTGAAGCTGTAGGATCCTCCGAGACGTCCTCTGCGAATCTGACCGGTGCGCTCGAGTGCGAGGTTGAAGTTGTGGCTTCGCTCGGGTTTCAGATCGGGGTTGCCGTAGATCATCTGTATGCCGGCCATGTCGAAGCACATATACATCTCTTTGAGTGTCGGTGCTCTGAAACCTCCCGAATATGAGGCTCTGATTGAGAGCGGCGCGAGCTTGAACATGGTGGCGAGGCGCCCTGTGAGCGCGTTGCTCGTCGACTCGGAGAAGTAGTCTTCGCGCACGCTTGCGATGACGTTGAGCCATGTGAGCGGAGAATAGTCGAACTGCACGAATGCGTCGAGCGTATTCTGTGAATGATGGCTTGAGTCGATGAACTGATAGGTCGTGAGATAGTCGTTCATGAAATCTCCGCCTACGGTAAGTGCGTTGCTTCCCCAGAAGCGGGTGTAGAGGGCGTGAGCGATGTGCTGACGGTTGGTGTAGTCGTGATCGTGTGTGCGGCTATTGCCGACGTAGCGGGCCTTGTCGTACTGGTCGAAACTGTAGGAGACCTCAAGATTCTGGTTTCCATCGATATGCCATACCGAGCGCAGTCCGGCCGTATAGTCGTAGTAATGGTCTGTATAGTTGGCGCGGTCGCTTGTGCGGTTGAAATAGCCTCCGCGTCCGATGAGCCGGAGATCGTCGGTGATGCGGTATGTGAGGCGCTCTTTCACATTGACCGTATTGCCTCCGTAGATGTCGTGAATCTTGGACTCAGTGTCGAAGGCATCGGTGAGATGTATGGTCTCGGCGGTAGTGTGCTGAATGGAGGTGTTGGAGTTCCACTTCTTCGAGTTGAAGTTTATGTCGCCTCCGGTTCGCCATTCATTGCCGGCCGAGCGGTAGCGTGAATTGACGTTGACATGCCACGGCTCTTTGCTCTCACGGGCTATGAGGTTAACGACTCCGCCTACGGCATTTGCTCCATATAGAGCTGACGATGCCCCCTTGACGATCTCGACCTGTCCGACATTGTCGAGATTCAGACGGTTGTAGTCGACGTTGTCCATCGTTTCTCCGGCAAGTCTCTCTCCATCGACAAGAAACAGTATGGTGTTTCCGCCGAAACCGCTCATATTGAGCGATGTCTCCTGACTCATGGCGTAGCCGAACTCCAGTCCGGGTATCTCCTCGGTGAGGAGATCCTGAATATTTGTGGCGTCGGCCTTCTTAATGTCGTCGGCCGAGATAAGACGTGTGACAACCGGCGCGTCTTTCAGCGTCTTGGGAGTGCGTGTAGCGGTGACTACCACTTCGTCGAGGCGCGTCAGATCGGGTGTCATGTGGATGACCTGTTCCTTGCTGTCGGCCGAGGCCGGGCGCAGGATATGTGTATTTGTAATAAAACCTATATAGGAAACCTGTATTTTCACGGCTTTGTCGCCGGGAATCTGAAGTCTGAATCTTCCGTCGATGTCGGTCACAGCTGCCTTGTCATCATCGATAACTCTGACTACTGCGCCGGTCAATGGATCTCCGTTGCCGTCAAGCACCTTGCCGATATAGTTGCCGTCAAGCACCTTGCCGATATAGTTGCCGGCAAGTGCTGTGACGGAGCAGAGCATACTACAGAGCGAAAGCGTAATGTAAGAAAGCCTCTGTGACATGACAGTTTATTTTTTAGGTGCTGTGAACGAGCAGATCATCGGCATCGGCATTGCGCCATACTGCAGGTTGAACTGCATTGTAAGGCTGTTGTCGGCGAAATTACCCTGAATTTTTCCGGAGTATGCCTTGCCGTCGGGAGTCGTGCCGTTGAAGTCGGTAGGTGCAAGCGTGTATGTGCCGTTTTCGCCGCTAACCTTTATGCCTGTGACCTTGATGGCGGGAACCTGCATGGGGGGATTGCCGAACGATGACATGTCGAGTGTGACGGTGGCGTCGTCGGTCGAGGTGAATGTGAATGTCATGTCCTCGAAGACAGATTCCTGACCCATAACCGAACATGTCATATCGGAGTTGTATGTGCCGGCAACACTTCTTGCGGCTGGAACCGCGGGCTCGTCTTTGTCGTCGGAGCATGCTGTTGCAGTCGCCATGATGCCGAGGCATACGGCCATTGTCGCGAAGATGGTCTTGAGACTTTTCATAATTGTGCTGTAGTTTAGTTCATATTATGTTTTCTTTGTTTACGTCTATGTCGGTTGCGAATTATTAGCCCGGAGACGAGTATCAGTATCAGAAGCAGTCCTGACATAAATACAAACAGCTCGGAGAACGGGCCGAGGAACGGTGTGTAGCAGCGTCCGACGTGGAGCTCGAGAGCAAAATTCCAGAGCGAGATCGGCTGCCGCGACAGGATCACGGGTATTTCCGGCAGCAGGGATGTGCCTGAACTGTAGTCAAACACGACAGGTGCCGCAGTGTCGAAATCGGCCGAGTATCCGCTGACAAGTCTGTCGCCGGCAAAACTCCGTCGTTGCGACGGGCTGCAGGTCTCTCCGCTTAGATAGTCGACAACCGACCCGGTGGCGGGGTTCCACCGATATAAGCCGCTGAAGGATCCGATGAGCCATGTTCCGGTATTTTCTTTCTCGAACACTGTTATGCCCATCGGGCTTACCGGTGGTGTCTGTGATGCCGGTATTGACTGTGGGCGGCCTGTGAATCCGCGATCGATGCGGAAATAGCCTTCGGATGTCGAGAGGATCCAGCAATCGCCGGCGTCATCCCACCGCAATGCGCGCAAACGATCGTGCCATGGGTTGGGATTGTCGAGCGCACTGCCCGGAAACGGGGGCGTCTTGATAAGGACGGCGGGTATCATCATCGGCGGGCGCAGGCACATGCCTGTGAATGCTATCAGGATGGTGAGGACAAGTGTCGTGAAACCGATGCGGTAGTGCCACCTCATATTCCATCTGAGAGACGATGCTTTCTTTTGCGCTTCTCTGCTGTGCTGCTTCCCGGCTGATTTTCTTATTGAATAGGGGAGTAGCAGCAGGATGATGCCTGTGATGCACAGAAAAGCGATGATCAAAGCTATGAGGTCGACAATCACGCGTCCGGCGGTGCCGAAGAGTTCTCCGCTGTGAAGCATCCAGAGTGATTTGAACAGCGTGACCCTGTCGTTGCGGTTTTCAGGAGCCTGGATCTCGTGGCGTCGGAAAGTGTTGTCTTCCGACTGTGTGTATACGGCATTTCGTGTCATTGCCACCACGCTGCAACTGTCGGGAGCAAGAGCGATATCGGTGACTCTTTCGTTGTGTCCGTCAAGCGGTGTTTCGATCCATTGCCGGTCGTTGAGAAGGTATATGCCATACTGGGCGGCGCACCAAATCCGGCCGTCGCGTGTCCTGACGATGTTGCGTATGTTGCGTCCGTCCACTCCTCCGGGTAAGCCGGAGTTAAAGTCGTGGGCTGTGGAGAAGTTTCTGTCGGTAAGCCATGCGCCTGCATAGCCGTAGGCGATTATCCGGTCTCCGTCGAGCGGTAGTGTGCCTTTGATGATGGCGTTGTTGAAGTCTTTGACGCTGTATGCCGCCGGCATAAGCCTCCGATCGACGCCGCAGTCCGAAAAGAGCCGGCGGTGGTTGAGTATAATTCCTGAAATACAAAATATTATGATGAAAACGGACAGCAATATTCCTACCCACTTATGAAAGCCTTTCCAGTTGAATATGCAAGATGTCTTTTTCACTCTTATCTGAAATGTTGTTGTTTAACGGTGCAAAATTAGATCTGATGAAAAATGCCGACAATACTCAAAAATTGGGTAATGGGTGTGTGTCTTGTTATGCTGTCGCGGGTAGAAATAGTCTTTTTTGAGTATTTTTGATAAAAAAGCATGATGTGGATGTAACAGGCGGCTGAAATTGCCGTAATAATTACAGAAAGGCAAACAGAGCATCGGACAGACTCAATAGTAATGACAAGCGACAGACTCACGGATATATTCATCGGTATGCGGGACCGCCTGCGTCGGACGGCTCTGTATATCACCGGCAATCAGGACGATGCCGATGATGCCCTGCAGGAAGCGTTCTGCCGTCTGTGGGAGCGTCGTCGCTCTATCGCGGCCGATGATGAGGATGGTTGCCCCGAGGGCTACGTGTCGCGCACTGTGGCACGTTCGGCAATAGATCTTAGGCGGCGAACGACCGAGTGTGCGAGTCTGGAGGATGTCGGTGACGGGGTTGCTGATGATGACGCTGTGGCGCCGGCTGATGCGGCGGATGTGTTGCGGCGTCTTGCATATATCGTTGACAGCGGTCTGCCGGCTATGCAGCGTGAAGTGATGAGACTGCACGATGTCGAGGGGCTTGATGTAGATGAGATTGCCGAATGCCTGTCGCTCACGCCTGTGGCTGTCCGAGTCAACCTTTCGCGTGCCAGAGCGAAGGCGCGTGATCTGTATCATAAAAAGTATCACACATGTTAATAGGCCATGAATAGTAAAGACTTGATCCAACGTCTCTGTATGAAATATATGGCGGGAGGCACATCGCGCGATGAAGAACGGCGTCTGTCGACGCTGATCGTTGAAGCGGAGAAGGTGAGGGAGCTTACCGATGCTGAAGCTGATTGCCTGATGCTGCTTGCAGTAGGGGCGACGCGTCGGAAAAATGCCAGTGTGGCTGGGCGGCGTGTGCGTCGGGTGCTGTCGGCTTGTGCGGCTGCTGCGGTTGTGGCAGTGCTTGGTGCCGGTGTCGTGAAACTGATGCCTGCTGCTTCCGGCGATGTGTCGCAGGAGATGTATTATGCCTGTGTCTTCGGATCGGAGACCGACGACCGCGATGCTGTGATGTCGATAATCGACAGTGAGCTCTCGGATGCCGCCGGTGTGTTGGGCGATTTCGGCGCGATTGTCGACGGGGAGCTCATGGAGGCTTGCGAGGTTATCGACAGGACGCGGGTGACGTTTGACAGCAGTAGTATGGACGAATTGCCGGATGCCGGTGCTTTAATCAGATAAATTGTAATTGTATGATGAAAAGGATATTGTTTCTGACGGTCATGTGCGTCGCAAGTATGTGTGCCTATGCGCAGCACTTCGATGGTCTTGCGCCGATCTCCGAGCTGTTCGGTGATAAGGCTCCGATTCTTGCCAATGCGACTGTAGCGGTGGTGTCGGGTCGGACGGAAAAAAGTCTTGCCGACAATAAGCTTGACTATTTCAAGAGTGTGAGTGTGACAGACAGCGCTTCGATGTCGAAAATGAACTCGGTGGCGATGAGTATGCTTGAAAAATCGGTGGACAATGAGCTGTCGAGCAGCTCGGGAATAATAAACTATGCTTTTTATTCGTTCCCGCCGGTGGCACGGCATAACCGCTATATGTTTATTTTTTCAAACGGGAAAAAGACTGTGGCGATGTATATGGAGGGAGACGCCACTTTTGCCGACATAAAGAAAATGATAAAGAAGTAAGACAATAAAAAGGATGAAAGTTATGAAGAAGATTGCGGGATATATATTGGTACTGTCATGTGCGATGTTTTTATCTTCTGTTCCGGCGTATGCTTCCGGCGTTGACGGCATGAGTGCCGTAGAAGATGACGACAAGACAGCAGAGGTGCGTTATGATCATGATGAGAGTGAGTTTAATTTCTCATTTCCTTTTATCCGTGACTATGCTAAAAGCAGCAAGAGCAGTCACGACGGTCATTTCTCGCGCTGGATATTGACATCGGGGCTTATCGGATTTGGATGGAACACGACTGTCGATCAGACTGCGGGACTGAAGCAGCGTGGATCACATTCGATAGATTTCTTCTGGGGGCATATACTTGCATTGCGTTATCAGACGGCGCGCAGTGGACCGTCTGTCAGCCTCGGCTTTGGTGTGGATTTCAGGAACTGGGTTACGCGCGAGGGGCTTTACGGCCGTATGACTCCTGACAAAGGCATCATCGGTTGTCAGCCCTGGCCCGAGGGAGCAGAGGATGGCTCATCGCGTCTGTATGCGTTTTCGATGATGTTCCCTTTGACAATTCGTCAGAATCTGACTCATGGTTTTGCCATGACGGCCGGTGCGTCGCTTGACGTTACCACGCATGCGTCGGTGAAGTCGTCGTATCGGCTCGATGATGTGAAGTACAGCAGCAGCTGGGATGGTTTTGACCATAATGCTATAGGTGTCTCTTTTATGGGAGCTCTCCAATGGCACGATATAGGCGTTTTTGCCCGATATACGCCCACTTCGCCTGTAAAAGCAAAAAATGGGGTGAATTTCAAGACGTTTACTGTCGGAATTGCTGTGGCATGGTGATGCGTCGGGGCGATGATATGACGCATTGAATGGGTCTTATGACTCTGTGGCACGTTATGATTTTACGGGGAGCGGAACTTTTTTGTTTCGCTCCCTGTTGATTTATAGTGTATTGTGGCGGATGTTGCAATTTTCTTTGAAAAAAGTTGCGAAAAAGTTTGGTGGGTGTGGAAA
>CAYMEX010000003.1:77782-150298 GCA_964389525.1 uncultured Muribaculaceae bacterium | reverse complement strand
CACGGGGCCTGCCTTTTCGGAAGCTTTCTTGAATGCCTGGATGGCGCAGAGCTCAAACGAAAGCTGGTCGGAATCGACCGGGTGGAACGAACCGTCGATAACAGTCACCTTGAGCTGCTCGACAGGGAAGCCGGCAAGAACACCGTTCTTCATGGCTGTCGTAAAGCCCTTCTGGATCGAGGGGATGAACTCCTTGGGAATGTTACCGCCCTTAACCTCGTCGACAAACTGCAGACCACCCTCAAAGCCGGGATCAACAGGCTCGACGCGGACGATGATATCGGCAAACTTACCACGGCCACCGGTCTGCTTCTTGAATACCTCGCGAAGCTCTACGGGCTGTGTGATAGTCTCCTTATATGTAACCTGAGGACGACCCTGGTTGCACTCTACCTTGAACTCACGACGCAGACGGTCGATGATGATGTCGAGGTGAAGCTCACCCATGCCCGAGATAACGGTCTGGCCGGTCTCCTCGTTGGTCTGAACGCGGAATGTCGGATCCTCCTCGGCAAGCTTCTGAAGACCAACACCGAGTTTGTCGAGGTCTTTCTGAGTCTTGGGCTCTACGGCGATACCGATAACGGGATCGGGGAAGTCCATTGCCTCGAGTACGATCGGAGCGTCCTCGGCGCAGAGAGTGTCACCGGTGCGGATATCCTTGAAGCCTACGCCTGCGCCTATATCGCCGCAGCCGATCTGCTCCTTGGAGTTCTGCTTGTTGGAGTGCATCTGGAAAAGACGGCTGATACGCTCCTTCTTGCCTGAACGCGAGTTGAGCACATATGAGCCGGCGTTGATGTCACCCGAATATACGCGGAAGAAGCAGAGACGGCCTACATAGGGGTCGGTAGCGATCTTGAACGCGAGAGCACACATCGGAGCGTCGCTCGAGGGCTCGCGGCTGATGATCTTGTCGGGATCGTCTACTGCATGACCCTCGATAGCACCTGCGTCAAGCGGGCTGGGAAGGTAAGCGCAGACAGAGTCGAGCAGGCACTGCACGCCCTTGTTCTTGAACGAGCTGCCGCAGATCATGGGCACGATGTCCATTTTCAGGGTAGCGGCACGGAGAGCCTTCTTGATCTCGTCCATAGTGATGGTCGAGGGATCGTCGAAGTACTTTGCCATGAGATCGTCGTC
The DNA here is from genome assembly GCA_964389525.1 of uncultured Muribaculaceae bacterium. Lineage (GTDB taxonomy): Bacteria > Bacteroidota > Bacteroidia > Bacteroidales > Muribaculaceae > JAFLTL01. The sequence continues at coordinate 149,155 of CAYMEX010000003.1, read as the reverse complement.
GTATTCGGCGATTTTCTCAAGCATCTTGTCGCGCCACTCCTCGGCCTCTGCCTGAAGATTGGCGGGGATCTCCTCCTCGTCGTAGTCGGCACCCATTGTCTCGTCATGCCAGAAGATGGCTTTCATCTTCACAAGGTCGACAACGCCCTTGAATGTCTCCTCGGCGCCGATAGGTATCTGGATGGGTACAGGGTTTGCACCAAGCACCTCACGCAGCTGACGCACAACCTCAAAGAAGTTTGCGCCGGAGCGGTCCATCTTGTTGACATAACCGATACGGGGCACATTGTACTTGTCGGCCTGACGCCATACGGTCTCCGACTGGGGCTCAACACCGCCCACAGCGCAGAATGTAGCTACAGCACCGTCGAGCACACGGAGCGAACGCTCTACCTCGACAGTGAAGTCGACGTGTCCCGGAGTGTCAATAAGGTTGATTTTGTATTTCTCATCGCCGTACTTCCAGAAAGCGGTGGTAGCGGCCGATGTGATTGTGATGCCACGCTCCTGCTCCTGCTCCATCCAGTCCATGGTGGCAGCGCCGTCATGCACCTCACCGATCTTGTGAGTCAGACCGGTATAGAAGAGGATACGCTCGGAGGTAGTGGTTTTACCCGCATCAATGTGAGCCATGATGCCGATGTTGCGGGTATATTTAAGATGATCGTCGTGGTTTGCCATTTTAGTTGTATTGGAAGATCGTCGTATCAGATGACAGATGCACTTTCACAGATTGAGTCCGCATCAGAAACGGAAGTGAGCGAAGGCGCGGTTGGCCTCAGCCATCTTGTGCATGTCCTCCTTGCGCTTGAAGGCACCACCCTGCTCGTTATAGGCATCGACGATTTCGGCGGCGAGCTTGTCGGCCATCGTCTTGCCGCCACGACGGCGGGCATAGGAGATCAGATTTTTCATCGATATCGACTCCTTGCGGTCAGGACGGATTTCAGTAGGCACCTGGAATGTGGCACCGCCTACACGTCTCGACTTCACCTCTACCTGAGGAGTAACATTGTCGAGAGCCTTTTTCCAGACTTCCAGCGGAGTAAGCTCCTCATTGGAGAGTTTGGCCTTCACCATCTCGAGAGCCGAGTAAAAAATGGTGTAGGATGTGTTCTTCTTTCCGTCATACATCAGGTGGTTCACAAATTTCGACACCTTGACGTCATTAAACACAGGATCGGGCAATACAACCCTTTTCTTGGGCTTTGCTTTTCTCATTACTGTTTGTTTAGTGTTTTTGCTTCGCGCTTGGTTGCCGCCTATGGCCTGCGCCCCGTGAGAGAAGGGCTTTGACCTCTTGTCGCTTCAACGTTGCCGGGTTTCCTAATGAGACTATCGCTCTTTGGATATGCGCCGGAGACTTGCTCTCAATTCATCCGTCGCACCTGAGCTTCAGCCCGGACGTTTACTCAACCTTTCTGTTATAAGCCAGCTTGCAAATGTGAAATTCAAAAACGGATTTTTATTATCCCGCCGCACAGGAAGCAGCGCGCGTAGGGAATATTTAAAATCGCTGGTGCTTTTAGTTTAGCTTCACCGGCGGACGCCATCATAACGACGCCCTGAAAAATTTTCTACCGATTACTTCTTGGCTGCACCTGCCTTGGGACGCTTCGCACCGTACTTCGAGCGACGCTGGGTGCGATCCTTCACACCACTGGTATCGAGCGTGCCGCGCACGATGTGATAACGTACACCGGGAAGGTCTTTCACACGACCGCCACGCACAAGCACGATCGAGTGCTCCTGCAGGTTGTGACCCTCTCCGGGGATGTAGGAGTTAACCTCCTTGCCATTGGTAAGACGCACACGCGCCACCTTTCGCATAGCCGAGTTAGGCTTCTTAGGGGTTGTGGTGTATACACGGACGCACACACCACGACGCTGAGGGCATGAGTCAAGTGCGGGAGACTTGCTCTTGTCCACTGAAGCCTGACGACCTTTTCTCACTAATTGCTGAATAGTAGGCATCTTAGTTCAGTTAATTATACTATTGTCTTGGGTTTGCAATTCAAACATTCAATTCTCCTGCTTCTGTCGCCCGACGAGCCTCTTTTTATTTAACCATCTGAGCATAAGCCCATTGCTTAAATCAAGACGGCACTCCAGTCCACAAAAGCGACGCAAAATTAAGCATTTAATTCATTACTACCAAGTTCCTTTCGCCCCGAGAGCCCAAATATGCCACTTTAGTATAGTTAAACTTTGTTAAATATAGCGTTTGCGGCCGATCTGTCACAAGACGCCCTGCTCCACGGCCACACACACGCGCTCGATGATCGCGTCATCGGCATCGGTCTCCGGCCTGTACTGCCCTTTGAGATTTACGCCGAACAGACGCCCGAAAGTCTGCCAGAAACCCGCCCTGAAAGTCCCGAGAAAAGCTTTCAGTATATCATAGCTGCTCTGATTGGTCTCACGCTGTATGAGTTTGACAAGCAGACGGGCCTGACTTTTTGTAAACTGTTTGAGCGCAGGCTTATATTGCTCAAACACCTCCTTCTCCATCTCCTTCAGATACTTCTCGCGCTCTTTCTGCGTCGGAAAAGTCTCGATATACTCATATGTCTCAAGCAAAGTGGCACATATAAGCTTTGCATAAGGCAGTGTCTTCTTCACGTCGCGCACCGTGCGCCAGTAAAACTGCTCCTGCTTTTTATTCTTGAACTTAAGCGGAGGGAAAACCGTGACCGGGTTCATAACGAGCATGAGCACGGTATCACCCTCTTCGGTCACCATGTGATACTTACCCCTGTAGACCTTCTGGCGCACTTCCGTGTCAAGCCCCGCAGAGTCAAGCACTACGCTAAAATCAGGAGCCTGAAAAACACGCGTGTCGCCGCCGGAGGTATTTCCAGCTGCGGCGACACGCACTATCGTCAGAAGTAATAAAACTACCAGAAGACGCATTTATATCCACATATTTGTTTTACGACGCGTCGTCTGAGACCTGTATGTTTCAGACCTGACGCTGCCTTTCAATATAAACGCGCTGTCAGGCGTCAGTGTTTCTACTTGTTGCAATCGGCAAGCAGATGATAACCGCGGTCAGTCAGTCCGCTCTTTATAGCCTCGATATGCTCGCTGTTGCGGGTCTCCATCTCGATGTGAAGCAGGCAACCGTTGACCTGAGTCGAGGTTGTCGTGCGCTCGTGGGTCACCGAGAGGATGTTTCCGCCAAGCTCGGCGATGACATTGACAACGCCGCTGAGAGCTCCGGGGGTATCAGGCAGGTCGAGCGTCACAGACACGAGACGGCCGCTCTTGGCCAAGCCGCGGGTGATGACACGATTGAGGAAGTTGACGTCGATATTGCCACCCGAGACAATACAGCAGACCTTCTTGCCGTCGACCGGCAGCTTGTGGAACATCACGGCCGCAACACCCACAGCACCGGCACCCTCGGCCACCATCTTCTGCTTCTCGAGAAGCGCGAGTATGGCCGCAGCGATCTCATTGTCGTTTACAGTCACAATGTCGTCGACATACTCCTTGACCATCTCAAATGTGAGGGCACCCGGCTCCTTCACCGAGATGCCGTCGGCAATCGTGCAGACCTTGTCAAGACAGATACGCTCGTTGCTTTCTATCGCCTTTTTCATCGACGGAGCACCCTCGGCCTGAACACCATACACCTTAATGTCGGGACGAAGTGTCTTTATAGCGAAAGCCACACCCGAGATAAGGCCGCCACCACCGATAGGAACGACAACAGCGTCGACATCCTTCATCTGCTCGATGATCTCGACACCGATCGTACCCTGTCCGGCAATCACAAGCGGATCGTCGAACGGATGCACGAATGTGTAGCCCTTCTCGTCGCGAAGCTCGATAGCACGACGGTAGGCATCGTCATAGACGCCCGGCACAAGGCAGACCTCGGCGCCATAGCCCTTGGTAGCCTCGACCTTGGAGAGAGGAGCTCCTGCCGGCAGACAGATGACCGACTTGATGCCGTTGTGGGTAGCACCGAGCGCAACACCCTGGGCATGGTTGCCGGCCGAGCAAGCGATCACACCGCGGGCCTTCTCCTCGTCGGAGAGCTGGGAAATTTTATAATATGCACCACGCAGCTTAAACGATCCGGTAAGCTGCAGGTTCTCAGGTTTGAGATATACCTGGCAATAATCAGCCAACTTTGTCGGACCTGTAATACGGGTCTCATTGGCAACTTCTTTGAGCACTTCGCGGGCGCGGAATACTTCTGAAATATCAAGTTCCTGCATGACTTATATATTGATTGGTCTTTTTGACTGGTCTCCAAGAGGCCGGTATTTGCGGCAAATATAGAAATTTTTTATTTACATTTGCAGCATATAATCCACCTAAAATAAGCACGCCGGTCAACTCTTATGATAATCATCACGATAATGCTTGCCGCAGCGCTCGCCATTGTCATTGTGCTACTGATAGGCAAAGCCTCGCATACAGCACGTCTTGAGGCTGTAAACGCAATGCTTCAGAAAGATTGCGAAAGGCTCCAGAACGAACTGAAAGAAACCGACGCGGCCTGGCAGAAAAGACTCGAGAAAAGCAATGCCGACAGCAACGAGCAACGCCGACAGTTCGAGCTGATAGCCTCACAGGCTCTCCTCGACGGGTCGCAGACCATGACCGAGCACCAGAGCCACCGTCTCGAAGAACTGCTCGCGCCGCTGCGCAAAGATCTTGACACATTCCGCAAACGCATCGACGAGGTATACAACCACGAGTCACGGGAAATTTTCTCCCTGAAAGACCAGATAGAGAAACTCTCTGCCGAAAGCCGCAATGTCGGAGCCGAGGCACGACAGCTGAGCGTGGCACTGAAAGGTGGCACCACCGTGCAGGGCAACTGGGGCGAGATGGTACTTGAGGAAATACTTGAAAAAAGCGGTCTCACCAAAGGACGTGAGTTTTTCGTGCAGGTCACACGCGACGAGGCCGGACGCACCCTGGTGAGCGAGCGCGGCGGACAGCTGCGCCCCGATGTGGTTGTGCGGTATCCGGGAGGACGCTGTGTGGTCATCGACTCCAAAGTATCGCTTACGGCCTATATGGACATGACGGAGGCCGACACGGCCGAGAAACGCAGAGACGCCGCATCACGTCACATACAGTCGGTCAAAACCCAGATGCGCAAGCTCAAGGTAAAAGGATATGCCGATATTGTAGGCGACCAGAAGCTCGACTTCGTGATAATGTTCATCCCCAACGAGGGCGCATACATAGCCGCGATGCAGACCGAGCCGACCTTGTGGCAGGAAGCCTACGACTCGGGAGTGCTGATCGTGTCGCCCACACACCTTATCTCGATACTGAAACTTATAGAGCAGATGTGGCGGCAGGACACCGTGACGCGCAACGTGATGGAAATCGCACGCGAAGGCGGTGAGCTGCATCATAAATTCGTAGGATTTGTCACCGATCTGCAGAATATCGACAAAGCTCTTGACTCGGCCAAGAAAGCCTACGACAAAGCCTTTGTGAAGCTACAGGGCCGAGGATCGCTCGCGGCACGCGCAAAACGCCTCGAGGGACTCGGTGCCAAAATAAAAGAGCCGCTGCCAATGTCGCTCGACACGGGCGACGATGATATGCCCGAGCCTGAAAACAATGCCGAGAAAGCATCTATCGATACACCTCTCCCGTAACTCATAGAGTAAAATGGAATCAATCAGAAAAATATTCAAGATCGGATACGGTCCGTCGAGCTCACACACGATGGGGCCCCGCAAAGCCGCACAGCTGTTTCGCGAAAGCACTGCCGGAGCAGCGCACTATCGCGTGACACTCTACGGATCACTGGCCGCCACCGGAGCCGGACACCTCACCGACAAAGCCATACTCGAGGAACTGACCCCGGCCGCCGGAACCGACATAATATGGAAACCGCAGGAATTTCTGCCGTTTCACCCAAATGCCATGCTTTTCGAGGCACTCGACAAAGACGGTCATGTGACCAAAAGCGACACCATATACAGCATCGGCGGAGGCGACATAATGCACGAGGGAGAGACCCGAGGCGAGTCAGACGACCAGGTATATTCGATGAACACCATAAGCGAGATACTGTCGTGGTGCGAACAGACCGGACGCAGCTTCTGGGAATATGTCGACATATGCGAGGGACCGGCGATATGGGACTACCTGCGCGAGGCGTGGAAGGTGATGAAAGATGCGGTCGAGCGTGGCATCGAGGCCGAGGGAGTATTGCCCGGCGGACTCGGACTGCGACGCAAGGCCGTCAGCTACTACATGCACGCCACCGGCTACAATCCAAGCCTGAAAAGCCGCGGACTGGTCTACGCCTACGCGCTTGCAGTAAGTGAGGAAAACGCGTCGGGCGGACTTATCGTCACAGCGCCCACATGCGGCTCATGCGGCATAGTTCCGGCGGTTCTGTATCATCTCTCGACCTCAAAGGGATTCTCAGAACAGCGCATACTGCGCGCACTCGCCACGGCCGGTCTTTTCGGCAGCGTGGTCAAGCATAACGCCTCGGTGTCGGGAGCCGAAGTCGGATGTCAGGGCGAAGTGGGCGTCGCATGCGCCATGGCTGCCGCAGCCGCCTCACAACTTTTCGGCGGCACGCCGGCACAGATCGAATACTCGGCCGAAATGGGACTTGAGCACCATCTCGGACTCACATGCGACCCGGTCTGCGGCCTTGTGCAGGTGCCCTGCATCGAGCGCAACGCCTATGCTGCCGCCCGAGCCCTTGACGCAAATCTGTATGCCGCTTTTTCCGACGGACGGCACACGGTCACATTCGACCGCATCGTCGAAGTGATGAAGCAGACAGGTCACGACATACCAAGCCTCTATAAAGAAACTTCGCAAGGAGGCCTTGCCGCTATAAAATAATCGGGATTACAAGCCGAAAATTCAAAACAATTCTTCAACGCATACTCTATGAACAAGCAGTATGACTATCTTGTGATAGGGTCGGGCATAGCCGGAATGAGCTTTGCCCTCAAAGTCGCCGGGCACGATGGCGCCAGGGTGGCTCTTCTGTGCAAGTCGACACTTGAAGAGGCCAACACCGCACTAGCACAGGGAGGCGTGGCATCAGTGACCAACCTTCTTGTCGACGATTTCGACAAACATATACACGACACAATGGTCGCAGGCGACTGGCTCAGCGATCGCGAGGCGGTCGAGAAAGTCGTGAAAGGCGCGCCCGAACAGATCAAGGCGCTTCTCGAATGGGGCGTGGACTTCGACCGTAACTCCGACGGAAATTTCGACCTGCACCGCGAAGGCGGGCACTCCGAATTCCGTATCCTCCACCATGCCGACAACACCGGCTACGAGATACAGCAAAGCCTGATACGTGCCGTAAAGGCCAACCCCTATATCGACGTGCTGGAGCACCGGTTTGCCGTCGAGCTCATAACCCAGCATCATCTCGGCATGATCGTCACACACCGCACTCCCGACATCGCATGCTATGGAGCGTATGTGCTTGACACGGAGACAGGCGAGGTCGACACATATCAGGGACGCGTCACAGTGCTTGCCACCGGCGGCGTAGGAGCCGTGTATCTGACGACTACCAACCCGCTCGTCGCCACCGGCGACGGCATCGCCATGGTGCACCGCGCCAAGGGTGTCATAAAAGACATGGAGTTCATACAGTTTCACCCCACCGCACTCTATAACCCCGGCGACAGACCCTCGTTTCTCATCACCGAGGCCATGCGAGGCTACGGCGCTGTCCTGCGCAACCTCAAGGGCGAGGAGTTCATGCACAAATATGATCCGCGCCTTTCGCTCGCACCGCGCGACATCGTGGCACGTGCGATCGACAGCGAGATGAAACTCAACGGCGACGACCACGTCTACCTCGATGTGACCCATAAAGACCCGGAAGAGACCAAACGCCACTTCCCCAACATCTATCAGCACTGTCTCGAGATCGGCATAGACATCACCAAAGACTACATACCTGTCGCGCCGGCAGCCCACTACCTGTGCGGCGGCATAAAAGTCGACGGCAACGGTGAGTCGACGATCCATCGCCTCTATGCTCTCGGCGAGTGCTCGTGCACCGGGCTTCACGGCGGCAACCGCCTTGCATCCAACTCGCTTATTGAAGCTGTCGTCTATGCCGATGCGGCCGCAAAGCACGCCCGCAAGACACTGTCGCGCTACACGTTCCGCTCCGACATACCCGACTGGAACGACGAAGGTACACGGCACCCCGAGGAGATGGTTCTCATAACACAGAGCCTCAAAGAGGTGAACCAGATAATGGGTTACTACGTCGGCATCGTGCGCAGCAATCTGCGTCTCGACCGCGCGTGGAACCGCCTTGACATACTCTACCGCGAGACCGAAAAGCTCTTCCGCCACTCAAAAGTGTCGCGCGACATATGCGAGCTACGCAACGTCATCGATGTAGGCTATCTCGTCATGCGTCATGCCAAGGAACGCAAGGAATCGCGCGGACTGCACTACTCCGTCGACTATCCTCCTAAAAAGAACGAAGAATAAGACAATACACACAACAATAGGGGCTGTGAGTATTACTACACACAGCCCCTCCACGTATATTTTTATTCTTTCACAGTGTATGTGCCGTCGTCGTGTCGCACAAGCGTTATTTCGGAGTAGGGTGAAACATAGTCTTCGTCAGTGTAATATTTCCCATCTTCATAGTTGTAGTATGTTCTACCGACGTTCTTTTTTACCGGAATCTCCACACCTTTGTAGGTATATTCTATAGCGCCCTTCCCATCCCAGTCATAGTCAATACATTTCCCTCTGAATACCAATCCCTCGGCATCATCTTTAAAGACCCTGAATTGTTCTACGACAAAGTCATCTTTATAGATATATGCCAGATTTGCACTGATAAGGAAATGTTTTGGATTACTACCTCCAGCTTCAAGACGGCTTTTCCCTGAATTTCTTTTGCATGTTTCAAATAGAGTGTATTCTTTTTTAGAATCATTTAGATTGCACCATTTATCAACTAAATCATTACCATCCTCATCTTCAATGTAAACATACATAATGAAATAATAATTGGCAATAAGAATATCCTCCATATCACCAATATCATCCTTTCCGGTCTCTTCTGATGTATCTTCTTTCTCGTGATATTTCACAATCTCTTCCTCACACGATGTGAGGCCTATGAATGCCACCACTCCCAGCAACATCCACAACATCAGTTTAATCTGTTTAATACTTTTCATCTCTTTATCTCAAAGTTATTAGACATTTAAGTAAGAAAGTGCTTGCCTTCCGCCCGCAATGTATAAAATAACATTTTAAAATACAAATATTATTTAAAATATTTTGTGATTATTTCTATATGATACATAATAGACAAAATTATATAGTAATTATACTAAAGCGAATGTGAGACAGCCATCGCAGCAAAGTGCTGCAAATAGTTCTCTTACATATCTCTTGACAGCATATGATTCTATAACAGCGAGGCTGCGCCTTATTAGCACAACCTCGCTGTATATGAGTCAGGCGATCAGTTGCCGAATGTCAGAGTCGTGAAATAACCGAGTCTGCCATCGTTACCGTAGGCCGACTCATAGCTGAGCGTCACATATGATCCGTCGCCATTCCACCATGTCGACGACATGCCGTTGCTGGTCGGAGTCACATACGGAGCGCCATAACCCGCCGTCATCATGTTAAGGATACTGTTGTATCTTGCTCCGTCGTTGTAAGGCGACGCATAGGTGTACACTGCCGACACAAGCCTACCGCCGTTATAAAACATCGAGGCCTCGGGCCAGAGGTAGTTAAACATGTTCACGTTGTTGAGATAAATGGCATTATTGCCATATCCGCCGACAGCATATCCGTTGTCATACAGATATTCGAGCGAAAAATTGAACGCTGCCCCGAGCGTAAGGCCAAACAGCACCTTACCGAAAGAGATGGGACGACCGACCGGCCTCCATGCGTGCGGACGACGCGGTATAGGACGCGGAGCATGCACATAGAAGGGAGCATGTGGAGGATGTGGCGCAAATGCGCCGTGATGTCCCGGACGAGGTACAGGTCTCGGTGCCGGTGGCGGAGGAGCCACCGGGTGCGGAGGCCGATGTGGCGTTACCGGTCTGTGAGCCGGTGCAACCGGCCGATTATGTTGTTCACGCTCCCAGCGGTTGGGTGCTCCCGGCTGTCCTGCTCCGGGACGCTGCCCCGGCGCAGGCCGGTTGTCCGGACGTCTGCCGACTCCCGGATTCTTATGCCGATTTTCCGGACGCCTTACATCCGCTGCATTTTTATTATCGCGTTTCTCATCCTTTTGCTTTGAAACAGTCTGCTGCCGATTGCTGCCCTGACGCTGGCCACGCTGCTCCGTGCGGAGCTGACGGCCACCCTCACCTCTACTGCCGCGACGGTTGTCTGCCAACGCCGACAACGGCAATGCGGCAACGACAATCGCGGTTGCTAATGTCCTGAGTAGAAATCTGTTCATAGCCAAAATTCGTTTAGGTTGTTTGTAACTTAGACAGTAGCAATTTATGAAAGTTTAATTGTATTTTTATTGTCGGTATGGTCTAAAAATAGTTAAATTTGTAGGAAACACGATACAAACAACTGATATATACACTAAAATGAATCTCAAATCTCTATTAGCTTCGATTGCCCTGGCATCGGCAGTTACCGTTTCGGCTGCCGATGTGCCTCGCTACATTTTTTATTTTATCGGTGACGGTATGGGGGTGGCACCGGCTCTTGCCGCACAGACCTACAACCGCATGAAAGGTAACGACACCCCGATAATGATGATGCAGTTTCCTGTGGCAGGCCTGGTTACCACTTATTCGGCCAGTAGCCCGGTAACAGACTCCGCCGCCGCAGGCACAGCTCTCTCCACCGGAAGCAAGACCAGAAACGGCATGCTTGGCATGAATGCCGACACCGTTGCTATAACCTCAGTGGCAAAACATCTTCAGGATATGGGCTATGGCATAGGCATCGCTACCAACGTATGTCCTGATGATGCCACCCCAGGAGCTTTTTACGCTCATGTGCCCAACCGCGGACAATATGTCAACATAGCCAAGGATGCGGCAGTCAGCGGTTACAAGTTTATCGCAGGTGCGTATCTCCGCGGCCTCAAAGACAAGGAAGGAAATGACACCGGAGTACTCAAAGCATTCAAAGACAACAATATTGATTACGTAAAAGGTCTCGACAAAGCACGCGCATCGAAAAGCGAGAAAGTCTTTATGGTCTTTCCCGACAGTGTCGCCAGCACATCTTACTATACCATAGACTCCATACCCGGATTTATTTCCATGCCCGAAATAACACAAGCATGTCTCGATCATCTACAGAAATGGAGTCCCGACAAATTCTTTATGATGTTTGAAGGCGGAAATATCGATCACGCTGCCCATAGCGACGACGGCGGCACAGTCATCAAAGATATCCTTAACTTCAACAAAGCAATCGAAATCGCCTATAACTTCTATCTCAAGCATCCCGACGAGACTCTTATTGTAGTCACAGCCGACCACAACACCGGAGGCATGGCGTTAGGCAACTCTTTTGTCAGCTACGACTTCCACCCGCAGTATATCGACTATCAGCGTGTGTCAAAGGATCAGTTCAACAGCCAGTTGAAGTCAATGCTGCGCTCACGCCGCATTTATCGCTGGGACGACATGAAAGAGTTTCTCTCCGAAAAGCTCGGCTTCTGGACCAACGTCCCTGTCAATGAGAAGCAGACCAAGATACTTAAAGACAAATTCGAGCAGACCTTCGAGAAACACGCGGGCGATGAGCAAAAAACTCTCTACAACAGTTTCAGCGGATTCACAACCACCGCATTCAACATATTCAACGACATATGCGGCATAGGATGGACGACAACCTATCACACCGGAGACTATGTGCCGGTATATGCAATAGGTGCCGGCAGCGATGATTTCTCAGGCATCATCGACAACACTTCTATACCCCAGCGCATACTCGAAGCAGCCCAAGGGAAATAACAGACAACCTACAATATCACCTAATAAAAAAGCTCCCGCCGGCACATCCGGCAGGAGTTTTTTTTTGCTGTATCAGAAATCTGATATTCAGGAATTGGCTTTGGCTATCTGGCTTATAAGCTGTCCGAACTGATCGGTCGCTTTCTGCATCTGCGGGCCGACAAACGGCTTGAGCATAGCAGGTATCTCTACATCAGCCTCGGCAGAAACCGTAGATGAGCTGTCACCGGCCGGAGCGAAATGCGCGGTAAGCGTGAGAGGTACAGGCGACGACGCCGTGCCAAATACAACTTTTGAGTAAGCGACACGCTCCTTCACTACAAACTTGATCTCGCCGACCTGAGGCGTCTTGATTGACAGAGAATCTTTGTCGAACACCACATCGCCGACTTTGGCCCTCTGCTCTTCGGGAAGCTTATCGAGCATATCCTGCATGACAGTGAGGTCGTTGAATTTCTCAAAAAGTACTTCAACCGGCATCGGCACAGTCGCAGGCGCACTCGTGAATTTTGCCATTATATTTCCTGTTGTTGTTTTAACGTTCCGGGGTTATCGGGCAACCGGAGTCCACTCAGAGGGGTTGGTACGCCACTCCTTGAGTGTCTCTACATCGGAAGGACGTATGTATTCTGTCTCTACCGCAACCTCAAGCATTGCGTTATAGTTGCCAAGTGTGCAAAGCTTTACATTGGCATTCTTGAAAGCCTCCTCAGCCTCGGGGAAACCATAGGTGAATATCGCAGCCATACCCACAACCTCACAACCTGCATTGCGCACGGCCTCTACCGCTTTAAGCGAGCTCTTGCCGGTAGAAATGAGATCCTCGATAACCACGACTTTCTGTCCCGGAATGAGATTTCCCTCTATGAGGTTCTCCAGACCATGGTCTTTGGGCGATGAACGCACATACACATATGGAACGTTCAACTCGTCGGCGACAAGAGCACCCTGAGCGATAGCACCTGTAGCCACACCTGCCACCGCATCAACGCCAGGGAAGTTTTCCATGATCATACGGCAAAGCTCCACCTTGATGAAGGTGCGGATCTCGGGGTAGGAGAGAGTCTTGCGGTTGTCGGTGTAGATCGGGGAATTCCACCCTGAGGCCCAGGTGAAGGGATTATCAGGCTGAAGTTTGATTGCGCTTATTCCAAGCAACTTTTCTGCGAGAAGATGGTCAATCTTTTTCATCTGGCGTATTGAACTGGTTTTGATATCGCTGCAAAATTAACAATTCTCTCCCATTTAATTTGCCTTTTTCACAATTTTTTATACGCCGATTTAAAATCGTTCAGCTGTTGCCCCACCGCGACTTACGCAACTCTTCAAGACGGTCTTCCTGAGCATTGCGGCACGCTTTCCAGAAACGGGTGCCGACAATGCCGTCGGGAAGAAACTGTTGTCTCACAAAGTTTCCGGGATAATCATGGGCATATTTGTAGTCAGCTCCATATCCCATCTCCTTCATAAGCGACGTGGGAGCATTGCGCAGATGAAGCGGCACAGGAAGGTCGCCCGTCTCTCTCACTTTTGCCAACGCTGCGTCAATCGACAGATATGCTGAATTGCTCTTGGGAGAATTGGCAAGATAGACCGTGCATTCGGCCAACGGAATACGCCCCTCGGGCATGCCTATCTTGCGAAGTATGTCGAATGTGGCATTTGCCAGAAGCAATGCGTTGGGGTTGGCCAAGCCTATATCTTCGGCGGCGACAATAGCCAGGCGGCGGGCGATGAACTCGGGGTCCTCTCCGCCTGCTATCATGCGTGCAAGCCAGTAGACCGCGGCATCAGGATCGCTTCCGCGTATGCTCTTGATAAACGCCGAAATGATGTCATAGTGCATCTCGCCTCCTTTGTCGTAGGCCGATGGATTTTCCTGAAGCGACGAGGTGACATTTTCATCGGATATGACAACCGGCTCACCGTGGGGAGTCGACTGCTCGATAAGGTCAAGAATGTTGAGGAGCTTGCGGGCGTCGCCGCCGGCAAAACGAAAGAGCGCATCGGTAGAGTCGACCCTGACGTCGCGGCGCGACAAAATCTCGTCGTTCTCAAGCGCACGCTCAAGCAGATGCTTCAGGTCTTCCGCCTCAAGAGGGCGGAGTGTATAAACCTGGGCACGCGACAACAGAGGACGTATGACCTCAAACGAGGGATTCTCGGTCGTGGCGCCAATAAGCGTCACAGTGCCATTCTCCACCGCGCCAAGCAGACTGTCCTGCTGCGCCTTGTTGAACCGATGTATCTCGTCGATGAAAAGGATGGGGCGCCCTTTTGAAAAAACACTTGCCGCCTCGGCTTTACAGCGGTCGAGTACTTCTCTCACTTCTTTGACGCCGGCCGTGACCGCACTGAGCGTGAAGAATGCGTTACCGGTTGCCTGTGAAATGATACGCGCCAGTGTGGTCTTGCCGACTCCGGGAGGCCCCCAGAGAATAAACGAAGCTACATTGCCGGTCTGTATCATGCGTCTCACTACCCCGCCCTGCCCTACAAGGTGTGTCTGCCCTATATAATCGTCGAGAGAGCGCGGGCGCATACGCTCGGCCAGAGGGGGAAGTGTGTTTGCCATATCCTCAGAAGAATAGAAGTATTGAATAAAGTAACATAGCGCATGCCGTCATTCCCAGCAACGGGTTGAGTGCAGCAAGCGCCGCCGCGTCGTAATCTGCGCGAAGCCTCATGCGATGCCATATGACTGACGCAACTATCATATAGACGACTGCCGCCGGGATAAACTTCTGAGACGCAACCACAGTCAGCACCGTCGCCACAACAGCATCAACAAGATACAGGCCGCGCACTGTCCGGCGTCCGAAGCGGGTGGCAAGTGTGTGCTTGCCCACGGCTCTGTCATCGTCGGCATCGCGGTAATTGTTAACGATAAGCACGTTGGCTCCCATAAGACCTATTGCGACAGAAACAGGCAACGCCTCCGGCATCCACACGCCCGAGACGAGCCAGCACGTGAAGTTGACCGGGACAACGCCAAAGAAAAGCACAACCATAGCCTCTCCGAGACAGTGGCGCGAAAGAGGCCACGGACCGGCACTGTAGGCCAGCGCGCCGAGCGCTATGACCGCACCGACGGCCACAAGCCACAGCCCACCCCATAAGATAAGCGACAAACCAATAACCGACGTGACGGCAAGCAGGCCATAGGTCGCTCTTTTCATCGCGCCCGGAGTAATATCGCCTTCGGTGACTCCGCGCCGCGGCCCCGAACGGCCCCGGCGGTCGAGCCCGTCGCGATAGTCGTAATACTCGTTGGCGAAATTGGAAGCGATCTGCGCACCGACCGCAAACAGCAGACAGATCACTGCCGGAGCCCAGCGGAACAGAGGACCACCGGCCGCAACCGCCCATGCCGCGATAACTCCCGCAGTCGAGACCGGGAGCGTGCGCAGCCTCATCGCCTCAATCCAGGCTTTCATCATCGCCATCGTCGGCAAGCAGCCCGGACATCGCGAGATGATTGAGCGCCCGCAGCACATTGAGCAACGTCTGCGACCAGAACTCTCTGAATGATGAGCGTACTGCAATTATGGCACTGTCGGCCACCTCGTCGGTCGTGTCGACAACCGTGTACAGAAAATTATAGAGCTGCTGATATATGTCGGCAAGATTCTCTGATATGCTCGCTGCAACAGGAGTATCGCTGTACTTCATGTCTTCCTCGAAAACTTCAAGAAAGACGTCATCCTCGCCCATAAGCATGGCAACCGACGCACGGACATCCTCATATGACTGCTCGTCGAGAGCCGGATTCATCCACGCATCGTCGTCGGGCGTCAGCACCGAAGCCGAGGGCTGCAGATCGGACGCAGCGATATAGATGCGCGGCAGAAGTCGCAGCATCGTGGCGACAAACCGGCCGGGAACGGCAGACGCCGCCGAAGCGAGCGCCTCACAGTATTCCCGGCTCAGAGCGGTGAAAGCAAGAGCGTTGTTGTTCATAACCGGCATTTACTCGCCGTTGGCATCGCGCAGGAACTCTTCAGCGGCAGCGCGGTCGTGAAGGTTGTCGACGTCAAAGGCCTTTTCAAACTCAAACGGCAGAACCGTCATATTTGTTTCGGCAGCAAGTATGCGCTGGAAGTCGCTAAGCGATTTCGGGCTCTTATCCTCGTCGATAATTTTCTGCATCGCTTTGCCCGAAAGACCATACAGACCGGCCGAGACGATAGTCCCTTCGGCAAAAGGCTCTCCCCCGTAACGGTAGTCGATGATCTCGCCATCGGCGTTGATGCGGGCATAGAGCGGGCTCTCGTCGTCGACAAAACGGGTGAGACCCATAAGTATCGTATTGTCGTCGGTTTTGGCGACCGCATCGACGTAACGGCCGAACTCCTCGTTTGTGAAGATAGCGTCGACCGTCATGGCTATGAACTTGCCGTCGATACCCTTGGCGCCTTCGCGCAGGCTGACGTAGGAATTGTCGGTTATAACCGGGTTGACCACAACCGGGTATCCCTCGGCAATAAGGCTGTCGAGATACTCAAGCAACTGCGGCATACGTGCGTTTGCGGCGACCTGTATGCGCTCTGCGCCAAATTTGCACAGAGTCTTTATGAGACGGCCGATCATCGGCTGGCCAAGTAGCTGAACGAGAGGTTTCGGCACCATGTGTCCCTCTTTCTGGAAACGTGAGCCGAGTCCACCTGCAAGAATAACGTAGTTCATATGAAAACGTGTTGTGATTTGTGTGCTCAAAGATAGCACTTTTTTATGTGTTTCACGACAGCGAAACATGAGAGCGAAGAGCGGTTTGAATTTTATGGATAAAATATGTATTTTTGCGCATTAATCGAAAGTGCACATCAATCATCCACTGGAGTAAATGAATATATCCTATAAATGGCTTCGGGATTATATAGATTTCGACCTGTCGGCCGAACGTCTGGCCGAAGCTCTCACATCGATAGGTCTTGAAACCGGATCGGTAGAGGAAGTCGAGTCAATACGCGGCAGCCTCCGCGGTCTTGTGATCGGAAAAGTACTGACTTGCGTGGATCACCCCGACAGTGACCACCTGCACATCACAACCGTAGATCTCGGCGACAGCAACGGCCCGGTACAGATCGTATGCGGCGCACCCAATGTGGCTGCCGGCCAGACTGTCGTTGTAGCCACAATCGGAACAGTACTCTACACGCCCGACGGCAAGGAGTTCACCATCAAGAAAGGCCGTATGCGCGGCCAGGACTCGTTCGGCATGATCTGTGCCGAAGACGAGATCGGTACAGGAAACTCTCACGACGGCATCATTGTCATCGAAGAGGATGTGAAACCCGGCACGCCGGCGGCAGAATATTTCGGACTGACAAGCGACCACGTACTTGAAGTGGATCTGACCCCCAACCGTGTCGACGCGGCATCGCACTACGGCGTCGCCCGCGATCTGTCGGCATGGCTCTGCGCACACGACCGTCCTGCCCAGGCCCACAAGCCGAGCGTCGACGCTTTCAAGACCGACCGTGCCGACGGCGCACTCGGCGTCACGGTAGAAAACAGCGAGGCATGCCCGCGCTACTGCGGACTGACGATCAGAGGCGTGAAGGTAGCCGAAAGCCCCGACTGGCTCAAGGAGCGTCTGACGGCAATAGGCCAGCGTCCGATCAACAACATCGTCGATATCACCAACTACATACTCCTCGGCCTCGGACAGCCGATGCACTGTTTCGATCTGGCTCATATCAACGCCGACAAAGTGACGGTGAAAACGGTAGCCGAGGGCACACCGTTTGTGACTCTCGACGGCATAGAGCACAAGCTTTCGGAACGCGACCTGATGATATGCGGCGACGCCCCGATGTGTATCGCCGGTGTGTTCGGCGGCCTGAACTCAGGCGTGACCGAATCGACCACCGACATTTTCCTCGAGAGCGCCTACTTCAACCCTACATGGGTAAGAAAGACGGCACGCCGCCACGGACTATCGACCGACGCATCGTTCCGCTACGAGCGCGGCACCGATCCAAACATCTGCATGTATGCAATCAAACTCGCGGCTCTGCTTGTGAAAGAGCTCGCAGGCGGCGAGATCTGCGGCGAGCCGGTCGATGTGTACCCCGAAGTGATAGCCCCCTATCCCGTGACTTTGAGCTACTCGGGTCTGAACGCCCTTGTCGGCAAAGAGATACCAAAAGAGACGGTTGACTCGATACTCGCATCGCTTGAAATTGCCACAACCGGTCGTCAGAGCGACGACGAGGTAAACCTCGAGGTGCCGACCTACCGAGTAGACGTGCGACGCCCCTGCGATGTGATCGAAGATGTGCTCCGCATCTACGGCTACAACAACATCACCGCGGGCGACCAGCTCCACGCATCGCTCTCCTATCAGACTCCCACCGACGCTGCCGACGACATGCTGCGCACAATCAGCGAGCAGCTGACAGCTACCGGCTTCAACGAGATACTCAACAACTCTCTCTCGTCGATCAGCTACTACGACGGTCTGAACCGCTGGCCGGTTGAAAAATGCGTGAAACTGCTCAACCCGCTCAGCAGCGATCTGAGTGTAATGCGCCAGACTCTGCTTTTCGGCGGTCTTGAATCGATCGAGCACAATATCAACCGCAAGAACGCCAACCTGCGCTTCTATGAGAGCGGCAATGTATATTTCTTCAATCAGGCACAAGAGTCGACAGCCGAACGTCCGCTCGCTCCATTCAGCGAGGAGTCGCATCTGGCACTGTGGATCACCGGCGACCTGAATGAAGGAAACTGGGCCTACAGCGCACGCCAGTCGACATTCTTCGACCTGAAGGCTACGGTGGCCAATGTGTTTGCCCGCCTCGGCCTCAACCCGCACGAAATCGCGCTGAGTGTCGCAGAAGCCGATGACGTCTACGAGAACCAGATGACGATATCGACCCGCTCGGGCAAACAGCTCGGCGTGATGGGCGTGCTCTCGCAGCAGCTACTCCGCAAAACGGGTATAAAGCAGCCTGTCTACTACGCAGAACTCAACTGGAAGACTCTCGCCTCGATGGCTCTGAAGCGCAACGCCGAGTTCACTCCGCTGCCACGCACGATGCCTGTGCGCCGCGACCTGGCACTTCTTCTCGACACTTCGGTGACGATGGAGATGGTCGAGCAGACAGTGCGTTCGGCCGAAAAGCGTCTTCTCAAGAATATCGAGCTCTTCGACGTGTATGAAGGTAAGAACCTCCCCACCGGCAAGAAGAGCTACGCCATCGCCATCACTCTTCAGGACGACGAAAAGACCCTTCAGGACAATCAGATCGACGCAGTGATGCAGAAAGTGACGCAGTCGCTTGAGAAGCGCCTGGGTGCATCGCTCCGCTGATACCGGTAACAGAATAAAACAAATAGTCAAAAACCATATATACATCAACTTCCCATGGGAAGAGCATTTGAATATCGCAAAGCCCGCAAACTGAAACGCTGGGGCAACATGTCGCGCACATTCACGCGCATCGGTAAGGAAATAACCATCGCAGCCAAAGCCGGCGGTCCCGACCCGTCAACCAACCCGCGTCTGCGCGCCCTGATGCAGAACGCCAAGGCCGCCAACATGCCCAAAGACACCGTAGAGCGTGCCATAAAGAAAGCTACAGACAAGGACGCAAGCGATTACAAGGAAATCACATATGAGGGATATGGCCCTCACGGAATCGCAATTTTTGTCGAGGCCGCAACCGACAACAACACCCGCACTGTCGCCAACGTGCGCTCGTATTTCACCCGCTACGGCGGCAACCTGGGCACACAGGGCTCTCTGACATTCCTCTTCGACCACAAGAGCGTCTTCAAGATCAAAGCCAAAGAGGGCGTTGAGCTTGAGGATCTCGAGCTTGAGCTGATCGACTACGGTGTCGACGAGATCGAGCCCGATGAAGAGGAAATCGTGCTCTACGGCGCGTTTGAGGAGTTTGCCAACATACAGAAGTATCTTGAAAGCAACGACTTCGAGATCATCAGCGCAGAATTTGAGCGTATCCCCCACGAGCTGAAGGAAGTCACCGCCGAGCAGCGTGTAGCTCTTGACAAACTTCTCGAGAAACTCGAAGAAGACGAGGACGTGCAAAACGTCTTCCACAACATGAAGGAGGATGACGAGGAGGGTGAATAATCCCCTCTTCGCATCTCACACCTTCCATCCTACCTCAATCTCACACAACACCCACACCGCGAAACAATGTTTTCAGGAATTGTAGAGGAAGCCGCAAGCGTTGTCTCGGCCGAGCGCCGCGACGGCAATCTTGAACTGACGGTGAAATCGTCGTTTGCCGACGAGCTACGCATCGACCAGTCGGTCGCGCACAACGGCGTATGCCTGACCGTAGTCGAACTTAACGGCAACGGTACCTACCGTGTGACGGCAATCGAGGAGACACTGCGACGCAGCAATCTCGGCGCTCTGACCGCAGGATCACTGATCAACCTCGAGCGCAGCATGCAGATGAACGGACGCCTTGACGGACACATCGTGCAGGGGCATGTCGACTGCACGGCCGTCTGCACCGACATCGAGGATGTCGAGGGAAGCCGTTATTTCAAGTTTGAGTATGAAGTGACTCCCGACCTTGTGAGAAAGGGGTATATGACCGTGGAAAAGGGATCGGTGACCGTCAACGGCGTTAGCCTGACGGTGTGTGACTCCACGCCGCGGAGTTTCCGTGTCGCCATTATTCCCTACACCCTTGAGCACACCAATTTCCGCACGCTCAAGCAGGGAGACCGGGTCAACATTGAATTTGACATCATCGGGAAGTATGTAGCCCGCCTGAAAGAATTAGAGCATGCTTGAAAAGATAGAACAACTCAAGGAGCAGGTATCGAAACTCACTGCAACCACCGCAGAGGAAGTCGAGTCACTCCGCATCAAATATCTGAGCAAAAAGGGTGAGATCTCAACCCTGATGAATGAGTTTCGCACTGTGCCGGCCGAGAGCAAAAAAGCAGTCGGACAGGCACTAAACGAACTTAAAACACTTCTCACAGATCATATCGCCAATCTGCGCGAACAGGTTGAGAACAACCGCAGCGCCGAGGAGGCCAACAGCCTTGACATGACGCGCACCGCCTCGCCGATAGCTCTTGGCACAAGGCATCCGATCTCGATCGTGAGAGAGCAGATCATATCGATCTTCCGCCGTCTCGGATTCTCTATCGCCGAGGGCCCCGAGATCGAGGATGACTGGCATGTGTTCTCGGCACTGAATTTCGCCGACGATCACCCTGCACGCGACATGCAGGACACTTTCTTCATCCAGCGTAACCCCGACGTGCTTCTGCGCACCCACACCTCGTCGGTACAGACACGCGTGATGGAAAAGCAGACACCGCCTATCCGCATAATCTGTCCGGGACGTGTTTACCGCAACGAGGCCATCTCGGCACGTGCACACTGCTTCTTCCATCAGGTAGAGGCTCTCTACATCGACGAGCATGTATCGTTTGCCGACCTGCGCCAGACACTGCTCTATTTCGCCCGCGAAATGTTCGGCACCGACACACAGATACGTCTTCGCCCGAGCTACTTCCCCTTCACCGAGCCTTCGGCCGAGATGGACATCTCATGTCATCTCTGCGGCGGCAAAGGATGTAATTTCTGCAAGCACACCGGCTGGGTCGAGATACTCGGCTGCGGCATGGTCGACCCCAATGTGCTCGAATCGTGTGGCATAGACAGCAAGAAATACACCGGCTTCGCTCTCGGCATGGGCATCGAGCGTATCACCAACCTGAAATACAGGGTCAAGGATCTGCGCATGTTCTCGGAGAACGATGTGCGCTTCCTCGACGAGTTCACGGCAGCCCGCTGACGTCCACTCCCCTCTCTCCATAAAGTGGCAAAATGAGGAAAAACGAGATCTTCAGGCGTGTGACCGAGTGGTTTGAGCAGACAATGCCCGACCCACGGACAGAACTGCACTACCGCTCGCCATATGAACTGCTTGTGGCAGTGATCCTGTCGGCACAATGCACCGACGTGAGGATAAATCTCGTTACACCGGCTCTCTTCGAGGCTTTTCCAGACGCGAAATCTATGGCCGCCGCTTCGGTCGACGAGATAAGGGAGTACATCAAGTCGGTAACCTATCCCAACAACAAGGCAAAGCTGCTGAAGGGTATGGCCGAGATGCTGACAGAGAAGTACGGCGGCGAAGTGCCTTCGGACATCGACGAGCTTACCAAGCTGCCCGGCGTGGGAAGGAAAACGGCCAACGTTGTTGTCTCGGTCGTATTCGGCCAGGCGGCAATGGCTGTCGACACCCACGTGTTCAGAGTGAGCGAACGCATCGGCCTCACAACCGGATCACGCACTCCGCTTGAAACAGAAAAGGCACTTACCGAAGGTTTTGCCAAAGAGAAACTCGCACGGGCTCATCACTGGCTGATATTGCACGGACGATATGTGTGCAAAGCACGGCGGCCGCTGTGTCTGGAATGCGGACTTAGAGACGTGTGCAGACACTATCGCAACGGCGGGAAAGATTAACACACGATAACGTGGCTGTGCAGCATATTTGCCCACACAACATCTTATCTTTGCAGTACATCGTTCAAGAGAAAAATAAAGACACAAGATATGGAAAAAAATACAAAGGCTGTCAAGGCTAAAAAAGGCGGAAAGGATGCGGCACCTGCCGATCCGCGCGACGTGAAGGCCAAAGCTCTTGCACAGGCACTTGCAAAGATCGAGAAAGACCACGGCCACGGGTCGATAATGAAACTCGGCGAGGAAAAGATCGAGAAGATCGAGGTTATCCCCACCGGTTCGATCGGACTGAACTACGCTCTCGGTGTCGGCGGCTTTCCGAAAGGACGCATCATCGAAATCTTCGGCCCAGAGTCGTCGGGTAAGACCACGCTTGCACTGCACGCCATAGCACAGTGCCAGAAGGCAGGCGGCACAGCCGCTCTGATCGACGCAGAGCACGCATTTGACCGCTTCTACGCCGAGGCTCTCGGAGTCGACACGGACAATCTGCTGATATCGCAGCCCGACAACGGCGAACAGGCCCTCGAAATCACTGAAAAACTCATACGCTCGTCGGCTGTCGACATAATCGTCGTCGACTCTGTCGCAGCCCTCACGCCGAAAGCTGAGATCGAGGGTGTGATGGGCGACAAGAACGTGGGTCTCCACGCCCGCCTCATGTCGCAGGCGATGCGCAAACTCACCGGCACCATATCGCGCACCAACACGACCTGTATCTTCATCAACCAGCTTCGTGAAAAAATCGGCGTGATGTTCGGCAACCCGGAAACGACCACCGGTGGCAACGCGTTGAAATTCTATGCCTCTGTGCGTATAGACATACGCAGCTCCACGGCTCTGAAAGAGGATGACAACATCATAGGCCGCCACACCAAAGTGAAGGTCGTGAAGAACAAGGTGGCGCCTCCATTCAAGCGCTGCGAGTTTGACATCATGTTCGGCGAAGGCATATCGCGCTCAAGCGAGATACTCGATCTCGGAGTCGAATTTGACATCATCAAGAAAAGCGGCTCGTGGTTCAGCTACGACGGATCGAAACTGGCTCAGGGACGCGAGGCAGCCAAAGGTGTCATAGACGACAACCCGGAGCTTGCCGACGAACTCGAGGAGAAGATACTCAAAGCACTCTACGAGGCAGATCACAACGGCAAGAAGAAAAAGACATCGAGCAAAGAAGCGGATGACGACGATGCCTCAGACAGCAGCGACAGCGACACCGCCGAGGAGAAAGAAAAGAGCGGAGATGATTTCGACTTCGATGCCGAACTCCCGGATGACTTTTCGATAGATATCGACGAGTAAACATACAAAGAATAGCTAAGTGGGGCTGTGTCGTAATTAAGTTTTACGGGACAGCCCCCAATGTTTTTCCCGACAATACGCCACATCCATCCGGAATAGGTGTTTTCCGTGCAACTCCGTAAACATTTGAGAGTCAAAAAGCATTGTGGGCGTACTGTCGCACGCCCCTACATCGGAAAATATAGACCGAACGCTTTTATGACACATCCACGCTAAAAAGAAATTCATTTGTAGTTACCGATTTTTTAGCGCAATTTTGTATCTTAAAAACTATATAAGGCGATAAAACAAAATGGCTAAGAAACTCTGGGAAAAAAGCACTGAAGTAGACTCTGACGTAGACCGCTATACCGTAGGACAGGACCGCGAGATGGATCTGTATCTCGCCGAGTGGGATGTGATAGGCTCACTGGCCCATATCACGATGCTTGAGAAAATCGGACTGCTTACAGCCGATGAGCTTGCAGTGCTCACTGACAATCTCAGAGAAATACACAGCGAAGTTCTTAGCCCTGACTTTGTGATCGAGCCCGGCATCGAGGACATACACTCGCAGGTGGAACTGATGCTTACCAACCGGCTCGGCGACATAGGCAAAAAAATCCACTCAGGACGCTCACGCAACGATCAGGTGCTTGTGGACCTGAAACTGATGATGCGCGCCAAGATAGAGGAGGTGGCAAAAGCTACTGAACGCCTGTTTGACATACTTGTGAGCCAGAGCGACAAGTATGCCGACGTGACAATACCGGGCTACACGCATCTGCAGGTGGCAATGCCGTCGTCGGTGGGGATGTGGCTCGGCGCATACGCAGAGGGGCTGACCGATGACATAGCCGTGCTATCGGCTGCCTACGATGTGGTTAACCGTAACCCGCTCGGCTCGGCCGCAGGCTACGGATCGTCGTTCCCGCTTGACCGCGACATGACCACGCAACTGATGGGATTTGAGTCGGTGGCCGTAAACGCGGTCTACGCTCAGATGGGACGCGGAAAGACGGAACGCATCGTGGCACAGGCTCTCGGCAATATCGCCGCTACTGTCGGCAAGCTCGCCATGGATGCCTGTCTCTACAATTCGCAGAATTTCGGTTTCATCAAGCTGCCCGACGAGTACACAACCGGCTCGTCGATCATGCCGCACAAGAAGAATCCCGACGTGTTTGAGCTGACCCGCGCCAAGTGCAACAAGATCCAGGCACTCCCCTACGAGATCACTCTCATCACCTCTAACCTCCCGTCGGGCTACTTCCGCGACCTCCAGCTGATAAAAGAGAATTTCCTGCCTACATTCGACACGCTCATCGACATACTCGACATGACCGGGCGCATGATCGGCGGCATGACCGTCAACCGCCACGCAGCAGAAGACGCGAGATATGATCTGATGTATTCGGTCGAGGAGGTCAACCGTCTTGTGAAAGAGGGTGTGCCTTTCCGCGACGCCTACAAGCAGGTGGGTCTGGCTATCGAGCGCGGCGACTTCAAGCCCGACAAGACCCTTCACCACACACACATCGGATCGACCGGCAACCTCGGCAACGACCGACTGCGCGAAAGAATGAAATCGCAGCTCGCACGGATGGATTTCTCCACTTGGCATAAAGCTGTCGACTCGCTTCTTGGCAAATGAACGCATTGCGTTTTTTGGGCATTTCAGCGGCGATAGGAGCATTGCTGACCGCCGGCGGATGTCGGACTGTAGATGATGAAAGGATACCCGTATCGCCCGTAAGAATCGCATTTCAGACGCAAGCGCAATGGGAGATCTATGGTGTGAGCGGTGCCCTGGAGACGCGCATGTTTATAAAGAGCGAACGGCAACCGTCTAATTTTCCATATACCTCCATGACATACACCGGTTTCGGCGGTGTGCTGCTTGCAGGAGACATACACGGCAATCCTGTGGCATATGACCTCGCATGCCCGGTCGAGAGGTCGGCATCGGTGAGAATCGTTGTCGACACCGAAGCCAACAACGCCTACTGCCCGAAATGCGGCAGCGTGTATGACATCTTCACCAACTACGGACACCCGCTTTCAGGAAAAGCCGCACAAGAGGGTTACGGCCTGCAGCGGTATATCGTGGCAGGGGGAATGCAGGGGGAATATATGACGGTGAGCCGGTGAGCACACAGCGTGAGGTGCCGTGTAGGTCAGAAGGGGATGTAGTCGCGTGGATTGACGCGGGTACCGTTGTACCAGAGCTCGAGTGAAGGACGTGATATGCGTGAGGCTTTATCGCGCTCGACAAGGCCGATACGCTGCCCCGACGCCACTTTATCGCCACGCGTCACAAAGGGTGTGGTAATGCCCGTATAACGGCTTATAAAGTCATTGGGGTGCTGCACTATGGCGACTATACCGTCGGACGGTGTATTGAACATGTCGAGCACCGTGCCGCGAAACACCGAAGACACGGTCTGCGTGGCAAGCGGGTCGAATGTGGCCTGACGCGGATCTTCGCTTTTCTCGGGAACGCGGATCTCGGCCCCCTCAAAAGGATTTATAAATTTCATGCCCTGCGCCACAACAGGCGACATGACAGAAAGGTTGTATTTCTCCCTGTCTTTGTATTTGTTAAGGAAGTCGATCTCGGCCTGTGAAGCCGCAGCAAGTGAGTCAATAGAATAGGCCCGCGGGAGTGTGTCGACAGGAATGGGAGGAAGCACTGTATCGAGATCGCTATTGAGAATCGCCACGATATTGTCGACATACATGTTGCGTACAGCCGTTTCTGACGCAATGCTGTCGATGCGCATGGCCGTCTGCTCATACTGCCTGCGCTGCGCGTTGCGCAGATAACCGGGCAGCAACGCCCTCATAGGTGTGTTTACGACCAGCGAAATACCGACTATTGCAAGAACTATCGCGGCCGCCACGACCGACAGGACAAGGCCCGTCGTGGAAAGGCTTACATGGAATATGTGAGAGAAGGTGTTTTCATTGGTGAGCGAGAGGTGGAAACGGCGGCGCAACCGGCGTCGTACCTCTTTCTCGGCACCTGTCAGCTTTTTACTCATGGGGGTGATGTTTGTGATGAATGACCGGTATGTGCAGGAGCATCGGCAGCGCCATTGCCTTTCAGATCAATGTCGTAGGCACCTGCATTATATATGTCTATATCGAAGTCGGAAGCCGACACGACAACATGTTCTATAATCTGCGACCTCACGGCCTCGTATTTTACCCACGATGTGGCATCGCCATCGGCATAGCACCAGATCTGCAACGGGACGCCATCGGTCTGCGGCGGCATGAACCGCACGATGAGATACTCGCGGTCGGATATGCACGGATGCCTGAGAAGGTAGGAGCAGAGATATGCGCGGAACAGTCCAGCATTGGTTTCGATCGAGCCGTTGACAGGAGCCGTGCCGCCATTGAACTGCTGACCGTGCTGACGCGAGTCGGCGACAAACGTCTTCATATCGGGATACGTGTTCTGAATCCTGTCGATGAAGCCGGCGTCAACGGGCTTTATGCTCGACATCTCGATGAGGAAGCTGATCTCGATAAGGCGCCGGCCGATCTCAAACATGCCCCTATAGTTCTGAAAAGAGCCTGAAATGAGCGTGTAGGGTGGAAGCATGACAAGCGTGTTGTCCCAGTTGCGCACCTTGACGACGGTGAGCGTGACGTCTTCGACAGAGCCGTTGGCCGGAGTGCCCGGAACGATGATCCAGTCGCCTACGCGTATCATGTCGTTCTGCGAGAGAAGAATGCCTGAGACAAAACCAAGTATACTGTCCTTGAATATGAGCAGGAGCGCCGCCGACATGGCCGCCATGCCTGTGAGAAGTGCTCCGGGCGACTTCCCTGCCACCTCGGCCACGGCGCTTATGACAACTATGACCCAGACGAGGCCGTGGGCCGAGATGAGAAGACCGCGCAAGGGATGTTTCTTCTCGTTCTCGCGGTTGTCGAAGCGTAGCCATATGAGCGAGATCAGGCTGTTGACCCCTATAGCGAAAGCAATGTAAAGCCACACGACAAGAGTGCGCATGATGACGGTGTGGATTACATGATCAGACTCAAACGCCCACGGTATAAACGACATGACCACCAGCGGAGTGATGATGTGCGTGCACTTTGTGCCGACATTAAGATCGACCATCTGGCGTGCAAGCGCACTGTCTCTCATCTTCAGTATCTTGCGCAAGACAAGTATGACGATGTGCCTTATGATGAAAGCGACTGCGAGAGCTACAACAATGACCACTACCGAATAAAGTATGTCGTCGAGCCTGCTGACATTGCCAAGCCCCACCATATCGAGGACACGGTGTATGGCCGACATTATGCCGGCGGCAATGGCATGAGAGGGAATGAATGAATCGGCGGTTATCATGGCTCGTAGTGTTTTACCGTGAGACTGTATTGCGGCCCGGATGGCTGCGGTCGTAGTAGCGCTGTATGGCGTCGGTAGCGTAGACCGTGAAAAGCGGGAACATGACAATGCCCATGGCCGAAAGCACGCAACAGAGTATCCTGCCGACAGAGGTAACGGGGTATATGTCGCATCCGAGTGTCGTGACCTGCGAGCATCCCCACCAGAAGGCATCCCAATAGTCGGTCACCGCGCTGTTGACTCCCCCGCCCTCTTTTTGGTAGAAAACCAGTGCGGCAAAGTATGTGACAAGTACAAGTATCGAGAGATACGTGACCAGCATGCCGAGGAAACGGTTTTTGGAGATGTATCCTATGACGATGCTTAGTGCCATGGCGCCGCGTGCGAGAGGGATGAAACGGAAGAAATACAGCTCCTCGCCGGTGACAAGCCAGCCGGTGTAGGGCAGTATATTGAGATAGGGAACCGACAGCAACAGGAAATACCAGCGGTGACGCAGATAGTCCCATTTGTTTCCGGCAATCCACATCTCGGCGAAAAAGTCGAAGATAAAAGCGACACACACCCAGAACTGAAAAACCATATAACTGTGGTTTTTCATAAAATCACGGTCATGAATGGAGTCGACCGAGATATAGACTATGAGAATGACCGACAGCACCAGCACCATTGTGCGGAGCAGGTCGAGAAATATTTTTTTCTGCGTTACCGACATGACAGTAAACCGTTGAAGACGTGGTCATGTATATAAACAACACTACATCGACATGAGTTTACACGCATAGCGACAAAGAGAAAACGATCACCATGAGACAAGACTGTTGGTATCGCCGATGGTGACACGCAGCGTGGCTCTCGCGCCCGAAAGAAGCGGTATGTTGTGGTCGACATGTCCGAACGGGACATTCATTGCCACCGGGAAGTCGTAGGGATAGACCATATCGGCGATCATATCCTCCATCAGCTCGTAGTTGGCGTTGGGCTTATAGCCGGTAAACTGGCCGACTATGAGTCCGGCAAGTGAGGCGAGTCGCCCCGAGAGCCGCAACTGATAGAGTATGCGCTCGGTCTTGTAGATGGGTTCTTCTATATCCTCGATAAAAAGGATGGATCCGGGGCGTATGACATCGAACGGCGTGCCGATAAGCTCAGCTATGACGGCAAGGTTGCCTCCGAGAAGCCTGCCTGAGGCAATGCCGGGACGGTCGAAACGCGACGAAGGAAAACGGTGCACAGGCCTGTCGCCGCGCAGAATGCCGAAAAGAGTGGCGATATCAGGATCTTCAGGGCCGCGTGATATATCCTTGGTCATGGGAGCGTGGACCGAAACGATGCCTTTGCTTGCCATGAGGGCATGGAGGGCCGATATGTCGCTGAAACCAACTATCCATTTCGGATCGCGTGCAACGGGGATAGCATCGAGACGTTCGAGCAGGTGAACCGCTCCGTAGCCTCCGCGGCTGCATATGACCGCACGCACCGAGGGATCGGTGAGCGCACGGCTGAGGTCGTGGAATCGCTCGGTGTCGGTGCCGCTGTATGTGCCGCTCTTGCCAAGCGCATGATCGCCTATATACGGACGCCAGCCCTGCTGACGCAACACTTCGACGGCAGAGTGCACATGACGCGGATCAATCGATCCGGCAGGAGAGACGACGGCAATGCGGTCGCCCTGCTCCAGAGGGCGTGGAAATACGGGAACCGTGTCTGATACAGCCATAGCGGGTTTCTTTTGTTATCCGGCGGTGGCGACAAAGATGCCGCGCTCTCTCAATATGCCGGCTACCCGCTCAAGGTCGTCGACAGAGACTTTTGAAAGGGTGGCAAGCGGTGTCGGACGATCGATCGTGTACAGCATGACCTCGCGCGGCTTTATGCGCAGGATGGCATCGACGAGGGCTTCGACTTCGGCCGGAGTGGTGTTGTCGATGGGCTGCCCCTCATACTCTCCACGCAGCAGCATGGTCTGCACGATGGCTTTCTCGCCGAAATTCTCGAGATAGCCTATGACGCGCTCAGATGTGAACTCGGGCGAGTTGGGACGGTCGATGAGGCGCATCGTCGACGTGATGGCCGAGTCGAGTTTGAGAATGGCGTTGTCGGCTCTGCGGAGAGCCTCCACTGTCTCGGGGCGGTCGATGCGCGTGGAGTTGGTGAGCACACTGATCCTGGCGTCGGGATAAAACTCGTCGCGCAAGCGGGTGACTATATCAACCGCCTCGGGAAACTGCGGGTGAAGCGTAGGCTCACCATTGCCCGAAAAGGTGATGACGTCGAGCGGACTCTGCTGCTCTTTCATATCGGTGAGCTTACGGCGCAAATCGGCAGCCAGACGCTCCATAGTAGGGAACCCGGTCGTGCCGGGTCCCTGAGCGTTGAAGCCGGCCTCACAGTAGAGGCAGTCGAAGGAGCATATCTTTCCGTCGTCGGGCAATAGGTTTATGCCGAGCGAGACTCCCAGTCTGCGACTGTGTATGGGGCCGAATACGGTGGAATGAAACAGTACTCTCTGCATTCAGACTGTGAGTATTTCTTTCTCCTTTGCGGCGAAAAGCTCGTCGATGCGCTTCATAAAGCGGTCGTGGAGCTTCTGCATGTCGTTTTCGGCGTCTTTCTCGACGTCTTCGGGCATGCCCTGTTTGATGGCTTTCTTCAGTCCCTCGATGCCTTCACGGCGTGCGTTGCGCACCGACACTTTTGCCTGCTCAGCCTCTGACTTGGACTGCTTGACGAGCTGACGGCGGCGCTCCTCGGTGAGAGGTGGTATGGAGATGCGTATGACCTCACCGTTGTTTTCGGGAGTGATGCCGAGTTCGGAATTGATAATTGCTTTCTCTATCTCCTTGAACATCGACTTTTCCCACGGAGTAATCGTGATGGTGCGCGCGTCGGGGACCGATATGTTTGCGACGTTGGAAATCGGGCTTGCACTTCCGTAGTAATCGACGCGTATGCCGTCGAGGATTTTCGGATTTGCTTTGCCTGCACGGATGTGTGCGAGAGACTCGTCAAGATACTCTACTGCGAGCTCCATTTTCTCTTCGGCGTCGGTGAGGTAAGTTTTAGGATCCATTGTAATATGCTTTTTTAGTTGAAATCAATAGACAAGAGTGCCTGTTTTCTCTCCTGCAAGCACTTTGGCGAGGTTGCCGGGAGTATCCATGTCGAATACAATGATGGGCAGGTTGTTTTCCTTGCATAGTGCCGTGGCGGTGAGATCCATCACCTTGAGGTTGCGGTTGTAGACCTCGTCGTAGGTGATCTCGTCGAATTTCGTGGCCGTGGGGTCTTTCTCGGGATCAGCGGTGTAGACTCCGTCGACGCGAGTGCCTTTCAGCATTACATCGGCCTCGACTTCGACACCACGCAGAGCGGCTCCGGTGTCGGTGGTGAAGAACGGGTTGCCCGTGCCGCCTGAAAGGATGGCCACACGCCCGTCTTTCATGGCGTCGATGGCTTTCCACTTGCTGTAGTGCTCGCCGACAGGGAACATGTTGATGGCCGTGAACACAGCCGCCTTCTGCCCTATCGCCTCAAGCGCCGAACTGAGCGCAAGCGAGTTGATGACAGTGGCAAGCATGCCCATCTGGTCGCCCTTGACACGGTCGAATCCCTGCGACGCGCCTTTGAGGCCGCGGAATATGTTGCCTCCGCCGATGACGATGGCAATCTCCACACCACTCTCTACAGCCTCTTTGATCTGTCGGGCGTACTCGCCGAGACGTGTTGTGTCGATGCCGTGTCCGCTCCCGGCAGCCAGCGACTCTCCACTGAGTTTAAGCAGTATGCGTTTATATGATGTCCTCATTATATATCAGATATTTGTGTTTATTTTTCCTGTGACGCGGGGGTGATCGGCTTTCGATATACGCGACGGCGACGATGCTGCACGCGGTCGAAGTATTCCCATTGCTTCTGTACGTTCTGGTTGCTCTCGAGCTCGAGATTTGTCTCGGCGTATTTGTATCCGCACTTCTGGTAAACCGGAATGAGCTCGGCAAAGAGAAGCGAGTTGACTCCCTTGCTCTGATACTCGGGCCTGACAGCCACGAGAAGCAGATCGACGCGGTCGGTCTTTCCCTTGATAGCCTGCAAAAGATGATACCATCCGAAGGGGAAGAGCTTTCCGCCGCTCTTCTGCAATGCCCTCGAGAGCGACGGCATGGTTATGCCTACACCGACAAGACGGTCGCACTCGTCGACGATGACTGTCACATGGTCGAGGCGTAGCATCGACAGGAATTCGCCGATATAATAGTCGATCTGCCTCGGAGTGAGCTGTGTGTAGCCGTAAAGCCCGTCGTATGCCTCGTTGATGAGACGAAAGAGCTCGTGCCCGTAGTCCTGTTTGAGTTTCTTGCGCGATGTGTAGGAGAGTGTGCGGAGGTTGTATTTTTTCCTGACAATATCGGCTATCCTCTGCATTTTCTCGGGTATCTTCTCGGGAACGTCGATAAGAAACTCTATCCAGTCGGTTTCTTTTTTCATGCCGAGTCTCTCCATCTGCACGGGATAGTATGG
The DNA here is from genome assembly GCA_964389525.1 of uncultured Muribaculaceae bacterium. Classification (GTDB taxonomy): domain Bacteria; phylum Bacteroidota; class Bacteroidia; order Bacteroidales; family Muribaculaceae; genus JAFLTL01. The sequence continues at coordinate 116,535 of CAYMEX010000003.1, read as the reverse complement.
ATAATTGTAGATTGTGGCCATGGTGCTCAGGCGGTCGAATCCCTCGACAAGCATGCCCTCATGGTCGAGATCGGTGAATCCCATCGGTCCTACCATCTCAGTCATGCCTCTTTTGCGGCCCCAGCTCTCGATCGCCTTGAAAAGCGCGTCAACAACCTTATCGTCGTCGATGAACTCCACAAAGCCCCAACGGAGGACTTTCTCGTTGAATTTCTTGTTGGCCTTGCTGTTGATGATCGCCGTGATGCGCCCCACAGGCATGCCATGTCTGTAGGCCATGAACGACTGTGCCTCGCAATACTCGAATGCAGGGTTTTTGTCGGGACGTAGGGTGTTGATGTCGTCGGATATCAACGGCGGCACGAAACAGTCGTTGCCGTCGTAGTGGCTTATTCCAAACTTGACGAATCGCGAGAGTTGTTCTTTTGTGGGAGCTACCGGATGTATTTCAATCGACATTTCTAAGCACAGTTTTTCTACACATTACGAACCATTGATGTCAGCCATGCAAGCAAGACAATCATAATAACGAGAAATGCGGCAATGAAAAGACCAAACCGCGAAGCCTTGCGGTCGTTCAGCGCCATTTTCAGCTCCTGAACGTCGGCATATTGCCCGGCAATGGCGTTCTGCGCCACCTTGCGGCAACGCGAATGTCTCTGCGCCACTTCGGGAGGACATGCGTCGAGTGTCTTCTGCAAGATCTCTCCGAAAGCCTTTATGTCGTCCTCGGTATCCTGCCTCGAGAGATGATCGAGCTGATCAAAACCCACATCTATCACTTTGAGGTTGCGCACATTCTCGGTGAAGATTATGCGGTCGGCCGTGATTTTATGATGTACGATATGATTCTGCTGAATGTAGTCGAGAGCGTCGACCAGGTTTGTGTTGACTTTTGTCAGAATCGACTCATCTACCTCGCCTTTTTCAATGAGCTTAGTGAGCGAGTCGCCATACACGTCGTCGGTGATGATTGCGCGTCCGACTCCCGGCACTTCGTCGAAGTCGTTGATCATAATGATGTTGGGGCTCGCAAGATTGTAGCGCACCTCAAACTCTTTCTCGATCATTGCCTGCATGTCGGGATCATCGCGAAATTCAGGACGCAATGTTTTCATCATCACCCACTTTCCGAATTTCTTGGCAGTGTAGATGTGATAAAATTTCTCATCCCACTCGGGAAGGTGCTCGATTTCGGTCCATTTTCCCGAGGGATCGTCGAATTTTAAAATACCTTCTTTGTCATCCATAGAATGCAAATTTATAAAAATTCCCCATATTCCATAAATTTAGGGTGTTTATTTCAATGAATATCTGCTTTAATTTGACTAAATTTGGGTGATGGAAAATAATCAGTACATAGTCTCGGCACGCAAGTACCGCCCGTCGACATTCAATGCGGTCATCGGGCAGAAATCGCTGACGATGACACTTCGCAACGCTATCGCCACCAACCGTCTGGCCCACGCCTATCTGTTCTGCGGGTCGCGCGGAGTCGGCAAGACATCGTGCGCGAGGATATTTGCAAAGACAATAAACTGCACCAACCCTACAGCCGACGGCAATCCATGCAACGAGTGCGACTCATGCCGCGCGTTCAACGAAGGCCGCTCGCTCAATATCGTCGAGCTTGACGCTGCATCAAACAACGGTGTCGAAGACATACGCAATCTCGTAGATCAGGTGCTCATACCTCCGACGACCGGACACTACAGAGTGTTTATCATCGACGAGGTGCACATGCTGTCGTCGAGCGCGTTCAACGCGTTTCTGAAGACTCTCGAGGAGCCGCCATCGTATGCGATATTCATACTCGCGACTACCGAGAAGCACAAGATCATACCCACCATATTATCGCGCTGCCAGATCTATGATTTCGCACGCATCACCCCCGACGATATCGCGAGCCATCTGGCCGACGTGGCGCGTCAGGAAGGTATTGAGGCCGACCCGTCGGCTCTCGGTGTGATAGCGTCGAAGGCCGACGGCGCCATGCGCGACGCACTGTCGATTTTTGACCAGGTGGCCGCATCGACACGCGGGCATATCACATATGAAGCAGCTATAGACAGCCTTAACGTGCTCGACGGCAGCTATTTCAAGCGTCTGTGCGACGCTTTTGCCTCGGCTGATCCGGGTGCGGCGCTTCTGGTATTCAAAGAGATAAGAGACAAGGGATTTGACACCCATTTCTTCATAAACGGACTCGCATCGTGGATGCGCGACATGATGGCCGCCCGCGACCCGCGCACACTCGAGCTTGTAGAAGCACCTGAGACCGAAAAGAAACTCATGGCCGAGGCTGCATCGAAGTTTCCGCCCGATTTCTTCTACAAGGCCATGAGCCTTTGCAACGATGCCGATCTCCACTATCGTGAAGCGACAAACAAGTCATTTCTTGCCGAGCTGCTGCTCATAAAACTATGCCAACTACTAAGCCCCTCCCCCGCCTTTAGCGAGAAGGAGGAGGGGCATCTCGACACTCTCGCACCCATAAAGAACGTGGGGTGGAGCAACGCGCAGACCGAGGCAAGACCTGCCGCCACGCCTGCGGCTGCCCCGACGCCTGCCGCTCAGGCCAGAACGCAACAGACACCGGCAACACCGACTGCACGCCAGCAACAACAGCCGGCGACGTCGGCTGCCCAGACAGTGTCACAGGCCGCAAACCCACCGCGACCGGCCCAGCCCACGATAAGGATAAGGACGGTAGGCAACATTATCAACAGCGGCCTGTCGCTTCGCAACATAAACGACACCGGGCGGCAGACGGTGTCTTCAGGAACCGGCACAAACCAGACAACCGCTCCTACAAACGACAGAAGATTCAGCACCGAAAAGCTGCATGAACTGTGGCAGGCCTACATGGACGCCCGCCCGACAGAAAAGCGTCTTGTCAACACTATGCGGGCTTCGGCTCCAACGATAGGCGACGACATGACCACGCTGACCATTGTTGTGGAAAACGAGCTCCAGCGCACTCTGATGGAGGAGGAAAAAGCAAGACTTCTCCCCTATCTGCACAAGAATCTCGGCAACGACTTCGTCACCCTCAACATCGAGGTGAATGCCGGAGAAGGCTCTCCACGCACATGGACCGACCGCGAGGTCTATCAGCATATGCTCGAACAAAACCCGCAAATGGCCGATTTCGTAAAAGAAATGGATCTGCGGCTGTCTTAGAGCTTGTTTACTCTTAGATGCTTTTGAGTAGTCAGTCAGTGTCTTTTGGCTCTCTCAAAATCCGTATCATTATTTAAACAGTTTCTTAAGAAAATAGAAATATTTATCTTTGCAGGAAATCCAATCGCAACCGAACAACAAAAACTTTGTCAACAGCAAGAATAGCGGGAATATTGCGTCAACGCGATTATTCTCCAAACCATATCGGCAATGACGCGGCTATAATGAATGCCGTCGGCGACCAACTGCGCAAGCGCGGGTGTGAGGTGAAGCTGTACAGTGAGGAACAGTTCGGAGCGATGGATGAGAGCGAACTGGCAGAACTCAGTGAAATGGACTGCGTGCTTGCCATGTGCAGATCGCCTAAATGCGTAGACCGGCTGAAAGATCTTGAAAAGGGAGGTATGTATGTAGTAAATTCGGGGCATGGCATAGAAAACTGCCGTCGCGAACTTATGAGCCGCATACTTGTGGGCCACGCACTCCCCTATCCGGTGAATTTTACCGTAGACACCGACAAATCGGTGCTTGCCCGGCTGCGTGAGCTCAATATCGGCAAATGCTGGATAAAACAGGCCGACTTCCACTCGATGCACAAAGAGGATGTGACGTTTGTGAGGCATGCCGAAGAAGCCCAGGAGGTATTGCATGAGTATTTCCTGCGCGGAATAAGACGCGCAGTCATAAACGCACATGTGATCGGCGATCTTATCAGGTTTTACGGTGTGAGAGGCATGGGCTATTTCCATTGTTTTCTTCCGATGGACTCACGCAACTACAGCCCCGACGCACCTGACGCCACTGACGAGACCAAACCCGGATTCAACGAAAACAAACTGAAAGAATTGTGCGAGAAAGCTGCCGAGGTGATTGAACTTGAAGTATATGGCGGCGACTGCATGCTTCTGCCCAACGGCGAGCTTATGATCATAGATGTGAACGACTGGCCAAGTTTCGCTCCCTGCCGCAAGGAAGCAAGCTCGGCAATAGCACGCTATGTGTTGCGCAAGATCAAGAAAATAAAAGGAGGCCGATAAAAAATATGCATAAAAAAATCAAGCATATAGGCCGTCATCTGGTCTACAGCAATGATTTCATGAGCACTTTTCTGAGATCGGGTGTTTCGGCGCAGACATCGGGTCTTGTCGACTTCGTGGTGAGTTTTGTCATGTTTAAATGGCTTTTTCTCACTCCCCTCATTTCAGCGGCAATCGGCGCGATCGCCGGCGGCGTGGTGAATTTCATGCTCAATTACCGGTTTACGTTCAGAGTCGATGACTGCCCGTGGAAAGCTCTTGCGGCAAAATTCTCGCTGGTGTGGGTTGGAAGTCTTCTTCTCAATGCTGGCGGCACACAGCTGATGTACTGGATTCTATGCCGCTGGCATCTGCTCGAGACCATCGGATTTAAACCTGACGGATATTTCACGGCAGCACGTCTGCTTGTCGCCATCATAGTGTCGCTCGGCTTCAACTTCACACTTCAGCGATATTTCGTTTACCGAAAGACCCGATTTGACAATATAGCGCTCGCAATGACTAATTTCGTCATGCACGGACGCATACACCATAACAAGAAATAAGCAGCATATGAATTTCAAGGAACTGAAAGAAGGTTATAAAAGCACTCTCAAAAGCTCAGATACCGAGGAAACCATCGACCTGTGTTTCTATCGTCCTGTCGGCTACGCGTGGGCGCTTATAGCCCGTAAACTTGGTATCCACCCTAACACCATCACTATTGCATCGATATTTCTCGGCGTTGGAGCGGGCATAATGATGTATTATAATGACATTTGGGTCAATATGATCGGAATGCTTCTGCTTATATGGGCCAACTCCTATGACAGCGCCGACGGCCAGCTTGCCCGCATGACCAAACAGTACTCGCAGCTCGGCCGCATACTCGACGGCGTAGCCGGTGACCTGTGGTTTGCCGCCATATATGTGGCAATATGCCTGAGAGAACCGCATACGTCGCAGTTCTTCAGCCAGTATCCGTGGGCCATATGGGCAATGGCTGTAGCAGCCGGCATATGCCATGGCAAACAGGCGGCAATGGCCGACACCTACCGTCAATTTCATCTTTTCTTTGTCAATGGAAAGAGTGAGCTTGACAACTCGGCCGAACTGAAAAAGCAACTTGCCGAAACTCCCAAGAGCCAATGGTTCAAGCGTCTTACTCTTACATTTTATATCGGCTACACCAAGCAGCAGGAGAGCACGAGCCCTTCGATGCAGAAGCTTCGCCACGACATAAAACAGAAATGGCCCGACGGAAACATACCCCAGTGGTTCAGAGATGAGTTCAGAGCGGCATCGAAGCCTCTGATGAAATACACCAATATCCTCACTTTCAACTGGCGAGCCATAACGCTTTTCGTGTCGCTGATCCTGAAAATGCCGTGGCTGTATTTCGCCGCCGAACTTACTGTGTTCAACTTTATCATGCTTTACATGATAATCAGACATGAACGGATATGCCGTAAGTTCTCTAAAAAGATAGAGGAGATTTGATCGGCATCACCACGATGCGGATGCCCCAGACTTCCTAACGGTCGCCTGGGGCTTACTATTACGGCGCTTTTGTACGGGTTCAGTCTCTACGAGACTGGTTGTCGGGGGTAGGCGTAATCCCCACCCTGTTCGCTATGCTCACAGGATGGGGTTAGGCTCCGGCTTCGCCGGGTTGCGGCATCTGCGATGCCTTGACCTCACGCGGTGCTAAATATGTGACGCCAGTTTCACGGGCTACGTAGTGATTTAAATATGTGATTTTTAGGTGGACGCATGAACCGTGCATCACTACTATCATGGAGCGCACGCCAGTATGATAATGGCGCACCCCTCTACGTACTGACTGAAATTGAGTTAGATATACAAATCATGAGTTTTTACCTGATAATCTATACTTTATCTCATATGCGTCCGCATGAATAGTAATGATACTATATTGTCTATATATGTATCATATAAAAATAATTATAAAATATTTTTAATAATATTTGTATTTTAAAATAATATTTTATACATTGCGGGCGGAAGTAATCTTATTGCTTCTGAAACAATTAGTTTTAAACTTAAATCATTCACATTATGAAACACCGATTTCTAATACCGTTGTTTGTCCTGCTTGCAACGGGGTGTACAACCCATGACATAGAACCGGAGTTTCCTGTGGATGTCACATCGAATCAATCACAAAATGTGGTTGATAATCAGATAATATCTGAAAGATATTTGTCGGCTGAAGAAGCAGGCGACATAGCTTCGGCATTTATGGCTCTGCTTGATAACAATGAAGATAAATCAAGAGGCGAAGTCGCACGCACTGTGTCAGATATATCTTTGTTAGACACTCATCATATTTCAAGAACATCGGCAATTGATACGACATTTTATCTCGTTAATTTTGAAAATGGTGGATTTTCACTCATAGCTGCTGACCGCGAGATTGATAATAAAATCTACGTATATTCTCCGACAGGAGAGTTTGATGCCGAAGACAACCCCGGTGTAAAAATATATCTTGAAAATGCCATAGCCACAATGGCAGATGCCCCACGACGTAGTGAAGCAATTTATCAACAGACTAATATATCGCGTGCACCATCAGATCCAGGCCCACCATCAGGGATTGGAGGAGAAGAAGTAATAAATGGTGTTTTATATAAGTATTACCCTAAAGACGTTCACGATATCAAAGGACCTTTGTTGAAAACACATTGGGAACAAGGAGAACCTTATAATAGTCAATGTCCTATATATAATAACAAACATGCATTAGTTGGTTGCGTCGCAATAGCTATGGGGCAGATATGCTCATATCATAAATGGCCTCAAAATATGAGCGACCATACTTACAACTGGGATGATATGCTTAAAAAATCAAGCCATAGTTATGTTTCAGATATTGGATTATATGACATTGCCCATCTTTTGCACAATATAGGCGTATTAGTTAATATGGATTACGATATTGATGCATCAGGCGCAACCTATTTTGATGCTGAAATAGGTTTCAAAGAAATGGGCTATAATAATGCAGAATTAGCAAGTTTCTCGCTGTCAAAATGTATATTCTCTATTAATTATGAAGGACCTGTATACCTAAGGGGAACAGGATATAGGGGAGGACATGCATGGGTTGTGGACGGATACGATAATTTCTCTACGGCTTATGATTATTTTAATGCAGATACAGGAGAGTATGCATTCACCCGTAATAACTCTGTGATATACACGTATCTCCATTTTAATCTCGGATGGGGTGGCAAGAGTGATGCATACTATTTATGTGATGGCACAAACAATGGTGAATCAGGTCAATATAAAAATTTCTCTACTTTTGAGTTCAATTCAAATAATATAATAATTTCAGGGATAAAGAGATGAAAAGTATTAAACAGATTAAACTGATGTTGTGGATGCTGCTGGGAGTGGTGGCATTCACAGGTCTCACATCGTGTGAGGAAGATATTGTCAAATATCACGAGAAAAAAGAAATCTCAAGGGAGACAGAAAAAGATGGTATTAATGACATGGAGGTTATTCCCGATGCCGATTATTATTTTACTTTGTATGTTTACATTGAAAATGAAGCAGGTAATGATTTAGTCGATAAATGGTGCAATATGAGTGTTTCTCAAAAAGAATACACTATAACTGAAACATGCAATTATGGTACATTTACACATAGTCTTGGATCCGGCGGCCTTGCTCCAAAGTTTTTCATGATCGGTGCAAATCTGGCATATATTTATACGGATGACTTTGTAATACAGCAATTCAAAGTCTTTAAAGATGATGCCGAAGAAATTGTATTCAGAGGAAAATGTATCGACTATGACTGGAATGGAAAGGGCGCTATAGAATATACCTACAAAGGTGTGGAGATTCCGATAAAAAAGAACGTCGGTAGAACATACTACAACTATGAAGATGGGAAATATTACACTGACGAAGACTATGTTTCACCCTACTCCGAAATAACGCTTGTGCGACACGACGACGGCACATACACTGTGAAAGAATAAACATCCGATAATAAGGAATCTACATCCTCTTTCCGAGGCCCTATGTTGTGTATCATCTTGTGCCCCAGGCTTCCTAACGGTCGCCTGGGGCTTACTATTACGGCGCTTTGGTACGGGTTCAGTCTCTGCGAGACTGGGTGACGGGGGTAGGCTTAATCCCCACCCTGTTCGCCATGCTCACAGGATGGGGTTAGGCTCCGGCTGCGCCGGGTTGCGGCATCTGCGATGCCTTAGATGTAGTTGGCTCGGGCGGTGTGTGTAACAAGGTGTCTTTCAGACACGCTTAACGGGCCTCTTTTTACCGGGCACACCTGACGGTGTACCCGGCTATTTTTTTTAAATGCCTTTCAGGCATTATGTTACGCCCGATTGTAGCGGGAGAAAGGGGAAAAATCGACCTCTTCGAGGCCGTGGTTTATCAAAACTATCATACCCCACACCATCGCGCTTACCGCGCTCGATGTGGGGCTTTGCATTATCATCCGTCTTCGACGGAGTGGCGGATCGTGTACAACAAGGTGTCTTTCAGACACGATTGACGAGCCTCTTTTATAAATGCCTTTCAGGCATTTATAAACCAGCCTGAATTGTCTCGTGATAAATGTAGATAGAATTACATCGCCTCTCCGAGGCTCTATATCATGTGTCATCTTGTACCCCAGGCATCCTGCGGTCGCCTGGGGCTTACTTTTACGGTGCTTTGGTACGGGTTCAGTCTCTGCGAGACTGGTTACCGGGGGTAGGCTTATCCCCACCCTGTTCGCTATGCTCACAGGATGGGGTTAGGCTCCGGCTGCGCCGGGTTGCGGCATCTGCGATGCCTTGACCGGACGCGGTTATAAAAATGCCTGGGATCGCACCTGAGGCGGACGCACGCCGTATGACGAAAGCAACTGGTGTCGAGGTAACGAATAACACCCGATTCAGAATATTGTGTCGCAGCTCCGCAGCTCTGATCCGGGATGCGTCTTACACCGGGTTCCCTCCGGTCACCCGGTGCTAAATATGTGACGCCCGTTTCACGGGCTTTGATGTGGGCGTACTGTCGCACGCGTTGCGGGATCGGCATGAAGGTGTGTCGCATACCGCGCCGGTATATGAGGGATCGGTTCAGTCTCTGCGAGACTGGGTGACGGGGGTAGGCGTAATCCCCACCCTGTTCGCTATGCTCACAGGATGGGGTTAGGCTCCGGCTTCGCCGGGTTATGGCATCTGCGATGCCTTAGATGTAGTTGGCTCGGGCGGTGTGTGTAACAAGGTGTCTTTCAGACACGCTTAACGGGCCTCTTTTTACCGGGCACACCTGACGGTGTACCCGGCTATTATCTTTAAATGCCTTTCAGGCATTATGTTACATCCGATTGTAGCGGGAGAAAGGGGAAAAATCGATATCTTCGAGGCCATGGTTTATCAAAACGATAATATCCCACACCATCGCGCTTACCACGCTCGATGTGGGGCTTTGCATTATCATCCGTCTTCGACGGAGTGGCGGGTTTGGGTTAGGCTCCGGCTGCGCCGGGTTGCGGCATCTGCGATGCCTCGACCGGACGCGGTGCTAAATATGTGACGCCCGTTCACGGGCTTTGATGTGGGCGTACTGTCGCACGCCCCTACGTAAATCGCAGATTTATTAATTATTGGTTGTAGGTGGCGGTGAAGATGACGCTTACGTTGTAGGTTTTCTTAATCAGCGGGAATGTGTTGAGCGACTCAAGCGATGCGCCGCCCGCATCCATAACGGATTCACTCACAGCCATGTCGTTCATCATCGCGGCAGACTTGAACATGCGTGGCTGCACTACAGTGGTCATTACGGGCATGTTGCCGTCGACAATCTGCTGTGGCTCGCCAAGAGTGCCGTTGTAAGTCTGCACCATATATGCGGCTTTGTCGCGCGCATTCTCAAGTGCCTGCACACGCCCTTTGCGGTCGTACTGCTCCATATCCTTGTTTTTCATCTCGCCGAATGACATAGAGGCTACTCCCTGTTTGTCGAGAGCTGAGATGAATTTGGCGAGCTGAGCCGGGTCGGTGAGCTTTATGTCATATTGTTTTGATACGAGATATGGTGCATTGCGCCAACGCCAATAGTCGCCAAGCTCCGATATGTTTATGTCGTCTTTGGTAAGACCGGCTTTGTCGGCCGCGCGAATGACACGGTCTTCAAGTGTGGCTATGTCGACAAGAGTGTATTTTATATCTTTCTTCCTGCCCTCATAAACCTTGTCGCCTACCTTAAACTGGAATTTTGCATCGGGCAGTGTCGAGTCGAAAAGCGACTGATCAAACACTATGTTGGAAGAGTAATCGCCGTAGTCAACGAAAATCTTACCTTTGAAATCTATCTGATGATATTCTTTTTCTGTCAGGAGCAGATGCACCTCGTCGGGTACGATAGAGAGGTCGGCCTTGCCTGAGACGGAAACAGTGCTCTGCGCATAGACAGAGGGAATAAACGCACAAAGCATGGCAATAATAAGGAATGATGTTTTCTTCATAGAAAGTAGTTTAGGTAAGTATATAACAGTTGAAACACACAAAAGATCATGAACGGCGCCCCGGAGAGGTGAGTATGTCCATGATTAGTTCTTCCTGCAGCAAGAAGGCGTTGCGTCGGCTTCCATTTCCTTTGGCCGCCGCATCAAAACGTCTTATAAGCGAGATAATGTCGATGAGCTGCCAGGCATTGTATCGTGACTTACAGATGGTAATGTCGGAAAGCTGCCATGTGCCGCGCAATCCGAGAGCTTTCATCAGATTCTGGTCGCCACCCGGCGTGTAGCATGCTACAAGTGCCGAAGAAAAAAGATCGAAGAGTGTGGCCGAAGTCACAGCCCAGGGATTGTTTTTCTGATTGGCAGTAAAGTATTTTGATATCTTGACAGCTTTGACATAATCACGTGAAGCAATGGCACGCCTCAGCTCATAGTTGTTGTAGTCGGTGCTGACTCCTATAAGGCTCTCGACACTCTCAGGCGTGACTGTAGCACCCTCGCCAAGAGCCACACTCATTTTAGCAACTTCGTTGTAGATACGCGACAAGTCGGTGCCTACAAACTCCCTGATCATCTCAAGGGCTTTAGGCTCATAGCGCAGATGACGTGAGTCGAGGAAGTCGACAAGCAAAGCATTGATGCGTGCCTCTTTCTCTTTCTTGAACTCCATGTCGACCCCTTTGCCTTTTTTCAGAGCTGTGGTAAACTCCTTGCATGACGGGTTCTCACCACGCGCAGCCACAACAAGAAGTGTGGAAGGAGAAGGAGCGGCGACATATGAAGCGAGTTTATTAAGCCAGCGTCCTCCGGCCGTCTGCGCTTCGCGTACTATCACGACAAGCCGGTCGGCCATCATGGGATATCGGCGACATATATCCATCACGTCGTCGGGAGTCTTCTCGGCAGCATAGAATGTGAACATGTTGAAAGGGCGGTCGGCTTCAGGGAGGTATTCGGAAAAGATCCTCACATACTCGTCGATGAAGAAACCTTCTTCGCCATGGATGTAGTAGACCGGCGCCACATTGCGGTCGGCAATCTGTTTTTTTATGCTGTCGAAAGGGTTTTCCATAACAACAAAGATATGTGAATTGTGTTTACAAGCTGTCAACAAAGTGTGAATAATGATGAAAACGTGTTGAAAGCGGTGTTAAAAAAGTGTGGCGATATCAACACTATCCCACAAGAAAAAAGCGAGATGATGACAGTGTAGAGAAGTGTGGATATTATCATCGGCGACCGCATAGTTTCTAAACAACGTTTTCTACACTTTTTAAGCTGTTTACACCCGAAATTTATTAACTTTGCAAGAAATCTACAGTGTGTTTATAAAGTTGTATCTAATTGATTCATATAAGAGTCTTATGTAGATAACACTATGATAACGCACGGCAGACGGATGATAAGTGACAAGAGCAAACCATGAGCCAAAAAGTTGTGGAGCATTGTCAACATCCATTACTACTCCTACTAAAAATTTTTTTTCAAAGAATTTATCAAACAAAATATAATAATGAAAGCCGACGAAAAGTGTAGCTGCGGTGAATCACTGAAGGAGGAGATCGTAAGGCTGAAAAAAGAGAGGGGGGCCGTGATCCTCGCCCACTATTATCAGCAGGGTGAGATACAGGATCTCGCGGATTTCATAGGCGACAGTCTCGCTCTGGCTCAGATCGCGCGCAAACTGAAAGAGGATGTGATTGTGCTCTGCGGCGTGCATTTCATGGGGGAGACGGCCAAGATACTCTGTCCTGACAAGACGGTGCTCGTGCCTGACCTGAATGCCGGGTGCTCGCTTGCCGACAGCTGCCAGGCGGCTGACTTCGCAAAGTTCATAGAGGAGCATCCGGGACACACAGTGCTGAGTTATGTGAACACCTCGGCTGCCGTGAAGGCGCTCACCGATATAGTTGTGACGTCGTCGAACGCTCTGTCGATAGTTAACAAGCTGCCTGAAGGGACTCCGATCATATTCGGCCCCGACAGGAATCTGGGCAACTACATAAACGGCGTGACCGGGAGAAACATGCTGCTCTGGGACGGCGCCTGCCATGTTCACGAACAGTTCTCGGTTGAGAAGCTGATAGAGCTTAAAAAGGCGAACAGTGATGCCGAGGTGCTGGCACACCCCGAGTGCAAAAAAACGGTGGTTATGCTCGCCGATGTGGTTGGTTCGACTGCAAAGCTGCTGAAGCACAGTCAGGAGAGCGATTGCAAGAAGTTTATAGTTGCAACGGAGAGCGGCATACTTCACGAGATGCGCAAGTCGTGTCCTGGAAAGGAGTTCATACCTGTGCCACCGAACGACAGCACCTGCGGATGCAATGACTGCAATTATATGAAGCTTAACACTCTCGAGAAGCTTCGCGACTGCCTTAAAAACATGTCGCCGTCGATCGAGGTTGATGAGGAAATCGCGGTCAAGGCAGTCAGACCCATCGAGAGGATGCTCGAGATGAGCAAGTGAAAGGGGCGGCCATTTAACACAGATAACAAAAGAGAGTAAATATATTTTTGCCAATCATGGAATACAATCACAGAGATATAGAATCGCGCTGGCAGCAGCAGTGGAAAAATGACAATACATACAAGACGGAGATAAATCACAGCCGCAAGAAATATTATGTTCTCGACATGTTTCCCTATCCGTCGGGTGCAGGATTGCATGTAGGACATCCGCTCGGCTACATTGCGTCGGACATATACTCGCGTTTCAAGCGTCTTCAGGGTTTCAATGTGCTCCATCCGATGGGCTATGACGCATACGGACTTCCTGCCGAACAGTATGCCATACAGACGGGTCAGCATCCTGAAAAAACTACCAACGACAATATCAAGCGCTATAAGGAGCAGCTTGAAAAGATAGGTTTCTGCTATGACTGGAGCCGTGAACTGAGAACCTGTGATCCGGAATACTACAAGTGGACACAGTGGGCTTTTGAGCGCATGTTTGAGTCGTACTACGACACGAAGCTCAACAAAGCGATGCCCATAAAGTCGCTTACAGAGCATTTTGAAAAGGAGGGAAGCAAGGGCGTGAACGCCGCATCGGGGCGTGAACTGACTTTCACCGCCGACGAGTGGAAGAAGATGAGCGAGAAAGAGCAGAGCGACGTGCTTATGAACTACCGTATCGCCTATCTCGGCAACACGATGGTGAACTGGTGCCCGGCTCTTGGCACTGTTCTCGCCAACGACGAGGTGAGCGAGGGTGTGTCGCTGCGTGGCGGATATCCTGTAGAACAGAAGCTGATGTATCAGTGGTGTCTGCGTGTATCGGCCTATGCCCAGCGTCTGCTTGACGGTCTTGACACGATAGACTGGACTCCGTCGCTCAAAGAGACACAGCGCAACTGGATCGGCCGCAGCGAGGGAGCCGAGATGAAATTCCCGGTATGCGACAGCGATGTGGTGATGGAAATATTCACCACCCGCGCCGACACGGTGATGGGTGTCACATTCATGGTGCTCGCTCCCGAGAGCAAGTATGTGGATCAGCTGACCACAGCAGAGAAGCGCGCCGAAGTGGACGAGTATATCAACTCGATCAAGCACAAGACCGAGCGCGAGAGAATGATAGAAAAGAAGGTAACGGGTGTATTCACGGGAGCGTATGCTCTCAATCCGCTTACCGGGAAGAAAATACCTGTGTGGGTGAGCGACTATGTGCTTGCCGGATATGGCACAGGCGCCATCATGGCTGTGCCGGCACACGACAGCCGCGACTATGCTTTCGCCAAAAAGTTTGATCTGGAGATCATACCTCTTATCGAGGGTGCCGATGTGAGCGAGGAGAGCTTCGACGCCAAAAGCGGCATAATGATCAACAGCAACGGTGGCGATCTGAATCTCAACGGCCTCGAAGTGAAAGACGCCATAAAGAAGGCAAAGGAGTATGTAGAGGCAAAGGGGATAGGCAAGGTGAAGGTGAACTATCGTCTGCGTGACGCCATATTCAGCCGTCAGCGCTACTGGGGTGAGCCGTTCCCGGTGTACTACAAGGACGGTGTGCCTCATCTTCTCGGCGAAGACAAACTGCCTCTGCTTCTGCCTGAGGTAGACAAGTATCTGCCTACCGAAACCGGCGAGCCTCCTCTGGGCCGTGCGAAGAACTGGGTCACCGAGGATGGCTATCCTCTCGAACTGTGCACTATGCCCGGTTTCGCCGGATCGAGCGCCTACTACCTGCGCTATATGGATCCGCACAACAGCGAGGCGCTCGTGTCGAAAGAAGCAGATGAATACTGGCGCAATGTGGATCTCTACATAGGTGGAACAGAACATGCTACAGGTCACCTGATCTACAGCCGTTTCTGGAACAAATTTCTCTATGATCTCGGTGTTGTGGCCGAGGAGGAGCCGTTCAAGAAGCTTATCAACCAGGGCATGATACAGGGCCGAAGCAATTTTGTGTACCGCATAAAGGACACAAACACTTTTGTGACGCTCGGCAAGAAGGATGAATATGATGTCACTGCGATCCACGTAGACGTGAACATCGTGAGCAACGATGTGCTCGATCAGGAGGCTTTCAAGAAGTGGCGTCCGGAATATAACAGCGCCGAGTTTATCACGGAAGATGACGGACGCTATGTGTGCGGCTGGGCTGTTGAGAAGATGTCGAAGTCGATGTTCAATGTTGTTAATCCCGACGATATCATCGAGAAATATGGCGCCGACACACTGCGACTCTATGAGATGTTCCTCGGTCCGCTCGAGCAGAGCAAGCCATGGGATACCAACGGCATAGACGGTGTAAACCGTTTCCTGCGCAAGCTGTGGGGTCTCTACTGGAAGGGCGGAGAGTGGCTTGCCGACGATAGCGAGCCTGGCAAGGAGTCGCTCAAGTCGCTCCACAAGCTGATAAAGAAGGTGACTCAGGATATAGAGAATTTCTCTTACAACACGTCGGTAGCCGCCTTTATGATATGTGTCGGCGAACTTGCCGGACAGAAGTGCCGCAGCCGCAAGGTGCTCGAGCCGCTTCTGGTGCTTCTGGCTCCTTTCGCTCCGCATATCACAGAACAGCTCTGGCACGACCTCGGCAACACAAGCACTATATGCGACGCCAAGTGGCCAGAATATAACGAAGAATATCTTGTAGAGGACACAAAGACCTATCCTGTGCAGGTGAACGGCAAGGTTCGCTACAATGTGACGGCTCCCGCATCGGCAACTCAGGCCGAAGTGCAGGAGATAGCACTGAACCATGAGATGGCCTCCAAGTGGCTTGAGGGCAAAGAGCCGCGCAAGGTGATAGTTGTTCCGGGCCGTATCGTAAACATAGTGCTCTGATGAGAAAAATAGTATTCGCCACCAACAACGCCCACAAACTGGATGAGGCGCGTGCGATACTCGCGGGCCGTGTCGAGGTAATGTCGCTCAATGACATAGACTGTCATGACGACATACCCGAGACGGCTCCGACCCTCGAGGGGAACGCGCTGATGAAAGCACGGTGGGTGAGCGAACGCTATGGTGTCGACTGCTTTGCCGATGATACCGGGCTTGAGGTAGACGCTCTCGGCGGTGAGCCGGGAGTCAGATCGGCCCGGTATGCTCCCGGCGCGGGACACGACTCGGCTGCCAACATGAAGCTGCTGCTTGAAAATCTTGCGGGAAAAAGTGACCGCAAGGCCCGTTTCAGGACTGTAGTGGTTCTGATCGTCGGCGGCAAGGAACAGACAGTCGACGGACGATGTGAAGGACGGATAACGGAAAGTCCGTCGGGTGCCAACGGTTTCGGCTATGATCCGGTGTTTCAGCCTTCGGGCGAAAGCCGCACGTTCGCCGAGATGAGCGACGAGGAGAAAAATGCCATAAGCCATCGCGGCGAGGCGATGCGCAGACTTGCCGAAGTGCTGTCGGAGGATTGAGTCAAAACAGTTTTCGGGCATACGCAAGAGTAGACAAAACTCTGTGAGTGCCTGAAATAATGCAGGACGCACGAGCCGTGCGTCCCTACTACCCGATACATACTTTTGATTAATAAGACCTTAATAAACCATAATCACCATGAAAAGAAATATTCTGACAGGGTATATTTCAGCATGTATGTCTATGCTATGCCCGGTTGCCGCTACCTCGCAGAGTACGGTAAAGATCGACTCTCCCTCGCAGATCGCCGATGTGATGGCACGTTCGACTCGCGGTGATGACACACTGAGAATCGTTCTCGCCTCAGGTATCCATCATCTGGAAGAACCTGTGAGAATCACGGCGTCGCCTTTGAGTCCGATAGTGATAGAGGGAGATGTAGCGGACATGCCTGTCGTGAGCGGATCTATCGCGATCGACAACTGGCAGGTGCTTGCAGACGGCAGCTGGGTTGCTGATATACCTGAGGTTAAGCGTTACGGGGTCTCGTTTGAGCAGCTTTATTTCGACAATCACAAGGCTACACGCGCACGCACTCCCGATGCCGACTGGTATATGGTGGACAGCTGTAAGGAAGAGGTGCATATAGGTCAGCCGGCGGGTGGGGCCAATTACGCCACACAGCGTATGTCGGTGAAACCCGAGTATCTCAATGAACTCAAGGGGATGACACCGGCCGAACTCACCGATGTAGTGGTGATGTTTTATCACAAATGGGACAATACGCGCAAATACATAGCGTATGCCGAGCCTGACTCAGGCTATCTGTTCACCGCCGGCGAGGCCATGAAGCCGTGGAATGTGATAGACTCCAACTCGCGTTTCATACTTGAGAACTACCGTGGCGCGCTCAATGCTCCGGGCGAGTGGTATCTCGACAAGAGCGAGGGACGTCTTTACTACATGCCTATGCCGGGCGAGTCGCCTGAGTCGACGGTGGCATATGCGCCCATGATGCCTGTGCTTCTCGACATAGATGGGAGTGAGGGAAAGCCGGTCGAGGGAATCGTGTTCCGTAATATAGCATTCAGACACTCGGCCCATGTGATGCCTAAGAGCGGTAATCCTCCAGCCCAGGCCGCCGCTCCTGTCGATGCGGCCGTGAGCATCAACAATGCCCGCAACATAGTGTTTGACAACTGCCGGATCGAAAACACCGGCAATGCGGCCATCTGGTTTAAGAAAAATGTGCATGACTCGGCCATAAAACACTCTTTGCTGAGCAATATCGGTGCCGGAGGAGTGAAAATAGGCGAGGTGTCGACGCCTGCATCAGCTGAAACAGTCACTTCGGGCATCACGGTCGACAACAACATCATAAGGCAGATCGGACAGGTATTTCCGTGCGGCACAGGTGTAAACATATTCAACTCGTCGGACAACAAGATAACACACAATGAAATTTCGGATTTGCTGTATTCGGGTGTGTCGATAGGTTGGGTATGGGGCTACACTCCAAGTTACGCCAAACGCAATGAGGTAGCTTACAACCATATCCACCACATAGGCTGGGGACAGCTGTCGGACATGGGTGCAGTCTACACGCTGGGTCTGTCGGAGGGGACACGCATACACAACAATTCGATCCATCATGTCTACTCGTATGATTACGGCGGCTGGGGACTTTACACCGACGAGGGCTCGACCGGGGTTGTGATGGACAACAATCTGGTCTATGGCTGCAAGAGCGGTGGATTTCACCAGCATTACGGCAAAGACAATGTGATAAAAAACAATATATTTGCATATGGAATCACCCAGCAGATACAGTTCACCCGCCCCGAAGAACACAGATCGTTCAGTTTCACGAACAATATCGTATATGGCGACAACGGCAAGCTGCTTGGAGGGGGTGCATGGAAAGACGCACTGACCGACATGGACCGCAACTGCTTCTTCGATACCTCGGCACCGGATATGGGTTCGGACGAAACGGCATTTTACGGGATGTCGTTCGGCGAGTGGAAGAAGAAACATGACGCTCACTCGGTGATTGCCGATCCGGGTTTCGCCGATCCGGCAGAGGGCGATTTCAGAATGCGCTCCAACAAGGTGGCGCGTCGCATCGGCTTCAAGCCGTTCGGTTTCGATGAATTCGGAGTTTATGGGTCGGAGGCTTGGAAGAGCGAGGCCCGCATGTCGGATGATCGTCTCAGAGAGTTCGACGAGATAGTGAGAGAGCGCGAAACGTCGGCTCCTGCTTTATTCAGAAATACAACAAAAAACAAATAAAAATGCGTATCAAGTTTCAGTTTATTGCGCTTGCAGCGGCTATAGCGCTGCCTACGGCATGCAATCAGAAAGTGTATGTGCCTGAAGTGACTTTTACGGAACCTGCGGATCCGATAGCGCTTACCGAAGATGAAATAGCGCGTTGGGACTCGACAGAAAGCGGTCTGCATGGCATGTGGGGTGATGCCGACGTGCGTTACAGCCGCAGCATCGTGCCTCAGAATGACGGCAATGACACATGTAATGTCGTGGCATGGAAAGGTGAACGCGCCTCGGCACAGCTCGTGCTCTGGTCGGCCGACAGCGTTGACGGTGTCACATGCGAGATAGCTGATTTCATGTCGGACACCGGGAATCTGCCTTCGGCAATCGCCGACGCACGTTTTGTGAGGTACACGATCGCCGACAGTCTTTTCTCAGTGGGCAAATCGACGCGCCTCGTGCCTGACATGCTCGACTCTCTCAAAACATTTGACATGGCCGAGAGAAGCGTAAGACCTATGTGGATCACGGTGAATGTGCCTGAAAACGCTGCCGCCGGCATATACAAAACCAATCTGACCATCAGCGGAAACAATGGTGACAAGGTGATACTGCCCATGACACTCGAGGTGCAGAACCACACTCTCGCTTCGCCCGACAAATGGGGATATCATCTTGATCTGTGGCAGCATCCGACGGCCGTGGCACGCGCCCAGGGCCTGGAGGTGTGGAGCGATGAGCATTTCGAGGCTATGAAGCCGGTGATGGAGCGTCTTGCCGCCGCCGGACAGAAGGTGATCACAGCCAATCTCAACAAGGATCCGTGGAACCACCAGTGCTACGACGGATATGCCAACATGATCAACTGGACTCTGAAAAAGGACGGCACATGGGCTTATGACTACAGTGTGTTTGACCGCTGGGTTGAGATGATGATGGGTATCGGCATAAACGAGATGATCAACTGCTACTCGATGGTGCCCTGGAACTGTGAGCTGGAGTATATGGACGAGGCTAAAGGCGAGACGGTGACAGTTGTCGCCGAGCCCGGCACAAAGATTTTCGGCGAGATATGGGAGCCGTTCCTGCTTGACTTCAAGAAACATCTGAGCGAGAAAGGATGGCTCGAAATCACTAATATCGCCATGGACGAGCGTTCGCCCGAGGCTATGGACGCAGCCGTGAAGGTGCTCGAGAAGTGTGCTCCCGAGATGGGATTCGCTCTTGCCGACAACCACAAGTCATACAAGAAATACACGATGATGAGGGATGTGTGTGTGGCTCAGGGTCAGCCTGCCGAGCACTCTGATATAGAGTCGCGCCGCGACCAGGGATTCAAGACCACTTTCTATGTGTGCTGCGGTCCGCTCTACCCCAACACGTTCACCTACTCTCAGCCTTTTGAGGCAGAACTTCTCGGATGGTATGGTCTTGCATGGGATTATGACGGCATGCTCCGCTGGGCCTACAACTCTTGGCCGGAGAACCCGCAGATGGACAGCCGCTTTGGCAACTGGAGCTCGGGCGACACCTATCTGGTATATCCCTACAACCGCTCGTCGATGCGTTTCGAGCGTCTGATCGACGGCATCGAGGCTGCCGAGAAGGTGCGTGCTCTTCGCGCCGCCGGCGTTGACGTGAGCGGTGTCGACGCAGTGCTCGAGGAGATAAGAAACAACAATGTGAATGATCCTCAGCAGCCGTGGAGAGTGACAACGGCCAAGGCTCGCCGCGCTCTTGACGAGGCTTCGAGGAAATAATAATAGCGGAAAACAAATTTACAGGATTTGGGCGTACTGTCGCACGCCCCTACATCGGGCAAGTCCGATATCAATGTTGATATAATATTGATTTGTAGGGAAATGTAAGAGTATGCCCAAATACTGTAAATGGTATTTTACACGCCGGATACCGTTTTTATCTTAATAAAATATTTTTCTGAAACGGGAAAAAAGTTTTGTAAAGAGCCAATAATTAATTAATTTTGCGGCGGTTTTCGCGAATTATGTTCGCTTAAGCTTTAAACCAAACACAATAAGTTTCACAAATGAACCATTACGAGACCGTTTTCATTTTAACTCCCGTTTTGTCTGATCAGCAGATGAAGGAAGCGGCTGCCAAGTTTGTGAATGTTCTCACCGAGAACGGTGCGACCATCGTGAACGAGGAAGAGTGGGGTGTAAAAAAACTGGCCTACCCCATCCAGAAAAAGAGCACCGGCTACTATGTGCTCGTAGAATTTGACGGTGATTCAACTCTCGTCAAGAAACTTGAGACGGCATTCCGTCGCGACGACAACGTTCTTCGCTTCCTTGTCTTCCGTCTCGACAAGTATGCAGCCGAGTATGCAGCCAAGCGTCGCTCACTTGCAAGCGCACCCAAGGCTACCACAGTAGAACCCGCACAAACCGAAGCTTGATCATGGCACAGAACAATTCAGAAATCCGCTATCTGACCCCCCTGTCGGTAGACGTTAAGAAGAAAAAGTACTGCCGTTTCAAGCGCAGCGGCATCAAGTACATCGACTACAAGAACCCTGAGTTCCTCAAGAAGTTCCTCAATGAGCAGGGCAAGATCCTTCCCCGCCGCATCACCGGAACCTCGCTGAAGTTCCAGCGTCGTGTAGCCCAGGCAGTAAAGCGTGCCCGTCACCTTGCACTCCTGCCCTATGTAACTGACCTGATGAAATAATCACCCCCAATAAAGAAGAAGTTATGAAAATCATTCTTAAAGAAGACATCGCCAACCTCGGTTACAAGGACGATGTAGTGGAGGTGAAGTCGGGATATGGCCGTAACTACCTCATCCCCTTCGGTAAGGCAGTGATCGCCTCGCCTGCAGCTCTCAAGCAGCTCGCCGAGGATCAGCGTCAGCGCGCCCACAAGCTTGCCAAGATCAAAGCCGACGCAGAGGCTCTTGCAGCTTCGCTTGCCGACGTTAAGCTCACCATCGGTGCCAAGACCAGCTCGACCGGTACAATCTTCGGTAGCGTAAACGCTATCCAGATCGCTGAGTCGCTTCAGAAGGCAGGTTTCGAGATCGACCGCAAGATCATCGTAATCAAGAACCCGGTGAAGGAAGTAGGCGAGTACACCGCTACTCTCAATCTTCACAAAGAAGTATCTGTAGAAATACCTTTTGAGGTAGTCTCAGAATAAGGCATTAGCCATAGCACTATCCCGGTGCCGTTTTCGCTGTAGAAGGTGAAGACGGCACCGATCTTTTTTAACGGCGGGTGTGGAGGGAGGTGACGCGGGAGCGAATGAAGTGGGGTCGGTGTAGGGGGAGCGGGAATCATAGAGTTGCGGCACAAGCATGGGTGTATGTAACGAGGTGTCTTTCAGACACGCTTGACAGGCGTTTTTTACCGGGCACACCTGACGGTGTACCCGGCTACTTTTTTTGAAATGCCTTTCAGGCATTTTAGGGTAGGTACAAGGCAGCCGGGGCGATAGCCCGTGAGGCGGACGCACGAGCCGTGCGTCCCTACTCATCTGGGACAGCCGGCTAATAAAATGTCATACCTACGGTATGGGGGATGTGGGGTCGGTTCAGTCTCTGCGAGACTGGATGCAGGGGTAGGCTTAGTCCCCACCCTGTTCGCGCTTCGCTCACAGGATGGGGTTAAGCTCCGGCTGCGCCGGGTTGCGGCATCTTCGATGCCTTGACTGATATGTGTAACCAGCGCGGCGGGTTGGAATAGGGGAGTCTGCGATGGCATCCTCATGAAATAGGCTTTGGGCGTACTGTCGCACGCCCCTACAGCGTTTTAGATTTGCGGCATCTTCGATGCCTTGACCTGACGCGGTTACTAAAAAGACGGGGGGATAGCCCGTGAGGCGGACGCACGAGCCGTGCGTCCCTACTCCTCATGGGGAAGCCGGGTGTAGGGGCGCGGGAATCATGGAGCTGCGGCACAAGCGTGGGTGTGTAACAAGGTGTCTTTCAGACACGCTTGACAGGCGTTTTTTACCGGGCACACCTGACGTTGTACCTGGCTATTGTTTTTGAAATGCCTTTCAGGCATTTTAGGTTAGGTACAAAACTGCGTGGGGGATAGCCCGTGAGGCGGACGCACGAGCCGTGCGTCCCTACTCCTCATGGGGCAGCCGCCTGGCTTGCCGGAAATAATACTGTCGCGAGAGTCAGAATATTAAATCCCTATAATTTTAAATCACTTCATAAAATGTTTTGAAATGTGGATGCAGGTGATTAAATTTGCAAAAACTACAGACAGTATGTAAAAGTCGGATTTTGTCTTTGAAGTTTCGACATCGAGGCATTTCTTCCGGCGAGTACACAAGTTTTCATCTAATCTACCGGATGACTGTGTTATGGCTTATGACTTTGAAAGAGCAATAGAGCGGCTGCGTGGAAAAGCGGCTATGGTTGCGAAGCGATATCAGATAGCCGTAGAACAACGCGACGCTGCCCGTGATGAAATAAAGCGCCTTGAAGACGAACTGTCGGTTAAGGATCGCGAGATCAGGGAGCTAAAGCTAAAGATCGAGTATCTCTCGGTTGTTACGTCGGCACGTCCGGGCGCCGATGAGATGAAGAGGAGTCGTGCCATGCTGTCGGAACTTGTGCGTGAGATAGATCAGTGTATCTCTGATCTTCAGAGTTGAGGATGACAATGTAGCTCTAAGACTTTGGAAATGGAGATGACAGATAAACAACATATCACAGTCAAGATAGCAGGATTGCCGCCTCTGCACATGGATATAGCTCCTGAGCAGGAGGAAGCGATCAGGAAGGCCGAAGTCGCCCTCAACTATGTGTGGGAGCGTTGGAAGCTGAGATTCCCGACGAAGGCTCCTCAGGAGCTGATGACGCTTATAGCTTTTCACTTCGCGCGGAATTTCGAGACGCTTAATCTGACGGCCGAACGGATGGAGGGCTGTCTGAACGCAGCTGATGCCGAGCTTGATGCCATACTGACTGACATGAAATAACTAACAGTGCTTTTCCGCACAGGCGCAATGACAGAGGTCGGTGCC
Source organism: uncultured Muribaculaceae bacterium (assembly GCA_964389525.1). Classification (GTDB taxonomy): domain Bacteria; phylum Bacteroidota; class Bacteroidia; order Bacteroidales; family Muribaculaceae; genus JAFLTL01. Next base: position 92,728 of record CAYMEX010000003.1, on the reverse strand, counting down.
TGCGGAGAACTTACAGAAACGAAACAATACCGCGCGACACGCACCGCGACCCAGGATCGCCAGTCTCTCTCTATGCCAATTAATGACACAGGCCGGAGACCGACGACCGAAAGAATGGGGACGGATGTGTGTCGGTTTTTGTATAAAGCTATATCGAACTAACCTAAAAAGTCATCATATTCAATAAAATAAAATGAGTGTACTGTATTATATAATCATAGCACTGCTCGGGCTTGCAGCGGGAGTGGGTGTGACACTTCTGGTGCAACAGCAGTTGGGAAAAAGCCGTGCGAAGACTCTTATAGAGGAGGCAGAGCGTGAGGCCGACGTTCTGAAAAAGAACAAGTTGCTTGAAGCCCGCGAGCAGGAGATGAAGATAAAGAACGAGGCAGAGAAGAATGCTTCGCAGCGTCTTGCCAAGGTGCAGTCGGCCGAGGCACGCATAAAGCAGCGTGAGCTTCAGCTCAACCAGCAGCAGAGTGAAAACCAGCGTGCCAAGAACGATATAGACAATCAGAAGACCGCTCTCGACACACGTGCGGCTCAGCTCGACGCCAAAGCCGAGGAGGTTGAGGCTGTGCGCCGCAAGGCTCTCGAGGAGCTCGAGCATATATCGGGTCTGACGGCCGAACAGGCTAAGGAGAAACTTGTGGAGTCGATGCGCGACGAGGCCAAGACGGCTGCCGCAGCCTATATCAACGATATCATGGACGAGGCTAAGATGACGGCCAACAAGGAGGCCAAGAAGATCGTCGTGCAGTCGATACAGCGCGTAGCCTCGGAAACGGCAATCGAGAACTCGGTGACGGTATTTCACATCGACTCGGACGAGATCAAGGGACGCATCATCGGCCGCGAAGGGCGCAACATACGTGCTCTCGAGGCTGCTACGGGCATAGAGATCATCGTCGACGACACCCCCGAGGCTATCGTGCTGTCGGGCTTTGACCCTGTGCGCCGCGAGATAGCGCGTCTGGCCCTGCATCAGCTCGTGACCGACGGCCGCATACATCCGGCCCGCATCGAGGAGGTCGTGGCCAAGGTGAGGAAGCAGATCGAGGAGGAGATCATCGAGACCGGCAAGCGCACGGCTATCGATCTTGGAATACACGGACTGCATCCCGACCTGATACGTATCGTGGGCAAGATGAAGTACCGCTCGAGCTACGGCCAGAATCTGCTGCAGCACTCGCGAGAGACGGCCAATCTCTGTGCCGTGATGGCCTCGGAGCTCGGACTGAATCCGAAACGCGCCCGCCGCGCCGGTCTGCTGCATGACATAGGCAAGGTGCCTGACGAGGAGCCGGAGCTGCCGCACGCACTGTTCGGCATGAAACTGGCAGAGAAATACAAGGAGAAACCCGATATATGCAACGCCATAGGCGCGCATCACGACGAGGTGGAGATGACTTCGCTTCTTGCTCCGATCGTGCAGGTGTGCGACGCCATATCGGGCGCCCGTCCCGGTGCTCGCCGCGAGATCGTGGAGGCTTATATCAAGCGACTGAAAGATCTGGAGCAGCTTGCTCTGTCTTATCCGGGCGTGGTGAAGACTTATGCCATACAGGCCGGCCGTGAGCTGCGCGTGATTGTCGGCGCCGACAAGATCGACGACGTCGAGATCGAACGTCTGTCGACAGAGATAGCACGCCGCATTCAGGATGAGATGACATATCCGGGCCAGGTGAAGATAACGGTTATCCGCGAGACCAGGTCGGTAAGTTACGCGAAATAATGCGGGGGTGAATCGCTATGGAAGAATCACCCAGCAATCTTAATGAAGCTCCGCTCCGCAAAGACAATGAGGAGATGGAGGACCAGGCCGGTACTGTGAAACAGTGCCGGAGCGGGTGCAACGGCGAGGGATGCTGCGGTTTCCGTGACAATCTGCGTTGCACCAACTGGCTTTCGGATATACCCGGAGGCGCGGCCGACTATGACATCGTGGAGGTGCATTTCAAGAATACCCGCAAGGGATTCTACCGCCTGCCCGAGGGTCTGACTGTCGAGGAGGGGGACATGGTGGCCGTGGAGGCACAGCCGGGCCACGACATAGGCCGTGTGGCTCTGACGGGCGATCTGGTGAGAATACAGATGAAGCGTGCAGGGTGCCGCGAGAACCATGACTCGGTAAAGAGTGTTTTCAGGAAGGCACGCCCGCAGGATCTCGAGAAATATGAGGAGGCGAAGGCGCGTGAGAATGACACGATGATACGCTCGCGGCGCATAGCCGAGTCGCTCGGTCTGAACATGAAGATCGGCGACGTGGAGTATCAGGGCGACGGCAACAAGGCGATTTTCTATTATATCGCCGACGAGCGTGTCGATTTCCGTCAGCTCATCAAGGTGCTTGCCGAGACATTCAAGGTGCGCATCGAGATGAAGCAGATCGGCGCCCGCCAGGAAGCGGCGAGGATCGGCGGAATCGGTCCGTGCGGCCGCGCACTGTGTTGCGCCACGTGGATGTCGAATTTCGTGTCGGTTTCGACCGCCTCTGCCCGCTATCAGGACATATCGCTCAATCCGCAGAAGCTCGCTGGACAGTGCGCCAAGCTCAAATGCTGTCTCAACTTCGAGGTCGACGCCTATATGGAGTGTCTGAAGGACATGCCTGAGAAGAACGTGAGACTTGAGACCGACGACGCCACGTGGTATGTGTTCAAGACCGATGTGTTCAAGAAGGAGATCACTTACTCGTCGGACAAGCAGATCGCTGCCAACCTGACGGTGATCGACGCCGCCCGTGCTTTTGAGATCATCGAGATGAACAAGGCAGGGGAGAAGCCCCGGTCGCTGCTCCGCGATGACGAGGCCGATGCCAAGAAGAGCAAACAGTATAACGACATACTTGCCGACAGCAGCCTTAACCGATTTGACTCGAAATCGCGCCGCAAGAGACCGAAGGGAAGCAAGCGCGACAAGAGCAAGGCACAGCCGGCCGAGGCCCAGCGACAGGAGGCCAAACCGCAGGATAATAACCCGCAGCCTGAGAAGGGCAAGGAGGGGAGCGGCCGCAGCCGAAACCGCGGGCGCAGCCGCCGCAACAACGGCGGTGGCAACAACGGCGGCGAAAAGACCGAGGGCTGAAGCCGGTGAGTCATGGTCGCGCATAAGCGGCCGACACAAGTGTTTCTGTCAGGAAAAAATCACACATGGGCATGAAGGCAGGAAGCAGTATGATATATATCGCAGTCGCGGCGTTGTCGGCAATAGTGCTGTCGATGCTGCCGGCGGGCTGCGTGCGGTCGCTCAATGACGACAGCGAGTATGTCATGCTTCCCGAGGCAGGATGGGTCTATGGCGACATGGTGACATTCGGGCTCAGTCATCTCGACAGTGTGAGCGAGGGGGAGCTTGTCGTGGCGATCAGTCACGACTCGTCGTACCGCTACAGCAATCTCTGGCTCGAGATATCGAATGTCGACGGGCAGGGGCATCTTGTGAGGGACACGGTGGAATTTCAGCTTGCCGACACGTCGGGCAACTGGAGGAGGACTGGCATCAGCCCTGAGATCGAGCTGGAGCTTCCCGTAAGGTATCTGCGTCATGTCTCGGGGCACCCGATCAACGTCAGGCATATCATGCGCTGCGACACTTTGCGCGGCTTGTCGAAGATAGGTCTGTTTTTTAAAAGTGACGAAGAAGATGGTACGAAACAATGAGCGTTTTTTCAGCCGTGCAACCCGGAGTGAGGAGAACCGGCTGATGCTGCTTACCGACGCTGAGTCGGAGCGCCGTCTCGGACGTGTGCGCGCCGCTATGGCGTCGTCGGGCATCACGGCCGGCGTGGTGAGCGGAAATGCGTCGAAATATTATCTTACCGGCCGCGTGTTTGTTGGCTGGATACTTGTCACTGCCGATGCGGTGACATACTATGTGCGCCGTCCTGTCGGGCTTGAAGGCGACAATGTGGTGTACGTGCGCAAGCCCGAGGAGATGGATTTCGGCTGTGTGGCCGGCGGGAAGCTCGGTCTTGAGCTTGACAATGCCACATACTGCACCATAGAGCGCCTGGCCGCTGCCGCCGGAGTGAATGATCCGGCCGATCTGTCGAAAGTGCTCAGAGCGGCGAGGAGCGTCAAAACCGAGGCTGAGATCGAGATGATCGAGCGTTCGGGCAAATTGCAGGAGAGTGTCTACCGCCGCATCCCCGGGCTTTACAGCGCGGGAATGTCGGATCTGGAGTTTCAGATAGAGATAGAGCGTCTGTCGCGCCTCTCGGGTTGCCTGGGACAGTTCCGCATCGCCGGAGACAGCATGGAGCTTTTCATGGGCAATGTGCTTGCGGGCGATAATGCCGACTCACCCACACCCTATGATTTCGCCATGGGTGGCGCGGGAACCGATCCGTCGCTGCCTGTCGGCGCCGACGGCACCGTGATAATGGCCGGAATGACCGTGATGGTCGATGTCAACGGCAACTACACGGGCTACATGACCGACATGACCCGTGTCTACAAGGTCGGCGAGATAGATGAGCTTGCCGTGAAGGCACACCGCTGCTCGATCGACATACTGCGCGCGCTCGAGAAACTCGGCGTGCCGGGCACCAAGGCCTCGGAGATGTATGAGGCAGCTGAGAAAATCGTGAAAGAGCGCGATCTGCACGCCTACTTCATGGGCCACCGTCAGCATGCCGGGTTCATAGGTCACGGAGTCGGTATCGAGATAAACGAGGCACCGGTGATAGCGCCCCGTTCGCGCGACGTGCTCGAGGCCGGCAATGTCATCGCCATAGAGCCTAAATTTGTCATACCGGGTACGGGCGCTGTCGGTGTCGAGAACACATATGTGGTGACGCCTGACGGACTGAGGTGCCTCACCAATATGCCTGAAGAGATAACAGAACTTATATAGAAGCGAATTAACGGAACGTTGCAATGGCTGAATTTCGGGAAGAAATATCCAAAGAGCCTTTTCTGACGGTGGGCAGGGTGGCCGACCGCCTGAACCGACGCGCATATGTTGTCGGCGGCTATGTGAGGGATCTGTTTCTCGGGCGCAAGTCGAAGGATATCGATTTCGTGACCGTTGGATCGGGTATCGAGCTTGCCGAGGCCATTGCGTCGGAGAGGAAGCATGCGCGCCTGACGGTGTTCCGTAATTTCGGTACGGCGCAGGTGCTGATGGGGGGAATGGAGCTCGAATTTGTAGGGGCGCGGAAGGAGTCATATAACCGTGGCTCGCGCAAGCCTATAGTCGAGGACGGCACGCTTGAAGACGATCTCTCGCGCCGCGATTTCACGATCAACGCGCTTGCGCTTTGTGTCAACAGCGGCGAATGTTTCGGCGAAGTTGTCGACATGTTCGGCGGCATAGGCGATCTCGACAAGGGGCTTATAAGGACGCCGCTCGACCCCGACATAACTTTCAGCGACGATCCGCTGCGCATGCTTCGCGCGGTGAGGTTTGCCGCCCGACTCGGTTTCACTATCGTGCCGGAGACGATGGAGGCGATCAGGCGCAACGCTTCGCGCCTTGAAATCATCTCACGCGAGAGGGTCGCCGACGAGCTTTGCAAGATGATGCAGAGCGACAGTCCGTCGAGAGCGTGGATGCTTTTGTCGGAGACACATCTGCTTCCGCTCGTGTTGCCGGAGCTCGACGCGATGAGGGGAGTGGAGACGGTGAACGGCCGCGGCCATAAAGACAATTTCCTGCACACGCTCGAGGTGCTCGACAACGTGGCGGCGAAGTCCGACTCGCTCTGGCTGCGCTGGGCCGCCCTGCTCCACGACATAGCCAAGCCAGTGACCAAGCGGTGGGACCCTAAACAGGGATGGACTTTCCATAACCACAATTTCATAGGGGCACGCATGGTGCCAAAGATATTCCGCAGTCTCAAGCTCCCGCTCAACGAGAAGATGAAGTATGTGCAGAAACTCGTGGAGCTGCATATGCGTCCCATCGCTCTTGTGGAGGAGGAGGTGACCGACTCGGCCGTGCGCCGTGTGCTTTTTGACGCCGGTGAGGACATAGAGGATCTTATGACTCTCTGCGAAGCCGACATCACGTCGAAGAACGCCGACAAGGTGCGCCGTCTGCTTCACAATTTCCAGATCGTGAGGGAGAAGATGAAGGATCTTGAGGAACGTGACCACATCAGGACATTCCAGCCTCCGATCGACGGGCATGAGATCATGGCGACGTTCGGCATGCAGCCCTCCGATCCGCCCGAGCGCCTGAAGATCGTGGGTGAGCTGAAGACTTATGTGAAGGATGCAATACTCGACGGACGCATACACAACGATCACGACGAGGCCCGCGCGCTTCTGCTGGAGCGTGCGGCCGAGCTGGGTATGACGCCTGTCGCGACAGAGAAGTAAAGGAAGAAAGTATATGTACTACGTCAGCAAACGTTTAGAGATATCGGGAAGCCACTCGCTCGAGCTTCCTTATCCCAGCAAGTGCACGCGCAAGCATGGCCACAACTGGGTCATCACTGTCTATTGCCGCGCCAAGGAGCTCAACGAGGCGGGCATGGTGACTGATTTCACGCATATCAAGGAGAATGTCACCGGTGTGCTCGATCATGCCGATTTCAACGAGGTGCTTCCGTTCAACCCCACGGCCGAGAACATAGCGCGATGGATACAGGAGCGCGTGGATAACTGCTACAGGGTGGAGGTGCAGGAGTCGGAAGGAAACACCGCAGCCTACGAGATCGACTGAACAGAAATGAAACTTCCTGTCAACGAGATATTTCACAGCCTTCAGGGCGAGGGGATGCACACGGGCAGCGCGGCGGTGTTCGTCAGGCTGTCGGGGTGCAACCTGCGTTGCGACTTCTGTGACACCGACCACTCGGCATCGACACTGATGGAGGTGGGTGAGATCATGGATGAGGTGAGGAAATACCGTACCCCCATTGTGATAGTGACCGGGGGAGAGCCCTCGCTCTATGATCTGACCGAACTGGCCGACGCCATACACGCCGACGGACGCCGTGTTCATGTGGAGACCAACGGCACGCGTCCGGTCAGGGGCGACGTCGACTGGATCACCTGTTCGCCCAAAAAGGATGCCACACCGCCCTATCATGTCGACGACGACACGGCTGCGAGGGCCGATGAGCTCAAGCTTGTCTATACAGGGCAGAGCGACATGGAACTCGAGAGCGTGGCCCGGAGTTTTGCCACCGGCAACCGCTTTCTGCAGCCCTGCTCAGGCGAGAATGTGGAGGCAACCGTCGATGCAGTGCTCCGTCACCCCGACTGGCGGCTGTCGCTTCAGACGCACCGCATGATTGAAATCAGATAAAACGATATAGAAGATATGAAGATCGCACTTATAGGTTATGGCCGCATGGGCCACGCAATCGAACGAATCGCACTCGGCCGCGGGCATGAGATCGTGGCGATAGTCGACCCGGCATCGGGCAATGAGGCATACGGATGGGATCAGCCCGGCCTGAAGGAAGCTCAGGTGGCGATAGAGTTCAGTGTGCCTACTGCTGCTATCGGCAACTATGCCCGCCTGATGGAGGCCGGTATCCCCGTCGTGTCGGGTACGACCGGCTGGCTCGACAGCCTTGATGAGGTGAAAAAGGAGATCGCCGCAAGCGACGGCACTCTTTTCTGGACGTCGAATTTCAGCCTCGGCGTGAATCTGTTTTTTGCGATCAACAAGTATGCCGCGCGGCTGATGGCTTCGGTCCCCGGGGTTTATACTCCGTCGATGAAGGAGATCCACCACATACACAAGCTCGATCATCCGAGCGGCACGGCGCGCTCGCTTGCCGAGGATATCGTGGAGCGCACACCCGGTGTTAACGGATGGACCGAGGACGAGTCGGCCGGCAACGACAAGCTCGTCATCGCACACGAGCGCGAGGGAGAGGTGCCGGGCACCCACATAATCAAGTGGGAGTCGGAGGTCGACACAATCACTCTCGAGCACCGCGCCCACAGCCGCGAGGGGTTTGCCCTCGGCGCTGTCGTAGCTGCCGAGTGGATCGGCAAAGGCGATGTGAAGGGGCTTGTGGAGATGGAGGCTTTCATGCGCCATCTCGTGGCCGACGGGAAGCTGCTTGATGTGCTTTGAGAAGTGAAGGACGCACGGACCGTGCGTCCCTACGACCGGCTGCTCTGACGGTAATATTTACGATTAATGTGATGAACGATAATAAGGAAAAAAAGGCTCCCGAGACGCTGAGGGAGCGCATAGAGTCGACCCGCACCACGCGCTGGGTAAGATTTGGCATCGTGGCTCTCATCTACACCCTGTGGGTGGCATGGATGGGCAACTGGTGGCTGATACTCGGTCTGGCTCTGCTGTTTGACATCTATATCACGGGCTATATACCTTTCACGTGGTGGAAGAAGAGCAAAAACAAAAATGTGAGAAGCGTGATGAGCTGGGTGGACGCGATCGTCTATGCTCTGATCCTTGTCTATTTTGTGTTCGCTTTTCTGGGACAGAACTATCAGATACCGTCATCGTCGCTTGAAAAGACGCTGCTTACGGGCGACTATCTGTTTGTGAACAAGACGGTCTACGGTCCACGTGTGCCTATGACGCCTGTCAATTTCCCGCTTGTGCACAGCGATCTGCCGTTCGGCCTGGGCAAAAGCTACCTCGACAGCCCGTCGCTGCCCTATCACCGTCTGAAAGGACAGCGCGACGTGGAGCGCGGCGACATTGTCGTCTTCAATTTCCCTGCCGGCGACACGATCATGTCGAAGGTGCAGAACCCCGATTACTACACGCTTGTGAAGACATATGGCCGCGCCGCCGTACTCGGCAACAAAGAGGTGTTCGGCGAACAGATCTACCGTCCTGTCGACCGCCGCGAGAATTATGTGAAACGCTGTGTGGGTCTGCCCGGCGACCGCCTGAAGATCGCCGACGGTGTCATCTATATCGACGGTGTGGCCCAGCCGCAGCCTGAAAATGTGCAGTTCAACTATTACTTCCAGATGAGTTCGCCCATCACCGAGCAGGTGTGGGAGGATCTTGAAGTGGCTGCCGATGACCGCCATCACATACCTGTGGGCCCGCGCGACGTCGGCAATGTGGCTTCGATGGGATTCAAGGTCAATGAAGACGGGTCGGTGCCTCCGATCTACATGGCGCCCATGACCCGGCAGATGAAAGAGAAACTGCAGACGATACCCGGATTTCTTGTGCTGGCGCAGACTGTGCCGGCGACCGGCGAGGGGCTTTTCCCCGAGGCTCTGTCGGCAAACTGGACGCTTCTCAACTATGGCGGCGAGGAGGGCATAGTGATCCCGGCCAAGGGGATGACTGTCGAGCTGACGCCTGAGAACTGGGCTCTCTACGAGCGTCCGATAAGGGTGTATGAAAACAACCCGACAGCAGAGCTTCGTGAGGACGGCAAGGTGTATATCGACGGCAAGGCGGCCGACACATACACTTTCAAGATGGATTACTACTACATGATGGGCGACAACCGCGACAACTCGCTCGACTCGCGCTTCTGGGGCTTTGTGCCTGAGGATCATATCGTGGGCACACCGTGGAGAGTGCTTGTGTCGTTTGACAAAGACCGCTCGATATTTAACGGCGGCATACGCTGGAACCGCATATTCAAGGACGCCAATCCCGACAAGTAATATCACGATCATGCTTGAACCGACTTGTCTGCAGCCGCGTCTTTTCGCTCCGATCGCCTGGTGGGTCGAGGCGATCAAGGGGGATCGTGTGCATATCGGCGGCCTCGGACGCTGGGACAAGCGCGACAAGGCGACACACCGCTATGACATCGCCGACGTGAGGGGACGGCTCTCGCTGACCGTGCCCGTGAGCCGGCGGCATGATGCCGGCGAGGCGGGCATGAGGCAGACTGTGCTCTCGGAACATGGGGAGTGGTGGCACGTGCATCGTGTGACTCTGGAGAGCGCATATGGCAGAACGCCGTTTTTTGAGCATTACTTTCCGAATCTCGCAATGTTTTTCGATCGGAGTACGGTTGACAGGTTTCAGGGGTTGTGTGGCTATATCGAGGCTACAACGGCTTCTGTGATGAAACTGCTCGGACAGTCGACGGAGGTGGTGATGAGCGACAGCGTGCCGTCCGTGACTGCCGAGATAGCCGATCTGCCGCCTTACTATCAGGTGCGCCGGTCGCAGCTCGGTTTCATCGGCGGACTGAGCATACTCGATCTGCTTTTCAATCTCGGCCCGGAAGCGCTGCTCTATCTGCGCTCGCTCGCGGGGCTTAAACCCGACGGAACGCCATGGGAGCGATGAGATATGTGCTGTCGGTTCTCGCTGTCGTGCTGCTCTGGTCGTGCAGCACGGTGAAGCATGTGCCCGACGGCGAGTATCTGCTCAATACAGTCAAAATCAAGGTCGAGCCTGACACGACGGGTGCCGACTGCGGCAAGGAGGTGGAGCCGTCGTCGCTCGTCAACTATCTGCGTCAGCAGCCCAACCACAAGGTGCTCGGATTTCTGAAACTGCAGCTTGCCACGTACAATCTCTCGGGGCGCGACAGCACGAAGTCGGTCAACCGCTGGCTCCGCCGTCTCGGACAGGCTCCTGTGATCTACGACGATGTGCTGACGGCACAATCGCGCCGACAGCTGAGGCTTGCGCTGGTCAACCGCGGATATACCGACGCGAGTGTGAGCGTCGACACGATCGCCCGCAGCGACAAGAAGAAAATAGACGTGACCTACCGCGTGACGCCCGGATGCCCGCACGTGGTGAGGATGCTGACCTATGACATCGACGACGAGGCGGTGTCGAAGGAGATCATGGCCGACTACGACAAGATCACGCTGAGGCAGGGCATGTATTTCGACCGAAACATGCTTGAGGCTGAGCGTGTGGCTATAACGGAGCGTCTGCGCGACAAGGGGTACTATGATTTCGTGAAGGACTACATCACTTTCATCGCCGACACCTCGGCGGGGTCGAAACTGATCGACCTGACGATGAAGGTGCGTCCGCCTTACCGCCCCGACGGCACTCCCGGAAGCATTAAGGATCTGCACAAGAGATATATGATCAACAAGGTCTATATCGTGACCGACGCCGACAATTTCGACATGACTGCGGGCGGGCTGCCTGCCGGGTCTGACTCTGTCGGGTATCGCGGAGTGACGGTGGTGTACGGCCCCGACCGTTATCTGAAACCTGCGGCTCTGGAGGACAAAGTGTATCTGCAGCCGGGGAAGCTCTACAGCGAGAACGACGTGAACCGCACGTATGAGGGTCTGAGCCGCCTGAGCATACTGAAGTATGTGAACGTGGTGATGCGCAGAGTGCCGGGTGAGGTCGACGGCGACGGGCTGCTCGACGCGTGGATCTATGTGTCGCGCACAAAGAAACAGGGTGTGTCGGTCGAGCTGGAGGGAACGAACTCGGAGGGCGATCTCGGTTTCGGCATAGGCATGACCTATCAGCACCGCAATCTGTGGCAGCGTGCCGAGATGCTCACCGCCAAGGTGCGCACGTCGTATGAAAGCATTTCGGGTAATCTCGAGGGGCTGATCAACAACCGCTACACCGAGGTGTCGACCGATGTGGGTCTGACGTTCCCGCGGTTCATGTTCCCGTTCATATCGCGCGACTTCAAGCGCAAGGTGAAGGCGACGAGTGAGGTGGCGGTGACTTTCAACTATCAGGAGCGCCCGGAGTACACGCGCCTGATCATGGGTGCCGGATGGAAATATCACTGGACGCAACGCAACAACACCATACGCCGCACGCTCAATCTGGTCGACATAAATGTGGTGAGTCTGCCACGCAGCACGATCGATTTCCTCAACACGATCGCTCCGGCCAATCCGCTGCTGCGCTACAGCTACGAGGACCATTTCATCATGGATATGGCCTACTCCTATTACCGCACAAACCGCCGCCACAACGAGAACACGCGGCGCGGCGTGGTGGCGCAGCCCGACATATACACGCTGCGTGTGTATGGCGAGACTGCGGGCAACCTGCTTTACGCAGCCTCGTCGATCGGCGGCCGTAAACGCGATGACGGCGTCTACAAGGTGTTCGGCATACAGTTCGCCCAATATCTGAAGGGTGAGATCGACTATACGCGTCTTTTCACACTCGACTCGCGCAACTCGTTTGCCTTCAGGGGTACGCTCGGCATTGCCACGCCCTACGGCAACTCGAGGATGATACCGTTTGAAAAGCGTTTTTATGCCGGCGGCGCCAACGGCGTGAGAGGCTGGGGAGTGCGCACTCTCGGTCCGGGCAGATATGCGTCGCGCAACTCGGTGAGCAACTTCATCAACCAGTGCGGCGACATCAATCTCGTGCTGTCGGCCGAGTACCGTTGCAAGCTTTTCTGGGTGATTGAAGGAGCATTGTTTGTCGACGCCGGAAACATATGGACGATAAGAGACTACGAGAACCAGCCCGGAGGCGTCTTCAAGTTCGACAGCTTCTACAAAGAGATGGCCGCATCCTACGGCCTCGGCCTGCGCCTCGACTTCACCTATTTCCTGCTGCGCCTCGATGTGGGCATGAAAGCCCGCAATCCGGCCATCAACCAGGAGCCGTGGCCTATCGTGCATCCCAAACTGTCGCGCGACGCCACGTTTCATTTTGCCGTGGGCTATCCATTCTGAATACCAGCATCCAACCATCGCATGAAAACCGAATTAGTGATATTTGACCTTGACGGCACTCTCGTCAACACAATAGCCGATCTTGCGGCTGCGACCAACCATGCGCTCGCCGAGGGTGGCTACCCGACGCACCACATGTCGGCATATCCGTTTTACGTGGGCAACGGCGTGACGAAACTGATCGAGCGGGCTCTCCCCTCAGAGGCGCGCTACGATGACGAGATCGAACGCGTGAGGCGTTTTTTCAAGGAATATTACGACGAGCACCTGACCGATGCCTCGACACCCTATGCCGGAATACCCGAACTGCTGCACGAGCTGCAGGCGCGCGGCATCAGACTCGCGGTGGCAAGCAACAAGTATCAGTCGGCCGTGGAGCGTATAATCGGCTATTTTTTCCCGGATATAGAGTGGGCCGCGGTCGAGGGACAGAAAAGCGGTGTGCCGGTGAAGCCCGACCCGTCGGTGGTGTTTCAGGTGCTGTTGAAGTCTCCGGCTGCCAAAGACTCGGTGCTGTATGCGGGTGACTCGGGCGTGGACATGGAGACGGCATGGCGCGCAGGCGTGGAGTCGGTGGGCGTGACGTGGGGGTTCCGCCCCGAGAGCGAGCTTGCCGAGAACAATGCCTGCAACATCATCAGTTCGCCCGCGCAACTGCTTGATATAATCGAAACCAAGAATTCCAAAATACTCTGACTGTCATGGCATCTTTCGGCATAAAGGATCTTCTCGACATACTCCTTGTAGCGTTTGTGCTCTACTACCTGTACAAGCTTATGAAGGAGTCGGGTTCGATAAACGTGTTTTACGGTGTCCTGGCTTTTACGGGTGTGTGGGTGCTGGCGTCGGTGATACTCGACATGCGCCTTACCGGCACGCTCCTCGACAAGTTCATGAGCATCGGTCTGCTTGTGCTTGTGATATTGTTTCAGGATCAGATAAAGCGTTTTCTTGTCGAGCTCGGGTCGCGCAAGCGATGGAAACTTCTCAAGGCTCTGCTGCATCACAGTCACGGCAAGGGGCGCGACGAGGAGATGGCCAAACGCGCGATAGTGATGCCGGTGGTCTACTCGTGCCTCAACATGGCCAAGACGAAAACGGGCGCCCTTATCGTGATTGAGCAGGGTGTGTCGCTGCAGGAGTATGAGAAGACGGGCGACATGATCGACGCGCTTATCAACTCACGCCTGATAGAGAATATCTTTTTCAAAAATTCGCCGCTTCACGACGGTGCGCTCATCGTGGCACGCGGCCGGCTTGCTTCGGCCGGATGTATCCTGCCGGTGAGCCACGACACAGATGTGCCGCGCTCACTCGGTCTGCGTCACCGCTCGGCTCTCGGCATCTCTCAGGCCACCGACGCGCTCGCTATCGTGGTGTCGGAGGAGACGGGCAATATATCGATAGCTCACCGCGGCAAGCTGCGCACGCGCCTGACAGGCACGGAGCTCGAGCATGCCCTGAGCGAACTCAATCTCTGAGCGGAGCTATGAATAAGGACAGTTTTGTCACTCCGGCGGCTCACGTGGGGTTCGTTGCAAAGCGACTTTTCGGCCGGGAGGATGGGTGTATCAAGGATGGCGCCGTGGCATATATCGAGCCTGGTGGCGGCGGTCCGACCGTGCAGCATACACACGCCCATGACCATCTTTTCATTGTGGTGAAGGGGGAGGCGACAATCAGGCTCGGCGAGAGGGTCGTGAAGGTGTGTGAAAACGAATCATTCAGGGTGGAAGGGAATGTGCCTCACTCGGTGTGGAATGAGACCGGTGAAACCGTCGTGATGGTGGGTATCACAGTTGAGTAAGGCCGGAGGCCTTAAAATCTATTTAACCGGGCCCGCCTGCGAGCCCGGATTACGGATCCATCAAAAACTCCAGCCCCGAAAGGGCTGAATATACCTTAAAATGAGCAAGACGTTTTTACTCCATCACATCGTTTTCGCGACCAAACGTCGTGAAAATACGATCAATGTCAATAATAAAAGGGAGCTATATGCTTATATCATGGGCATTGTGCAAAATAAAAAATGCCGACTCATAAGAATAAATGGTATGCCGGATCATGTACACATGCTTGTGGATCTGCATCCGACTGTCGCAATTGCCGAGTTGGTGAGGGATATAAAGCAGTCGAGCAGCCGATGGTTAAAGAATAATCCGGCTTTTCCGGGATTTGATTGCTGGGGTGAGGGATATTACGCAGTGTCTGTCGGTGCTGACGGATTAGAGGCTTGCCGACACTATATAATCAATCAGGAGAATCACCATACGGGAATATGTCTTTTGGATGAGATGGAGCGTATGGCGCATTCTTATGGGCTACGTTGGTATAAGGATGACTGGGACTGATGTTCAGCCCCTCCGGGGCTGATAGGGGGGTAGCTGAT
>CAYMEX010000003.1:0-77682 GCA_964389525.1 uncultured Muribaculaceae bacterium | reverse complement strand
CTATCCGGGCTCGCAAGCGGGCCCGGTTAAATAGATAAGCATACCTCCGGTATGCGTGGTGCTGGTTATATGTGCCACCTCCGGTATGCTCCCCGCAGTCATTATCGAGTGGAGACGGGGACGGTTAAATAGATGTGCATACTTCCGGTATGCGCCCCGCAGTCATTATCGAGTGGTGAAGGGGACGGTTAAGTGTGCATACCTCCGGTATGCGTTGTGTCGGTATTATTGAGTGGTGCCGGTTAGATGTGCATACAGGATGACTGGGACTGATGTTCAGCCCCTCCGGGGCTGATAGGGGGGTAGCTGATCTATCCGGGCTCGCAAGCGGGCCCGGTTAAATAGATAAGCATACCTCCGGTATGCGTGGTGCTGGTTATATGTGCCACCTCCGGTATGCTCCCCGCAGTCATTATCGAGTGGAGACGGGGATGGTTAAATGTGCCACCTCAGGTATGCTTCCCGCGAACTTTATAGATAGTAAGCCGGGAGAATTAAATCACACATGTGTGATATGATCTTATTTAGGGTTTTCAGATGTCTTGCGCAGGTATTCCGCCAAAGCTACTTTTGCCGGAACAACACGAGGCATTCCGTTCTCATCGGCAAAAACCATATCCTGACCGAGTGCCGCCTTTTTTCGCAGCAGTTTCTCGTAGGATAATTTTAACCCCAGCCTTACTTTATCATATAAGGTTACATCTTCCAGTTCTGACATGACTTTTGTATCTTGTTGAATTTCGTTCGATCTATTATGTCTCTGTCGTTCGCAATTAGGATAGGGTTATCAATATTATCCACCAACATCCATTTGTCGACAATTCGGATAAAGATATTGAAAAAGTTTTGAAGTCCTAACCAATATCTGCGGAATATAGTTTCTGTCGGAATGTTATGTCCTCCCTCTTTTACACGTTTAGCAACACGTTCAAGTGCCATTTCAGGGGATGAAAGCCAAAAAAACAAAAGAACAACCTGATAGCCTCTCTCATGAGCCTTTTTTACAAGATTCATATAGCTACGAGTTGATAAGGTGGTTTCTATTGCAAAAGTAGAATTCTGTGTAAGCATGAATTCGATACGTTGTAACATCAGCCTTCCTGCTTCTATTGCAACAGATTCTGGATTGAAAGGAGAAAGACCTTTTGCAATTTCATCGGCATTGATAAATTGCTTACACTCCAACATTTCCGGCAGAATAGTATATGAAGCGGTTGTTTTTCCCGCTCCATTGCATCCTGCTATAATGTATAAAGTTGGTCTCAGCACGGAATTAAATGACTTTCTTTTGTAGCAAAGATATAAAAAAATGACAAATATAAGATTATAACGCAGGAAAGGGGGGATCAGCGGAGGGAGGAGGCGAGGGCGCGCAGGGCGCGGTCGGGCGATTTGCGGCGGTAGAGTATGTCGTAAACGCAGTCGAGTATGGGCATCTCGACGTGCCACAGGTTGTTGATCTCGTGTATGCAGTTTGTGCCGTAGTAGCCTTCGGCTGTCTGCTCCATCTCCATGCGTGCGGCTGTCACTGAATATCCTTTGCCGATCATCGAACCGAAGTTGTGGTTGCGTGAGAAGCGTGAGTAGGAGGTGACAAGCAGGTCGCCGAGATAGACCGAGTCGCATATGTTGCGCTTTATGTCGGGGTAGAGGGTGTCGATAAACCGCTGCATCTCTCTGACGGCATTGCTCACGAGCATGGCGAGGAAGTTGTCGCCCATTTTCATGCCGTGGACTATGCCTGCGGCTATGGCGTAGACGTTTTTTAGTACTCCGGCATACTCGATGCCCTCGACGTCGTTGGAGAGAATGGTGTGGAGACTCTGCGATGAGAGGCTTCCGGCAAACTGTCCGGCGAGAACCGTGTCGCGGCATCCGACGGTGAGGTAGCTGGGTCGGTTGAGGGCGATCTCCTCGGCGTGTGTGGGTCCTGAGACGACAAGCATGCGGTCGTGGCTTACTCCGAAGCAGCGGTGCATGTAGTCGGTGACGAGCTCGTTGTCGCCGGGCACGATGCCTTTGACGGCGGTGACGATGATCTTGTCGGAAATATCGGCCGTGAGTTTGGCCGTGTGTGCCTTGAAATAGGGGCTTGGCATGACGAGCACTATCGCGTCGGCCTCGCGGCACACGTAGTTTATGTCGGAGGAGAATGTGATGCGCTCTACGGGGAACTCTATGTCGGAGAGGTAGGCGGGGTTGTGGCGTGTGGCGCGGAACTCGTCGATGCGGTCGTCGCGCCGCATGTACCACAAAATCTGCTCACAATTGTGGAGAAATAAATGAGCAAGGGCGGTAGCCCAGCTGCCACCGCCCATTATAGCTATTTTTCCTTGAAATTTACTCATTGGCGGCCTCGTCGGTGTTGTCCTGTGTGTCGGCCTCATCTTTGGCCGAGGCTTTCTTCTCGGGCCTCATTTGCGGGAAAAGGAGGACTTCCTGGATTGTGGTCTGGCCGGTCATGAGCATGACGAGGCGGTCCATGCCGATACCCATGCCCGATGTGGGGGGCATGCCGTACTCGAGGGCGCGGATGAAGTCGTGGTCGATGATCATGGCTTCGTCGTCGCCTTTCTCGCTGAGGCGCATCTGCTCGACAAACCTCTCGTACTGGTCGATGGGGTCGTTGAGCTCTGAGTATGCGTTGCAGAGCTCTTTGCCGTTGACCATGAGCTCGAAGCGCTCGGTGAGCTCGGGGTTGTTGCGGTGGCGCTTTGTGAGCGGCGACATCTCGATGGGATAGTCGGTGATGAAGGTGGGCTGAATGTAGGTGCCCTCGCACTTCTCGCCGAACATCTCGTCGATGATCTTGCCTTTGCCCATCGAGGGATCGATCTCGATGCCCATTGCCTTGGCTGCCTCGCGGAGCTCGTCTTCGCTCTTGCCGGTGATGTCGTAGCCGGTGTGCTCGAGTATGGCCTCGGTCATGGTGACGCGGCGGAATGGTGCCATGAACGATATGGTGTTGTCGCCTACCTTGACTTCGGTGGTGCCGTTGACGTCGAGACAGATTTTTTCAAGCATCTTCTCTGTGAACTCCATCATCCAGTTGTAGTCTTTGTAGGCTACGTAGATCTCCATGCAAGTGAACTCGGGGTTGTGGGTGCGGTCCATGCCCTCGTTGCGGAAGTTCTTTGAGAACTCGTAGACACCCTCGAAGCCTCCGACAATGAGACGTTTGAGATAGAGCTCGTCGGCGATGCGGAGATAGAGGGGTATGTCGAGCGCGTTGTGGTGTGTGATGAAGGGGCGCGCCGAGGCTCCGCCGGGTATCGACTGGAGTATGGGTGTCTCGACCTCCATGTAGCCCGCGTTGTTGAAATACTCGCGCATGGAGTTGAACACTTTTGTGCGCTTGATGAATATCTCTTTGACCTGCGGGTTGACGACGAGGTCGACATAGCGGCGGCGGTAGCGCAGCTCGGGATCGTCGAAGCTGTCGTAGGCCACGCCGTCTTTGATCTTGACCACTGGAAGCGGACGGAGCGACTTGGAGAGCATCGTGAGCGTCTGGGCGTGCACTGAGATCTCGCCTGTCTGTGTGCGGAAAACGTAGCCGGTGACGCCTACGTAGTCGCCTATGTCGAGAAGTTTCTTGAATACAACGTTGTAGAGGTCTTTGTCTTCGCCGGGGCAGAGTTCGTCGCGGTTGACGTAGACTTGTATGCGTCCTTCCGAGTCCTGAAGCTGCATGAATGAGGCTTTGCCCATGATGCGGCGTCCCATGACGCGTCCGGCGATTGTGACCTGACGCAGTGGAGCGTCGTCGTTGAAGTTTTCTTTTATTTCAGCGCTACGGGCATCAACAGGGTAAAGGGGTGCGGGATAAGGCTCGATGCCGCGCTGGCGGAGCTGGTCGAGTGAGGCGCGACGCACGCGCTCCTGCTCGGAAAGTTCGTTGGGATTCATTTCGCTTAGAAGTGTAAAAAGCCTATTTTCTGCAAAAATAACAATTTTGACTGTAATGGCATAAAATTAAAGAGGACGCACGAGCCGTGCGTCCCTACTTTCAGTGCCTACACTTTCAGTGTAAAGGCTTTTATTTATTTCCGGATGCCGTTTCTCAGGGTGACAATGATCACGCCGTTGGCACCGCGGGTGCCGTAGCCTGCGCCGTCTTTCAGTATCTCGACGCGCTCGACTTCCATGACAGTGAGAGTTGGCGGTATAGTTGATTCAGAACCATCGACAACCCATAGAGGTGCTGTGCTTGCAACGAAAGATGTGGCGTTGCGGATGTTAATATTAATTTCAGTGAGTCCAGTATTCTTATTGACATTTTGAGTAAAGAATACCCCCGGCATTAGTCCCCGCATGGCACGAATCAGGTCGGTCTCGCCGGTGGCGACAAGCTGCTCGTGTGTGACTCCGCTGCGTGGCGCGAGGTATTCGCGCTTCCTGACATATCCCATGCCCATATCCACAAGCTCAAGGTCTTCTTCTTTAAAGAATCTCTGCTCCTCGATCTTAATGCTCATGCCTTTTGCCCCATCGACAGGTATCGCATGGACAACTTTACCTATGACGATGTGAAGTGTGTCATCGGGCTGCACGTCTGTCAGGCCGAACTTGCCTTCCTTGTCGGTTTTGGTGTAGTATTTGGGATTTCTGACATACACTTTGGCTTTTCTGATAGGTTTGCCTTTGAAATCCATCAGAAGTCCATTGAACGGCTCGGAGGCGTATGCAATACAGGAAACGAGTATTGCGGTAAAAAATGCAAGTGCTTTCATGGCTTATTACTGATTTATAAGATGTTTTCGCAAGATAATTTTTTTTATTTCTAATAACTTGTGTTTTGCAAAAAAAACTTCAAAAAAAGTAATACCCCGGTTGCAGGGCAGCCGGGGTATTATGTAGGTGGTTGTAATTGTGATCAGTCGTTGTGGGGACCGCGGGGACCACGGTTGCCGCCGTCACGGCGCTGTCCGTCGCGACGCGGGCCACGGTCGCCCTCTCTGCGAGGTGCGCGGGGAGCGCGCTGGGGCTCTACCCATCCCTCGGGCTTGGGCTGGAGGGCGCGCATCGAGAGGCGGTATTTGCCGGTCTTCTTGTCGATCTCGAGGAGCTTGACCTGCACTTCGTCGCCTTCCTTGAGGCCTGAAGCCTCCATGTCGGGGAGACGGTCCCATGAGATCTCGGAGATGTGGAGGAGTCCGTCGCGGTTGGGCATGAACTCGACGAATGCGCCGAACTCGAGTATCGAGCGCACTTTGCCGGTGTAGGTCTTGCCTTCTTCGGGGAGTGCGACGATGGCGTTGATCATCTCAAGCGCACGGTCGATAGATGCCTTGTTGGCGGCAGCGACTTCGATGTAGCCTCCCTCGGGTATCTCGTCGATCGAGACGGTTGCTCCGCTCTCTTCCTGGATGCCCTGGATGATCTTTCCGCCCGGGCCGATAACAGCACCGATAAGCTCCTTGGGTATGAGCATGTTGACGATGCGCGGAACGTGAGGACGGTAGTCTTCGCGGGGTGCGGGGATTGTCTCGTTGATGATGTTGAGGATGTGCATGCGTCCGTCGCGAGCCTGGTTGAGTGCCTGCTCGAGGATCTCGTAGGAGAGTCCGTCGCACTTGATGTCCATCTGTGTGGCTGTGATGCCGTCCTTTGTGCCGGTGACTTTGAAGTCCATGTCGCCGAGGTGGTCTTCGTCGCCGAGTATGTCGCTCAACACTGCCCATTTGCCGTCGCGTCCGTCGGAGATGAGTCCCATTGCGATGCCGCTGACGGGCTTCTTCATGGGCACGCCTGCGTCGAGGAGAGCGAGTGTGCCGGCGCATACGGTTGCCATCGACGATGATCCGTTGCTCTCGAGGATATCGCTGACGATGCGTGTGCAGTAGGGGAAGTTGTCGGGGAGCATGCGCTTGAGTGCGCGGTGTGCGAGGTTTCCGTGTCCGATCTCGCGGCGGCTGTTGCCACGGGGTGCGCGTGCCTCACCTGTCGAGTTGGGGGGGAAGTAGTAGTGGAGGAGGAAACGCTCGTGGCCCTCGTTGAGCACGTCGTCGACGAGCTTCTCGTCGAGCTTGGTGCCGAGTGTCACGGTTGCGAGGCTCTGTGTCTCGCCGCGGGTGAATACGGCCGATCCGTGGGGGCCGGGGATGTAGTCGACCTCAGCCCAGATGGGACGGATCTCGGTGGTCTTGCGGCCGTCGAGACGTGTGCCCTCGTCGAGGATGCAGCGGCGCATAGCCTCTTTCTCGACGTCGTGGTAGTAGCGCTTCACAAGGGGTGTCTTTGCTTCGCGCTCTTCCTCGGGGATCGAGTCGATGTATTCCTGGCAGATTGCGTCGAAGCTGTCGGCACGCCAGTGCTTGTCGGCGCATCCGGCTTTGGCGATTGCGTATGCCTTGTCGTAGCACTTGTCGTGCACGTCTTTGCGCAGCTCCTCGTCGTTGACCTCGTGGCAGTACTCGCGCTTGGTGAGTGCTCCTGCAGCCTCGGCCAGCTCCATCTGCACGCGGCAGTGGTCTTTGATTGCCTCGTGGGCGGCCTTGAGCGCGTTGAGGAGGTCGGTCTCGCTGACTTCGTTCATCTCGCCCTCGACCATCATGATGTTTTCGGCGGTTGCGCCTACCATGAGCTCCATGTCGGCTTTCTCAAGCTGCTCGAAGGTTGGGTTGATGACAAACTGTCCGTCGATGCGTGCGACACGCACCTCTGAGATGGGACCGTTGAAGGGGATGTCGCTGACGGCGATTGCGGCGGATGCTGCAAGTCCGGCAAGCGCATCGGGCATATCTTTTCCATCGCTCGAGTACATCGTGACCTGCACGAATGTGTCGGCGTGGTAGTTGTCGGGGAAAAGGGGACGAAGCACGCGGTCGATGAGACGCGATGTGAGGATCTCGTAGTCGGAAGCGCGTCCCTCGCGTTTGAGGAATCCGCCGGGGAATCGTCCGGCCGCTGAGTATTTCTCTTTATATTCCACCGTAAGGGGCATGAAATCAACGCCCTCACCGGCCTCTTTGGCCGATACCACGGTGGCGAGCAGCATGGTATCGCCCATGCGTAGCTCGACTGCGCCGTCGGCCTGCTTGGCCAGCTTGCCGGTCTCCAGTGTGATGGTGCGACCGTCGGACAGCGTTATAGTCTTTTTGATTGACTGTGGCATAAATTTTTTATTCTTTTTTCTCTCTGTAAATTATCGCAAAGATAATATTTTGAAATCGCTTTGACAACTTATCGGTTATTTGGTATGTTATAATTATCAAAGATATGTTTCTCTTACGTTTAGTTCATCACACATATGCGTCTGACGTTTGTTATAGTATTGGGTGTTATGGCGTTGTCGGCAGCAGCGATGCCTGTCGACACGCTTTCGGCCGACCGCATGACCGGCGAGGAGATACGTGACACGCGGCTGAAGGAGTCGCACAGGATCATCTCTGTCGGCAATGGCCCTGAGGCAGAAGCCGACTCGATCAGGCGTATGGTCGAGTTTTTCTATTACGACCAGTTCAGGCATTTTCAGGATCCTTTGGCTCCTTATTTCCTTATGATGAGCAAGGATGCCAGGCTTGCCATGGGCATAGGGGGTGCCGTGAGGATGAGGGTGTGGGACGACTTCAGGGGGTCGATCCCTGTCAATGGTTTTATACCGTACATGATACCTGTGCCGAAGAGCGCTGACCACAGGTCGCGTGTGGGTGGCACTCCAGGCGGCTCGGCTCTGTTTATGAGGATAATAGCGCGTAACCGTGTTCTGGGCGACCTGACTGCGTATATCCAGGGTGATTTCTCGGGAGGCGGAAGCACCGGGTTTGTGCTTAAAAAGGCTTATGTCACGGTGAATGACTGGACGGTGGGCTATGCTTCCACTACATTCAGTGACGCACAGGCCGAGACTCCTGTGATTGACGGTGGCGGACAGAACGGACGCACGTCGCGGTCGTCGATACTTGTGAGGTGGATGCACGATTTCGGCAAGAGCAGGCGCTGGACTATGGCAGCCTCGGTGGAGCTTCCCGACAGCCGTGTGGATGCCGACGGGGTGATGACCAAACGTCTTGACGAGGGGTGGCCCGATGTGGCGGCTTTCGGACAATATAATCTTCCGCACAACGGCCATGTGAGGCTTTCGGGTATATTGCGCGGGTTTCATTACCGCGATCTTGTGAACGGCCGCAACCGTCATGCCACGGGCTGGGGACTGCAGCTGAGCGGGGCGTGGTGGATCGTGCCGCGCTGGGGTGTTTTCTATGAGGCAAGCGGCGGCCGTGGCTACAGCAGTTATACGGCCGACATGGCTGTCGGTGCTTATGATCTTGTGGTGAAGGGTGACAGGCCTGGCCGGCTTTATGCGCCCGCCACGACGGCACTTAATGTGGGTACGCGGTTTAATTTCAACAGCAAGGTCTATAGCTGCATCGCTCTGGGTGAGGTGCGTTACCGCCCTGACTATGAGGTGGAGGGAGATGACTACAGGCGCGGACGTTTTTGTGCGGTAAACATATTCTGGGAGCCGACTGCGCGTCTGCAGGCCGGTGCTGAGTTTCTTGCGGGACAGCGTCAGAATTTCAATCGCGAGAGCGCGTCGGCCCATCGTGTGAACTTATTGTTTCAATTTAGCTTCTGATTTGCGTTTCAATATTTTATGAGAAAAAGGGAGTTTTGCCGTAAAGCAAAACTCCCTTTTGGGGTAAAATAGCGAAATATGAAACAGAAAAATCAGTCGATTGCCTCGTCGGCGGGATATCCGCCCATTTCTCTGATCGCGTTCTTGAGCATTACATACTGCTGGAAGAGGTGGTTTACCGGCACTTCGTTCTTAGTGTAGTCGTGCATCGGGCTCTTGAGATAGAAGCTGAGGAAACGCTGTATGCCGTAGCGTCCTGCGCGTGCTGCGAGGTCGCTGAGGAGCACGAGGTCGAGGCAAAGAGGTGCGGCGAGGATTGAGTCGCGGCAGAGGAAGTTGATCTTGATCTGCATCGGGTATCCCATCCATCCGAAAATGTCGATGTTGTCCCATCCTTCCTTGTTGTCGTTGCGGGGAGGATAGTAGTTGATGCGCACCTTGTGGTAGTAGTCGGTGTAGAGGTCGGGCTGCTTCTCGGGTACAAGTATCGACTCGAGCGTGGAGAGCTTCGACACTTCTTTTGTGCGGAAGTTGGCGGGCTCGTCAAGCACGAGGCCGTCGCGGTTTCCGAGGATGTTTGTCGAGAACCATCCGGCGAGTCCGAGGCAGCGTGTACCGATGATCGGAGCGAATCCGCTCTTTACCAGTGTCTGTCCGGTCTTGAAGTCTTTGCCTGCTATGGGCATCTTTGTCTTCTCGGCGAGCTCCCACATTGCGGGGATGTCGACGGTTGTGTTGGGTGCGCCCATGATGAAGGGTGCTCCCTCAGAGAGGGCTGCGTAGGCGTAGCACATCGAGGGTGCGATGTTCTCGGTGTCGTTTGCCTTCATGGCAGCCTCAAGGTCGGCGAGTGTGCCGTGAACTTTCTCGTTGACGGGAACGTAGACTTCGGTCGATGCTGCCCAGAGTACAACGATGCGGTCGACGCCCGACTGCTTCTTGAAGTTGCGGATATCCTCGCGGATCTGGTTCGTCATGTCCCAGCGGTCGGTGCACTGCTTTACGTTGTTGCCTTCGAGGCGCTTTGCGTAGTTGTGGTCGAATGCGGCCTTCATGGGGACGATCTTCTCGAGCTCGTCTTTGACGGGGTTGATGTCTTTTTCTTTGAGAACCTCGCAGTTGATGGCGCTCTCATATGCGTTTGCGGGGTATACGTCCCAAGCGGCGAACACTATGTCGTCGAGCTTGGCGATAGGAGCGATTTCGCCGTAGTGGAGATATTTTTTATTTTCGCCCTCTCCTACACGGATCTTGTCGTACATCACGTTTGATCCTACGGGTTTGGCAAGGCCTTTGCGTGCCATGAGGACACCGGTCATAAAAGTAGAGCTCACAGCTCCGAGACCCACTACCATAACGCCGAGTTTACCCTCGGCTTTCTTTACGTTGCTCATTATTTTCTACGTGTTAAGTTTTTTATTCTGTTTCAATATTTCCTAAGGCCTGATCAGTAGCCGGAAACCAAGAGAAGATGCGCGGCTTAAATAAATAGTGTGGCGTTCTTCTCTGATGGCGGGTCAAAAATACGGCCAGTTTTGATAATACAAAAATTTTGGACAGTAAATAAAAGCTAAAATTAGTCAACGTGCGTGAAAATACAGATGATAAAGTAAAATTAATTTAATTTATATGCTGTTGCGGAAATTAAGAATAAAAATCTGTTAATTATGTATTGATAAAACAGGCGCTGTTATTTGCCTACAGATGCTTATTGCGATTAAATATTCACAAAAAAATTTGCATGAATGGAAAGATCACTTTACCTTTGCATCGCTTTTAAGCCAATCGGGGTGTAGCTCAGCCAGGTTTAGAGTACGCGTCTGGGGGGCGTGTGGTCGGAAGTTCGAATCTTCTCACCCCGACAATAAATGGCGGTCATCGACAGGGTGATCGCCATTTGATTTATACAAGTGACTGAAAATGTGCTTTGGCTGCCGGTAGATGGTGACCCGAAACATCTCGGACAAATTTAAATACAAGAGATATGAATAGAATCGTTGTTTCTGTCGCAGCGGCTGTGTCGATGGCTTTGTCTGTCGCGTCCTGTGGCAATGAGAGCAAGGTGCCTGTTGCAGAGGAGTGGGCATGGCTCGGGTTTGAGCGTGTGTCGGATAAGCCTTTGCTTGTGCCTGACACGACTGTGAAGTTTTTTTGTCCTATGACCGGCGACTCGATCGGATGGATGGAGAGTGACGTGTTTAACCCGGCTGCTGTTGCGAAGGGCGACAGTATTATCGTGCTTTTTCGTGCCGAGGACAATTCGGCCACAGGCATTGGCAAGCGCACGTCGCGTATCGGGTATGCATCGTCGGCCGACGGTGTGAATTTCACATATGGCAAATCGCCGGTGCTTTATCCGGCCAACGACAGGGAGATGGCACACGAGGCTCCCGGAGGCTGCGAGGATCCACGCGTGGCAATGACCGAGGATGGCGTATATGTGATGTTGTACACCCAATGGAACCGTGATGTGCCACGTCTGGGTGTGGCTACATCGACCGACCTGAAGGAGTGGACCAAGCATGGTCCGGCTTTCGCTCATGCCTATGACGGACGTTTCGCTCATCAGGCTTCAAAGTCGGCCTCTATCGTCACGCGTCTCGACGGAGACCGTCAGGTCATCGCGAAGATCGACGGCAAATACTGGATGTATTGGGGAGAACAGTTTGTGAATGTGGCGACGTCGGACGATCTGGTCAACTGGACTCCGATGGTCGACAGTAAAGGTGATCTGCTTAGGGTGATGGAGACTCGTCCCGGAAAGTTTGACAGCTCGCTTACCGAGTGCGGTCCTCCTGCCGTAATGACTGACAATGGCATACTTCTGCTGTATAACGGCAAGAATGCCGAGGGAGAAAAGGGTGATACGGCCTATACTGCAAAATCGTATTGCGGTGGTCAGGCTCTTTTCGATGTGAATGACCCGACAAAACTGATAACAAGACTCGACAAACCGTTCTTTGTGCCTGAGGCCGATTTCGAGAAGAGCGGGCAGTATCCCGACGGGACGGTGTTTATCGAGGGTCTGGCCTATTTCAAGGGCAAATGGTATCTGTATTACGGCTGTGCCGACTCAAAGGTCGGAGGTGCCGTATATGATCCGTCGAAGGGCAACTGAGCTGCTGATCGTCAGCACGAGAGCAGCGCTCCGGCTATGACTCGGGGGAAGTGAAGCTGCTCCAGCTCGTGGATTTTGCGGGCGACATCTTCGTGGGTATCTGTGGTTTCGACCGTTGTGGATGCCTGAAAGAGGATGTCGCCTTCGTCGTATTGCTCCGACACGTAGTGTATGGTGATGCCTGTCTCTGTCTCTCCGGCGGCTACGACGGCTTTGTGCACGTTGTCGCCATACATGCCTTTGCCTCCGAATTTAGGGAGCAGCGACGGGTGTATGTTGAGCATGCGCCGGCTATAATGTCCGACAAGGAATGGTGGGATCATCAGGAGGAATCCGGCCAGGACGATGAAGTCGATGTCGTATCGGTGCATAAGCGACATGATTGCTTCCTGATCGCGGAGCATGTCGCGGCTTATGACGCATGACGGCACGCCGAGACCTGCGGCTCGCTGCAGCACGCGGGCATCGGGGCGGTTGCATACCACAAGTGCGACTTCGGCGTCATGGTCGCCCGACTGGAAATAGCGTATGATGTTTTCGGCGTTTGTGCCGTTGCCTGATGCGAATACCGCTATGTGTTTCATGTCGTTTTTAATTATGAATAACGAGGGAGTGCATTTATTCGGGAAAATGCGCTCCCTCGTTGCCGGTTATATGTTGGGTATGGGGATGAATGTCACTCGGGGCACTTGTCGTCGTCGGCGCGCTTCTGCATGCGCTCTATGCGTGCGTTGAGGTCGGGATGCGACGAGAAGAGCTGGTTGATCTTAGAGGTCTTGGTTGATCCTCCCTGCTCCTCCTGTATGGCTTTGAGGCGCATGAATGATTTTGCCATGGCGCGCGGGTTTTTGCCGTGGTCGCGGAGGAACTCATATCCGTAGTCGTCGGCTGCGCGCTCGGCTTTCTGCGAATATGTGGCCGATACAAGGGCCTCGGAGAGCGAACCGAGCTGTGAGTCGGTGAGTGCGGCCGCTTTGTCGGATGCTGCTCCTACGGCGTCTTTAAGGGCGGATGTGAGGAGTGCCTGCTTGAATGCGTTTTTGGAGTCGTGGTGTGCTACGTGTCCGATCTCATGTCCGATGACACCAAGCAGCTCGTCGTCGCTCATTATATCCATCAGCGATGAGAACACGCGCACCGAGCCGTCGGCGCATGCAAAGGCGTTGACGTCGATGACGTAGTAGACCTTGAAGTTGAGGGGAAGTCCCTCGACGGATGTGAGTCCCTGTGTGAGGCTGTCGAGGCGTGCGACATAGGCTGCGGTCTGCGGGTCGTCGGCCTTGCAGACGCGGTTGTTTGCGTCCATCCAGTCGATATACTCCTTGACGTATTCGCTCATCTGCTGGTCGGATAGCGTTGCGGCCTGTACGGCTTTGGTAGCGGCACTCAGGGTCTTTTTGTTGACCAGTTTTCCGAACTGTGCCTGTGCGGGGGCTGCTGTAAAGACAGCTGCAGCCGCGATGAAAAGAATTTTTGCAAACAGTTTCATAGTTGTAGTTATTGGTTTATTTGTATTGATGTGTCTGTCGTTGTGATGTCTACACTGCGAAGTAGCGTGCGTCGGGCGACGCAAGCAGCATGCCTGTGGTGGTGGCCTGCGGCGAGAGTGCTCCGTTTTCGGTGAGCTTTATTCCGGCCGAGGCGTAGTCGAGGATTCTGTCGAAGTCGAACACCGTGGCCTGATCGGGCAGTGAGGGATAGCCTACGGCCGGGCGTATGCCTGTGTAGCGGTGGCTCAAGAATGTGGCTGGGTCGAGCGACTCAAGTGGCGAGTAGCCCCAGATCGATTTGCGCACGCGGTAGTGGGTGTACTCTGTGGCTGCTTCGACAAGACGGTCGGCAAGCGACTGGAGCAGGAGCACCTCGTAGTCGTCGCCTCGCGAGCGTGCGTCGTCGATGCAGTCTGCTATTGGTCCGGCCGTGGTGACGAAGAAGAATCCGGCGTAGTCGGTTGTTTCGGCCGAGATGAAGTCGGCCAGTGCAAGCTGCCGGCCCGACTGTGTGGGTGTGAGCTGGCGCGGTGTCACGAATGATATCTCACGTCGGTCGGGCATCGTCACGGTCACGGTCTCGTCGGCTGAACGGGCTTCGAGCAATGCGACGCGCGCGTGCAGCGTCATCGATGCCATGGAGTGTATGCGCCGCCGTGCCTCTTTTATGAGCTGCATTGCCTCGGCCGCGCGCCCGCGGTCGCTCTCGGGTATCGATGCAAGCCATTGCGCGCGGCAATGGTCGCATCCGTCGATATCGGTGAGCGATGCGAATGACGGTGGCATCCCCCATGCGCTAAGAAATGCTCTCCAGTTGATGTAGGGTGCAGCCTGGGCTACGGTGACATTCAGGTCGGTTATGCCCATGTTGAGCGGTCTTTGTGACGGGGAGGCGGTGATGTGACGGCGTGATCGTGCCTCGGCAAGGGTGAGGCGTGAGCTCATCTTCTGCCGGTTCTCGTAGTCGATGCGCATGTCGCGCTGACGGCATATATGATCGGCTATGGCGGTGCCGGCGGCATTGCCAATGAATCGCGACGCCACGCCGGGCAGGGTGGCGGCATCGGATGTGTGTATGACGACGCCGTCGGGGTAGGCCGGCGCGATCTTCACAGCTGTGTGGAGGTCGGATGTCGTGGCTCCTCCGACAAACAGCGGGAGGCGCATGTCGGACTCCTGGAGCATCGAGGCTATCCTGACCATCTCGCTGAGCGACGGTGTGATGAGTCCGCTGACGCCGATGGCGTCGGCGTGCAGCTGTCGTGCTTCGTCGAGGATTCTGTCGGGGTTGACCATTACTCCGAGATCGGTGACGTCCCATCCGTTGCAGCGCATGATCACTGCCACGATGTTTTTGCCGATGTCGTGTACGTCGCCCTTGACGGTGGCAAGCACCATGCGCGGGCGTGAAGCGGGTTGAGTGCTGTCGGCCGCGGCTTCGATGAATGGGGTGAGTATCTCGACGGCCTGTTTCATGACGCGCGCACTTCTGACGACCTGAGGCAGAAACATCTTGCCTTCGCCGAAGAGGCGTCCGACGGTGTTCATGCCCTCCATGAGCGGGCCGTTGATGATGTCGTAGGGCCTGACTCCGGGGCGTGCTATCTCTTTGAGCAGTATTTCCTGAAGGTTGTCGAGGTCGCCGCGCATGACTTTGGCGGTGAGCAGCTGTGAGGGTGTCATGCCGTTGTCGGCAGAGTGGCTGTCGGTCTTGTGGGATGCAGCAGTGGCGGCGGAGGCGTTTTTCTCGTCGAGTATGCGCTGGGCTATCTCGATGAGGTGCTCCGATGCCTCGGCTCCGGGATTGCGCCACAGTATGTCGTCGATTGCCTCGCGCAGGTCGGCGGGGATGTCGTCGACGGCCGGAAGTGCGGCGGCATTGACGATCGCCATGTCCATGCCGAGGGCGATGGCGCGGTGCAGGAAGAGGGCGTGCATGGCCTCGCGCACCTGATTGTTGCCACGGAAGGAGAAGGAGAGGTTGCTGAGACCGCCCGAGATCTTCACATGTGGCATCTCTTTTCTTATCCACCCGACGGAGTCGAGGAAGTCGGCAGCAAGGCGGTCGTGCTCGGGCATGCCAGTGGCGACGGCAAGTATGTTGGGATCGAAGATTATCTCCCACGGTCGGAATCCGACACGGTCGGATGTGAGTATGGCGTAGGCGCGTGAAAGTATCTCTTTGCGGCGGGGCAGGGTAGTGGCCTGTCCGGTCTCGTCGAATGCCATGGCAACGGGTATAGCTCCGAGTTCGCGTATCGTGTTGGCCTTGCTGATGAAGATCTCCTCTCCCTCTTTAAGGGAGATGGAATTGACGATTGCGCGGCCCTGAAGGAGTTTCAGCGCGTCGATGATGACGTCGGTGTCTGATGAGTCGATCATCAGTGGCACGGCCGAGGTGACCGGGTCGGCTGCGAGCGCACGCAGAAATTTCTTCATCTCGGTGCGCGCGTCGAGCATCGCGTCGTCGAGATTTATGTCGAGGATGCGGGCTCCCGATTCGATCTGCTGCCGTGCTATGGCTATTGTCTCCTCGGTGTTTCCCTCTTTGACGAGACGCAGGAATTTTCGGCTTCCGGCAACGTTGCAGCGTTCGCCCACGTTGAGGAAGTTGTTTTCGGGGATAACTTCAAGCGGCTCGAGTCCCGACAGCTCGAGTACGGGTTCTCTTGCGGGTACCGGCCTCGGTGTCACGTCAGCGATGGCTTCGGCTATGGCGCGTATGTGGTCGGGTGTGGTGCCGCAGCATCCTCCGACGAAGTTGAGCATGTGACGGGCGGCAATCGTCTTGATTTTGTCGGCCATGCTGTCGGGGAGCTCGCGGTAGCATCCCATCTCGTCGGGCAGTCCGGCATTGGGATAGACGCCTACCGCACAGGGGAGCTTCTGGAGTGTCTCGAGGGGCTGCATCATGCCCTCGACGCCGAAGCTGCAGTTGAGCGACATTGCCCATGGGGCGATGTGCGTCATGGCGACAGCAAATGCCTCGAGTGTCATGCCTGAGAGTGTGCGTCCGGCCTCGGCGAGTGTGGCGGAAATGATTATCGGAAGCCTTATGCCTGTGCGCTTCATAGCCTCAATGGCTCCGTAGGCGGCGGCTTTGGCGTTCAGAGCGTCGTAGCACGTCTCGATGAGGAGTATGTCGGCGCCACCTTTTATAAGGTTTTCGGCCTGTATGCCGACAGTCTCGGCGAGTGCGTCGAAAGTGGCTGTCTCGTCGCCGAGGGTCGACGCCATTGTCAGCGATTTGCCCGACGGGCCTATGCTGCCGGCGACCCATACCGTGCGGTCGGGATGGTCGGCCATGAAGCTGTCGGCCGTCTGCCGCGCTATGTGTGCGGCGGCAAAGGCAATCTCGCCCGCAATGTTTTCAATGCCGTAGTCGGCGAGTGAAAACCGGTTGGAGTTGAACGAGTTTGTCTCGATTATATCGGCGCCGGCCTCAAGGTAGGCTCGGTGTATCGCGCGTATCTTCTCGGGCTGGGTGACTGAGAGTATGTCGTTGCATCCGGCCAGCGGGAGCGGGTGGCCGACAAATCTGTCGCCCCTGAAATCGGCCTCTCCGAGTCCGAGCCGCATGACCATAGTGCCCATGGCTCCGTCGAGGATGAGTATGCGGTTTTCAGCGGCTTTGCGGAGAGAGGAAAATGATGGCTTGTAGGGTATTTCTGACAGATTCATCAGTGCTCTATGTGGTTGATGTGCTTACTTGAATGGTAGTTATGAGCCGGTTTATGGGGCTTTATTTCGTCAGGACGGCTTTTGTGGGCGGAAGTGTGGAGTTGCGGTTGTCGACGGCATCGACGACTTCACGCGCCAGATGCACGAATGCCTGCGCGGTGATATTGTCTTCGAGCGCTACGGGACGGCCGCTGTCGCCGCTGTCGCATATCGACTCTGTGACGGGTATCTGTGCAAGCAGCGGCACGTCGAGCTCTTTCGCAAGGTTGGCCGCTCCCTCTTTTCCGAAGATGTAATATCGCTCGTCGGGGTGACGCTCGGGTGTGAACCATGCCATGTTCTCGACGATGCCGAGAACGGGCACGTCGACTTTCGGGTCGCGGAACATGGCTATGCCTTTACGCGCGTCGGCGAGTGCGACTTCCTGTGGTGTGCTCACGACGACAACTCCTGTTATGGGGAGTGTCTGTACGAGCGTGAGGTGTATGTCGGACGTCCCGGGGGGCATGTCGATGAGGAAGTAGTCGAGCTCGCCCCAGTCGACGTCGTTTATAAGCTGTTTGAGTGCATTTGACGCCATTGCTCCTCGCCACATCACAGCACTGTTCTTGTCGACAAGAAATCCGATCGAGAGGATTTTCACTCCGTAGCGTTCGGCGGGTATGATGAGATCGCGTCCGTCGACTTTGTGCATGTAGAGCTGGTAGTTCTCGATGCCGAACATTTTGGGGACCGACGGGCCGAAGATGTCGGCGTCGAGGAGTCCGACCTTGTAGCCCTCGGCTGCGAGAGCTACCGCAAGGTTTGCGGCCACGGTCGATTTGCCTACGCCTCCTTTGCCTGAGGAAACCCCGATGATGTTTCTGACGTTTTTCAGCGGCTTGTCGGTAGGTTGCGGCAGCTGCTGGCGATAGTGTGGCGTGACGTTGCCTTTGACTTCAAGCGTGGGATCGCCGAATGTGGTGACGGCTGTCTCGGCCGCTTTGATTATCGATTTTATGAATGGATCGGTGGGTCTGTCGAAATGGATACGTATATCAACTGTCTTGCCGCTGACGATTACGTCTTCGGGTTTTACCATCTCCGATTCGACAATGTTTTTTCCTGTGCCGGGGTATCGGACGTTTTTCAGTGCTTCGAGTACGATCTGTCGTGTATCCATTTTGTTAAATTTCTTCAGAGGGTTGAATGTTGCCTTGTATCACGCCGCGCGAGTATGAGCGATAGGTGTCGTGTGGTATAGTGTCGGCTTCGGGGGGCTCGTTGAGCGATCGTGCCGATGCCGGGAGCGTGAAGGCGATATATTTTATTGTGAGTCCGCGCGAAAGCCACTGCTGCTCGTAGTGGGTCTGTATGGTTGTGAGCTCGGGCTGAAGGCGTCCGGCATTGTCGGTGCTGTATAGGTCGTCGACAAGTGCAGCCGGGGTAATGCCGTTGTGCGACAGCAGCATTGAAGTGTAGGCGAACAGAAATGGCGAGTCGGTTTTGAGGCGTATCATGCCGTCGGGTCGCATCACGGTGGAGTAGAGCGACAGCATGCGTGTTGCAGTGAGGCGTTTTCTCGGTTTCTGCATCTGCGGGTCGGGGAATGTGATCCATATCTCGCTGACTTCGCCCGGTGAGAAGAATGATGATATCAGCTCGATGTCGGTGCGGAGGAATGCGACATTTTTCAGTCCGAGCGCTTCGGCCTGTTTGGCGCCGGTCCACATGCGTGCTCCTTTGATGTCGATGCCGATGAAGTTTTTATCGGGGAAGCGTTTTGCGAGTCCTACGGTATATTCTCCCTTGCCGCATCCGAGCTCGAGTGTGACAGGATTGTTGTTTCCGAAAAACTCTGACCATTTTCCGCGCAGAGGAAATCCGCCAAGCCTGTTGAGTTCGGCCCACGGATATTGAAAGACGAAGTCGAGCGACTTCATCTCGCTGAATTTTTTAAGTTTGTTCTTGCCCATATATCAGTTGCAAATTTACGATTTTATGTTTGCACGCGGTATATGGATACAAAAATTCTCCCGTCTGTCCTTTCGCAACAGATCAGACGGGAGTTCCAGAGAAAATATATATAGATGGTTGAGTGATTAGGACATTCTCTGGGCTTTGTCCTTTGCTATCTCGGAGATCTTTGCGGCCTGATCGGAGACGGTGTTGAGCGCGTCGGCCGAAAAATCTTTCAGCGCGTTTTTTGCTTGCTCGACCTTCCCGTTCAGCGCCTCTTTCACTCCCGAAACTTTTTCGGTCACCTGGTCTTTGAGTCTGCTTATTTTCTCCTGTACCTGGCCTGCGGCAGTTGCAGCCTGCTGCTGTGCCTGCTCCAGCTGCTCTTTGGCTTGTCCTTTCAGCTGGTCGTATTTGGCCTGGGCAGCGAGCTTGGCGGAGTCGGCAGACAGTTTTGCTGATTTTTCCGAGACTTTGGCAGCTGCGTCGGCGATCATCTGATTTACGTCTGTATTCATAGTATTTTATTTTGTTTTCTATGGTATAACACTCCGCGTGTCGGTTTGGTTTAACGCTGTATTCTGCTTTGTTCTGTTTGAGAAAATTTCTTGGAGCGTGTATCGTGCTGAACTGTTGCTTGATATGCGGTTTAATCCTCTTTGTGGCTTTGTTTTTTTTATTTTTCCTGACGCCTGTACGGACTTTTGGAAGTGTGTGTGTTAATTGACATTTAGTAGTGTTAAATGAGATTAACAATTGTGCTTTGCGTAAGTTTGCGGGTAAACTCTTATCTTTGATTTTAATTTATTCGGCATTAGATATGAATTCATTTCAGTGGACGGTCGCCGGCACAGCAGTGTTGCCGATGCTGAATTATGATCTTATCGAGACATGGCTGAAGGATGTTGCCCGATGTCATGGTAAACTCATCGGAGATCTAAACTATATATTCTGTGACGACGAGGAGATACTTCGCGTCAACAGGGCGTTCCTTAACCATGATTATTATACCGATATCATCACTTTCGACCGAACGGGTAGGGGAGTGGTGAGAGGTGATATGTACATCTCTCTTGATACGGTGAAAAGCAACTCGGATGAGCGCGATGGTGACTATGACACGGAGCTGAACCGTGTGATCGTGCACGGTCTGCTTCATCTTTGCGGTATAAACGACAAAGGTCCGGGCGAACGTGAGATAATGGAGCGGCACGAGAATGACGCTCTTGCCCGTTTGTGTGGTTTAAGTGTTGAATAATGAAATTTGACTTTGATATAATTGTTGTCGGCGCAGGTCATGCGGGCTGCGAGGCGGCCAGGGCTGCTGCGTTGCTCGGCTCGTCGGTGCTTCTTGTGACGATGGATCTCAACAAGATCGCCCAGATGAGCTGCAACCCTGCTATCGGCGGTATTGCAAAGGGACAGATCGTCAGAGAAATCGACGCTTTGGGCGGTTTCACGGCTATTGCCACAGACCGTTCGTCGATACAGTTCAGGATGCTGAATCTTTCAAAAGGCCCCTCGGTGTGGAGTCCGCGATCGCAGTGCGACCGTATGGCATTCAGCAAGGAGTGGCGCAAGGAGCTTGAGTCGACAGACGGTCTTTCGCTCTGGCAGGACTCTGTCACGGGGCTTCTGACTGACGCCGACGGAGGTGTCGCGGGAGTAAGGACGTCGCTTGGTGTGGAGTTTCACGCCCGCGCGGTCGTCGTGACGGCCGGCACTTTTCTTGACGGGCTCATGCACATGGGGCGTCACATGTGGGAGGGCGGACGTATTGCCGAACCGGCAAGCCACGGGCTGGGCGACCAGCTTCGTGATATGGGCATCAGGACCGACAGAATGAAAACCGGCACGCCTGTGCGTCTCGACGGACGTACTATTAGGTGGGATCTTGCCGAGGTGCAGCCGCTCGAACCGCTGACAGGTAAGTTCAGCTTTTTGCCGGAGGTGCGTTCGGAGCTGCGTCAGCGTGAATGCTACACGGTGCAGACCAACGAGGAGACGCATCGCGTCATAAGGGAGGGGCTTCCTGATTCGCCTCTCTACAATGGCCAGATCAACAGTATCGGCCCGCGTTATTGCCCGAGCATAGAGACCAAGATTGTCACTTTCCCTGACCGCACCTCGCATTTGCTGCATATCGAGCCTGAGGGGGCGGAGACGGCCGAGTGCTATCTGAACGGTTTTTCGTCGTCGCTGCCGTTTGACGTGCAGCTTCGGGCCATGCGTACGATTCCGGCACTTGCCGACGCGCAGATGTATCGTCCGGGCTATGCCATAGAGTACACGTATTTCGATCCGACGCAGTTGCATCATTCACTTGAGTCGAAGGTGTGCGACAGGCTGTATTTTGCGGGCCAGGTGAATGGCACGACCGGTTATGAGGAGGCTGCCGCGCAGGGGCTGATGGCCGGAATAAACGCTCACAGGAAACTCGCCGGTGAGGAGCCGGTGGTGCTCGGCCGCGACCAGGCCTATATAGGTGTGCTTATCGATGATCTTGTGATGAAGGGAGTGGATGAGCCTTACCGTATGTTTACCTCGCGTGCCGAATACAGAATACTGCTTCGTCAGGACAATGCGGATGAGCGTCTGACTCCGATAGGGGAGGGCATCGGACTTGTGACGGAGCACAGGGCGCACTTGCTGCGCGAGAAGATGTCGCGCATCGACGATTTTGTGAAGTTTCTGCGTGAGACGTCCTACGCGCCGGCTGATATCAATGCGTATCTCGAGTCTATCGGATCATCGCCGGTGTCACAGCCGGGACGTCTGTCGGAAATACTTGCGCGACCCGGAGTGAATGTCGAGGGGCTGACCGGTGTGTGCGGCGCTCTGAACGATTATATGAACCTCCAGCCGGCCGACCGGCTCTGCGAGATTGTGTCGTCGGTTGAAATCGCAATAAAGTATCGCGGCTATATTGACCGCGAACGGGAGAATGCCGAGAAGCTTCATCGCCTCGACAGGCTGAAACTGCCGGCCGATTGCGACTATATGTCGATGACGGCGCTTTCGACAGAGGCGAGGCAGAAGCTCGACAGAATGCGTCCGGCGTCGATAGCACAGGCATCGCGTATCCCCGGAGTGTCTCCGTCGGATATTAATGTGCTGCTGTTGATGTTAGGTCGTTAATGTTTCACGTGGAACAAAAATGAAAAAGCATATGGAAAATAATCTTGATTACCTCAAGGGGTGCGTAAGGGATGTGCTTGATTTCCCTCAGAAGGGGGTTGTTTTCAAGGATCTCACCACGGCGTTTAAAGATGCCCGTGCTCTCGGTATTATAGGCGACGGTCTGGCAGAGCTGTACCGTGGCAAAGGTGTGACGAAGGTTGTGGGCATCGAGTCGCGCGGGTTTATCGGCGGGTCGATACTTGCCGATCGTCTCGGCGCGGGATTTGTGCCGGTGAGAAAACCCGGCAAACTTCCGGCCGACACGATAAGCGAGTCCTACACCAAGGAGTATGGCACGGACACGATCGAGATACATCGCGATGCAATCGGCGAGGATGATATCGTGGTTATACATGACGATGTGCTTGCGACGGGCGGAACGATGCTGGCGGCATACCGTCTTATAAAAAGTATGAATCCTAAAAAGATCTATATAAATTTCATCATAGATCTCACTATGCTCGGCGGACGCGGGAAGATGCCGGCGGAAACCGAAGTGACGTCGCTGATAGAGTACTGAGGAGAGGGGGATGGCCAAACACCTCGAACGGAAATCGGACGAGCTCAGGGAGAAGATAAGGATCCTCCCTGAGACGCCCGGTGTGTACACCTATTACGACAGCGACGGGACGGTGATCTATGTCGGCAAGGCAAAGAATCTGAAGCGGAGGGTGTCGTCGTATTTCAACCGCACGCATGACCGGCTCCGCACCAATCTTCTCGTCAGAGCCATCGCCGACATGACCTATATTGTGGTGCCTACCGAGCAGGATGCTCTCAATCTCGAGAGCTCCATGATCAAGGAGTATAAGCCGCGATATAACGTGCTGCTCAAAGATGACAAGAGCTATCCGTGGATATGTGTGACCTCCGAGATGTACCCGCGTGTGTTCATGACCCGCAACCGGCTGCGTGACGGGTCGAAGTATTACGGGCCATATACCGACGGTGGCGCGGTGAAGTCGGTGCTGTCGATAATCAGGGAACTGTATCCGCTGCGCACGTGCAAGACACTTATCACGCCAGAGTATATCGACCGTGGCAAAGGACGGCTGTGTCTGTCGTATCATATGCACCGGTGTCAGGGATGCTGCAGGGGGCTGGTCGCTGCCGAGGAGTATGGGGCGTATATCGAGCGCGTGCGTCAGATATTGAAAGGGGAGACAAAAGAACTGATGGTGTATCTGCGGGCCGAGATGGAACGTCTTGCCGCCGCGCTGAAATTTGAGGAGGCTCAGGAGCTGAAACTGCAGTATGAGGCTGTGGCTCGATACAGGGCGCGCAGTGTGATAATATCGCAGACGATCGAGGATGTCGATGTGTTCGGTGTCGATGAGGATGACGATGATGTATTCGTCAACTACATGCATGTGCGAAGTGGCGCGGTGGTGAGAAGTCTGACTCTGCAATACCGCCGCATGATGGGGGAGAGCATAGGGGAGATGATCGCATACGCCATGCAGGAGGTGAAGGATGTTGCCGGTGTCGAGTATGATGAAGTTGTTGTGCCGGTCGTGCCGGAGATCGAGCTCGATGGTGTCACATTCACCGTGCCGCAGCGTGGCGACAAGGCGAAGCTGCTGGAAGTGTCGGAGAAAAACGCGCGGCAATATAAGATCGATTCTCTGAAACAGATGGAGCATCTTGATCCGGAACAACGCACCGAGCGCATACTCGAACGGATAAAAAAGGATTTCAGGCTGACGGAGCTGCCACGACACATAGAGTGTTTCGACAACTCGAACACACAGGGCACAAACCCGGTCGCGTCGTGTGTGGTGTTTAAGAATGCCCGACCGTCGAAAAAAGATTACCGGCATTTCAATATCAAGACCGTCGAGGGGCCTGATGACTTCGCCTCGATGAAGGAGGTGCTGACACGCCGCTACACGCGCCTGATGCAAGAAGGGGAGAGTCTGCCGCAGCTTATCGTGGTCGACGGCGGCAAGGGACAGCTGAGTTCGGCTGTGGAGGCTCTCGACGAGATAGGGCTCCGCGGGGTCATAGCGGTTGTGGGTATAGCCAAGCGACTTGAGGAAATCTATTTTCCCGGCGACAGTGTCCCGCTTTATATCGATAAAAACTCGGAGTCGCTGCGTGTGGTGCAGCATCTGCGCGACGAGGCTCACCGGTTCGGCATCACGCATCACCGCAACCGGCGCAGCAAGTCGCAGCTCGTGAGTGAGCTCGACGACATAAAGGGCATCGGTGATGTGGCGAAGGCTGCGCTTTTCAAGAGTTTTAAAAGCGTGAAGAGAATGAAAGAAGCCTCGGTGGAACAGTTGACGGAAGCGGTCGGGAAGTCGAAAGCCCGCATACTCTATGACAGCTTTCACGGAGGAGAAAATATAGGAAATAAGCTCTAAAATATGATATGGCAGGACTGAAATCACTTGCAAAAGACACGGCGGTGTATGGGATGAGCTCGATTGTCGGGCGCTTCCTCAACTGGTGTCTTGTGCCGATGTACACCCATGTGTTTCCGGCCGAGGAATACGGTATCGTCACCCTTGTCTATTCTATCGTCGCGCTGCTGCTGGTGTGTCTGACCTATGGCATGGAAACCGGCTTCTTCAGGTTTGCGAACCATGAGCGGTGGAAGGATCCGATG
This sequence comes from uncultured Muribaculaceae bacterium, assembly GCA_964389525.1. Taxonomy (GTDB): domain Bacteria; phylum Bacteroidota; class Bacteroidia; order Bacteroidales; family Muribaculaceae; genus JAFLTL01. The sequence continues at coordinate 53,083 of CAYMEX010000003.1, read as the reverse complement.
CAGGTTTACACGACGGCTCTCACGGCGGTGGGAACGTCGTCGGTGCTGTTCGGCGTGATTGTCGTCATGTTCAGCAATACGTTTGCTAAATGGATTGACTGTCAGGGATTTCCGTCGTATGTATGGATGATGGGTATTGCGGTTGCACTCGACGCATTCACTTCATTACCATTTGCTTATCTGCGCTACAAGCATCGTGCCATGAGATTTGCCACACTGAAGCTCATCGGCATCGGGCTTAACATCGGACTCAATATATTTTTCATTCTGCTCCTGCCGCACCTCGCATCATATGGAGTTTTCGGCTGGATGTGGTCTGCTGATTTCGGGGTAGGTTATATCTTTCTGGCTAATCTGATCGCATCGGTCGTGACGCTGTTGCTGTTGCTTCCAGAGCTGAAACTGAAGTGGAGTTTCTGCTCCAGGCTGCTCCGCGAGATGCTGGTGTATTCGTTCCCGCTGCTTGTGCTCGGACTTGCGGGCATCATGAACCAGTCGATCGACAAGATACTTTACCCGCTGCTTGTGGCGGATCGTGGCGAGGCAATGGACGGTCTCGGCATCTATGGGGCGAACTACAAGATTGCCATAATCATGGTGATGTTCATTCAGGCGTTCAGGTTCGCCTATGAGCCTTACATCTTCGCCCAGCACAAGACGCAGGACGGTAAGCGCAGCAATGCCGCCTATGTGCAGGCGATGAAATGGTATGTGATATCGGGTATGTTCATCTTCCTCGGAGTGATGGAGATGATAGATATTGTGAAGTGGTTTATCGCCCCGACCTATTTCAGCGGTCTGCGTGTGGTGCCTGTAATCATGGTCGCGGAGTTTTTCTTCGGCGTATTTTTCAACCTGTCGGTGTGGTATAAGATCACCGACCGCACTATATACGGCACATGGTTCTCGCTGCTGGGGCTTGCCGTCACGCTCGGCATGAATGTGGCTCTTGTCCCGGTGTTCGGTTACATGGGTTGTGCATGGGCGGCACTCTGCTGCTACGGCGTGATGATGATAGCCTCTTGGATTGTGGGACGTAAAAAGTATGCCATACCTTATGATATTCGCTCCGCATTGTTTTATTTTGTCATCGGGGTGGGACTCTGGATGCTGACCCTCTTGCTTGAGCGGACAGTGGAACTGCCGGATGCCCTTTTATGGTGTGTGCGTGTCGTAATGATATGCGCGTATGTGGCAATCGTGATCGTTAAGGAGAAGATACCTGTAACAAGAAATCAAATCGCAAAATGAAACTGATATTTTTTGATCTGCATGACACGTGGCTCAATCTGCTGCCTGTCACGTTCACAAGATATTCGGCCCGGATAAGGCTGGGCATCGACACTCTTGCCGACAAGTGGGCGGCTGCGCTTCCGCAGTCGGACGTGGCAGGGTATATCGGGGAGAAGTATAAATCGGACGACCAGACCCCGGATGTCGGCGACGACGAGGAGGCTCTGTATATCGCCGGCAATGTCCTGCCCGATCTTCCTCTTGTCGCCTACATACAGCAGGGCATGTGGCAGGGACGGTGGGCCATGATGTCGGGAGACCGTCTTGTGGCGATTAAAGGTACTTCGGCCGACTGGGACGCACGTGAGAATCTGCCCGTGCTCGAGATACCTGAAGATATCGCGGTGAGGGCTATCGACAGGCCATATGATATCTTCACCTACAACGGGGAGTTTATCAAACGTGATTTCGGACGTCTTGTCAAGGGGAAGGTGTTTACTTCGCCCAACAGCACGAATACGGTCATCGGCGACGCGGCGCACATATATATCGCTCCGGGTGCCGAGGTGAACGGGGCGATACTCAACACGACGCATGGCCCGATATGGATAGGGCAGGGGGCGCACGTGATGGAGGGCGCGTGTCTGCGCGGCCCGATAGCTATAGGCGACAACTCGTCGGTGAACATGGGAGCCAAGATGTATCCTGACACGACGCTCGGCCCGTGGTGCAAGGTGGGTGGCGAGCTCAACAATGTTGTCATGCAGGGCTACAGCAACAAGGCTCACGACGGTTTTCTCGGCAACGCCTATATCGGCGAATGGTGTAACCTCGGCGCCGGTTGCACGGCGTCTAATCTGAAGAACGATTATACACCGGTGAAGCTGTGGAATTACCGTACACGCCGTTTCGAGAAAACCGGGCTGCAGTTCTGCGGGCTCGTAATGGGCGACCACTCCAAGGCCGGCATAAACACGATGTTCAATACGGGCACAGTCGTGGGCGTGGGATGCAATATACACGGGACGGGATTCCCGCGCAATTTCATCCCGTCGTTCAGCGAGGGTGGTGCCTCGGGTTTTGTCGATGTGCAGCTGTCGAAGTTCTTTGACACGGCGTCGCGCGTCATGGCGCGCCGTGACCGTGAGCTTACCGACCACGAGCGTCGGCTCTATGAGTCGATATTTGATTTCGCCGACACATTCAAGTGACGATATGAAGAAGTGTACAGTAATATGCTGCCTCGCGGGTGCACTGGCATTTGCCGGCTGCAAGACATCGGAGGCCAATTACAGAGCGGCCTACGAGACTGCGATGGAGAAAAAGACATCGGCTGTGGGCAAGGATGTGGAGTCGGAGCTTGCAAAAGAGGCAAGCCCAAAGACTGTCGTGATAGGTGAGGTGGAACTGCCTGCGATCGACTGCCGGCTGTATGCCGTGACAGCCGAGGGGGCCGGCGCTGTGACTCCGATGCGCTACAGTGTGGCAGTCGCGAAGTTCAAGCAGCTTTTCAATGCCCGTTCGCTCTGTAGCCGCATGCGTGAAGGGGGATATGACGGAGCACTTGTGGCGATGGACCGCGAAAAGACATATTATGTGCTTGCCGGGACGACCGCCGATGCAGACGAAGCCGCTGCATTATTGTCTAAAACCGAGTCGGGAGATGTGTTCCGGTCAAAATCTCCGTTTCCGTGTGTTATTGTCTCACGATAGTGAAAAATCTCCTATCTTTGCATAGTAAAATCGAAAATCGGAATATCGGCCATGCATATTTCCCATAATAAAATCTGGCTTTCGGCCAAGGATTACTTCATCATTACATTCGGCATCTTTCTGTATGCTTTTGGCTTCTCCGCATTTATCAATCCGGAGAAAGTGATTATGGGAGGTATGGCCGGTGTGGGTCAGATCGTGTATTACACGACATTAAGACTGTTTGGCTACGGTGTGCCTATCGCAGTTGCAATGTATGCCTGTAACCTTATACTGCTTGCGATCGCATACAAGACGGTGGGGCGCACGTTTGTCGTCCGCACGATATTCGGTGCTACTGTGATATCGACCTTTGTAGGTATTCTGGCTCCGATGTTCCCTGAACCGCTGATCGCCAATCAGAAGTTTATGAATGTGATCATCGGCAGTATATTGTGTGGTGTCGGCATCGGCATGGCGTTTACTCACAACGGAAGCACCGGTGGCACCGATATAGTTGCGGCTATCGTGTCGAAGAAGACCAATGTGTCGGTCGGGCGCACGATGCAATACACCGATTTCTGCATCATAAGCTCGTCGTTCCTTATATCGGGAGCGCTCGAGAATGTCGTGCTCGGTTTCATAAATCTGTTCATAAGCTCGTTTGTCGCCGACCAGCTTATCAATACCAACCGTCAGGCCGTGCAGTTCACGATCTTCTCGCAGAAGTGGGATGAGATCGCCACAGTCATAAACAATCACGCGCACCGCGGCTGCACGATCATCGACGGCGTAGGGTGGTACACCCGCAAACCGATGAAAATACTTCTGGTCATGTGCCGCAAGATCGAGTCGGTGACAATTTTCCGTATCGTAAAGAGCATCGATCCCGACGCATTCATCACGCAGGCCAATGTCAACGGAGTCTATGGACGCGGATTCGATCAGATAAAGCATAAAGTAAAACCATTAAAGATGTCGGTGAGCCCTGATGACGCAATACCGGCAGACAACACCGTAACCGAGAATACAGAACAATGAGCAAAGAATATAAGCGCACGCTGGTGACCACGGCTCTTCCTTATGCCAACGGTCCCGTCCATATAGGTCATCTGGCCGGAGTCTATGTGCCGGCCGACATATATACACGTTTTCTTCGCTTACGTGGAGAGGATGTGGTGATGATCGGCGGCAGCGACGAGCATGGTGTGCCTATCACTATCAAGGCCCGCAAGGAAGGTGTTACGCCGCAGGATATCGTCGACCGCTATCACGCAATCATCAAGGACTCCATGGCCGGTCTCGGCATCTCGTTCGACATCTATTCGCGCACGACATCCGACATTCACTCGGCTACGGCAAGCGAGTTCTTCCGCCGTCTTTACGACAAGGGAGAGTTTGTGGAGAAAACCTCCATGCAGCTCTACGACGAGGAGGCCGGGCAGTTTCTTGCCGACCGCTACGTCACCGGCGAGTGTCCCCACTGCCACGCCGAGGGCGCTTATGGCGACCAGTGCGAGAAGTGCGGCACATCGCTCAATGCTACCGATCTGATCAATCCGCGCAGCGCCATCACCGGCAATGTGCCTGTGATGCGCGAGACCAAACACTGGTATCTGCCTCTTGACCGCTGGCAGGGATTTCTTGAGAAATGGATTCTCGAGGATCACAAGGAGTGGAAAAGCAATGTCTACGGTCAGTGCAAGTCGTGGCTCGATCTCGGTTTGCAGCCGCGTGCCGTGAGCCGCGATCTCGACTGGGGCGTGCCTGTGCCTGTCGAGGGTGCCGACGGCAAGGTGCTTTATGTGTGGTTTGACGCTCCGATCGGCTATATATCGAACACCAAGGAGCTGCTTCCCGACAGCTGGGAGAAATACTGGAAAGATCCCGAAACCCGTGTGATCAACTTCATAGGCAAGGACAACATCGTGTTCCACTGCATTGTGTTCCCCGCTATGCTCAAGGCCTATGGCGACAACTTCCAGCTTCCCGACAACGTGCCGGCCAACGAGTTCCTGAATCTCGAGGGTGACAAGATTTCGACGTCGCGCAACTGGGCGGTTTGGCTCCACGAATATCTCGCCGATTTCCCCGGCAAGCAGGACACACTGCGCTACGTGCTCACGGCCAATGCTCCCGAGACCAAGGACAACGATTTCACTTGGCGCGATTTCCAGACCCGCAACAACTCGGAGCTTGTGGCCATTCTCGGCAACTTCGTGAACCGCGCGATGGTGCTGACGCACAAATATTTCGATGGCAAGGTGCCTGCTGCTGCATCGCTGACCGACACCGACCGCTCGGCTCTTGCTGAAGTAGAAGAGGCCGGAAAGGCCCTTACTGCGGCTCTTGAGAATTTCCACTTCCGCGAGGCTCTCAAGGAGGCGATGAACATGGCGCGCACCGGCAACCGTTATCTTCAGGAGACCGAGCCGTGGAAGATCGCCAAGAGCGGCGACATGGAGCGCGTCGGTACGATACTCAACACGGCGCTGCAGATTTGCGCGTCGATAGCTGTGGCCTTTGAACCGTTCCTGCCGTTTATGAGCGAGAAACTATGCAAGATGCTTGCTATGGGTGATCTCTCCTGGACGATGGTGGGAAAGAGCGACATTATCAAAGCCGGAACCCTGCTCGGCGAGCCGGAACTTCTGTTCGAGAAAATCGAGGATGACGCCATACAGGCTCAGATCGACAAGCTAAATGCTGCAAAAGAGGCCAACAAGATAAACTCTTGGAAAGCGGCTCCGCAGGCTGCCGATGTCGATTTCGACACGTTTATGAAGGCCGACCTGCGCATCGGCACCGTGCTCGAGTGCGAGCGTGTTCCCAAAGCCGACAAACTTCTGCGTTTCCTCATCGACGACGGTCTTGAGAAGCGCACGATCGTGTCGGGCATCGCCGCGCACTATGCTCCCGAGACTCTGGTCGGAAAACAGGTAGTGTTCATTGCCAATCTGCCTCCGCGCAAACTTCGCGGCATCGTCAGCCAGGGCATGATCCTGTCGGCCGAGAATTCCGACGGAAGCCTTACATTGCTTACTCCGATGGCTCCGGCCACCCCGGGTGCCCAGGTAAAATAAACTCCAGGTCATGCAGCGTCCCCGCATACTCATCATCTACACCGGCGGCACGATCGGAATGATCGAGGATCCGGAGACACGCACACTCCGGCCGTTCAATTTCGACCACCTCATCGACAATGTACCGAAGGTAAAGTTTCTCGGCTACGACATAGACCATGTCCAGTTCTCTCCGCCGATCGACTCGTCGGATATGGATCCGGCCAAGTGGGCGGAGATATGCCATATAATCGAGAAGAACTACAGCTGTTACGACGGTTTTGTGGTGCTCCACGGCACCGACACGATGGCCTACACCGCTTCGGCTCTGTCGTTTATGCTCGACAATCTCAACAAGCCGGTGATCATCACCGGTTCGCAGCTGCCTATAGGCGAAGTGCGCACCGACGGTGAGGAAAACCTCATCACCGCGCTTCAGATAGCGGCTGCCACGCGACGCGACGGGGGGCCGATGGTGACCGAGGTCGCCATACTGTTTGAGGATTATCTCTGGCGAGGCAACCGCGCTACAAAGATGAGCGCCGATAATTTCAACGCCTTCAGGAGCAACAACTATCCCCAGCTCGCACGCATCGGTCTTGGGATCCAGTACAATGAGGAGGCTCTGTGGCGTACTCCCTCGCGCCGTCCGCTCAATGTGCGCACCGAGATGGATACGGCCGTGACAGTCGTCAACATCTATCCCGGCATCACGGAGGCAGTGCTGCGTCATCAGCTCTCGGTGCCGGGCGTAAAAGGCATCGTGCTGAAGACATATGGTGCGGGCAACGCTCCGACGGCACAGTGGTTTGAGGACGCCATTGCCGAGACTACCGCGCGTGGTGTGGTCGTGCTCAATGTCACGCAATGTGTCAACGGCTCGATACACGAGGGGCGTTACAGTGCCGGAGACCGTCTCTGGCGTGCCGGGGTAATCTCGGGTCAGGACATTACAACAGAGGCTGCAATAACCAAACTGATGTTTCTGTTTGGTCTCGGTCTTGATGCCGGGGAAGTAAAACATTATCTGGCCGACTCGCTCTGCGGAGAGATGACCGTGTGAGAGGGCAGCCATCGATAACACAGAATTTGATATGAGAATCGGAATCACACACGGCGATTTTAACGGCGTCGGATATGAAGTTATACTCAAGGCGCTGTCGGATGACCGCGTACTTGAACTGTTTACCCCGGTGGTCTACGGCATACCGGCACTCGCCGAATGGTACAGCAAGGGCCTTGAGCTTGACCCGCTGCCCTGGCAGACGGTGAAGTCGGGCGAAGGGATAACTGACGACGCGTATAATCTGGTCAACGTGGTTCCCGACGAAGCTGTCCCGCAGGTTCATGCCGGAGAGAGCACAGCTGAGGCCGGAGCCGCCGCGCTTGCCGCACTGGAGGCAGCTGTGGCCGATCTGAAGAACGATGATATCGACGCGCTTGTGACTGCGCCGATCAACAAAAATAACATTCAGAGCGATAACTTCAATTTCCCCGGGCATACCGAGTATCTTGAAAACCGTCTCGGCGACGAGGATCAGAACAAGGCACTGATGATACTCTGTGCCGGCGGGCTGCGCGTGGCTCTCGCTACGGCTCATGTGCCTATCTCCGAGGTGTCGAAGGCTATCACAAAGGAGCTTATAATGGAGAAGCTGACGATCTTCAACCATTCGCTGCAGCGTGATTTCGGCATCAATTATCCGCATATCGCGGTGCTGTCGGTCAATCCTCATGCCGGCGACCACGGTGTGATCGGAAGCGAGGATGACAATATTGTCGGTCCGGCCATCGCAGAAGCGCGTCAGGCCGGTATCCAGGCATTCGGCCCCTATCCTTCCGACGGATTCTTCGGAGCCGGACACTACAAGAAATTTGACGGAGTTCTGGCTATGTACCACGACCAGGGGCTGATACCATTCAAGACTCTGTCGATGGACGAGGGGGTGAACTTCACGGCCGGACTGCCGTATGTGCGCACATCGCCCGACCATGGCACGGGCTACGACATCGCCGGTCATGGCGAGGCGTCGGACGAGAGCCTGCGCGCGGCGATCTATACGGCTATCGATATAGTGCGTAACCGCGAGCGATATGACGAGGCGCGCGAGAACCCGCTCGAAAAGTCAATGCCCGAGCGTGGTCACCGCCAGCGCGACCGTCAGCAGCAGGAGTGATCGAGTGTGAACAGCAATATTTCCACGGTGTCGCATGTGACGGGCTGAAACCCTGATGCGCGCCACGGAGCGAGCCATACGGGCGTGTCGCCGGCAACGAGCAGACGCGCCTGTTTTTTTTGTGCTGGCGAGGCATGTGCGTCGCTGAGTATGTCGCTCACGAGGCGGGTGCGTCCGTGCATGCCGAAGGGCGCGATGCGGTCGCCCGGCAGGGGAGTGCGCCACACCCATCGCGAGGGCATACCGGCCGAGGCATCCATCGCAAAAAACGGGATCTTTTCTGATGCCAGCTGTCTGATGAAAAGAAGTGGATCGGCGACGGTGATTTTCTTGCAGGAAAATTCGCCTGACAGCTGCGCGAGTTTCATCGGATCATCGGCCTCGATGTTTGTCTCATTCAGGCTGCCGGCGTCATGGATTGAAAGCACGCCGCGATGGACCGTGGCTATATGCGTGGGGGAGAAGAATTGTTTTGACTCTGTCGATGAGGCTGCCGCAGCCATGCTGTCGGCCTGCATGGCGTTGAAGCCATAGTCTCTGACGATTTCAAAGATTACGCGGCGCGGCGACGCCGATATGGCTTCGAGCCGCGAGAGGTCGTAGTGGCCGGGAGTGTCGAGGCTGATTTCGTGTATGTGGTATTTAAGTGCCTGACTTAAAATCTTATAGTCGTCTGCAAGGTTGCCGGCGGTAGAGTCGAGGCCGCGCAATGCGTCGGGAAAATCTCTGACAATCGCAGGGATGACGTTGAGACGCAGTCTGTTGCGCTTTACATCGGCGACGAGGTTGCTGCTGTCGGTGATCCACTGAAGCCCCTCGGCGGCAACAAACTCCTCAATCTCGCGGCGTGACGCCTGCAACAGAGGGCGTATGATGCGTCGCGTGGCGTCAAATCCGGCCATGCCGCATAACCCGCGTGTGCCTGTGCCACGTAACAAGTTCATCACCAGTGTCTCGTGGTTGTCTTCGCGGTGATGTCCGAGCGCGAGCCATGTGCGGCATGGAAGCGATGAGATAACCTCGTCGAACCAGTTGTAGCGCAATCTGCGACAGATCATTTCGATAGACTCGCCGGTGCGTGCCGCTTCCCGGCGCACATCGCTGAAATCCACAGACTTGAATGGTAGCGACAGTTTCCCGGCAATTTCCGCGGCCACCGAGGCATCGCGGTCGCTCTCGTCTCCGCGAAGATGAAAATTGCAGTGCAACAGCAGGATCGGACGCTTTGTCTGCTCGCGTGCAACCGCCTGAGCGATAGCAGCTGAAAGGGCTACCGAGTCGGCTCCTCCGCTCAACGCCACGGCAATGCCGTCGGCTGCCGGAAGGCGCGACAGTGAGTCCTGTACAAGATTGACGATATCGGGCATATCTGGCGGGTGTCGTGGGTGAAAGTCAGCTCAAAAGTAAGTATTTTTTGGGGAATATGGGAAATGTTGTTATTTTTGCGTGCTTAATAGCCGGAAGAGTGCATTTTGCCGCTTCTGTCACCGCTTGCTTCCCGGCCGGGAGGCTTGCAACTTAAATGGAATTCTAACTCACTATCACATTACGTTCCCATAAATGGCAACTTTAGAGAAAATCCGCAGCAAATCGGTGATACTGTTCACAGTGATCATCGTGGCATTGCTGGCTTTCATTCTCGGCGACGCTTTTACGTCAAGCCGCTCATTCTTTGGCCCGGGCACAACGGCCGCCAAAGTAGCAGACCGAAAGATCGACATCCAGGAATTCAACCGTCAGGTCGAGCAGCAGCGTGAGGCACTTCAGGCTCAGGGCATGACCAACGTCGATCATGCAATGATCCAGAATCAGGTGCTCCAGCAGATGCTTTTCAAGGAAATCCTTGACAAGGAGATCGATGAACTCGGCATCACAGTTACCGACAGCGAGCTTTCGAGCGCGATGACCGGTGCAAATCCTCTGGCTACCGTCACTCAGACCGTTCGCCAGATGGGCTTCCCCGACGCAGCGTCGTTCTACGACTACGCATTCAATCCCGCAAAATACAACGTCCCCGCCAACTATGCTCCCCAGCTTCAGGCGATGTGGATCAATCTTGAGAATCAGGTTTCGGAACAGCTCCGCCAGCAGAAACTCGGAGCACTTTTCAGCGGTGCGCTGACGGCCAACAAACTTGATGCCAAATCATACTACGACGAGAACGCCACGACCGCCAAGGTGCGCTATGTCAAGAAAGATCTCTCGACGATCGCCGACAGCGCCGTGACAATCATGAACAGCGATCTGGCCAACATCTACAACTCACGCAAGAGCCTCTATGAGCTCGCCGAGGAGACCCGTCCGATCGACTATATCGTTGTCGACATCGTGCCGAGCGAGGAAGATTATCTCGCCGCACAGAAAGAAGTGGAGGACGCTCTTGTGGCACTGCGCGAGCAGCCCGGCACCGAGGGTGTGAGCGGCAACCTCAACTTTGTCGTGAACCGCAAGTCGGCTTCAGAGGGCAAGCTCGCCACCAATGTCAAGAACGAGCTTGAGACTCTCCGCAACGAGGGCGTGAAACTTCTCTCGTTCAACAATGACAAATACACCATCGCCAAGCTCGTCAACACATTTGACGACGTTGACGACGTGACAATCGAATATGTGGCTGTGACAGCTCCCGCCGCCCAGCGCGACAGCGTGATTGCTCTCCTCAACGGAGGCGCCGATTTCGACGCTCTTGTAGAGCAGGGTCTTGTACAGGGCACACCGCAGGAAGAGACCGTTTCGCTTCTCGACAACAACTACGCATCGTTCAAGGATGTGCTTCTCAACCAGCCTACCGGCACTTACTTCATCCCCGAGGGAAGCGAGAACTCGGAGATCGCCGGTGCGGTGAAAGTCGTGTCGCGCACGGCTCCCCAGCCTATCTATGATATCGCCGAGATCACTTATGTCGTGGAGCCTTCAAACACGACCATCAACAAGCTCTCTAACGAACTGAGCAATTACCTTGTCGAGAACAATACCGCCGAGACATTCCGCTCGTCGGCCTCGGTCAAGGGCATGCACATTTTCTCGGGCTACGTGACTCCGTCGTCGCTCTCGATCGCCAACTATCCCGACACCCGTTCGCCTGCCAAGTGGGCCATGAACGCCAAGAAGGGTGAGGTGAGCGGCGTATTCGGCGACGAGCAGAGCGGACGTTTCATCGCAATCGCAGTCAAGGACATCTACGACGGCTACACTCCGATGAGCGATCCCGACCTCAGCCGTCAGCTCGCACTCGAGGCGCGCAACGCCAAGAAGGGTGAGATGATCATGGCCGACATCGCCGGCAAGGCAAACACTATCGACGAGTATGCAGCAGTGCTTGACTCGCCTGTCGACACCACCGAGATCACATTCGGCCAGCGCATCGTGCGCGGTTTCCCCGTGGGTGAGCCCGTTCTCCTTGCCGAGGGCAGCGTGACTCCGCAGGGCAAGATCGCCGGACCTTTCGCAACCGACAACTCGGTCGTTGTGATGGAGGTGATCGGCACAGAGAGCGTGGGCCGCGAGTTTGACTACGACAACGACGCCATGATGTTCAACCAGCAGTATGGCGCTCCCGCACTGTCGCGCAACCTCTTCGGCATCCTTCTCGGCCGCAACAAGATCACAAACAATCTGCAGCGTTTCTACGCCGACTGATTGTCGAAATAGTTGAACCATCGGTGGACGGATTTGCCCGCTTGCAACCACCGGCAAAAAAAATGCTAAAATGAATTACCTGTTCACATCGGAATCGGTATCGGAAGGTCATCCCGACAAAGTAGCCGATCAGATATCCGACGCCGTGCTCGACCAGTTTCTGGCGCACGATCCCCAAAGTAAAGTAGCATGCGAGACGCTCGTCACCACCGGCCAGGTCATAGTGGCCGGTGAGGTGAAGAGCAAGGCATATGTCGATCTCCCCACGACTGTGAGGGAGGTTATCTCGAAGATCGGATATGACCGCAGCGAGTATCGTTTTGACGCGGACTCATGCGGCATACTCTCGGCACTCCACGAGCAGAGCCCCGACATCAACCGCGGTGTTGACCGCGGCTCGACAGAGGAGCAGGGCGCAGGCGACCAGGGCATGATGTTCGGTTACGCTACCGACGAGACCCCTGAGTACACTCCGCTGACGCTCGACCTGAGCCACGCTCTGCTGAAAGAGCTTGCTGCCATACGCCGCCGCGGCGACGCATTTGTCTACAGGAACGCCGCAGGCGAGACCGTCAGCTATCTGCGTCCCGACAGCAAGAGCCAGGTGACCGTGGAGTATGACGGAGAAACACGCCGCCCGGTAAGAGTACACACAATCGTGATCTCGACCCAGCACGACGAGTTCATCGTGCCCGGCAACGGCAAGTCGCAGGAAGAGGCAGACCGCGAGATGATCGAAGTGATGCGCAAGGATGTGGCCGAAGTGCTGATACCGCGCGTCAGGGAGAATCTTCCCGAGCATCTGAAAGCATTGCTCGGCGATGACTTCAAACTTCATGTGAATCCCACGGGAAAATTTGTGATAGGAGGGCCTCACGGCGACACCGGTCTCACCGGCCGCAAGATCATCGTCGACACCTATGGCGGCCGCGGCGCACACGGCGGCGGCGCGTTCTCGGGCAAAGACCCGTCGAAAGTCGACCGTTCGGCAGCCTATGCCGCACGTCATATAGCCAAAAACATCGTCGCAGCCGGGCTTGCCCGCGAGGCACTGGTGCAGGTGGCATATGCCATCGGAGTTGCCGAGCCTGTGAGCGTGAACGTGCAGACATACGGCACGGTGCGCGAGGGACTGACCGACGAGATGCTCGCCGAGGGCGTAACGGCGCTTTTCGACCTTCGTCCGGGAGCTATAGAGCGCGATCTCAAGCTGCGTAACCCGATCTATCAGGAGACAGCCACCTACGGCCATGTAGGGCGCACGCCCCGCAAGGTGAAAAAGGTCTTTACTTCGCGATATGAAGACCCGATCGAGATGGAGGTGGAATTGTTCACCTGGGAGAAACTTGACCGCGTAGAGGACTTGAAAAGGTTTTTTGGTGATTGTACGGCAAAATAATTTGCTGCAATGATCGGATTGGACGGACGCACGAGCCGTGCGTCCCTACTTTGCAATTTCGCAAATAAGAAAAGAATGCAGTGGGCGTGTGAAAGCACGCCCAACTTGTCTTTACTGATTAATAACACGATGAAGTTAAGAATCTCTATATTTTTTCTGACGCTTGCGGCGTTGCTGCCTCTGAGGGTGCTTTATGTGTTCGCTGACTTCTTTGCCGTTGTCATGCACTATGTCATTGGATACAGGCACAAGCTGGTCAGGAGGAATCTCACTGACTCTTTTCCCGACAAGGATCTTAAGGAGATCAAGGATATAGAGAAAAGATACTACAAGTATATCTGCGACGTGATGGTCGAGACGGTGAAGCTGCTGCATATCTCAGACAAGGAGATGGCTGACAGGGTGAAGGTGCTCGATTACGAGCTTGTGAACCGTGCGACCGACGAGAACCGTCCGGCGGTGATAATGCTCGGGCATTACGGCAACTGGGAGTGGGCTCAGGAGATGGCTGTGTATTTCACCGGCGCACGCAAGGGATCGATCTATCACACCATGGCAAGCCCGCTGTGGGACAAGATATTTCTGAAGATAAGAAGCCGCTGGCATCATGTACTGGTTCCGCAGAAGGCTGCGGTGAGATATCTGCTTGACAGGGACAATCTGCCGTGGATATTCGGCTTTATAGCCGACCAGCGTCCGAAAACCGCCAGCAAACACGGGCAGACGATGTTTCTGAATCACGAGACGTCGTTTATCATCGGCCCGGAGGAGATCGGTGCGCGCGTGAACGCCGACTTTTTCTACATGGATGTCGAGCGTCCGTCGCGCGGACACTATGTGTTCCGGTTCAAGAAGCTTGAGCCTGTCGATGACGGACAGCCTTATCCCTATAGCCGCGCGTTCTGGCAGGAGTTCGAGCAGACGATCAGGCGCGACGTGCCTTTGTGGCTCTGGAGCCACAACCGCTGGAATGTGAAATGGAGATAAATCACTTCAAGACCGTAGAGATGCAGGACGCTTTTCCTATAGATTTCGTAGTGACGTGGGTCGACATGAATGACCCGGCGTGGCATGACGAGTTTGTTAAGCATAAGGGGGCTGGAAAGAATGAGGAGAACAGTGTATCGGAGGCTCGTTTCCGCGACTACGGTTTTCTGAAATATTGGTTCAGGGGTATCGAGAAGTTTGCGCCGTGGGTGCGCAGGATCCATTTCGTGACCTGCGGGCAGAAGCCTGAATGGCTGGATGAGAAAAATCCGCGCATAAACCTGGTGAGTCACCGCGATTTTATCCCGGAACAGTATCTGCCTACCTACAACTCGGTGGTGATAGAACGCTACATACACAAGATACCGGGTCTCGCCGAGCATTTCGTGTATTTCAACGACGATTTCTATATCATCAGGCCTGTGGCGAGGGAGCGTTTCTTCAGGGGCGGTCTTCCGTGCGACATAGCCGCATTTCAGTATAATCCGCTATGGTCGCAGTGGTACAGGAGGATAAAAAACAACGTGAGGATCATCAACCGTCATTTCGACAAGCGCGAGGTGCTGTCGAGAGACCATGACAAGTGGTTCCACAAAAGCTACGGAGGCAAGGCGATGTGGAATTATCTGCTGAAACCTTACGGCCGGTTCATCACCCTGCGCACGCCGCACAATGCTCAGCCTTATCTGAAAAGCACTTTTGAGGAGGTGTGGGCTGTCGCCGGAAAGGAGCTTACGGAGACATCGGTCAACCGATTCCGGGCGTCAAACGACTATACTCCCGAGCTGTTCAGGACATGGCAGATATGCCGCGGTAATTTCGAGCCCTACAACACCTACCGCGACACTAAAATGTTTCCGCTGATGGTTCGCTCAAAGCAGGCTATCATGGCTATAAGAGAGCAGGCATACTCGCTGGTGTGCATCAACGACAACATACATATCAGGGACTACGAGGCGGTGATGGAGGGGCTCAGAGAAGCGTTTGACTCAATACTGCCGGAGAAGTCGAGTTTCGAGCTATAAACATGAATAAAGCACTCGCAGAGATAATCGCCGGTGTGATACCGCACAAGATGACACGTAACCGCTGGCGCGGTGTGCTCCGTTACGGCGTTGGAAACGCCATGCGGCTCAAAAACAGGCTGAAGGGCGACACGACTGCTCCACGTTATTATCTGGCGGTGTGCGCGATCGCCAAGAATGAGGGTCCGTATATGAAAGAGTGGATCGAGTGGCATCGCGCGAAGGGGGTGGAGAAGTTCTATATCTATGACAATGAAAGCACTGACTGCACGAAGGAGGTGCTGGCTCCCTATATAGAGTCGGGGCTCGTGGAATACACGTATCAGCCCGGCCGCAAGCAGCAGCTCGCCGCCTACGACGACTGCTTCGAGAAGCATCGCACCGATGCCCGCTGGATTGCCGTGATAGATCTCGACGAGTTCATCGTACCTGTGAAAGACAAGACGATACCCGATTTCCTCCGCCGCATGGAGAACTACGCGTCGGTGGAGATAAACTGGCTTGTCTATGGCAGCGGCGGCGCAAAGAGCAGGGAGCCGGGTGGAGTGATGGAGAGATTCAGGATGCACTCGCAGCCCGGTCACATTCTCAACCGCCACGTGAAGAGTATTGTGGATCCGCGCCGTGTGTGCTCGATGGTGGGGTGCCATGAAGCCGCGCGCGTGTCGGGCAAGGCTGCCGACTCGCATGGAAATGTGCTTAAAAAAGGCTTCCGCGACCGTGAGCCGCAACAGGATGTCATACGCATAAATCACTACGCCGTGAAGTCGTATGAGGAGTTTCTGATGAAACGTGCCCGTGGCCGTGCGCGCATCAACAGTCTGCGCGACATGAGCTACTTCACGGAGTATGATCTGAACGACATAAAGGACTGATTACACACGTCGAAGTGATATGGCTACATACTACGGACGGAAATACAGGCAGCTTGAGCTGAGGCACCGTTTCAAGGAGCTGATGCTCGCCACTCAGATCGCGCTCAAGTCGAAAGACTGCGGGCGCCCGGCCATGGACCGCCCGGCTTGTGTGGCCATGGTCGACGGTATGGCGTATCACGGCGGTATGTGCGACAGATTCAAGGGCATAATCACGTTGTATGCCTATTGCAAGCATCATGGCATACCGTTCAGGATAAGATATACTTATCCGTTCAGACTTGAGGATTATCTGTCGCCTGCGGCCTATGACTGGACTCTGAAGAAGAATGAATATACCGACAATCCGCTATACAGCAAGGTGCTGTATATGAGGGGAGAGCATCTTGCCCGAAGGCTGCTGGGGCTGAAAGTGACCAGGCAGGTGCATTTCTACACCAACCGCGACTGTCTCGAGCGTGTAAACGATGCGTTGCGCGGTGACGATGAGAGTACCCGCTACGGCTGGGGCGAGCTTTTCCGCGAACTGTTCAGACCTGGCGACGCGCTGCGTGAGCGCATAGACGCAATAAAGAGCGGACTCGGCGAGGAGTATTACGCTGCAGTGTTCAGATTTCAGAATCTGCTTGGCGATTTCCATGAGTACCGCTACCGCGAGCTTGGGAGCGAAGATGAGAAAGAGGCTCTTATCGTGAAATGTCTTGACGCGATAAGTGAGCTGAAGAAACGGCATGGCGGCAGGGATATACTTGTCACCTCTGACAGCGCGACATTTCTGAAACGCGCGTCGCAGATCGACGGCGTGCACATCATACCGGGCGATCTGGTGCATATCGACCAGGTGTCGGGCGCGGGTGAGCATGGCAACGGCCCTTACATGAAGTCGTTTCTCGACTTCTATGTGCTCAGCGAGGCGTCGAAGATCTACAGGGTTGGTACGTCGTATATGTACCCCAGCGAGTTCCCGGTATATGCGGCCAAGGTGCACGGCATACCGTTTGAAAGCATAGAGATTTAAATCCGGTCGGTTTTGAGACGTTGTGCCACGACGGGGTAATTTTCGAGAATCCTGTCGAATGCCGCACTGTTGCGGTCTTCGGTCGTGATATTCATGGTCTTGAGCGACAGATCTTCGGGCTTGCCGACCTCTTTTGCCGTGCGCATGCCGTCGGGTACGGGCACGATGTAGGTGCTGGCCGATACGGCTGCCGCCCAGAACCAGAGGTCGTCGGTCGTGGGAGCCAGTTTTGTGAATACGGCGGGGTCAAGCATTTCGGGGTCGAGCGAGTGCGGGGGATAGAGGACGCCGCCTACGCCGGTCTGCAGAAGGCGGTAGCCGGGACGGTATTTTTTGAAAACGAAGTCATACCATTTCAGTTTCCGCCATTTCTTATAGGGCTGGCCTGGGCGTATCTTCCTGACGCGGTGGGCTATCACGGCGTCGGGGAAGCGCTCGTGCACACGCACGAGGCTGCGCAGAAGGCCGGGGGTGTAGTTTATGTCGTCGTCGACAGTGACGATGATGTCGTCGGGAAAATCTCTCAGAGCCGGTATGAGTTTTTTGTATGAGCGAATGTCCTGCGGATCAAACCTGACCTCAAAGATGGGACACTCGGCACATAGATCGGTGAGCTGCTGCGGCAATACTCCGCCGGGAAACTTCTGTGTGTCGAGATAGAGCACAATCTTGTCGGGCAGCATCGATCCGCGGAGTATGGAGCGTATCGCTGTGACCGCGTAGGGTATCGCTTGGGGGAATGAGGTGAGAGAGACAATGATCTGTGGCTTGGCAGTCATAGGTATGAACTGTTGTGGTTATGAGAGCATCTTGCCGAGTTCGGGGAAATGGTCGAGGATGGCCTTGAATGCGGCTGAATTTCGGTCGGTACCGGCTTTGAAGTTTACGGTCTTGAGCGACAGTTCGCGGGGCTTGCCTAATCCGCGGGGCTTGTTGTGGCCGAACGGTACGGGTATGACGCACCGTCCGTTGGCTACCGCTGCAGCCCAGAACCAGAGGTCGTCGGTCGTCGGGGCTATGCGTGTGAAGAGTTCCTCGTCGATCATCTCCTGGCGGAGTGCGTGAGGAGGATAGAGGACGCCGCCTACGCCGGTCTGTATGTTGCGGACATCGCGGTGTATCTTCCTGAACACGAAATTATACCACCGATACTTCGGCCATTTGCGATAGGGTGCGCCGGGCTTAATGCGCTTTGCACGGTGCGCAAGCACCGCATCGGGCTTCCCGGCGTGGAGATCAAGCAGATCGCGTAGCATGTCGGGATGGTAGGCCACGTCGTCGTCGACCGTGACGATTACGGCGTCGGGGAAGTCTCTGAGCGCGGGCACGAGCTTGCGGTAGGAGCGTATGTCGCGGGGGTAGTCGCGTATCTCGAACACGGGGCTGTCGGCCGCCAGCTTCAGGAGCGAGTCGGGTATCTTTGTGTCGGTGAATTGCGAGAATGTGAGGTACAGCACCAATTTGTCGGGGATGACCGAGCCATTGAGGATAGACTGTACGGCCCGTTCGGCAAACTCGATCGCCGCCGGGAATGATGTCATGGAAACAATGACCTGCTCTTTATTCATGCCGTGTTGGAATAATGTCGCCTCTCCGAGGCTCGTTTTTAATGGGGGTGAGACTTTGGGCGTACTGTCGCACGCCCCTACGCCGGTCACCCGGGGTGAGATTTTGGGCGTACTGTCGCACGCCCCTACGCCGGGGATGTGGACGCACGAGCCGTGCGTCCCTACATTGTGTATGTTATCAACTGCACACTTTTTACAAAAATAAGAGAAAAGTTTGTAAGTGAGATCGGAGTTTATTGTGCCGAATAGATATTTTTGCAATCATGGAGCAAAATATAACAAGTATCAGACGGTACGAGATACTGGACGGGCTGCGCGGAGTGGCTGCGGTGATGGTCATATGGTTTCATTTTTTTGAGGCTTTTGCGACGTCGGCTGTCGATCAGGGTGTGAATCACGGCTATCTGGCTGTGGATTTCTTTTTTGTGCTGTCGGGGTTTGTGCTCGGGCATGCCTATGACGGGCGGTGGAAAAAGGGTCTCACTCCGGGGCGTTTCATGCTGCGCCGCGTCATCAGGCTCGAACCGATGGTGGTGCTCGGCGTGGTGCTCGGTGCTCTGGCGTATGTGATACAGGGGTGTGTGAGGTGGGACGGCACGGCTGTGTCGCCGCTTATGATCGTGACGGCGTCGCTGCTCGGGTTGCTGATGATACCTGTGTGGCCGGGATGCGGAGCCGACGTGCGTGGCAACGGCGAGATGTTTCCGCTAAACGGGCCTGCCTGGTCGCTGTTTTTCGAGTATATCGGCAGTGTGCTTTATGCGACGGTGCTTCACCGTCTGTCGACGCGTGTGCTTGCTTTTGTGGCTGCTCTGAGCGGTGCGGCTCTTGCCGCTACGGCTTTCATGGATCTGTCGGGCGCCTGCAATGTGGGGTTAGGGTGGTCGCTCGGCGGCTGGGGTGCTCTCGGCGGCATGCTTAGGCTGACGTTCTCTTTCTCGGCCGGTCTGCTTCTGTCGAGGATGCTCAGGCCACGACGCGTGAGGGGAGCGTTCTGGATCGCGGCGGTCGTGATCGTGGCTGCGATGCTTTGCCCGTATGTGGGCGGGCCGCAACCGTCGGTGCTCAATGCCGCGTATGACTCGTTGTGCACTCTTGTGGTGTTTCCTGCCGTGGTGGCTCTCGGGGCATGCGGCGTGACGACCGACCGGACTTCTGGCTCTATATGTGAGTTTTTAGGCCGCATATCCTATCCGGTCTACATGATACACTATCCGGCGATGTATCTTTTCTATAACTGGGTGTGGAACAACGGCAAGACTTTTGAGGAGGTGTGGCCAGTGTGCTGCATGATATTTGTCGGCGTGATCGCGGCCGCATGGGTGGCGATGCGTTTTTATGACGAGCCGGTGCGGCGCTGGCTGGGTAAACGGTTGATACATTGATGGAACAGAGGACGCACGAGCCGTGCGTCCCTACTCTCTGTAAAAGTGAATTGTAACATACCATTCTTACGTGGGGAGGAGGGAGAGGATGTAGGCGCGGGCTTCGTCCCAGGGGAGGTATATGTCGGGGCGGCCGGCGATGAGTGGCACCGGGACTTCGTTGAGATCGGCACGGACGTAGTAACGGCCTGAGGGTGCTCTGAACAGCTTGAGCTGCAGGTTGGAGGCCATGGGGACAACGTGGAAGTTCTGCCAGTGGGCGGCCACTGTGGCGAGGTCGTCGGTGATGTAGTAGCATCCGGGCAGGCGCATGAGCGAGAGCAGCGGCATCATTGTCTCGGCATGGCCGAAGCGTAGCTGCAGGCGGGCATCGAGTGTGCCGTTTATGACGCGGTCGGTGGTGGTGATGATGTCGCGGAGAAGCGGAGCGGCGATTTCGGCGGGCAGGGTCGAGTAGCAGTTGGCCGTGCGCACAAGATACTGGTCGAGGTTGCGCACTGTCCATATGTCGTTGAGCTCGCGGAGCGTGAAGTAGCGGGTGAGATCCACGCTGATGCCCATTGCGTCGAGTCCGGCGAGCATGGCGAACTCGTCCATGGAGATTGAGCGCAGGGTGTTGGTGTCGAGCCCGGCGGTGGTGAGCCTGATGGCGGGAGCCGTGGAAACGAGGCTGTCGTAGAAGTGCTTGTAGGCCGGGAGGTAGGGTTTGTCGCGGCTGTAGTCAAGATACGCAGTGTCGAGGTCGAAGGGGCGCATGAGCGGTGAATTGATACGCCCCGACGAGGTGTAGACGGTGACTGAGTTGTCGCAGCGCGTCATCTCGTGGGTGAAGTAGTCCATGCTCATGACGCAGCGGGGGACGTAGGAGGACAGCGCCTCGACGGTGGCTCCTCTGACGAGAGCGGGATATGCCTCGCACATGCGGCGTGCTATGCCGGCCTGTTCGGCCATGCCTATGGTGTCGAGGGTGCCCCATCGTCCGGCCGATGCGGCATTGACGCGGCGGCAGAGATCGCGCAGTTCGGTGCCGAGTGGCGTGAGCGTGCCCTCGCGTGCGGCTTTGTCGAGAAACCTGAGCAGCTTGCCGACCTTTTCGGCCGATGTGAGATATCGTGCGCCGTGGCGTCCTACGTGGTTGACCATGACGGGTGTGAGGGAGTCGGGGTGTGCCGCGACGTGCTTTGGCGCGATATAGGGCATGGCGCTTCCGCGGCATTGTCCGGGCGACAGCGGAGCAACAGCCTGCATCGAAGGCGTGAGCAGAATAAATGTGGCGAAAATTGTTGACAGATAGCGATTCATGGTGTCGGCTACAGATGCGATGGAAAGAAAAAGGCGGGATGCAATGCCGCAGATCAGAGGCAGTGCGTCCCGCTCAAGAGAATTTCAAGGAAACCGGAGTGTATTACTGCGGAACGATGGTCGAGCCGTCGCTGACAACAGTATCCTGCGAGATTGAATCGGTGATGTTCTCGCCGTCGGCCGTCGGAGTCTCGGTGACAACGACCTGCTCGTCGGCAGCTTCGGTCACTTCATTGACGTAGGTTGAATCATAGGCTGCATCGGGGAGAGGCAGCGGTGCCTGTTCGGTCTGGGAGCCGGCGGACTTCGATCCGCATGCGCTCAGGCCTGCAATGGCAATGAGCGCAGCTCCATAAATGAGTTTTTTCATAATATCGATATTTTGTGCATAGTCAATGACACAAAGCAGAATGTGTGGACCATAGTGGCGTTGATCCGCTTCATCCCTCTTTTATCTTACTAAACATCGTGTGCGGGAAAAAGTTTGGCCATTTTCGCAGAAGTCTTTTGAAAAAAAACGCTTACTTTGCATAATAAAGTGATCGAGAACAGAAAATCACAAAAGAATACCATATCTACGTCACATGCAAAATCTTCGTATATCTCTGGCTGCGCTCGGAGCAGCCGTGTGCCTGTCGGTTTCGGCCCAGTATGGCCCGGGCGGACTCTCGCAGAGCGATCTGAAAACACTCTCCGACTCCTACACGCCTACTACCTCAGACAAGGCTATCACCAACGCTCTCGCCTCGGGCAGCATCAACACGCTTGCGCTGAACCAGGAGCGCATGAACAATTTTGACACGCACTTCTCGCACAAGGTGCCTACCAAGGGCATCTCGAACCAGAAGTCGTCGGGCCGCTGCTGGCTTTTCACGGGGCTGAACGTGCTTCGCAGCGACATGATCAACAAGCTGAATCTTCCTTCGTTCCAGCTGTCGCAGAACTATAATTTCTTCTATGACCAGCTTGAGAAGAGCAATCTTTTCCTTCAGGCCATCATCGACACGGCCAATGAGCCGAGCGACAACCGCACTGTCGACTGGCTGTTTCACAACCCGCTGAGCGACGGCGGCCAGTTTACTGGTGTTGCCGACAACATCATGAAGTATGGCGTTGTCCCGGCGTCGGTCATGGCCGAGACCGCGCAGAGCAACTCGACCGGCACGATGCGCATGCTCCTGAGCAACAAGCTGAGGGAGTGGGGTCTGCAGCTGCGCAAGATGGCAGCCGACGGCGCAAAGAGCAAGGCTCTCGAAGCTAAGAAGATGGAGATGCTCAAGGAGGTTTACCGCTTCCTGGCCCTGAATCTGGGTGTGCCCCCGACAGAGTTCACATGGACTCGCTACGACGCCAAGGGTGAGCCTGTCGACACCCGCACCTACACTCCGCAGGAGTTCTACAAAGAGTATATCGGTACCGATCTTCGCGGCGACTTCGTGATGATGATGAACGACCCCTCGCGCCCCTACTACGAGGTGTATGAGATCGACCTCGACCGTCACCTCTATGACGGCGACAACTGGAAATTTGTGAACGTGCCTATCGAAGTGATCAAGGAGACGGCAATCAAGTCGATAAAGGACAGCACGATGATGTATTTCTCGTGCGACGTGGGCAAGTTCTTTGACCGCGAGCGCGGCGCTCTCGATCTCGATACCTACGACTATGGCTCGCTTTTCGACACCACCTACGGCATGAACAAGGCGGAGCGTATCGCTTCGGGTGCTTCGGCTTCGTCGCACGCCATGACTCTTGCCGGCGTCGACCTCGACAAGGATGGCAAGCCGGTGAAATGGTGGGTAGAAAACAGCTGGGGTCCCGGCGCCAACGACGGCCATCTGATAATGACCGACGCGTGGATGGACGAGTATCTTTTCCGTCTGGTAGCCAACAAACAGTATGTGCCCGACGCTGTACTTGAAACGCTCAAGAGCAAGAAGCCGATCAAGCTCCCTGCATGGGATCCGCTCTACTCCGGCGAGAGCTTCACTATGCCCGAATGAAACCGACAGAAACGACCGGTCAGATAATCTACAGCCACCCGTGGGAACCGTTTATTCCCGCGGGTGCGCGCATATTGATGATGGGTACATTCCCTCCGGGCGACCACCGCTGGGCAATGGATTTCTATTATCCCAACCCTACCAACGACTTCTGGAAGATGATGGGGATAATATTCTGCAACGACGCCGGGGCGCTCTACGACACGGCCACACGCACCTATCGCCTTGACGATATAAAGCGTCTGCTCACCGCGCATCATATAGCGATGCACGACACGGCGCATAAGGTGATAAGGCTCAAAGGCAACGCCTCGGACAAGTTCCTGCAGATCGTGGAGCCGGTGGATCTGGCTGGGCTGCTCGCAGAGGCTCCAGGCATAACGGCTCTGTGCACGACGGGGGAGAAAGCGGCCGATGTGATCGCCGAGCTGACCGGCAGCGCGCGCCCAAAGATGGGGGAGATGACGGAGGGCGTGTGCGATGGACGCCGTCTGCACATATGGCGCATGCCGTCGACGTCGCGCGCCTATCCGCTGAAGGTGGAGAAGAAGGCGGAGTACTATAGGCGGATGTTTGAGGCGGAAGGGATCGTGTGATGCCGTCATGTGACAAAAAAACAGAAAAAAAGTTTTTTTTCGGGCTAAACTTCTATATTTTAGGAATAACTGATACCTGTCACCATGAAGAGCATCGTCGCATTACTGGCGTCCCTGTTTTTTGTTGTCGCAATGTCGGCATCAAATCCGCTGCGCGGGCGTCTGCTTGATTTCAAGAACAAGCCTATCAAGAGCGCAAAGATATATGTGCGCGGGTCGAAAAAGTATGTCAAGCCGGATAACCAGGGGCGCTTTTACCTGAAAAGCGTGGAGCCTGACGACACAATATATGTGAAGTGGCGCGGGCAGGTCTACGACATACCTGTCGACAGCTGTCTGGGCATGAGCATCAAGTTTGACCGCGAGCCGTTTAATGTCGAGTATGCTGATATGGGAATAATGTGGCAGGTCCGCGATAGCTATAACGGCCGCACAAAACGTTACGTGCCGATAACCACTGCTCTCGATATAATGAAAAAAGAGGCGTGGAAAAACAACCCGGACGACATGTCGGCCAATGATATGACGTTCACATCGGAACCTTTCAACGGGCATCTTTATGACTACAAGGGTAAGCCGATAAAGAATGCCAGGGTGTACACCCGCGATCCTGAAGACTACGTAAAGACCGACAAGCAGGGAAAGTTTGTGCTTTATGACGTGTTTCCGTCGGATACGGTGTTCGTGAAGTGGAAGGGGGATATCTATGACATCCCGGTCGAAGGTGGCAGAGGCATGAGCGTGAAGTTCGGGAAGGATTATCCGAAGCGTCGCGATTTTGTCGACACAGGAAAGGGGCTTATCGATGCCGGTCTATACAACGGGCTGCGCGACGTGAGGACGGCGAAGCAGCTTGAGGCGACCGGGCAGTCGGATCTGATACAGGCGTTGAAAGGTGTCAGTGGCGTACACGTATATTACGACAGAGATGGTAAATCAAAAATCTCGATAAGACAGGGAGGCGATCCGCTGTGGATAGTCGACGGAGTCGAGATGACCGAATTTCCCGACATTACTGTGATGGAGGTGGAGCGTGTAGAAATACTGAAAGACGGCGCGTTTTACGGCACTCGCGGGATGAACGGAGTTGTTGTCGTCACAACCAAGGGCAGCAACGGATATGAAGTGGAGAGATATTAGGCAAATGCAATGAAAAATAGTCTGATCGTAGCTGCTATGACGCTTGTTTTGGGCGCTTGCGGCGGCAACAGCGAACTGAGAATGGTTGTGGGTACTTACACCGACACCGACAGCGAGGGGCTTTATTCGCTGGCTTTTGATGAGGAAACAGGCGAGGCGCGTCTGCTCGACAGCTGCCGGGTGGATAATCCGTCGTATCTGACGCTGTCGGACGACGGCCGGCGCATCTATGCCGTGAGCGAAATGCACGACGACGAGGCTGCGGTGGTGGCTCTGACGTTTGACCCGACCAGTGGCGGTTTCGAGGTCACCGACAGCCTGAAAACGCGCGGTGTCGATCCGTGCTACGTGGCTACCAACGGCAAAATCGTGGTGACGGCCAACTATGGCGGTTCGATGAGCGTTTTCCCGGTCACAGCCGACGGGGGCGTGGGTGAGATGTCGGGCTTTTACGAGGGGAGCACGGGCGGCCCCGACAGCATAAGGCAGTGTGTGCCGCATGTGCATTGCACGGAGTTCGCGCCCGACGGCCGGCACCTTTATGTCAGCGATTTCAGCGCCGACCGGCTGCTGGTTTTCGCTGTCACCGACGATGGTGTCGAGCAGCTCAAAACGTGTGTGGATGTGGCGGCCGACAATGGCCCGCGCCACATCGCGTTTGACCGCACGGGGAAGCACGCCTACGTGATCGGGGAGCTCTCGGGACTGATAACGGTGCTGGATGTCGACGGCGCCGGTATGAGCGTCAGGCAGGTTGTGGATGCCGATCCGGGCGACGCGCGGTCGGCAGCTGACATACATCTGAGTCCCGACGGGCGTTTCCTTTACGCGAGTGTGCGTCAGCCGAGCGACTGCATCACGATCTACAGTGTCGACGGCACGACGGGTGAGCTGACGGAAGCGGGAAGGCAGCAAACGGGTCTGCATCCGCGCAATTTCAACATCACGCCCAACGGGAAGTATCTGCTCTGTGCGTGCCGCGACAGCGACCGCATCGATGTCTACCGCATCGATGCCGCGACGGGTGAGCTGACCGACACCGGCCGCCCGATCATGCTCCCGCGCCCGGTGTGTGTGAAGTGGGTGAGGTAGCTACAATAGCTGCTATAGCTGATTTAGCTATTGTTGTTGCGGTATTTGATGCGGGCGTGGAGCATCTGCTCCTTTATACCTCCATTTTTTAGAAAATCGGTCTTGACGAGATCGATCATCTTACTGAGCATAGAGATTGCCTGGTAGATCAGTGTTATGATCATATTTGTCAGTTCCTCGTCGTTAAGGCGGGATGCAAATGCCATGTAATAAACACTGTCGTTATGGCTCCGGCAGACTTGTCTGAGCCTTTTCAGGCGTGGATGTGGCGCCTGCCATACGGGAATGCCGCGCGTGCGCATGTAATCAAGATAATCATTAAGCAGTTCATGCAGGCTTCCACGCGCAACTCCATATAATCTGATCTCAATTTCGGCCGATGATGCGGCATCGGAGCGTCCTTCCACGATATTCTGTTTCCCGCTTCTGGCAGCCTGAAGCATCTGGTCATAAGTGCGATCACTCTGATTTATATGCCCTTTCAGAAAAAAGTAGGTGAGATCATAGATGGCTTCTGTTTTCTGAAAGACATAAAGCTTGCGGTAGGATGTCTTTGGACGTGCAAAGTCGGCCGGAGGGTTATCGTGTTTCATGGTGGATGGGGTAGGAATAGCTAATATAGCTATTTTAGCTGAGATAGCTTTTTTAGTTTTTGGGAGAGAAGTGGGCGCGGGTGAGGGCGCGGACTTTGCGGCTGAGCATCAGGACGGTGATCATGGTGGGGATGGCCATGAAGGCGTAAAGGAGGTCGCATAGACCGACTGCGGCCTGAAGGGGCACTACGGCGAAAAGGATGAGGGTGAGTATGAATCCCCATGTGTGGATGCGTGCGTGGCGTTCGCCGAAAAGGTAGGTGGCGCAACGGTTGCCGTAGAATGAGTAGCTGAATAGTGATGAAAGGCCGAAACAGGCGACGATGAGCATGAGTATGTACTGTCCGCCTGGTATGGCGTTGCCGAATGCGTGCATGGCGACTTCGAGGCCTTTTACGCCGTCGACGCTGGTGAAGTCTCCGGCCACGAGGAGGGCGAGTGCGGTGAGGGTGCAGACGAAGCCTGAGTCGATGCCGGGGCCGAGCATGGCTATGAGTCCCTCGCGGACGGGCGATGTGCCCCGGCTCTCGGCGTGCATGATGGTGGCTGTGCCTACGCCTGCGTCGTTGACGAGTGCGGCGCGGCGTGCGCCGATGAGTGCGGTGCCGATGAGTGCGCCGAATCCTGCGCGTAGGTTGAATGCTTCGGCGAAGATTGACTGAAAGGCTGCTGGCACCTGATCGCAGCGGTCGATGAGGATGTAGAGGACGGCGAGGAAGTAGACGCCGACCATGAATGGCACCATTACCGAGGCTACGCGTGCGATGCGGCGTATGCCTCCGAGCACGACGAGCGCGGTGACGAAGGCGAGTGTGATGCCGACGAGGAGGCGGATGAATGGCTCGTCGCCGGATGTGTGGGGTACGATCGAGACGGTGGCTTCGGCGAGCTGGTTGGCGTTCATGATGCAGAGTGTGCCGAACATGCCTGCTACGGCGAATGTGACGGCGAGCCAGCGCCAGCGTGGGCCGAGTGCGTTCTCGATGATGTACATTGTGCCTCCGCGTGTCGAGCTGTCGGGGAGTGTGCGGCGGTAGGCTATGGCGAGGACTCCTTCGTGGTATTTTGTGCACATGCCGACGAGTGCGCTCACCCACATCCAGAAGATGGCTCCGGGGCCTCCGACGACGAGGGCTATTGCGACTCCGGCGATGTTACCCATGCCTATTGTGGCGGCCACGACGGAGCAGAGTGCCTGGAGTGATGATATCTGTCCGGCGGCGGCGCCGTCGGCTGCTGGTCGCTCGCGCAGCTGCCGCAGAGCCTCGGGCAGACGGCGTATGGAGACGGCTCCCGAGGAGATGAAGAGGTATAGTCCTCCTCCTATGAGTATGAAAAAAAGCGGGTAGCCGCACACGAAGTCGGCTACCGCTGTAAGATAGTTGGAAAATGTATTCAAAATGAGGAGAGTGTGTTGCCGTTCCTTACTTCCTGAGGGCTGAGACGATCTCGCGTGTGTCGCGTGCGATCATGAGCTCCTCGTCGGTGGGGATGACGGCGACGGTGACTTTTGAGCCGGGTGTGGAGATGACGGCTTCCTTGCCGCGCACACCTGCGTTGACGGTCTCGTCGATGTCTACGCCCATGAATGCGAGCGGACGGCATACGTCGGCGCGGAGTCCGGTCTGGTTCTCGCCGACACCGCCTGTGAAGACGATGATGTCGACGCCTCCCATCTCGGCTGCGTATGCTCCGATGTATTTGATGATGCGCTGCTCATACATCTCGAGGCCGAGTGTGGCGCGGGGATCGCCGTTGTTGACTGCGTTCTCGATCTCGCGCATGTCGGATGAGATCTCGCTGACGCCGAGCATGCCGCTCTCTTTGTTGATGACGCGCTGGAGTCCGTCGGCGTCGAGGTTGTGGCGGTGCATGATGTAGGTGAGCGCTCCGGGATCGACGTCGCCGCAGCGTGTGCCCATCATGAGTCCCTCGGTGGGTGTGAGTCCCATCGATGTGTCGACGCTCTTGCCGTTGAGGACGGCCGTGATCGATCCGCCGTTGCCGACGTGGCATGTGATGATCTTGAGCTTAGTGATGTCGACTCCGAGGAACTCGCCCACGCGCTGGCTGACGTAGCGGTGGCTTGTGCCGTGGAAGCCGTAGCGGCGCACTCCGTCTTCGGTGTAGTACTTGTAGGGGAGGGCGTACATGTAGCTCTTGGCGGGCATGGTCTGGTGGAAGGCGGTGTCAAACACTCCTACCTGCGGCACGTCGGGGAGCACTGCCTCGATAGCCTCGATGCCTGTAATGTTGGCGGGGTTGTGGAGCGGCGCGAGGTCGTAGCACTGTTTCACCATGTCTTTTACCTCGTCGTCGATGAGCACCGACTTGCTGAACTTCTCGGCTCCGTGCACCACACGGTGTCCGACGGCATCGATCTCGCTGAAGCTTGAGATGACGCCTGTGTCGGGGCTTGTGAGGTTGTCGAGTATGGCCTTTACGGCGCCTTTGTGGTCGGTGAGTCCGAGCTCGGTTATCTCTTTGGTGCCTTTTGAGAAGTCTTTGTATTTGAGGAATCCGTCGGGGAGTCCGATTTTCTCTACACCGCCTTCGGCGAGAGTGGCGTCGTTGTCGGTGTCGATGAGTTTGTATTTCACACTGCTTGATCCGCAGTTGAGCACGAGTATCTTCATGGTGTTGTTCAGGCTTTGTTTTCTTTGAGACCGATGGCCTGGTTGCAGGTCATAATGATTGTCTTGTAGATGTCTTCGGGGTAGCATCCGCGCGAGAGGTCGTTGACGGGAGCTGCGAGGCCCTGCAGCACAGGTCCTACAGCCTCGACTCCGCCGAGACGCTGCACGAGCTTGTAGGCGATGTTGCCGACCTCGAGGCTCGGGAATACGAGCACGTTGGCGCGTCCGCTCAGGGGTGAGTTGGGGGCCTTTGATGAGGCGACTGAGGGTACGATCGATGCGTCGGCCTGAAGCTCGCCGTCGAGTATGAGTTCGGGTGCCATCTCGTGTGCGAGGCGTGTGGCCTCGATGACTTTGTCGACGCGCTCATGCTTGGCGCTGCCCTTGGTCGAGAAGCTGAGTATGGCCACGCGTGGCTCTATGCCTGCAATGTCGCGTGCGGTCTGTGCGGCCGACACGGCGATCTGTGCGAGCTCTTCGGCAGTGGGGTCGGGCACAACTGCGCAGTCGGCGAAGATGAGTATTCCGTCGGTGCCGTAGTTGAGTCCGGCGGGGAGCAGCATGAGGAATGCTCCCGACACGACCTGTATGCCTGGCTGTGTCTTTATGACCTGGAAAGCCGCGCGGAGTACGTTGCCGGTTGTGTTCATTGCTCCGGCCACCTGTCCGTCGGCGTCGCCGGCCTTGACCATGAGGCACCCGAGATAGAGCGGGTTGTGTGTAGTGAGACGTGCTTCTTCCATCGAGATGCCTTTTTTCTTGCGGAGCTCGAAGAAGAGTGGCGCGTAGCGGTCGATGACGGCTTCGTCGGCCGGATCGACGATATTTGCTTTGGCGATGTTGGCGAGTCCCATCTCGTCGGCGAGTCGTAGGATCTCTACGGGGTTGCCGATGAGTGTGATTTCGGCGAGGCCGTCGGCTATGATGCGGTCGGCAGCGGTGAGTGTGCGTGGCTCAGTGCCTTCGGGCAGCACGATGCGCTGTCGGTCGGCCTTAGCCTTGGCTTTCATTTTGTCAAACAATTCCATGGTCAAGTATTGTGAAGTGTAGACGTTGTTTTTGTTTATTATCCCAAAGATATGTTTTTTTTCTCAAAGGGAGTGTAGCGGCGGCGGTTATTTCTTCACGGCCGAGACGAAGTCGTCGGTCGCGGTGATCTTGCGGCTGACGAGCTCGGGTATGTTGTAGGTCTTCATAAAGCCGTCGTAGAAGAGCGGATCGTCCTGCGGGACGACGAATGGTGTGCCGAAGCGGCCGTTGGCGGGGTCGAACGACGCGATGAAGGGGCGCGCCCATAGGCCGTCCATGCGCTTTGAGCTGAACGTGACCCACTTGCCGTTGACCGACCAGGAGTGATAGCTGTCGACGTCGTCGCTGTTGATCTCGTCGACGGGTCGCGCTGTGAGGTCGGTGAGGTCGAGAAGCCAGAGATCGCTCTCGGGATGCCATATCGAGAAGTTGCCGTAGGATGACAGGGTGAAGAGCAGCCAGCGTCCGTCGGGCGACACGCGTGGGAACGACACTGAACGTGCGCTGTCGGCGGCGGCCACGATGACTTCAGGATCGCCGAAGGTGCGGGCTGCGGGGTCGAAGCCGACGCGGCAGAGGTCGTAGCGGACGCTGTCGAGTGCCTCGCGGCGTGTATAGGAGCGTGCGCGGCAGAAATAGAGTGTCTGTCCGTCGGGCGACCATGTCGGGAAGGTCTCTATCCACTCGTCGCCGCTGAGCTGCGGGTCGGTGATTGCCTCGCCGCGCTCCACGTCGTAGACCGACATGTCGGCGTCGAGGTCGACGACCTCGATCGTCTTTGTGCCGCGCGAGTGGAAGAACTGCTGTATATTGTTGGCTGAGAAGGCTATGAATTTGCCCGACGGGTGCCATGAGGGGTATGTGGCTCCGTTGGGGAGCTCCTCGCACTTGGGGTTGACCTTCACGGTGGCTCCGTCGCGGCGGAGAAGTGTGCCTCCCTGCGCTCCGCGCACGTGTATCATCATTGTCTCGGGGGCGTTTCCGGCAAACGAGTGGCAGTTGACGCACTGGCTGTCGATATCCTTGTTCTCGATGACGGGCTCCTGTGTGTAGGAGGTGAGATCGCGCTGATATATGCCTATCTCGTTCCAGAGCTCATAGCCGGGGTAGAGGAGGCGGTAGACGAGGTAGCTGTCGATGGTGTCGGCCGACACGGGGCATATTATGTCGGCCATCTGCCCGGCGCTGCCGTCGTGACGTGTGATCGACACGCGCACGTAGATGCTGTCGCCTGCCGTCTCGGCCAGAAGCGCGTGCCATGTGTCGAGGGGCGGAACGACGACGGCCGAGCGTGAGCCTATGGCTATTGCGGGCTCGCGGCCTACGGCTCCTATCTCGGTGAAGTAGCTTTCGGCTTCCTCGTCGATCATAAAGGTCGGGGCGGCGATGTTGGCCGGGAGTGTGGCTCCGCCGAAGTCGGGATATATGGCCGGTGTGCGGTCGATCGGCTGCGGGTCGGCGGGCCGGCGGGGCGAGCATGCGGCCATGACCGACGCGAGGGCTATGGCACAGAGCGTTGCTGTTTTCATGTCGGGGGTGATGGTGGAGGGGGAGTGGGTTATTGCTGTTGTGTCTTGATGGAGGGCCAGATGAGGTGGACGTAGTAGAAGAACGTGTCTCCGAACTCCTGCTCGATGCGGACGCTGCGTTGCTTGTACATCTCGATGAAGCGGCTGAACTCGCGTCCCGTCTCGTCGCTCACCTCAAGCCCGAACGTGTCGAGCGGCTTTGACTGCGGGTCGAGGCTGTAGATGAGCACGGCCTGGCGTATGTTGCGTATCTTCAGATCGTCGGGGCGCAGCAGCGGCATGAGTGTGGGGAGCTCGTTGCTGGCGAGCAGGGCCGCGATGAGATACTGTCGCGCGATGTCGTTGGATGGGTCGGCTTTGTAGTTCTGCAGCAGGTTGGGGCGGAAGTCGTGGACGTTGATCCACTTGACGGCGAGGGTGTCGGGCTGCGCCACGTGCAGCGCGGGGGGCATTGTGCCTTCGATCTGCCGCATGATCGTGTCGGCTTCGTCGCGGTAGAAAAGGCTCTGCGCGAGTTTGCCGGCAAATTTCCGCGCTACCTGCGGTCGACCGAGCGCCACGTTGTAGCGTGCGAGATCGATCAGATGCGGGGCGGTCTCGCCCCATGTGGTGAGTGCCTCGAATGCCCAGTGGTGGGCGGCATTGATGTCGCCCGTGAGCTCGTGGACGAGATGTCCGTACTCGGCCTCGCGTCCTTCGCCGTGCCAGGGGAAGGCGAGCGCGGTCTGCCCCGGCTTGAGTGGATAGTCGAACATGTGGTCGACGAGCTCTCCTTTCTCGGCCAGCGCGATGTTGCGCAGATAGAACATGAGTTTGTTGACGCGTCCGGTCGAGAGATAGCGCCCCGTGATGTCGATGGCTCCGTCCCAGTCGCGGGCGACGATGGCCTTCTCGGCGCGCAGCATGGCGCGTGTCGGACGGTCGTAGATGGCGATCTCGGTGTAGAATCCGGCCGTGATGTAGGCTGCCGCGAGCACGATCTGCACTATGGCTCCCCTGACGCCGAGTGGGCGCGGGGCGCGCCGCCGTCCGGGCATGAGGCGCGACAGCAGCCACACGCCGAGCATCGCCACAAAGGCTATCGCTGCCCATGCGGGAGTCTCGTCGATGCCGTCGAGCGTGAAGTAGAGGGCGACGGCGGCGATGACGCCGGTCTGCAGCAGGTCGCGCCGGCCGGTGACGTTGCGTATGGTGAGTTCGGTGAACAGGTAGACGCCCGCAAGCATCGCGGCTGTGACGGCGGCTCCGAGGGCGGGTATGTGGTAGAACTGCACCATGAATGCTCCGATGCAGGCGGGCAGCCCTTTCCAGTGGAGCATGTCGCTCACGTAGTCGGCTGAGTAGAGAAACAGCGAGTGGCGTTCCTGATAGAAGATGATGTGCTCATGCAGTGTGAGCAGCGCGGTCATGACGCAGACAAAGAGGGCTACGGCGACCAGGGCGAGTATGTGACCGTATTTTATGTTTCTGGTTTTAGACATAACGGAGTGATTGCGATTGGAGAGCTGCAATGTGTTTGGGCGTTTTCGGGGGTTGGTGGGCGTACTGTCGCACGCCCCTACGTGACAGATACAAAGTTATCGTTTTTTTTGTCATTGCCGGCCGGTTGCGTGCTGTTTTTCACGTGGTGACGCGCGTTGTCGGAAAAACAGAAGCGGGAGACGCCGTTGTGGCGCCTCCCGCTGAATGTGGGGGTTTCTGCCGGATCAATATGTGTAGCCGGGATTCTGTTTCAGGTTCTTGTTGAGCTTGATCTGTGTCTGCGGTATGGGGAACAGATAGTTGTGTGCCTCGTAGCGCAGGATCTGGTCGGTGATCTCATAGTTTTCGCCGACATAGAGGTCGCACACGTAGTCGTTGTCGCCCTCGAGAGCGTTTGCTGGATCTTTGTAGAGCTTGTACTTGTAGGTGTAGCGCGGAGCGTTGAGCACGTCGGTGGCGATATTCCAGCGTCGTGCATCCCACTGGCGGTGGTCACCCTCGAAGCAGAACTCGACGCGCCACTCGTTGCGGATGCGCTGGCGCAGATCGTCCTGCGTTGCGCAGTATGTGGGTTTGCTCGGGTCGTTGTTCTGGAGCGCGGGCATGCCTACGCGGGCGCGCACCTGGTTGACGGCTGCGAAAGCCTCGGGGTCGAGCGGGCTGAGCTCGTTCTTTGCCTCGGCGAAAGTGAGGAGCACTTCGGTGTAGCGCATACATGCGGGTGATGCGTCGTGTTTCCATCCTTCGGAGCCGGGATATACGGCGGGGTTGAGCCACTTTCTGGCGTGGTAGCCTGTGAGTGTGGCGTCGCCGCATGCTCCGGCGTTGCCGAAGAGGGCGCGCACGCCTGCCGAGTTGAGCGGCTTAGTGTTGACTTCTACGCCATACATCTCCTCGCCCGAGAAGATAACGTTGACTTTGAGGCGCGGGTCGCGGTTCTGGTCGGGGTGAAGCGGGTCGTAGACCTTCGACTTGGCGATCGGCGCTCCCTCACAGTCCTCGAAGCAGTCTACAAGACCCTGTGTGGGGTTTGTGCCACCCCAGCCGAGTGTGGGGAATGCCTCGAATCCGATGAACTCTGCGCCATGGTCAAGGCTTGCTATGTAGTTCTTGCAGATGAGAGCCTCTTTGGAGTTGGCCATGTTGAGTCCCCAGAACATCTCGGCATACTTGCCGTCGTAGTCTTTGGCTGTGCCTGAGTAGTTGCCGTCATAGAGCTCGTAGACGCCCATGTTCATGATGGCTTTGGCGCAGTCGGCTGCGGTCTGGTAACCGCTGGCAATGTAGTGCGGGCAGTCGGGGTTTGCGAAGTAGAGTGCGTGGCGTGCCTTGAAGCCGTAGGCCACGGCTTTGTTGACGCGTCCGTCGGAAGTGGTTTCCGGCAGAAGTCTTATGGCATCGTCGTAGTCTTTCATCACTTTCTCGTAGACCACAGCCCAGTCCTCGCGGGTGATGTCGCCCTGCTGGCTGAGCTCGAGGGGCTCGGTGATGTAGGGGACATCGCCGAACTGCTTGATGAGCTCACCGTAGATGTAGGCGCGGAAGAAGTGTGCCTGTCCGAGGATGTTGTTTTTGTCGGCTTCGGATATGTCCTTCACTTTGTCGATGTTGGCGAACACAAGGTTGGCGTAGCGGATGTAGGTGTACTCTGTGTGCCAGTCGAAGTCGTCGGCCGACCACACACCGTGTGCGCGGTTTGCCACGGCCCACTTGATGCCGTGCACGGCGTTGTCGGTGTAGACGTCCTCGTCGTTGAGCCACATAGCGTCGGGGAGGATCGCGTAGAGTATCGACACTCCGGCCATTGCGTCGTTGGTTGTCTGCCACATCGTCGCGTCGGACTTCTGGTCGAGCGGAGCGGTGTCAAGATCCACGCACGAGCTGAAGCCAAGCGCAAAGAGGAGCGATGCGACTATGCCTGTATATTTGAATTTCATTGTTGTTCTTGCGTTAGATTGAGTTTTGGTAATTCGGTCTTAGAAAGTCGCCTTGAGTCCGAGCGACAGTTTTCTGACGTTGGCATAATATGCACCTCGTCCGGCTGGAGCCTCGGGGTCGATGCCCTTGTCGAAGAGATCGGAGAATGTGAGCAGGTTCTCGCCGTTGAAGTAAACGCGGAGCTTGCTTACGCCGATTTTCTCGGTGAGCGCGATCGGCAGTGTGTAGCCGAGTGTGAGGTTTTTGAGTCGGATGTAGCTTGCATCCTCCATCCAGTATGAGCTTACAACGGAGTTGGGCGATCCGCCGAAGTTGGTGTAGAGTCGCGGATATGTGCCGTTGGGGTTGCTCTCTGTCCAGCGCTGTTCCATCTGCCACTTGTTGATGCCGCCGCTGTTGTAGAATGCCTGTGTTGCCTCGCCGTTCATGTAGCGCTCGTAGTCGAATGCGCCCTGCCAGAGCATCGAGAAGTCGAAGTTACGGAAGTTGACGCCTACGTTCACGCCACCCATCCACGAGGGCATGCGCTTACCGATGACTGTGCGGTCGGCATCGGTGATGCGTCCGTCGCCGTCGAGATCCTTGTAGCGGAGGTCGCCGGGCTTCTCAGTGCCAGTGCGCACCGGTCCCTTCTCGAGTTCTGCCTGATTCTTGAACAGACCGTCGCATATATAGCCGTAGTATGAGGTGACGGGGTAGCCCTC
This sequence comes from uncultured Muribaculaceae bacterium, assembly GCA_964389525.1. Lineage (GTDB taxonomy): Bacteria > Bacteroidota > Bacteroidia > Bacteroidales > Muribaculaceae > JAFLTL01. The sequence continues at coordinate 16,982 of CAYMEX010000003.1, read as the reverse complement.
CATGAAGACATTTTCTTTGTCGATGTTGGGCGATGTGCCTGCGAGGCTGGTGATCTCGTTGTGGTTGTAGCCTGCGTTGAGAGTGATGTTGTAGCTCCAGTCTTTGTTGACCTGGTCGCGGTAGCCGATGGTGATGTCGACACCCTTGTTCTCTACCTTACCTGCGTTCTGGTAGGGTGCGTCGACGCCGAGTGCTGTCTGCACGGGGAGCTGGAGGAGCATGCCGTCGGTGCTCTTCTTGTAGATAGATCCCTCAAATGTGAGGCGGTTGTCGAAGAGTCCGGCCTCGATGCCGAGCTCGAGGTTGGTCACGGTGGCCCACTTCAGGTTGTTGTTGACGTAGAGTCCCTCGTAGAGCGCGCTGTAGAGATTCTGTCCGATGAGGAGGTTCTCGTAGGCATAGGTTGCCACGCCGGGATAGTATGTGTCATCATCGAGCTCCTCGTTACCTGTGCGGCCCCATCCGAGGCGTATCTTAAGCTGGCTGAGCCAGTCGCGTGTATTCTCCATGAAGCTCTCCTGCGAGATGCGCCATGCAGCCGACACTGCGGGGAAGTAGCCCCAGCGGTTGTCTTTGGGGAAGCGCGACGAAGCGTCGGCACGGAAGTTGGCCTCGAAGAGGTAGCGTGTGTCGAAGTCGTACTGTATGCGTCCGAACCATGAGCGGCGGTTGAGGTCGTAGCCGTAGTCCTTGTTGCCCATGCCGCTTGTCGAGAGCGATCCGAGCACCTGGTCGAGTGCGTTGTCGCCTCCGCCTGTGCGTGTGAGCTCCGAGATGCGTATCATGTAGCGCTGTGCCTCGTAGCCTGCGAGGAGTGCGAGGTTGTGCTTCTCGGCGAAGGTCTTGTTGTAGTTGGCTACAGCCTGGTATGTCATCCAGTTGTAGTTGTAGTAGCGGTGGTAGCCCGAGCGTTGTCCGTTTTCGCCGTTGTTGGTGCCTCCGTCATACTCGAGTATGTGCTTCTGTGCGTAGCGGTCGGTTGTGTCGTGGCGCCATGAGAAGAGCGGACGTATGCTCAGACCCTCGATCGGGGTGATGTCGAGATAGAAGTTGGTGAAGAGCTGGTCGGCCGTCTGCTTGTAGATACCGGTGCGGTTGTCGCGCTCTGCCACCGGGTTCTGGAAGCCGTTGGGGGCATGGAAGCCGCCGTCGTCGTTATAGACTTTGTTTGTGGCGTTGAGACGCTGCGCGTGCTGCAGTATTGTCGAGTAGCCGTTGTAGCCGTCTTTTGAGATGCCGCGGTAGAACGAAGTGTTGATGCCGAACTTCACCCACTTCTTGAGCTGTGTGTCGAGGTTGACACGTGCGTTGTAGCGGTTGTAGTTCGTCTGGTCGAGCAGGCCGCCCTGATAGAGGTAGCCGAGCGATGCCATGTAGGTTGTGGAGGCCGATCCGCCGTTTACCTGCACGGTGTGTGCTGTCTCGGTGCCGTGGCTCTTGAATGTCTCGTCCCACCAGTCGGTGCCTACGGGGTCAAGCTCGCCTCTGTCGTACTGTGCGAGACGGTCGTCCCACGACGATACGTCGGCATTGGGGTTGCCGTTGAGCAGCGCCTCGCGGTAGAGCATTGTGTAGTCTCTTGCGTTGACGGGATCGAGGTGTGTTGTGGCGTTGGTGAAGCTTACCGATCCAGAGTAGCTGATGACCGGCGCGGTGTTGAGCTTACCTTTCTTTGTGGTGACGAGGATGACACCGTTTGCGGCCTGCACACCGTAGATGGCAGCCGATGCGGCGTCTTTCAGCACCGATATGCTCTCTACGTCCTGCGGGTCGATGTTGTTCATCGATCCGGGCACGCCGTCGACGATCACCAGAGGCGACGCCGAGTTGATGGTGTTGTTACCGCGGATTGTGATGTTGCCGGTCTGGCTGCCGGGGGCACCCGACTGCTGCACGACAACGACGCCCGGCATCTCGCCGGCCATGGCGGCCGAGATCGATGCTACGGCGCGGTCTTCAAAGTCGGCTGCCTTCATCGACGATACGGCACCCGTTACGTTGGCTTTCTTCTGTACGCCATAGCCGACAACGACAACCTCGTCGAGCAGCTGCTGGTCTTCGGAGAGTGTGAAATAAAGGTCGGTTCCGTCCCAGGTCTTTGACTCAGCGGCGTAACCTATACATGTGACAGTGACGGTGGCTCCTTTCTTGACGCCTTTTATTGAAAAAGCTCCATCGAGGTCGGTGGTGGCACCGATTGTAGTACCTTCGACTCTGACCGATGCGCCGATCAGTGGTTCACCTTCCTTGTCGAGGACTATGCCTTTGCAGAGTTCGGTTTGCTGTTGCGATGCAGCAAATGGCTCTGCACTAAGCAGATACCCCCCCCCCTCCGGTGCTGAGGAGAAGAGAAGCAGCAATTGCTGTAATGAACTTTTTATACATCTTAAAATATTGATTATGAAACTATGATTGCATGCGTTACAAAAAGGTGATCTGTGCGTCTCAAATCACGCATCAAAGATAGATATTTAAGATATTGAAACAAATTTTTGATTAAATTTTTTTGATTTTTTTGCAAAAGTGTAAAAGATGCGGTTTTCGGTGGTGTTTGTGGTGTAGTATGACGCTGCATATCAATGCTCTATATGTGGCTTCCGATGTGTCGCCGCAGGTGGATTGTGGCGCGGAGTATTGTTTCGCTGAATTTGTGAATATTTATATCTTTGTGGGAAATAGAATTAATATGACCAATCCATTATACATGAACATGAAAAAAATGTTTCTTGCCGGAGCTGCGGCTCTGACAGCTCTCGGAAGCATCGGGGCCACGGCGCAGGATTCGCCTATGTGGCTGCGTAATACGGCTCTGTCACCCGACGGATCGACGATCGCTTTCACATTCAAGGGCGACATCTACACCGTGCCGTTCGGCGGCGGCGACGCCACGCGGCTGACTACATCGCCGGCCTACGACAGCTGGCCCGTGTGGAGCCCCGACGGAAAGACAATAGCATTCGGCAGCGACCGCGAGGGGTCGGTCGACATCTATACCGTGGCGGCAACGGGTGGCACGCCTGTGCGCATCACCACGCACTCGGGCTCAGAGACACCGAAAGCCTATCTCGACGACACCCATATACTCTACAGCTCAAACATCATGGCCGACGCGCAGGCCGCAATGGGTCCCTTCCAGGCTCAGACCTATGTGGTGGAGGCCACTGCCGGCGCGCGTCCGGCACTGTTCATGTCATATCCGGCCACGAGCATCAGTGTCGACGGCAACCGACTCCTCTATCAGGACCGCAAGGGTTACGAGGATGTGCTGCGCAAGCATGAGCGCTCGTCGGGTACATCGGACATATGGCTGCTCACCCTCGGCGCCGACGGCAAGGCCAAGGACGGCACATTCAAGCAGCTGACGACTTTCAACGGCCAGGACCAGAGCCCGGTGTGGAACCGCTCGACCGACGGCGGCTTCTACTATGTGAGCGAGGAGGACGGCACGCTTAACGTGTATTTCTCCAATATCAACGGCGGCGAGAAACGCCAGCTCACCAAGTTCACCACGCACCCGGTGAGATCGCTCAGCGCTTCGGCCGACGGCAAGAAGCTCGCGTTCAGTCAGGGTGGCGAGATCTACACGCTCATCCCCGGCCAGCAGCCGCAGAAGGTGAAGGTGTCGATCACGGGCGACCTCTATGCGCGCGACGTGGTGAAGAGCATCGAGCGCCGCGGCGCCACACACATCTCGCTCAGCCCCGAGGGCGACGAGATCGCTTTTGTGCTTCGCGGCAACGTGTATGTGACTTCGGTGAAATATGCGTCGACCAAACAGATCACTTCGACTCCCGAGCAGGAGCGCGTGGTGAGCTTCGGTGCCGACGGCCGCACACTCGTCTATGACAGTGAGCGCGACGGATTGTGGCAGCTCTACACGGCCACGATAAAGAATCCCGACGAGAAGAGTTTTGTCTATGCTTCGGAGATCGAGGAGAAGCCTCTCTACAGCAGCGACTCGCCCGCATTCCAGCCGGCATTCTCGCCCGACGGCAAGAAGGTGGCCTTCCTTGAGGGACGCACCGAGATCAAGGTGATCGATGTCGACAGCAAGAAGGTGAACACCGCTCTCGACGGTAAATACAACTACAGCTACACCGACGGCGACGTGAGCTTCACATGGAGCCCCGACAGCCGCTGGCTCCTCGCAAGCTACTTTGACAACGGAGGCTGGAACAACATCGATATCGCTCTTGTGGCCGCCGACGGCTCGAAGGTGGAGAACCTGACCAAGAGCGGCTACAGCGACGGCAGCGCCCGCTGGGCTCTCGACGGCAAGGCCATGATCTACAGCTCCGACAAGCAGGGCTACCGCAGTCACGGCAGCTGGGGCGCCGAGTCGGATGTCTACATCATGTTCTTCGACGGTGACGCCTACGACCGCTTCCGCATGAGCGAGGAGGAGGCCGCGATCGCCGAGAAGGCCGACAAGGAGAAGAAAGAGAAGGAGGAGAAAGCCGCCGAGGAGAAGAAAGACTCCAAAAAAGACAAGAAAGGCAAGGGTGGCGACGAGAAGAAAAAAGATGAGGTCAAGCCGCTCGAGTTTGATCTGGCCAACGCTCCCTACCGCAAGATGCGCCTGACACCCAATGCGTCGAATCTCGGCGACTTCTATCTCGACAAGAAGGGTGAGAAGCTCTACTATGTCAGCTCGTTTGAGGGTGGCGGCGACCTGTGGATGCGCGACCTGAAGAAGGGCGATACCCGCCTGCTCAAAAAGGGGATCGGTTTCGGTGGCATCGAGCCGTCGAAAGATGGCGACTGGTTTGCCTACATCAGTTCGGGCATGTCGAAAGTGTCGCTCCCATCGGGCGAGGTCGAGAGCATCGATTTCGAGGCACCTCTGGCCCACAACGCCGCAGCCGAGCGCCGCTACATATTCGACCACATGTGGCGTCAGGTCAAGGAGAAATTCTACGACGAGAATCTGCACGGCGTCGACTGGGAGCTCTATCGCGGCGAGTATGAGAAGTATCTCCCCTATATCAGCAACAACTATGACTATGCCGAGATGCTCAGCGAGATACTCGGCGAGCTCAACGCCTCGCACACCGGCGGCCGCTACTCGGCTCCGGGCGCGTCGATGCGCACGGCAAGCCTCGGCGCCTTCTACGACGAGAGCTACACGGGCGACGGCCTGAAAGTGGCCGAGGTGCTTCAGGGCGGTCCGCTGTCGACAACCGGCAACGCCGTCGAGGCAGGCGAGATAATCGTGGCTGTCGACGGTGAGCCTATCGTGGCCGGCAAGGAGTATTACACGCTCCTCGAGGGCAAGGCTGGCAAGAAAGTGCGCCTGACGGTCGAGGGTAAGGACGGCGCGCGCCGCGACGTGACGGTGAAGCCTTCGTCGTCTGACCAGGCTCTGCTCTACCGCCGCTGGGTAGAGCACAACCGCCACGTGGTCGACTCGCTCTCGGGCGGCCGCATCGGCTACGTGCATGTGCAGGGCATGAACAGTCCGAGCTTCCGCACGGTCTATGAGGAGATGTTCGGACGCCACCGCAACTGCGAGGCTATCGTGGTCGACACCCGCTTCAACGGCGGCGGCTGGCTCCACAACGATCTGGCCGTGCTTCTTGCGGGCAAGCAGTATGTGAAGTTCATGCCTCGCGGACGCTATATCGGCAGCGAGCCGTTCAGCCAGTGGTACAAACCGTCGGTGATGCTCGTCAACGAGGGCAACTACTCCGACGGCCACGGCTCTCCCTACGCCTATCAGAAACTCGGACTCGGCGAAGTGGTGGGCGCACCGATACCGGGCACCATGACCGCCGTGTGGTGGGAGAACCAGGTGGATCCGTCGCTCGTCTTCGGCATACCGCAGGTGACCAACGCCGACATGGACGGCAACGCGCTTGAGAATAAGCAGCTCGACCCCGACGTGCTCATCTACAACGCTCCGGCCGACGTGCTCAACGGCTACGACGCACAGCTCGCGGGAGCCGTAGCTCGTCTTCTCGAAAAAATCGGAAAATAACGACAATTCACTGACGGCAGTGTCAGAATAGGATTTGGGCGTACTTTCGCACGCCCCTACGCCGGTCAGAACGGATCGCTAGTGCTGATCTGATATTGACTGTAGGGGGCGTGCGACAGTACGCCCGCAAACCTGAAACAGCATTCCGGATACTGTTTTGACATGGCTGTGGGTATTTACACAATTTCTCACATATTTAACTCATCTCTCATTTAACTCATCTCTCATGAAATTTTTTAGATTTTTGTTTTTTGTCGCCGCTTTCTGTCTGTTTCAGGACGCATGGTCGGTCAGTGTCGAGCGCATGGATCCGCCGTTCTGGTACACCGGCATGAAAAACCATGAATTGCAGATAATGTTTTACGGCAAGGACATTGCCGGTGCCGATGTGTCGCTTAAGGATTATCCGGGCGTGACTGTCAAGGAGATCGCCAAGGTCAAGAATCCCAATTATCTTTTTGTATATCTCGATGTCGCCGATGCGGCAAAGCCCGGTACGCTTACTTTTGATTTCAAGGAAGGGAAGAAAACGACAGCTCAGAAGTTTGAGTTGCGCGGCCGCAACACCAAGACCGGCGCGCAGGGCTTCACAAAAAAAGATGTGCTCTACCTTATCATGCCCGACCGCTTTGCCAACGGTAATCCCGGCAACGACGACCTCGGCGAGTGGATCGCCGACCGTCGCAACGGTGGCGGCCATCATGGCGGCGACATACAGGGCATAAAGGATCATCTGGATTATATAGACGATCTCGGCGTGACGGCAATATGGCTCAACCCCGTGCAGTATAACAAGGGGACGGCTTCGCACGGCTATGCCATATCTGATTTCTATATGATCGATCCGCGTCTGGGCAGCAACGAGGAGTATTGCGATATGATCGATGCCGCTCACGACAAGAATATAAAGGTCGTCATGGACATGATATTCAACCACTCGGGCAGCACCCACTGGTGGATCGAGGATATCCCCGACGACGACTGGTTCAATCAGAACGACTATGCCGCAAGCATAAGCCGGCGCCAGCAGGGGCAGCAGCGTCCAAATTTCGGCGGCCGTCGCGGCGAGAGAAAGCCGCTTCCCGCGACAATGGAGGAGTTTGCCGCTCTGCCTGCTTCGGAGCGTGACTCGATACTCAACAGCGTGAAGCGTCAGCCGGGCAGCCTGGTCAATACGACGCACTACAAGTGGGTGCTCCTCGACCCGCACGCTCCGCAGACCGAGAAAGACATACTCACCGACGGGTGGTTTGTGGCCGGTATGCCCGACCTGAACCAGCGCAACCGTCATCTTGCCAAATATCTTATACAGAACAGCATCTGGTGGATCGAATACTCGCGCATCGACGGAATACGCATGGATACGTACCCCTATGCCGACTACGACTTCATGACGCGCTGGTGCGACGAGGTCGAGGCTGAATATCCCGACTTCAACATAGTGGGCGAGGGGTGGTACCCGCGTAACTCGGCCGCAGGATGGTGGCAGAAAGGATCGAAGGTGAACGGAACCGACCCGAAGCTGAAGACTGTGATGGATTTCGACCTGACATTCACCGCGCAGCGCGAGATCCTCAACGAGAGCAACACCGCCGAGGGCTCTGAGGCCGGTCTGTTCAAGCTCTACGAGGTGATCACGCAGGACTTCCTGATACCCGATCCCGACTATGTGCTCACGTTCCTCGACAACCACGACATAAGCCGCTTCATGAATCCCGGCGATCCGGCATGGAAGCTGAAGCAGGGGCTGGCGTTCCTGCTGACCACACGCGGCATACCGCAGATCTATTACGGCACTGAGATAGCCATGGGCGGACGCAACGCCATGCGAGCCGATTTCCCGGGCGGATGGAAAGAGGACGAGGCAAACGCTTTCACGGCCGAGGGTCGCGACGCTTTCCAGAACGAGTGCTGGGACTTTGCCAGCAAGCTGCTTAACTGGCGCCGCACGTCGAAGGCTGTGACCGAGGGCAGGCTCGTGCACTACACCCCCGACAACCAGTCGAAATGCTACGTCTATGCCCGCACCGACGGGAAAAACACCGTGCTGGTGATGCTCAACGGATCGGACACGGTGCGTCCGCTCGACATGGAGCGCTTCTCGGAGGTGATAGGCGACAACACCCGTGGCCGTGACGCCGTCACCGGCGAGGTGGTGGATGTGACCGGCACGGTGCTTATGCCGGCACGCGGCGTCTATGTGCTCGACCTTGAGAAATAAGTCTATAATGGCGGATAAAGACAACAACATGACTGTCGCCGCTCTGCAGGCGACTGTCGACCACTGGATAAATGAGGTGGGCGGGGGATATTTCTCGCCCCTCACCAACATGGCGGTGCTCGCCGAGGAGGTGGGGGAGGTGGCGCGGCTTATGGCGCGCACCTACGGCGACCAGACATTCAAGCCGTCGGACCGCACGCACTCGCTGGCCGACGAGTTGGCCGACGTGATGTGGGTCGTGGCGGCGATCGCCAACCAGACGGGTGTCGATCTTACTGCCGCACTGGTGAACAATCTGGAGAAGAAGAACCTTAGAGATAAAGAACGTTTTATTAAGAAAATCTGATTTATGGAACATAATCATCACCACGATCACGACTGCTGCTGCGGCCACGACCATGATCATGGCCACGACCACGGACAGGAGATACATACCGACAAATATCACCAGATGGCGGCTGCTTCATCGGCTCCGGCCGACGACTGCAAGGTGCTTGCCGCCGTAGAGAAAATCATAGCCGAACACAAGGCCGAGAACGACAACGCCGAGGTGTGGCGCTTCCTGCTCTCGACAATCGACCTCACCACGCTCAACGCCACCGACTCGACACGCTCGGTGACAAAGTTTGTCGAGCGCGTAAACGATTTTGAGGATGAGCATCCCGAGCTGCCGTCGGTGGCCGCGATATGCGTTTACCCCAATTTCGCGCAGGTGGTGCGCTCGACGCTCGAGGTGAGCGACGTGGCCGTGGCCTGTGTGGCTGGCGGCTTCCCCTCGTCGCAGACATTTCTTGAGGTGAAGGTGGCCGAGACGGCTCTCGCTGTGGCCGACGGCGCCGACGAGATCGACATAGTGCTCAACCTCGGCGACTTCCTCGACGGCGACTGGGAGAGTGTGGCCGACGAGATCTCCGAGATCAAGCACTCATGCCATCAGGCCAAACTCAAGGTGATACTTGAGACGGGCGCGCTGCAGACGGCCGCCAACGTGCGTGCCGCTTCGGTGCTCGCGCTCTATGCCGGTGCCGATTTCCTGAAGACTTCGACCGGCAAGGGCTATCCCGGCGCATCGCTTGAGGCCGCCTACGTCATGGCCTGCTGCATAAAGGATTACTACGAGGCCACCGGCAAGAAGATAGGCTTCAAGGCTGCCGGAGGCATCGCAACGACCGCCGATGCCGTGGCATACTACACGGTGATAAAGGAGGTGCTCGGCGAGGAGTGGCTCACGCCCGAACTGTTCCGCATCGGAGCAAGCCGTCTGGCCAACAATCTGCTCTCGTCGATCCTCGGATCGGAGACTAAATTCTTCTGATCATGGAGGAAAACCAATACTGGATTGTAGTGAACCGCAGCCATGCCGGGCCTTACACGGCGCAGCAGCTGAAGGCGATGGGCATATCGCCCGACACGTATGCGTGGCACCGCGGACTGACGCAGTGGGTGGCGGCCTCCGAGATACCGGAGCTCGCCGCCGTGCTGTGGCCGCTTGAGCCTGAGACCGTTGTGGCAGAGACGGTGACGGAGACTGTGGCGGAGCCGGTGCGCCTGACGCCCCCGGCGCCCCCTGTGCGCGTCGCGGCTCCTGCTGCCGCTGTGCAGACTGCAGTGGTCGGCTCAACCGACGCTGATGCGGAGTGCCCGTCGGCCTATCTGTGGTGGTCGATCGTCGTCACCGCATTGTTCTCGCTGCCGCTTGGCATTATCGCTATAGTGTTTTCGTGTCAGGTGAAAAAACAGTGGAACGACGGAGACCGCAAAGGTGCGTGCCGCTCGTCGGAGCGCGCCTACTGGTGCTCGATTATCGGTTTCGTCACCGGCCTGATGATTATGCCATTCCAGATCCTCGCCATGCTCCTGTAAGCGCGTGATCGCTTGCAGGCACGATAATGATAAAGAGGACGCACGGTTTGTGCGTCCTCTTTATTTTCAGGTGTTTATGAATTTGTGCCGATAGTTGGCTCTGGGCGTACTTTCGCACGCCCCTACTCCGATTGAGACTGATTGCACAGTTGATATGGTATTGATTTGTAGGGGCGTGCGACAGTACGCCCACAAATCAGCGGCACTTAAGATGACAGGTGCGATCAGATGCGGTCGAGGACTTTGCGGATGAGGTCGGGCATGGCGGTCTTGTAGTTGGGGGCGGCTTCGTGGCACATGCGGTTGGCGATGATGTTGCACACGGTCATGGCGCGGTGCCCCATGAGGCGGCCGAGCCCCTGCAGGGGAGCGCTCTCCATCTCGTAGTTGGTGACGGGCTGTCCGCCGTAGCGGAATGTCTCGATGCGGGAGTTGAGGTCGGGGTTGGCGAGAGGAAGGCGTAATTCGCGTCCCTGAGGGCCGTAGAAGCCGACGGCCGAGATTGTGCAGCCACGCACCATGTCGTCGCCTCCGATCTGCTCTACGAGCGTTTTATCGGCCTCTACGACGTAGGGACGTGCCCACGTCGGATTCCAGCCGACATGCTCGCAGAATTTTTCCTCAAAATCGAGATCTGAGACCTCGTTGCGGCCGGCGTAATAGTTGAGCACTCCGTCAAATCCGATGGATCGCGCGGCGATGACGGGGATGCCTATTTTCAGGTCGGGCTGCAGCGAGCCCGAGGTGCCGATGCGCACCATGGTGAGGCTGCGCAGTGTGTCGCGCACCTCGCGCGTGTCGAAGTCGATGTTGGCGAGCGCGTCGAGCTCGTTGATGACGATGTCGATGTTGTCGGGGCCGATGCCGTGGCTCAGACACATGACGGGTTTGCCTCGGTATGTGCCCCCGATAGTGTGGAACTCGCGCGACGACACCTCGAAGTCGCGTGTGTCGAAAAATTCGGCCACCATGTCGACGCGACCCGGGTCACCGACGAGTATGATGCGGTCGGTGAGCTGCGAGGGGTGGAGATGGAGGTGGAAGCAGGTGCCGTCGGGATTGATGATGAGTTCTGATGCCGGTATGTTTTTTTTCATGGTGTCGGTGTGTATGTGTTTGTGTGGTGTGGCACTTTTTCAGGCCAGTCGATAACGTCCGCCGGGATATGTGGCGATGTAGCCTTTGAACTCCATGTCGACAAGCAGTGCCATGAGCTTGTGCATGGGTATGTTGAGGGCGACGGCCATGGCGTTGATCTGCCCTTCGCCGTTTTGGGTGAGGTAGTCGGCCACGGCTTGCTCTTTATCGTTATAAACAGTGAAAATCTCTTTTTGGATGCCCTGTACCGCTTTTTTCTGCGTCCATCCCATCGCGTCCATCAGGTCGGCTGCGCTCTGTATGAGTGCGGCTCCGTTGTTGGCGATAAGGCGGTTGCAGCCTTTACTGTAGGGGTCGGAGATGCGTCCGGGCAGGGCGAAAACGTCGCGGTCGTAGCTCTGGGCGATGCCTGCGGTGACGAGCGCGCCCCCTTTCTCGGCCGACTCGACAACGACGGTGCAGTCGGCTATGCCGGCGATTATGCGGTTGCGGGCGAGGAAGTTGCCTCGGTGCACCGGGGCGTCGTGGCGGTATTCGGTGAGCAGCATGCCGCCCGTGCGGGCTATTTCGGCCGCTATGTGGCGGTGGCTCGAGGGGTAGATGGTGGCAAGGCCGTGGGCGAGCACCGCCACGGTGGGCAATCCGTGGCTGAGCGCGGCTTTGTGTGCCGCGATGTCTATGCCGTAGGCGAGTCCGCTGACAATGAGTGTGCCGGGCATGGCCTCGGCGATGTCGGCCACGAGGCGGTCGACGAAGCCGGTGCCGTAGGGCGTGGCATGGCGCGTGCCGACGATGGCTACGGAGTGCTGATAGTTGAGGTCGCAGCCACCTATGGCATATAGCAGTGCGGGAGCGTCGTCGCATGAGTCGAGACGATGCGGGAATGCACTGTCGGTGAAATACAGTGGGGTTATGCCCGACGCCGTCGTGAACCGCAGCTCATCTTTCGCCTGATCGAGGGCCGATGAGCGCAGATCGCTGTCGAGCAGACGCGTGCTGAAGCCGAGCATGGCCGAGAGCTGTGCGGCCGGTGCGGTGAGAAACGTGTGTTCGTCGGGCACACGCGACAGCAGCTGGCGGGCGAGGCTCAGTTTCATCCCGCGCAACGAAGCGAATGCCATACGCGCGGCTGCGCGATTGTCGGCAGGCGTGTATGGCATTGCTGTTTTGTCCATTTTTTGTGGGAGAGGGTCGGAGAGTGTGGGAGAATGTGGCGGCCGCGCTGTATCAGAGCAGTATGGAGGCGAGCTCGTCGCCGCGCATGACCTTGCCGTCGCGCTTGGCGACAACGGTGGCTACGGCCGATGTGACGGGCGACGACATGTCGGGCCAGCGGAATATGTCCTGATGGAAGATGAAGCGCGGACCTTTGCGCTCCAGCCACAGGCAGCTTTTGGCGAGGTCGCCGCCGCAAAGCGACGAGCGGTAGTCAATCTCGAGGCGGTTGAGCACAGCGATTATGCGCTCCTCGAGCATGTCGCCGAACGATATGCCGCGCCACTTGCAGAACATGTGGCGCGTGTGCTCGAGATAGTGCAGGTAGTTGGCGTTGTTGACGATGCCCTGCGCGTCGGTCTCGTAGTCGCGCACCTGCAGGTAGAGGCCGAACTGATACGGTGCCTCCGGTGCGAGATCCATCTGCCCGTCGGCGGGCTGTAGCTGTGTGTCAGACATTGAAGCGGAAGTGCATTATGTCGCCGTCCTGCACGATGTATTCCTTGCCCTCGACTGAGAGCTTTCCGGCGTCCTTGACGGCTGTCTCACCGCCGAGCGTCACATAGTCGTCGTATTTTATCACCTCGGCGCGGATAAATCCTTTCTCGAAATCGGTGTGGATGATGCCGGCGCACTGCGGAGCCTTGAAGCCGCGGCGGAATGTCCAGGCGCGCACCTCGTCGGGGCCAGCGGTGAAGTAGGTCTGCAGGTCGAGCAGGTGGTAGGCGGCGCGTATCAGGCGCGATACGCCGCTCTCCTCGAGTCCGATCTCGGCGAGAAACTCCTTGCGCTCCTCCCATGTGTCGAGCTCGGCGATGTCGCTCTCGGTCTGTGCGGCCACTATGAGTATGTCGGCACCCTCGCCCTCGACGGCCTTGCGCACGGCGTCGACATAGCGGTTGCCGCTGACGGCCGACGCGTCGTCGACGTTGCACACGTAGAGCACCGGCTTGGAGGTGAGCAGAAAGAGCTCGCGGGCAAATTTCTGCTCGTCGGGGGTCTCGAATGCCACCGAGCGCGCGGGTTTTCCGGCCTCAAGCGCGTCTTTGATCTGCTGAAGCACTCCGGCCTGCATCTTCGCGGTCTTGTCGCCGCCGGTCTGTGCCTGCTTTATGACCTTGGCGAGGCGTGAGTCGACAGTCTCGAGGTCTTTGATCTGCAGCTCGAAGTCGATGATCTCCTTGTCGCGCACGGGGTCGACCGATCCGTCGACATGGGTGATGTTGTCGTCGTCGAAACAGCGGAGCACGTGGAGTATGGCGTCGGTCTCGCGTATGTTGGCGAGAAACTTGTTGCCGAGGCCCTCGCCCTTGCTTGCGCCTTTGACGAGTCCGGCTATGTCGACGATCTCGACGGTAGCGGGCACCACGCTGCGCGGCTGGCACATCTCGACGAGACGTGTCAGGCGGTCATCGGGTACGGTGATGACGCCCACATTGGGCTCGATGGTGCAGAAGGGGAAATTGGCCGACTGCGCCTTGGCGTTGGAGAGACAGTTGAAAAGAGTCGACTTGCCCACGTTGGGCAGTCCTACTATTCCGCATTGAAGGGCCATAGTTGAGTTTTATGCAGGTTTTGTTGCAGTGTATATTGTGCAGGAGCCGAAGGTGAGCCGGCGGAAGCGTGCGCCGGTGAAACCGGCCTCGGTCATAAGCGCGGTCATCCTCTCGCCCTGTGCGACGGCTCTGACGCTTTCGGGCAGATAGCTGTAGGCGCGGCAGTCGTGCGACACAAGGCGTCCGACGGCCGGTATGAGCGTGCGCGTGTAGATGTTGTAGAGAGCGAGAGCCACAGGGTTGGTCGGGGTCGACAGTTCGAGCACCACGATGCGGCCGCCGGGGCGCAGCACGCGCCACATCTCGCGGTAGCCGTCGAGCATCGACGCAAAGTTGCGTATGCCGTAGGCGATGGTGATGCAGTCGAACGTGGAGTCGGGCATTGGCAGATGCAGACCGTCGGCGACCTGGAGGGTCACGCGGCTGTCGAGCCCGGCCCGGCTCACTTTGACCCGGCCGGCCTCGATCATGCGTTCCGACAGGTCGGCGCCCGTGACGCACGCGTCGGGCAGACGCCGGGCAAGCGCGATGGCCAGATCGGCGGTGCCGGTGGCCAGGTCGAGAATGCTCGCCGGAGCACCCTGCGCCGCCACTTCCACGGCCTTGCGCCGCCATGCGCGGTCGACGCCGAGCGTCATCGCGCGGTTCATGAAGTCGTAGGCGGGCGCGATCGAGTCAAACATGTCGCGCACCTGCGAGGTCTTGCCGCGCGTGTCGCCGTCGTAGGGGTTGATCTGTTCTACTTCGCGGTTCACTTGCCTATGGCTGTGATGCAGTCGAGCACGTTCTTGCCGATGCGCTCCTCGAGGTTGTCGGCGTCGGCTTTCTCAAATTTGTGGCCGGTGATGTGCTCGTAGAGCTCGATATAGCGGTCGGACACCGACTTCACGAACTCGGGAGTCATCTCGGGTACCGTCTGGCCGGCCTTGCCCATGAAGTTGTGGTCGATGAGCCACTGGCGCACAAACTCCTTGGAGAGCTGACGCTGGGGCTCGCCTTTGGCGAAACGCTCCTCGTAGCCGTCGGCATAGAAGTAGCGCGATGAGTCGGGGGTGTGGATCTCGTCGATCAGTATCACCTTGCCGTCGCGCTTGCCGAACTCATATTTCGTGTCGACGAGGATGAGGCCGCGGGCAGCCGCGATCTCGGTGCCGCGCTTGAAGAGGGCGCGGGTGTACTGCTCCATCACCTCGTAGTCTTCGGCCGAGACGATGCCGCGGGCTATGATCTCCTCTTTAGAGATGTTCTCGTCGTGTCCTTCGTCGGCTTTGGTGGTGGGGGTGATGATCGGCTCGGGGAAACGCTCGTTCTCGCGCATTCCGTCGGGGAGCTTCACGCCGCATATCTCGCGGCATCCGGCCACGTAGTCGCGCCATGCGCTGCCCGTCAGGTATCCGCGTATGATCATCTCGACCTTGAAACCCTCGCAACGGTAGCCTACGGTGACCATCGGGTCGGGCACAGCTATCTTCCAGTTAGGCACGATGTCGGCGGTCGAGTCGAGCATGAATGCCGCGATCTGGTTGAGTACCTGTCCTTTGTAGGGTATTCCTTCGGGTAGTACGACGTCAAATGCCGAGATGCGGTCGGTGGCGACCATCACAAGTATGTCATCGGAAATCGAGTACACGTCGCGGACTTTGCCGTGATATACCGAGGTCTGACCGGGAAAACTGTAGTCGGTGCGGGTGAGAGCTTTCATATCTTCAGAGAATGACTGATTTATAGTTGATGAGTGGATTTTATTCGTCGTAAACGGTGTCGTCTTCGGCCTCGGCGGTTTTCTCCTCGGCCTCCTTCTCGCGCTCGTAGGCCTCGACTATGCGCTGCACGAGCGGGTGACGCACTATATCTTTCTTGCTGAACTCGACCTTGCCGATGCCCTTGACGCCGCGGAGCACCGAGAGGGCGTGTATGAGGCCCGACTGCACTGTGCGCGGGAGGTCGATCTGTGTCACGTCGCCGGTGATGATCATCTTGGCGTTCATGCCGAGTCGGGTCAGAAACATCTTTATCTGGTGGCGTGTGGTGTTCTGTGCCTCATCGAGCACGATGATGGCGTCGTTGAGAGTGCGGCCTCGCATGAAGGCGAGAGGCGCGATGCGTATCACGCCGGTCTCCATATACTCCTTGAGTTTGGCGGCCGGTATCATGTCTTCAAGCGCGTCGTAGAGCGGCTGAAGATACGGGTCGATCTTGTCTTTCATGTCGCCGGGCAGGAAACCGAGTTTCTCGCCTGCCTCCACGGCCGGACGCGAAAGGATGAGACGGCGCGCTTCGCGGTTTTTGAGCGCTCTGACGGCCAGCGCTATCGCTATGTAGGTCTTGCCTGTGCCGGCGGGGCCGAGCGCAAACGTCAGATCGTTCTCCTCAAACTCCCTGATGAGTTTCTGCTGGTTGGCGTTGCGTGCCGATATGGGTTTGCCGTTCACGCCGTAGATAATGGCGTGATCGTTGTTTTGTTCGGGTTTGGGCGACGAGCCTTTCACTATGTCGATGATGACCTCGTCGGTGAGCTTGTTGTAGCGTTCGCACCAGGCTTCGAGCTCTTTTATCTTTTTCTCGAAGTCGGCTGTGTCGTCGGGAGATCCAAGTGCCTTGATCACCTGTCCGCGTGCGGCGATGCGCAATTTCGGATAAAGGCTCTTGATGAGCTGCAGATGCGAGTTGTTGATTCCGTAGAAAGCTACGGGATCGACGTTTTCGATGATGATTGTGCGCTCGTTCAATTCAATGAAAAAAGAAAAAAGTTGGTCGGGTGTAGAGTGCGGAGTGAGAGAAAAACACGCCGTGCCGGCATGGCACGGCGTGCATTATGGTGGTTTTGGCTTGCTGACGCCTTTTATTATTCAGCCTTGCCGTTTGAGCCGAGCACGTTCTCGATCTTGTGCTTGTAGAGCTTCTCCATCTCGTCGCGTGCCGGGCCGAGATATTTGCGGGGGTCGAACTCACCGGGCTTCTCGACGAAGACCTTGCGCACTGCGGCGGTCATGGCCAGACGGCTGTCGGAGTCGATGTTGATCTTGCAGACAGCGCTCTTGGCAGCCTTGC
>CAYMEX010000002.1:188370-189480 GCA_964389525.1 uncultured Muribaculaceae bacterium | reverse complement strand
CGCCTCTGCTCATGCTCAATCAGGATATGGCGAGGTCGTGTGTCGACTACCGCACTGACCGTCTGCCGCAGGCATGTCGCCGTGCCCGGCATTACGGATTCGGCGGTGCGATGTATCCCTGGGAGTCGGATCGCTCGGGCGATGAGGCTACGCCGACATGGTGTCTGACGGGAACGTTTGAGCATCATATAACCGCCGATATCGCTATCGCGTTCTGGAACTACTACCGTGTGACCCGTGATATCGACTGGCTGAGATCGGAGGGCTACGAGGTGATGAAGAATGTGGCCGATTTCTGGAAGTCGCGTGCGACGCTCAATGCCGACGGATCGTATTCGATAAAGAATGTTGTCGGAGCCAACGAGTACGCTGCCAACATAGACGACAACGCATTTACCAACGGCGCGGCCAAGCGTGCGCTGGAGTATGCGGTGAAAGCCGCAAATACTATCGGGGTGACTCCTGATCCTGCATGGGAGAAGATCGCCGACGGCATCAAGTTTCATCACATGCCTGACGGGACGACAATGGAGCACTCGAGGTACGCCGGAGAAATAGTGAAGCAGGCCGATGTGAATCTGCTTGCCTATCCGTTGGAGATTGTGACCGACCGTGACAGGATACTTGCCGATGTGGAGTATTACGCGAAGAAGATCGACGGCAATGGCCCTGCCATGGGTAACTCGATACTTGCTGTGCTCTATAGCCAGGTTGGAGATGCCGACAAGGCCTATGATTTTTTCCACAAGGCATTCATGCCCAACAAGCGACCTCCGTTCGGTGTGCTCTCTGAATCGGCCAACTCAAACAATCCTTATTTCTGCACCGGCGCGGGCGGCCTGATACAGGTGGTGCTCAGCGGATTTGCCGGGCTGAGATTTACCGACAACGGTATCGAGCAGGCTTACACATGTCTGCCAAAGGGGTGGAAGTCGCTTACAGTCAAGGGTGTCGGGCCGGAGAAGAAAACGTATGTGATAAGATGACCGACGTGAATCTGTCATGGCATATACAGAATCGGGGGCCAAAGAACGTGCGCCCGCCAGATAAGTTTTGGGGAGAGTACATAAACATGGTGGGGGGGGGAGAATTTAAAAGCAAGAGACAACT
>CAYMEX010000002.1:0-188360 GCA_964389525.1 uncultured Muribaculaceae bacterium | reverse complement strand
TAGTTTATATTCTGACCGCGTTTATTCTTTCTTGGAATAAACACATGGGGGCGCCCGGGCTGGGGCCCCCGACTGATATGTGTGCGGCAGTGTACGTCAGGATGAGGGGCGGGAGAGTATGTCGAAGCTGTCGACAAGTATCTCGGTGATGTTGTGCTTCAGGGCGTTGGCGTCCTGCCAGACGCGCGTGCGGAGCTTGCCTTCGACATAAAGCTTTGTGCCTTTGTCGATGTATCGCTCGGCGATTTCTGCAGCATGATCCCACATGACGAGGTTATGCCACTCGGTGCGGTCGGGTGTCTCGGTGCCATCGGGCGTCTTGCGTCCTCTCTCGGTGGTGGCGAGAGAAAATGTCGCTACCGGGCGCTGGCCTACGTAGCGTATTTCGGGTTTTCGCCCTACGTTGCCTACAAGTATGACTTTGTTGACCGACATCCTGAAAGTGTTTACAGTCCTTTTTCGAGCTGACGTGTGAATTTTTCAAGGAACTCGTCGGCCTCGGCACGCGAGAGACAGAGCGGCGGAAGCAGACGGATGATGTTGGTGCCTGCGGCACCTGTGAAGACGTGCTCGTCGAAGATGAGTCTGCGGCGCAGCTCTTTGGCGGGCTGGTCAAACTCAATGCCGATCATAAGTCCGCGGCCACGCACGTCCTTGATGCCGGGTATCTCCTTGAGGCGGGCGATGAGGTATTCGCCGATCTCACGGGCGTTGTCGACGAGTTTCTCATCCTCCATGATGTCGAGAACGGCGCATGCTGCTGCGCATCCGAGGTGGTTGCCTCCGAATGTGGTGCCAAGCATGCCATATACGGGCTTGAACATCGGTGAAATAAGCACTCCCGAGAAAGGATAGCCGTTGGCTATGCCTTTGGCCATGGTGATTATGTCGGGGCGTATGCCGGCCCACTGGTGTGCGAAGAAGCGTCCCGAGCGTCCGTATCCGCACTGGATCTCGTCGGCGATGAGGACGGTGCCTGTCTGCTCTGTGGCTTCGCGAAGCTGACGCATGAAGTCGTCGGTGGCCATGCGTATGCCTCCTACTCCCTGTATTGCCTCGAAAATGACGGCAGCGACGTCGCCTTTGGCCAGCTCGGCCTTCACAGCCTCGATGTCGTTGAGCGGAAGGAATGTGACGTGTCCGCCACGGTTGACAGGTGCCTGGATCTTAGGATTGTCGGTAGCCTCGACAGCAGCCGATGTGCGTCCGTGGAAGGCTTTGTCGAAAGCTATGACACGGCTGCGTCCGGTGTGGAACGATGCGAGCTTGATTGCGTTCTCATTGGCTTCGGCGCCTGAGTTGACGAGGAAAAGAGAGTAGTCGTCGTAGCCGCTTGCACGCCCGAGACGGTCGGCAAGTTTCTGCTGAAGGGAGTTGATCACCGAGTTGGAGTAGAAAAGCAGACGTGAGGCCTGGTCGGTGATCGCCTGAAGGTAGCGCGGGTGGCTGTGACCAACTGATATGACGGCATGTCCGCCATAGAGATCGAGATATTGAGTACCCTCCGAGTCCCATACGCGGCATCCGAGTCCGCGGGTTATCTCTATGTCGAACAGGGGATAGACATCAAATAGTTTCATCGTGGATGTGTGTTGAGTTTTTGACGCGATAAATTTAATACTTTATGGCCAATTTAGCAGGATGGCAAAGGATGAAATTGCTAAATTTGTGAAATGCAATCACTGATTCTCACTTTTTTCATTGCCGTTCTTGTCGCTCTGGCTCCACATGTCTCTGCGGCGGGACGCATGATCATGGAGGTGAGCGACAGCCGTGTGGGATGCGTGCAGTGGCGTGATGGCGACGGCCGTGCAGTGACGGTTCCCGTGGCTGCTGCGGGAAAAACCGGCGGATTGCGGCTCGTGTTCGACCTCCTCGCGCCTGAGGGAGAGGATGAGTCGTGGATGCCATATCTGCGTTGCCGTGTGCGCCACACCGATGCGGACGGAGAGGACGACGGTCTTATAGAGAGTGAATATCTCGACGGTTTCAATCTTGCGGATATCGGCTACGGCGAGGCATCGGAACCGGGAGTGACCACGGTGCTCTACCGCAACTACAGTGTAGAGGTACCTCCGGCAGAGATGAAAGCGAGATTGTCGGGCAACTATGTGCTCGAGGTGTTTGAGGAGGGTGTCGCCGACAAGACGATCATAGCGGCTCCGTTTGCTATAGAGGAGGGGAGCGCGGGTGTAGCCGCTACAGTGACGAGCCGCACGGACACCGACTGGAACGGAGAGTCGCAGCAACTTGAGATCGATGTAACGGCGAAGGATATTGACCGGCGCGTAGGAGTGTCGGATCTGAGAATAGACATAGTGCAGAACGGACAGGAAATGACGCGCCGGACCATCAGGCACGCGTCGCGCACTGTGGGGATGAAGGCCGTATATGCCCACCGGCCGGAACTTGTCTTCAAGGGGGGGAACGAATACCGCCGCATGGAGACCGTGAGCCGCCGCACGCCTGGAATGAATGTCGCCGAGATCGTATGGGACAATCGGAAATATCACGAGATACTCAACACAGATTCTCTCCGCCGTGGCATGGCATACGCTTACGATCAGACGCAGGGGGGAGAGTTCACGATAAGGGAGGCCGACGAGAGCATGACGACGCCGTCGGACAGAGAGGCTGACTACACGGTGGTGCATTTCGCTCTCGAAGGATCGGGGATCAGGCCGCCTGACGCGGTGCTGGTGGAGGGGGCACTCACGGGGCGTCGGACAGATGACCGGGCCGCGATGGAATATGATGAAGAAACTGACATATGGCGCAAGGCCATGCTGCTCAAACAAGGAGCCTACGACTACAGGTATATGGCAAGAAATGCCTTAACAGGTGAGACGGCCGGCGGTGCGATAGAAGGAGATCATCACCAGACGCAGAATGTCTATACGGTCTTTGTCTACTACCGTGTGCCAGGCGAAAGAACCGACAGGCTGGCCGCAACGGCCACGATAAAGGCCGAGGCCAACCGATAAAGTTTTAGAGTATGTTTACTTTTAATTTTATGAAATCTTCAGTGGTCTTTTCGGCCTGCTTCAGAGCTTTCGTTCAGTCATTATGGACCCCCATAACTCCTTCTCTCAATCTCAAATCAGACTCAAAAATACCACCTAAATCTTAACATAAGCCAAAAGTAAACATACTCTTAGAGTTTCAGAAAATGGAGGAAGAAGTCATGTTGCAAATAGGAAACGCACTTGTGTCGCTTGATCTGGCAGAACGGTTTTTCTGCTGCGATCTGGAAGCGTGCAAAGGAGAGTGCTGCATAGAGGGTGATGCCGGAGCACCGGTGACCGAAGAAGAGGTGAAAGAGATAGAAAGGGCTTTGCCTGTGGTGAAACGCCATATGCTGCCCGACGGGATCAAAGAGGTCGAGAAATGCGGATGCGGCTACGTGGACAGCGAGGGCGATCTCGTGACTACGATTGTCGACGGACGCGACTGCGCGTTCACGTGCCGCGGAGAAAACGGCATGTGTCTGTGCGCGATCGAGAAGGCGCAGAGGCTTGGTGAGACCGATGTGGAGAAGCCGGTGTCGTGCGCTCTATACCCTCTCCGTCTCACCGAGTATCCGACTTTCACGGCCGTCAACTATCACCGCTGGAGCATATGCCGTCCGGCAGAGGAGAACGGAAAGAAGATCGGTATGAGGCTTTACCAGTTTCTTGAGGGACCACTTACCCGCAGATTCGGCCGCGAATGGTATGAGGAGCTTGTGCTTGCCTGTGAGACCTATCTCGAGGAATACGGGAAATAAGGGTTACAACTTTTTTATAGTAATAGCGGATGTATCTTAAATCGCTCTCGATCACAAATTTCAAAAATATAGCCGACGCGCGGCTGGAGTTCAGCCGTGGTGTCAACGGTCTGCTTGGCAACAACGGCATGGGCAAGAGCAATCTGCTTGATGCCATATATTTCCTGAGCTTCTGCAAGAGTTTTACAGGACTGACCGATCAGGGCGTGATGCGGCGCGGATCGGACTTCTTTTCGCTGCACGGGAAATATGAGCGCCACGGCACCGACGAGGAGGTGAGCGCCGGCATGAACCGCGGGAAACGTAAGGTGATAAAGCGCAAGGGGAAGGAGTATGAGCGTCTGTCGCAGCATATCGGGGTGTTTCCGGCCGTGCTGGTCGCACCGCGCGACATAGAGCTTATCACGGGTCCCGGAGAGGAGCGCCGCCGCCTCATGGACATGGTGATCTCGCAGAGCGACGCGGCCTATCTCGATGCCCTGATACGCTACGGGAGGTCGCTCGAACAGCGCAACAAGCTGCTGCGCGCCCATGTCGTCGACCATCATCTCTATGAAGCCATAGAAATGTCGCTGTCGCTGGCGGCAAAACGTATTTACGAGACACGGCGCGAGTGGCTGCCGAAATTCTCGGAGCTGCTCTCACACTACTATGAGGCGATTGCCGGAGAGGGTGAGACTGCTGCAGTGGCGTTGCGGTCGCATCAGAATGAGGAGCCTGATCTGGTCAGGCTGCTCGACGGATCGCGCCGGCATGACGAGGCTGTAGGCTACACGTCGGTGGGTCCGCACCGCGATGATCTTATCATAACGGTGGACGGCCTCGACGCACGTCGCTCGGCGTCGCAGGGGCAGTGCAAGAGCGTCACGCTCGGCATGAGGCTCGCGCAGTATGATTTCCTGCGTGACGCTACCGGGCTGAAGCCTCTGTTTCTGCTCGACGATATATTTGACAAACTTGACTCGACGCGTGTGCAGCGCATAGTCGAGATCGTGAAGAGCGACAGATTCGGCCAGATCTTCATCACCGACACCAACCGCGACCATCTCGACAATATCCTGCGCGAGAGCGGCGGCGAGCGTGCGATGTGGCATGTGGAAAAAGGAGTGTTCACACCTCACATCACAGAGGCATGAAACGGACTGATCCTGAGCAGGTGGGTGCGCTCGTGAAGCGTCTGCTGCGGGAGAATGATCTCGACGGTCTTGCCGACCGTCAGCTCATATGCTCGCTTTGGCCCGAGATTGTTGGTCCGGGCATCAACCGCTACACGAGCCGCCGCTGGGTCGACGGCGACAGACTGCATGTGGTGCTGACCTCCGCCGCGCTTAAAAACGAACTGACCTTTCATCGTGAGAAACTTGCCGAGGCGCTAAACAGTGCTGCGGGAAAGACTGTTATAAAAGACGTTGTCATTCATTGATCATTATGAAAAGATATAAAGAAGCAATCGACCGCATACCGGCATCGCAGAATAAGAAAGTGCCTGCCGCTGCCGCCCCGATGCTGCACCTCACCGACACGCAGCTGCGGTTTACCGATATAGACATGCTCGGGCATGTGAACAATACGACATATCTCCAGCTCATGGATCTTGCCAAGACACGGTTTTTCTCAGACCTGAGAGGTGACAAGATGAACTGGAGCAACCCGGGGGTGGTGATCGTGAACATCAATGTGTCGTTTTACGCTCAGGCATTCATGAAGGACCGACTCGGCGTGCTTACGGGCATTGTCTCGGTTTCGGAAAAAAGTTTCGTCATAGAGCAGCGTGTGGTCAATCTCGATACAGGTGTGGTGAACTGTGTGGCTCACACCGTCATGGCGACCTACAGCAAGGAGACCATGAGGAGCATACCTATCGACGACGACTGGCGCGAGGCTCTCATGTCGTGCGTGGGGTGAAATGTGGGAGAAGGGGAGAATAATACCATAAAAAATGCAATGGACAGAAGAGGATTTATGAAGAAGGCGGCCGCAGCTGTCGCCTCGACGGTGGCGGTGCCGGGCGTCGTCGCCACATCGTGCACGCGTGCTGAAGCTAAAGAGGCAGGAAGCAAGCTGATCGTGCCTAAAAGCAACGGCCTGCCAATAACGGGAACGTTTATCGATGAAATTTCCCATGACATACCGCATCAGAACTGGGGCGAGCGTGAGTGGGACGCCGATTTCAGAAACATGAAGGCTATCGGCATCGACACGGTGATAATGATACGTTCGGGCTACAGGAAGTTTATCACCTATCCGTCGCCATATCTGCTGAAACAGGGATGCTACATGCCTTCGGTGGATCTTGTCGACATGTATCTGCGGCTTGCCCGCAAGTATGGCATGAAGTTTTATTTCGGCCTGTATGATTCGGGCCGCTACTGGGACACCGGCGACATGAGCGTGGAGGTCGAGAGCAACCGGCATGTCATCGACGAGGTGTGGGAGATGTATGGCGATCGCTACAAGGACAGTTTCGGCGGCTGGTATATCAGCGGCGAGATAAGCCGAAGCACCAAGGGGGTGATCGGCGCTTTCCATGATATGGGTAAACAGTGCAAGGATGTGTCGGGCGGTCTGCCTACGTTCATCTCTCCGTGGATCGACGGTAAGAAAGCCGTGTGGGCCGGGTCGGGTGCGCTGACAAAGGAGCAGGCTGTGTCGGTTGCCGAGCATGAGCGGGAGTGGGATGAGATCTTTGCCGGAATACACGATGTGGTTGATGCGTGTGCTTTTCAGGACGGCCATATCGATTATGACGAGCTTGACGCATTTTTTGAGGTGAACAAGCGTCTTGCCGACAAATACGGCATGCAGTGCTGGACCAATGCAGAGTCATTTGACCGCGACATGCCTATCAAGTTTCTTCCGATCAAATTCGATAAGCTGCGTCTGAAGCTCGAGGCCGCCAAACGTGCGGGCTACGACAAGGCGATAACGTTTGAGTTCTCGCACTTTATGAGTCCTCAGTCGGCCTATATTCAGGCCGGGCATCTCTATGACCGCTATAAGGAGTATTTCGAGATGGAGTAGTCGGAATGGACTATAATGGATTTTGGGCGTACTGTCGCACGCCCCTACAAGTCGGTGCTGATTAATGGTATTGACTAAACGGACTAAGGGCGTGCAACAGCACGCCCTTAGTTGTATGAACTGTGTTGTCCGGGAGGGGTTATTTCCCGGAAGTGGAGAGGTCGTAGATGCGCTCCTCTTTTTTGAGGATGTTGTCTTCGGTGAGCATTATGTCGAGGGCTGTGCGCGAGAGCGACTCTTCCTCGATCTGCTCGGGTATGAGGCGTGCGGAGTTGTAGTTGCCGTTGAGGAACGCGAGAGTGAGGAAATCTCCTTCGGCTACTGCCTGTCGGGCAATGTCCTTGATCATCTCGGTTGTCTCGATTTCGCGGTCGATCGAGAGGCGGAAAGGTGTAACGTCATCGTCGATGGGTGCGATGTCGTTGGCCGAGATAACGGGGTATGAGAATACTGCGTCGCATGTTGTGAGGTAGTCCATGATCCAGCCCTGGTGCACGAGTTCCTCGTTTGCGCGGTCTTTGAAGTACTGTCCGAGTTTATCGAGTCCCTTGCAGCTGTAGTAAACAGCGAAGCTGTTGTAGAGACAGAAGTTCTTTAGCTCGTGAGCGAGCTGGTTGACAAACATGTCGCGCAGGGTGTCGGAGATCGACGATATGCGACGGCGCTGCATAGCTTTTTCGTCCATGATTGTTGAAAGAAAGGTTTTATAAAATTAGCGAACCGCGACTGAACTGGAGTTCACATCGCGGTCCGTGTTGATTTATCGGGTATGACCTTGAGTTTTCAGATCCCCGGTGTTTACTTCGCAAGGAGTTCTTTAACTGCCTCGTTGGGCACCATGTCTTCCTTGAAAGTGTAAGCTCCAGTTTTCGGAGACTTGATCATGCGTATAACTTTGCTGTATGTACGGCCTTCACCCTTTTGGAGCGAGGCAACGGTTTTCTTTGCCATATCTTAAGAAATAAAGGGTGTTACGGGATTATTTGATCTCCTTGTGAACAGTGACCTTCTTGAGGATAGGATTGTATTTTTTCAACTCCAGACGCTCGGTCGTGTTCTTGCGGTTCTTGGTTGTGATGTAGCGGGATGTACCGGGCATTCCGCTTGCTTTATGCTCAGTGCATTCAAGAATAACCTGCACGCGGTTTCCTTTAGCTTTCTTTGCCATGACTTAATCAGTATTCGAGATATTTGATTTCAGTGAGATATCCCTTCTCGGCTGCCTGACGAATAGCGGCATCGAGACCGAGTTTGTTGATGGTGCGCAGGCCTGCGGCGGTGAGAGTGAGAAGGATCCACGCGTCTTGCTCTACCCAATAGAATTTCTTGGTAAAGATGTTCACGTGGAAACGGCGCTTTGTGCGACGCTTCGAGTGCGATACGTTGTTGCCGGTCATCGCTTTCTTGCCTGTAATCTGACAAATCTTTGACATGGCTGGTTTAAAAGTATTTCAGTTTTAATTTCTTATTCCTATCACTGCAAGCGAGTTCCGGTCTCATATCGCCCCGGGCGCATCACTTCCCGAGAGCTTTCCGCGGCACGCTCCGCATTAATCAGGGTGCAAAGTAACTACTTTTTTTCAGGATAACCAACAAAAACAGAAAAAATATGCTGAAAAATCTTTATCGGTGTTTTTGCGGGGTCATGCGGGGGTGAATGTGACGGTGGTGGCTCGACGCGGATCGAGTATGAGGCGGGCGGCACGGTCGATGTCGGCCGTCGTGAGTGCGAAATAGCGCGACATGATGTCGGCAGGGTCGCGGTGGTAGATCTCGTTCTGGGCCATGTCGAGGCATCGCGGCAGGCATCCGAGGTTTTCGAGGGTGCGTGCGCTCTCAAAGAGGTTTATGGCGCGCTGCAGTGTTGCGTCGTCGACGCCTTCACTGACAAGGCGGCCGACTTCGGTGTGTATGGCTTCCAGTGCCGTGTCGGGTGAGACACCGTCGCGCAGCTTGGCGTTGATGTGGAAGAGCCCGGGGTCGCGGCTCCCTTCGATCGATGCGTCGATGGTGTGGAACATGTCGGTGGCGCGCACGAGTCGGTCGTAGAGCACCGACGAGGTGCCTGTGCCGAGAATGTCGGAGAGGATGTCGGCCGGGATGTAGTCGGGGGAGTCCTGTCCGGGCATCGGATAATTGACTGATAATAGTGTCGAGGGTACGACGCCCGATGTGGTGGCATGCCGTGGTGCTTCGGTCGGCGGTTCGGCTGGCAGATCGCGCACGATGGTGTCGCGGTCGGGGATTGAGGCAAACCATTTCTCGGCGAGAGCGAGTGTCTTGTCCCATGTGATGTTTCCGCAGACCGAGAGTACGGCGCGCGACGGCGAGTAGTGGCTGAAGTAGAAATCGCGGACGTCGTGGAGTGTTGCGGCCGCTACATGATCGGGTGTGAGGCCTATGACGGGCCATCGGTAGGGATGTGTGGTGAAGGCCGTTGACCTGATCAGGTGCCCGAGTGTGCCATACGGGCGGTTGAGGCACTGCTGCTTGAACTCCTCGATGACGACGCCTTTCTGCACGTCGAGTGTCTTCTGTGTGAACGCGGGCGAAATCATGCGGTCGCTCTCAAGCCAGAATGCGGTCTCTGCGTTGTGTGCGGGCAGGATGTCGTAGAAGCATGTCAGATCGGGCGATGTCCAGGCATTGTCGGTGCCTCCGGCGCGTTCTATCTCGCGGTCGAACGAGGGGATGTTGACCGAGCCGCCGAACATGAGATGCTCCATGAGATGGGCGATGCCCGTCAGTTGTGGCTGCTCGTCGGCCGCCCCTACGTCGTAGATGACAGACAGTGCCACCATGGTGGTGGCACTGTCGTAGGAGTGTATGACGCGCAGGCCGTTGGGAAGCGTGGCGCGGTTGATCTGCTGCATGACTGTCTTATTTCACAACGCTCATGGAGATGATGCGTACATCCTCTTTGGGGCGGTCGTTGGAGTCGGTCTCGACTTTCTGGATGCTGTCGACCACGTCCATGCCCTTGGTGACTTCGCCAAACACGGTGTAGGCTCCGTCGAGATGCGGTGTGCCTCCGATAGTGGTGTAGTCACGGCGTGCCTGCTCGGAGAGAACGGCCGGGTTCTCGGCGGCTTTCTTCTCGGCCTGTGCTATGAGCTCTTCCT
The DNA here is from genome assembly GCA_964389525.1 of uncultured Muribaculaceae bacterium. GTDB lineage: Bacteria > Bacteroidota > Bacteroidia > Bacteroidales > Muribaculaceae > JAFLTL01. The sequence continues at coordinate 178,451 of CAYMEX010000002.1, read as the reverse complement.
GCAGTTTCTGCAGTCCGGCCTGATCGCGGTTGCGTCGCAGCTCCTTCACCTTGTCGGCCTGCTGCTGTGCAAGCTGCTGGAAGATGGTGCTCACCTGCTGCATCTGCATGTTGCGCTCCATCTGCGTGAGGGTCGAGTCGTTGAAGACCTTGCCTGTGACGATATAGAACTGCGATCCCGACGAGCGACGCTCGGGGTTGATGTTGTCGCCGGTGCGTGCTGCGGCGAGCGATCCGCGCTTGTGGTAGTGGCGCGGATAGTCGATCTCGGCTGCGAGAGTGTAGCCGGGGTCTCCCTCTCCGAGCATCTTGCCTGCCGGCGCGTTGCGGCTGTCGGGGTCACCTGCCTGCACCATGAAATCGTTGATGACACGGTGGAAGAGTGTGCCGTTGTAGTAGCCTTCTTCGGCGAGTTTGGCGAAGTTGTCGCGGTGGGCGGGCGTGTCGCCGAAGAGACGTACCTGGATGTCGCCAAGCGTTGTCTTTATGTCGACGAGTATGTCGCCTGAAGTTGTGGAATCGGACTGAAGGGTTGTCATGTCGGATGAATCGGCGTTGCCTGATTTGCCTGTGCCTCCGCCCGTGCAGGCAGAGAGCGATGTTATCGCGAGGCACAGGAATCCAAGTCGCTTTATGAATTTCATTTCAGTGGCTGATGTGGAGATTTCAGAGCCTGTCGGGGAAGACGCGTTTGTATATGCGGCGGAAGTTGTCGTCGGTAGCTGTGAGCAGCTGTGCGCGCTCTTTGTAGTCTTTTCCCCACAGACTCTCGAGAAGGTCGCCGATGTAGCGGCGTTCGCGGTCGCGCTCGATGGCTCCTTTGACAAGAGTGTCGATCGCCCCGGCGTGTCGCACGGGGTCTGTGGCAGAAAGATAGCGGGCCGCGCTGACACAGAACTGTCCGTTGAGGTCGGCCTGCATGAGCAGGTCGATGATCTGGCTGAGTTCTGCTGCGTCGATGGTGTCGATGTTGTTTGCAAGATACTCGTAGGCCGGAAGTCCGTCGGTGGCGGCACTCAGCCGCCGCATGTCGTCGTTGGTCATTGCTCTGAAATGTAGTATGTGCTGTTATGCAAAGAGGGGCGAAGGATATATGCCCTCCTTTGTAAGTTCGGCGAATTTCTCCACAACCGACGGGCGGTCGGCCGCATATGTGACGCCGAACCACTTGCTGTCGGTGTCGAGGACTTTCACAGTGGCTTTACCGCTGTTGATGAGCGTGTCGATGACAAGCGGGATGAAGAACTCGGCCTTGGGCTTGTCGATGTTGGCGTCGAGGAATTTCTTGAATTCCTGTTCGGAGTACTGGAAGTACTCGGGAGTGAATCCCCAGAGGTTCATCGAAACCGGAGTCGTGGGGTCGAGTTTCTGCTCTACGCCGTTCTCGTCGTTGAAGACGATCTCGTGATCGGGGTTGTAGGAGATGGCTGTGCGCTCCACTACCGATGTGAGAAGTCCGTCTTTGGTCGAGCAGACGCCGCGTGCTACAGATCCGTTTTCGGTCATGGTGTTGCCGACACGGAATCCGACCATGCAGTAGTCGCCTGTGCGGTCGTGGTCGCGCGAGAGTTCTTTGGCAATGACTTCAAAGGCGTTGCGGCCGTAGAAGTCGTCGGCGTTGATTACGGCAAACGGCTCCTTGATCACGTCCTTGCCCATGAGTACAGCGTGGTTTGTACCCCAGGGCTTGGTGCGGTCGGCGGGGCATGTGTAGCCCTCGGGAAGGTCGGTCGTGGCCTGGAACACCACTTCCACGGGTATGTGTCCTTCGTATTTTTTCAGTACTTTCTCGCGGAAGTCCTGCTCAAAATCCTTACGGATCACAAATACGATCTTGCCGAATCCTGCCTTGATGGCGTCGTAGATCGAATAGTCCATGATGGTCTCGCCGGAAGGGCCGAGCGTGTCGAGCTGCTTGAGGCCTCCGTAGCGGCTGCCCATGCCGGCAGCCAGCACAAAGAGTGTAGGTTTCATTCTTGGTTGATTGCTATGTTGTTGTCTTCAGGCGTTGAAGCTGAAAACGATTGTCTCGTCGAATACTTCGCCCTCACGCAGCACGGTGTTGGGGAAGTTGGGATGGTTGGGGCTGTCGGGGAAGTGCTGGCACTCGAGTGCGACGCCCTCGCGGTTCTGGTAGGGACGTCCCTCGGGGTTGAGCGGTGTCTCACCTCCAAACCAGTTTGCCGTGTAGAGCTGTACGGCGGGCTGTGTCGTTGAGATTGTGAGGCTGCGTCCAGATTTGGGGTCTTTCAGCCACGCTATGGGAGCGAGCCTTCCCGGCACCCAGTTGTCGGCGACGAAGCAGTGGTCGTAGCCGCGCCCGATGTGCAGTGCCTCGAAATCGTCGTTTATGTCGCGTCCGATGGTCTTGGCCTGTGTGAAGTCCATGGGTGTTCCCTCGACAGATGCTATCTCGCCTGTAGGTATCTGGCCTTCGTCGGTCGGCAGCCAGCGCGCACATGCGAGGCGGAGTTCGTGATCGAGAATGTCGCCGCTGTTCTCACCTGCCAGATTGAAGTAGGTGTGGTTGGTGAGGTTGAGTATCGTCGGGGCGTCGGTCACTCCGGTGTAGTGGATTGTGAGGGCGTTGTCGTCGCTCCAAGTGTAGGCCACTCGTGTGTCGAGCGTGCCGGGGTAGCCTTCTTCGCCGTCGGGGCTGATGCGTGTGAAGGCGACGGTGTCGTCATCTTCGACAATCGTGTCCCAGATGCGGTTCTGGAAGCCTGTGGGGCCGCCGTGAAGGTGGTGCGGGCCGTTTGTGGCCTTGAGACTGTAGACTTTGCCGTCGATCGAGAATCGGGCGTTGGCGATGCGGTTGGCGTATCGTCCGGGAGTCTTGCCTGCGCAGGGGCCGTCGGCCATGAAGTCGGCGGGATCGGCGTAGGTGGTAATGACGTTGACGATATTTCCTGCCGCGTCGGGCACGTTTATTGCTACCACGCCTGCTCCGAGGGAGCTGAGCACTACGCTCGCTCCCTTGGAGTTGGTGATGGTGGCAAGTGTTATTTCCCCGTGTTTCGAGGCTATTTTGTCGATTTTAACTGCCATAAGTGGTGTTTTGAGAGACTGGAGAAGATTTTTTAGCCGATGCGGTGTGCTCCGTCGCTTATGACAACGTCGTAGATGCGGGGCTCGTGGCCGTATTTCGCAGCGAATTTCTCGCGTGCAGTGGCGATGAACTTGTCATAAAGTCCGTCTTTCACGAGGTTGATTGTGCATCCGCCGAAGCCTCCGCCCATGATGCGCGAGCCGGTCACGCCGCACTCTTTGGCGATGTCGTTGAGGAAGTCGAGCTCTTCGCACGAAACCTCGTAGTCGGCCGAAAGACCGTGATGTGTCTCATACATGCGCTGGCCGACGGTCTCGTAGTCGCCACGGATGAGGGCGTCGCACACGTCGAGCACGCGTTGCTTCTCGCCGATGACGAATTTTGCGCGGCTGTAGTCTTCGGCGCTGATCTGATCCTTGATGGCTTCGAGCATCTCCATCGTGGCGTCGCGCAGTGTCTCGATGCCGAGCTTGGCGGCGACACGCTCACATGACTCGCGACGCTTGTTGTAGGGCGAGTCAACGAGTTCGTGCTTCACCACAGAGTCGACCAGCACGAGCTTGTAGCCGACCGGATCGAAGGGGAAGTACTCAAATTCGCTCGAGCGGCAGTCGAGGCGCATGAGGTGTCCTTTCTTGCCGAAGACCGAAGCAAACTGGTCCATGATGCCGCATTTTACGCCGCAGTAGTTGTGCTCGGTGCTCTGTCCGATGCGTGCAAGCTCGAATTTCTCGATCTTGTTGTCGTTGAACATGTCGTTGAGCGCAAATGCGAAGCAGCTCTCGAGAGCGGCCGACGACGAGAGTCCGGCGCCGAGAGGCACATTGCCGGCGAAGACGGCGTCAAATCCCTCGACTTTGCCGCCGCGCTTCTGTATCTCGCGGCATACGCCGAAGATGTAGCGTGCCCACTGCTGTGCGGGGGCGTCCTCCTCTTTGAGGCCGAACTCCACATATTCGTCTATGTCGATTGAGTAGACGCGCACAATGCCGAGGCCGTTGGGCTTGATCTCAGCCTCTATGATTTTATCGATAGCGCCGGGGAATACGAATCCGCCGTTGTAGTCGGTGTGCTCACCGATGAGGTTGATGCGACCTGACGATGCGTAACGGACGCCTTCGGCGTCGAAGCGTTTTTTGAACTCAGCTTTGATTTTGCTATCCATGATATTATTCTTGTTTTTTTTTTAAGATTTATTGACTGTGAATGTTATTGTCTCGCTGTGACGGGGATCTCGATCGTTGCCGGGCGCAGTCCGCGGGCGGAAACTGTGAGTGTCGCTGTCCCCGGGGTGTCGGATGCCTGGACGATTACCGTGCATGCGCCTGAGAAAAGATCCATTTCGGGGCGCTGGAACGGGCGGATAGACTTGGGGTCGCCGTTGGCTGTGGCGCGGAATGTGGCGGCTCCTGTCACATCGAATTTCACCTCGCGTGAGTCGGTCGGCAGAATTGTGCCGTTCCTGTCGGAGATCTGCACGGTGACGTATATCAGATCCTCGCCGTCGGCCTGCATCGATGTGCGGTCGGGGGTGAGTACGAGGTGATGCGCTTTTCCGGCGGTGCGGACGGTTTTCTCGCCGGCTTTTTTGCCGTCGGCGTCATAGGCGACGACTTTTATTTCGCCCGGCTTGTAGACCACGTCGTTCCACATGAGGCGGTAGCGGGTCATTTCGGTCGAGTCGTTTTTCTCTCTCATGCCCTGACTGACGCCGTTGACAAACAGTTCGGCCTTAGGCCACGATGTGTAGACGAACACCGGCGTTACCTTGCCTTTGCGGTCGGGCCATGTCCAGTGCGGCAGTATGTGGAGTGTCGTATCTGATGTGTTCCACACCGAGCGGTAGAGGTAGTATCTGTCTTTGGGGATCGATGCAAGGTCGATGATGCCGAAGTTGGAGCTGTGATTCGGCCAGATGTCGTAGGGAGTGGGCTCGCCGAGGTAGTCGAATCCGGTCCATACAAACTGTCCGATGACGTAGGGGAGATCCTCGTCGGCAGCGAAGTCGGGCTCGGGGATGTTGCTCCAGAAACAATAGTCGACGTCGTATGACGACACCTGATTGTCGGGGAACATGGCACTTGCAGCAAGCTCGACCGGGAAGTGGTAGACGCCGCGCGACGACACGGTCGACGCGGTCTCTGACCCGAGGATGAGTTTCTGCGGGAGATCTTTGATGATGCGGCGGTAGTGCTGCGGCTTATAGTTGAATCCGGGTATGTCGACCGCAGCGGCAAAGCCGTTGTCCATGGCCTGGTCAAGCTCGTTGATGCCTACGGTGACCGGGCGTGTCGGATCCTCGCGGTGGACGATGTCCTGCAGGAAGACAAGATCTTTGACGCCGTTCTCGCGGTCGTGCTGCGATGTGACCTCGTTGCCTACGCTCCACATCACTACCGACGGGTTGTTGCGGAAGTGGCGCACCATGTTGGTGACGTCTTTTTCAGCCCATTCGTCGTACATCGTGCCGTAGCCGTTGGGCGATTTCGGCTGGAATGCCCAGTCGTCGAATGCCTCGACCATGAGCATGAAGCCCATCTCGTCGGCCAGCTCGACAAGCTCCTGTGCCGGCATGTTGTGTGATGTGCGTATGGCGTTGGCACCCATGTCTTTCAGCATGGTGAGCTGCCGGCGCAGAGCAGCGGTGTTGACTGCGGCTCCGAGCGGGCCGAGGTCGTGGTGATTGCAGACGCCTTTGAATTTTGTGAGTTTGCCGTTGAGGAAAAATCCTTTGTCGGCGATGTATTCTATCTTTCTGATACCGAAACGGGTGTCATATACGTCAAGTACTTTGCCGTCGCGGTCGCTGACGGTAGTGCGTGCCGTATAGAGCGACGGGGACTCGGGCGACCAAAGCTGCGGATCGTTTACGTTGATGTATTCGATGAAATCCTGGCCGTTTGCTACATAGGGGTAGGTCTGCGATGTCACGGTCTTGCCGTCGGGTGCAATTACCGATGTGCTGATGCTGAGCCGGGTGCCTTGTTTCGCTCCGGCAATTGAGGTGCAGATCTTCACGGTCGCTTCTCTGTCGGAAACTTCGGGCGTGGTGATGTATGTGCCCCAGACCGGTATATGTGTCTTGGATGTCTCGATGAGTGTGACGTTGCGATAGAGTCCGGCTCCCGGATACCAGCGTGACTGTCCCTGAAGATTCTCGAGACTTACTTCAAGCAGATTGTCGCCCGGCCTGACCGCACTGTCAAGACAGACTTCAAACGCATTGTAGCCGTAGCTCCATCGTCCGACTTCGATGCCGTTGAGCGTAACGACCGGGCGGCTCATGGCTCCGTCGAAAAGCAGCGTGAAAGAGCGCCCTGCGGTGTCGGGAATGCTGATGGTATTGCGGTAGGTGCCTTTCCCGATAAACGGGAGCGAGCCTGTGCGTCCATGCTTCTCGGTGGGTACGGTCTCGCCGTTCTGCTCGATGGCTACAACCTGTTTGTCGATTTCCTTGTCAAACGGTCCTTCGGCAGCCCAGTCGTGTGGAACAGTGATTTTCTGCCAGTTGGTATTTGCGTTTATATCGCCTTTTGCAAAATTCCAGCCCTGTTTTAGCTGACGCGCCGAACGCTGTGCCATGACAGGCGGTGTCAGCGTCAATAGCATTATTAATGAAATAAGGCCAGTATATTTCATGTAACTGATTTCTTTGGATTGGATGAGTCTATCCGCAAATATAACAAAACCCGCCGTTAGTGAGGCGGGTTTTATGAAAAATTATCAAATGTGGCGGCTGTTGCCTGATGTGTCGGCGGCTTATTGGCCAAGATAGGCTTTGAGATGCTTGCTGCGGGGGCCTTTGAGGCGGCGGATGGCTTTCTCCTTGATCTGGCGGACGCGCTCGCGGGTCAGGTCGAATTTGGCTCCGATCTCCTCAAGTGTCATTTCCTGGCAACCGATGCCGAAGAACATCTTGAGTATCTCGCGCTCACGCTCATGGAGCTGACGCAGCGCACGCTCTACCTCGCGTGAAAGCGACTCCTGGTTGAGCGAAGCGTCGGCCGATGGGGAGTCGTCGTTGGAAAGCACGTCGAGAAGGCTGTTGTCCTCACCCTCGACAAACGGTGCGTCCACCGAGATCGATCGGCCTGAAACCTTGAGTGTGTCGGCGATCTTGTCGACGGGCACGTCGAGCGATGCGGCAAGCTCCTCGGGCGACGGACGTCGCTCGTTTTCCTGCTCGAATTTCGATAGTGCCTTGCTTATCTTGTTGAGTGTGCCGACCTGGTTAAGCGGCAGACGCACGATGCGCGACTGCTCGGCGAGTGCCTGCAGAATCGACTGTCGTATCCACCACACTGCGTAGGATATGAATTTGAATCCTCGTGTCTCGTCGAATTTCTGAGCAGCCTTTATCAGCCCCATGTTGCCCTCGTTGATGAGGTCGGGGAGGCTGAGTCCCTGGTTCTGATACTGCTTTGCAACCGAAACCACAAAACGCAGGTTAGCGCGGGTGAGCTTGTCGAGAGCCCTCTCGTCGCCTTGTTTAATGCGCTGAGCGAGTTCGACTTCTTCTTCTACGGTAATAAGATCCTCACGGCCTATTTCCTGAAGATATTTGTCGAGAGATGCGCTCTCGCGATTTGTGATTGAACGTGTTATCTTGAGCTGTCTCATAGTTCTTCTCCTTTTTTTCGCGATATTAAACGCGCAAAATTACAAATAATTCAACAATAACGGGCTATTAAAAGCCGACTATTTTTGTTAAACTTTGCCAAGGGTTTGTAGCTGAGACATGTAATTCCCGTTATTTGAAGATTGAGAGGACGGGACGACCGATCCACACCTGCGGGGTCTTCAGGCCGAAAATATGCGCGATCGTGGGAGCGACGTCAAATTGCATCATGCTCTCGGTGATCTCGTGGTTTTTGCGGATGCCGGGGCCTGCGATAATAAACGGTGTCTCCATTTCCTGCATCGTCTTGCCTCCGTGTCCTTTGCCAATGCCTCCGTGGTCGGCAGTGACAATGAAGACCGTGTTGTCGAAAATGCCTGCATCTTTGGTTGCCTGCACGATTTCTGACACGCATGAGTCAAGTTCGTGGAGCTTGGCGTAGTATTGGGGTGTGTCGTGTCCTGCGCCATGTCCGATATGGTCGGGCTCGTCGTAGACGATGTTGAGCAATGTCGGTTTCGCCGATCTGATGTAATCGCACGCAATATTTGTCGTCGACTGGTTGACAGGCTTCTCAGTCACCACACGCTCGAAATCGAGGGCGAGTGTGTCGCATACGTACCGTATGCCGTCCCACTCGGCTATGTTGCCGATGACAGCTTCAGGCTTCTGGCGGTTGAGAAGTCCGAAGACTGTGGGAAAGATATTGTCTTCATCTACAACGCGCGAGGGTAGTTCGGGCACACGCGATCCCCATTCGGTGTAGCCGTGAAGCTCGGGTCCGGCTCCCATGTACATCGATGCCCAGTTGACCGCGCTCGACGAGGGGAGTACCGAACGTTTTGCAAGCGTATATGATCCTTCGCTCATGAGTTTCTTCACGTTGGGCATGTCGGCTTTGTCAAAGCTGTAGGAGCCCCATCCGTCGAGGCCGATCATAATGACGTGCTGTGGTGTCGGCTCCACTGCGCCGGATGTAACTGGAATTGCAAACGCCATGGCGGATGCGATCAGTGCCGATACAAGTTTCATGATAGTGATTTTTAGTGGTTATTGTTATTTATATGAGATCCAGCGGATTATTTCGCGTATATTGGGCTTTTTGCCGTACATGAATATGCCGACGCGATAGATCTTGGCCGCGCACCATATGGCTCCGAAGATCGACGCGTAGAGCAGAATGGCCGATACGGCGATCTGCCACACGGGTATGCCGAACGGGATGCGTGCCATCATCACCATGGGCGATGTGAACGGTATCATCGACAGCCACGAGATCAGCGACGAGTCGGGGGCGTTTGCGACCGACATCGATGCGAAAAACGCAATGATGATGGGCATGATGATGATCGTCTGGAGCTGCGATGCGTCCTGTATGTTCTCGACAGCCGATCCTACAGCGGCGAAAAGTGACGAATACAGCAGGAATCCGCCGACAAGAAATATAATAAGCCAGAAGAAGAGCTGCAGTATGAATGCGGGATTTGTGATTGTGGCAAGCGCGCTGATCATCTCGACATCGGCGACGTCAGAGAGCTGTGCGCCGGTCTGCATGGCCTGTATGTCGGTCACCATATCGGCCGGAAGCAGGGAGGGGAGAACCACGGCCGATAACACGAGCAGACATGCGGCCCAGATGAGAATCTGTGTGACGGCCACAAGTCCGATACCGGCTATCTTGCCTGTGAGCAGCTGTGTCGGTCTTATTGATGAAACAATGACTTCGAGCACCCGGTTTGATTTCTCCTCGACAATACTCTGCATCACCTGTATGCCATATAGGAGCAGGAAGAAGTATAGCAGCATGCTCATGATTATGCCGATGACGGCGCTGAGCTCGGTCTGCATGGCTCCGCTTTCTTCCTGATCGATGCGTATGAGGTTGAGCGACACATCGCTTTTCACATTGTTAAGTATTGACGAGAGGTCGCTAATGTTGTACTGTAGAAGCCTCTCTTTCTCGATCGCGTCATTGAGCTGCGAAGCCACCTCTTTTTCAAACTGCAGGTTGCTCGTGGCGTTAAGCACAAGATCGACACGTGGCTGTGATCCTTTTGCCAGTATGTCGGATGTGATGATGATGTATCCGTCGATGCTGTCGTTTTTAAGCGCATCGGCCGATGGCGTCGCGTCCATATTTACAAACCTCACGTTTTCGGTCGACTGCAGCTGCGGGAAAATTTTGCCGGAAGTATCGGCCACGCCGAGTGTGATGGCTTCGGGCGATGTGGCCTGCTGTATGAGGATCGGCGCACACATTAGTGCCACCATGAGCAGCGGCATGAGGAGTGTGGAGAATATAAAAGATTTTTTTGAGACGCGTTCCAGATATTCGCGCTGGACGACAAGCAGAAATCTATGCATGGCTGTGGAGTTGTTCAGTTTATGGATGTGGCGGCCGGAGCGTTATCGGGCAGCGACGGAAGATTGTGACGGTTCACGGCGTCGATGAAGATCTCGTCCATCGACGGCAGATCGCGGTTGAACGACTCTATGTCGACGAGCCGGTTGATGGTGTCGATGATCTGCGATGTGGTGACTTCGGGAAGCATTTTCAGCCTGATGCGTGTCACCTCCGGGTCGTTTGTCTCGAAACGTCGCAATGATGCGGGCTCAACCATCGGTTCGAGCTGATGTATAAGGCCGTTGTCGGGTCCGCGGAAAGTGAGCGACAGGCGTCCTTTGCCAGCTTCGCTGCGTATGTCGGACACGCGTCCTGTGAGGATGTTGTGTGAACGGTCGATGAGTGTGATGTGATCGCACACTTTCTCTACACTCTCCATGTTGTGTGTAGAGAAAATGATTGTCGATCCGGCGTCGCGAAGCCGGAGTATTTCCTCCTTCAGCAGATTTGCGTTGATAGGATCGAATCCTGAGAACGGCTCGTCGAAGATGAGCAGTTTGGGCTGGTGCAGCACGGTGACAATGAACTGGACTTTCTGTGCCATGCCCTTTGATAGCTCTTCGACTTTCTTTCCCCACCAGTCCATGATGCCGAAGCGTGTGAACCACTCGTGTAGCCGCCTTGTGGCCTCGGCTTTGTTAAGACCTTTGAGGCGTGCGAAGAAAAGTGCCTGGTCGCCTACTTTCATTTTCTTGTAGAGTCCGCGCTCCTCGGGGAGGTAGCCTATGTCGTTGACATCATCGGCGTTGAGCGTGTGCCCGTTGAATGTGACAGTGCCGGTGTCGGGAGCCGTGATGTGGTTTATGATACGCAGCAGTGTCGTTTTTCCGGCGCCGTTAGGGCCGAGAAGACCGTACACACTTCCTTCGGGAACGTTTATCGATATGTCGGTAAGCGCCTGATGTCCGTTGTAGCTTTTAGAAACGTTGTTGATTTCAAGTATGTTCATTGCGAGGTGATTAGACCGGTGATTTGGATGTATCGCATATCTCGTGTCAAACTGGCATATATGACGCGATTGTCTTCATGAAAGTTTCATTGTAGTGTCATAATTTCCAGAACGACTTTGAAAACAGTACTATTACAGAGTAAATTTCAAGACGCCCGGTAAGCATTAGAAATGAAAGAATCCACTTCCCGGCCTCGGGTACTGTAAGGTATTCACCTCCGAGGCCAGTGTTTCCGGTGCAGGAAATGGATGAGTAGAACGCGTCCATATATGGAAGTCCGAGCGCAGAGAGCGCAAGAGACCCGGCTACAATTATCCCGGTATAAATCAGGATGAATGCAACGGTCTTATTGATTATTTCGCCAGGCAGTGTGCGTCCGGAAATCGACACGCCTTTGATCACGTTGGGGTGGATGAAGCGGTATATCTCGTTGTGGAGAAATCGGCTGACAGTCAACGTGCGGTCGAGTTTCGCGCCGCCTGATGTCGATCCGGCGCATCCGCCTACAAACATCAGAAGCAGCAGCATCATCATGCAGCCGGGTCCCCATGCGGTGTAGTCGCTTGCTGAATATCCGGTAGATGTGATAGTTGAGACTACCTGAAACAGTGCGTCGACCGCTGTCGCAATGTAGTCGGTTGACGATGTGTACAGCGTGATCATTACTGCAAATAACAGTGTGGCTATAACTATCACTTTGCAGTAGAGCCTGAAAATCTCGTTTCCGGTGAGCATTCTCCACGATCCTGAAAGTGCCTTGATCATAAGCGTGAAGTTGACGCCTCCGATAAACATGAATATCGTTATGACTGCCGTTATGTAGGTTGAGTCCCAGGCGCCTATGCTCTCTGACCTTGTAGAGAAGCCTCCGGTCGACACTGTAGACAACGAGTGGCACACACTGTCAAACAGATCCATTGGGCCAAGCCACAGCAGTAGGGTAAGCACAAGCGTGAGAATGAGATATATTCCCCACAGACGCTTGGCGGTGGAGCTGATGCGCGGTGTGAGCTTGTCGTGTGTGATGCCTGTGACTTCGGTGTTGTAGAGGTGTACGCCTCCGGCAGAGTTGAGCATCGGTATGACCGCAAGTGTGAACAGTATGATGCCGAGACCCCCGATCCACTGAAGCATGCTTCGCCATATGAGTATGCCGTGGGATAGTGTCGACGGGTCGGAGATAATCGATACACCTGTAGTGGTGAAACCCGACATTGCCTCGAAGAATCCGTCGCTGACAGACATGCGCGGCGATCCGAAAATTAATGGCAGCATGCCGAAGATGGAGAACACGATCCATGTGAGCGAGGTGACAAGTATGCTCTCGCGTTTGCGCAGCGACTTGTTGCGGGGATTGATGCAGTGGTTGAGAAGGATGCCTGTTATGGCCGTCACGGCAGCCGACCCGATGAATGGTATCGCGTCCTGCTCGCCGTAGATGAGTGATGTGAAAAACGGAATGACGAGAAAAAGCGACTCAATGATGAGGAGCCATCCTACTACTTTGAGGAGAACGGGAAAATTGATCAGTTCGGTCTTATGGATGTGCAGATGTCTCACGTAAAAAGTCGTTCGATTTCGTGGAGCGATCCACCGAGACAGAATACTACGACCTGGTCACCGGGCTGTATCACGGTGTTTCCGCTCACAAGCATGCCTTTGTCGTTGCGTATGATTCCGGCAAGTGTCATTTCCCGGCTCAGCCGCAGGTCTTTTATCGGAGCGGATGTGATTCTTGATCCCGGGCGTGCCTCGATCTGTGCAACCTCGGCGTCGGTGAGAGCCAGACAACGGCTTGTCGAGCCGTCGACATCGAGAAGCAGCTGGAAGATCTTGGCTGATGCAAGGAGTTTCTTGTTTATGACGGTGCCGATATTCAGCGCCTCGGCCTCTCCTACAAACTGCAGATTCTCGACTTCGGCCACCGACTTGTTTACGCCGAACTCTTTTGCCGTAAGGCAGGCGAGTATATTTGCCTCGGAGCTGTCGCTCAATGCCACAAAAGCGTCGGAGTGGCTAATGTCGGCTTCTGACAGGACATCGTTGTCGCGGGCGTCGCCGTGAATGATCTCGACGCCGTCGGGCAGTGTCTCGGCGAGATAGTGGCAGCGTGCCTGGTCGTTCTCGATGATCTTGAACCGATATTCGTTTCCTGCGAGCGCGATGAGCCTGATGGCGATGCGCGATCCTCCCATGATCGTGACACGTCGTACCTTGTACTGCACTTTGCCGCACAGGTCACGTATGTCGTCGATGTGCTGGCGCGTTGTCGTGAAATACACTATGTCGTTTTCGAGTATCGTGTCGTCGCCTCGCGGTATGATGGTCTCATGTCGGCGGCGTATGGCCGATACGTGAAAATTATGGTTGTCGCGTGTGAGATCCTTGAGTTTCTGTCCGATGATTCTCGCTTCGGAGTGAACTTTTACTCCCACGAGTATGATTTCTCCGCTATGGAGTTCAAACCAGTGTCGTGCCCATGAGTGCCGTAATGCCGTAAGTATCTCTTCGGCTGCAAGAAACTCCGGGTAGATAGTGTGATCGACGCCTATTGTTCTGAAAAACTCGGTCGGTTTTTCGGTCATAAACTCATAGTTGTCGATGCGTGCGACGGTTGACTTGGCACCGAGCCAGTTTGCCATGGCGCATGCCGTGATGTTGGTCGACTCAAACGGTGTGACGGCAATAAACAGGTCGGATTTACCGGCAGCCGCAGCCTGAAGTGTCTTGATCGATGTCGGCGCTCCGACCAGTGTCATAAGGTTGTAGTTGGCATCGAGCACACCGAGCTTGTCGCGGTTGGCGTCGACCAGCGTTATTTCCTGATCTTCGATTGAGAGGAGCTTGGCAAGATGTGTGCCGACATCACCGGCGCCGACAATGACAATCCTCATGCTTTTGCAGCTTTGATAATTGCTTGGGATATGGCCTCCGGGTCAATGCCGCAAATAGCCTGAAGCTGCGGTATTGTGCCGTGCTGTACAAACTGTTCGGCCGGAAGTCCGAGCCGTGTCACGTGCAGGTGTATGTCGTTGTCGGACAGCCATTCGGCTACGGCCGATCCGAGGCCTCCGTTGACTGAAGCGTCTTCGACGGTCACTATCGGCAGTCCTTTGGCTGCTATCTCGCGCATCATCTCCGCATCGAGCGGCTTGAGGAATATTGCGTCGTAGTGTGCGGCGCTTATGCCGGCCTCTGAGGCGGCGAGGTCAATTGCTTTGCCGACCTGAGCGGCTATCGTGCCTATCGTTATGACGGTGACATGATTGCCGTCGCGCAGCTTTTCGCCGCGTCCGATCTCGATGCGGCGCATGTCGTTGCGCCAGTCGGTGAGCGACCCGTTACCGCGCGGGTATCTTATTGCTATTGGTCCGTCGACGGCGTCGGGTAGCTGAGCTGTGTACATCATATTGCGCAGAGCGTGCTCGTCGCGCGGTGCCGCTACGGTCATTCCCGGCACAGTGCGCATGTAGGCCAGATCAAATGCTCCGTGATGTGTGACTCCGTCTTCTCCGACGAGTCCGGCTCGGTCGATGCAGAAAACGACTTTGAGTTTCTGTATGGCCACGTCGTGTATGATCTGGTCGTAGGCTCTCTGCAGGAACGATGAGTATATCGCCACAAACGGTATCTGTCCTTCTTTGGCGAGACCGGCGGCAAAGGTGACGGCATGCCCCTCTGAGATGCCTACGTCGAACACTCGGTCGGGCATGGCTTTCTGCATCACCGACATCGAGGTGCCCGACGACATGGCTGCGGTGATGCCTGTTATCCTGTTGTTTTCGCGGGCGAGTTCGAGCAGTGTCTCGCCGAAAACATCCTGAAATCTCGGTGCGTCGCCCGGATTGCCTGATGGTATGCGTTCGCCCGACACGGGATCGAATTTTCCGGGCGCATGCCACGACGACGGGTCTTTCTCGGCCATCGGCATGCCTTTGCCCTTGATTGTGCGCAGATGTATGATGCGCGGGCCTCGCAGATCGCGTATGTCTCTGAACGCATCGACGAGCATGTCTATGTCGTGGCCGTCGAGCGGTCCGAAATATCTTATATTCAGTCCTTCAAAAATATTCTGCCGTCTTCCGACAAGCGATTTTATGCTGTTGTTGAACCGCAGGATAAAATCTTTGCGCCTGTCGTTGAGCAGCCCTATTTTCTTCAGATAGGCGAAACTCTTGTAACGGAATGTGTTGTAGACCTTTGAGGTGTGTATCTTGCCTAAATAACGGTGCAGTGAACCGACATTTGTGTCGATCGACATGTTGTTGTCGTTCAGGACAATGATGAGGTTGTTGGGGGTGTTTGCCGCGTTGTTGAGTCCCTCGAAGGCAAGTCCGCCCGAAATAGATGCGTCGCCTATCACGGCGATGACGTTGCGGTCGGGGTTGTCGTCGTTGAGCTGTGTGGCTACAGCCATGCCGAGCGCCGCCGATATCGAGTTGGATGCGTGTCCGGCAATGAATGTGTCGTATGGGCTCTCGGCCGGCGATGGGAAACCGCTTATGCCTCCGAGCTTACGGTTGGTGTGGAATCTGTCGCGGCGGCCTGTGATGAGTTTGTGGCCGTAGGCCTGGTGGCCTACATCCCACACAATGCGGTCGTAGGGTGTGTCGAATACGTAATGGAGTGCGACCGTAAGCTCGACAGCTCCCATGCTCGAGGCAAAGTGTCCGGGATTCTCGGCCAAAGTCTCGATAAGAAATCTACGTATTTCTTCACAGAGATTTTTCAGTCGTGCCTGTGGCAGTCGCCGCAGGTCGGCCGGGGAGTCAATAGAGGAGAGGAGCGGATATGTATTTTTATTTATCTGCTGATCCATCGCGGCGATATTTCTTGTAAAGTGGAACAAACACAACGATGCCTGAAGCTACAATCACGAAGATGGTGTAGAGTGTGATTTTAACCGACGATACAATCAGCAGCACGCTGATCGCAATCCATAGAGCCGCTATGAAGCAAAGTCTGATGATATGCGGAGTTGTCATGGCCTGTTAAAAGCTGGTGAGATAGTGTCTTGGCTGTCGTTTGCAGGGGTGTGTCCATTGCACCACACATTGCAAAAATAACAATATTTTTTATAAGAAAAAAGATGATCTCCGTCACGGAGACCATCTTGTAACCTAAAACCTAAATTCAGACTCTTGCAAGGAGGGTTGGCAACCCTAATAGAGTAGTTCATTCGTTCATGTTGCAAAGATATAGCGACACATCGGCGGGGTCAATACTGAAAAGTAGTGATTTTAACATGCCAGCCTGATGCTGCACTAATCATTTTTCGGTATGTATGAAGAAAATCAATGCGATATTGTCTGTCATCCGGCATTTATTGTTACATTTGTTTTGTCGGGTGTATGCGGTCGCATTCCCGACCGACGGTCAATGAAATTGTAAACATCTTATCATGTGAGCTACAGGTGTGTAGCTCTGCGGTCAGTTATGAAAAGCGTTACGAAACTACGTATAGTTGTAAAGGTCGGCAGCAATGTGCTTACACGCAACGACGGCAAATCGAATGTGACGAATATGTCGTCGCTTGTCGACCAGATAGCCGGTCTGAAAAAATCGGGTCATGAGGTGATACTCGTGTCGAGCGGTGCGGTGGCCTGTGGCCGCGGTGCTCTGACTCCGGCACGCACGCTTGACGCTGTGGCGCAGCGTCAGCTGTTCTCGTCGATCGGACAGATAAGGCTTATAAACCTATATAACTCTCTTTTCGGCGAATATGGTTATGTGGTGGGGCAGGTGCTAACGCAGAAAGAGAATTTCTCATCGCGCACATCGTATCTCAACCAGCGATCGTGCATGCAGACAATGCTTGAGAACGGTGTAATACCGATTGTCAATGAAAATGATACGGCAAGTCTCACCGAACTGATGTTTACCGATAACGATGAACTTTCGGGACTCATAGCAGCAATGATGGATGCCGACATACTTGTGATTCTCTCGAATGTCGACGGCATATATGACGGCAATCCGGCAGACCCGGCGTCGCAACTCATAATGGAGGTGCTTCCCGGCGAGGATGTGAGTGCCAATGTGGTCGCGTCGAAAAGCGGATTCGGCCGTGGCGGCATGGGCACTAAGTGTGGCATAGCGCGCAAGCTGTCGGAGGAAGGGGTAAAGGTCATCATAGCCAAAGGGGAGCGTCCGGGTGTGCTTGTGGATCTTATCGAGGCGCCTGAGACTGTGCCGCATACGGTGTTTGTGCCGCGTGTGGAGTCGCTGAGCAACATCAAACGCTGGATAGCTCACAGCGGCAGTTTCGCGAAAGGAGTGATAAAGGTCGATGACAAGGCCGCCTGCGCGCTTCGGAGCGACAGGGCGGTGAGTCTGTTGCCGGTGGGTATTGCCGGCACCGAAGGCGAATGGGAGGAGGGTGATATCGTTACTCTTACCACCGAAGCAGGTGATATCATAGGCGTCGGACGTGCCTCACTCGGGAGCCCGGATGTCATTGCCATGATTGGCCGGAGAGGTGAGAGACCTGTGATACATTACGATTACCTGTTCATCGAATAAAGACTTTGCCATGGATAAGAAACCGGAAAATATATTCAGCAGTGTGAAGAGGGCATCGCGGTCGCTTGCCTCGATATCGGATGACGAGTGCCGGAGTGTGCTGCTGAAACTGGCTGATAAGGTCGATGACTCGCATGATATTCTGCTTGAGGCAAATGCGCGTGACGTAAGCCGTATGAGCAAGGATAATCCGCTTTACGACCGTCTGCAACTGACTGACGGACGCCTCGACTCGATCGCATCGGATATAAGGAATGTGGCGTCGCTGGCGTCGCCTGTAGGTGAGGTTATTGAGGAACGCACTCTCCCTAACGGACTGAATATACGCCGGGTGAGAGTACCGTTCGGTGTCATTGGTGTGATTTATGAGGCACGGCCTAATGTGACGTTCGATGTGTTTTCTCTCTGTTTCAGGAGTCGCAATGCGTGCGTGCTCAAGGGGGGCTCTGATGCAGCCAACTCCAACGAAGCCATTATGTCGCTGATACATGGCGTGCTCGACGACTGCGGTATCAATCGCGATGTCGTGGCTCTGTTGCCGTCGACCCATGACGCTACGGCGGCTCTGCTCAATGCTGTGGGTAAGGTTGATGTGTGCATACCGCGCGGAGGCAGAAGGCTGATTGATTTTGTACGCGACAATGCCCGCATACCAGTGATTGAAACAGGCGCGGGAGTAGTGAGCACGTATTTTGACCGTGAGGCCGACACGGAAATGGGGGTCGATATCATTACGAACGCCAAGACGCGCCGCGTCAGCGTATGCAATGCTCTTGACACGCTGATCATACACCGTGACCGTCTCGGCGATCTGCCACGGCTCTGCTGCCGCCTGGCCGAGAGCGGGGTGGAGATACATGCCGACGAGGAGGCATATGCCGCTCTGGAGGGGCATTATCCGTCAGAACTGCTTGTGCATGCCGACTCCTCGACTTATATGACCGAGTGGATGGACTATAAGATGGGAGTACGCACGGTAGGATCGATCGAGGAGGCTGTGGATCACATCGCACGCTACGGATCGGGACACAGCGAGTGCATAGTCACCTCGGACAATGCCGCCGCAGAGTATTTTCAGCAAGAGGTGGATGCGGCATGTGTCTATGTCAATGCGTCGACAGGGTTTACCGACGGCGCACAGTTCGGGCTGGGAGCCGAAATCGGCATAAGCACGCAGAAGCTGGGTCCGAGAGGCCCGATGGGGTTGCGTGAAATATGCACCTACCGTTATCTGATTAACGGAAACGGACAGATACGTTAGCCTTTTCTGTGATCGGGACGCCTGGGAGATGCGTTGCGTGCAAATAGCGCGTTGATGAGATCGGGACGGTGCAGCCGCCTGAGCGCGCGCTCGATGTCGGCGCGGCAGTTGCGGTCGTACCAGAAGAAATATCGCCGCTGTGCGAGCTTTTCTTCGGGTGTGTGTGCGGTGAAAATGCGTTCGCCGGTGTAGGGGTGCACTCCTGAGTAGTATATCTCAGTGGCGACCGTCATGGGTGTCGGGGTGAAGTCCTGCACCTGCTCAAGATGAAAATCAAGCTGTTTGGTCTTGACGGCAAGCTGCGCCATGTCGGTCTCGGTGCAACCTGGATGGCTGGATATGAAATAGGGAATTATCTGCTGTCGCAGCCCGCAACGCCGGTTTACATCGTCGAAAATATCCCGGAAACGGTGGAACAGGTCGAACGACGGTTTACGCATGATGCGCAGCACGTGGTCTTCGGTGTGCTCAGGGGCGACTTTCAGTCGTCCTGACACGTGGTGCTCGATAAGCTCGCAGTTGTAGCGGCGGTTGGCGCTGTCGATGTCGCGGTCGCCTGTATGGTGCATGGACAGGTCGTAGCGCACGCCGGAGCCGATAAATGATTTTTTCACACCTGGGAGCGCGTCGACGGCATGATAGATGTCGAGCAGCGGACGGTGGTCGGTATTGAGGTTGGGGCACGGCACGGGATGCAGGCACGACGGCCTGAGGCAGCGCGCGCAGATTGATCGGTCGCGTCCGCCCATTGCATACATGTTGGCCGACGGGCCTCCGAGATCCGATATGTAACCTTTGAAGTCGGGCATGGCTGTCACTGCCTTGGCTTCACGCAGGATCGACTCTTTGCTTCGCGATGCGATGAATTTGCCCTGATGCGCCGAAATGGTGCAGAACGCACATCCTCCGAAGCATCCGCGGTGAAGATTGACAGAGTGGCGTATCATCTCGTAGGCAGGAATCGTCTTGCCGTTGTAGCGCGGATGGGGCATGCGTGTGTAGGGAAGATCGAATGAAGCGTCGATCTCGCCCTGTGTCATGGCCGGGAGCATGGGGTTGACCTGAACGGCGACCCCTGCCTTGCGGTATATCTGCCAAAGGCGTGTGTCGGGGTTGAGGCGGTTGCTCTGCTGCTCGATGTGCTTGAAGTTGGCCGACTGTAACGCCGGATCGCGCAGGGCGTCTTCCCATGAATTGAGTATGATGTCTTCGGCCGGATCGGGGCCGGAGGGTACGGCATCGAGCGGGCGAAGTATAGCAGTCTGTGGCACGTCGGTGAGATCTCCTACGCTCTCGCCGGCTTCAAGCCTGCGCGCGATCTCGACAACAGGCTTCTCGCCCATGCCGTAGATGAGTATGTTGGCCGGAGTGTCGAGGAGTATCGACGGTCTCAGCCGATCCTGCCAGTAGTCGTAGTGCGAGAGGCGGCGCAGCGACGGCTCTATGCCTCCTGTGACAATCGGTGTATCGGGAAAGAGGTCGCGCAGTATTTTTGTATAGACGATCGTGGGGTAGTCGGGGCGCATACCGTGGCGTCCGCCCGGAGTGTAGGCGTCGTCTGACCGAAGCCGGCGCGCGGCAGTGTAGTGGTTGACCATGGAGTCCATGGCTCCGGCACTGACACCGAAGAACAGACGTGGAGCACCGAACTTGCGGAAGTCGCGGAGATCATCGCGCCAGTTGGGCTGCGGCACAATGGCTACCTTGTAGCCAGCGGCTTCAAGCGTGCGGCCTATCACGGCCGCTCCAAACGAGGGGTGGTCGACATAGGCGTCGCCTGAAAACAGTACCACATCGACCGAGTCCCATCCGCGTGCTTTCATTTCTTTGACCGAGGTGGGAAGCCATTGTCCGGTGTCTTTGCGTATATCCATTTGTGTCAGCTGATTTGATGAAGCGACATGAGGCAACGCGAGCAGTCGAAACTGAGCGCATAGCGGGTGCCGCGTCCGGTGTCGAGGGTGAGCGGTGGAGTGAGTGTGCGTCCCTGTGGTGTGCGCAGGCATGCACCGAGTTCGCGACGTATGCAGTAGCGGCATTCCATGACCTGTACGTCATCATGTGCGGGGCGTGAGACCTCAACGGCAGGCTGCACCGATGTGGCACCGTGGCGCGTGTAGAATTGCCTTGCAAGCCGGTTGGCGACATTGGCCCGGTAGGAAAGAACTGTGCTTTCGGGCAGTGTGACGTGAGGGAGTGAGGGACGGCGTTTTTCGACAGGACGACGTGAACGCCATGATACGGCAAGAGCCGACAGCGCGTTGCGGCGCAATGTGGCAAGAGAGGACGCGGGGATGAATATCTCCGCATCGATGCTGTCGGTGAGGCTGTCGAGCCTGTAAGGTGTGTCGCCGAGTTTCTCGAGCACGCGACGGCGTTGTTGTGTCTGAGGGGTGCGTGCCGGCTGCATCGCTTCGCCAAGAGTGAACGATGACGTGGCGGCGGCACCTCGCTCATCGGTTATGTCGAGTGCGATCGTGTCGGACGAGGTGGCACGCAGTGTCATTTTCAACGCTATCGTGCGCCGCGAGGTGTCGCGTGAGAGTGCGTCGTTCCAGTTTTTGTCGCTGTTTCGATAGATTGCGGTGCCGGGATCAAGGCTGTCGGGCATCGTTGCCGGAAAAACACGCGAGCCTTCCGCACGGTTGACGCGGAAACCGTCGTATGTGCCGTCGTTGCGGAAAAAGCCAAGCCCGTCGCCGTTGGCAAGAGCTATGCCCCTGTCGAGCGCGAGATCGATGCAGCCTCGACCGATACGTGTGACCGAGCCTATGTGTGTCCCGACCATTTTCGGTGTGTCGAGCCCGGCCATTTTCTCTCCTCGGGCGGGCGGGAAAATGTAGGTCGTGAATCCGCGGTTGAAACTGCGGGCAAGGTCGGGTGTGAATGTTGTGTCGGCACGCCCGAAACTGCTGCGTATGTATCGTCCGCCTGAGTCAGCAACTATCCGGTCGAGTGCGCCGCTATAGGCTGCGACAGTATTTTTCACATATGTCTCGTCTTTGAGACGTCCCTCGATCTTAAACGAGGAGACTCCGGCATCGGCCATCTCGCCAAGAAGCGAAATGCGGTTTAGGTCGAGCAGCGACAGCAGATGCTTGCGGCTGACTATCTTGCGCCCGTCGCCGTCGATGAGGTCGTAGGGGAGGCGGCACATCTGCGGGCACTCGCCGCGGTTGGCGCTGCGCCCTGTCGCCATGAATCCCGCACGGCAGTCGCCGCTGTAGCAGACGCACAAGGCACCGTGACAGAACGCTTCGAGGGGAACTTCCACCTCACCGGCGAAAGCGCGTATCTCATCGGGCGAAAGCTCGCGCGGCAGCACGATCTGGCTGAACCCCACGTCCTGAAGAAAACGGGCACGGGCGGGAGTGCGTGTGTCGCACTGTGTGCTCGCATGAAGTGCAATCGGCGGCAGATCAAGCTCCAGAACGGCCATGTCCTGCACAATGAGTGCATCTACTCCAGCACTGTAGAGGTCGCGGATCAGTTTCTCGACCTCGCCAAGCTCGTTGTCGTAGATGATGGTGTTGACGGTGGCATAAACCTGTGCTCCGAACGTGTGGGCGAAATCTGCCACGCAGGCGAAGTCGCCGACAGGGTTTGAAGCGGCGGCACGTGCGCCATGGCTCGACGGCCCCATGTAGACGGCGTCGGCTCCATGCAGTATGGCCTGTATGGCGGTTTCGGCGTTTCGTGCCGGTGCAAGAAGTTGCAGGGGGCGTGGTGTGGGGCTTTTCACTGTTCGACAGGTTTATATGGCGTGTCGGGTGACACGAAGTAGTTGATCCAGTTGGAGAAGAGCAACAGTGCGTGTGACCGCCACCTCACGACTACCTCGCCTGTGTCGGGGTCGTCGTTGCGGTAGTAGTTGGCCGGTATGTCGGGATTGATGCCTACCGAGCAGTCGCGGCGATACTCGTAGTCGAGCGTCAACGGAGAATATTCGGAGTGTCCGGTGACGAATATCTCGCGTCCGCCTCGCGCAGTGACGATGTGCAGTCCCGCATCGGGGCTGTCGGTGAGTATCGTGAGGTCGGGGTGTGCCTCGACCGCCTCGCGCAGTGGCTCGCTGTAGCGGCTGTGCGGAACAAGAAACTCATCGTCGAACCCTCGCAGCAGCGGGCTCCCGTGACTGAGTATGCGATGCCTGTAGACGCCCGAGATCTTGCGGGGGAGCATGTTCTTGGGTATGCCGTAGTGGTGGTACAGTCCGGCAAGGGCAGCCCAGCATATGTAGAGGGTGGATGTGGCGTGAGTGCGCGTCCAATCCATGATTTTCTGCAACTCGGGCCAGTAGAAGACTTCCTCAAAGTCTTTTTTCTCGACGGGGGCGCCTGTGATGATGAATCCGTCGTAGTGACGTGAAGCGACCTGTTCCCATCTGAGATAGAAACGGTCGAGATGCTCATGCGGTGTGTTGCGTCCGCGGTAGGTGGAGGTCTCTATGAAGTCGACCTCGATATTGAGAGGCGATGCCGAGATGAGCCTGAGCAGATCGACTTCGGTCATCTCTTTAAGCGGCATAAGGTTCAGTATGCCGATATGCAGCACGCGCCCGGCAGAAACGCTTTTGCCGGGCAGCAGTCTTATATTTTCCTTGCTCAGGGCTTCGATCGCCGGGAGCTCGGGATTGATAATGACAGGCACTTGTGATGTTGTTTACTCGTATTCCTCGGGATCGATGTCTTCGTCCCAGATATAATCGTCGTCGAGAGGCATCTCGTCCTCGTCTTCCATTTCGGGCTCCGGGTTCTCGAAGATAAATTCGTCTTCCTCAGCCACACGGTGACGTGCGTCGAGCGGGCGATGGGTTATGGGACGCTCGCCGTCGATGATGCGGTTGCGGTCGTCGTTGATTGCCCTCCATAGAGTGTCTTTCAGTGCGGTCAGTCCCTGTCCGCTCACCGATGAGATGAACACGTGGGGCAGATCGTCGGGGAGCGTTGCCGCTATCTCGGCGATCAGTTCGTCGTCGAGCATGTCGCTTTTGGAAATTGCGAGTACACGCTGTTTCTCCATTAGCTGCGGGTTGAATTTCTCAAGCTCGCGCAGGAGTATGCGGTATTCTTCGACAATGTCGGTGGCATCGGCCGGAACGAGGAAAAGCAATACTGCGTTTCGCTCGATGTGTCGCAGGAAGCGGAGTCCGAGTCCTTTTCCCTCGCTTGCCCCCTCGATGATGCCCGGAATGTCGGCCATGACAAACGAACGGTTGTCGCGGTATGATACAATGCCAAGCTGCGGCTCCATCGTGGTGAAGGGGTAGTCGGCTATCTTAGGCCGTGCGGCCGAAATAGCCGACAGGAGAGTGGATTTCCCGGCGTTGGGGAATCCCACAAGGCCTACGTCGGCAAGAAGTTTCAGTTCAAGCACCACGCTTTTCTCGATTGCCGGCTCGCCGGGCTGTGCGTAGCGCGGTGTGCGGTTTGTCGATGACTTGAAATGCCAGTTTCCGAGTCCTCCGCGTCCACCTTTCAATAGCTTGATTTCCTGGCCGTCGTCGGTTACTTCAGTGAGATAATCGCCGGTCTCGGCATCAAAGACAACAGTGCCGCACGGTACCTCAATCACAGCATCTTCGCCGTCTTTACCGAAGCTCCGTCCGGCCGACCCGGCCTCACCGTTTCCGGCAAAGACGTGTCTGCGGTATTTGAGCGGAAGCAGTGTCCACATGTTTTTGTTGCCGCGGAGAATGACATGTCCTCCACGTCCTCCGTCTCCTCCGTCGGGTCCTCCCTTAGGAATATACTTCGCGCGGTAGAAATGGCGCGATCCGGCACCGCCTTTGCCCGAGCGGCACAAAATCTTTACGTAGTCTATAAAGTTTGACGATGGCATAAACTGAAACTTTAAAAAGAGTAACTGATATAATTAATAACGCTTACAAAGCCAGAAATCAGGTAAAAGTAAGAATTTTTTTCAAAATGAACCAAGTGGAGTATAGGAGGGTTTCTTAATTATAGTTAATATTGCTGTCGGAAATAAGCAATGCAGTGAATAGAAAATGGGAAAAAACAACATACTGAACCGCATAAACAGTGTCATTTTACTGACAGTCATGTCGCTAACGGTTTGGCCAATGAAGGCGCAGGACCGTGACAGCAGCGCAGTGGAGCATGATGCAGCTCCTGTGTCGGTGGGACTGGTGCTGAGCGGCGGCGGAGCCAAGGGTATCGCCGAGATCGGCGTAATCAAGGCTCTCGAGGAAAACAACATACCTATAGACTATGTGGCCGGAACGTCGATGGGAGCGATCGTGGGTGGCCTCTATGCGGCGGGATATACTCCCGACGAGATGATCGAGCTGATTCTGTCGCCGGGATTTGCCGACTGGTCTACGGGACAGATAAATCCGTCGCTTCGCTACTATTTCGGAAGCCGTATCGCGCGTCCGGAAATCGTGAGTGTGTCGCTGAAACTTAAATCGGACACGGCTACGTCGGTGCTCCCGTCGTCGCTGATCTCTCCGTTGCCGATGAATTTCGCGTTTATGGAACTGTTTGCCGCTTACACGGCGCAGTCGGGAGGCGATTTCAACCGTCTTATGATACCTTTCAGATGTGTGACGTCGGATGTCTACGCCAAGCATAAGGTGGTGCTGTCGAAGGGGGATTTCGGAGATGCCATAAGAGCCTCGATGAGCTTTCCGACGGTTTTCCAGCCGATCGAGATCGACGGTTTTCTTGCATTTGACGGAGGGATATATGACAATTTCCCTGTAGATGTGATGCGCAGGGATTTCGCTCCCGGCATCATCATCGGGGTGGATGTTTCGGAACCGAACGGGAAGACTCCGCAGTATGACATAATGCAGCAACTCGAGGATCTGATAATGCAGGACAGCGACTATGAGGTGCCTGCAGCCGAGGGTATCAGGATAAAAATACCGCCGGAGGGCACCACTCTGCTCGATTTCCCCAAAGCACGTGTGATAAGCCAGCGCGGCTATGACAAGGCGATGGAGATGATGGACTCTATCAAGAGCCGTGTGGCCTCGCGCATCCCCGCCGAGGCGAGAGAGCTGAAACGTGAGGTGTTCAGGTCGAAGACGCCGTATGTGAGGTTTGACTCGGTGCATGTGGAGGGTGGCACTCCGAAGCAGAACGAGTTTATAAAGTATCTTTTTACGGGCAACCGCACTGACACATTCGGACTCGATCATGCCAAGCTGGCTTATTACAGGGCAGTTACGTCGGGCAAGCTGCGCAATCTTGTCCCTCATGCGGTGTACAATGACTCTACGGGCTACTTCACGCTCGACATGAAGGCGACAGTGAAAGACAACATGAACGTTGGCGTAGGCACGTATCTCACTTCGTCGGTCAACAGTATGATCGTGCTTTCGGCCGGCTATAACTCTCTCGCACTGCGTAGTCTCGATCTTGATTTCAACAGCTGGCTCGGGCAGAGCTATATCGCCGCTGCGGTCAACAGCAAGATGTATCTGCCGACGGCGGTGCCTTCAGCCGTAACAATCAGTGCGGTAGTGTCGCATCACAGCGAGCATCAGGGCGACGAGCTGTTTTATGAGCGCGACAACCCGGTGTTCATGCGTCATTTCGAGACGTTCGGCCGTGTGGGTTACTCCTGGGCTCTGGGCCGCACCGGCGAGATGGATGTTACAGCCGGATATGGTTATCTTCGTGACAAGTATGCCACTACAGGTGAGTCGCTTACCGTGGAGTCGGGAAAGGATGTGATAAACTTCAACCTCGGGCAGGCGGCTGTGAGACTTCACTCAAATACGCTTGACAACGAGATGTATCCTACCAGCGGCCACCGCTATAAGCTGTCGGCTATGGCAATGCTCGGCGACTACACGCTCCGCTCGGCAACCGATCCACGCAGGAATGTCAATCACTGTGAATACAAGTGGCTGCAGGCCGAGCTTAACGTCGAGAAATATTTTGCCATTGGCCGGCATTTCTCTCTGGGTCTGGAGACCAACGTGCTTGCATCGACGCGCAAACTTCTTGACAGCTTTAACGCCTCGCTTGTGACAGCTCCGTCTTTCAACCCCACGGCTTCAAGCTATAATTCGTTTCACTCGTCGCTCCGTGCGATGAGTTATGCCACTGCCGGCATCATACCTGTAGTGAAGATTTCTGACAATCTGCAGGTGCGGTGCGAGGCGCACATGTTCATGCCGTTCAGGGCGATAGAGCGCAACCCGGAGGGTTTTGCCTCTTATGGCGGGTGGTTCAAGGATCCAAAGTTTCTCGGGGAGTTTTCTGTAGCTTATAATTTCCCGTTCAAGGCGTCGCTGTCGGGGTATGTCAACTACACCGATTCGCCCGGCGACCGCTGGAATGTGGGGCTTTCGTTCGGCCTGTTCTTCCTCGCTCCTCAATTTTTACGTTAATGAATTTTAACAAATATGTGCGGAATAATGTGACAGCCTTAATGTATTTTTGCCGCCGAAACGATGGTGGACGAGCGCCCGAAATGTCGGGCTTAGTCCTGAAAAGGGAACGGGGTGAGAATCCCCGACAGTCCCGCTGCGGTATTTCCCAACAGAAAAGATCGCCGGCCAGACCTCATATCTGACATGAGGAGTGAAAGCCACTGGATATGGTAATACATATCCGGGAAGGTGCCGGAAAGATCGGGAAGAGTCCGAAGACCTGCCATCGGCGTTAATACTGTGGTCGCATGAAAATGATCACAGATATGTTTTACCTGAAAATTCTTTCGCGGATGAGAATGCAGGCCCGTTGCGTATGGATTGTCGTGTGGTTGCTGTCGATGGCAGTGACATTGCTTTCGTGTCTTCCGATGAACGCTCAGGTGAAGGTCGACACGACTCAGGCAGGCGCAAGAGTCTTCGACGAGACAGTCGTGACGGCCAAGTTTGACCGAAAGACAATCCGCTCGGCATCGCCGACATTCAGCCTCGACAAAGAGAGAATGATACGCAACGGTGTGACGGATATCTCGGATGCCGTGCACCGTCTGCCCGGTGTGACCCTGCGTGACTATGGCGGCGCCGGAGGGATGAAGACAGTGTCGGTGCGCGGTCTCGGGAGCGCACATACGGCTGTAGTCTATGACGGTATGCCTCTGTCGGATGCGCAGAGCGGATCGATCGACCTGTCGCGCTACTCGACCGACAATCTGAACGAGCTGTCGCTCGTGATAGGCGACAATGACGATATTTTCATCTCGGCAAAAGCGGCCGCCTCGCCGGCCACACTCACTCTGTCGACGCCGGGCATGAACCTGGAGGGGAAGGATGTCGATATCACGGCTCAGATCAAGGCTGGATCGTTTGATTATGTCAGCCCGTTTTTCAGGGGGATTTTCAAAGCCGGAGAGAGGGTTACGGTCGGTTTTACGGGGGAATTCACTCATGCTAAAAACGATTATCCGTTTGATCTGATCAACGGAAATCTCGTGACAAGGGAACACCGCACCCATAACCTGATGAACTCGGGTCACGGCGAGTTTAACCTGTGGTGGAAAACCGGCGAGAGCGGCGAGTTAACTGCCAAAGTGTATTATTACGACAATAACCGGCAGCTTCCCGGTCCGGTGATGTACTACAATGTCGATGCGTCGAGCGGCAAACTGCGTGACCGCAACTCATTCGGACAGGCGGCATATACACGCCGTCTCGGAGAGAAGTGGAAACTTAGAGTCGCCGGAAAGTTCAACTGGAGCGGATCGCTTTACACTGATATAGACAAGAAGTATCCGGGCGGGAAACTTGACGAGTTTTACTGGCAGCGCGAGGTATACGGGTCGGCTCAACTGCTCTTTGAGCCTGACAGGGCATGGAGCTTCGACTACTCGGCCGACTACTCGTTCAACTCGCTTAACAGCAACGATCAGACCACCGACGCTCACCCGCGTCGAAACTCTTTCCTGCATTCGCTGACCGGCAAATGGCGGTATGGACGTCTGGCAGTGACGGGACGTCTTGTGCAGTCCAATTATTTCAACAGCAGCCGTGATGGCTTTAAGCCTCTTGCCAATCACAACCGTCTGTCGCCGTCGATCAGTCTTAGCGGGCGATTGCTCAGAAACGGCTTTCTCTACGGGCGTCTGAGTTATAAAAACATATTCAGGATGCCGACATTCAACGAGTCGTTCTATAACCGGTACGGCAATCCTTATCTGCGTCCTGAAAGCACCGATCAGATCAATGCCGGACTGACATGGCAGGCTCCTGCGAGAGGATGGCTGCCGCAGTTCGTGATGACGGCCGATGTCTACAGAAACTATGTGCATGACCGTATTGTGGCGATACCGCAGAACATGTTTGTGTGGAATGTTACCAATCTCAACAGCGTGCATGTCACGGGTGCCGATGTGACTCTGAACGGGGTGCTCACTGCTGCGCGGGGACACGATATCGTAGTCAGCGGCACGTGGAGCTACCAGCGTGCCAAAATCAATGTCGAGAAAGGTGATCCGGTCTATGGTTGTCAGGTGGCATACATCCCCCGTAATTCCGGCTCATGCTCGATAGGATATGAAAACCGATGGGTGAATCTCGTGGTACATGGCCGCGGCACGACCGACCGCTATACGGCCAATGCCAACAGCCCGCAGACACGTCTTCCCGGTTATTTCGAGGCCGGTGCGACATTGTGGCGCCGCTTTGCCCTGCGGTCGGGCAGCATGATCGAGGTGAGGGGCGATCTGATCAATATGTTTGACAAACAGTATGCTGTGATCGCCCGCTATCCGATGCCCGGACGGTCGTGGATGTTGACCGTGAAATATACCTTGTGAATTTAAAAACCAATAGTTCAATTTGATATGAAAAAGTTTCTTATGATGGCGGCCGTCGCAGGTGTGTTCTGCTTCACCGGCTGTTCAGACAATGACGATCCGGAACCCGTAATCGATCCGGTGCTGACATCGGAAGGCGTGTTTGTTGTCAATTCCGGAAATCTCGGGGGCAATATCGCCGGCTCGCTGAGCTATCTTGACTACTCGAGCAACACAATTGCCAACAATGTATTCTATGATGCAAACGGACAGTATATAGGCGATACTTTCAACGACGGTATCGTGTATGGCGACAAGATATACCTTGCAGTCGACAACTCTAATGTCGTGCATGTCGTGAACTCGGAGACGCTGAAGCTGGAGAAGACGATTGCGATGGACGCGACGATGTCGAGCCCCCGCCGTCTGGCAGCATATGACAACAAAGTGTATGTGACGCTTTTCTCGGGTTATCTCGCTCAGATCGACCCTGCCACAATGAGTGTCACCAAAACTATCGATGTCGGCCCTAACCCGGAGGCAGTGGTAGTTTACAACGATATGCTTTATGTGGCCGTGTCGGACGGATATAATACGGCCGGCGACTATGCCAACGCGTGTGTGGCCGTTGTCGATCCCAAGACTATGACTGTGACGAAGAGAATCCAGGCCGGCAAGAACCTGACGGACCTTGTCACAAACGGTGAGTCGCTTTTCGTGCTCTCGTCGGGCGAATACGAGGCCGGTACATGGAAGCAGATCAACTACGGCGTGAGGGAGATCAAGAACGACCAGGCTTCTGAGATCCTTTTCCCTGCCACGATGATGGGTATCAATGCCACGACTCTCTACTATATCGACAATGGGTATGGCGCATCGTCGATCAGTTACGGCAAGTATGATCTGAAATCGGGTGCAACATCGTCGTGGATCTCGGGCAGCGACATCAAGTCGCCCGCAGGTCTTGGTGTCGACGCTCTCAGCGGCAATGCCTATGTACTCAGCTACAATCTCGGAGAATCGGGTTACGTCGATTACAAAGCGGCCGGCTACATGGCCCGCTATGACGAGAACGACGCGCTGAAGGGCACATACACGGTCGGGATCGGCACCGTCAGAGTCTTCTTCAAGAACGTAGAGAAGAAATGAATCTAAAAAACAGGTATTATATTATAATTGCGGTTGTATGTCTGCCGGCCCTCCTTCTGTGGAGTTGTGCCGGGCGACAACAATCGTCGGAACGGGAGGGGGCGGTAGTGCGGCTCCCTCTCGACTATTCACACAATCTGCGTCTCTACGGCCACCCCGACGGATGGACTGAGGCGGAGATCGTAAACCCATGGGACACAACCAGGCTGCTGCAGAGAGTGGCGATGGTGCCTGACAGCCTTGACGTGATACCAGCGTCGGTTCCGGCAGGCGCGACAATAGTCAGGACTCCTCTCGGACGTAGTCTCGTCACTACGTCGATGCACCTCAATCTGCTGTCGGAACTTGGTGCTGAGAAGTCGGTGGCGGGTGTGACCGATGCGGAGTATATCTATCTTGACTATGTGCGTGACGGGATAAAGGAGGGCAAGATCGTTGACTGCGGCATAACGACCGCGCCGACAATCGAGCGCGTCATATCGCTGTCGTCGGACGGTATCCTGCTCTCACCGTTTGAGAGCGGAGGAGACTATGGCAAGCTCGTGACCCTCTCGATCCCTATCATATATACGGCTGACTACATGGAGCCTGATCCGCTCGGACGCGCGGAGTGGATGAAATACTACGGTATGCTGTTCGGGCAGACGGAGAAGGCTGACAGCCTTTTTGAGGCTGTATCGTCGGAATTTCTTGCTGTGAAGGAGCGTATATTGCAATCGTCGGGTGATGACGACAATGAGCCTGTAGTGCTTTTTGATCTGCCTTATCAGGGTGTGTGGTATGTGAGTGCCGGAAAGTCGGTCAACAACATATATGTCACTCTCGCCGGCGGACGCAATCCGTTTTCGTCGCTTGACGGAAAAACTGTGGCCATGGCACCTGAAAGGGTGATAGTGGAGGCGGGCGACGCCGATGTGTGGCTTATCAGATACAATAATTCGGGCGATCTGACGCGCAAGTCGATGCTTCGCGACAATCCGATGGCCTCGCAGTTCAAGGCTTTCAGAAACGGAGATGTATATGTGGCCAATACGGGTGTGGTGCGCTATTTTGAGGAGAGTCCTTTTCATCCCGAGCGTCTTTTGGGCGATATAGCCGAGATCCTGCACCCGACCGGTGAACATGCTCTGCGTTATTTCTGCCGCATAGCGGAGTAAAGTCTAAGAGTATGTTTACTTTTAACTTTATGAAATCTTTAGTGGTTTTTTCGGCCTATTTCAGAGCTTTCGTTCAGTCATTATGGAACCCCATAACTCCTTCTCTCAATCTCAAATCAGACTCAAAAATCCCACCTAAATCTTAACATAAGCCAAAAGTAAACATACTCTAAGAAGCCGGGTGAAGCCGCCCGCATTGCGGACTTGGTGGTGGTGTTATCGTGTGTGGATATCTTCGATTTGATCTGACGGGGCCTCGGAGAGGTAATATATCCGACATCTTCGATGCCGTTTCTCTGACTTTTTCTTTTCCCCATGCCTTCGCTACGCTCGACATGGGGCTTGGTATTATCATCCGTCTTCGACGGACGCAGAGGTGTGATAAAACAGCCCGCCACATTGATTTTTGATATGGGAGCGGCGACGCTGCGGGCGGACACGAGCCGAGCGTCTCCTACTCTCGGAAGAGAAATTGCCATGTCGGAAACTTTGTGGGTGTATTGTCCACGTCCTTGCAAATCAATATCATGTCATCACATAAATGAAGCCTGACTATCGCTCTTCTTTTCGTCGAATATTCTATGTATATTTGCGTAAATATTTGTGGCTGTGTCAAAATTGTGTCCTGGAGATACAAGTGTAGTCTCTAATGATGTAACTGACGGAAATTAAGCAGGACGCACGAACCGCGCGTCGCTACTTTCAGTGATAGGACATTTCTGACACAGTGGCAGATATCTGCGTCGAAGAAAACTTTTAAATCTATGCTTGACCAAAATACGAGAGACCGAATCAAGGATCTTATAAGCCGGGAGGTCGTGCCTGCAATCGGCTGTACTGAACCAGTGGCTGTGGCACTTGCCGTGGCGAAGGCTACGGAGACGCTCGGCGGGACACCTGCACGCATCGAAGTGACCCTCAGCGGCAACATCCTGAAGAATGCCATGGGGGTGGGTATCCCGGGAACGGGTATGATAGGTCTGCCTATAGCTATAGCCTTAGGTGCTCTTGTAGGTAAGCCTGAATATGGTCTCGAGGTCTTGCGTGATGTGAACGATGAAGCTGTGGAGCGCGGAAAGGCGATGATCGCCGAAGGGCGTGTTTCTATCGGCCATGATCCGAAAGCTCCCGACAAGCTCTATATAACCGCTGTCGCATATGACGAGAGCGGAGCACACAGCGGCAGGGCCGTGATATGTGGCGGCCACACGCATTTTGTCGATATAGTGAAGGACGGAGAGGTTATCCTGCATGAGGATGTGGCGGCAGAGTGCTGCAGCGATGAGGATGAAGTGTGCCTGACGCTTGAGACGGTGTGGAGGTATGCTACCGAGTCGCCTCTCGAGGAACTGACGTTCATAAAGGAGGCCGAACGGCTAAACCGGGCGGCTGCGGAGCGTGCGCTACAGGGGTCGGGTTTCGGACATAAGGTGGGACGCATTATCGCGACAGCCGGAAAAAGCATGTATGGCGACACTCCGGCCCGTCACATGCTTGCGATGACCGCCGGTGCCTGCGACGCCCGCATGGCTGGCGAGCCTGTGGCGGTGATGTCAAATTCGGGAAGCGGTAACCAGGGTATTACGATCACGCTTCCTGTCGTGACGTATGCCGAGGAGATAAATGCGTCGGACGAGCAGAGGACAAGAGCTCTGGTGCTGGCTCATCTCACGAGTATATACATAAAGCAGTCGCTGGGCCGGCTCTCGGCGTTGTGCGGCTGCGTTGTGGCCGCTACCGGTGCTTCGATAGCTCTGACCTATCTGATGGGCGGCGACTTCACCCACGGCACCTATGCGGTGAAAAACATGGTGGCTACGCTTACGGGTATGATCTGCGACGGGGCGAAGCCTGCATGTGCCTTGAAAATTATGTCGGGTGTAAACACCGCGCTCGTGTCGGCTCTGATGGCAATGAACGACGAGTGTGTCTCGTCGGCCGAGGGCATCGTGGATGACGATGTAGACGTGACGGTGCGCAACCTGACGGCCATCGGTCGCGAAGCCATGAACGAGACCGACCTGATGGTGCTGAAGATCATGTCGGATCACTGACCGCTTCATAAAACAACAAAAAAACCGGGAGAAAATTCTTCCGGTTTTTTGTTTTGGGGTGAGGTGTGGGGGTCGAACCCACGACCTTCGGAACCACAATCCGACGCTCTAACCAACTGAGCTAAACTCACCATGTATATGTCAGATCCCTCTTATCGGGGTTTCGGACGGCGCAAAGGTAGGAATGTTTTTCGGTTTATGCAAGTGTTTTGCCAAAAAATTAATCTCGGGTCTATGCAGAACCGTGGGCTTATGATGCCAATTTAAGGGTAAAGTATTGAGAACCGGCGTATTATTAAATGTCTTCGGGGAGAATCTTGACGCGGACCGACGTGATGCGGTGACCTGTGACGTCGAGAACGAGAAACCGGCAACGGCCATAGGCTACAGGTTCTTTCTCTTTCACGAAATCGCCCTTTATGGCCAGAAGCATTCCCGCGAGTGTCTCGCAGTCGGTAGTGATGTCGCCAAACTGCTCTTCATCGAGGCCGGTGATGCGGAAAAAGTCGGTGAGTACGGTCTTTCCGTCGAAAACATATGTGTCGTCGGGGAGTCGCTTGTAGGTGACTTCCTCTTCGTCGTATTCGTCGTTTATGTCGCCCACAATTTCCTCGAGCACGTCCTCGAGGGTCACGAGTCCCTGTGTGCCGCCGAACTCGTCGACGACGATAGCCATGTGTATCTTTAGCTTGCGGAAATCCTCCATGAGATCGTCGATCATGCGTGACTCGGGCACGAAGTAGGGTTTGCGCACAAGCGGTCGCCAGTCGAAATCATCGCCGTTCTCGCGATAGGGGATGAGGTCGCGGGCGTAGAGTATGCCGCGTATGTCGTCGCGGCTGTCGCCGACAACGGGCAGACGCGAGTAGCCGCTCTCGATGACTGTTGCGAGCACGGTGGTGAACTTTTCGGTTATGTCGATGTCGGTTATGTCGACGCGCGGTGTCATGATCTCGGATGCCGTGGTGTCGCCGAAACGGAGTATGCCTTCAAGCATCTTCTTGTCGTCGGGGGTCTTGACGTCGGTGATTTCGAGCGCCTGGCTCAGTTCGTCGGTAGAGATGTTTTCGGCCTGTTTGGTGACAACGCGTCCGACCAGTCCTGATCCGCGTACAAGCAGCGATGACACCGGCGAGAGGAACCGCACTATTGCCGAAATCGGCGAGGCAGCCCAGCTCACCCACTTCACGGGGTTGGAGTCGGCGCACAGTTTCGGCACTATCTCGCCGAAAAGTAGGAGGATGAATGTGAGTATCACCGACTGCAGAACGAAGCTCTGCCACGACGGTATGTCTCTGAGGAGCGGAGTCAGCGCAAATGATGTGAGTATGACTATGCTCACATTCACGAGGTTGTTGGCGATAAGGATTGTCGCAAGCAGCTTCTCGGGCCGGTCGAGCAGTGTGTGTATGTCGTCGGCAGCCGGCATGTCGTTTATCTCGTCGGACTCAAGGCGTTCGGGCGTGATGGAGAAGAATGCGATCTCGCTTCCCGACACGAAAGCGGATACTGCGAGTGCCAGAGCGGCGATAAGAAGTGCGATAATCTGTGGTGTTTCCATTCAGTCGGCAAATTTTTCGCGGATAATATCGGCGATAATCTTTGCCGCCCGCGGTATCGGGAGAAGTGAGGAGTCGATGGTGAGATGATATGATGCGGCGTCGCCCCACTTCTTGTCGGTGTAGAAGTTGTAGTAGGCCGCGCGGAGACGGTTTGTGCGGTGCGCTTTGTCGCGCGCCTTTGCGGGATCGTTAATGTCGCCGCGCCGGAGTATGCGCCGCACGCATTCCTCCTCGGGTGCGTGGATGAATATGTTAAACACATTCTCGCAGTCGCGCAGCACGTAGTCGGCGGTGCGTCCGACAATGACGCACGGTCCGCGGTCGTAGAGGTCGCGTATGAAGTCGCTCTGCGAGCGATACAGTGTGTCGTCGCTGATCGAGTTGGATCCCGGATAGTTGCATGTGGGGAATCCTCCCATGTTGAAGCAGAAGAGTCCGCTCAGAAACGACGGCGACCGCTCGTCGTTTTTCTCGAAGAACTCACGGCTCATGCCGGCATTCTGCGCAGCCTGTGTGAGAAGCTCTTTGTCGTAGTAGGCAATGCCGAGCTCGGCGGCGAGCGTTCTTCCGAATTCGCGTCCTCCGCTTCCGAACTGTCGTCCTATCGTTATGGCATACTTTTTCTTCATGGGATTATATTCCTTTGAATTTCACTGGTGTGGCCGCCGTATGCTGCAGGGCTGGGAACTCGCCTTCGGCGTAGACGCACGTGCCGTTGACCCATGTCGACTGTACGGCATAGGTGAGTGTGATGCCTGTGTAGGGTGTCCAGCCGCATGTGCTTATGACGTCGGCGTCGGCGATGGTGTACGGCGCGCCGGCTCTGAGGAAAACGAGATCGGCATGATAGCCGGGGCGAATGTATCCGCGACGCTCCACTCCGAAGATCGTGGCCGGACCGGCTGACATGAGGCGCGACACGCTCTGCAGTGTCAGGCGTCCGTCGAGTGTCTTCTCGAGCATTATGGGGAGCGAAAACTGCACGCCGGGCATGCCTGACGCGGCTTTCAGCGCTCCGCCTGTCTTGTCGGCGGGCATGTGTGGCGCGTGGTCGGTGGCTATGGTGTCGATGCGTCCTGTGGCGAGTGCCGCTTCAAGAGCTTCGCGGTCGGAGAGGTCTTTGATCGACGGGTTGCACTTGGCGCGTGCTCCAAGCCGGTCGTAGTCGCCGGAGTCGAATGTGACATACTGTGGGCATGTCTCGGCGGTGAGCAGCTTGCCTGACGGATCGGTGCCCGGCTCGAAGAAGCTCAGCTCGTCGGCCGTGGAGATGTGACACACATGCAGTCTGTGGCTGTGGCGGCGCGCTATGGATGTGATGAGCCTGGTGGATGCGAGGCATGCCTCGCGTGTGCGTATGGCGGGGTGCATCGCGACGGGCACGTTGTCGGGCGAGCCGCCATACTGCGCCACGGCTGCGTCGCGTGCGGCGGCGATGATGCCGTCGTCTTCGGCATGAACAGCTATAAGCGCTCCGACGCGGCTGAACAGCGAGTCGAGCCAGTCGCCTGATGTGTCGGCGGTGGCGCCTGTCGTCGAGCCCATGAAGAGTTTTACGCCCGGACGGTCGGTGTAGTCGAGCGACGAGAGCCAGTCGATATTGTCGGGCGTGGCGCCGACGAAAAACGCATAGTTGACCAACGACGTCGCGGCTGCGCGGCTCATCTTGTCGTCCCACGCCCCGGGGGTGGTGGTAGCGGGGATGGTGTTGGGCATGTCGAAGTAGGTGGTGACACCTCCGGCTGCTGCTGCGCGGCTCTCTGAGGCGATGGTGGCTTTGCCGGTCAGCCCGGGCTCACGGAAATGCACGTGGGTGTCGATGACGCCCGGCATCGCGACGAGTCCCGACGCATCCTGCACCTGGGCGGCCTGCGCTACGATCGCGGGGTCGGGTGTGCCCCGGCCGACCGCTTCGACAATGTCGCCGGTCACCATAATCCAGCCGCATGCGATGTCGGTGTCGGCGTCGACTATGCGGCAGCCGGTGAAAAGAATGCTCTGACTGTTCACTGCGGTTGTTTTTTCTGTGGGAAGCGGCGGAACCATGAGTCGAGCCGGAGACGTATGACTCCGAGCATCGCCTCACCGAATATGCCGCTGTTCATTTTGCTCGTGCCGAGCACGCGGTTGACAAAGATGATCGGCACCTCGGCGATTGTGAAGCCGCAGTTGCGTGCGGTGAGCTTCATCTCGATCTGAAACGCGTAGCCTTTGAAGCGTATGGAATCGAGGGGTATTGTCTCGAGCACCTCGCGGCGGTAGCATACAAATCCGGCCGTGGTGTCGTGGACTTTCATGCCGGTGATGAGGCGCACGTATTTCGACGCGAAGTATGACATGAGCACGCGCCCCATGGGCCAGTTGACGACGTTGACGCCCGAGACGTAGCGTGAACCCACGGCGACGTCGGCGCCGCCGGCGGCGCACTCCTCGCGGAGCCTGACAAGGTCGGCGGGGTTGTGCGAGAAATCGGCGTCCATCTCGAAGACGAACTTGTGGGCGGGTTCTCTGAGCGCGATGCGGAATCCCTCGATGTAGGCTGTGCCGAGACCGAGTTTGCCTTTGCGCTCATGCAGGTGTATGCGGCCGGGATACTGCGACTGCTTCTCGCGCACGATCGCGGCAGTGCCGTCGGGGCTTGCGTCGTCGACCACGATGATGTCGAAAGCCACAGGCAATGCCTGCACGGCGTCGATGATCGCGGCTATATTCTCCCTCTCGTTGTAGGTGGGGATGATAACGACGCTGTCGGCCGCACTGCCTTTTGCAGGCAGGGGGGCCGACATGTCTTCTTGTCTTATTTCAGGATGTTCGGGCATACTTATTTTGCTATCGGGCAACCGGCGCACTTCGCCGAGATCTCTTTGAAGAAGTCGTTGCCTTTATCATCAACAAGTATGAATGCGGGGAAGTTTTCGACTTTGATTTTCCAGATGGCTTCCATGCCGAGTTCGGGATACTCAAGCAGCTCGACGCTCTTGATCGAGTCGTGGGCGAGGATAGCGGCCGGTCCGCCGATCGAACCGAGGTAGAATCCGCCGTGTTTCTTGCACGCGTCGGTCACCTGCTGGCTGCGGTTGCCCTTGGCGATCATGATCATCGATCCGCCATGGTCCTGGAAGAGGTTGACATAGGGATCCATGCGGCCTGCAGTGGTGGGGCCGAACGAGCCTGAGGCCATGCCTGCGGGTGTCTTTGCAGGGCCGGCGTAGTAGATGGGATGGTCTTTGAGATACTGCGGCATGGGCTCGCCCTTCTCGAGGCGCTCCTTGATCTTGGCGTGTGCGATGTCGCGTCCGACGATGATGGTGCCGTTGAGCGAAAGGCGTGTTGCCACGGGGTATTGTGTGAGTGTCTTCAGTATCTCCTCCATGGGGCGGTCGAGGTCGATCTTCACGGCGTCGCCCTCGCCCTGGTTGCGCAGCTCGGCGGGGATGAGCTCGCCGGGGTTGCTGTCGAGTTTCTCGATCCAGAGTCCCTCGCGGTTGATCTTAGCCTTGACGTTGCGGTCGGCCGAGCAGCTCACGCCCATGCCTATGGGGCATGACGCACCGTGACGTGGCAGACGGATGACGCGTATGTCGTGCGCGAAGTATTTTCCGCCGAACTGTGCTCCGAGTCCGATGTTGTGTGCAGCCTCGAGGAGCTGTTTCTCAAGCTCAATGTCGCGGAATGCGTGGCCGTATTCATTGCCCTTTGTGGGGAGCTCGTCGTAGTATTTGATCGAGGCCTTTTTCACGGTGGCGAGGTTCATCTCGGCCGAAGTGCCGCCGATGACAAACGCGATGTGGTAGGGGGGACATGCGGCCGTACCGAGTGTCTTCATCTTCTCGACGAGGAAGGGGACGAGTGTCTTGGGGTTGATCGTCGCCTTTGTCTCCTGATAGAGGTATGTCTTGTTGGCCGATCCTCCTCCTTTAGCCACGAATACAAACTTGTACTCGTCGCCGTCGACTGCATAGAGGTCGATCTGTGCGGGGAGGTTGCATCCGGTGTTCACCTCGTCGTACATGTTGAGAGGCGCGTTCTGCGAGTAGCGCAGATTGTTTTCGGTGTATGTCTTGTAGACGCCGGCCGAGATGTACTCTTCGTCGTGGCCGCCGGTGTAGACGTTCTGTCCTTTCTTGCCTATGCAGATTGCCGTGCCTGTATCCTGGCAGAAGGGGAGCTGTCCCTTGGCTGCAATCTCGGCGTTGCGGAGCATGGTGAGCGCCACATAGCGGTCGTTGTCGCTTGCCTCGGGGTCGTGGAGGATTTTTGCTACCATCTCGTTGTGCTCGCGGCGCAGCATGAACGCGTTGTCGTGTGTGGCCTGGTTAGCAAGCACGGTGAGCGCTTCGGGTGCGATGTTGAGTATCTCGCGTCCGCAGCATTTCTCTACCGTCACATAGTCTGATGTAAGGTGGTAGTATTCGGTTTTGTCCGGTCCAAGAGGAAACATCTCCTGGTAGTGAAACGGTTTCGTGGCCATATCTGTATGAAGAATGAACAATTGTTTGTTAATGCTACAAATTTAAATCATTTGCGATAACCGACCAAAAAAACTCGCCGGCGATTGAGGGCCTGAGGGTGGAAAGTGAGACTGTCTTGCGACCGTGTCATTTGTGCGACACAAATGGGTCGTGAGCGTAACACCTCTGTAATGTGTTGATAACTTTTAAAAAGGTGAATATCAATACGTTAGTACGACGGGGGGGGGGGTAAGCCCTGTTTAGTAGAAAAAGTTTTTTCAAAAAAATGCTAAAAAGGGGGCGTTCGGGGCTTAAATTTGTGAATAGTCGTTAACGCGATTTTGCATCAGCAAGAACATCAATGCAGACGGCGTTTCCGCTTTCTGCAAAATATAAACCTTAATACGATCATCGGTCGTTACTCCCCACCCCCCGAAAGAAGCATGAGAAGATTTTTCGGATTGCTATTAATTTTAGCTGTAGCGGGTCAGATCGCCTCCGGCGCGTCATCGTCTGACTCGACAAAGATTTTTTACCGAGTCGGTCACCGGCAGGTCGATGTGGCTTATCGCGACAATGCGAGCCGTCTCGACAGTCTGCTGGCGACGATCAGGCGCGTCATGGCCGACGGCGACCTTGTGCGTGTCGATGTGAAGTCACAGTCGTCGCCCGACGGTGAACTTGCTGCAAACGAGCGTCTCGCCATAAACCGCGCGATAGCCATGAAGGAGTGGATCGTGAAGAACGCTCATGTCTCGGCCGACAGTGTCAGAGCCGAGTCGGGCGGCATAGCCTGGAACGCTCTGCGGCATATGGTGGCCGTGTCTGACATGGACGGGCGCGACGAGGTGCTTGCGATTATCGACACATGCCCGGTGGTGGAATATGACAGTGACGGAAATCTTGTGAGAAGCCGTCTCGGTATGATGAAACAGCTCAGGGGCGGACGTCCTTACCGCGTCATGTACGACACGATGTTCCCCGAGCTGCGCAACTCGCTAACGGCGAGTGTGGTGACGATCGACCCGTATGGCGTGTCGGCTCCCGGCGAAGATGCCGTGAGACTCAGCTACCGTCTTGACGAGACAGCTCCCGACATGGGACGCCGCTCAAACCGCGAGGGCTATGAGCGTATTGTCGAAGAGGTGACGCGCCGACGCGCCGCCGGGCAGGAGGTGGAGGTCGACGTGACGCATTATGCCACTCCCGGCGAGGTTGACGAGCAGCTGAAAGCTCTCGGCGACGTGCGCGTGCGCAACCTCAGTGAGTCGCTTGTCTCCGACACATCGGCGCCCGAGAGCATTTTCGCCCTTTATGACGGCGGAGAGGGTTGGGCCGAACTCCGGCGTGTGATCGAGGCATCGCAGTCGATAGAGGGTCGTGACGAAATACTTGCCATCATCGACGGCGACTACTCGGGGCGTCTGCAGCGACTCAAGGAGCACCGCCAGGGTGCCACATGGGCATTTCTGTGCGACGAGATATTCCCGATGATGCGTCAGACGGTGACAGTGACGATCGGCACGCCCGAGGCAGTGGCCGCGATGCGCGAGGCCGACGAACGCATAAACGGTGTGGCTGCCCGCAGGATTGACGGCCGGACGGAGCCGGTGGCTCCCCGCGAGGCCGTAGCCGAAAGAAGCAGCGCGGTGACCGCCGCCGGAGCGAAAGACGACACGGCAGTCGCCGAGGAGGCTTCTGACCGCGAGCTATGTGACTCGCGCTGGGCCTTGAAGACCAACTTCCTCTATGACGCCGTTCTGGCTCCGTCGGTGGAGGTTGAGTACCGCTTCAACGACAAGTGGAGCGCGGCTCTCGACTATGAGATGGCGTGGTGGAAAAACTCGTCGAAGAACAAGATCTATGAGGTTGCAGTCATCTCGCCCGAGGTGCGCCGCTGGGTGAGCGCAAAGAGCCCCTGGCACGGCCACTATGTGGGCGCTTTCCCCGGCTTCACATGGTATGATCTGGAGAACGGCGGCACAGGGCACCGCGGTCACGCATTCTTTGCCGGCGTGAGCTACGGCTATATGTTCCCCATCGGCCGCTCGCTGTCGCTCGAGGCCGGTATCGGCGTGGGCTATATGAATCTCCGCTATAAGGACTACGAGCCTCGCGACGGCCATCACGTCTACCAGCGCACGAAATCGACCAGCTACTTCGGTCCGCTGAAAGCGCGTCTGTCGCTTGTGTGGCGCATAGGATCGACGAAAGCAACTAAAAAGACACAGAATCGATGAAACACACATATCTTACATCGTCGTTCGCCGTAATGGCGTCGCTCGTGGCAGGGATGCTGACGCTGTCGTCATGCCGCCAGGATCTATGCTACGACCACTTCAGGCGTTCGACTGTGACACTGAGCTACGAGAGGGAATGGGAGCGCGACTACGGCACACACTGGAGCAGTGCATGGCACGACGGCATTTATCCGTCGCCCTACGAGTCGCTCCGGCCTGTCATACCCGAGACTGTGACCATGGCGGTATATCCGACCAATGGCGAACAGTCATACCAGATCTACATACAGGCCGCCGGCGCAGAGGTGTCGCTCGGCGCGGGTCCCTACGATTTCCTGTTCTACAACAACGACACGGAGTATATCGTGATAAACGATATCGCGTCGCTGCCCGACGCTACGGCTACGACCACTACGCGTTCGCGCGGATCGCTCGCTCCGCTGCACGAGGGCGAGCGCACGGTGTCGCCTCCCGATGTGATATACGGCGCCTATCATCAGGCTGTGCCCGATGTGGGTGTGCACGGCAACACGCCGATCGACCTGACGCTCCGCCCTCTGGTCTACACTTATGTGATACGCTATGAGTTCTCGCACGGCATCGACAACGTCTCGCTTGTGCGTGGCGCGCTTGCCGGAATGGCTGAGAGTGTATATCTGCGCGACGGCTCGACGGGCGACAATACGGCTACCGTGCTTTTCGACGCCGAGATGACCGACTGGGGAGCCCTTGCGGCAGTGCGTTCGTTCGGTGTTCCGTCTTACCCGGGTGAACACTATGTGCGCGACGGTGAGGAGGGCGCCGGAGCCGGCGACTACAAGCTCAACCTTGAAGTGCTTCTGAAAAACGGCAAGACACAGACGTTTGAGTTCGACGTGACGGATCAGCTGCGCAATCAGCCGCGTGGCGGCGTCATCACCGTCAGCGGCATCGATGTCGAGGACTATGAGGGTTGGGTCGATTCAGGCTTCGACGTGAGTGTCGACGACTGGGGCGAGTGGACCGACGTCAATCTGCCGACTACGGGAGTCGAGATACCCGAATAAACTGAAACAGAAAAAAGTAGTTATAATTTAATATTTATTCTTATGAAAAAGATTTCAACTCTCCTCCTCTCGGCAGGTGTTCTTGCAATGACAGGATGTACATCGTCGGAGATTCTTGAAGAGGCAGCTCCCGAGCTTCGCGGCGCGATCTCGTTCGGCACAACCAACGTCAGCAAGCCGTCGCGTGCCGATAACTCGATAAACAACACGTTGTTTAAGGACTTTTATGTTTTCGGTACTTATAAGTTGCCGACATCAACGAATCCTGTCATTGTATTCAACAATGAGGCAGTTCATAAAAGTGGTGATAAATGGACATACGAAGGTGGTGAACGTTATTGGGTGCCTGGAATGTCGTATGATTTCTATGCATATAGTTGTGGAAACAATGGTGCAAGCAGTTATATAAGCGTAAATCTAAATGACCGAGTTTTGAATCTTAAGGATGTGATTGCAGATAATGTACATCAGCATGATCTACTTTTTGCAAAGATAACCGGTGAGAAGCGTGGCACTGAGACTACAGGTACGCCTTCAGATGTAGCTGCTGTGAATCTTCAGTTCAAGCATATCTTCACGCGTCTGAAGTTTACATTTAAATCGAAACTGCCTGATGCAAAATATAAAATGACAATTTCCAATGTGAATGTCAATAATATGTATAATCAGGGTTTTTTTCAGGGATCAGACGAAACATGGGGTGCAATAGTAGAAGGAGACGCTGCAAATCTTAAAAGGGTCGCAACAGGAACAAAAACAACTCCATATATAAATCTTTCATTTGCCGGTGATGGTAAT
The DNA here is from genome assembly GCA_964389525.1 of uncultured Muribaculaceae bacterium. Classification (GTDB taxonomy): domain Bacteria; phylum Bacteroidota; class Bacteroidia; order Bacteroidales; family Muribaculaceae; genus JAFLTL01. The sequence continues at coordinate 134,472 of CAYMEX010000002.1, read as the reverse complement.
GTTACGGCAGAAGGTCTTGCATGTGATCCGATATTTGTCATTCCCTATGTTTATTCAACGGCTGATGTAGCACTTGAATTCGATATGAATATTACTTATGATGGCGAGCCAGTACTTGGCCGTCATATCCGTGCAAACTGGAAACCAATATGGGTTAAGGGAGAGAGCCTTAATAATATAATTAATATATCGCTGAGTGATGCTACGGGGCTACAGCCGATTGAGTTCACAGCGTCGGTTGTAAAGAACACAGAGGGTGAGGATGCTGACGGTGATACATGGGTAGATGGAACGGGTGGTCTTGACTCGATTGAATTCCATCCGACTGTTTCGACAACCGGAAATTGATAGCTGACTGAATTTGCTCGTGGAGATTCCGGTGAGAGAGCTGGGATCTCCTGCGGGTAAAAAACTCCGAGAAGACAATCGGTGGGCGTGTGGCCGATACACCCGCGTAGGCGGGTGGCGAGGAAATAGCGTTGGGTCGGCCGACCCAACGAAAGCCATGTATAATGTGTAAGACCTCCGTTGAGGAGGTCGCGAGAGCGATGTGCGTATCTGTCGACCCGCGCATGCGGGTCTAATCAGGATGTTGCGCCATAACGTCGGGTCTCGCGACCCGCCGCTATTCTCAGAGCACCCGCTCGCCGCGGGTGGGGTGTATGACGTACTTTCGCACGCCCCTACGGATGAAAACAAAAGGCTCGGACGCACGCGCCGTGCGTCCTCTAATCTCCGAGGGAAGGGAAAGAAACTTGCAGGCGCAGACAGCGCCTCGATAAAACAAAATTTTTTGCAAATAGAAACAATCATGCTGAAAGCGATCCTGACACGCTCCTTTTTTGCCGCAACGGCCGCAATGACAGTGGTGGGTTGCGCGTCGTCGTCGGTCGACGATCCTCAGCCTGCCGATGAAAAGCAGGAAATGCGGTTTGCCGTGAATGATGTATCGTCGCGTGCACTTGCCACAAACTCAACACTCACCACCGAAGGAGCGACTTTTGATGTATGGGGGCAGATGGTTCGTACTCAGCCTGCGGGGGGGACGCGAATCAAGGTATTTGACGGTGTGACGGTGACACGCACGGCCACCGACTGGAGCTATGACAATCCGCAATACTGGTTCCCGGGATTCACATATGATTTCAAGGCGATATACAGCGCGGGTGAAAACCTCACAACGACTTACGGCGACGACGGCTCGCTGACTGTCAGCAATTTTGACGGCACTAAAGGCATTGACCTGCTTCTCGCCAACGAGACGCGCATATGCCCTGAGGCTGTAGCCGGCGGCACGACGCCGATGGGTACGGTCGACCTGAAATTCCGTCATCAGCTGAGCCGCGTGACGTTTGGTGTGCGCACCGACGACCGTTATACGGGAGGTACTGATGTGCGCAGGATCGTGGTCGATGCTATAGAGGTTACCGGGGTCAGCGGCTCGGCCACGCTGAATGTCGCCGCTGACGGAAAAAGCTCGTGGTCGATCGCGGCCGATGCGCCAAGAGTGACTTACAGCAACAGCCCTAGCCCTGACGGCGGCATAGAGCTGTCGAATGATTATCAGGATCTGTTTCCAGGCGATAAAGTGATACTTGCCATACCTCAGACTCTCAACGGTGCCAAGGTGAAAGTGAGCTATCATTATACTCCGAACACGCTGGGCAATGTGTCGACGGAAATAAACTTGAACGGCACTTGGGAGGCCGGCAAGAGCTACCGCTATCCGATCGTCATAAACACACACATTTTCTTCGGAGCTCCTGAGGTCGACGAGTGGACGACGGCCCCGATTTCAAACAACGAATTCAATATCGAATAACCATATACCAGAGCATGAACCGCTATCTGCTTGATATAATTACCGCTTCGGCGCTTATGGGCTTCACAGCCTGCAGCCATGAGGCTTCGAACGATCCTGCCGCAGGCGACAATGTGATACGTTTTCAGCCTGTCGTGATGATGGGCGACGCCGTGCCGGAGTCGCGCGCCACGCTTCTCAACTCTCTGCCAATCGGATCGTCGTTTGGTGTGCTCGGCTACAGTGTACCCTACGTCGTGGGCAGCGACAAAGATATCGCCTGGACTTCCGGCTCGTCGGACTGGGAAGTGAAGAAAGGAAACGTGCACGCCGATGTGATGTACAATTCAGAGGTCAAGATCGATGCCCAGGGATGCTATTATGTCGACGGCGCCCATCCCGGTGTATGGTATGACGCGAGCAATATGGGTGGTTCGACTGTCGATCCTTCGGGATTTAAATATTCGTTTATCGCCTATCACCCGCGCTGGTCGAAGCAGAATGACGGCACATCGCGTTTCACGGTGACTCCGGCCAGTGCGTCGGCCAAGGGCGCTCCCCAGCTCACATACAGGATGATCTACGCCGAGCAGCCGAGCAGCGAAGGCGAAAAAATGGTGCGCGACACAGAAGATGCCACTGACGCGATGGTGGCTGTGGTGCATGACCATGTGCGGGCTTCGGGCACGGTGACTCTGCCGTTTGAGCATATACTCTGCGGACTGTCGGTGCAGGTGAACAACTATAATCACGACACCCCGGTGACGATACACCGTCTGTCGATCGACGGTGATTTCTATGGTCAGGGCACGATCAACTATGCCGACGCTAATCCAAAGATGGTCGTGAGCAATGATAACAGATATTGGGCTACGTTCAATTATGTCACCTCCGATATGACGGTGCCGACAAACAGCGCGTCGATATGTGGCGCGACTACCGACAAGCCGGAGGGAACGGTCGCGCTGCTGCTGCCTAACCGCAACCCTGTGGATGTAGGTATTTATCTCGGTCATAATAAGAATATCAATATCGAATATACGTTCGGCGGCGAGAGGAAGACGGCTCAGGTGTCTAATTTCTCGCTTGGCCGCGTCCCGGTGCCGGGAATCAATTATAAGCTGAACATCAATTTCATCGGAGACCAGATATTGCTGATGTTCACGGCCAACTCGATCGAATACTGGGAGGTCGGCTCAGATAATAACATCATAATCAATTGATAATTCGTTACATGAAATACTATAACATATTTCTGTCGATTGTCGCTGCCGCAGCGATGACGGCATGCAGCGATGAGGCGGACGTGCCTGTGATGCCCGACACCTCAGAGGGCATCACGATAAATGTGGAGTGCACCGACATGTTGCCTGAGGCACTTCTGTCGCGCGCCGGAGAGGAATTCGGCCCGGCCAAGACGGCTGAGGAGAAGCGCATCAACCGTCTGCATCTGTTCTTCTTTGACAAGGAAAGCAAACAGTTTCTTACGATGAACACGGCGCAGACTTTCCGTCCGTATCATGTGGTGGATGTGGCCGACGGCCAGCAGGCTGCAGTGACGATCCCTAAGGATGCCTTCGTGGATCAGGCGAATCTGACGAATATAATCATATATGCCGTGGCTAACGTGACCTGTCAGGATAAGAACTGCGATCACAAGAGCTCGTATTTTCGCACGATATTCACAACTGATGGACATATATGTCACGGTGACAAGAATGATGCTAAAGCTGAGGTGACGGTGGATAATCTCGAGGTGCTTCGCAACTGGTATTACCGCCCGGAGATACGCAAGGATATAACGAAACTGCCTGAGGGGGGTATGCCTATGGTGGGTGAGTTTGACTCGGAAGGCAAGGCGATACTGTCGGGCAATCAGCGTATTGAGATAAAAATGAAGGCTCTTATGGCTCGTGTGGATGTGAATGTGAAGCTCGATGCCAACCAGACGAGCCACGACCACCAGCTGCCTTCGCTGAGGATCACATCGTATGGTGTGAACAATATGCCGACCTGTGTGCCGTTTACAGAGCTTGCCGCCAATGCGGAGACGGAGCTGATGGATCCTGATGATATGCGCAAGGAGGCTCTTGTGGAGATACCGGAGGCACAGCGCCGCACGCTTCTCGACGGCCAGGAGGCCGCTACGTTCTCTTATTACACTTACGAGAACGTGAGGAAGCCTCTGCCGGATGGTGAGTGGAACGGATATCCTGCCGGTGTAAAAGAGACCGAAGAGGAGGTGTCGCAGCGCTGGAAACCGTCGCGCGCGCATAAGGACGTGGCTTCGTCGTTTGTGATGTATGGCGACTATGTTACGCATCAGGGGTTGCAGTATAAGGCCGGTTTCAGGGTGTATCTCGGTTCTGATGTAGTGTCGAAATTCGACGTCTACCGTAACCGCTGCTACATAAACAATATCTCGATACGTGGCCTTGACTATGTGCGCAACGACGATGACACGCGCTATACTTTTGACGGCCGCGTGAACGTGAAAACCGATAACCCTGTGTATATCTCGATCGTGAACGAGCGCAAGCTTGATGCACACTGGAATGTCGTGCCTATGGATGTCTACCTGCTTCGTCGTGAGGCGGGCGAAACCGATCTTGAGTCGTATGTGGATATCTCGATTGATCCCGCCGCTCAAAGCTGGCTGAAAATGGAGAAGGTTGATTCGATCCATATGTATGATGGTATGGATGGTGTTGATAATGCAGATCTGTATATCAGTCGTCCTGCTCAGAAGTATATAAATGGGGAAATGCACCGGCAACCCGGTAATGGCGCGAGAAAGTATTTCACCACAGATCTTTTGGGCGACAATAATCTGAAGACTTCATTGCGGATATCGGGGCCTGTTGACAAATCGCGTACACGCATTTATTTCTATGTGGATGAGAATGTATCGACTCAGGATCGTACAGCTACCATAACTGTCGTTTACAATAACAAAAACAATGATCGGCGTGAGCGCACTTTAGAGTTTGATCAAAGGGGACTGCTGCTGGTTAACGGTACATCTTCAAGCACCACTCCATTTTATATAGAGTATTACGAAGAATATATCGACCATAGAGACCCACTCGATCAGCATGAACAGGATAATGCCTATTATGACGGATTGCCGTGGGCACGAGAAAATGCGTGGTTGGCAACAAATACGGTTATAGGAAGGTCTGACCCTGGTGCTTTTGGCATATATAACTGGAATCCTTTTAACCCTTGTGAGGTGTATGATAATGGGTTGCAGATGACAAACTATATTTTCAATAATCTGTCGGCAAATGTGGCACCGATGACTGAAATGATGACATATCCTGAAAATATACCTGCATCGGCGATCCACTACTGTTATGCTAAAAATAAGCGAAACGCTAATGGCACGGTATCGAATGCAGACTGGTATATGCCCGGAATCAGAGAACTTGAGGCTGCAATTACAACGTATTATAGTACATTCCCGGAATTTCAGGAGAATTATTATTGGTCTGCAGCAACAGGAAAAGGTGAGCGCTATCTTGATTCGGGCCTAAGAGAGCACGAAAATGCGACTCAAGCGCGTGCTACGATGTATCGTCCGGGAGGAACCGGTGAAAATAATTGGGTTCAGAGTGGTTCAATGGATGATGATGACCTTTATATGGGATGGGGTAACAAGGATAAAGGCGGTAATCATGGAGCGTATCATAGTGGTAAAGCGCCCAAAACGATTGTGTTCAGGGTGCGAGCCTGTCGACGTGCAAATGGCGTAAGCAATTAAGACATGGATCCCCGGGAGTTACTTCCGGGGATTTTTTGTCGTCAGCGCAAGACACCCGCGGGAGCGGGTGGTGAGATAATAGCGTGGGGTCGGAAGACCCCACGAAAGTTATGTAGGATGCGTAAGACCTCCGTTTAGGAGGTCGCGAGAGGGGTTGTGATTATCTCGCGACCCGCGATGCGGGTCTGATGTGTGTGGCGTGCCATAACGTCGGGTCTATCGACCCGCCGCTATTATCGTGTCACCCGCTGGCCGCGGGTGGGTTTGTGTTTCTCTCGCGACCCGCGGATGCGGGTCTGATGTGTATGGTGTGCGCCATAACGTCGGGTCTTTTGACCCGCCGCTATTGTCAGATCACCCGCTCACCGCGGGTGGGTTTGTGTTTATATATGGGTCTCATGGGAGTTGCTTCCGGGGATAAGTCGTCTGCGCGAGACACCCGCGGCGAGCGGGTGGCGAGATAATAGCGTGGGGTCGTCCGACCCCACGAAAGTTATGCAGGATGCGCAAGACCTCCGTTTAGGAGGTCGCGAGAAGTTTTGTGTTTCTCTCTCGACCCGCGATGCGGGTCTGATGTGTGTATGGTGTGTTATAACGTCGGGTCTATCGACCCGCCGCTATTGTCTGGTCACCCGCTGGCCGCGGGTGGATTGGCATTTTCTCGCGACCCGCGGATGCGGGTCTAATGTGTATGGTGTGCCTTAACGTCGGGTCTATCGACCCGCCGCTATTCTCGGATCACCCGCTGGCCGCGGGTGGGTTTTGTGTTTTTCTCTCGACCCGCGATGCGGGTCTGATGTGTATGGTGTGCGTTATAACGTCGGGTCTCTCGACCCGCCGCTATTATCGTGTCACCCGCTCACCGCGGGTGGGTTTGTGTTTTTCTCGCGACCCGCGATGCGGGTCTGATGTGTATGGTGTGTGCCTTAACGTCGGGTCTTTCGACCCGCCGCTATTGTCAGGTCACCCGCTGGCCGCGGGTGGATTTGTGTTTCTCTCGCGACCCGCGATGCGGGTCTGATGTGTGTGGCGTGCTATAACGTCGGGTCTTTCGACCCGCCGCTATTATCGGGCCACCCGCTCGCCGCGGGTGGGGTTGTGTTTTTCTCGCGACCCGCGATGCGGGTCTGATGTGTGTAGGGTATGCCACAACGACGGGTCTATCGACCCGCCGCTATTATCTGATCACCCGCTCGCCGCGGGTGCTGTTGACGCTCGACCCGCCGCTATTGTCAGGTCACCCGCTCGCCGCGGGTGCTGCTGACGCTCGACCCGACGCTATTATCGTGTCACCCGCTCTCCGCGGGTGTGGTGGCATTTTTTCTCGCGACCCGCGGATGCGGGTCTGATGTGTATGGTGTGCGCTATAACGTCGGGTCTATCGACCCGCCGCTATTATCGTGTCACCCGCTCACCGCGGGTGCTGCTGACGCTTGACCCGCCGCTATTATCTGGTCACTCGCTGGCCGCGGGTGCCGCTGACACTCGACCCGCCGCTATTATCGGGACACCTGCTCGCCGTGGGTGCTGCTGACGCTCGACCCGCCGCTATTATCGGATCACCCGCTCGCCGCGGGTGACTGCATCGTCATCTTGCAGGTCTTCTGGATAATCGTATTTAGTGGGTTCGTACCCTATGCTTTTGTAAAATTTTTCAAGTTCTTCTCTAAAGGAGATGCGTCGATGATGTTCTTCCTGGTTTTCAATATATTTTATTACTGAGGGAAGGGCTGAATGTGAATAACTAATGCGAGCTCCTCCACGTTGCCACGCAAAACGTCCTCGTGTCAGCCGATTTGCGTTTATCCAAAGGGTTGACTCGGTTTTTATCTTACGGATAATTTCTTCTTCGGGAATGTTACCCCGTGTGCTGAACAGCACGTGCACGTGATCTTTTGCGCCTCCGATGCAAATGGGCTTTACACCGTCCATTTCGGTAAGCGTCTGTCCGATAACGGAAAACAGTCTGTCGCGCCATGAGGAATGTATGACGCCATAACGAAATTTGACAGAAAATACTGCCATTATGTTTATATCGGCAAAAGATCTCATAAGGTCGTAAAATCAGTGGAGGAGGGTGAGGAGGGCGTCGATGATGGCGCGGTCGTTGGAGAGGCGGGGGACTTTGCGCTGTCCGCCGAGGCGGCCGGTGGAGGCAAGCCAGCGGTCGAAGAGTCCGGGCGTGGCGGGTATGACTTCGGCGCGGTCGAGGAAGAGGTCGTGGGTGCGCTTGGCGTCGTAGTCGCTGTTGACGGCACGGAGTGTGCGGTCGAGCTCGTCGGCGAAGTCTTCGACTGACTCGGGGGCGTGGTCGAACTCGATGAGCCACTGATGGCGTCCGCGTGTGTGGTCGCCGGTGTAGACGGGGGCGGCGGTGTAGTTGAGGACGTGGGCGCCTGTCTTGCGGCACGCTGCTGTGATGGCTGCGTCGGCGTTGTAGACCATGACTTCTTCGCCGAAGGCGTTGATGAAATGGCGTGTGCGTCCGGCTATGGTGATGCGCAGGGGGTGGGTGCTCTCTATGCGGACGGTGTCGCCCGGTGAGTAGCGCCACAGGCCGTTGCACGATGTGACAAGGAGTTCGTAGATCTTGCCTTGTGTGACTTCCCACGCGGGGACGGGACGGTCGGCTCCGGGCTCGAGAAACTCGTAGAAGACGCCCTGGTCGAGGAGCAGGAGCATGTGGTGGAGGGCGGGGTCGTCCTGTATGGCGAAGAAGCCTTCGGATGCGTTGTAGGTCTCGACGTAGTGCATGCCGTTGTCGCCGATGATGCGCCTGTAGAGGTCGCGGTAGGGATCAAAGCATATGCCTCCGTGGAAGAAGACTTCGAGGTGGGGCCACACGTCTTTGACGCATGAGCGTCCGGTGTGGGCGAGTACGCCTTTGAGTACGGCCAGAAACCACGAGGGTACGCCTGAGATGTTGGTGATGTTCTGGCGCGATGATGCGTCGATGAGTGCGGGGAGTTTTTTCTCCCAGTCGCTCATGAGGGCTATTTCGCGTGAGGGTACGCGGTAGAAGTCGTTGACGATGCGCGGGACGCGTGAGATGAGTGTGGCCGATAGGTCGCCGATGCGTGTTCCCGGTGCGACGGGTGAGTCTATGTCGGGTGAGAAGCTTCCTCCGAGTATGAATGCGCGTCCTGAGAATATGCGGCTTCGGGGGTTGGAGTCGAGGTATGCCGCAACGGCGCATGCGGCTCCGTCGATGTGGTTTGCAGCGAGCCCCTGTGATGTAATTGGTATGAATTTGCTTCTCCCGTCGGATGTGCCTGATGACTGCGCGTAGTTTGTGACTTTTCCGGGCCAGAGTATGTCGCTCTCTCCTGCTATCATGCGCATGACGAGGGGGCGTATGTCTTCGTAATGTGTAAGTGGCACTTTTTCAGCAAACCCGGCGTAGGATCTGATGTGGCTGAAGTCGTACCGCGTCCCGACGAGTGTGTTGCGCGCCGAGTGGAGCAGCTTTGCGAGCAGCTGCGACTGAATGATCTCGGTCTTTCCCAGCCAGCGTTTCATCCGCTCGGCTTTGGGCAGGAGAATTTTTCTTGCTATTGGCGTGCAGTTGAGCAACTTAGTTGAAGTGTTGTTGGTTCGCGATTGTCATAAAAATGCAACGGCCGCCACTCAAAGAGGCGACCGCACATATTTCTTGAGTCACGACAGGTCGATGCAATACCCGCCGAATATCGAATTACTTGCTTGCGATTTCCGACGAAACAGTCAGGCGGACGCGACCCTTGGCGCGACGACGAGCGAGAACCTTGCGGCCATCGGGGGTTGACATTCTCTGGCGGAACCCGTGTTTGTTCACGCGCTTGCGATTGGAGGGCTGAAATGTACGTTTCATTTTGCTTATGTCGTGATTATTTGTTTTTTAAGCTTGTTGCAATGTGGTCGGCCACATTTTTGCGCTGCAAAGGTATGTAAATGTTTTCTAATGTGCAACAATTTTGTAAATTTGATTGAAAGAAGTGGGGTTCGACACCTGAGAGCCGACAATCGCTATTCTTTTCGTCGAATATTAGTATATTTGACTCAAAGAAGTGGCTATCGCCACCGCTTCCCGTCCTGACGGACGACTGTCGCTCTTCTTTTTGTCGAATATTAGTATATTTGCAAGAAAAAGAAGTGAATCTGTCGGATACAGGATCGAACGGATGACTTGAAATAACGGATAGAATGACTGAAAAAATGCTTGTTCTGCGGCTTTCGGGGCTTGGTGGTGTCGCCATGACGCTGCCTGCGGTGTACTCGCTTGCCTATACTTACCCGAAGCTGACAGTGGTCTTTGTGACCGAGAACAGGTTTCTTGATCTGATAGTCGATGCTCCGGCCAATCTGAAGGTCGTGGGCATAGACCGTCGCGCCATGCGCCGTCCCGGTGGATCGCTGCGTTTTCTTCACCTTCTGCGCAAGGAGAAGGCCGATGCTATTGCCGATCTTCACAATGTGTTGAGAACGTGGACAGCCGACGCTTACCTGAGGTTTATAGGCAAGCGTGTGGTGATGGTGAACAAGATGCGTCGTGAGCGCGCCAGAATAAGACGGGGCGAGGGAAGCACGCGCGAGTGGGTGGTTGACCGTTATTTCGATGTGTTCAAGACGCTTGGTTATCCGACTGACCCGTCGCTGTTCAGGGGATTCAGGTTTGAAGGGGCAAGGAAAGATGACGGGGTGTACCGCATCGGCATCGCCCCTTTTGCCCGTTATGCCACGAAGGTGATCCCGCCGGAGACGGTGGAGCTTGTGCTTGACCGGCTTTCGGAGCGTGGCGAGAAGATCAGGGTATCGCTTTTCGGTGGCGGTGAGAGGGAGCTGTGCCAGCTTGAGGCGTGGCGCGAGAAATATGGCGACATGGTGGAGTATGTGTCGGGCAAAGCCGGGCTGCGCGAGGAGCTTGCCATAATGGCAGGGCTCGATGTGATGCTGACGACCGACTCGGCCAACATGCACCTGGCTTCGCTCGTGGGAACGCGTGTGGTGTCGGTGTGGGGAGCGACCACTCCCGGGTGCGGCTTCATGGGGTGGGAACAGAAAACTGAGGATGCTATAATCGCAGGTGTTGAGTGTCAGCCGTGTGCGGTGATAAGGTCGTGGAACTGCAAGCTGGGTACAATGGCCTGCATGAAGGGTGTGCGGGCTGATGAAATTGTGGCCAAACTCACCGGAAAATAAATGAAGTTATTTAAAATGTAATAAGTTTAAATCACTTCAATGTTTTTATCTTATCTTTGTAGCGGTAGGCCGCAATGGCCTGCCGCTTATTTTGGTTTCCGGTTATGAATAGACTTATTTTGCCCGCCATCGCCGGTGCGGCCGTTTTGATGAATTCTGCAATGAGCTCGTGTGTGCAATCAGAGAAGTCCGAATCACATGATTTCGAGTATGTGGTGGACCGTTTCGCCGATGTGGAGATACTGCGTTATCAGGTGCCCGGATTTGAGGATCTTTCACTCAACCAGAAGCAGCTGATATACTGGCTGAATGAGGCCGCTCTTGCGGGTCGCGACATGCTCTGGGATCAGAATTGCCGCTACAATCTGGCAATCAGAGATCTTGTGGAGGCTGTCTACACCGATGAGGGAGGTGTGAAAGACGAGGCACAGCAGGAAAAACTCGAGGTGTATATGAAGCAGCTCTGGATGGGCAACGGCATCCATCACCACTACTCGATGGACAAGTTCAAGCCGGGCTTCACACGTGAGTTTTTCGAGAAGCGCGTGAACGCTCTTCCTGCCGACAAGAAGCCGGCTAATGCGGAGGAGCTGATCGATGTCATCTTCAACGATGATATTGCGGCAAAGAGGGTGAATCAGGCTGATGGCGCCGATCTTGTGGCGACGTCGGCTGTCAACATATATGCTCCGGGCCTCACGCAGAAAGAGGTGGAGGAGTACTACAACAGCATCAGGGTGCCGGGCGACACAATGCCGGTGTCATACGGACTTAACTCGCGCAAGGTGCGCGGTGCCGACGGCAAGGTGACCGAGGAGGTCTACAGTGCCAACGGGCTTTATGCTCCGGCGATAAAGCGCGTGACGGAGAACCTGAAGAAGGCGTCGGAGTTTGCCGAGAACGCCGGCCAGAAGGCAGTCATTGACAAACTGATCGAGTACTACACCAACGGCGACCTGAAGGCATGGGACGATTATTCGATACTGTGGCTCGGTGAGACCGAGGGTCAGGTTGACTTCATAAACGGTTTCATCGAGAGCTATGGCGATCCGCTCGGTCTGACAGGTGCCTATGAGTCGATAGTGAACTTCAAGAACAAGGAGGCATCGCACCGCACGGAGGTGCTCAGCGCCGACGCGCAGTGGTTTGAGGACCGCTCGCCGATCGATCAGTGTTTCCGCAAACCTGAGGTGAAGGGTGTGTCGGCCAAGGTTATCACGGCCGCCATACTGGCCGGTGACTCCTATCCTGCCACGCCGATAGGCATAAATCTGCCTAACGCCGACTGGATACGTGCGGCCCACGGGTCGAAGTCAGTTACGATCGAGAATATCACGGCTGCCTATGACGCCGCCTCGCAGGGCAACGGGTTCAATGACGAGTTTGTGATCGACGAGCCCACACGCGAGATCATGGAGAAGTATCTGTTTATCACCGACAATCTGCACACCGACCTGCACGAGTGTCTCGGCCACGGTTCGGGACAGCTTCTGCCGGGTGTGGAGGCCGACGCGCTGAAAGCCCACGCCTCGACGCTCGAGGAGACCCGCGCCGACCTTTTCGCGCTGTACTATCTTGCTGATCCGCATCTGGTGGAACTCGGTCTGATCGACAATCCGGAGGCTTACAAGGCCGAGTATTACAAGTATCTTCTCAACGGACTGATGACGCAGCTTGTGAGAATCGAGCCGGATAAGGACATAGAGGAGGCACATATGCGCAACCGCCAGCTGATATCGCAGTGGGTGCTTGAGCATGGCGCTCCGCACAATGTGCTCGGCCTTGTGAAGAAAGATGGCAAGACCTATCTCGAGATAAACGACTACGAGGCATTGCGGCTTATGTTTGGAAAACTGCTCGGCGAGATCCAGCGCATAAAGAGCGAGGGAGACTATGCCGCCGGTGCCGCTCTTGTCGAGAAATATGGTGTGAAAGTCGATCAGGCGCTTCATGCAGAGGTGCTTGACCGTTACAGCAAGCTCGACATAGCCCCATATCGCGGATTTGTCAATCCGGTCTACAGTCTCGTGACCGACGAGGCCGGCAACGTGACCGATGTGGCGGTCGACTACTCGGAGAACTACGTCGACCAGAACCTGCGCTACAGCCGCGAGTACAGAATGAACTAACGAAGTGATTTAAGCTTACAAGATGTTAACCAGGAGGTGATCCAATCACTTCAATAAACCTACATAGAGAAATGGATAATCTGCTGCGAATAGCGGTCCAGTCTAAAGGCAGACTGTATGACGACACGATGGAGCTTCTGAAGGAAGCCGGGATCAAACAGAATGTGGCCAAACGCACGCTTCTTGTGCCGGCCCGCAATTTCCCGGTGGAGTTTCTGTTTCTCCGCGACGACGATATACCCGAGGCAGTGGCTTCGGGAACGGCCGACATAGGTATCGTCGGCCTGAACGAGGTCGAGGAGAAGGACGCCGACGTGAGGGTGCTGAGCGAACTCGGCTTCAGCCGCTGCCGTCTGTCGCTGGCCATCCCCCAGTTTGCCGGATATTCAGATCTGAGCTGGTTTGAGGGTAAAAAGATCGCTACGTCGTATCCCGGAATACTCAAGCGTTTTCTTGACAAGGAGCGCATCAACGCCCAGATACATGTGATAATGGGCTCGGTGGAGATCGCTCCCGGCATCGGCCTTGCCGACGGCATATTCGACATCGTGTCGTCGGGGTCGACCCTCGTGAGCAACAACCTTGAGGAGGTGTACACGGTGATGCAGTCGCAGGCTGTGCTCATCGGAAGCGGCAGCGAGAGCCTTCCGCCTATGAAGGAGGCAATACTGCAGGAACTCCTGTTCAGAATCGATGCTGTCAAAGCGGCCGACGGAAAGAAGTATGTGCTGATGAACGTCCCCGCTGACAAGGTTGATGACGTGCTCGCCGTGCTTCCCGGCATAAAGAGCCCGACGGTGCTTCATCTTGCCGATCCGTCGTGGCGTTCGGTACACACAGTGATCGAGGAAAAGCGCTTCTGGGAGATCATAGGCCGGCTTCGTGCGGCCGGAGCCGAGGGTATCCTCGCTCTTGACATCGAGAAAATGATACTCTGATGGAAATACACATACTGCCGGAACGGGAAAGCTGGAACCGACTGCTGCAGCGCGACGCAGTGGCCTCGACGCATGAGGAGACGGCGAGAATCGTGTCAGGAATCTTTGACGACGTGGCCGCCAACGGCGACCGGGCAGTCAGGGAATATGAGAAGAAGTTTACCGGCGCGGTGCGTGAGTCGCTTCGCGTCACGGAAGATGAGATAGATGAGGCGGCCGGACTGATAACGGCCGAGCTCAAGGAGGCGATCGAGAAAGCGGCCGCCAACATAGCGGCGTTTCACGACGCACAGAAGATGCAGCAGGTAGAGGTCGAGACGGTTCCGGGAGTGGTGTGCAGCCAGCGTCAGGTGCCTATCGACACCGTGGGACTTTATGTGCCAGGCGGCAACTCGCCTCTCTTCTCGACGATACTCATGCTCGGTGTGCCTGCACGCATCGCAGGCTGCCGCCGCGTGGTCATGGCTACTCCGGCCGATGCTACGGGCAAGGTGCATCCGGCGATACTTTTCGCAGCCAGAGTGGCAGGTGTCACCGACATATATGCTATCGGCGGCGCACAGGCTGTGGCGGCAATGTCGCTCGGCACTGAGAGCGTGCCGCGTGTGTTCAAGATATTCGGTCCCGGAAACCGTTTTGTGATGGAGGCCAAGCAGCTTGCCTGCTACCGACAGGGGACGGCGATCGACATGCCTGCCGGCCCGTCGGAGGTGATGGTTATCGCCGACAAGACAGCTTCGGCTGAGTTTATCGCTGCCGATTTCCTGTCGCAGTCCGAGCATGGCCCCGACAGCCAGTCGGTGCTTCTGACCGACAGCGCGGAGGTGCTTGCCGCCACCGAGGCGGAGATAGAGCGCCAGCTTGCCTCGCTGCCTCGCCGCGAGATGATGCAGAAATCGCTTGAGCACAGCCGCCTGATACAACTCGGCTCGATGGAGGAAATCATGGAGTTTGCAAACGCCTATGCTCCCGAGCATCTGATCATAAACACGGCGGACGCTGAAACACTCGCAGGCGATGTGCGTTCGGCCGGATCGGTGTTCATTGGGCCGTGGTCGACAGAGAGTGCCGGAGACTATGCGTCGGGCACCAACCACACACTGCCGACGTCGGGCTATGCGACGGCCTACAGCGGAGTGAACCTCGACAGCTTCTGCAAGAAAATCACATATCAGCGGCTTACACCCGAGGGTGTGCGGTCGCTCGCATCGACAGTCATGGCTATGGCCAAGGCCGAAGGGCTTGAGGCTCACAGCCATGCCATGGAGGTGAGAAAGGAGGCACTGCGATAATGCTGAAAGAAATAGAAAATCTCCTGCGTCGCAACATAAGAGACCTGGAGCCATATACATGTGCCCGCGACGAATACAGCGGTGAGGCGAAAGCGTGGCTTGACGCCAACGAGAACTCGATACTCAACGGGCTGAACCGTTATCCCGATCCGCTGCAGCGTCAGGTGAAACAGCATATCGGCGAACTCCGCGGAGTCGCCCCGGAGAATATATTTCTCGGAGTCGGCAGCGACGAGTGCATCGACATACTTTACCGCACGTTCTGCCGCCCCGGTGTGGACAATGTCGTGGCGATTGATCCGTCGTACGGCATGTATTCGGTCTGCGCTGCGATCAACGACATCGAGTACCGCCGTGTGAGCCTGCGCGACGATTTCACACTCGACACCGACGCGCTGCTTGCCGCATGCGACGCCAACACCAAGGTGATGTGGATATGTTCGCCCAACAACCCGACGGGCAACGCCTTCCCGCTTGACGAGATCGAGCGTCTCGCACAGTCGTTCGGCGGCATCCTTGCCGTGGATGAGGCCTATGTTGACTTCTCGGACAAGGGAACGGCCATATCGCTGCTCGACAGATATCCGCGGCTGGTCGTGATGCAGACGTTCTCTAAAGCGTGGGCTTCGGCGGCCATAAGACTCGGCATCGGTTATGCCTGCCGCGACATAATCGACATCTTCAACAAGGTGAAATATCCTTACAACATAAGCATACTGACGCAGCGTCAGGCTCTTGCCGTGCTGACCGACAAAGCCCGCATCGCCAGGACGGCCCGCGAGCTCGTGATGCTGCGCGAGGATCTTGCCGAACGGCTCAAAGAGGTGGAGATAGTCGAGAAGGTGTATCGGTCGGATGCCAACTTTATACTTGCCAAGGTGAAGGATGCCGACGGTGTCTACCGCCGTCTGCTCGAACAGGGGGTAGTGGTGAGAAACCGCTCGAAAGTGCATCTCTGCGGTGGCTGTCTGCGACTGACTGTGGGCACGGCGGCCGAGAACGATCTGCTTGTGGCCGCGCTCAAGGGTGAGGTTGTCGGCCGAAATATGCCGGACGCCGAGACCGTCGCTGCCGGACGCTGCGGCACGGTTCACCGCGTGACTGCAGAGACCGATGTGCTTGTGACGGTAGACGTGGACGGAAGCGGAAAGACCGATATATCGACCGGCCTTGGCTTCTTAGACCATATGCTTGACCAGATAGGGCGTCATGGCGGCGTGGATCTCACCGTGAAGGTGAAGGGAGACCTGAATGTCGACGAGCACCATACGATCGAAGACACGGCTCTGGCTCTCGGCGAAGCTCTGGCGAAGGCGCTTCACGACAAACGCGGTCTCGAACGGTATGGATTCTGCCTGCCGATGGACGAGTGTCTGGCTACGGTTGCGATCGATTTCGGCGGGCGTCCCTGTCTTGTATGGGAAGTCGAGAAGTTCGGCCGCGAGAAGATCGGTGATGTGCCGACCGAGATGTTCCGCCACTTCTTCAAAAGCCTCACAGACACAGCCAAGTGCAATCTATATATCGAAGCTAAAGGTGAGAATGAGCATCACCGCATAGAGGGGATATACAAGGCGTTCGCCCGCTCGCTTAAAATGGCCGTGCGCCGTGATCCGTTCAATTTCAGCCTGCCGTCGACAAAGGGTAGTCTATGAAAACGTCGCTCCGTCTTACAGCCACTCAGAAACAACAGCTAAAACTCAATCCGATGCAGGTGCAGTTCGGGCGCATACTCGAACTGACCGGTCGTGAGCTTGAGGAGGAGGTGAGGCGTACTGTCGACGAGAATCCGGCACTTGAGATCAAGCCGTCGGAGGCGCCGGATGAGCGTGGTGAGGCTGACGGGGGTGACGGATTTGACGAGAGTCCTGACGATCTTCAGCGTGCCGATTACGGTTCGGCCGAGGATGTGCCGTTCACGGGGCCGGTGTCGAGAAAAGAGACGCCGTCGTGGGATGCGACACGTAGCGACAGCACCTCGTCGCTCTATGAGTTTCTGTCGTCGCAGCTGTCGTTTGACGATCTCAGCGAGGAGGAGCGCAAGATAGCACTGTATATCGCCGGAAATCTCGACGACAGCGGGTATGCGACACGTGTGCCGGTGGAGGTGGCTGAGGATATATTGCTGACAACGGGGCGCCAGCCGTCGGAGAAGGCGGTGAAACATGCCTGGGATGCAGTCAGGTCGCTTGATCCGGCCGGAGTGTGTGCGGTGGATCTGAGGGACTGTCTGCTGCTGCAACTCGACCGCATGCCGGGCGACAGGGCTGATTACATACTTGCCCGCCGGATTGTCGGGCAGTATTTTGATCTGTTCAGCGGCCGCAATTTCGATCAGCTCCGCAGTGCGCTTGGAGTCGATGAAGATACTCTCGGGCGCGCACTTGAAATAATAACGCGCCTGAACCCGAAACCGGGTCTGCAATACAACCACTCGGTGTCGGATGACGCGGCTTCGGCTATCATACCTGATTTCATGGTCGAGGCAGTGGCACCGGGCAAGCTGAAACTGACGTTGCTGTCGACAATACCCGAACTCGAGATAGAGAAGACTTTTGAGGAGGGGGCGGAGATGAAACGCGACAACCGTGCCGACGAACCGGCCTCGGTGAAAAAGGCACGGCGCGAGGCCGTGCTGTTTCTGCGCAGCAAGCGCGACGAAGCCCGTGCCTTCATCGGCCTTATGAAAATAAGACAGGAGACTTTGTGGCGCATAATGAGCGCGATCGTCGAGCTTCAGCAAGACTTTTTCCTGACCGACGACAAGAGCCGTCTGAGACCTATGGTGCTGAGAGATGTGGCCGCCGTCACAGGCGACGATCTGTCTGTCATATCAAGGGCCACTTCGGGCAAGTATGTCATAACGGCCGGTGGAGTGTACTCGCTGAAATCGCTTTTCAACGAAGCTGCCGGGACCGGAGACAACACTTCGAGCCACAAATTCGTTTCAATCCTGAAAGAACTTATCGAGGGGGAGGACAAGCAGCATCCGCTGTCGGATGAGAAGCTGACCGCCCTGCTGCGTGAAAGGGGGGTCGAGGCCGCCCGCCGCACTGTGGCCAAGTACAGGGAACGGCTCGGCATACCCGGTGCCAAAATGAGAAGACAGTTATGAACACACTACAGAAAGTATCACGTATAATATCCGCAATATTCAGTCCGATCATCATGCCGACCTACACTGTGGCTCTCGGCATCGAGCTGACCTATCTCTACACGCTGGCACCGTCGACCGTGTGGTCGGTGATCGGCTGGACGTTTCTACTCACGGCGATCATACCGGTGCTCGGAATCCTTGTGATGTTTAAGCTCGGAGTTGTGACCGACTCGGGACTGAACAAGCAGGGAGAGAGGATGTGGCCATATATCATCACGGCGCTGTGCTATGTGGGCTGCGGACTGTTTCTGTGGCATCTGCATGCTCCTGCGTGGCTTTATATGTTCCCGGTGGGCGGAGCGGTGGCCGCGCTTGTCAACATGGCAGTGAACTTCAAGTGGAAGATAAGCGGCCACGGAGCTGGCACGGGCGGAATGCTCGCGTTTCTTGTCTTTCTTGCCTATCACGGCCTGAACGCATGGCCAATGGACGGCTGGATTTTCGGTGCCATACTTGTGGCCGGCCTGACGGGAACGTCGCGCCTGATACTCGAACGCCACACTCTGATGCAGGTCGCCGCAGGCATCGCCAACGGGGCGATATGCGTGTGGGGCGCGCTGATGCTTGCCATGTAACTTAGAGTAGAAATCTCATCATATTAAACAGAAACATATGACACCTCTTGTAAGTATCATCATGGGCAGCACTTCGGATATGCCCGTCATGAAGAAGGCCGCAGACTTTCTGAATGATCTCGAGATACCGTTTGAACTTCTGGCGTTGTCGGCTCACCGCACGCCGGCCGAGGTCGAGAAATTCGCACGCGAGGCCGAAGGCCGCGGCCTGAAAGTGGTTATCGCAGCAGCGGGCATGTCGGCAGCTCTCCCCGGCGTTATCGCAGCGATCACTCCGCTTCCTGTGATTGGAGTTCCGATCAACTCGTCGCTCGGCGGCGTTGACGCGCTTCTCTCGATCGCACAGATGCCTCCGGGCATCCCGGTGGCTACCGTCGGTGTGAATGGCGCAATGAATGCCGCCGTGCTTGCCGCCCGTATGCTCGCGCTGACCGACGAGGGCATCTCGTCGCGTCTGAAGACGTGGAGCGAGAGCCTTTCAAAGAAAATCGTGAAGGCAAACGCCGATCTTGCAGAGATCGAGTATAAGTATAAGGTCTGACCGAAAAAGGCTATATAAAGATCGGGGACGCACGGCATTGGTGGTGCGTCCCTGATCTGTTTAATTGCGGTAATTTTATGGAATGTGCAACTCGCGCTGCGGGTTGTGGATAGCTATCGTAGCTAAGATAGCTGCTTTAGAATGTCATGCCTGACGCGGCGGTCAGATCACAGCGAGTGGCTGCGGGGGATGGATGAGGTGATGTGTCCGTCGAAGAGGGTGATCGTGCGGTGGGCATAGGCTGCGTCGCGGTCGGAGTGCGTCACCATCATCACGGTCGTACCTGCGGCATTGAGATCGGTGAGGAGCTCCATCACTTCGATGCCGTTTTTTGAGTCGAGGTTTCCGGTGGGCTCGTCGGCAAGTATGATGTCGGGGTTGGTGACGAGGGCTCGTGCTATCGCCACACGCTGCTGCTGTCCGCCCGACAGCTGGCGTGGATAGTGGTTGACGCGGTGTGACATGTTCATGCGTTCAAGCAGTTCGCCTACGCGGTTGCGTCGCTCAGAGGCCGAAATTTTGAGATAGGTCAGTGGCAACTCGACGTTCTGCCGCACGGTGAGTTCGTCGATGAGGTTGAACGACTGGAAAATGAATCCGATCTTGCCTTTGCGTATGGCGGTGAGCTGCGAGGTCGACAGGCCGCCGACTTCTTTGCCGTCGAGAAGGTATGAGCCAGATGTGGGTCGGTCGAGTGTACCAACGATGTTGAGCAGAGTCGATTTCCCGCAGCCCGACGGGCCCATGACGGCGACAAATTCGCCGCGCGAGATTGAAAGGTTGATATCCTGTATGGCGAGTGTGCGCACGGTGTCGGTGGTGAACTCTTTGCTGATTTTGTTGAGCTGTATCATAGTTTTTCGGGTGTTATTCAGATTTGAGTGCTTCGGCCGGGTCAGACGATGCTGTCGACCATGATATGGCAATTATTGAAATCACAGTCGCAATGAAGACTGCTATGGGGACCATGACGTAGATGGCCTGCAGGAATGGGCTTGTCTGTGTGAACTGCTCAAGCCACAGGGCGGCGAGGCGGTTGGCGATCAGTGCGCCAAGCACGACGCCCGGCAGCGCATAGATGACGATGTCGCGTGCGAGCATGGTGACGATATCGTATATTCCGGCTCCGTTGGCTTTGCGTATGGCTATCTCACGGCGTCGGCGCTGTATCTCGTCGGCGAGGTAGCCTACAAGTCCCATCACGGTGATGAAGAATATGGCTATGGCTGCAATGAACGTGAGGTTGCGGAAGCGTGTCACGTCGCTGTAGGTCTGTCGCAGATCTTCGGTGGCAAGCGATGGCACGTCTTTGCGTTGCGGATAGTTTTCGGCCATGTATTCGGTGAGCTTCTGCAGATTGTCGAGATATGGTTCGGCAAGGTGTATCTGCAGTGTTCCGGCACGAAATCCGTCTTCAGACGGCATGATCATGCACAACGGGGTCTTGTGATTGAAAAGTGAATGGATGCTGAAGTCTTCAATCACACCTACAATGGTTTTCTTGTCGTCGGGATGTCCGATCGCGCGTCCTATCGCATTTTCGGGTGTCCAGCCGCTTGCGGTGCAGTATGATCGGTTTATGACGATCTCGCTGTCGTCGCGGTAGTTGCGTCCGGCAATGAAGCTGAATCCCATGAAATCGGCATATTCAGGGGGCGCGACATCGAAGTTGGATGAGAATGATGAATTGCCTTTGTCGTCGGGAAGAATCGTGCCGGAGTAGCCCCATATCGGTGTCGAGCCGGAGTAGCCGTAGTCGATGACGTAGGGGAGTGACCTGATATCGGCTTCAAATGCGTCTTTCGTGTCGTAGTCGTAGGGCACGATCGCGAGTCCCTGTATACGGTAGCCTGGATCGAGATTGAGTGCGAAATTAAGCTGCGAGAGCACGACAGTCGACATCGTGAGGATGATCGTGGCTCCTGTGATCTGTATGAAAAGCAGGATACGCTTCCATGACCGGCGCGTCTTGGTGAAGCGGCGGAAAATGGTGGATACTTCGATGCGTGAGAGCATTATGCCTGGTATGAAACCTCCTACAATAATGGTGAGGACTATGACGGCGGCTGTAACCCAGAGGCGTGATGGATCGAAGAGACCGGATACGGGAGTCTGCAAGGTAGACTCGATGAAGTCGCGGAATGTGAAAAGCAGCAATGCGGCGAGAGCGAGTGCGGCAAAGATTATGATTATCGTCTCGATGACGAACATCGAGAGTATCGATCCTGTGCCTGCGCCGCAGCACTTGTGCACGCCTATGGCTTTTGCCCGTCGTGCCAGCGAAGCAATGGAAATGAGTACGTAGTTGAATACAGCTATGATGAGAATTGTTATGGCCAGACTGAGGAGAATGTACATCATTGACCGTATGTTGCCGTCGTCGTAGATTGACTGTGAGATCGGTCTTGCCTGTATTTCAATGGATATGCCGTTGTATGCGGGTGCGTTTTTCTCGACGATCTTCGCGATGCGGGCATTTATGTCGTCAAGACTGAGATTGCAGTCTTTCTTCTTACGGAGAAATCCCCACCATGAATCGCCTCCCACCCAGCGGAAATACTGGGCAAAACCTGCTATTGACAGGACTGCCTGAGGGCACATGGTGTTGTTTTCGGGCAGCGCCTTGAAGATGCCGGCAACAGTATAGTTTTCGTCGTAATTCTGGTTGAAGGTGACGCTGTGTCCTAACGCATTTTCGGGGGATCCGAACAGTTGCGTGGCCATTTTGTCGGATAGATAGACGGAAGTGAGGTTATTAAGATCCTGATGGGGATTACCGCTCAGGACATCAATGCCGAGTGTCTCGAAAAAGGCGGAATCTCCGTAAAATTTGACGACGTCGGCTTTGGTGTGGCTGTCGGTCTCTATCAGACTTATGCTTCCACGGCTTGTGGCTGAGCCTGAGCTGAACACATCGGTCATCTCCTCGGCAATAGATGTGGGTATTTTGCCGGGGATGGTTGTCGTGGGTTCAAGGTCGCGGTCGGTCAGGTGCCAAGTGATCCACGTCTGATATAGATCGTCGCTGTCGTTGTAGGATGTGTCGTAGCTTTTCAGATAGGCGAAGCGTGCAAGGAGCAGAATTGAAATGCCGATGCCGAAAGCAAGCGACACAGCTTTGAGTATGCTTTGCCGGGGCATCGATATTATACTTCGCCAGGAGTAAAGTAAATTGTTGAACATAATGAATAATTTAGGATTTTTACAATTATATATCACAAATACCGTGCCATAAAATGCAAATTGTTGATCTATAGCTGAGTATTGCCTGTGTGGCGTGCTGTGTTGTCAAATTACTTGACAAATTGTGTAAAGAATTTAGACAACTCGTTAAAAATTAGTCTGGAATTTGGAAATAATAAAGCATTGTAGAATTAAGGCTAAAGTGTATTTTTGCTGTATGGGTAGAGAGAGCAGACAGATACTTGTCGTGGATGACAACGAGGGGGTTGGGCAGACGCTGAGTCTGATGCTCGGCCAGATGTCGGTTGAACCGATATGGATTTCCACACCTGAGAGGCTGCCTGAGATGATGATGGGGGAGTCGAAACCAGCCTGCGTGTTTCTGGATATGAATTTCCGTGCCGGCATAATGTCGGGAAACGAGGGGCTGTACTGGCTGAAGTGGTTGCGCAAAAATCATGCGGAGACGCCTGTGGTGCTTATGACGGCCTATGGTGACGTCGATCTTGCCGTAAGGGGGATCAAGGAGGGTGCGACGGATTTCATTGTCAAGCCGATCGACCGCGACAGACTGACCGACGTGATAGAGGGGTTGCCGAAGTGGCGCAAAAAGAGCTTGCACACAGAGCGTAATGACGGGTTTTATTACGGTGAATGTCATGGTATGGAGACCGTGCGCGACATGGTAGAGCGTGTGGCTCCGACAACGGCCTCGATTCTTGTCACCGGCGACAACGGTACGGGAAAGTCGGCTCTTGCCAGGCAGATACATGGCAAGTCGATGCGGCGCGACGGACGCTTTGTGCATGTGGACATGGGCGCGATAGCCGACAGTCTTTTCGAGAGTGAACTGTTCGGCTACGCCAAAGGTGCTTTTACCGGGGCTGTCGCCGGGAAGGCTGGACTCATAGAGGAGGCTGACGGCGGAACTCTTTTTCTCGACGAGATCGCAAACCTGACACCGCGTCTTCAGTCGAAACTGTTGTGTGTGCTTCAGGAACGCTCGCTGACAAGACTTGGCGAAACGAAACCCCGCAAGGTCGATATAAGGCTTGTGTCGGCTACATCGTCTGATCTGGAACGTATGGTGATGGAGGGGCTTTTCAGGCGTGATCTTCTTTACCGCATAAACACGATACATATCGACATACCACCGCTGTGGAGACGCGGAAGCGACGTGATAGCACTCGCACGGCAGTTTATTGACAAGTATTGCGCACAATATCGCGGGGGATCATTGCTCGATCTGTCGGCCGAGGCAAAAAGCGATATCCTCGCATACAGGTGGCCGGGAAATGTGAGGGAGCTCGAGCATGTGATGGAAAAGGCTGTGATATTGACTGACGGGGATGTTGTGGAGGCTTCGGTGCTCGGGCTCAAGAGTCGCGAGACAGTTGTCGAAGAGGCTGCGGCGTCGACGATGGCCGATATGGAGCGCGACATGATCGCGCGGCGTATTGAGGAGCATGGCGGAAACATGACGCTCGTGGCCAAAAGTCTCGGCATATCACGCCAGACTCTGTATAACAAGATAAAACGTCACGGCTTATGAGTGTGGCGACTGTGTGGGCGGGGATAGCGGCTGCGGCGGCAATCGTCTGGCTTGTGTTGCGGCTGAACGCTGTGACGCGCCGGGCTCGTGAATCGACCGACCGACTGATTGAAGCACTTGAAAATGGAGATGCGGCATATATGCCGCGTGTGGCAGACAGAACCATTGAGGGAAACCTTGAGGCAATAAGAAAGATGCTTCTTGCGCTGCGTGCCGAAAGCTCGTCGCGCGACCATTTTCTGAACATGGTGCTTGAGAGATCGTCGACCGGCATTGTGGTGTTCAGATGCAGCGACGGGCGTGCGCTTATGAGCAACCGCGCGGCACTGAGACTCCTCGGGCGCAGCGTGGTGACGTCGGTCAGGCAGTTTGCTGGAAGCCGTTTGGGGCAACTTCTTGAACGGAAAGAGTGCACGACTTCAGGCGGAGAGGTGATGACGCTTGGTAACTGTCTGGCAATCGTGTGCGTCTCGGAGTTTGAAGATCAGGGCGATGAATACCTTATGCTGACTCTCGACGATGCGACTTCGGCAGTTGCCGACCGCGACATGGAGTCGTGGATGCGTTTCTCGCAGGTAGTGGTGCATGAGTTTAACAATGCCATCATGCCTATAATATCGCTTACGGGGAATGTGCTTGACTCGTCGGAGGGGGAGGCGATGTCGGATGGTGTGCGCCAGCAGTTGAAGACTATTGTCAGCGCGTCGGATTATCTGAGGAACTTCGTCAATTCATACAGGCATCTGACTCATATGCCCGACCCGGCTCCGAAAGCATTTCTTCTTCGTGACTTTCTGGCGCGATGTGTCAATCTGGTTTACTGCATCGCGGGAAACGGAGATGATGCAAAGAGCGTGATCGATATCGATATTGCCGGAAATGAGGATGTGATGGTGTACAGCGACGAGGGTATGCTCAGCCAGTCGATCGTGAATCTTCTGAAGAATGCAGTCGAAAACAGCTGCTGTGTGGCCGACGGAGGACGTGTGACGGTGAGAGGACGGCTCCAGGATGACGAGTCGGTGACAATCGAGATCGCGGACAACGGCCCGGAGATACCTGATGAAATAGCCGATAAGGTTTTCATACCGTTTTTCACCACAAAACCCAAGGGGAGCGGTATCGGTCTGGCTCTGTCAAGACAGCTGCTGCGGCGCAACGGAGGTGCAAGTGTGGAGCTTATGCGACGCAGCCCGCATCCTGTGTTCAGGATCGTTATTCCGTAAGAGCTGCACGGAGGTTGTCGGCGAGGATTGTGGCGACGTGGGCGAAGTCGGGTGTTTCGCCGGTTTCTGCAAGAATGGATGTGACGCCTTTTGTGACGAAGCCGCATGGATTTATGAGGCGGAACCATTCGAGATCGGTTGTGACGTTGAGGGCGAGCCCGTGCATGGTGACTCCGTGCGACACCTTGACACCGATGGCGCATATCTTGCGCTCGGCGGGAGTGTCTATGCCGCACCATACTCCAGTGGCATCCTCGACGCGACCCGATCTTATGCCAAAGGCGGCGCATGTGTCGATGACCGACTGCTCGAGACGGCTGACGTAGGATTTTACTCCGTAATGCCTGTCGCGCAGTCGCAAAACGGGATAGGCAACCAGTTGTCCGGGTCCGTGAAAGGTGATGTCGCCTCCCCGCTCGACGCGTATTATCTCTGCTCCCCGACGCCGCAGGAGCTCTTCGGAGGCAAGCATGTTAGAGGCGTTGCCATGAAAACCGAGTGTGAACACCGGCTCATGCTCGACAATGAGAATCGTCTCGGGTGTGACGCCTCTGTCGACTTCCGACAGGAGTGTGTGCTGCATCTCCCATCCCTCGCGATAGGGAAGCAAGCCCGGGATACGGCGTATCTCAATGGACATGGCGCTCGGCGTGGTAGCTGCTTCTGACAAATGGGGAGCTCTCGATGTGTCGGAATCCTTTTTCAATACCGGCAAGGCGGTATTGCTCGAAAGTCTCAGGTGTAATGTATTCTTTGACCGGATAGTGTGAGCGCGAGGGCTGCAGATATTGTCCGATGGTCATTACCTCGCATCCGACAGCAATGAGGTCGTCCATTGTCTGCAGGATTTCTTCGGGTGTCTCGCCAAGTCCGAGCATGATGCCTGACTTGGTGCGTATGCCGCTTGCGGCGATGTGTCGGAGCACTGCAAGCGACCGGTCGTAGGTGGCCGAGCATCGGACTTCGGGTGTGAGACGGCGCACGGTCTCGAGGTTGTGCGATATCACGTCGGGCCGCTCGGCGATGACGATGTCGACAAGTTCGGTCTTGCCCTGAAAATCGGGGATCAGTGTCTCGAGTGTCACTCCGGGGCAGTGCCGGCGTATGGCACGTATCAGCGTTGCCCAGTGCGCAGCACCTCCGTCGGGCAGATCGTCGCGGTCGACCGATGTGACCACGGCGTGTCTGAGTTCAAGCTCTTTTATGGAGCGTACTATGTTTTCGATTTCGGCCGGATCGGGCTGTGTGCCCGGCCGCCCTGTCTTCACCGCACAGAACCGACATGCCCGCGTGCATGTGTCGCCCCCAATCATAAAAGTGGCGGTGCCGGCACACCAGCACTCGCCACGATTGGGACACATCCCGCTTGAGCAGATTGTGTTAAGATTTCTCTCGGCAAGCATCTGCCGGATTTTACCCGACTTGATTGCGTCGGGGAGCTTAATGCGAAGCCACTCGGGCTTGCGCATGTAGGTTTCTGTTTTGTCGGCCATCAGAGAGACGCGTAACGGGCGGACGTCAGAACGACAGGCTTGTGCGGTGACTTCTTGGTTGTCACGGCTCAAGTATCATTCGTCGTTAGTGTTGTTGCCCCGGTTCCTGGCTTTGTTTTTTGTTTTTGTGGCAGCCGACGCCATGTCTTTTTCCTCTTTGAGGTCAATTTCATTTTTGTGGCTGTCGATGACGCGGTACTGCAGATATGCAAGGGACTGGTCGGGGAGTATCTTGAAACTTCTTCCGAGCTCCATGCGCCATTTGCGATATAGCGATGTCAGAAGTCCTTTTTTGATGTATGCATCGACAAATGGATGTACGTACATCACAAAATTGCGTTGCTGCAGATCGTTGATCAGGTAATCGAGTTTCTCTTTCAGTGTGTCGGTGAACAGTAACGAGGGTTGTATCTCGCCTTTTCCGAAGCATGAGGGACAGCTTTCGGTCGTGACAATGTCAAGAGCCGGGCGCACGCGCTGCCTTGTAATCTGCATGAGACCGAATTTGCTAAGAGGCAGAATATTGTGCCTTGCACGGTCGTTTGCCATCACTTCCTTCATGTGGTCGAAGAGCGCCTGTCGGTGCTCCTGTTTCGCCATGTCGATGAAATCGATCACTATAATCCCTCCCATGTCGCGCAGACGCAGCTGCCTGGCTATCTCGTCGGCGGCTCTCAGGTTCACTTCAAGAGCGTTTGACTCCTGATCGCTTGAAGCTTTTGAGCGGTTTCCAGAGTTGACGTCAATGACATGCAACGCTTCGGTCGATTCGATGATAATGTATGCTCCGCTACGGAATGACACTGTTTTTCCGAACGACGACTTAATCTGGCGAGTAATGCCGAATTTGTCGAAGATCGGTTCCTGAGCGGTGTATTCCTTGACTATGTCACGACTCTCGGGTGCAATAATCGACACGTAGTTGCGTATCTGCTGTGTGATCTCGGTGTCGTTGACGTATATGTCTTGAAATGATGTGGAGAAGATGTCGCGCAGCGCTGTGACAATGCGGCTTTCTTCTTCAAAAACAAGAGCCGGCGCACTTACTTTCTGTGCTTTGGCAAGAGCGTCTTCCCAACATTTCATGAGGGCTTTCAGCTCAGCGTTGAGCTCCGCGACTTTCTTTCCCTCGGCCGATGTTCTGACGATTATGCCGAAATTTTTTGGTTTAATGCTGCCCAGAAGCTGGCGTAGTCGTGTGCGTTCTTCGCCCGACTTGATTTTCTGAGAGACCGATATCTTGTCGTTGAATGGCATCAGCACGAGATATCGTCCTGTAAGTGAGATTTCGGTCGTGAGTCTTGGTCCTTTAGAGGAAATTGGCTCTTTGACAATCTGGACGAGCAGCTCTTGTCCGGGTGAGAGAACGTCGGCAATCGCGCCGTGTTTGTCTATCTCGGGCAGTAGCGTTTTTTTCTGAAGCTGCGGTAAGTGCTTTTTGTCGGCGAGAAGCTCGCGGACATACTGGGAGTAGGATGAGAACCTGGGGCCAAGGTCCAGATAATGAAGAAACGCGTCTTTTTCATAGCCCACATTGACGAAGGCGGCATTCAGTCCGGGCATAAGTTTTTTGACTTTGGCCAGATAAATGTCGCCGACGGCATAGGCAATCCCCCGTGATTCTTTCTGCAGCGACACGAGACGCGAGTCTTCGAGGAGTGCGACAGAAATTTCGTTGGATTGAACGTCTACGATAAGTTCACTTTTCATTACAAAACATTGGCAAAAAGGCAAAGGCCGCTATCTGATGAGAGACAGGGCCAGCCAACTTGTTGATGATGAGACGCAGAGGTCTCGGCATGGCCTTCCCGCATCCGGAAGCCTTTGTAAGGCACCGGAGCGGTCGGCCGCCGCCAAGAACGGGTCTTACTTTTTCTTGTGGCGGTTCTTTCTCAGACGCTTTTTACGCTTGTGCGTGGCCATCTTGTGGCCTTTTCTTTTCTTTCCGCTTGGCATTTTGGAAGATTGTTGAAATTATGTAATATTTTTTTGATCCTATATTGTCAAGATCAACGCACAGAGGTGAATTATTCGCCCTTAACGTTGTTCATGAATACCTTAGCAGGCTTGAATGCCGGGATCTTGTGCTCGGGTATGATGATTGTGGTGTTCTTGGAGATGTTGCGTGCAGTTTTCTCAGAACGGGTCTTGACGATGAAGCTTCCGAATCCGCGGAGGTAAACATGTTCGCCATTGATGAGGCTGTCCTTCACGATTTCCATGAACTTCTCGACGGTAGCGAGTACGCTTGCTTTGTCAACTCCTGTTGTCTTGGAGATTTCGCTGACGATTTCTGCTTTAGTCATGTTTGTTTAAACTATGAATAAGATTATATAATAAACTTACAATGTGATGATTTGTGTCAATGATGCGTTATACGCAGTTTGACGGGTGCAAATATGGCAATTTTTTTGCAAACAACATATTTTATTCGCAAAAAAATGTCGTAAATCCGTCCTGAACGGGATGTTAAGGATGTCTGAGGCGAGGTAATGATGCGGCGAGGCCGGGCGAAGTTCAGAAATCGCTGAAATATTTTGGGCGTATCACCATGCCGACCCTGAGCTCGGACCTGAATGTGCGGTAGTCGAGCAGTCCTTCGCCGTATCCGTTATAATATTGTAAGAACAGATACTGGTTGTCGTTTCTGGATATTTTATATCCGAATTCTATGGTCGTGTTGAAACTTGGTTTCCATTTCGCTCTTTTGACGAGCGTGAGTGATCCGAAAAATCTGCCGTTGTCGCTTATGTAGTTAATGCCTCCCTGAAGGATGCCGACGTATTTTGTGATGTTTTTGTTGTTTTCTCCATCGACAATAGGTATCCAGTATTTTCCATGCACCATCATGTTGCGGTCGATGATGATGCTTGCTCCGAATGATATGCGGTTCCACGAACGTGACTGTATGGAGTCGCGTCCGTTGCTCTCGTGCTCGATCTGGAAGATGGCTTTTCCGATATAGGTGCCTTCTGCAAACAGCGGCTTGGCCAGTCCTATGCCCGGGTTGAAGTTCAGGTCGTGGAACGGCATCGAGTTCTCCAGTACATTCCAGAATGCTTTTTGTGTGTAGAAGAGGTACAGGTATGTGCCGAAGGGCAATGTTGATTTTGTCAGTCTCTGCGCGACCGAGATCTGGAATTTGACGTTGGAGTTCTGTTTGGTCGGTCTTGGCCCTACCGATGTGCCGAATACGAAGTAGTTGTCTTTGTATAGTCCGAAATAAGGCTCTTTGTCGAAAGCCTTGCGTATGCTGTCGCTTGTGATTTTCGGACTTTCGCCTTTCGATATAATCTGCGAATATGCGTCGGCAGTTGAGATCGCGCATATAATAATAAACACGATCGTTCTGACAGTCGATATGTGATTAAATAACGAATAATAGTAGTGTGACACGTTGACTTGGGTGCTTTGTTTCGACTGTGTAAAGTCAAATTCGAGGTCTGTAAAATCGTATGCAAAAATAGAGATAAGGGTGAAATTACACAATGTCGGAAAGTCGTGAAGAGTATTCGGTAGCGCGTCATATTTGGTAAAAAATTCGTATCTTTGGCGGAAATGTATCAAGAAAGAAAAGATAAGGTGAAAACACAGCAGAATGTGGCAGTGCTCGGGTCGACCGGATCGATAGGCCGTCAGACTCTCGACACTGTCGCGTCGTACCCTGATCTGTTTAAAGTGAGTGTGTTGACGGCCGGAAGCAATCTTGATCTGCTATCGCGCCAGGCGGCCAGGTTCAGACCCGGAATGGTGGTTGTGGCCAGTCCGCGCTCGCGTGACAGTTTCGAGGCTTTCAGGCAGGATATGGCATCTATCGGCATAAAGGCTTACAGTGGCGATGAGGCGATAGCCGACGCCATGACCGATGACGCGACCGATGTGGTTGTGACCGCAACGGTCGGCTACAGCGGACTTATACCGACAATGCGTGCGATAAAAGCCGGAAAGACTATCGCTCTTGCCAATAAGGAGACTCTTGTTGTGGCCGGCGACATAGTTACCCGTGAGAAAGAAAGATGCGGGGTCGACATAATCCCTGTCGACTCGGAGCATTCGGCCATATATCAGTGTCTGCAGGGTGAAGACCGCTCGCATGTTGAGCGTCTCTGGATCACTGCGTCGGGTGGCCCGTTCAGAACCACTGACGCATCGGTGCTTGCCCGGATGAAGGCGTCGGATGCCTTGCGGCATCCCAACTGGAGCATGGGAGCCAAGATTACGGTTGACTCAGCCACGATGGTCAACAAGTCGTTTGAGATCATCGAGGCGCGTTGGCTTTTTGATCTGCCCGGAGAGAGAATAAAGGCCGTTGTGCACCCGCAGTCGATAGTTCACTCTATGGTTGAGTATCGCGACGGTGCCCTGAAAGCCCAACTCGGAGTGCCCGACATGCACCTGCCGATCAGGTATGCGCTTGCGGGTGGCCGACGTCTCGCGCTCCCGGAGAGCGAACGGCATCTTACTGTGGCAGATATGAATTCCCTTACTTTCGAGGAGCCTGACACGACGAAGTTTCCGGGTGTAAGTTTCGGCCACTATGCGCTTGAGCATGGCGGAAACACCGCGTGTGTGATCAATGCGGCCAATGAGATAGCTGTCGATGCGTTTCTGCATGACCGTATAGGTTTTACCGATATTATCAATGTTATAGAAAGAACTCTCGAAAGTGCCGATCATGTCGCAGCACCGACGCTCGACGATTATGCGGCCTCAAACGACCAGGCCCGCCGTATCGCATCGGAACTTGTTGCGAAGATGTGAGGCACATCATGTGACAACCAAAAAGGAAATTAGTGGATACAATACTTATCAAGGCGTTACAGCTAATAGCGGCACTCAGTCTGCTCGTGATAGTGCATGAGTTCGGACACTATATGTTTGCCCGTATCTTCGGAATGCGTGTAAGCCGTTTCTATCTGTTTTTTAATTACAAATTCTCACTGCTGAAGTATATACCCCGCGAGGGTAAGCTGATGCTTCTTTCGTCGGACGACGACAAGGCTCTCGTGACGCTGAAAGTGGGTAAAGCGCAAAGCGGTGACGCCGGCAAGGATAATGGAAAGGCCTCGTGGCGCGATACGGTCTACGGTATCGGCTGGATACCGCTCGGCGGTTACTGCCAGATCGCCGGCATGATCGACGAGACGCAGGACACCAAGTCGCTCTCGGAGGTGGCCGAGCCGTGGGAGTTCAGGTCGAAGCCTGCCTATCAGCGTCTGCTCGTGATGCTCGGCGGTGTGATAATGAATTTTGTGCTTGCGGTGATCATCTATGCCGGCATCGCTTTCTACTGGGGAGAGTCGCATATCAATTTCCGCGACGTGAGCGAGGGATTTGATTTTGTGCCGGTGGCTCAGACGGTCGGATTCCGCAACGGTGATATCCCGGTTGAGGCAGACGGCAAGGAGCTTGGATCGTCGGCTTCGCTGATGGATATTGTCGAGGCCAAAGAGGTGAAGGTGCTCCGCAACAAAAAGGATACGGTCGCCATAGCGTTGCCCGATGATTTCATTTTCAATGTGAGCGATGCCGGCGGCTTTATGGCGATGCGTGTGCCTGTGATAGTGAAAAGCCTTTCGGCGGGAGATCCGGCAGTAAAGGCCGGTGTGCTGGAGGGTGATCATTTTATCGCGGTCGATACAGTCGAGACGCCGTCTTACACTGAATTCAGCCGTGAGCTGCTTAACCGCGCCGGCATGCCGACAACGTTCACAGTCGAGCGCGACGGTCGCCCGGTGACGCTGGAGGCCACCCCGACCGAGGACGGCAAGCTCGGTATCGGCCTTAAACTGCCGACAGAGATCTATCCTGTGCAGTATGTGCGCTACGGACTGCTCGCCTCGATACCCAAGGGTATCTCGAACGGGACTACGACGATGGGCAACTACGTAGGGTCGCTGAAATATGTGTTTACAAAACGCGGTGCCGAGAGCCTCGGAGGTTTCGGTGCCATCGGGTCGATGTTCCCGTCGGCATGGAACTGGCTTTCGTTCTGGGAGACCGTGGCGTTTCTCTCGATCATACTGGCGTTTATGAATGTCATACCTATCCCGGCACTCGACGGCGGTCATGTCATGTTCCTGATATGGGAGATAATCACCCGCAGAAAACCGTCGGACAAATTTCTTGAGTACGCACAGATGGCGGGCATGTTCTTCCTGCTTGCGCTGCTGCTTTACGCCAATGGCAATGACTTGTATCGTTTCTTCATAAAGTAAACGTGATGAAGGAGATAAAGCTGAAAAAAGAGAAAGAGGAATCGCTGGGACGTTTTCATCCCTGGGTGTTCTCGGGCGCGATAGCAAACGTGCCTGCCGAAGGAATAGAGGAGGGGGAGGTCGTAACGGTTATCGGCCACGACGGACGTGTGCTCGGTGCCGGAGACTGGCAGATCGGCAGCATAGCGGTGAGAATGCTTCAGTTCGGTGCTGTTGACGGTGATATTGACGAGTCTTTCTTCAGGCAGCGTCTTGAGGACGCATATAAGCTGCGCCGTTCGCTCGGACTGATACGCGAGGACAATGACTCATATCGTCTGGTGCACGGCGAGGGGGACTTCCTCCCGGGACTGGTCATCGACATATATGGCGAGACGGCTGTGATGCAGGCCCACAGTGTGGCGATGCACTACCGCCGTGAGATGCTTGCCGGGCTGCTCACGCAGCAGAAGGATCTGGGCGTGAAAAACGTCTACTACAAGTCGGAGACGACACTGCCCTACAAGGCGAGGCTTGATCCGCAGAACGATTATCTGAAAGGTTCGTTTACGAGCGATGTTGCGTTGGAAAACGGTCTGAAATTTCGTGTGGACTGGCTGAAGGGGCAGAAGACCGGTTTCTTCCTTGATCAGCGCGACAACCGCGCGCTTCTCGAGAAGTACAGTCACGGACGCTCGGTGCTCAACATGTTCTGCTATACGGGCGGTTTCTCGGTGTATGCGATGCGCGGAGGAGCCCGGCGTGTAGTGTCGGTCGACAGTTCGGCCAAGGCGATAGCACTCACCGACAGCAAT
The DNA here is from genome assembly GCA_964389525.1 of uncultured Muribaculaceae bacterium. GTDB lineage: Bacteria > Bacteroidota > Bacteroidia > Bacteroidales > Muribaculaceae > JAFLTL01. The sequence continues at coordinate 100,632 of CAYMEX010000002.1, read as the reverse complement.
ATGAATCTTAACTTTCCGGATGACGGACGCCATGAGGCGGTTGCCGAGGACGCATTCAAGTATCTTGAGGCGATGGGCGACGGAGAGTTTGATCTGATCGTGCTCGATCCTCCCGCATTCGCCAAGCACAGATCGGCGATACCCAATGCTCTGCGCGGTTATCAGAAACTTAACGCCGCTGCCATGCGTAAGATCGCATCGGGCGGCATACTGTTCACATTCAGCTGCTCTCAGGCTATCTCGGCAAGAGATCTCAGACTGGCGGTGTTCTCGGCGGCCGCATCGACCGGGCGCAAGGTGCGTATCCTGCACCAGATGACTCAGCCGGCCGATCATCCGGTGTCGATATATCATCCTGAGGGCGAATATCTCAAGGGACTTATTCTGGCTATAGATTAATCAATTATAAATAAATTTGGTAAAGGTTATAACTACAATAAAACGATGAAAAACGAAAGAATACTGGTAGCAGGCGGCACCGGTTACATCGGCAGCCACACTGTGGTCGAACTTCAGGAGGCAGGTTATCCTGTAGTGATTGTCGACAATCTGTCGAACAGCAACAAGGAGGTACTCGACGGTATCGAGAAGATCACCGGCATACGTCCTGATTTTGTCGAAGCGGACTGCACCGACATGGCTGCGATGGAGAAACTGTTTGACAGCTATCCCGATATCAAAGGTGTGATAAACTTTGCGGCAAGCAAGGCTGTTGGCGAGTCGATGCAGAAGCCTATACTGTATTACCGCAATAACCTGAACACGCTGATGAATCTGCTCGACCAGATGGCCAAGCATGGTACCAAAGGCATCGTGTTCAGCTCATCGTGCACTGTCTACGGAGAACCTGATGAAAACCCTGTTACCGAGGCCGCACCGATCAAGAAGGCTACTTCGCCTTACGGCAACACCAAGCAGATCTCCGAGGAAATCATAACCGATGTCATTGCCGCCGGTGCTCCTTTCAAGAGCGTGATACTTCGCTACTTCAACCCGGTAGGCGCACACAAGTCGGCCGAGATCGGCGAGCTTCCTAACGGTGTTCCCCAGAATCTTCTGCCTTATGTGACTCAGGCCGCTATGGGCATAAGGAAGGAACTGAGTGTATTCGGCGACGATTATCCTACTCCCGACGGATCGTGCATACGTGACTATATCAATGTAGTGGATCTGGCTAAGGCTCACGTCATAGCTGTGGAGCGCATGCTCGAGGACAAGTCGAACGAGTCGGTCGAGATATTCAACCTCGGCACGGGCAACGGTGTATCGGTGCTTGAGTTGATCGACACGTTTGAGAAGGCAACAGGCGTGACAGTGCCCAAGAAGATCGTCGGCCGCCGTGCGGGCGACATCGAGAAGGTGTGGGCCAACCCGCGCCACGCCAACGAGGTGCTTGGCTGGAAGGCCGAGACTCCGCTTGCCGATACGATGAAATCGGCATGGGCCTGGCAGCAGAAGCTGCGCGAGCGCGGAATCATGTGATGAAGCAAAAACAATTATAAGGTAAAATGAAGATTTCTTACGTTGCATATTGTATGACAATTGCAGCCGCAGGGGCAATGGCGGGCGGATGTACCCCCAAAGGGTCGGCCTTCAAGAGCCTCGACACAACATCGATCGACGAGACAATCGCCGTTGGTGACGATTTCTACGGCCATGTGAACAAGGGCTGGCAGGAGGCACATCCGCTGACGGCCGAACATGCCCGTTACGGTCAGTTCAACGTGCTTGACGAGCAGAATCAGGAGCGTGTGAAAGAGATCGTGACTTCTCTGGCCGAGACAAACCCCGAGGAGGGGAGTGTGGCTTTCAAGGTCTCGACTATCTACAGTCAGGCCATGGACACGGTGCGCCGCAACAGCGAAGGCGCATCGCCCATACTCGCCGATCTGAAGAAGATCGAGGAGACGGCCGAAGACGACAAGTCGATGACCGATCTCTTCATGTGGATGCAGTCGGACTATGGCAGCCCGTTCTTTAACGCCGGCCCGATGGAGGATTTCGACGACAGCAACTCATATGCCATGTATGTGAGCGGCGGCGGCATCGGCCTCGGCAACCGCGACTATTATCTTCTCGACGATGAGCGTAACACGGCCGTGCGCAACGCCTACAAGACGCTTATCGAGTCGCAGATGAAGAATGCCGGTTACAGCGACGAGGATGCCAAGCGCATCATGGAGAACGTGATGAAGATCGAGACTTCTCTGGCCGAGGAGACCTGGAGCCTTGAGGAGAGCCGCAACATCGCCGCGATGAAGAATCCGCGTTCGTTTGCCGAGCTGAAGAATATGTACCCGGCCATCGACTGGGACCGCTTCTTTGTGGAGACTATGGGCATCGAGTCGCCCGAACGTGTTATCGTCACCGAAATCAACACGGTGAAGCGCGCCAACGACCTCATGGCCTCGACCACTCCCCGCGAGAAGAAAGACTACTATCTGTGGAAGTATGTGGCTCAGGCCGCGCCTTATCTCAGCACCGATTTCACCGACACGTCGTTTGAGTTCAGCAAGGTGATGAGCGGTGTCGAGGAGCAGCGTCCGCTGTGGAAGCGCGCTCTGTCGATGACCGAGTCGGCTATGGGCGAGGCAATCGGCGAACTGTATGTGGCAAAGTACTTCCCCGAGTCGTCGAAGCAGAAGATGCTCGACCTTGTGGAGAATCTGCGCGAGGCTCTCGGCACACACATCGACAACCTCACATGGATGAGCGACTCGACCAAAGCCAACGCCCGCAAGAAACTCGCCGCATTTACGGTGAAGATCGGATATCCCGACAAGTGGAAGGATTACAGCTCTCTCGCCATCGACAAGGAGAAGAGTCTCTACTCCAACTTCAAGCAGGTGCAGAAGTGGAACAAGGACGACATCATGTCGAAGTGGGGCAAGCCTGTTGACAAGACCGAGTGGGGCATGACTCCGCAGACTGTCAACGCCTACTACAATCCTATGGCAAACGAGATCGTCTTCCCGGCTGCCATACTTCAGGCTCCTTTCTTTGACCCCGAGGCTACCGACGCCGAGAACTACGGCGGCATCGGTGTAGTCATCGGCCATGAGATGACTCACGGTTTCGATGACCAGGGACGCATCTTTGATGCTGAGGGCAACCTGAAAGAGTGGTGGACCAATGAGGATGCCGAAGCATTTAACGCGCTTGCCGAACAGCTTGCCGCACAGTTTGACTCGGTGGAGGTGGCTCCCGGCGTGCATGCCAACGGTCATTTCACTCTCGGCGAGAATATCGCCGACCAGGGTGGTCTGCGTGTGTCGCGCACGGCATTGCTCAACGCTCTTGCCAAGCAGGGCATCGACCCGAAATCGGAGAGTGCCAAGACATGCGGTCTTTCGCCTGAGCAGATCTTCTACATGAACTATGCGAATATCTGGGCCAACAACTGCCGCGACGAGGAGAAGCTGAATCTTACTTCGTCGGATCCTCACTCGCTGGCCGAGAACCGTGTGAATGTGACACTGCGCAATATCGAGCCTTTCTTCGAGGCATTCGGCATCAAGGAGGGTGACAAGCTGTATCGCGCTCCCGAAGACCGCGTGGTGATCTGGTAAATCACTTCAATATGTGGTTGTGTGAGAAATACGCTTTGGGCGTACTTTCGCACGCCCCTACATTGCTAAACTGTTAACTGAAAAATTCCTCTGCCTTGGAACCTTTTGTACATCTTCACGTCCACTCACAATACTCGATACTCGACGGTCAGGCGTCGATCGAGGCTTTGGTTGATAAAGCGATAGCCGACGGCATGCCGGGTATCGCTCTGACCGACCACGGTGTGATGTACGGCGTGAAGGAGATGTTCAACTATGTGAACAAAAAAAACGGAAAGTTGCGCGAGCAGGGGCTGCCGGAATTCAAACCCATTTTCGGTTGCGAGATGTATGTGACCGAAAATGGGCTTGAGACGCGGCTATCGGGCGATAAGGGCAATCACCTTATCGTGCTGGCAAAGAATCAGCGGGGATACAAGAATCTCTGCAAACTGGTGAGCAAGGCCTGGACGCAGGGATTTTACTACCACCCGCGTACCGACAAGAAAGAACTGGCCGCTTACCGCGAGGGTCTGATTGTGTGCTCGGCATGTCTGGGCGGCGAGATACCCAAACTTATCCTGTCGGGCAACATGGAGAAGGTCGAGGAGTCGATCGCATGGTACAAGGACACTTTCGGCGACGACTACTATCTGGAGATGCAGCGTCACAAGGCGACTGTGCCCAATGCCAACCATGAGACCTACCCGCTGCAGGAGAAGGTGAACGAGAAGCTCGTGGAGCTTAGCCGTAAATTCGGCATAAAGCTGATAGCGAGCAACGACGTTCATTTTGTGAACGAGGATGACGCGGAGGCGCATGACCGTCTCATATGCGTGTCGACCAACAAGTTTGTCGCCGACAACAACCGCATGTTCTACTCCAAGCAGGAGTGGATGAAGACGACCGAGGAGATGAACCGTCTTTTCGGTGATATACCTGAGTCGCTGTCGAACACGCTTGAGGTGCTCGGCAAGGTCGAGACATATTCGATTGACCACGGCCCCATCATGCCGAACTTCGAGATTCCTGCCGATTTCGGCACTGAGGAGGAGTATAGACAGCGTCTGACCGACGAGGATATTTTCAACGAGTTCACCCGCGACGAGAACGGCAATGAGGTGATGAGCCGCGAGGACGCCGAGAAGAAGATCAAGAAACTCGGCGGCTACGACAAACTGTACCGAATAAAGTTTGAGGCCGACTATCTGCGCAAACTGGCGTATGACGGAGCGAAGAAGCGTTATGGCGATCCTCTGCCGCAGGAGATAGACGAGCGCATAAACTTTGAGCTGCACATAATGAAAACCATGGGTTTCCCGGGTTACTTCCTTATCGTGCAGGACTTCATCAATGCTGCCAAGAGCAAGCTCGGTGTGAGTGTCGGGCCCGGCCGTGGATCGGCCGCCGGCTCGTGTGTGGCATACTGTCTGGGCATCACGCAGATCGACCCGGTGAAATATGACCTGCTTTTCGAGCGTTTTCTCAATCCTGACCGTATATCGCTTCCCGATATTGACATTGACTTCGATGACGACGGACGAGCCGATGTGCTGCGCTACGTGACGGAGAAGTACGGCGAGGAGAAGGTGGCTCATATCATCACTTACGGCACAATGGCCACAAAGCTGGCTATCAAGGATGTTGCCCGTGTCGAGCAGCTTCCGCTCGCCGAGAGCGACCGTCTGGCCAAACTCGTGCCAGCCCATATGCCTGAGGTCAACGGCAAGGAGCTCAAGATCAATCTGAAGAACTGCTATGAGTATCTGCCTGACTTTCAGAATGAGCTGCGCAGCACTAATCCTCTTATCGTAGAGACTCTGCAATATGCGCGGCAGCTTGAGGGGAATGTGAGAAACACGGGCGTGCATGCCTGTGGCGTGATCATCTGCCGCGACGATATAACAGACTGGGTGCCTGTGTCGACTGCAACCGATAAGCAGGAGGGCAAGCTGCTCGTCACCCAGTATGAGGGGCGTGTGATCGAGGAGACGGGTCTTATCAAGATGGACTTTCTCGGCCTGAAAACACTCTCGATCATAAAAGACGCCGTAAGAAACGTGAAGCTGACGCGAGGCATCGATCTCGACATGGACAATATACCGATCGACGACCCCGCCACATATAAGCTATACTGCCAGGGAAGGACGTTCGGCACGTTCCAGTTTGAGTCGGCCGGCATGCAGAAGTATCTTAGGGAACTTCAGCCGTCGACTTTCGAGGATCTGATAGCGATGAACGCGCTTTACCGTCCGGGCCCCATGGACTATATCCCGGAGTTCATTGCGCGCAAGCATGGCCGCAAGGAGATTGTCTACGACATACCTATCATGGAGCGTTATCTGAAGGATACGTATGGTGTGACGGTGTATCAGGAGCAGGTGATGCTTCTGTCGCGACTTCTCGCAAACTTCACCCGCGGCGAGAGCGACACGCTGCGTAAGGCGATGGGTAAGAAGCTCATCGACAAGATGAATCACCTTAAAGGCAAGTTCCTGGAGGGTGGCAAGGCCAACGGGCATGACCCGGAGGTGCTTGAGAAGATATGGGCCGACTGGGAGAAGTTCGCATCCTATGCGTTCAATAAGAGTCATGCGACGTGCTACAGCTGGGTGGCCTACCAGACGGCGTGGCTTAAGGCCAACTATACTCCCGAGTACATGGCCGCGGTGCTGTCGCGAAACAGTGCGGACATAGGCAAGCTCCGCGGTTTTATGGACGAGTGCAAGGCACTGAAGATACCTGTAAAGGGTCCGAGCGTGAATGAAAGTTTCAGCAAGTTCGGTGTCAACAAGAAGGGTGAGATACGTTTCGGTCTATCGGCAATCAAGGGTGTCGGCGAGAATGTGGTGGCCGGCATCATCGAGGAGCGTCAGCGTGGCGGAGCCTTTGAGTCGATCTATGATTTTGTGGAGCGTGTGCCGATGGGCGGTCTCAACCGCCGTGTGTTTGAGTCGCTTGCTCTTGCCGGCGCATTCGACTGCTTCGAGGGTATAAAGCGCGAGGATTATCTTGAGAAAAACAACCGCGACGAGACTTTTGCCGAGAATCTGCTTCGCTACGGCAACGCATTCCAGCAGGCATCGCAGAGAGCCGAAGCCTCACTTTTCGGCATGACAGACCCCGAAATAAACACGTCGGGGCGTCCGCCGGTGAAACCCGGCATCGAATGGATACCTGCCGTAAGGCTCGAGAAGGAGAAGGAACTCGTGGGCATGTATCTGTCGGCCAATCCTCTTGATCCGTTCTACGTTGAACTGACGCATGCTCTTACTCCTCTCTCGGAAATCGAGAACCATATAGCTGACGGCGCTGAGGTGTGCATCGGCGGCATGGTTGTGGATTTTGAAAAGAAGCTGACCAAAAAGGGCTCTTTCTTCGGCATTATGAAGCTGGAGGACTTCATGGGCACCTACGAGCTGCGACTGTTTGGCGACGACTTCAAGCTGTACTCGAGTTTCGGCACCGCCGGCTCGGCTATCTATGCCAAACTCGCGTGGCACAAGGGATATAACGGCGACCTTAGAATGAAGATCGTGGATATGCAGTGGCTAAGCGACATGCAGGGCCGCATGCTGCATCAGCTCACGGTCGATGTAGTGCCCACGATGCTCAACTCAGATTTTATGGGCACGCTGAAGGAGTGTGTCAAGAAAGATCAGGCAGACAATGAAGTGGGAAAGATAAACTGGTCGTTCAGGGTGTTTGACGCGGAGTCAAACCGTGTCATCCGTCTTGACGCCGGTAAGAAGATGCCTCTAACGCGAAAGCTCCTGGAGACTCTCGACGAGATGGAGCTTGACTACAGGGTGTCGTGAGGTTTGACAAATCATAAACAAACAATAATAGTAAGAAGTTATGGCATTTACATTTACAGATGCAAACGTGAACGAGATCATTGAGTCGGGCAAACCGGTTGTGATTGATTTCTGGGCTACATGGTGCGGCCCCTGCAAGGCAATGGGTCCGGCTGTGGATGCAATGGCAGAGGAGTATGACGGCCGTGTCGTAATAGGCAAGTACAACATCGACGAGGAAAACGATCTCGCAATGAAGTACCGCGTGATGGCTATCCCGACTCTGCTGTTTTTCAAGGACGGCAAGAAAACTGATATCCGTCTGGCCGGACTTCAGACCAAGGAAGTGCTCAAGGCAAAGATCGAGGAGCTTCTCGCTCTCTGATTAAGCCATACAAGCAGAAGACAACAGATCGGGCGTGCCGCATGGCACGCCCGTGTTTTTTGTTGCAACAGAGGGTGATCAGGAGAGGGAGGCAAGGGCGTCGGCGACGATAAATGTGCTTCCTCCGATGAAGATGAGGTCGTCGTCGTTGGCGTCGGCACGTGCGGCAGCAATGGCACCGGCCACGTCGGGGAATGTAGTGCCGTCGATGCCGTGGTTTCGTGCGGCCTCGAGCAGCAACTGCGGATCGAACGCACGCGGCACTGAGGCTCGGGTGAAGTAGTAGACGGCGTTGCGTGGCAAAAGCGAGAGGATGGAATTGATGTCTTTGTCGTTGACAAAACCGAGGATACACCTGACCTTGCCTGTGGGCCACGCGGAGAGCGAGTCGGCAAGATATTGCCAGCCGCCTACGTTGTGTCCTGTATCGGCAATCGTGACGGGCGAACCGGCAAGCCGCATCCATCGTCCGGCAAGCCCGGTAAGGGAGCAGACTTCGGCGAAGCCGCGGGCTACGGCGGCGTTGGGGATGTTGAATCCTGCCTGACGGAGCTGCAGCAGCGCGGTGAAGATGGTGGCCGCGTTGCGCGTCTGGCATTCGCCTGAGAGCTGTGCGGTGATGCGCGGACCGAAGGGGGTGTCGAGGTATGTGACCGTTTCGCCGGAGCGCATCGCCTTGCTGAATACCGGCTGATCGGATGCAACGGTGAACGGTGCTCCGACTTCGCGTGCCTTTGCGGCAATGGTGTCGCGCACCTCGGGGATGTCGCCTTCGCCAAGTATGGCAGGAATGCCGTGCTTGATAATTCCGGCTTTCTCTGAGGCGATGGCCGAAAGTGTGTTGCCGAGCTGCGCGGTGTGGTCGAACGATATGTTTGTTATCACCGACAGAACCGGGGTGATGATGTTTGTGGAGTCGAGCCGTCCGCCGAGTCCTACCTCAATGACGGCAACGTCGACTCCGGCTTTTGCAAACCAGTCGAAAGCAAGCACAGTGGTGAGCTCGAAAAACGAGGGGGAGAGCGATGGAGACGCCGCAATGTATTTTTCAAGCCATGCAGTGACTTCGGCCTGCGGTATCTTCTCGCCGTTGACGCGTATGCGCTCTCGGAAGTCGACGAGGTGCGGCGATGTGAAGAGCCCGACGCGGTATCCGGCAGCCTGCAGGACGGCCGCAATAGTGTGTGCCGTCGATCCTTTGCCGTTTGTCCCGGCAATGTGTATTGTCGGGTATGTGGTATGGGTGTCGCCGTTGAGTCGTGATAGAGCCCGCACGGTGTCGAGTCCGGGCTTATATGCCGCGGCTCCTATCTGCTGAAACTGCGGAGTCGCATTGTAGAGATAATCTACTGCTTCCTGATAGGTCATGTGGTTTGTCATGCTGCAAAATTAGGCGATAGTAGCGAGAAAGAGGATTTTTTTGAAAAAAATCGTGAATTGATGTAACTATCGGGGCATGTTATTCGTCAAATAATAAAAACATATAACGTAACTATGATGATGAGAAAGTTTACAAAAATACTTGCAGCCGCTCTGGTGGCTATGGGATGCAGTGTGAGCGCTAACGCCTCGGAGATGAAGGACTTTAATGTGTGGGGCAACGGAAAGAAGGTTGTTTCGTCGTCGGAACACAGCACACGCAATGTGACTGTAGACGGGAAGTATGAGACGATAAAGGCTGTCTGCGGCATAACCGTGAATATGAAGGCAGGCACGGGAGCGTCCAAGGCTGTGATCAGCGGTCCGGCGAACATAGTGGATCTGACGGAACTTAAAGTGGAGAAGGGTGTGCTTACTGTCAAGTTCTCGGAGAACATCAGCCTGAAGGGCGAGAATGTCGTTGTCGATCTCACAGGAGCGATCCCGGCCAACTACAATGTGAGCGCCGGAGCGACGGTGAATGTCAACTCTGACGTGAATGTCTCCGGAACGATGGATGTGAACTGCTCGGCCGGCGGTATCGCTAACTTCTACAACGAGATCAAAGCCAACACGCTTGAAGTGTCATCTTCGGCCGGCGGAGAAATGAATATGAACGGCCTGACAAAAGTCGACAGCGGCTTGCTGAAATCGAGCGCGGGCGCCGAGATGCGTATCAGTAATGTCAACGCCATCGAACTTACGATCAAAGCGTCGGCCGGCGGAGAAATCGAGGTTGCGGGTAAAGCCAAGACCGTATCGGCCAAGGCTTCGGCAGGTGGCGAGATCAATCTGAAGAATCTGAAAGTCGACAATTATTCAGAAGTTAAGGCTTCGATCGGCGGCGAGATATCGCGATAAGTGGCCATTTAACACTTTTTATGGCTCACAGGTGAAATAAATTTGCATCGCGATGTAACAAATCATGCCACATCCGCGTCAAAATAATAGAACGAAACAACGAAATAACTCACAAAAATGAGAAAGAATATCATACATGCACTGACAAGCCCGGTAGTGGTCGTGGCTGTGTGTCTGCTTGCCGCAGCAACGTGCTTCGCATTCAGCAACCATGAGATCGACGCTTCAATCTTCGGCTTCAACCAGAAGCGCATCACTCCGTCGAAGGAGATGTTGACAAACAGCCTCAGAATCGACGAGAAGTTCACGGAGATCGACGTGAACCGTGGAGTGAAAGTGATTTATCGCGTAACGGCCGGCACCCCTACGGCAGAGGTTACCGCTCCGAAGAATATCATGGACTATGTGGTTGTGACTGTGAAAAAAGGGACTCTCAGAATTACAATCGACGAAGATATACAGGCCAACGGCAATATGAACACTACGGTCGTTGTCAGCGGTCCTCAGATCGGTGAATATGAAGCAAGCTCGGCCGGCCACATCATAGTGGAATCTCCTATCAATCTCAAGGGTGAGCTTGATGTAGACATCAGTTCTGCCGCCAAAGTGGAGTTCCAGAAGCCGGTAAAGGCATATGAAGTTTCGATCGAGGCATCGTCGGCCTCACATGTCGCCGCCGAGACGATCGAAGCTGAGAAAGGAGAGATCGAAGTATCGTCGGCCGCAAAAATAACGATCGGCAAGGCTATTGGCGGAACGTTTGATTTCGACGGTTCATCGGCCGGCTCGATAAAGGTAAAGGACTGTGATATAAAGACGCTTTCGGCCTCGGCCTCATCGGCAGCCAATGTCTCTGTCAACGGCAAGGCTGACAATGCCGACCTTCAGGCTTCGTCTGGCGGCTCGGTCGGAGGCAGCAATCTCACAGTTAAAGATAAGGTCAAGAAAAGTGCCTCGTCGGGAGGACGAGTTTCAGTGAAGTAAGGATGAATTGATTAGTTATTGAATGATTGTTTTTCCTCCGGGGGGCTTTACCTCGGGGGAAATTCGTATTTTTAGCGGTATGGAACACGATAAGACCGTTGGTGAGCTTTTGACGGTGGTTATGCCGGTGTTTAACCGCATTGATCTCCTGCGTGACACTCTGCGCTCGATATCGGAGCAGGCCGATCTGCCTCACGGAAAAGTGGGTCTGGTGATCGTGGACAACGGTTCGACTGACGGGAGCCGCGGGTTAATCGCGGAGTGGGTGGAGAGAGATGCTCCGGCGTGGCTCGACGTGCAGGTGCTTCATGAGTCACGGCGCGGGGCTTGTGCGGCCCGCAATCTCGGTCTTTCGGCAGCCGGAGGGGAGTGGGTGATGTTTTTTGACAGCGACGATATTATGTCGGCCGGTCACCTGCAAAGTGTGGTCAGGGCAATTGAAGTCTCGGATGCAGATGTGATATGCTGGGATGTGTATTACGTAGGGCGTGGCGGTAGACTTGGCGTACACCGTGCAATGGCCGGAAGGGATGTATGGTTTAATGTGATCGTGCGTGGCATGTTGTCGACGCAACGTTACTGCTGCCGCCGTGACACCGTGGTCAATGCCGGCGGCTGGGATGAGGATATCGAGGTGTGGAACGACTGGGAGCTGTCGGTGAGGATTGTCGCCGGCGGGGCAAGACTCGCATACAAAGCGGGGCTTCCGACTGTGACAGTGACCGAGCATGAAGATTCAATAACAGGTGCCAGCTTTTCCTCAAAAGCGGGCCTCAGAGAGGCGGCAATGGCGAAGTCGAGGGAACATGCCCGATGTCGCGGACTTGACCGTGTCGTGAGACTTATAGATATGAAGGGTGCGGTGCTTGCGGGTGACTATGCAAGGGAGGGTGAAATCGGTCTATCGGAAAGGCTGCTTGAGAGTATTGAGGGCTATGGCGCGGTGTCACGCCGGAAACTGCGCACGATTGCCGCGGCGGAAAGGCTCCTGGGACGTGGCGCGACTCTTGTGACAGGTGTAATCGAGAAATTGTGATATGATAAGCGAAGATGGTGTGGGGGTTACGTCGCCTCTGCGAGGCTGAGTCGTGGAGTGCGATCTATGCCGGGGTCGCAAGCGGCCCCGGTTAACAAGATGCTATACCTCGGGTATGACATATCCCGCGCGGCAAGTGAGGGGCAGTGTGGTGGCGGTTGCGGAGCTGCGAAACAGAGTGCGCACACATGTGTCGCTGCGCTGCAGCTCTGTGAGGGTGTGCGGCGTACACCGGGTTCCCTACGGTCACCCGGTGCTACATATGTGACGCCGCTACCGCGGCTCCGCTGCGATGAAAAATGTTCGGCGTCGTGGACGTCGGATAAATGACCTCTTCGAGGCCATGTTTTGGCACAACGACATTACCCCACACCTTCGCGCTCCGCGCTCGATGTGGGGCTTACGATCACAGCGTGCCCCCGGCACTCACACGCGGGAGCCGCAGCGCGGCGTTCACAGGATGGGGTTAATCTCCGGCTTCGCCGGGTTGTGGCATCTGCGATGCCGTAGGTGGTCGGTGGGTGGTGGTAGCTGCTATAGCTAATATAGCTGTTTTAGCGGGGTTTATGTCGCCTCTCCGAGGCTCTATATCGTGTGTCATCTTGCTCCCCAGCTTCCTGACGGTCGCCTGGGGTTTACGATAACGGCGCGCCTCCCGGCGCTCACATGAGGGGTAGTGTGTGGTCGGCGGGTGGTGGTAGCTGCGATAGCTAATATAGCTGCTATAGGATTACGTCGCCTCTCCGAGGCTATGAAATAGGTTTTGGGGGTACTGTTGTACGCTCCTATGTGTCAGCGATGAAAAGGGGGCTGCGCCGTAACGGATAAGTTACGACACAGCCCCCGGCTGTAAAGGGAGTTCGGTGATCAGATGGGCTTGTAGCTGACGAATGCCTCCATGGCTTCGTAGGATGCAAGTCCGAGGTTCTGATAGAGCTGTGCGGTTGAGCGGTTACGCTCTTCGGCACGCTGCCAGAACAGGCGGTCGTCGTCGCCGAGGAATGGCGCGTTCTCCATCTGCGACTGGTGCTTGAGGATGGAGTTGCGCTTGAATCTGAGTTCCTCGGGGCTGATGGGCACTGCCATCTCGATGTGGTCGATTTCCCACTCGGCCCATGCTCCGCGATACATCCATATGCGGCAGTCGTTCATCCATGCCTCGTCTTTGAGCTCGTCGACAGCTGCAAGTACAGCGTCGGTGCAGACGCGGTGTGTGCCGTGGGGGTCGGCGAGGTCGCCGGCGACAAAGATCTGATGGGGCTTGACGTCGGTGATGAGACGGCGCACGATGTCGATGTCGGTGCGTGTGAGGTCGCCTTTCTTTATCGCTCCGGTCTCGTAGAAGGGGAGGCGGAGGAAGTGGATGTGGTCGGGCTTGACGCCGATAAAGCGGCATGCGATGGATGCCTCGGCCTGGCGGATGAGTGTCTTGACCTCGCGAATGTCCTGCACGTCGATGTCGCCTGCTGCCTTGTGGTCGGCGGTGTGACGGACGGTCTCGCTGAGTTTCTTGTATCCGGGGGTGTCGAATCCGAAGATAGGTGCCACTTTATCCATGACAAGGAAGTAGCGGAGCATGTCTTCGTCGCCGACAGCGATGTTGCCCGATGTCTCGTATGCGACGTGTACGTCGTGTCCCTGGTCGACAAGGCGCTTGAGTGTTCCGCCCATCGAGATGACGTCGTCGTCGGGGTGCGGGCTGAAGACGATGACTCTTTTGGGATAGGGGTTGGCACGCTCGGGACGATATGTGTCGTCGGCGTCGGGCTTACCTCCGGGCCATCCTGTGATGGTGTGCTGGAGCTCGTTGAATACCTTGATGTTGACGTTGTAGCCCGATCCGTAGAGTGCTACGAGTTCGCCAAGTCCCCAGTCGTTGTAGTCTTTGTCGGTGAGTTTCAGGATGGGTTTGCCTGTCTTTCCGCAAAGCCACACGATGGCGCGGCGTATGAGTTTAGGTGTCCACTCGCATGTGGTGACCTTCCAGGGATGTGCGATGCGTGTGAGCTTCTCGGCGGCAGCGAGGTCGAGTGCAATGCGTGCGTGGTTGTGGGTCTGGAGGAATGATGCCGGAACGTCGGCTGTCACCGGTCCCTCTATGGCTTTCTTGACAGCCTCGGAGCGGTTTTCACCCCATGCCATTGCCATGATGCGTGTTGATGCGAGGATGTCGCCTATGCCGAGCGTGATGGCTGACGACGGCACGGTGTCGGCTCCGAAGTTGGCCGAAACAGTCTGCCTTGTCTCTCCGCTGAGCAATACGAGCCGGCATTTTGAGGATGAGAGCGATCCGGGCTCGTTGTATCCGATAATGCCGGCAGGGCCTACCTCGCATATTGTGAGATCGAGTCCTCCGCAATCGGCTATTTTCTGCTCGTAGTCGCGGCAGATGTGGAAAATGTCCTCGCGTGTTGCCGAAGTCGGGAAAGAGTGGATATTGTCGGCCTTGATATTGACTTTGTCGAGGAGGATCGAACGCAGACGTGCCAGTGTGGACGGACCGTCGGGGATAACGGGATAGAACTCGGCGAGGTTGAAAGCGATGACGTTTTCAAATGATACCTCCCCTTTTTCGTAGAGGCGTACAAGCTCGGTGTAGACCGGGGCACAGTTGGCACCCACGCCGAATGCGATGACGCACGAACCTTTGGTCTCTACGTTTTTCTTGATGACGCGGACAATGTGGCGTGCAAGATAACCGGACCCGTCGGGTACTGTCTCGAAGATGCGTGTATAGATTTTTTCTTCACGTGTGAGAGCAGCCACGTCGATATCGGACTGGGGTTCGTAGTATCGACGTGAAACGGTGTCGATTTTGATCTGTGAACTAAGGTTGGTCTTCATATCTGATTAGGAAAACTGTTTTGGAGTCACAAATATAAAAATGTTTGTGAAATTGTGGAATCATTTACGTGCAAGAATTGTGGCCGAACGATGATAAACTTTGATTTTCCCTCCGTCGGAGACTCCGATGCCGTCGGGATTTATGTTGCCGTCGGATGCTATGATGATCCATTTGCCTTTTGGCACCTTGACAACGGCATCGTCGTCAGAGCCGTTGAAGATGAGTTTTATCTCGGCCCACTCGTCGCCTCCGGCATGGTTGCGGATCGAGTATGAGATGAGGTTTGGCGTGTCGGTCTTGTCGAAAACGATGTTGCGCGCTATCTCGTCGGCCGATGTCATGCGGAAGGCGGGGTGCGCGCGTCGGAGTGCGATGAGGTTGCGGTAGTATCCGAACTGTTCGGCATTACGGTGTTTCAGATTCCAGTCGATGGCGTTGACTGCGTCGGGCGACTTGTAGGAATTGTGCACTCCCTGCTTGTCGCGGAAGATCTCTTCTCCTGCAAACATGAACGGTGTGCCCTGCGAGGTGAAGATGATGGTCTGTGCAAGTCGTGCGGCACGCATGCGCTCGGCGGGTGTGGCATCGGGCATCGATATGTTGAGTTTGTCGGTGAGTGTGAGGTCGTCGTGGCACGACACGTAGTTTATGACCTGTGCCGGCGATGCGGCATACGGTTTTTTAGAGTTGTTGCCGCGTGTGTAGTCGACCTGCGGATGTGGTGTGGCGCCAACGATGCCTATCTTCACGGTCTCTTCGTTGCCGGGCTTGCCTGTGGCGAACCCGCGGTCTTCGGCTTTGGAGTAGTGGCCTTTGACAGCGTCGCGTATGTCGTCGGAGAAGACGGCGATGTCTTTCATCATGGCGACGTTGTCTTTGAGCGCACGGCGGTCGGATGCGAGCGGCGAATCGCCTGCGGTCCATCCTTCGCCGTAGACGAATATGTCGGGTGATATTTTCTTGAGCTCTGCGGCCACGCGGTCCATTGTCGCTGTGTCGTGTATGCCCATGAGGTCAAATCTGAATCCGTCGATATGATACTCGTCGGCCCAGTATTTCACCGAGTTGACGATGTAGTCGCCGACCATGGCACGCTCGGATGCGGTCTCGTTGCCGCATCCCGAAGCGTCGGAGTATGATCCGTCGGGACGGTGGCGGTAGAAGTATCCCGGCACGAGGCGTGAGAAGTTGGATCCGTCGCCCTGGGCGGTGTGGTTGTAGACTACGTCCATGATTACTCCTATGCCTGCGTCGTGAAGAGCCTTGACCATCTGCTTGAACTCCCGCACGCGTGTCGCGGGGTCGGACGGATTTGTGGAGTAAGAGCCTTCGGGCGTGTTGTAGTTCAGCGGGTCGTATCCCCAGTTGTAGGTATTGGCCGGCAGGTCGGTCTCGTCGACCGAGTTGAAGTCGTAGCTCGGAAGTATGTGCACGTGTGTAATGCCGAGCTCTTTGAGGTGGTCGATGCCAGTTGGGTCTCCGTAGGGGTTTGTCGTGCCGTGCTCGGTGAGCGCGATGAATTTGCCTTTGTTGGCAATTCCCGACGACGGGTGTACCGAGAAATCGCGGTGGTGCATCTCGTAGATGACGGCGTCGGTGATGGCCGGTGTCGCCGGTCTGCGGTCGTTGTCCCATCCGTCGGGATCGGTCTTGCTGAAGTCGATGATGGCTGCGCGGTCGCCGTTGACTCCTACTGCCCTGGCCCATATACCTGGTGTCTCGTCGAGCCACTTGCCGTTGTGGAGTATGCGGAATGTGTAGAATTTGCCGTACAGTTTTCCGGGTAACGATGCTTCCCACGTTCCGTCGGCGGCCTGTGTCATTTCCACAGTCTGTTCGGGAGCGGAATTTCGCCCTGTCGGGTATATGCTGAGCGTTGCTTTCTGTGCTGTCGGAGCCCAGATGCTGAATCGTGTCGAGTCGCCGGAGACGGTTAGCTCGATGTCGTGTCGTGCGGGTAGCGGGAAACTGTCGAAGGATGTGTATGGCGCCGTGTCGTCGGCACTTATCCCTGGTGCACAAAGAACAGAAAAAATGCCTATTCCGGCAATGAATGATACTTTCATCGGATACTTGAATTTCAATATTTCTGACAGATTTAAAGGTGTGGTAAATGCCTTTCGGAAGCCTTGTATGACAGGCAATCAAATATAGTAAAATATATGTAATTGTCAAGAAAAAAAAGGAGTAAACAGTGTAAATGGTGAATTTGTGGTGATTAAGTGCTTTTTTAAGCAAAAAAATCGTATCTTTGCGCTCGAAAAAGCGAGGCGGATCATTGGCCGCCTAACAGATACATATTCCATAAGATTCAAGGTTTGGAAACTAAAGTAAAAATAGACATTTTGTTTGAGACAAGCTGGGAAGTTTGCAATAAGGTGGGTGGAATTTATACCGTGTTGTCAACACGTGCCCACACTCTCCAGCGTATGTACAAGGACAAGGTGGTTTTTATCGGGCCTGACGTGTGGAAAAACGGATCCGAATCACCTGATTTTATAGAGGATGCCGGTGTGCTCAGATTCTGGAAGTCGCGTGAGTCGCTTCCTTACGGGCTTAAAGTGCGTACCGGCCGATGGGATGTGCCAGGCAAGCCGATTGTCGTGCTTGTTGATTTTGAACCGATGTATGCGTTGAAGGATGAGTTTTACGGTGAGATGTGGCGCGATTTTGGCGTCGACAGCCTTCACGCCTACGGCGACTATGATGAGGCATGCGCATTCTCGCATGCTGTAGGTGTGGTGATGGAGAGCATATTTAATGATGCTCCGTCGTCGCGCCGCAAGAATGTGCTTGCGCACTTCAACGAGTGGACTACCGGCATGGGGCTTCTTTATGTCAAGAGCCATATGCCTCAGGTGGGTACTCTGTTCACGACCCACGCGACATGTATAGGACGCAGCATCTGTGGCAACGGTAAACCTCTCTATGACTATCTTCCCGGTTACTACGGCGATCAGATGAGCCGTGAACTGAACATGGAGTCCAAGCATTCGCTTGAAAAGGCGGCCGCGCACAATGCGGACTGCTTCACTACTGTGAGCGATGTGACGGCCGCAGAGTGTGAGCAACTTCTTGAGAAGCGTCCGGATGTGGTGACTCCCAATGGTTTTGAAAATAATTTCGTGCCTTCGCCGTCGAAACTTAAGGCTGTCGCCAAGAATGCGCGCAAGCGTCTGACGGATATTGCCGAGGCTCTGACGGGCAAGACGTTCGGCGATGACACTATGATCATTGCCACTTCGGGCCGCTGTGAATTTCGCAACAAGGGTATCGATCTCTTTCTCGACATGCTCGCCACTATGGAGTACAGCATGGGCTCCGACGACCGCAATGTGCTGGCGTTTGTGCTTGTGCCGGCCTGGTCACGCGGCGCCCGCGAGGATCTGAAGGCCCGTCTGTCGAGCGGCGAGAAGGGGCATGGTGTGGCAGCTCCGGTGATAACGCACGAGCTGAATAATCCGGGCGAGGATGTGATACTCAACCGCATCAGGTCGTTCGGCGTGTCGCACATGAATGACTCGAAGGTGCACGTGATTTATGTGCCGTGCTATCTTGACGGCAAGGACGGTATCGTCGATCTTACGTACTATGACGTGCTTCCGGGCCTCGACGCCACGGTGTTTGCGAGCTACTACGAGCCTTGGGGCTATACTCCGCTCGAGAGTGTTGCTTTCGGTGTTCCGACGGTGACGACGTCGCTTTCGGGATTCGGCCAGTGGGTGGCTTCTACCCATGCCGGCGAGAGCCTCTGCGAGACGGGTGTCGAGGTGGTCAAGCGCACAGACAGCAATTACTCGCATGTGGTAAGCGAGATCATGGGCACCCTGCGACGGATATCGGCATTTGATGACAAAGAAAAGGCCGCCGTATCAGCCGCCGCCATGTCGACAGCCGAGCATGCAGCATGGAACTATTTTATAGATTACTATGTTAAATCTTACGGCATCGCTCTGAAAGCCGCTCACGAACGAGCCCGTGCAAACTCAACTAACGAATAATAAGTAAGAAGATAATATATTATGAAACTTCAAGTAAGCAACACCAATGCGCCCGCATGGCGCGAGATCACGGTGAAGTCGGAACTCCCGACTCCGTTGAAGCCTCTTGAGGAGATCGCAAAGAATCTGTGGTGGGTGTGGAACAGCGAAGGCAAGTGCCTTTTCCGTGACATCGACCATGATCTGTGGCGCTCGACAGGCGAGAACCCGGTAATGCTTCTGCAGCAGCTCACATTTGCCCGCCAGCAGGAGATACTTGCCGACAAGGCTATGATGAAGCGTATCGAGGAGGTATATGCGATGTTCAAGAAGTACATGTCGGTGCCTATGCGCAAGGATGTGCCTTCGATCGCCTATTTCTCGATGGAGTACGGTCTGTGCAACGCACTTAAGATCTATTCGGGCGGTCTTGGCGTTCTTGCCGGCGACTATATCAAGGAGGCGTCGGACAGCTGCGTCGACATGACGGCTGTCGGCTTCCTCTACCGTTACGGTTATTTCACTCAGAGTCTCTCGGTCGACGGCCAGCAGGTCGCCAACTATGAGCCTCAGAATTTCAACCAGCTCCCTCTGGAGCAGGTCATGGATGAGAACGGTCATCCGATGATCCTCGAGGTGCCCTATCCCGGACGTATCGTCTACAGCCACATATGGCGCGTGAATGTGGGCCGCATGAAGCTGTATCTGATGGATACGGACTTCGACATGAACTCGGAGTTTGACCGCCCGATCACACACCAGCTCTATGGCGGCGACTGGGAGAACCGCATCAAGCAGGAGTATCTGCTCGGCATCGGCGGTGTGCTCATGCTCAAGAAGCTCGGCATCAAGTCGACTCTCTATCACTGCAACGAGGGCCATGCGGCTCTGCTCAACCTGCAGCGTCTCGTAGACTACGTGCAGGAGAAGCATCTGAATTTCAACGAGGCACTTGAGATGGTGCGTGCCACCGGCCTCTATACAGTGCACACGCCCGTTCCTGCCGGTCACGACTATTTCGACGAGGGTCTGTTCGGCAAGTATATGGGTGAATATCCGGCCAAACTTGGCATCAGCTGGAATGACCTGATGAACATGGGCCGCGAGAATCCTAACACCAACGACCGCTTCTCGATGAGCGTGTTCGCTCTCAACACCTGCCAGGAGGCCAACGGTGTGAGCTGGCTTCACGGCGAGGTGTCGAAGAAGATGTTTGCCGGTATCTGGAAGGGCTACTCATGGCAGGAGAGCCACGTGGGTTATGTGACCAACGGTGTGCACATGCCTACATGGGCTGCTACGGAGTGGAAGGACTTTTACTCGAAGGTGCTCGGCGACCAGGTGTTCGAGCATCAGAGCGATCCCAAGGCTTGGAAAGGTATATTTGACGTCGCCGACGAGGATATCTGGGCAATGCGCCGCATGATGAAGGAGAAGTTCGTAAACTTCGTGAAGCGCGACTTCAAGGCCAAGTGGCTCGCCAATCAGGGCGATCCGTCGGCAGTGATGAAGATCGTCGACAAGATCAACCCCAACGCTCTGATCATAGGTTTCGCACGCCGCTTCGCCACCTATAAGCGCGCACATCTTCTCTTCACCGATCTGGAGCGTCTCGACAAGATCGTCAACAACGAGAAGTTCCCGGTACAGTTTGTGTTCTCGGGCAAGGCTCATCCGGCCGACGGCGCAGGTCAGGGACTTATCAAGCGCATCATGGAGATCTCGCGCATGCCTCAGTTCCTCGGCAAGATCATATTTCTTGAGGACTACAACATGATCGTGGCCAAGCGTCTTGTTACCGGTGTCGATATCTGGCTCAACACTCCGACCCGTCCGCTCGAGGCTTCGGGTACATCGGGCGAGAAGGCCGAGATGAACGGCGTGCTGAATTTCTCGGTGCTCGACGGATGGTGGTATGAGGGCTACAAGTTTGACGAGAAGGCCGGCTGGGCTCTTACCGACAAGCGCACATTCTCGCCCGAGCAGCAGGATCAGCAGGACAAGCTCGATGCCGCCACGATCTACTCGATGCTCGAGAACGAGATCATCCCTCTCTATTATGCAAAGAACTCCAAGGGCTATTCACCCGAGTGGATCCAGTATATCAAGCGTTCGATCGGACATATCGCTCCTCACTTCACCATGAAGCGCATGATCGACGACTATATCGACCGCTTCTACAACAAGGAGGGAGAGCGCAGCGCACGTCTGGCCGCCGACAACTATAAGCTCTGCCGCGAGATCGTGGCATGGAAAGAGAAGGTGGCAGCCGCATGGGACGGCATCAAGGTGTTTGATGTGATCACTTCGGAGCATGGCAACACAGTGGCCGGCTCGAAGAGTGACACAACTATCATCGTCGACACCAACGGGCTCGGCCGCGATCTTGGCGTTGAACTCGTGATCTACAAGGTCGAGGGCAACGAGGACAAGTTTGTGACCCGTCTTGAGTTCAATGTCGTGAAGGTCGAGGGCAATGTGATTACCTACAACCTGAGCGTGCCGATGAACGACGCAGGTGTCTACCGTTATGGTTTCCGCCTGTATCCCAAGAGCGCGCTTCTGCCTCACCGCATGGACTTCGCTTACACACGCTGGGTGTAACAAGCTGACGCAACCGATATGATATGAAAAAGGCCGCATATGCGGCCTTTTTCGTTTTGTTGTCGGTGTGTTGTTAAAATGATCGGATGCAAAAAAATATGGAGGTTATGGGGGAGGTGTATATGTCGTGATGTCAGCGCAGCACAAAAGCCGTGGTGTCGGGGATATTATATTGCGTGCGCAGGAATGCGGGATGTGCATTCTCTGCGGGCACGTACTGTGCGCGGCTGAGAATTTGCGGTGCGGTGCTTTCGGTGTTTCTTTGTTTGTCGGAATAGTCGGCTGTGGCGACAAGTGTCATGGCTATTGCGAAGAGGAGTGAGTAGAGTATTTTTGCTTTCATATAATGTAGGGGTGCGGGGATAATCGTATAGATGGCCTCAATGTACTAAACAACGTAAATGAGATTTTGTCCCGCAGCGCATCTCTGATTTAATATATTTTAAGTAAAATGCTGCTTTGATAATGATTCAACTGTGTGGGCGTTATTCGTGCTCGCAAGCGAACCAAGCTAACGAAATGTCATACCTCCGGTATGAGATATGATGGCGTGCGGTTCAGTCTCTGCGAGACTGGTTGGCGAGGGATGATGGATCCCCACCCTGTTCGCTTCGCTCACATGATGGGGTTAAGCTCCGGCTACGCCGGGTTGCGGCATCTGCGATGCCTTGACAGGGAGATCGGGGGTCGGAGATGTCGGATAAACGCTGTATGAAGAATCTATTTTTGGTGAAATGATGAAAGATGTGTACATTTACGCATGTGACGAATAATGTGATTGCCCGTCGCGAACCATGACATGATCTATACGGTGTGACGGGCGGTTGATTTTCGGAACTGAAACCTTGAAATCAATAAACCATCTGTAAATACCTAATTAAATGGACAGAAGAGAATTTATTTCGATATCAGCCACATCATTGGCAGGGTTAGCATTGTTCGGCATTCCCGGTGTCGCTTTTGCAAAGGATGCTTCAAAGGGTCCGCGTAAGTATTCAGTTGTCATACTGGGTGATACTCACTTCGACACAGAGCCTGATACAGTATATCATTCCAACTACAATGAGCCGGTTGAATGGCTCAACAGGGTGCAGCGCGCGGAGTTTGCCCGCAATGGTGAGATGTGGCGCGACAGATGTCCGAGACTTCTTGACAGGTGCGCAAGTCTTGTCGACAACAACACGCAGATGGCTTTCCAGATGGGTGACCTTATCCAGGGTGACTGCGGCAAGGGAGAGGTGCATCAGAAGATGCTGAACGATGTGATGGATGCTTTCAAGGAGAAGTTCAACGGCATTCCTTTTGTGACGGTTGTGGGCAACCACGATATACGTGGAGTGGATGCCGAGAAGGTTTACCATGAGTATATGCCCAAGCGCATGTCGCAGGAGATAGGCAAGGATATTCAGAAGACGACTTTTTATTTCACTATAGGTGAGGATGCGTTTCTTGTTCTCGATTTCAACAGTCCTGATGACGCCGAGATCGAAAAGATGCTGCAGGAGACCAAGGATGCAAGGCATACGTTTATAATCACCCACGGGCCTGTGTTCCCGATGGACGGAACGAGCTGCCGATGGTTCTTCCATGGCGGCAAGAATGACACCGAGGCGAGAAAGCATTTCAGAGAGGAGTTTGCGAAACGCAATGCGATAGTGCTTTGCGGCCACTCACATCATACTACCCTGACAGAATGGAAGGGCGACGGCGGCATCATCACCCAGATGGAGATGAACAGCGTATGGTCAAGTGATGAGAGAGGCACGTATAAGATCAATACTGATGATCCGGCTGATTACGGAGTAGCCAGGATGAGCATGAAAACTAATGCCGACGGCAGTCCGGTAGCAGATGAGAGTGAGCTTTTTGAGGAGTATCGTCCGGGTCTGACACGATATATTGATTCCACAACCGCGGGTTCTTTCAAGCTTAACGTTGAGCATGAGCATGTGACTCTCGATTTCTATGCCGGAGATTCGGCAAAGAAGACCTGTACGTTCAAGCTGAGATAATATAAGTCTCCAAGTTGTAGGGGTGCAGCCCTGCCGGGGCTGATACAGTGAAGGGTGGGCGTTAACCGGGCTCGCAAGCGAACCCGGTTAACGAAATGCCATACCTCCGGTATGGGAGGTGAGTCGCCCGTGTTGCGTTCTAAAAGCGGTCGTTTATCTGACATCTTCGATGCCGTTTCCTTGTTTTGATCTTCCCCCATGCCTTCGCTTTGCTCGACATGGGGCTTGCCATTACATCGTGCCTTCGGCACTTGCATATGTTGTCCGATACCTGACGGCATCGATGGACAATGTCGTGCTTTGAATCCGCATATCTTCATCGCTACGCGATTTCGATATACGGGTCTACTGATATCATATCGCTATCGCGATGCTGCCCACACTGTCGCACACCCCTACAAGTCAGTATTATATCATACGGACAATCAATCTTAGGTGTCGTAGGGGGCGTGCGACAGTACGACCAAAGCCTATTCTGATGCAACTTCTTGTAAGTTGATGTTATAAAAAATAATGATGCCGTGTCGGGTGTGACGCGGCATCATTGTTTCTTGTGTGGTATTGATAACCTTTTTTACTCGAACTCGATGAGAGTTGCCTCAACACCGACAACGTCGCCGGGGTTGACGAAGATGCGCTTGATCACGCAGTCTTTTTCGGCTTCAACGTCGTTCTCCATCTTCATTGCCTCGTAGACGAGAAGGATCTCACCTTTTTTGACCTGCTGTCCGGGCTTGACGTTTACCGAGATAACTGTGCCTCCCATCGGCGCGTTGAGCGTCGGGCCGGTTATCGGCTCAACGGGAGCCTGCGAGGCAGCTTTTTCTGCGGCCTCTTCGGCAACTTTAGCAGCGGCAGCGGCGAGGACTTTCTCGTTTTCTTCGGCACGACGGCGTTTGAGGAATCCGTTTGCTACAGTGGGAAGAAGCTCGAGCAGGAGCTCCTCTTCTTTGTTTGTGGCAAGTTTCACTCCTCCCATGTCGTCGAGCGTGGGATTGGCCGGCTGACGGTATGAAGAAACGTCGTAGGGTTTCTCAACGGGGCTTCCGGTGATCATCTCGCGGAATGCGGGATCAACAGCAACGGGCGTCTTGCCATACTCACCCTTGACGAGCGATGTGAACTGTGTGGACGGGTTGGAGTAGTCGGGGTTGCCTTTCTTGCGGTCGATGGCAAGGCTGACAGCCTGAGCGCCTACGATCTGGCTCGTCGGTGTGACGAGGGGTACCAGACCTGCGTCGCGGCGTACCTTGGGGATGAGCTTCATGGCGTCGTCAAGCAGATCTTCGGCTCCGAGGCTCTTGAGCTGTGCCACCATGTTGCTGTACATTCCGCCAGGCACTTCGGCTTCCTTTACAAGGAGGTTGGGCTTGGGGAAGTTGAAGTACTGCTCTATGCCGTGGCATGCGTCGAGGAGAGCTTCCTCGTCGAGGCTGCGCGCAGCAGCGATAGCTGTATCGAAGAGTGCGTCGATCTGTGCGGGCAGAGTGTCGTTGAGCGGATCGAACTCGTTGGGGAAGTTGTCTTTGTGGAGGTCGAATGCTGCAACGCTGCGACGAACGTCCTTAAGCTCTTTGCGTATCTTGCCCACAACTTCCATGTCGGCCTCGATCTCGATGCCGAGTTTCTTACAGAAGATGTAGATAAGCTCTATTGCGGGAGCGGCCGAGCCTCCTCCAAACCACCAGATGTTGGTGTCGAGGATGTCGACTCCGTTGATGATTGCCATGAGCGACGACGCGAGACCGTAGCCCGGTGTGCAGTGTGTGTGGAAGTCGATGGGGACTTTCACTTCCTGCTTGAGGCGCGAGATGATCGATGCGGCTTTGAGCGGGTTGACAAGTCCGGCCATGTCTTTGAGCGTGATGATCTTTGCTCCGAGCGCTTCCATCTGCTTGGCCTTTGAGACGAAGTAGTCGTCGGTGAAAATCATCTCGTGCTCGGGCTCCTTCTTGCCGAACAGTTTGGCGAAGAATCCTTTGGGTGCGGGAGCTTCGGGCTTTGGATCGACGGTGTAGCACACGGCTCCGTCGGCAATGCCGCCCAGCTCGTTGATGAGTTTTATCGACTCCTTGACGTTGTCGATGTCGTTGAGAGCGTCGAAAATGCGCATCACGTTGAGGCCATTTGCGATAGCCTCTTTATAGAATCCCTCGAGCACCGTGTTGGGGTAGGGGACGTAGCCGAAAAGGTTGCGTCCTCTCGAAAGAGCGGAGAGGAGCGATTTGCCCTTCATGTATTTAGAGCAGATGCGCAGACGATCCCACGGTGATTCGTCGAGATAGCGCATTACAGAGTCGGGCACGGCGCCGCCCCATACTTCCATGATGTAGAATCCTGCATCCTGATAAAGCGGGAGAAGGCGGTCGATTTCTTTCTGTGGGAGACGAGTTGCAAACAGAGACTGCTGTCCGTCGCGGAGAGTGAGGTCGCGAATGCGTAACTTTTTTGTCATAACAGGTAAAAAGTTGTGAATGAAGTCTTCGGACAAGAATATTGCCTTAGAAACATCGTGATTCTATAGTCTATTAATTTAGATACAAAGTTAGTATTATCGGTTTGGCGATTAGATATTATTATTATAAAAAACCTTAAACAGGCTTTATTTGTGGGTGGGCCACAGATAAAGCCTGTCAAAAGGGTGTGTGTTGTAGCTTTCAGTCGCGCAGTTTCATTGACTTCCAGGTGTCTGAAATGTCGGCCGACCATTTCACGCTTGGTACCTGAGGCTTTTTATTGACGACTATCGACTGCTTTGACACGTTGTCGGTGATGAAGTCGGCGAGTTCGCCGAGCGTCACATCGCCTTTTGTGTCGTTGATTTTTTTGAGAAGATAGTATGAGAAGAGGCCGTGGCTTTTCTCGTGATATGGGAAAGCGGCCTGATCGCCCGATGCGGCCGACAAGACAACAAGATTGCCTGATGCGTCGATGTCTTTGGGTTTCAGTCTTATGCCTCGCGCGCTTGCAAGCATGCCGTCGCCTCGCAGCGATCCGCTGAAACATGCGTCGATAAACGCCACTACCGACCGTGCTTTGAGTTTGCCGAGCTGCTCGTAGAGTCTGGCGAGGGGGTAGCACACTTCGGGCTGGGTGCCAGTGGCGTCGACCGGTATGAGATATGCGTTGCGGTTGCTGTCGTCGGGCATGCCGTGTCCGGCGTAATAGAAGATGATGTTTATGTCGCCTTTGTAGGCGGCCGCTATGGCGGTTATGTCGTCGAATGCGGCCACGAAGTCGCCGAACGTGGCATTGTAGTAGGTGCGCACGTTGTCTTCGGGTATGCCGAGTGTGCGCGAGCAGTATTTCGAGAAGATGCGTGCGTCGTTCATGGCGTATTCGACCGGAGCCACACGCTGGTAGTTCTCGTTGCCGATTATTACGGCGAACGTGTTGGCTGCCGCAGCAGTCGTCGACGGTATGTCTATGTCGATTACGTCGGGATCAAAACGTCGCACCGGCTCGTCGGGGACGTTGCCCGACGCCATCATCTGCTCGTACTCGCGTACGGCGGCCAGCGGTGTGATATTGAGCGACAGCGATGTCAGCTCGTCTTCGGCGTAGCTGTTAGCCGACTTATACTCTTTGCCGTCGAGCATGAATGTGCATGAGAGTATGGCGAGGCTGTTGTCGAGTATGCCGTAGACAGGCTTGAGCTGCACCTTGTCCCAGGCGGATGCAAACGCTTCGGCTTCCTCGGGCGGCACTTTGGCGTAGACATTGCCCATTGATCCGACAAAGACCGGGAAAAAGCCGTACTCAGAGTTGTATTCTTCGAGCGTGCCTTTAAGCGTCGGGGGAGCGAATGTCCTGACATATTCGCCGCGTGCTTCGGCGATGGCCTCATCGATCATTTTCTTGCGGTTTGCGTCGTTGACGCGGGCTTCCCACTGCGCCATTGTCTCGTAGTCTTTCTTGCGCTGCCACGACTCGACGGGATCCTTGATGCGCAGCGATGCAAACTCGTCGAACGAGCGGCTCAGCTTCATGTTGGTCATCTCAGCAGCTCCCATCTCTATGATCGTCTTGAAAAACGGCACTTCATTGCACTTGTGGAATGCGTCGTAGACCACGTAGTGTGGATAGAGTATGTCGTTGCCGCGTACCTGCGCGAGCTTTTTGCATCCTGCAAAGATGCCTTTGTCGCCGTAGCCGTAGTTGCCCCAGTCGACTTTTGCCTCGGCGTCGTCGGGGAGCACTGCGCTCTCGAGGTTCTCGCAATTCCAGAACGCCATCGATTCGAAACGCTTGATGGAGTTGGGCAGTACAATCGAGCGCATGTTTTTGCATCCGAGAAATCCGCGTTTCTCGACCATGCTCACGTAGTAGTCTATGCCGTTGACTTTTACAGTCTCGGGTATGGTGACGTCGACGAGCGCTTTTTTATTGTCGGCGCGACACGACAGTGTGCGGTCGCCGAGGAGTGTGTATTTTATCCCGTCGACGGTGACCGACTCATCGGCCCGCGCTATCGGTAAGATGGTGAGTAGTAAAAGTATAAGAACTGCTAACTGTTTCATAAGAGTTTCTTAGAAATCGAATCCGAGGCCGAGTGCTATGTAACCTCTGGTGTAGGACTTTATTGTTTCAGCGTTGTCACACGCGTATTGACAGTCTTTAATACACTGTTTTATCGGGATGTAGCTGAGTGAGATGTTGAGTCCGAATTTCGGCGCCGTGCGTATGCGTATGCCTACGGTCGGCTGGAAGTAGAATGATGCTTCATTTGACTCCGAGTAATGGTAAGTATGTTCGGAATCCCTATAATTTATATCTCTGTTGTAGGATGCCGGGTCAAGAACTGCTGTATAACCAAGTCTCAGTCCGACAAATGGATTCACTCCACGGTTACCGAAGAAATCCCATCGTACGTCGGCAAATACTGGGATTGTATGTGTCGGTTCGGTGAAAATGTATCCGGCACCCGCACCTACAAATAGTTTCTGGATCTGCACACCATGCGATGTCATGCCTCCGACGCCGAATTTAGGACCTTTACCGTAATCATATTTAAGACCATCGGGTAATCCTCCACTGATACATGCGAGCCCATAGGCGTCGACGAAACCGCGATAGTGTTGTGCTGATAGGATCGGTGCTGATATGATCAGCAGTGTAAGCGTTATTAGCTTTTTAATCAGGGTGGGGGTAATAATCATAAGTTAATATGAGGTTTAATTGTTTGTAATCGTGATTGTGCGGACAATGTCTACTACCCTGCTGTCGGCCCGACGTAAAGATGCCAGCCACTTGTGGAACGCTTCGGCCGATAGGCTTCGCGGTAGCGTGGTATCGGTGCCTGTCGATGCGGCAGGCCTGGAGTAGCGTGCAGGAGAGAAGATGATGTGCAGGTCGTTTAATTCGACACCTTTTGCAGTCAATTCAAACTCGTCGACCTGCGAAGTCTCTCCCGGCGCGGCATGCCGGCGTGAGAAAAATGTGTAGTTTCTGTCGTGGCTGACGGCATATGCTCCGTCTCCGCTTGCCACGTAGGGCAGCAGACAGTAGGCTTCCGCTTCGGTCTCGTCGACAAGCCACACGGTCAGCCAGCCGTCGATCGGTGTCTTCAGATTCAGGTACAGATAGTCACCGTCGCGAAAGTCGGACGAAGCGAATTTCAGTTCGGTGCCGTTCCTGAGGATGAATGTCTCGGGCTCGACCCGCGATGTGTCGACCGGCCTGATGTATCCGGCTACTGTAACGGTGACCACCAGCTGTCCGCTGCTATAGTCTATGTCGTATTGCGGTTTGCCTATAGTCTCGATCCATTCTCCTCTCACTTCAGATCCTCCGACGGAAATGAAGCGTGTGTCGGTCGATCCGTTGACGTTAGATATGGCAGTTGCGTTGTGACTTGTAACGATTGTCCCGAATTCCCGCTCCATCGCCTGGATGCGTGCTCTGTCGAGGGCTGTCTGTTTCGCCTGCTCGAGTGTGATGTTTTCGGGTGCGATGTAGGTGTAGGAAGACGAAACCTTGTGTATGTCGTCGGCCGATATTGCATCGCCCGCCGACATTATCATTGCCATGAGACAACATGCCAGTCTCCTTGCGACCTTGTATGACGGTCGCATCTTTAGAAACTGTTTATAATTCATATTACTTTGCTTTTGAGGAGTCTGTCAGTGTCTTTTTGCTCTCTCTTCAGTCACATAGCAGCGGCTACGCTCCTTCATCGTGATCAAAAGTACATCCGGCATTCTCTCTCAAAATCTATATCATATAAATTTAAATAGTTTCTTAGAGTCCGAGTATCTTGTTTAGTCTGACATGGAGTGAGTCGGCGCGTTCGCCAAGATCCTGCTCAATGGCCTTGATCGCAGCTCTTTTTGCATTCTCAGTGTTGTATGCGAGCCTCACCAGCACTTCCTTGTTGTTTTTTTCGGTTGGGCGGTATAGCTCCACTACGGGGATAACGCGTCCGAGGCTTTGCGAGATCATGTTTTTTGATGCGAGCACCGAGCGTGTGACTGTGGCGACTTCTCCCTCGGTCAGCTGCTCGTTTGATACTGAATTTTCGACAAGTGCTGTGATCTCGGTCTGTATCTGTCCGGCCAGATTCTGTTTCGCGAGCTCGAGGGCCTGCATCTTTGCCGCATCGTAGCTTCCTCCTACGCTCATGCCTTCGGCCATGATGTAGGTCTGGTATCCGTCGTTGTCGAACTCATACTGCATCAGATATGATCTGTCGAGCTGTTTCTCGACGGGAAGTGCTCCCGGTGCTACTGTCCATCCCTGTTTCTTCAGGTTTTTCGCTTCTTTGCGTGCCTGTTTTGTCGCCTTCTCGTTGAGCTGTTTTTTAGATGCTTTGGCAAGTTCTTTGCGTTCTTTCTGCCTGTCGGAGATGTTGTCGGCATATATCGATGATGCTACCGAACCTATTGCCACCGCGCAGATGAGTGATAAGATGATTTTGTTCATAATGTAAGTATGAGTTGGTTGAAACATTAATGTTGCATATCTGAGATCGCAGGTGTAAAAAAACAGGCTGCGTCGGGATTATGGAGCCTGACGCAGCCTGTCGCTGAGTATCTTGTGTTGTTGTTTTGCTCCGGTGTGATATATGAGCGGTATAAATCTGCCATCAGGCCGATGTGCATGTGGCCATGACAGATTGATGTTGCATCATATAGCGCGACCGGGAGCTATGTATGTCGGTTATGTTTTACAAGCCGAACCGCGGTCTCAATCCCTAACCGGTCCTCTGACCGAATTTGCCGAGGGGATTGGTCCGGCTTTCAGTATGCCCGCCGTGACGGGGATCACTGATTTGCGCTGCAAAGTTAAAAAATGTGTGTCGAAGTTGCAATAGTAAAATTTGTGAAAGTGCGAAAGAATGAGGAGGGTATATCAGGCAATAAAAGCGGTGTGGAGCGCGTTGTTTTATATGGGTGACCGCCAACGAGAACCGTAATTTCTTGCAAAAGACATATGACAGGATTTTGAGGTGTGTTGTGGCCGTGATGCTTATGTGCATCGCGGCTGTGGCCGGCATGCGTGTGCATGCACAGGCGGTATCGGCAGGAGCTGCAGACAGTGTGCCTGAAATCAGAGCCGATGTGCGTCGCACGGCTCCCGACGGCTATGGCGAGCTGATGAGAAACGCGCCGGCGATAGACCTGCGCACTCCTGACAATATCGAGCAGATGGTTGAGTATGACGCGCATAGGCAGGTGTACACGATACATACGCGATTGGGCGGGCGTGACATAACCGCCCCGATGATATTGAGCAAAAAGGAGTATGACCGGTGGCAGACGCGCCGGAGCATGGATGCCTACTGGCGCAAGCGCAACCGCCTGCTCGCCGAGGGGGGCGATGCGACGGATCCGCTCAATCCGTGGGGCATGGACTATCGGCGGAGTGCCCTCGACAGACTGTTCGGGCCGGGCGGGCTCAGGCTGACGACAAGGGGAACGGTGCAGATAAGAACCGGGATAAAGACCACGAAGACCGACAACCCGTCGCTGTCGCTGCAGTCGCGCCGCAAGACCTATTTTGATTTCGACCAGCGCATTCAGGCCAATGTGTTGGCGCATCTTGGCGAAAGGCTGTCGTTTGACATGAATTACAACACGAACGCAACTTTTGACTTCGATGCCAAAAACCTGAAGCTCAATTATGAGGGCGACGAGGATGATATCGTGAAAAGCATCGAGGCGGGCAATGTGTCGATGACGACAGGCTCGTCGCTGATAAGGGGCAGTGCGGCGCTTTTCGGCATAAAGAGCAGGCTGCAGTTCGGCCGGCTGACGGCTACGGCTCTGGTGTCGCAGCAAAACTCGTCGACAAAGAGTGTGACTTCAAAGCGCGGAGCACAGACGACGGAGTTCTCGATACGCGCCGACAGCTACGATCAGAACCGTCACTTCTTCCTGGCACACTATTTCAGAGATAATTACGACAGGTTTGCGGCCAGCCTGCCGGTGGTGGGGAGCGGCATACATATAACGCGCATCGAGGTGTGGGTGACCAACAAAAGCGGCAACTACAGCCAGTCGCGCAATGTGGTGGCATTTCAAGATCTCGGCGAGGGCAGCGTGCTCGCCAGCGACTACTGGAAAAGCACCGGCGGTGAGCCCGTGCCGCGAAACGGCGCGAACGATCTGCTGACGGTGATGCAGGATGGCTATGCCGGAGCAAGGTACATAAGCCGGACGACGCAGACGCTTGCACCGCTTGCGGCATACGGCATAGAGGGTGGCAGCGATTACGAGAAGGTGGAGAGTGCGCGTCTGCTCACGCAGGGGCAGGACTACACGGTCAACGCCGCGCTTGGCTACATATCGCTGACGTCGGCTCTGCGGAGCGACGAGGTGCTTGGCGTGGCATATGAGTACACATGGCAGGGGCGGGTGTATCAGGTTGGCGAGTTTTCGGGCGATGTGGCCGACAGCCAGCAGGCCGTCTATGTGAAGATGCTCAGAGCCACGACAATATCGACGCAGCTGCCCGTGTGGCGTCTGATGATGAAAAATGTGTATTCGCTTGGCGCCTATCAGCTCGAACGAAGCAATTTCAGGCTTCAGGTGAAGTATCTGAGCGACACTACAGGCATCCTGATCAATTATCTGCCTGTGGGGCCGATAGCCGACAGGACGCTGCTGCAGGTGACGGGGCTCGACCGCATCGACAGCAACGGGACGGGCAATGCCGACGGCATGTTCGACTACATCGAAGGCTACACGGTGCAGCCGTCGACAGGGCGCGTGATTTTCCCGGTTGCGGAGCCGTTTGGCTCTCATCTCGCCCAGGCGATAGGCGACGAGGCTCTCGCGGCGCCGTATCTCTACAACGCCCTCTATGACTCGACACAGGTGACGGCTGCACAGAATGTCGAGCGAAACAGGTTTTATCTGACCGGCGAGTATCAGGCGAGCAGCGGGGCGGAGATAAGGCTCGACGCGGTGAACGTGCCTCGCGGATCGGTGGTCGTGACCGCCGGCGGCACACGCCTTGAGGAGAATGTTGACTACACGGTCGACTACATGATGGGTGTGGTGACGATAACCAACCAGGGCATCATCGACTCGGGCCAGAAGATCGACGTGTCGCTTGAAAACCAGGCCATGTTCTCCACGCAGCGCAAGACTCTGCTCGGGCTTGACATGCAGTATGAGTTGTCGCGCAACCTGACGCTCGGAGGCACCGTGCTCCACTTCTCGGAGAAGGCTCTCACAGAGAAGGTGGCGATAGGCGACGAAATCGTCAACAACACGATGCTCGGGTTTAACCTGAACTGGAAAACTCAGTTCATGTGGCTTACGAACTGGCTTAACAAGATACCGACGGTGAATGCTACGGCTCCGTCGCAGCTGAGCCTGAACGCCGAAGTGGCGCGGCTGCTGCCACACTCGCAGAAAACCGGCTCGACGCAGGGGAGCGCGTATATAGATGACTTCGAGGAGAGCCAGACCGGCGTGGATCTGCGGTCGCCCTATGCGTGGTCGCTGGCGTCGACACCGTCGGAGCAGGGCGGGGGAGCACTGCTGAAAGAGGGGGTGCTGAGCAACAACACCGCCTACGGCAAAAACCGCGCCCTGATATGCTGGAACCATATCGACCGCATATTCACGTCGCGCAACTCCACGCTGTGTCCGTCGTATATAAAGAGCGATCTGGCGCAGCTGTCGCACCCCTATGTGCGCGAGGTGACGTCGCGCGAGATTTTTCCGGGGCGCGAGCTGAGCTACGGAGAGTCGTCGGTGATACAGACGATGAACGTGTCGTATTACCCGACGGAGCGCGGTCCGTATAATGTCGACGCGACGGATATAGATCAGGACTTCAACCTGCTGTATCCCGAACGTCGCTGGGGCGGCATAATGCGCAGGATGGAAAACACCAACTTCGAGCAGGCCAACATAGGGTATCTGCAATTCTGGGTGATGTCGCCTTTTCTTGACCCTGAAAACCCGAACACCGAGGGAGGCGACCTCTACATAAATTTCGGCGAGATCAGCGAGGACATACTCAAGGACGGCATGAAAAGCTATGAGAACGGCATAGCGATGGACGGGGCGGACACGTACATGACCGAGACGGTGTGGGGACGCGTGTCGACACAGCCGTCGCTGACCTACTCGTTTGACAACGCGACGACGGCACGCGAGGTGCAGGATGTTGGGCTCGACGGGTTGAAAAATGACGAGGAGTTCACTTTCCCGACCTATGGTGAATATGTCGACGAACTCAGGAGGAAACTCCCGTCCTCCACCATCGCGAGACTTGAGGAAGACAAGGCGTCGCCCCTCAACGATCCGGCGGGCGACAACTATCATTTTTTTCTCGGACGTGACTACGACGAGCGGCGTCTGTCGATACTCGAACGCTACAAACGCTACAACGGCGTGGAGGGGAACTCGCTCGACGCTCGCACGGCAGGCGATCCGATGTATCAGTCGTCGCGCAACACGCCCGATGTGGAGGATATAAACCAGGACAACACGCTGAACGAGCATGAGCGTTACTTCCAGTACCGCGTGTCGATAAGGTCTGAGGATTTTGTCGTAGGCAAGAACTATATAACCGACCGGCAGACGTCGCTCGTGCTTCTGCGCGACGGGTCGACGGCCGAGGCTGTGTGGTATCAGTTCAAGATACCTCTCGGCGACTACGAGAAGGCTGTGGGGGGAATATCGGATTTCACCACGATAAGGTTTATGAGGATGTTTATGACGGGATTCCGTAACCCGACGCATCTGCGCTTCGCCACGCTCGAGCTTGTGCGCGGTGAGTGGCGCGACTACGACTACAGCCTCAGAAGCAACGGCGATGCTCCCGCGCAGGGCGGTCTTGACGTGTCGGTGGTTAATATCGAGGAGAACTCGGGGCGCGAGCCTGTGAACTATGTGCTCCCGCCCGAGGTGTCGCGCATCGTCGACCCTGGTCAGGCGCAGATCACGCAGCTCAACGAACAGTCGATGTCGATGAAGGTGACGGGGCTCGAGCCGGGTGAGACACGCGCTGTCTACCGCAGCACGCAGCTCGATCTGCGCAACTACAACAGGCTGCAGATGTGGGTGCATGCCGAGGCACTGATCGACGACGTGACTAATCTGGAACGGGTAGATATGTCGGTGGTTGTGAGGCTCGGCAGCGACATAAAAAACAACTACTATGAGTATGAGATACCGCTGGAACTGACTCCGGCGGGACGGTACAACAACAATGTGCCGGGCGACCGCGAGGAGGTGTGGCCGCGTGCCAATTATCTTGACCTTAAACTGCGGTCGCTCGTTGACCTGAAGCGTGAGCGCAACCGGGCACGCAACGACAACGGCAGCGATGTGAGCTACACGACGGTCTACACCCGCCCTGATCCTGACGACGGGGCGCGGCTGATGAGCGTGCGGGGCAATCCGTCGCTGAGCGACGTGAGGGTGATGGTGATAGGGGTGAGAAACAACGCCCGTATGCCCAAGAGCGGGACGGTGTGGGTGAACGAACTTAAAGTTACCGATTTCAACGAAAGCGGCGGCTGGGGTGCGAGAGTTAATGCCAATCTGGCGGTGTCGGATATCGCTACAGTGAATTTCACAGGGCACAAGGAGACGGCCGGATTTGGCAGCGTAGACCAGAGTCTGAACGAGCGTCGCATGGACGACTACACGCAGTATGGCGTGACGGTGCAGGCCGATCTGGGGCGCTTTATGCCGCAGGGCGCGAAAATCACCGCACCGATTTATTACTCGGTGTCCGACGAAAAGACCACGCCTAAATACAATCCGCTCGACGGCGACGTGAAGCTGCGCGACGCGCTCGACGATGTGTCGACCAGCGCGGGGCGTGACTCGATCAGGGCGTATGCCGTCGAACGTGGCAAGGTGACAAGCTTCAGCATATCGGGGCTGCGGTCGAATGTTGTCTCGGAGACGCCGAAGCCTTGGGATCCGGGAAACTTCACGGTGAGTTTCTCGATGAACAAGCAGAACTTTGTCAGTCCGACAACAGAGTATGAGAATACCAACGACTACCGCGGCTCGATAGAGTACAGCTACACGCCGCTGCGTCGCAGCGTGAGACCTTTCGGACGTATTTCGCGCCGCGGGAGCGGGTGGAAGTTTCTGCGTGAATGGGAAGTGAACTATCTGCCTACAAACATCACGCTTCAGACGGCCATGTCGCGCTACTACTACGAGCAGCAGACGCGGTCGGCCAACGACGATTTCTTTCAGCTGCCGGTGTCGGTGTCAAAAAATTTCCTTTGGGACAGGCAACTGTCGCTTACGTGGAACCTGACGCAAAGTCTGTCGGTGAATTTCTCGTCGAACACGTCGGCAAGGATCGAGGAGCCGGTGGGAGCGGTCAACAAAAAGCTGTTTCCCGACCGCTACAAGCAGTGGAAAGACACGGTGTGGTCCTCGATATTGCGGCTCGGCACGCCGTGGGGCTACAACCAGAATTTCAGCGCGAGCTGGCGTGCGCCGCTTGCACGCATCCCGGCACTCGACTTCGTGTCGGCCACCGGCGGCTACAGCTCGACATACACGTGGGACCGCGGCACTCAGATAGGCGATGTGTCGACCGGGCACTCGATAGCGAGCCGGGGAGTG
The DNA here is from genome assembly GCA_964389525.1 of uncultured Muribaculaceae bacterium. Lineage (GTDB taxonomy): Bacteria > Bacteroidota > Bacteroidia > Bacteroidales > Muribaculaceae > JAFLTL01. The sequence continues at coordinate 64,106 of CAYMEX010000002.1, read as the reverse complement.
TGGACGGCCGACGGCCGCGTCAATCTCGAGGGACTTTATAATAAATCGGAATACCTGCGCGGGCTGAACCAGAAATACTGGGGTGGGGCGAGAGGCAACACTGGGCGCCGCCGCGCCCGCAGGATGGAACGCACGCTGACGCTTGTGCCCGACTCGGCCATGCAGCTGAAACACGGGCTGCGAAGCAAGCGCGTGAGGGTGTCGGCCACCGACGCGCAAGGCGCTGCCGTGAGGCTGCGGACGCGCCAGACCGACCAGAACACACTGGAGATAGTGATGGCGGCTAACGGAGCGGATGACAGGCGCGGCCGGCCTGTGACGGTTGTGGTGACAGAGGTGATGAGCGAGGAGCGCACCGCAGTGCGCAGGATCGCCGACGGCATGATGCGCGGGCTTATGAGCGTGCGCAACATATCGCTGCAGTACAGGCGCAACCAGACCCTGTCGGTGCCTCTGTTCAACAACGAGATAGGAAGCTTTTTCGGGCAGAGCGGCAGCTACGGGCCTCTGTCGCCGGGTCTTGACTTCGCGTTCGGTTTTGCGGGAGAGGATTTCATAGCACGATCCAAAGAGCGCGGGTGGCTGATGACCGACAACGGGCAGACGAGTCCGGCATTGTTCTCGCGTGGCACCGAGGCCACCATCGAGGTGCTACTGGAGCCGATAAAAGGCTTCAGGATAATGCTGACCTCAAACCGCACAGACAACCGCACGAATCAGATACAGTTCATGTATGACGACATGCCTGTGATGAGAGGCGGATCGTTTACAATGACCACATGGGCGCTGTCGTCGGCACTGAGGGGCTCATCGGCATCCGACGGCTACAAGAGTGCGGCATTCGAGACGTTTGCCGACAATGTCGAGGCTGTGGCCGATCGCGTGAGGGGGCGGTATGCCGGGCTGAATTATCCGAAGACAGGCTTTCTCGAGGGGACAGCGTATGCCGGGATGCCATTTGATCCGGAGAACGGCGATGTGCAGCAGAACAGCGGCGACGTGCTTATTCCGGCGTTTCTGTCGGCCTACACCGGGCGCAGCGTGTCGAGGGTATCGCTAAATCCGTTCCCGTCGTTTGGCGCGGCGCTTCCCAACTGGCGCGTGAGCTACGACGGTCTTGTCAACTATTTCGGTCTGCGCGACCGCTTCAAGGCGATAGTGTTCAATCACGCATATCAGTGCGTCTACACGGTGGGCTCCTACTCCTCATATCCCGGCTGGGTAGAGGCCGGGGCAGCCGGTAGCGGCATCGGTTTCAGGAAAGACGAACTGACGGGACGCCCGTTGCCGTCGTCGCCGCTGAACATCACGTCGGTGGCGATCGTCGAGAAGTTCGCGCCTCTGATCGGGGCGTCGGTGACGCTTAAAAACGATATAACCCTGAGTGCCGAATATCGTGACCAGCGCACTCTCACGCTCAACACTCCGGCGGCTCAGGTGGTGGAGGCCACAACACGCGGTGTGACTCTTGGCGCGGGCTACAAGATAGTAGGCTTCAATACTTTCCTGAAGATCAAAGGACGCCAGAACGGCATATCAAATGATCTGTCGGTCAACGCCGACTTCTCGATACAGAACACACAGGCGCTCATAAGGCGTATAGAAGGGCAATACACTCAGGCTACATCGGGCACACGCACCATGGTGATGAACCTGTCGGCCAACTATGTGGTGTCTAAGCGTCTGACTATCGGCGCGTATATGGACCATCAGGTTAATACTCCCATCGTCACCGCCTATGCCTATCCGACCGTGAATACTTCCTACGGACTTATGTTCAGTCTGTCGCTCTCGCGTTGAAAAAAAAACAGTCTGACGGTTATGCCTGAGAAAGATATTGTTAAGTTGTATTAAATCGGTATATGAAGGATTGAAAAGAATTATTTTTGGATGCGGGACGGTGTGACTCAATGCCGCCGCAATCTCTGATCTCCGCATTATGTACCGCTATGCCTTTGTGGCCCTGTTGCTGTTTTTTGTCGCCTCTGTCGTGAGGGGGCAAGTGCGTGATGCGGTTGTGGCGGATTCTGTCACGCGTATGCCGCTGTCCAACGCGTCGGTTTTTGACAGGGAGGGGAAGTTTGCAGGCATAAGCAGGCCGGATGGCCGGATTCCGTATGTGCCGGAAAAGAGTTATCCGATAACGGTCAGATATATGGGGTATGGCGAGGCGGTTGTGACGGCTCCCGGCACCGACACGATATTCATGCAGGAGATCGCGACGGATCTGCCGGAAGTGGTGGTGGAGTCGCGCGACCACAAGGTGCTTCATATGCTGGCCTATGTGAGAGAATACTCGACTCTGACGACTTACACCGATACGGTTTTTCTTTTCCGCGAGAAGATGGCCGATTATATGATGCCTCAGGACAGGAAGTCGGGATTCAGAGGATGGAATACTCCGAGGGTGCTGAAATCGAAGTCGTATTACCGGTACTCTAATGCGCATGGGCTCGACAGTGTGAGCGACCGATGCAATTATCATTTCTCGTGGACCGACTGGGTTGGTGTCGCGCAGAAGACCGTGATGCCGCCGAAATTGTGCGGCATGGAGAATGGCGGCGACACTGTCATGGGGCGTTATACCCCGACAGAGGTGTGGTGTAGAAACGGGAGCCGTGTGACGGTTGACGTGGATGTGCTTGCCGACACGACAAGAAGAAAGTGGGTCGCCAATCTCTCTGGCTTCTTCCGCAACGATATTGATTTCGAGCGGTTCAATGTCAGATTCGGTTTCAATAATGTTGCCGGCGACTCGATTTTACCCGACGATGTGACGGGATATTCGTTCACGATAGAGTCGAAGGGGAGAGGACACGGCATGTTTATGTTCAACCGTGTCGATGAGCCGGTTTTTGTCAGCACTTATGCCGAAGTGTATGTTGTCGACAAGGAATACATTACGGTAAAAGAGGCGAAGAAATGGGAGCGTGGCAGTGCGGCCGACTGGGATGAGATCGCTATATACGAGCCTGATGAGGCTCCTGATCTTCAGCCCTCTGTGGCGCGACTTATAGACAGGGTGAACAGTGTCGACAGTGATGGCGTCAGGCTGGCGATCGCTCCCGATCAGAGATTGATAGGGCGAAATGTGGTTAAACAGAAAAACGGCCTGGGGCACCGTGCGTTGCGTCTTCTCAAAATGGCTACGGGGATAAGCCGGAAGAAGGCGGAACGAAACTGGAAGCGGCAGTGGAGCGGATTTGCAAAGGAACAGTCTGAGCGAAACAACCGCCAGCAAGAGTGATAAAGAGCACATACATGGTGGATGTGGTATTTACCTTCATATCACTGTCTACAAACAGACGGTGCGCGGCGGTGTGCTGTCTGCGATAATTATATAAAGATAAAAAAGAAGATAAAAATAATCGAACAGGTGGGTGACAGATGCAAACTTTTCATATCTTTGCGTAAATTATGGGGTGAGGTACAGGCCGACATGTGCCGTGTTGCCTCATCACGATCAACAACCCAAGGAGTTAAAAGAAAAATCTCAAATAGCTTAAACCTAAATTATGAGCAAAGAAAAGAAGTTTCTGACTTGCGACGGCAATCAGGCAGCTGCTCACATCTCCTACATGTTCTCGGAGGTTGCGGCAATCTACCCGATCACCCCGTCGTCGACGATGGCAGAATATGTCGACGAATGGGCGGCAGCCGGCAGAAAGAACATTTTTGGCGAGACAGTTCTCGTACAGGAAATGCAGAGTGAGGGTGGTGCTGCAGGCGCAGTTCACGGCTCTCTTATGGCAGGCGCGCTGACGACGACCTACACGGCATCGCAGGGTCTTCTGCTTATGATCCCCAACATGTATAAGATCGCCGGCGAGCAGCTTCCGAGCGTGTTCCACGTATCGGCCCGCACGATCGCCAGCCACGCCCTGAGTATCTTCGGTGACCATCAGGACGTGATGGCCTGCCGTCAGACAGGTTTCGCGATGCTTGCCGAGGGATCGGTACAGGAGGTAATGGATCTCTCAGCAGTCGCTCACCTTGCTTCGATCAAGTCGAGCATTCCTTTCCTCAACTTCTTTGACGGATTCCGTACATCGCACGAGATACAGAAGATCGAGATGATCGAGCAGGACGAGCTCGCTCCGCTTGTCGATCACGAGGCTATCGCCCGTTTCCGCAAGCGCGCTCTTACTCCCGACGCTCCCATCTCGCGCGGTCTGGCTGAGAACAGCGACGTTTTCTTCCAGCACCGTGAGGCCAGCAACCCTGTTTATGCTGCCGTTCCCGACGTAGTCGAGGAGTACATGAACAAGATCTCGGAGATCACCGGCCGCAAATACGGTCTTTTCAACTACTACGGAGCTCCCGACGCCGACCGTGTCATCATCGCCATGGGTTCGGTATGCCAGGCAGCCGAGGAGGCTATCGACTATCTCGTTGAGAAAGGCGAGAAGGTCGGTCTCGTGGCAGTGCACCTGTTCCGTCCGTTCTCTGTAAAGCATTTCCTCGCAGCCGTGCCTGCAACCGCAAAGCGCATCGCAGTGCTCGACCGCACCAAGGAGCCGGGCGCCAACGGCGAGCCTCTGCTGCTTGACGTGAAGGAGTGCTTCTATGGCAATCCCGACGCTCCGATGATCGTAGGCGGCCGCTTCGGTCTCGCCTCGAAGGACACGACTCCTTCGATGATCATCTCGGTATTCGACAACCTTGCTCTCCCGCAGCCCAAGGATCACTTCACCGTGGGTATTGTCGATGACCTCAACTTCACATCGCTTCCTCTTCTTCCGGAGATGGCTCTCGGCGACAAGTCGACCTACGAGGCCAAGTTCTATGGCCTGGGTGCCGACGGTACTGTAGGTGCCAACAAGAACTCTGTGAAGATCATCGGTGACAACACCAACAAATACTGTCAGGCTTATTTCGCCTACGACTCGAAGAAGTCGGGCGGCTTCACCTGCTCGCATCTGCGTTTCGGTGACGCTCCCATCCGTTCGACCTATCTGGTGAACACGCCTAACTTCGTCGCTTGCCACGTTCAGGCTTACCTGCACCTCTATGACGTGACCCGCGGCCTGCGCAAGGGCGGCACATTCCTGCTCAACACCATCTGGGAGGGCGAGGAACTTGCCAAGAACCTGCCCGTGCGCGTGAAGAAGTATCTTGCCAAGAACGACATCAAGGTCTACTATATCAACGCTACGCAGATCGCTCAGGAGATCGGTCTCGGCAACCGCACGAACACCATCCTGCAGAGCGCATTCTTCCGTATCACCGAGGTTATCCCCGTTGATCTCGCTGTAGAGCAGATGAAGAAATTTATCGTGAAGAGCTACGGCAAGAAGGGTCAGGATGTTGTCGACAAGAACTATGCAGCTGTAGATCGCGGCGGCGAGTACAAGGAACTCACTGTCGATCCGGCATGGGCTGAGCTTGCAGACGAGGCTCCCGTGACCAACGACGATCCTGCATTCATCAACGAGATCGTACGCCCGATCAACGCACAGGACGGCGACCTGCTCACCGTTAAGCAGTTTGCCGGCATGAGCGACGGCTACTGGCTGCAGGGTACAGCCGCCTACGAGAAGCGCGGTGTCGCTGCTTTCGTTCCGGCATGGGATCCCGAGACCTGCATACAGTGTAACAAGTGTGCATATGTCTGCCCTCACGCTGCTATCCGTCCGTTCGTTCTCGATGCCGATGAGCTCAAGAACTCGCCTTACACCGAGGAGACTTCGCTCCCCGCAATCGGCAAGACTTTCGCCGGTATGCGCTTCGTGCAGACTGTCGACGTGCTCGACTGTCTCGGCTGCGGCAACTGTGTTGACGTATGTCCCGGCAAGAAGGGCGTGAAGGCTCTGAAGATGGAGCCGATCGAGACTCAGCTCGATGAGCAGAAGAAGTGGGACTACTGCGTGAAGAACGTAGAGTCGAAGCAGAATCTCGTCGACGTGAAGGCCAACCCGAAGAACAGCCAGTTTGCCAAGCCTTACTTCGAGTTCTCGGGCGCTTGCTCGGGTTGCGGTGAGACTCCGTATGTGAAACTCATCTCGCAGCTCTTCGGCGATCATGAGATGGTTGCAAATGCTACCGGCTGCTCGTCGATCTACTCGGGTTCTGTTCCCTCGACTCCTTACACCACCGATGCCAAGGGCTACGGTCCGGCATGGGGCAACTCGCTCTTCGAGGACTTCGCTGAGTTCGGTCTCGGCATGAGCATCGCCGACGAGAAGATGAAGGCCCGCGTCGAGGCTCTCATGAAGAGCGCTACCGAGTGCGACAAGTGCTCGGCTGAGATCAAGGCTCTCGCACAGGCATGGCTCGACAACAAGAATGACGCTGCCGAGACACGCCGCGTGGCAGAGGAGATCGTACCTCTCTGCGAGGCTTGCGGCTGCGACATCTGCAAGGGTATCGTCGCCATGAAGCAGTATATCACCAAGCGTTCGCAGTGGATCATCGCCGGTGACGGCGCCGCTTACGACATAGGCTTCGGCGGTCTTGACCACGTGCTCGCATCGGGCAAGAACGTGAATGTGCTTGTTGTCGACACCGAGGTTTACTCCAACACCGGCGGTCAGGCTTCTAAGGCTACTCCTCTCGGCGCTATCGCCAAGTTCGCTGCATCGGGCAAGCGCATCCGCAAGAAGGATCTCGGCCTGATCGCTTCGACCTACGGCTACGTTTACGTCGCTCAGATCGCAATGGGTGCCGACAATGCCCAGACCCTCAAGGCTATCCGCGAGGCAGAGGCTTACGACGGCCCGTCGCTGATCATCGCTTACTCGCCCTGTATCAACCACGGTATCCGCTCAGGCATGGGCCACTCGCAGATGGAGGAGGCCAAGGCTGTAGAGTGCGGTTACTGGCACCTGTGGCGTTACAACCCCGCTCTCGAGATGGAAGGCAAAAACCCGTTCACTCTCGACAGCAAGACTCCGGACTGGGACAAGTTCGAGGACTTCCTGAAGGGTGAGGTTCGCTACATGTCGGTTGTCAAGCAGTATCCCAACGAGGCAGCCGAGCTGTTTGCCGCAGCTAAAGCCAACGCACAGTGGCGCTACAACAACTACCTGCGTCTCTCGCAGCAGCAGTGGGGTGTAGAGCCCGATGGCATCGTGAAGTAATAAAGACTTTACAGATATAAACCGGGAGCCGCGTCGTTATGGCGCGGCTCCTTTGTGTTTTACAGGCAGGCAAGGTGTGGATGATGATGTGCAGGACTCTGCATTGGTTGAAAACATTGAGGAAAATGGTGGCGGATTTTGTGCGGGATGGGAATATTTTACTAAATTTGCGCAACTGTCATCGTTTTTGAAAAATGAGAGAAGTGACTTATGGCGGCCTGACGTTTGTGCCGTATATTACCAAAGAGCAAATTGAGAAACGCGTCGGAGAACTGGCGCGTGAAGTAGAGCGTGACTGCAAAGGTACGGTGCCTCTGTTTTTGTGTGTGCTTAATGGCGCATTTCCGTTTGCATCAGATCTTTTCCGGGCGATTGATATCGATGCGGAAATCTCGTTTATCCGCCTGAAGAGCTATGAGGGCACTGAATGCAGCGGAACGGTCAAGGAGGTCATCGGGCTGACAGAGGATCTGCATGGACGTAAGGTGATTGTTATCGAGGATATAATCGATACAGGCAACACCATCTTTAAACTTCTCAATGATCTAAAAGACAAGGGGGCTGAGGACGTGAAGGTGGCGACTCTGCTGTTCAAGCCCGACTCACTGAAGAAGCCTGTGGCTCCCGACTACGTCGGCTTTGAGATCCCCAAAAACTTCATAATCGGCTATGGCCTTGATCTCGACGGCCTTGCGCGTAATCTCCGCGACATCTACATACTGAAAGAAAACAGCGACGGAGAGTGAAACTGAAAACTGAAAATCCAATAAATATCACAGACAATGCTTAACATCGTAATATTCGGCCCTCCGGGAAGCGGCAAGGGCACTCAGAGCGACAAAATCACCGAGCGTTACGGACTTTTTCATATCTCGACAGGCGATGTGCTGCGCAAGCACATCAAGGACGGCACTGAACTCGGCAAGACGGCTGAAGGCTATATAAGCAACGGCCAGCTCATACCCGACCAGCTTATGATCGACATACTCGACGCTCACCTCGATGCCAATCCTGAGTCGCGCAAGGGTGTGATATTTGACGGTTTCCCCCGCACCATACCTCAGGCCGAGGCTCTCAACGGTCTTCTCGACAAGCGAGGCACTGCCATTGATGCTGTTGTCGGTCTTGAGGTAGATGATGACGAGCTCATGGACCGACTGGTGAAGCGCGGAGCTCTCTCGGGACGTTCGGATGACAATCCCGAAACGATAAAAAAGCGTCTGGAGGTGTATCACTCGTCGACACAGCCGCTTAAGGAGTATTACACAAAAACGGGTCATTACCGCAGCATCAAAGGCATGGGCGGCATCGACGAGGTATTTGACGAAATCTGCTCGCATCTCGACCCGCTGAGCGACGCCAAAAAATGATAAACCGCACGCTTATAAGGCTGAAGGTCGTTCAGCTTCTTTACAGTTACCTGATAGCCAGGGTAGACTTCCGTCTGATACCTGAGCCGGCACGCAAGACCCGCGACGCGGTGTGGAGCTATGCCGTCTACACGGATCTGATAATGTTTATCATCGAGCTGTCGGGGCGCAGTGTCGACGGCCGTATTGCCACGGGTGTGCCGCGTCAGGACGCCAACGATCTGTATCGGCTCAGAGTGCCCAAGGCTCTGTCGGAGGACAGTGCCGTGCGTGAGCTTCTTGGTCGTGACGCCAGCAAAATGACGCGTCTGCGCCGTGCTCTCGCCCCTGTCTACAACCGCATACTTAACTCGACGGTCTACACCGATTTCTCGCGTAAGCGCAAGCCTACTCTGAAGGAGGAGACGACAATGTGGCAGGTGCTTCTCACGACAGTGATAGCGCGTTCGCCTGAACTGGCAGATGTGCTTAAGAGTGACGAGCGCCACACCCTTGCCGGATTTGAGAAGGGCATGGCGATGGTGAGCGAGACGCTTGAGGACTTCAATCAGGTGAGCTCGATGCTTATCGATGCCTGCAATCAGCTCGACACGGCTCTGATGAAGTCGTATGAACTGTATCATGCGCTCCTGCTGCTGCCGATCGAACTTACGCGTATGCGTGAGGAGCAGCTTCTTGCGGCCAAGAACAAGTATCTGCCGTCGCACGAGGATCTGAACCCCAACACGCGTTTTATCGAAAACAAGTTTGTGGCTGCGCTTAAGGCGACTCCCGAGCTTGAGAAGTTCTGCAGCGACCACGGTGTGGGATGGAGCGGTGATTTCTACGGCATGAAGGATCTGCTTGACCGCGTGATGGCTTCGCCCGCTTATGCCGATTACATGTCGCGCGGCGAGGAGTCGACATATGAGGAGGATTGCGATCTTTGGCGCCGGCTGTTCAGAGATATTGTGCTTCCGAGCGACGAGCTTGCCGACATGCTTGAGAGCAAGAGCGTCTACTGGAACGACGATATGCAGGTTATGGGCACGTTTGTGCTGAAAACCATGAAGCTTGCGCCGCGCGACGAGCATACCGACGAGAAGGGCAACCGCATCGTGACACTGCTGCCGATGTATAAAGACGACGAGGACCGTCGTTTCGGGCAGGAGCTGTTTAAGGCGGCTGTGGATAATCGCCTGGAATATAAAGCTCTGATAGACCGGTATGTGAAAGCCGACTGGGATCCGGAGCGTATCGCGTTTATGGATGTGGTGGTGATGCTTGTGGCGATTGCCGAGCTTGTGAGATTCCCGCAGATACCTCTGCCCGTGACCATGAACGAGTACACGGAAATCGCCGCCGACTACTCGATGCCACGCAGCGGGCAGTTTGTCAACGGCCTGCTTTACTCTGCGGCTCAGGAACTGAAGTCGGAGGGTGTCATAAACAAATGACCTTATTGTGAGGTTTATAAAACAGTCAATCACTAAACAAAAATAAAAATGTCACTCAACACAATTTTGCTCCAGGATGCCGCACCCGCAGGCGGAGGTCTGCAAGGTATTATAATGATCGTAGCGATCATTGCGATCTTTTACTTTATGATGGTGCGTCCTCAGCAGAAGCGCCAGAAGGAGATCAAGAAATTCCGCGAAGGTCTGACAGTCGGTGACCGCGTTGTGACTGCCGGCGGCATTCACGGCAAGATCACCGGAATCAAGGAGGATCATTTCCGTGTGAAGATTGCCGATGGTGTGGATATCCGCGTCGACAAGGGTTCGGTCTATCCGGCCGGAACCAGTCAGGACGAAGTCCAGCAGACATCGGACAAACAGTGATTATTGAGATCTTAAAGCTCTGAGTCCGCATGAAAAAACGACTGCGTGAGACAGGGCAACGGCTGCATGCCCTCGCGCACTCCACGCGAGGGCGCAACGTATGTACCTTTCTTGTGTTTCTTGTCATAGCCGCGATCTTCTGGAATGTCGTCGCCCTGAACGACGAGATGCAGCAGGAGTTTGAGGTGCCTCTCGAACTTGTCGGTGTGCCCGATGACGTAGTGCTGATATCGCTTCCGCCGTCGACGGTGAGTGTGAGCGTGCGCGACAAGGGGACGTCGATGCTACGGTACTCGTTCGGCGAGTTGCCGGTTCTGAAAATACAGTATAAGGATTTCACCAACAACGGGCGGCGTCTGTCGATGGGCGAGACGCAGTTTGTAGGAGCAGTGAGGAGCTTTTTCGGACAGGGCGCGTCGGTCTCGGGTGTGAAGCCTGACTCGCTGTCGCTGGCTTATACGAAGCATCAGGGTGTGGTGAAGCACATCAAAGTCGTTTCGGATGTCACCACGGCTCCTCAATATGTTGTGAGCGGGCCGCTTGTGCCGGCTATCGACACAGTGCGAGTCTACTCGCAGAGGGCTATACCGAGAAGCATAACGCATATCGAGACAGAGCCTGTGACGCTCAGCGGCCTCACTGATACTACTGAAGTCGAGGTGCGTCTTGTTGCTCCCGACGGCATGCGTGTGATACCTCCCAATGTGAAGGTGACGGTGCCTGTCGAGGCTCTTGTGGCCAAAAAGCGCTCAATACCGATCGAGGTGAGGAAAACACCTGCAGGACATCGTGTGATCACTTTCCCGTCGACTGTCGAGATTTCCTATCTTGTGCCGATGAGTGTCTATAACAACGACAATTATGTGGTAAAGGCTTATGCCGATTACCGCAGGTCGGCCGGAAAACTGGCTCTCTCGCTTTCTGCCATCCCCGATGAGTATTCGGGTGTGACCCTGATGACCGACAGTGTGGAGTATCTGCTTGAAAGTAAATAGAAATGCTTATTGCTATAACCGGCGGTATCGGGTCGGGAAAGTCGGTGGTCAGCCGTATGCTCTCGGCTATGGGCTACGAGGTCTATGACTGCGACAGCCGTGCCCGCATGATCGTCGGCGGCTCGAAGGAAATACTGTCGGAGATCGCGGCGCGTATATCGGCCGATGTGGTTGGAGAGGACTGGTCTCTCGACCGCAGGGCTCTTGCGGCGATAGTGTTTGCCGACAGCGTAAAACTCGGCATCCTCAATGAGATAACTCACGGAGCGGTGCGGCGTGACCTTGCTTCGTGGAGAGCCTCGCATGAGGCGTGCGGACGTCAGCTTTTTGTGGAGACCGCGATATTGTATCAGAGCGGTCTTGACAAGATGGTGGACCGCGTGTGGGAGGTGACGGCTCCCATGGAGACGAGAATAATGCGGGTGATGTCGCGCGACGGCATCGACCGTGGCGGGGTGGAGTCGCGTATCGCGTCGCAGAATTGTGCCGGTTTCATGCCGCACCATGATGTGAGGGAGATCGTCAACGACGGCAAAACCCCAGTGCTGAGCCGTGTGTTCGATCTGCTTGCCGAGGCGGAGCACGCAGGCTGAAGTGAAGCGGACGGGCCGACTGAGCGCAGGAGGGCGTGTCGGGTGTATGACGACGGTGCGAGGCCTGACGTAATGGCTTATGTGTGCGCGCGGACCGGTATGTCACATAATTATTTCTGATCAAATACCTTAAAATCAATTATCACATGAATCTGTTTTCAAAGAGAGCGCTGATAGCGTCTTTTGTCGTGACTGCGACATTGAATAGTGCACTGGCACAGACACAGTGGTATGACCCGATGGACGCGGAGATACCATATCTGAGCGGCAGGGCATGGAATGAGGAGACCGGCAGCAAATCGTTCGGGCGTATGCCTGAGCGCATGCAGGCCGACATGCCTCCGGCCGTATGGTCATTGTCGAGAAATACGGCCGGTGTGTCGGTGAAATTTCTCTCCAACACCGAGAACGTGACGGTGAAGTACACACTTGACCGTATGCCCGGCTATGTAAATATGTCGAAACTTGATTTTGCCGGTGTGGATCTCTATGGCCGCGATGCCAACGGTGAGCAGTATTGGATCGGCAATCACATGGGATGGAATTTCGGCGACACTATCACAATCAGCTATAATAATATCAAGGCCCGTGACTTTGCGTCGCGCGGACTCGAATTTGAGCTTTTTCTCCCGCCATACAGCACGGTGACCTCGCTGCAGGTGGGTGTGGACGAGGGGAGCAGGTTCTGTTTTCTGCATGAGTCGGCCGAACGCCCGATTGTCGTGTATGGCAGTTCGGTTGTGCAGGGTGCGTCGCCATCGCGTCCGGGCCTGATGTGGGTGACGCAGGTGAAGCGCGATCTTGACTATCCGGTCGTCAATCTCGGTTTCTCCGGGTCGGCTTATATGGAACCTGCGTTGTTCGACGCCATGGCAGAGATACCTGCACGTGTGTATATACTCGATCCCATGCCTAACAGCTTTAAACTTGACGAAGAGGAGATACTGAGGCTTATAGTGGCCGGTGTGAAAACTCTCCGCGCCAAAAACGACGCTCCTATATTGCTTCTTGACTCGCCGGGTGCTCCCGACAGTGTGCTGCACCGCGACTCCGGCATCGTCTATAATGCCGGTAATGCGGGATTCAGAAAAGGCTATGAGGAGCTTCTGGCTGCCGGGTACGACAATCTTTACTATCTGTCGGAGAGTGAGATCGGCATGGACAAAGACTCATATATAGAGGGCTCGCATCCTAATGACATCGGTAACAGACTGCAGGCACAGGCGGTGGAGCGCAAGCTCCGTGAAGTGCTTGCCGAGGATGCTCCCAATCACCGATACGCGCCAATCAGGCAACACCGCGACGGTCTGTACACCTGGATGGTCCGTCACAACGAGGTGATTGAACTCAATCATACGACAGACCCTGAGGTGCTGTGTATAGGCAATTCGATCACGCATTTCTGGGGAGGCATGCCTGTGTCGCATAACAATGGCGGGAAAACGTGGGACAAGCTCTGGGGAAAACGCCGCGCGGTGAACATGGGATTCGGCTGGGACAGGATAGAAAACGTATTCTGGCGTATCTATCACGGTGAGCTCGAAGGATGCTCGCCTGAGCATATATTTCTGCTGATCGGCATAAACAATCTTGCCAACGGTGATAGTGAAGAGGATGTGGCGCATGGCATAGTTGATCTTGCGGCTGCGATACATGCGCGTCAGCCGCAGGCTAAGCTGCATGTGATCGAGATCTATCCTGCCAAGGGACGCGAAGCGCAGGTGGAGCGCACAAACGCGCTTCTGCGCAAGTGGCTGCCGACCGGTGACGATGTGGAGCTGATCAGTCTAAACCGTGCGTTGTTGCTGAACGACGGAAGCGGAAACATCAATCCGGAGATGTTTATTGAAGGGCTCCATCCCAACGAAAAAGGGTATGCCGCTCTTGCCAAAGAGCTGAAAAAGCAGACAGGCCTGTGAGATAATTTCAAAACATAAGAAACTGCTTAATATCTGAAAATTCAGATGTTTTTAAATGAAATAGGGTGCATTTCGTACAGAAAAAATGAATTTTTTTGAAAAAAATAGGGAAAAACTATTGCCAGTTCAAAAAATAGGCGTACATTTGCACTGTGTTTTTCATGGTATTAGATTTTAAGGTTATTAAAGGTTGGTTGTCGTGAGACAATCAATTTTTTTTGTACCTACTTTTGTGGTAGGTTTCTTGCAATGCTTGAAATTATAAACCATATATGTGATGAATTATCAAATTACCCCCCCCTGTTTCTATTTAACCTGTTGTAAACCAATATTATGTACTCTGATTGTATTGGTGGTATGCTCTTTGGTGTCGTGCTCGTATCAGGATGAGATTGATGCTGTAAATGATAGGGTTGACGCACTTGAAAATTCGATTGCCCGTCTTCAGATGGCATATGATAATGGGAAGATAATCTCCGATGTACAAAGTATAGACGAGACTGCGGTGGAAAGCAGAGGATATCTGATCAGCTTCTCGGACGGTACTACTCTTTCGCTGTATCATGGCAAAGATGGGACAAATGGAAATGATGGCATAAATGGCTCTGATGGCGAGAGTGGTGCTGATGGTCAGCATGGTGTCACGCCGTTGATTAAGGTTGATACTGATGGATACTGGATTGTTTCTTATGATGACGGACTTACATTTGAGAATGTCAGAACCTCGGATGGAACACCGGTTTCGGCGCTTGGAGAGAAAGGTGATCAAGGCGCTGACGCTTCAGGCACAGACGGGAAAGACGGCCTGTGTGTAAGAGTTGTCGTATCTGAGGAAGGGTATTATGTATTTGAAGTGTATAATCCTGCAGCTCCGGATGAAGTTGCTGACAGAATTGTAACTCCATATAATTCTGATAAGAGGAGTGTTATTAGTTCTATTGTAAAAAATGAATACAGTGGTGTCATTACGTTAACAATGGCCGACGGATCAAGCTTTGACTTTAATCTTGACGTAGCATATCCGACAGGAATTGTTGTTCTGAATGAATCGTTGATAATCAACTGGAATAAAAGTGGCGAACTTGTATTCAGGCTTAATCCTTCTGATGCGTTTATCAATTTCGAACTATCGGAAGATGACGCAAATTTATTTATAGATGTAGTCTCGGCCTACTCAGGACGTGATATTGATGATTCAAGCTATGTCAACAGTGCCACAGGTTATAAGATCACAGAGGTAAAGAAGTGTGTGACATCTGAAGGGAAGAATATGCGCGGCCAGTATAAGGCTACAATTGTTTCCAATAACAATGGTGAAAATGGATCGGAACGAGTGTGTCTTGTTATCAAGACTAAGAACTCTAAGGGCGAAGATATCAATATATCATCACTTCCGTTCCGTGTGCAGAATGGAGAAGGTAATGAGATTGAATCTATTGGAATAGGGGATGTAGATGCAGAGAAAGATGGAAATGTTTTCATGTTGAAGTTGGCGGCCACAACTAATCTAAAGGCCCTTAAACCTACTATCACCAGCAATTGTACGTCGATTCGGATCAAAGGTCGTGATGCTGCCTATTCATCGGATGACGAGGTGGATTTCTCCAAGCCGGTAACGTTTGTAGCTGTAGGGCCGGATGGGACGGAACAGGAGTATACGGCAGTGGTTTATTTCTCAAACTTGCCGGTGGTATATGTGTCGACCCCCTCGGCAATTACATCAAAAGAAGTCTGGACTGCCAACTGCGAGATGCAGATATGGAATGCCGGAGAGAATAACGTGACGCTTGAAAAGGTCAATATCAAAGGGCGCGGAAATTCGACATGGACATACCCTAAGAAACCATATGCGATCAAGCTTGATAAAAAAGCGGCTGTTTTAGGAATGCCTAAGCATAAGCGTTGGTGTCTCTTGGCAAATTGGATGGATCGTACAATTCTACGAAATGATGTTGCTTTTGAGATTGGTCGTCGCATGACTGGATTTGATTGGACACCTCATGGTGAATATGTAGATGTGGTATTTAATGGAAAGTTTACAGGTAACTATTATTTATGCGAACAAATAAAGATCGATAATAATAGAGTTGATATTGAGGAAATGGAGTCTACCGATATAGATGATGAAAGTATTACTGGTGGTTATATAGTTGAACTGGATTCGTATTTTGATGAGGTAAACAAATTTAAAACTATATATAAAGAGTTGCCGGTAAATATTAAGGAGCCTGATGAGGATGTGCTTGGTTTTGAGCAACTGAATTATATTAAGAATTACTTTAACGATCTTGAGTCTATACTTTATGGGGATGCTGATGGCGATGTCTTTGATATGATTGATATCAATTCATTTGTAGATTGGTGGATAGTTGAAGAATTAACAATGTGCTATGAGCCAAAGTGGCCAAAAAGCAGCTATATGTATAAAGACAGGGGCGGAAAATTATTTGCTGGGCCTCTTTGGGACTTTGATTATGGTACGTTTAGGGGTTCGAGTGTCTGGATTAATAAGGAGGAGATATATTATGATGCCCTGTTTAAAAATGATACGTTTGTGGCAAAGGTAAAAGAACGTTGGGAGGAGGTAAAGGCTTCGCTTGGTACTTTACCGGATTATATTGATACTAAATATATGAGCATAAAAGAATCTGCCGAAATAAACGGTAAATTATGGCCGATTAACCAAAATGTAAATGGTGATGAAAATATGTCGATAGACGATGCGGTAGAGCGCATGAAGGAGCGTTATTCTCAGCGTGTTCAATGGATGGATGCACAAATAGGCGCAATGTAATCAAACTTTTAAGGATTAAATAAAAGACCGGGAGGCGCGGTGTGCGTCCTCCCGGTCGGTTTTATAGGGTATGTCGTTGTGCCGACTGCTTATTTTGCTTCCCAGCCGAGTGCCGATGCGCCGAGAACGGCTGCGTCGCTCTCTTTCAGCTCAGAAAGAAGAATTTTAATCTTGTTTCTGTGGATCGGCATGTTGTTGGCCTCAAATGACTCGCGAAGCGGGCGCATGAGATATTCTCCGCTCTTGGCGAGACCGCCGAAGATGATGAAGGCTTCGGGCGAAGTGAATGAGGCGAAATCGGCGAGTGCCTCACCAAGTATCTTGCCTGTGAAATCAAATACGTCTTTTGCAAGTTTGTCGCCTGCTACAGCTGCGTCATATACATCTTTTGATGTGATATCTTCGAGCGGCATGTTGCGCAGTATCGATTCTTCGTTGTCACGTGCCTGAAGGAACTCGCGGGCTGTTGTAGCCACGCCGGTTGCCGAGCAGTATGTCTCAAGGCAGCCGCGGCGTGTGCATCCGCACTGGCGTCCGTTGTGGCGCGATGTGATGTGTCCGAGCTCGCCGGCCATGCCGTCGGTGCCGTATACCATCTTGCCGTCGACAACTACACCGCCGCCTACACCTGTGCCGAGTGTGATCATGATAAAATCTTTCATGCCGCGGGCTGCGCCGTAGGTCATCTCACCTATCGCTGCTGCATTTGCATCGTTTGTCACGGTGACAGGTATGCCGCCGAATGCCTCGCTCAGGGCTGCAGCCAGAGGTACGTTTCCGCTCCAGGGGAGGTTGGGGGCGAATACGATTTCACCAGTGTTGTAGTTGCCGTTGGGGGCGCCGATGCCGATGCCGAAGATCTTGCCTTCTGCTCCGTTGACCTTTATGAGGTCATCGGCTTTCTCATGCAGAGCCTTGATATAGTCGGCGAATATAGGATAGCTCTGAGTCTTGATCGAGTTGGTGGCAAGCACGTTGCCGCGTGCGTCAACGATGCCGAATACGGTGTTTGTGCCGCCTATGTCTATACCAAGTACGTAGGGCTTGGTTGCGGGTGAAGGAGATGTTGTGTCCATTTTCAATGATATTGTTTAAATGATTAATTATTTTTCAGAGGGTATTGATGCTGAAAGCAGGGTTGCGTTGCCGTCGAGCGAGAGGCTGGCGGTTTCGGCGGGTACGAGTATGGTCTCGCCCTGGCGTATGTTCACCTCGACGCCGTCGGCTTTCAGTGTTGCTGCTCCGGCTACGGCCGTTAGCGACAGGAATGAGCCTGCGGGCATGTCGATGTCAAGGTGTCCGGCCGGCTTTATAAGCTTGACTGTGAAGAAGTCGCAGTCGACAAGTGTCGCAACGGGTGCGTTGTGGTCGTAGGTGGAGAGGTAGTCGTCGGAAACGCGGTAGTCGATTGCGTCGCGTGCTTCTTCGGTGTGGAGCTGGCGCAGATTGCCTTGTGCGTCACGGCGGTTGTAGTCGTAGATGCGGTATGTTATGTCGCTCGTCTGCTGGATTTCGGCGATAAGGTTGCCTGCTCCGATGGCGTGTACGCGTCCGGCGGGAATGAAGAACACGTCGCCGGGGTGCGACTCGTGGCATGCGATGTCGTCGGTGAATGTGCCGTCGGCGACATGGCTGACATACTGGTCGGGGGTAATCTCACGTGCCATGCCTGAATAGATCTTCGATCCGGGGCGGACGTCGATCACATACCACATCTCGGTTTTACCCATGCAGTTGTGGCGTTTTGCGGCAAGGGCGTCGTCGGGGTGCACCTGCACCGAGAGGTCGTCGTTGGCGTCGATGAGCTTGATGAGAATGGGGAATTTAGTCCCGAACCGACGGAGGGGTGTTGCTCCTACGAGCTTTTCTCCGTACTGCGCGATGAGGTCGTGGAGGCTGCATCCTTGCAGCTCACCGTCGGCAACAATGCTTTCGTGGCCTGTCACGTCGGACAGTTCCCAGCTTTCACCGACGCTGTCGGTGGCGGCTTCGGTGTCTTTGAAAGCGGCCAGACGGCTTCCACCCCAAATCACACTCTTGAATTGAGGTATGAACTTAAGCGGATATAATTTGGCAGACATGCCTTTTTGCTGATTGGATAAAATAATACAATAATGCCTCTTTTATGAGGCTCTTTGGCAAATGTAATGATTTTTATTATATAATCTGTATTTTTGTGGTAAAATTACGTAGTTTTCCCTATAAGCAGGGTAATGAAGTGATTTAAACTCTACACGCTATCGCATGAAAGAATTTTTCAAGGTACTCTGCCGATTTGTGCCGCCCTATAAGAAATGGCTTATCCTGAACCTGGTCTTCAACCTGCTGTCGGCGGTGCTGACGCTGTTTTCGTTTGCCCTGATCATACCGATACTCGAGATGCTCTTCAAGGTGAAGGAGGCTGTGTACACCTATATGGCTCCGGGGAGTGCGTCGCTGAAGGATGTTCTGATCAACAACTTCTACTATTACACGCAGGAGGCGATCAACGACTGGGGCACATCGGCCACGCTTGCCGCGCTTGCCGCGCTGCTTGTGGTGATGACGGCTCTGAAGACCGGTGTGCAGTATCTGAGCTCCTATTTCATAATACCGCTCCGGTCGGGTATCGTGCGCGATATCCGCAATTATGTCTATGACAAGATCGTGTCGCTGCCGATAGGCTTTTTCACTGCCGAGCGCAAGGGCGACGTGATGGCGCGCATGAGCGGCGATGTGGCTGAGATCGAGAATTCGATAATGTCGTCGCTCGACATGATGTTCAAGAATCCTGTAATGATCATCGTCTGTCTGGCCATGATGATCACTATAAGCTGGCAGCTCACGGTGTTTGTGCTGGTGCTGCTTCCGCTTGCCGGGCTGCTGATGGGGCGCGTCGGCAAAAGCCTCAAGCGCAAGTCGCTCGAGGGTCAGACGCAGTGGGGTGTGCTCATGTCGATGATTGAGGAAGTGCTCGGCGGCCTGCGGGTTGTTAAGGCGTTTAACGCCGAGACGATGGTGTCGGGGCGTTTCCACGCTGAAAACGATGAGTTCTTCCATATCTCAAACCGCGTGATGCGCCGCCAGTCGCTTGCCCACCCGATGAGCGAGTTTCTGGGTACAACTGCGATAGCGATAGTCCTGTGGTTTGGCGGAACACTGATACTGAGCGGCTCTTCGTCGATGAACGCGGCCTCGTTCATCTATTATATGGTGATATTCTACAGCATAATCAATCCGGCCAAGGATTTCACCAAGGGAGCCTATGCGGTGCAGAAGGGTCTGGCCTCGATGGAGCGTGTCGACCGCATACTTAATGCCGTAAATCCGATCACCGATCCCGAGCATCCGGTGCCGGCGTCCGATCTCAAGGGGCATATCAGATATGAGAATGTGTCGTTCGGCTACAACGACGACCGCGAGGTGCTGACGGAGATCGATCTCGACATACCGTCGGGCTCTACGGTGGCACTTGTCGGCCAGTCGGGTTCGGGCAAGTCGACTCTTGCCGACCTGCTTCCGCGTTTCTATGATGTCGACAAAGGCCGCATCACCGTCGACGGCATAGATGTGCGCGATCTTGCTGTGCACGATCTGCGCGGACTCATGGGCAATGTGAACCAAGAGGCGATACTCTTCAATGATACTTTTTTCAACAATATAGCGTTCGGACAGCCCGGTGCGACGCAGGAGCAGGTCGAGGCTGCGGCCCGCACGGCCAATGCCCACGATTTCATCATGGCGACCGAGCACGGCTATCAGACCAATGTCGGCGACCGCGGATGCCGCCTGTCGGGCGGACAGCGTCAGCGTGTGTCGATAGCTCGTGCGATACTGAAGAATCCGCCGGTGCTGATACTCGACGAGGCTACGTCGGCACTCGACAGCGAGAGCGAGCATCTGGTGCAGGAGGCTCTTGACTCGCTTATGAAGGACCGCACGACTCTGATAATCGCGCATCGCCTGTCGACTATCGCCAACGCCGACATGATATGCGTGATGCACGAGGGGCGCATCGTGGAGCGCGGCACGCACGCCGAGCTGCTCAAGACCGACGGCTACTACCGCCGCCTCGTCGACATGCAGAAATTCTGATCACGCAAGATCGGGACGTTAATCTTTGATTGATTCAGGATGGATAAGAAAAAAAAACATAGCGATGATGTTGCATACTTCATAGCGTTCTGTATCGAAAACTATAAGAATGCCAATGGTATGGATGGTGCGGAAGCATCGCGTATTTTCAGTGAAACAAAGTTGTCGGAGTTTCTCGCCAAGAATTTTGAGCCTATCCATACTCAGAGTCCTCAATGGATTATGGAGGAAATTAAAGAATATATATCAACCTATAAATAATTCTGTATGGAACTTTATCACGGTAGTATTGAAAAGGTTGAATTACCTGAAATCAGAATTCCCAATCGTACTCTTGACTATGGTGCCGGATTTTATCTTACATCTTCATACGATCAGGCCGAGAGTTGGGTGAGGCGGAAATTCAAAGGTGATATTGTCAGAGGATGGCTAAACGTCTATGAATATAATCCGGATCTTGAGACAGAGCTTTCCGTTCTGTCATTTGAAAAGCCTGATGAGCAATGGTTGGATTTTGTCATGGCAAACCGAATGGATCGGGATTTCATGCACAATTATGATATTGTCAAAGGACCGGTTGCAAACGATCGTGTTTATGCATCATTCGCACTTTACGAAGCAGGAATTTTGGGTAAACAGGCTCTTATTTCTGAACTAAAGGCATACAGACTGGTTAATCAGATACTTCTTCATAGCGTGGATGCATTGAAAACTATACGTTTTATCAAAGCAGAGGGGATATTGAAATGACAGATAGAAAGATAACATCGGAAAATCTCTATCTTCTGCTTCCCGGCAAGGTGAGTAAGATGGCGGTAATGTATGCGTCGGATTTCGGTCTGAGCATAACCGAGGCGTTGGATCGCATATATCAGTCTAAGACCTACAGGCAGCTTGAAGATGAGGAAACCAAGTTGTGGCATTATGGCCCTGTCGCTCTCTATCAGTTGTTTTTAGAGCAGCATTAACCTGTGTAGATTGAGTCGGGAGTGCGTGCTACCCGCATGCTTTGCGTCACTCATGCCTGCGGTTAAGGTATAGAAGTGAGTGAGGAACATCGCCTCTCTAAGGCTCGGAGTTGTGTACTGTCTGTACTTCTTTCACTGCATTCATCTGAGTTTGCAGTCATCATTATAAGATTAAAAACATTGGATCGTTATTTCAAATATGGATGATAATAATCAGATAATAATATATCAGGGCGAAGATGGTGAAACCCGTATAGATGTAAAATTCACGGGCGATACTGTATGGCTGTCACAACAACAGATGGCAGAGCTGTATCATACAACTCGCCCAAACATAGTGCAACATATTCGAAATATCTATGAGGATGGCGAATTGGAGGAAACGGCAACTTGTAAGAATTTCTTACAGGTTCGTCAGGAAGGCAATCGACAGGTTTCTCGTGAGATTCCATTCTACAATCTTGACATGATTATTTCGTTGGGATATAGGGTTCGATCGGTTATTGCCACTAATTTTAGACGATGGGCAACGGAACGGTTGAAGGAGTATATAATCAAGGGCTTCACGATGGACGACGAACGGTTGAAAGGTAATGGAGGCGGTGCTTATTGGCGTGAACTTCTTGACCGTATCCGCGACATTCGCAGTTCCGAAAAAGTGATGTACCGTCAGGTTCTTGACATTTATGCAACTGCTGTTGACTATGACCCGCGTTCTGAGATTTCTGTTGAATTCTTCAAGATAGTCCAAAACAAACTTCACTTTGCGGCGCATGGGCATACTGCGGCAGAGGTCATATATCACCGTGCAAACGCAGACTCTCCTCTAATGGGACTCACCTCATTTAAAGGAGACCATCCGACATTACGCGACGCAAAGATTGCCAAGAACTATCTTAGCGACGAAGAATTGAAGATATTGAACAACCTCGTGTCGGGATATTTCGATTTTGCCGAGATTCAGGCAATGCGCCGCCGACCGATGTATATGAGTGACTATGCACAACAACTTGACAACATCCTTTCTTCGACAGGAGAAGCATTGCTCATGGGGGCAGGGACTATCAGTCACCAACAAGCAATGGAGAAAGCTGAGCGTGAATATCGCTTATTCCAAGTTCGTGAATTATCTCCAGTAGAGAGAGCTTATCTTGAAACCATTAAGACGCTAAATGCAAAAGCTAAGGGTAAGCAGGCTGATAAATGACATTTATGACATTGCGTCGGACATTTCGGATGGCTGGTGTTGAAAAAAAGTGGGGCGGGTGAGTTGTAGAAACGGGGAATTGTGTAAATTTGCATAACCCAAGTGCCTGAAAAGGCCGTAACGTGTAAACTATTCGTTCTATAAATACCTAAAACCAAGTACATCATGGCATACGTTATCGATGACAATTGCGTGGCTTGCGGCACATGTCTGCCCGTTTGCCCCGTTGAAGCTATTTCAGAGGGTGACAAGTACAGCATCGACCCTGACACCTGCATTGAGTGCGGATCGTGCTCAGAGGTTTGCCCCAGCGGAGCTATCTCGCTTCCCTGATAGGTTGCAATAACCGTCAAAAGACGCTAACGAGGCTGTGTCGCATGTGTGTGCGGCGCAGCCTCGATCGTTGTACGGGTGCGTCGCAGATGCAACCCACGCGGCGGGTTGAGGAGGGCTCGCCGTGATGTCACCTTCATGAAGGTGTGTCAAAATAGGCTTTGGGCGTACTTTCGCACGCCCCTACATCAGTTTAGATGGATAATCCGTATGGTATAATGTTGATTTGTAGGGGCGTGCGATAGTACGCCCACAAATTGGATATGGTATTTCCCATGTCAGGAACCATTTGACACGGTTCCATGGGGTTCTTCAGATGCGTCTGTTTTTGCAGTCGTTGTGTGGTGCTCTTTCAGGTATACGGAGCTGCAGACAGAGTATCGCTATCGCGATAGTGTGGAATGGTGTAAGGTGATAAAAAATCAGCACCGGGAAACGGAGGGTCTCCCGGTGCTGAGTGTGTTATATGGGATGATCAGTATGTGATCTTGAGCAGACGGACGCCGTGGGTGGGGATGAGGTAGGTGAGATCGGTGGTGGAGAGGTCTTTCTGACGCCACAGATCGCGGTTGCTCTTGAGCGGGCCGGCGCCGATAGCCTTCAGATGCTGGGCAAGGTCTACGGTCATGTCGTCGGCACCCACGTTGAAGATGCCGACTGCAGTCGAGCCGTCGGCGAGCGGACGGGTCCAGATCTGAAGGTCGCCTTCGCGCACTACGGGTGAGCCCTGATGGCCGAGTATGTCCTGGTTGACGGCGTTGACTTCGTTGTTGCACAGGAGTCCGATCGTGAAGTCATCGAGCTGCGAGAGGTCGCATCCGATGAGCATGTTGGCTGCGAGAAGCGCCCACAGGCTTATGTGGGTGTACTGCTCGTCGGGTGTGAGGCGTGAGTCGCGCAGGTTGTTGCTCCATCCTACTTTGCCGACAATGAGCATGTCGGGGTCGTTCCAGCGGCCTGGAGCGGCGTAGGGCGCGAGGTCGGCCTGCTGCTCAAATCCGATGCTGTAGAGCGATTGCCATGTGTCGGTGATGTCGCCTGTCGTGCGCCATGAGTTGGCGTCGACGGTGTGCCCCCATTTCCATACGTCTTCCATGCCATACTGGCAGAGGCTGTAGAATATGTCGCGGGGGAGTGCCCTGAGGTATTCGCCCATGAGCATGTAGGGGCGGATGTAGGATGCAAGTGTGCCTTTGTCTTTTTCAAGGGTGTGCTTGCGCGAGTAGCCGCACCAGTCGTATTTGAGATAGTCGACTCCCCAGTCGTTGTAGCTCTCGGCGTCCTGCCGCTCGTGGTCGAGCGAACCGAGGTATCCGCCGCACGTGTAGTCGCCTGGCGAGGAGTAGATGCCGAATTTCAGGCCGCGCTCGTGCAGCCAGTCGCCGAGACCTTTCATGTCGGGGAATTTCTCGTTGACTACGATCTTGCCGTCGGCGTCGCGGGCGGGTGCCTCCCATGCGTCATCGACGTTTATGTAGCAGTAGCCGTAGTCGGCCAGGCCTTTGTCCATAAGAGCGTTGGCGCTCGCCATGACTTTGTCCTGCGACACGCTCAATCCCCAGCAGTTCCATGAGTTCCAGCCCATGGGCGGTGTAAGGCCGATGAGGTCGCCTACTTTTATCGTGAAGTTCTGCGAGGCAGTGCCGTTGGCGTTGGTGGCGGTGACGGTGAATGTGTAGTCGCCGGGCTGGCCGATTGCCCCGCTGAGTACACCGTTGTCGCGGTCGAGCCGGAGTCCGGCCGGAAGATCGGCGCATGTAAACTGCATGGGGCGCTGACCCGACACGCCGAAGCGATAGTGAACCGGAGAGCCGGGACGCACGCCATAGACAGCAGCGGTGTTGAAGCGTGGCGACAGCGGTGCGGCCGGAGTGAGGATGTATTTGGGAGTGTACTGCGATTTAATTGTCGCGCCGGTGCGGCTGTCGGTGAAGACGCATGAGATGCGGACCGGATCGCCGGAGGTGAAGGGGATGGTCACGGTGGAGTCTTTGCCTTTGCGGGTCGAGATTTTGCGCTCTGACGAGTTTATGACCTTGCCTGTCTCGATATCGGTCTCGACGATCGAGAGCGTGCCTCTGACGGCCCACGGATAGGCGTTGGAGAGTGTGATGGCGCACATCTTCGTGCCGTCATCGGCGATCTCTTTCACAGAGAGTGATGCGCCGTCGAGATATCCGGCGGGAGTTATCGATACGGGGCCGGTGTACATGCCGCCCGGCTCTCCGCCGCTATAGACGCGCACGGCAATGGTGTTGCCTTTGTCGGCGAGCAGTCTGCGCGGCGCAAGGTAGCTGCGTGTGGCGCTGAAACGCGAGCGATAACCGTCTTTGTCGGTCGGGAGTGATCCGGTCTTTCCTATCAGTGTGCCGTTGAGGTAGGTCTCGTCGACATCGTCGATCTTGCCGAGGTTGATGGTGACATAGTTGTCGGCTTCGGTGCCTGTCCTTTGCGAAAGTTGCGGCGTGTCGAGCGAGATGCGGTACCATCCGAATTTCGTGGAGGCTGGTATGCCCTGATAATCCCAGACTTTGTCGAGGCGAAGTGTCTGCCACGACGAGTCGTCGAATGACGGCGATTTCCACTCGGGGTTGTCGCCTGCACAGAATCGGGCAGTGGTGACCGACTGCGCCCATGCCGACGGCATGGCGAGCATTGCCGCTACGGCTGTTATTAGCAATTTAGATCTCATAAAAATGATAGATTGAATTCATGGTACCCCAAAGATAGTCAATAGAGCCGTCCCGATAGATAGGTGTATCGTATTTTTTTAATAAGAGAGGACGCGCCATTTATTGCTATGGTGCGCCCTCTCCGGCTGTTGTGCGCCGCATGGCGGCGCGTGGTGGTGGCTGATTATCTTCCGGCTGCCGATGCTCCCGAGCCCGAAAGGTCGCTTTCGAGTTTGCGGGAGGCGTGGCGTGTCTGTTTTCCCCACGAGATGTTGTATGAAACCTGCAGGAAGGGCATGCGGTCGCATGCGGTGGTGCGCATTACGGTTTTCTGCTTCACGAGGGCAGAGCTGACCGTTGTTTCCTGACTGTATCGCCCGATGGGGTTAAAAAGTCCGAAGGCGAAACGCCAGTCTTTCCATGTATATCCGACCTGACATACAGTGTAGGATTCGCCCCTCCGTATGCGTTCGCCAAGCTGATATGCTATGGCGCGCTCATATTGCAGTGTGGCGTCAAATCCCCAGTGATAGAATGTGGCGTCTACGTTGCCCGACCAGTTGCTGAGGTTGTGCCGGTAGTTCTCTCCTTTGGTCCATGAGCGGCTGAAGGTGACAGATCCGCTTATGGTCGCCCAGCCGGGTATGCACTCCCATCGCGGGGAGAGTGTTGTTTCGAAATATGACGCGTAGCCGCAGTTGTTCCATGTGTGCAGTATCTTGTCGCCGCTCCATGTGTAGTATTCCTGAACCGGATCGGGAGAATACTGGAACGAGGTGGATATGCTGCCCGAAAAACGTTGTCCGAACGCGAAACCGTAGCGTAGACGCGATTTATATGACACATAGGATTTCAGGGAGGGATTGCCCTGCTGTATGATGAATCCGTCGACCTGCTGCACGATGGGCGATGTCTCGCTCACCGACGGTGATAGAGTCATCGACGAGAGCGTGAGCGACCAGCGCGATATGTCGTTGTAGCGCCATGCTACCGACAGGCGTGGTGTGAAGTGCAGTTTCGAGATGTGCTTTCCCTCGGTGGCATTGTCTTGCCATGTTCCTGCTGCTCCGGCTGTCACGTTCCATTTTCCTGCCTGAAGCGAATATTCTCCGAAGAAATATAGACGGTCGGTTGTCTGCCTTACAGTCTGCGTAGGATCGGTGTCATACAGATAGTGTGCGCGGTTTACCGACCCGGAGTAGCGCACTCCGGCGGTGAGTGTGTTTCTGTTCCATGCCTTGGTATAGTCGGTCTCGGCAGACCACGATGTGCGGCGGTTGTGTATGTTGTTGTCGATGTGCAGTTCGTCTCCTGTGGCGCGTGCGTCGGGCTCCTCAGAGTAGATGCGCCGGCTTGTGCCGGTGCCGCGTCCCCAACCTACGTTGGCCATGATCGTCTGGTCGTGCGGCAACTTCTGCTCGACGTAGGCGCTGAGCTGCTGGTTTTTTTCCGGATCTCTCTGTCGGTCGGTGAGGCGGGTGGTTCCTGCGGCACCGCGTGTCGAGAGGTCGCCCATGTACAGAAGCTCCTGACCGAAGCTCATGGGGAAGAAAGCCGAGACATACACATTGGTTTTCTCAGGCACGTAGTAGTTGTAGTCGACGGCCGGATAGAGGCCTATGTTTTTGTAATGGCCTCTAACGGGAGTCTCGGTGCGCTCGATGATATTTCCGTCGGGCATGTTGTAGCGGTCGTTGTAGTCGCGGAATACCGGCACGTTATTGCGTATGTTGCCGAATCCTCTGACATTGAACTGACTTTTGCCATGCTCGATCGTGACCGAGGCATTGGCGTTGTTGAAACCGTAGTTGAGTGTCTGCATGTCGGAGAGCGATAGCGAGCCTCCGCGGTCGGGGTTTACGACAACAACGTTGATCACTGCAACGGCTCCATCATATTTCAGCCCCGGATTGTCGATGAACTCTATGCGGCGTATGTTTTCGACCTGAAGCGCATAAAACTGGTTTATGTCGGCTTTACGACCGTTTATACGGATTTCGGCGTCTTTGCCGTTGACCGTGATTTTGCGCATTATATCGTTGACCGAAACCGAGGGTATGCCGATGTTGGTGAGCAGGCTGAATGCCGACGAGGAGCGCTTTTTCACATCGTCGGATATGGCGTAGACGTCGCGGTCGGTCTTGCGTATGACCGGCGTGGCTTTTACAGTGACTTCTTCGAGCGTCTTCTCGACGATGGCAGAGTCGGGGACTTCCTGCGCCAATGCAGAAAGACAAATCAATGAAGAAAAAATAACGGATAAAAATTTGTTCATGTGATGTTGTATGATTTGCATGTTGTCGTTTCTGTAGATTTAGACGCAATCATATAAAATTTGGTTACAATTGATGATCGGAAAATATAAAGAAGTATATTTGCAGATGGGGATTTTGATAGTATTAACTTAAAATCAGTGTGCTTATGAGTATGGATAAAGAGACCGGAAAACCTGACTTTCTGCCTGAAATACCGCCACCGTTTGTCGTGGATGTGGAAAACAGGGATGCCGGAGCATGTGAGCCTTCCGTCGAGAAACGCAGTCAGTCGCTCGGAATGAAGATACTGTTCATCGCGCTTATCTCGCTCGGCCTGCTGATACCCGACCTGATAATAATGTCGCTGATCGGCGACCGCGAGCACACCCAGAATACGACTGTGTCGGAGATATCCTCGTCGTGGAGCGGCGAGCAGCTGATATCCGGTCCGATAGTGACAATACCTTATGACAGCATATCGCCTGACGACACTGGCGGCAAGGTGAGACTGTTGCCTGAATCGCTCGACTTCAACGCCGAGGTGAAATCGCAGACATTGCATCGCGGCATATATGAGTCGGTGGTCTATAACGCCGATGTGAAACTGTCGGGCGACATAAGCCTTGCGCCGCTTGAGTCTCTCGGCATACCTATGTCGGCCTATCGTTTCAAAGACGCAACAGTGACCGTCGGAATTGGCGATCTGAAAGGCGTGGAGGACATATCGCCGCTCGATCTCTCCGGCAGACGGCTTGAAATGGAGGGAGGCCGCAATCTTCAGGTCTACAGTTTCAGCCATATTGATGAAATGGAGTGGAGCGACGACTATGTGTATGCGGTAGATGTGACTTCGGGCAGCACGGCCGGATCGGGCTGCATGGAGGCTCAGGTCGGCGTCATATCGGCCGACACGATGAAATATCCCTACAGCCTGACGATGAAGCTGCGCGGATCGCGCGCGCTCGGCGTCACTCCTATCGGACGCCATAACGACATCACCATCGCGGGCGACTGCAAGTCTCCGTCGTTCAAGGGCATGTTTCTCCCGAGCGAGCGCGAGGTGGCCGATGGCAGTTTCAAGGCCGAGTGGACTCTCAACTCGATCAACCGCGACTATCCGCAGGCGTTTGTAGGTGATCGTGCGTCGTCGATCACTTCGTCGGCAGCTGTTGTCGACATGCTTGTTCCGGTCGACCGTTATCAGAAGACCGACCGCGCGGTGAAGTATGCCATAATAGTCGTGCTGCTGACTTTTATCGCCGTGCTTTTCGCCGAGATAATGATGCACCACCCGATACATGTGTTCCAGTATCTGCTTATCGGACTGGCGTTGATATTATTCTACTCGCTCCTGCTGTCGCTGTCGGAGCATATGTCGTTCGGCGGCAGTTACTTTATCGCGGCCGTAATGACGATCGGACTGATATTCCTGTATATGAAGGGAGTGCTTCACTCGCTGAAAGTAGCCACGGCTATCGCAGGACTTCTGGTGGTGATATATGCGTTCATCTACATACTGCTCTGCCTTGAGACATTCGCGCTCCTCACCGGCAGCATCGGCCTGTTCATAGCTCTCGCGGCAATCATGTATGCCACGCTGAAGCTCCGCATCGAGACCCGTTGAAATCACATATCGGGCTTGAAAAAGTGAATATTGAAAGAATCCGGGAAAAAATGCCCGGATTTTTTCGTATTTACCGTCAGGAGATTATATTTGCAATTAAATACAACTAACATTCATCATAAACCTACATGAAGACATTTGCTGCAGTAATCTGCGGGTCGGCTCTTCTGGCAGCTACAGGCTGCTCGGAGCAGAAACCCAACACCCTGTCGCAGGCAGAGATCGCCGACGGCTGGGAACTCTTGTTTGACGGAGAAACACTTAACGGCTGGCGTGACTACAACGGTGACTCCCTGACACAGCCCTGGACTGTTGTCGACGGTTGCATCCAGGCCGCCGGCGACGGCTCGGATCTGTCGGGCTATATCGTGACTGACCGTGAGTTTGACAACTTCATACTTGACTGGGACTGGAAGCTCGGTCATGGCGGCAACTCGGGCATGATCTATCATGTTGTCGAGGATCCTTACTTCAAGGTGCCTTATGTGACCGGTCCTGAGTATCAGCTTATCGACAACGAGGGCTGGGAGGAAGTGAACGCCCCGTCGAAACTCGAGGAGTGGCAGAAGCTCGGTGTGAACTATGCTATGCACCTGCCCGACGCTGACTCGATGTTCGTGAATCCGCAGGGTGAGTGGAACAACTCACGTATCGTCTTTGACAACGGACATGTGGAGCACTATCTCAACGGTCACAAGATCCTTGAGTTCGAGGCCTGGACCGACGACTGGTTCGCACGCAAGAACGCCGGTAAGTGGGAGATGGCTCCCGAGTACGGTCTGGCTGACCGCGGCGTCATCTGTCTGCAGGATCATGGCTCGCCTGCATCGTTCCGCAACATCAAGATCAAGCAGCTTCCCAAGAAGGTGACCGGCGAGGCCAAGGATCTTTTCAACGGCAAGGATCTTACAGGCTGGGAGAACAACGGCACTGAGCTCTGGTATGTCGACGATGAGGGTCTCATGGTGTGTGAGAGCGGTCCTGACAAGGCTTACGGTTATCTCGCAACCCGCGAGTATTACAATGATTTCGACCTGACAGTCGATTTCAAGCAGCTTGCCAACGGCAACTCGGGCATCTTCTTCCGCTCGTTTGTAGAGCCCCCGGTGAAGGTGCACGGCTGGCAGTGTGAGGTTGCTCCCAAAGGCCAGGACAGCGGCGGTATCTATGAGTCGTATGGTCGTGGCTGGCTGCAGCAGATACCCGACGAGAAGGAGAATATCCTCAAGGAGGGTGAGTGGAACACCATGCGTCTGCGTGTAGAGGGTGACCACGTGCAGACCTGGCTCAACGGCGAGCCGATGGTTGATTTCACCGACGAGAAGATCGGCGACGCACAGGGTCGTATCGCTCTTCAGATCCACGACGGCGGCGGAATCAAAGTGCAGTGGAAAAATCTAAAAATTACGAAACTTTAATCGCGAAAACAGTTTCTAATTGCTATATTTGTAGTCGGGTGCGCAGCAGTGCTCCCGACTACAGTTTTTTATGGCTCCGGGTATATGACTCAGTCGCCTATGGCCTGAAATTGTCATCCATTAAAATCTAATTAAACCAATCGATATATCAAATGGCAAACATCAAAACAGATCGCCGTACGTTCCTGAAAACGGCAGGTCTACTGACTCTGTTTTCCATAGTGCCCCGCAGGGTGCTTGGAGGCCCCAACAACATCGCACCGAGTGATCAGCTCTGCAAGGGCATCATCGGCACAGGTGGTATCGGGCGTAGTTCCTATCACTTCACAAGCGACGGCCTTTATCGTCTCGTAGCGATCTGCGATGTCGATGAAGAGCATCTGCAGAAAGGACTCGAACAGGCCAAGTCAAAACTCAACGTCAATCCCAAGACATACCATGACTATCGCGATCTGATTCTGGATCCCGATGTCGACGTGGTGCACGTGGCCACTCCTCCCCACTGGCATGCAAAGATGGCTATAGACGCCGCCAATGCCGGCAAGGATGTGTGGTGTGAGAAGCCTATGACCCGCACGATCGGCGAGGGCAAGCGTCTGCGCGAGGCAATCAAGCGCAACAACCGCATTTTCCGTCTGAACACGTGGTTCCGTTTCAAAGACAATTTCTATGGCCTCGGCACGACGGTCGAGCCGCTGAAAAAACTTGTCGACAGCGGTGTGCTCGGCTGGCCCCTGAAGGTGACTATCTCGGGTGCCAACGGTTTTGCCTGGAAGTTCTTTTGGGTAGGCAAGGAGAATCTTGTGCCCGAAAAGGTGCCCGCTCACCTCGACTATGACATGTGGCTCGGCCCGGCTCCCTACAAGCCCTACAACATCCACCGCACGCATCAGACCTTCCGCGGTTACTGGGATTATGACGGCGGCGGTCTTGCCGACATGGGTCAGCATTATATCGATCCGGTGCAGTATTTCCTCGGCAAGGACGAGACATCGCCTATCAAGATCGAGGTTGACGCTCCGCAGCAGCATCCCGACGCTGTGGGCACATGGCGCAAAATCATATACACTTACGACGACGGATGCCAGATCGTGCTTGAAGGCGAGGGTTATGAGTCGAATGGCAAGGTGCCTTATATCGAGGGCCCCAACGGAAAGGTATATCAGGGATTTGAGGTTGAGCTTAATGGCCAGCCCGCCCCCGACATTATGAACATGATTGCCGAGCTTCCTGACCCCGAGCCTCAGAACACCGACTTCGTCAAGTGTCTGAAGGATCGCCAGAAGTTTGCTCTCAATGAGGATAATGGCTTCCGTAGCAGCATAATAGTCAATCAGGGCGTTGTGGCTCTTCGCCTTAACCGAAACCTTGAGTTTGACCCTGTGACTATGACGTTTATCAACGACGACGAGGCCAACCGCCTAATCGATCAGCCTTGCCGCGACGGATGGAAAGTCTGAGCAAGAGCCTTTTCATGATCACAACCATCACGTTTTGACTAAGAAGTTATGAGAAAACTATTCATATCGGTATTGCTTGCCGCCCTGACGCTTCCCGGTCTGAGCCTGGGAGCACAAGACGCTCGCAACCGTGCGGCCTCGACTATCGTGGCCGACGCTCTGGCACAGCTTCCGGCATCGCGCCAGAACAACTACAACACCCTGATGGGTGAACTCGCCGGCACAGGCAGCGAAGGTGTGCTCCAGCTCGCATCGATGCTTGTGCCCGCCGACAAGGGACAGAACAATATCGTGGAGTATGCGCTCAGCGGTGTTGTAAGTTTTGTCGGTGCTGATGCAGCCAATCCCAATCGTGCGGCTGTGCGCAAGGGCCTTATAGAGGCTGTCGACAAGTGTACAGACAATGCCAACCGCGCTTTCCTCCTCACGCTGCTCCAGCGCATTTCGGCTCCCGAGGATGCCAAGGTGTTTGAGAAATATCTTAATGACAGCTACCTGCAGCAGTTCGCACTTAACGGTCTGGCCGCAGTGCCCGACGGTGGTGCCGCTTTACTTGAAGCAATGAAGAACGGTGCCGCTCCGCGCGCCGACATGGCACGCGTGGCCGGTTACGTGGGTCTGAAGGATGCCGAGCCGATCCTTCTCTCATGGATTCAGGGTGCCGACGCCAAGACGCTCGATGCAATCTACTATGCACTCGGTCGTGTGGGAACATCAAAGTCGCTCCCCGCGCTGATGAAGGCCGCCAAGGCTTCAAACTACGAGTGGGGCAAAGACAACTCGGCTACCGAGGGTCTTCTGACTCTTCTCAACACAATGGTTGACAATGGCGAGGGTCCGGCTGCCGCCAAGGCTGCCAAGTCGCTCATCAAAAACGACAAGGACTATGTGAGCAGCTCGGCGATGCGTGTCATCTCCAAAGTCAGCAAACGTGCGGCTCTCCCGCAGCTTCTTGATGCGATGAAGAATCCGAGCCGTGCAACCCGCTTCGACGCCCTGCGCAACTGTGAGCCGTGGGCCGACGAGGTTGTTTATGCCAAGCTCGCCGAAATCGTCAACAACAAGAAAGCTTCTCCGGCCAAAGTAGATATTCTGAACTGGTTTGGTGCCAACCATGTGTCATCGCAGATGGGCACAATCAATGCTGCAATGACAGACGACAAGGAAGAAGGTCTGGCCGAGGCGGCTATACGTGCTGCCGGACGCATAGGTGGCGACGATGCTCTCATGGGGCTCGTCATTCAGCTTTCAGGAGATAATTCAAAAGCTGCTATGGCGGCTCTCCTTGCATTCAACGGCAAGGTGAACCCCGGTATCATGGAAGCTCTCGACAACGAGGCTTCACAGGTTGCCGCGCTGCATATTGCCTCTGTACGCCGCATGACCGAGGCCGCTCCGAAGGTATATTCGCTTCTCTCGTCAAGCAACAAGGAAGTGAGCGATGCCGCCTATGCAGCTCTCGCAGGTGTTGTGACAGCTGCTGATTTCGACCGTCTGAGCCAGATCGCAGAGAAAGACGGCGGCAAGCACACCGCCGATCTCCAGGCTGCAATGAAGTCATCTCTGAGAAATCTTCCGGCAGCCGACCAGTACAAGAAGGTTAACGCCAAGCTCGCTGGCTCGTCAAACGCATCGCTCTACTATCCGTCGCTTGCGCAGGCCGGAAACTCGGAGGCTATCGCCACACTGACCGAGGGTTATGACAAAGGTAACCGCAAGGCCGCGTTTGATGCCCTGCTGACTGTCGATAATCTCGAGATGCTCGATATTCTGTATGATATCGCTATCAAGGATCAGGCTAACTCTGCTCCCGCTCTTGACCGCTACAACAAGCTGATCAGCCGCTCTGACTTTAACAACGTGAGAAGGTATCAGCTCTATCGCAAGGGACTTGAGGCTGCCAATGACGTGCACGTGAAAAACCGCCTGATCGAGGGTCTCGCAAGAACACTCACATATCCGGCACTGCTTGTCGTGGAGAACTACACGACCGATCCGGGCAACCGCGAGTATGCCGCAGAGGCAATCCGCACGATCGTGTCAAAGAATCCCGACTTCGGTGGTGCTGCCGTGAGTGAGGCTCTTGACAAAGCTGCAGCTGCTTTCCAGGCTGTAGGTACGGCCGATGCCGGATATGCTCTCGACGATGTGAAGGGCATGAAGTCGCGCCTGCCTGAGAACGGATACAACGACGTGCTTGCCGGCAATCCTGCTCTCAAGCCTGTCGCCATGAACCCCGAGGCTGCCAAAACCGCGAAGAATGCCGCAAAAAGAAAGGCTGAGGCTGCTGCAAAGGCTGCGGCTGCCGGCTGGACTCTGAATGACGGTGTACTCGTATATAACGGCACTGACCGCTCGGTAGTCGCTCTCCCCGGCGATTATGAGAACTTCGAGATGATGTTTGAGTGGAAAGGCAATGGTGCATTCGGTGTGCGCTCGATGGAGCAGATCGGTCTCGGAGGTGAAAACTCGGGTGTTCTCTCTGCCAATGCCGGCAACGGCACCGAGCATAAGGGCGCTCTGAATCCTGAGAACGAGTGGAACACGACTTATGTCAAGGTCAACAACGACCGCATCACAGTGATCGAGAACGGTGTGACCGTGATGAACAACGAGACAATGGCCAACCCGTATAAGGATGGTGAGCCCGCATATACAACCGGCAACATCCTCTTTATCGGCGAGGGCAAGCCTCTTGAAGTACGTGAGCTTTACATGCGTGAGCAGCCGTCGACTCCTGTGACCGAGCTTTCGGCCGAGGAGGCTGCCGACGGTTTCGAGCTCCTCTTTGACGGACGCTCCATGCACAAGTGGACCGGCAACAAGGTGAACTACACTCCGGTCGACGGCACGATCTATGTCAATGCTCAGTATGGCAGCGGCGGCAATCTGTATACAGTCGACGAGTACAGCGATTTTATCCTGCGCTTCGAGTTCATGTTTGAGAAAGAGGGTGTGAACAACGGTATCGGCATACGCACGCCGATGGGTGTTGACGCCGCATATCACGGCATGGAGATACAGGTGCTCGACCATGATGCCCCGATCTACAAGGGTCTGCGCCCGTATCAGGTGCACGGCTCGGTATATGGTATCATCCCGGCCAAGCGTGTCGTATTCCCGGGTCTTGGTGTATGGAACACCGAGGAGATCCGCGCGGTAGGCGACCACATCACTGTTACTGTCAATGGCGAGGTGATCGTCGACGGCAATATCCGTGAGGCCACACAGGGTCATAACGTAGCTCCCGAGGGTGAAAAGAGCAACCCGTACACTGTCGACCATCTCAATCATCCCGGTCTGTTCAACAAGAGTGGCCACGTAGGCTTCCTGGGTCATGGATCGGGTATCAAGTTCCGCAACGTCCGTATCAAGGATCTGAGCAAATAACAAAGCAAAAGACGCATGAGCGCCAACAACTTGGATACAAACAAAGGAGTGCCCGCCCCGTTGACCGTCGTGGCCATAGGAGCTGGTAACCGCACTGCCAAGTATCTTCACTACATACTCAATCATCCCGACGAGGTAAAGCTCGTCGGGGTGGTAGAGATCAATGATCTCCGCCGACATAACGTGGCCAAGGAGGCCGGACTGAAGGCGTCGCAGTGCTTCAGCGACGTGGATTCGTTTTTCCTCGACCCGGTTAAGGCTGATGCCGTGCTTATATGCACGCCTGAAAACGCGCATTTCCGCCCGGCGATGCTCGCTCTTGACCACGGCTATCATGTACTTCTCGAGAAACCTATAGCGCAGTCGCTCGAAGAGTGCCGTGCGATAGCCGAGAAGGCAGAGAGCCGCGGCCTCACGGTGGGTATCTGCCACGTGCTGAGATATCATCCTTACTTCAGAAAGTTCAAGGAGCTTGTCGACAGTGGAGAGCTGGGACATATCGTATCGGTCGATCACCGTGCCTCGGTAGGGCTTGACCGTGCCACGCATTCATATGTGCGCGGCATCTTCAGCCGTGAGAAGCAGACCAATCCGGTGCTGTTGTCCAAGTGTTGCCATGATGTTGACTTCATAGTATGGCTTATCGGCGCCAAATGCCGCCGTCTTTCATCATTCGGCTCGCTGCGATGGTTCACGTCGTCGGCAGCTCCCGAAGGTGCCGGTACGCGTTGCGTCAGTTGCAGTATTGAGGAACAATGCCCCTACTCGGCGGTGAATCTCTACAAGCGTCGCGGCGAATGGACCAAGAATTTCGATGTGCCGGCCGGCAGCACGCTTGCCGAGGTTGTCGACCGTGAGCTCGAAAGCGGAAAGTTCGGCCGCTGTGTCTACCATTGCGACAATGATGTGGTCGATCATCAGGTTCTTTCCATGATAATGGAAAATGGTGTTACGGTCAACCTGTCGATGGATTTCTTCACGCTTGAGGATCACCGCATCACGCATGTGTGTCTGACCCACGGTGAGATTTATGGAGATGAGAGCAAAATTACGGTCAATGATTTCCGCACCCGCACGAGCCGTGTGTTCGATTTCCGCGATCTTGAGGGAACTCCCTTTCACGCAGGTGCCGATCTGGAGATCATACGTGACTTTGTCAACACTCTGCGCATGAAAAAGCATAAGTCGATACTTACCGGCATCAATGACTCGATCGAGAGTCACCGCATATGCTTCAATGCCGACGTGAGCATGAAACGCGATGTGACGATAGGGTAGTACTTGCCGCAAGATACAAGATAATGAGCGCGGGGCGCGATCTATAGCAGATCGGCGCCCCGCGTCGTTTATTGTGGCAAATGCGTCGGTGTATCAACCGCATCGTGATGAACCGCAGGAGGTGCATATGAGGCATCCTTCCTGATACACGAGGGTCTCATGGCCGCAGTTGGGACATGTCTGGCCATTGGCCTTCACGCCGTTGGGCACATATTTCTTCAATGCACGCTCAACTCCCATTTTCCATGTGTTGATGGAGCGGCTGTCGAGCTCAAGACCGCGCACGAGCTTGATCACCTGATCGATGGGCATGCCGTAGCGAAGCACGCCAGATATGAGCTTGGCGTAATTCCAATACTCGGGATTGAATTTTTCGGACAGTCCCTCGATCGTTGTCTTGTAGCCGCGCTTGTTGACGAACTGGAAGTCGTAGCGCTTGGTGCCGTTCTCGTCAACGGCTTTTATGATTTTGCCGTGTGAGACCGATTTGGGGCAGAAAATGCCGTCCTCGTCGTCGGTGAGACCGGTGAAGATCTCGTAGGGACGGCCGTTGAGAAGTCCGACAAACGCGATCCATTTCTCGCGATTGTTCTGGAATCGCACGACATCAGCTTCAAGCTCCATAGGACGCTTAATGCGGTGTGTCTCGTCGACTTCGGGTATCTGCGGTTCCTGCGGCTCCTGTTTCTTCACTTTCTTCTCAAGCGAAATGAGCACGCCCGAGCGCGATCCGTCGCGATAGACGGTGCATCCTTTACAGCCCGATTTCCATGCTTCGGCATAGAGGCGTCCGACAAGTTCCTCAGTGACGTCGGCCGGGAGGTTGATCGTCACAGATATCGAGTGGTCGACCCAGCGCTGTATGCGTCCCTGCATTCTCACTTTTTCCATCCAGTCGACATCGTTGGCTGTCGCTCCGGCATAGGGGGAGCGAGCCACGATCTCGTCGAGCTCCTCGCGGGTGTAGGTCTGAAGCGGCTCGATGCCGGCCACATTCATCCAGTCGATGAATTTGGGATGATATACGGTGTACTCCTCGAAAGCGTCGCCGTTCTCATCGACGAAGTCGACGCGCACGTCCTCGTCGCTCGGATTGATCTTGCGGCGGCGCTTGTAGACGGGCATGAACACCGGCTCGATGCCCGATGTCGTGCGGGTCATCAGCGATGTGGTGCCTGTCGGAGCAATTGTGAGACATGCTATGTTGCGGCGTCCGACGCGCTTCATTTTTTCGTACATATCGGGTGCCTCGGCAGCCAGACGCTGTATGAACGGGTTGTTTTTCTCGCGTTCGGCGTCGAAGATGCTGAATGCTCCACGCTGCTCGGCAAGCTCAACCGACGAGCTGTAGGCTGCTATGGCGAGGCGGCGATGCACATCTTCCGAGAAATCGGTGGCCTCCTTTGATCCGTATTGCAGGCCCATTGCGGCAAGCATGTCGCCCTCGGCTGTAATGCCTACGCCTGTACGGCGTCCTTTCAGTGTCTTGTCGCGTATCTTCTCCCACAGATGCCGCTCGGCGCACTTCACCTCCGAGGTCTCGGGGTCTTCATCGACTTTGTCGAGGATCTTCTCGATCTTCTCCATCTCAAGGTCGATTATGTCGTCCATGATGCGCTGCGCCTTGCCTACGTGTGTGGCAAACAGGTCGTAGTCGAACTCGGCGTCGGGCGTAAACGGGTTTTTGACGTAGGAATAGAGGTTTATGGCAAGCAGACGGCAGCTGTCGTAGGGGCAAAGCGGTATCTCGCCGCATGGGTTTGTGGAAATGGTGCGGAATCCGAGATCGGCATAACAGTCGGGGACAGACTCGCGAAGGATTGTATCCCAGAACAGCACGCCGGGCTCAGCCGACTTCCACGCGTTGTGGATAATTTTTTCCCATAATGCACGGGCGTTGATGTTTTTCTCGATCATCGCCTCGCCGGCTTTCGCGTCGACCGGATACTGCTGCACATACATGTTGCCGGCCTCGTCTTCGGCGGTGGCGGCGCGCATGAAATCATCGTCGATCCTGACCGACACGTTTGCCCCGGTGACTTTGCCTTCGGTCATCTTCGCATCGATAAACGACTCGCTGTCGGGGTGCTTGATCGACACGGAGAGCATAAGCGCACCACGGCGGCCGTCCTGAGCGACCTCGCGTGTGGAGTTGCTGTAACGCTCCATAAACGGCACCAGACCTGTCGATGTCAGGGCCGAATTTTTGACAGGAGTTCCTTTCGGGCGGATGTGCGACAGATCATGGCCAACGCCTCCGCGGCGTTTCATGAGCTGCACCTGCTCCTCGTCGATGCGCATGACGCCTCCGTAGGAGTCGGGACATCCGTCGAGCCCTATGACGAAGCAGTTGCTGAGCGATCCGACCTGAAAATCGTTTCCGATTCCCGACATCGGGCTACCCTGCGGCACAATGTATCTGAAGTCCTTGAGATACCCGAAAATCTCATCTTCCGACATTCCGTCGGGATATGTGGCCTCAATGCGTGCCAACTCCCTGGCA
The DNA here is from genome assembly GCA_964389525.1 of uncultured Muribaculaceae bacterium. Lineage (GTDB taxonomy): Bacteria > Bacteroidota > Bacteroidia > Bacteroidales > Muribaculaceae > JAFLTL01. The sequence goes on along the minus strand of CAYMEX010000002.1, from coordinate 24,354 downwards.
ATGCGACGGTGCATGTCGTCGGGCGTAAGTTCATACAGGTTACCGTATGAGTCTTTCAACGCATACTTGCTTGCCCACACTTTAGCGGCAAGCTCATCGCCTCCAAAATACTCTTTAGCAGCCTCAAAGACCTGCGTATGATTATATACTTCGCAGGCTTTCCCATTATTTCCGTGGTATTGCATTATGAAGTTAGTTTTTATATCGCGAATGTCGGTAAAAGTCAGACTATATCCAAAAATACTTTTTTACAATTTCAATCGAACTGTTGAAAAAAAGGCAACAAAACGTTTGCCAGATTTCGATACAATAATTAGCTTTGCATCCGTGGAAACCATCGTGAGTACCCCTTTACGCTCGCGGAAGGTCCACTTTTAGGATTGTCTTATGGTGTAATGGTAGCACTGCAGTTTTTGGTTCTGCCTGTCTTGGTTCGAATCCAGGTAAGACAACACGCAAGATCGCCGGGAAAAACCCGGCGATTTTTGTATCAGTACTTCTGGGTGGGGGAGTCGGCTATGTTGTTTGCAGGATCAGAGACCGATGTGCTCCGATTGTATTTCTGACGGTATGCCATCGGTGACATTCCGGTATTTTTCTTAAACAGACGACAGAAATATGCAGGATCGTAAACTCCTACGGAGTCAGATACTTCGGCAATAGACATATCTTCGGTGGCAAGAAGCATCTTTGCCCTTGTCATGCGGGTCGTTATGATAAACTGAAGAGGGGTTGTGCCGAATTCTTTGACGAAAAGCCTTGAGAAATGATCAGGAGAGATATGTGCTATGTTTGCTAAATTGCTGATATTCAGAGCTGGGGGGGGGTAGAGATATTGTGGTTTATATATTCTTTAACCCTAAGTAGTCTTGGATCGCTTTCTGAATACCGCATTCTGGCGTTAAGCATAAACTCTGAAAGTATCTGATAAATGATCCCTACACATTCTAGTCTAAGATGTAACGGGAATTGTCTGTACAGTCTTATACGTTCAATCAGTTGCGACTCGTTATCATAATCCTGTGGGTTAATGTGGGTGAGGGCGAAATCTTTATTGTGGTCGCACATGGTCTCGAAGAGGGTCTTTTCGTTATTGGTTGCAGCAAGTTCGACAGGCATATCAAGTTCGGTCATAACACTACTTCCTGACATGTGATCTTCATAAAAATGAATATAATAGTGGCAGAACCATCCATCGCATTCACATGAGTGCATAGTGAACGCCGGGATCAGGTAAATATTTCCCTGCTTGAGATCATATACTGTCAGGCCGATACGCAGACGCGCGTGTCCTTCAACCACATAGTATATCCTTGAAAATGGAGAGTTGACATTTTCAAAATTCCAGTCGGCATTATTGGAGGCATAACCAACATTCAGCAGACGCATTTCGGGTAATGTCTGAGAGTGGTACATTACAATATGATTTTATATTGGTATTATTGACTATCACAAAAATAGCAATTATCGTGAATTGTCCAACAGTGAATGTAAGAAAGTCGGTTTTGTCCAATCAAAAAAGCGGAATTCTCTCTATGAATGAGGATATTGAATGATACTTTTGAAGGTAACATCATATTAGACCAATCAATAATCACTAAATACCATAGATATGACACAACGAGGGAGAAAACATTTAAGCATCCGTGCGTGTCTGGTGGCGCTTTTGGGAGCTATCGGCATATTTATGTACGGTCAGTCGTCATCGCAGAGGGTAACAGGCATCGTCACGGATGAAAGTGGAGAACCGCTGGTCGGGGTCACTGTTCTGCTCAAAGGCACCAACACCGGCGTCTCCACAGACATTGACGGCAACTTCTCACTGTCGGTACCCGCACCGGCAACGGGCAAAGTGCTTGAAGTAAGCTATATCGGTTTTGTATCGCAGACGGTGACAATCGCGGGCAACGCCCCTTTGAAGATCGTTATGATCGAGGAGGCAAAAAGTCTTGAAGAAGTTGTCGTCATAGGATATGGTACTGCCAAACGTAAGGATTTTGTCGGATCGGTGTCTTCTGTCAAGATGGAGGACTCGCCGATCGCAGCTTTGTCTAACAGCAACGCCCTCGATGCTCTCAAAGGCGCTGTATCTGGTCTGGACGTCGGTGGCAGTAATTCGGCAGGTGGCACACCATCGATGCAGATACGAGGCCAAAACTCCATATCCGGCTCCAATGCGCCGCTGCTGGTTGTTGACGGTGTGATTTTTATGGGAAATCTCAATGAGATAAATCCGAGTGATATAGCATCGGTAGATGTGCTCAAGGACGCGACCTCGGCAGCTGTGTACGGATCGCGTGCGGCTAACGGTGTGATATGCATAACGACCAAGAAAGGGCGCCAGGGCAAACCGACGATCTCGCTCAATCTCACCAATGGAGTGGAGATGTGGGCCTGCAAGCCTGATCTAATGACGGCCGAACAATGGCTTGATGCCACAATGGCGCGCAACAAGTATACGGAACCGAGTTTCCTGACTGGGCAGCAGCTCGACAATTACAATAACGGCCGGTCGACAGATTGGATCGACCTTGTGACACGAACCGGATACACTCAGGAGTATCAGGCTGCAGTGTCGGGAGCGACGGAGAAAATGAATTACTATATGTCTACGGCGTATTCAGACAACAAGGGTATAATAAAAGGCGATGACTGGAACCGTGTGACCATACGCGGACGCCTTGAAGCCACACTTACCGACTGGTTTAAGGTCGGTACCGACGCTTCATATACACGCTCTGATTATTCAGGCAACAGAGTCAGCCTGATTGACGCGCAACGTGTAACACCGTATGCGACTCCTTATCGTCCGAACGGAGAGCTTGAGGCGTATCCGAACGGTACAAACGAGGCCGGCAACCCGTTATGGGGAATTGATGACGGCCGTGTAGACAATACCAATCTGTCGCATGCTTTCCGTATAAATGCATTTGCAGAGATATCAATACCATATATCAAGGGGCTGTCATACCGCCTGAATTACTCGTCTTACATGGAGTTTGTGAATCAAAGCCAGTTCATACATGAGAACTATTATACCTATGTAGGGCCGTATGATGACGACGAGCGTTACTCGGCCTCGACAATAAAGAATTATCTTACCAAGGCCAATGGTTATGAAAACGAGATAAGAAACACGAATTATGTCATAGACAACATACTGACATATGTCAATCAGTTCGGAGACCATAACGTCCACTTCACCGCAGTGGCCACGCGAGACTGCAGCAAATACAAGCTCAAGCAGATAACGGGTTCAAACTTCGCAAACATAGGCAATACATCGCTCGGTGTAGACGGGCTTCCGTTTGCGACTACACAGAAACTTGCCCGAAACGCCACACGACGTGCCAATGTAGGTTATCTTGTGAGAGGTAATTACAATTATAATAACAAGTACTTCCTCACAGGTTCATATCGACGTGACGGTGCATCAGTATTTGGCCGAAACACAAAATGGGGTAATTTCGGATCGGTAGGTGTGGCATGGCGTATCTCCAATGAAGGGTTCATGCAGTCGATCGATCCTCTTGACAACCTGAAGATCGCTTTGTCGTGGGGACGTAACGGCAACCAGGGCGTGGGGCCTTATACAACCCTCTCGACTATCGCGGCCGGAGCTTCGGGTGACCACAGAGTCACATTCGGAAATTCAGGTACTCCGGTCTACGGAATATCACAGACAAAGATCGGAAACTCAAATCTCGGATGGGAGACAACCGAGGCATGGAATATCGGTGTCGAGACGTCGTGGTTTAACGGTCGACTGTCGGGAAACATAGACGTGTATTTCTCAAAAACATTCGATCAGTTGTTTTCAAGGACAATACCTGTGATGAGCGGATTCAAGACCATGTATGCCTCGATGGGTGAGGTGCAGAACAGAGGCGTCGAGATAACGCTACGCTCAATCAATGTAGAGACACCGGATCTCAGCTGGAACAGCTCGCTGACCTTCTGGCTGAACAGGGACAAACTGACACGGTTGTATGGCGAGGATCTTGACAATGACGGAAAAGAAGACGACGATATAGGCAACGGTCTGTTTATCGGTGAGTCGATACATTCGATATTCGGATACAAGCAGGTAGGTATCGTTCAAGAATCGGATGCCGATTATATGGAGAAGAACGGCGTGTCGGCCGGAACACCAAAATATCAGGATATCGACGGTGACGGAAAAATAACGGTGGCTGACCGTCATATCATCGGCAATACGGCTCCCAGTTTCAAGATAAATCTCGGAAACACTCTCACTTACAAGAATATCCAGCTGTACGCAATGATCACCGGAGCGATCGGCTGTGGCGGATACTTCCAGCAATCCAATCCTGCGGCATATATAATCGGCGGCAATGGCAACCATTTCGGAGTGTATGGCATCCATGTGCCTTACTGGACTCCAGAGAACAAGAGCAACAAATATCCGGCGGCGACCTACACCGGCGACAGCAACTTCAAAGGACTGCAGAGCCGCTCGTTTGTAAGGCTTCAGGATATATCGCTCTCATACTCGTTTAAACAGGATGTATTCCGTAAAGCGGGTATCAACAACTTCAATGTGTTTGTAACCGGCAAAAATCTGTTGACATTCAGCGGCTGGACCGGTGGTGATCCGGAACTCGGCAACAGTTTCTCGTCGGGTGTATATCCGATGATGAAATCAGTATCGGTCGGAGCAAACATAAGTTTCTAACAATATAAACATACGATCTTATGAAGATTTCAAAACTGATAATATATGCAGCATTGTCGCTGAGCCTGGGGGCGTGTAACGACAGTGATTTCCTGAGCGAGAAGCCTGATACGTTCTATACTCCTGACAATATCTATTCGGGGCAGGATCAGGTGATGCAGACGGTGTATTCCTGCTATTTCCAGATCCGCAAGATGTTTTGCCCGTATAACAACAGCTCGGAGCTTCCGCAGTGGTCGTATCGTATGGGCAACGGAACGGACATGTTCGACGTACCGACGATAAGATATTCCTATCGTTTTAACGACTATTCGATACTGTCGAGTCAGGCCAACGTGTACCAGACAGTCTATGAGAATTATTATAAGCTCATATCAATGGCAAATCTGGCTATTGATGCAGCTGAGAAGGAGAATATATCGTGGGATTCTGATGCGCTAAAGAGAAGCACGATCGCAGAGGCAAGATTCTTCAGGGCATTTGCTTACCGCAATCTCGGAGAGTTGTATGGCGGGGTGCCTCTGGTAAAGGAATCGATATCAACTCCGCGTTATGACTTTGAGCGCACTACACGGCTGGAGACTTACCAATATGCGATCGACGAACTTGAGAGTATAATCGACGATGTGCCTCAGACGGCTGAAGCCGGACGCATAGTGCGGGCAGTGGTTCTCCACAATCTATGTCAGTTGTATATTGACAAAGGAGTTGTGCTTGCCGAAAGCGGAGGAAATCCGGCAGCTGAGTATCAGACGGCTGTGTCGTATGCCGACCGTGTAATAGATGGCGGACAATACAGGCTGATGACTTCGCGATTCGGTTCGCGTGCGTCGGATCATCCGGAATTCTATTATGCAAGCACAGTCGATGCTCAGACACCAGAACACTCATATACTTCTGCCGGATATCCGATCGAAGGAAATGTATTCTGGGATCTTTTTCAGGAAAACAATCAGGACGCCGAACAGGGCAACACGGAGAGCATATGGTGCTCGCAGAGCGACTACAATCTGTATAAGTCGGAGGGAAAGTTCTTCAGACTGTATTACAGTGCTATCTACGGGCCCGTTTTCCGTGATCAGGGCGGCAGTTTTCTTAAAGGCAGTCTTGAGGACGTCGGAGGACTCGGCATGGTGCAGGTGTGTCCGACATTTTACACAAGAGATTTCATCTATGACGGCAAGTGGGGTGATGACATGCGTAACTCGGAAGCTGTATGGCACCGTAATTTCATCGGAAATGTACCTGAATCGGAATACTATGGCAAGCCGGTACCATGGAGCAAACTCTATCGCGAGGATGAGAATGGAAAGCGTGACGACGCGGCAACAACCATGCTGTATCCCATATCATGTAAAATCGCTACAGACCAATATACCGGTATCGCCGATGGACAGAACCGCACTGCCTTGTTCCGTGACGATTATCTGTTGCGTCTGCCTGAGACGATATTACTGCGGGCAGAAGCTCTCTGGCGTCTCGGAAACAATGCAGCTGCGGCAGCCGACATCAACAAGTTGCGCTCGCGTGCCTGTTGCGGGTATCTTGTAGACGCATCGGACATGTGCCTGGACTTAATTCTGGATGAACGCGCCCGCGAGCTTGTGTATGAGGAATCGCGCTGGAATACTCTTCTGCGCATGGGTGGCACAGTCGCAATCGACAGAATAAAGAAATATGCCTATTGGCCTTGCGCACAAACATCTCTTGCCAACAGATCTTTTAATCTGTGGCCGATACCGCAGTCGGTGATCGACACCAACAAAGATGTAGTGCTTGAGCAAAATCCTGATTGGTGATTTGATTTTTTGTATTTTTGAAAATCCTCTTTAATGGTCGTGACGGGATGAAACGTGGCTTGTTTCATCCCGTCCTGAGAATTATATCAATGGCCTTAAAATGAACAGACTGCTGTCGATAATGATGTGTGTCGTAGCTTTGAGCGCACATGCTGTCGAGCGTAAATGCACAGGATATCCGTCGGACAGATGGATTGCTGAACTCAAGCACTGGTTTAAGAACCCGCCAAGAGGATATGGCAACGTGCCATTTTATTGGTGGAACGGTGACTCCCTTACACGTGAGCGTCTGCAATACCAGCTTGAACTGCTGTCAGATGCATCGACCGACGGTTTCGCGGTAAGTTATATACATACTCACCCTGATGTCGACACTCTGGCAAACGCATATGGATATGGTAGTTACGGACGTCCTGATGCCGGAGCTCCGGCTATCTTCACTGATCAATGGTGGGAAACATGGAACTGGTTTTCAGGGGAGTGCGCAAAACATGGAATAGGAGTGGGTCTTGATGACTATGTCGTGGGATGGAACGGCAACGGATACTATGTCGACAGCATTGTGAATGCTCCTGACGTTGCCTCATATCAGGGCAGACTGCATATTCAAAAATACAGGGCACAACAGTTCACAGAGAAGACTGAAATCAGTGCGAAAGACAATGTGCTTGCAGTTGTATCGTATCCTTCGCGAACACGGCATGATATCGCACATAAAAATGGAGAGACAGAACTTATCCCTCAGCAAGACAGTGTTGTGTATGTCATATCGACAATGCCATCATATGAGTTGCATCCGGAATTCGGGAAGCGTATTATCGAACGCTATTTCGATGAGTTTGAATCGCGGATGAATTCCTCCGGCCGAGAGGGTATGAATTATTTTTTTCAGGATGAACTGCATCATAACCTCAATATACTCTCGTGGTGCGAGGATATGCCGGAGCAATTCAAGGCCCGAAAGGGATATGACATAGTCCCGCTTCTCCCTGCGCTTATAGACAATATCGGTGGTGTTACTCCGAAAGTGCGTATGGATTATGCGGAAGTTGTGACCCAACTGGTTGAAGAACGGTATCTGCGTCCGGTATATGACTGGCACGCAAACCGCGGACTGATATATGGGAGCGACAACAACGGACGCGGACTGAAACCGACACAATATCTGGATTATTTTCGTGTCAACAGCTGGTACACGGCACCGGGTAACGAGGCACCCGGCCGCGGATGGAGCTACAGACAGACAAAAGTCTCAAGCTCGATAGCGCATGTCTACAACCGTCCGCGTGTATGGCTTGAGGCTTTTCACAGCATGGGATGGGACAGCAGTGTCGGGTGGCTGACCAGTCAGCTTGACCGACATCTTATCGCGGGAGGAAATCTGTTGTGTCTTCACGGACTCTATTATTCGACTCATGGAGGCTGGTGGGAATGGGCTCCGCCATGTTTTCATTTCCGTATGCCTTATTGGGCGCTTATGAAACATTGGCTCAGGTATGCAGAACGTATGTGCTTTTTACTGAGTCAGGGTACGCATGTCTGTGATATTGCAGTACTATACCCTACGGAGACATTACAGGCCTACCCGGACACGTCTATAAAAAAGTTATGGGAATTGTCGGAAACATTAGCAAATACAGGGCATGATTTTGATTATATAGACTATCAGTCGTTGCGCGGCGCATCGGTAGCCGATGGAAAGATAGAAATCGGAAATGAATCATATAGAGTTCTGATCATGCCTGATATAAGGGCGGTGCATCACGAATCACTGAACAAGATATTTGAGTTCAGCAAAAATGGCGGTATTGTGATTGCCTACGGGGAGCTGCCGATCGCCACTACTCTTAGCGGCGAGAACAATAAAAAAGAGAACAAGGTATTGCGCAAGATATTCGGCAAGCAGGAACTGTCGCTGCACTCAGATGATATGGATAAAGTGATATCGTTTATTGACGGGCATATTGTGCCTGATTTCTCGACAAACAGCGGATGCGGAACGGTTCTTCACAGACATGTCGGTGGAAATGATGTATATATGGTTATGAACGTCAGCCCCGGTGACACAATGGTTTTCAGACAGACCGGTAAGGTCGAACGATGGAACGCTATGGATGGCAGTGTCGTGACCCAGGAGATACTGTCGCAGTCAAATAATCAGACTAAAATAGTATGCGATCATGTGAATAGCGAGTCGTCGGCTTTATATGTGTTTTCTGCGGGCACGCCGACAATATCTGAGGGGAGAATGCGGAGGAATCTGCTGTCGGAAACAGACATGGACGGATACTGGGATTTTGACGTGATACCTACAATGGATAACCGTTGGGGTGACTTCAGGCTTCCGGCATCCAATGATACGATAGGAGTTGAAGCGCGTGAGTTCAAGTACCGATATATTGACAGCCGGAACTCAACTCTGCCGGTGAAACCTGATATGAACGATGCGCCGACCAGTGTCTCGGGTTACGGAATGTATATGCTGACAGATACACTAAGCAATTCTGTAAATCTTGAAGACTATATCTCGGGGGAAGATGTGTCGCGGCTGCAATGGCGGCCGTATTGTTACTCATGGCAGTATGGAGTTTTCGACAATCCGGGCAGTCAGGGATTTCATGGACTTAAAGGGAAAGTAGATGACAGGTTCATAATACTGGACAAGGGGTGTCATCAGTTATTTCGCACAAATGTGATAGCCGACAAGCCCGGTCACTACCGAATAGTAGCAGAGGGTGTATATCCGTCGCATATGACGATAGATAATAAGCCCGTGTCTATTGCTGATACTGTATATCTGACAGAGGGCGGCCACGATATGCTGCTGGCTTATGAGAGTACGAGAAAGGGAGAGTATGACTTGGCGAGCAAGAAAAGCAGAAGTATTGACACCCGTGGCAGAAGTGCAGTAATGGTATATCCTGTTGCATCTGTATCGCCAACCGGACGTTCGTCGTATGATGATATAGTAGCGACCAGGTGGTATAATACCTCTTTTGCCGATTATTCGCCATATGACAACGGGCATGGGATGTGGGCGTTTGAATTTGAAGGAGTCCCCGGTGCAAAAATCTTGTCGTTCTCGGCCAAAGGCAATATACTTCAGGTATGGGTCGACGGCAAAGAACTTGACAAGAAGGATATGTCGTGTGATGACGATGGCAACTATACGATAAACATGCCGGAATGCGGTGAAGAAGTCCCGACAATCACTATGACCGCATCGGTCAACGATGATGCGCCAGGGACTGCATTCTTTTCAAGTCATGTTTCGATAAAGGTCGAAAGTGGAAAAATGCAATGCGGCGACTGGTCGAAGACCGGGGCTTTCAGGTATTATTCCGGTGGCATACGCTACAGACGTTCTGTCGATATCGGCGTATTTACAGACGGGCGGCAGATAACGCTTGATCTTGGAGAAATAAATGCGGCCTGTGAGGTGTTTGTGAACGGGAAGTCATGTGGTGTAATGCTGACGCCTCCTTATGTCGCCGATATTACACCGGCAATTAAAAATGGTGATAATAAAATTGAGGTAGAAGTGTATAACACGTTGTCAAACCATTATCAGACAATCCCGTCGGCTTACAGAGGCGTGCCGAGATCCGGCCTGATCGGACCTGTGAAAATGAAGATTTATGAGGTGTGGAGTCAGGCGGGGAGGCCGGGGAGGTGGAGGCGGGAGGCGTCGACGGGGCCGAACCAGCGGGCGAGACGGCGGCGGGCTTTGTCGCGGATCGCGGGGGTGATGTTAACCCACACGGATTTTAAGGCCCATAGCAGGGCTGCCATGTCGTCGGAAAAGCCGACAACCGGAATGGCGTCGGGGACAATGTCGATCGGCAGGATGAAGTAGCCGATTGCTCCGTAGATCCTGACTCTGTCGGCTTTGGGTGTGGCGGGGTCGGTTGCGACGTAGTATAGCACCAGGACGGCATAGACAAGCTCTTTGCCTGCTTTTCTGGCGTATGCGGAGATCTTGTTCCACATCGCCGCGGGGGAAAAGTATCTGCGGTATTTAGTGTAATCGGAGAGTAGATTTGCCATAACAGGAAGTGTGATGCTGCAAATAAAGTGATTTTATTTTTAATCGCGAGGATATAGGGTCTTAATAATCTGAAATGTTAAAAAATGCGGCCCGAAGCATCAACGCTCCGGGCCGCAACTGTATGGTGTGATATTATCCTATCGGCTTATTTCTGGTTTTTATATGCCTCGGGATTTTTGCTGAAGATGGCGTGTATGCGCTGCATGTCGAATTTGGGTGTGCGGTCGTAGTTGTAAACGCCGTTCTGCTCCTGCTCGACGTCTGTGAGCTGTGTGTAGCAGTAGCCTGACATGTAGGGCACGGCAAGGATGACGTCGGTGAGTCCTTCAAGACGTGTGTAGAACTCGTCGAGTGTGCGCGGGCCTTCGCCATAACCCCAAGAGTCCTGTGCGAACTGCTGGCCGTGGATCCATTTGATGCCGCCGTATTCGTCGATGAAGAATGGCTGTCCGGAAGACTTGACTTCTCTGCGGGGATCGTTGCAGACGTATGTGCCGTCGTCGTTGAGGCGGAAGTAGCCGACGAATTTGGCAGGGTCCTGCTCGTAGGAGTGTACGGTCCAGAGGTCGGTGATGACGTGGTAGTTGCCGCTGGCGTCGTTGACGGGACGGTAGTCGAGGTTGTGCGTGAGGTCGTAGACGTCGTGTATGAGTCGGTCGTGCTGCATGGCTGCTTCGCTGTCGACGGGACGCTCCCATGTCTCATTGAAGGGTGTCCATGCGATGATCGACGGGTGGTTGCGGTCGCGCACGATGAGTGCTTCCCACTCGGGGAGGAAGTTGCGTGCTGTCTCGATGCGGGTGATGTTGCCGCCCCAGCTGGGTGACTCGGCCCATGTGAGGTAGCCGAGCTTGTCGGCCCAGTAGTGGAAGCGTTCGTCAAAGACTTTCTGATGGAGGCGTGCGCCGTTGAAGCCTGCTGCCATGGAGAGCTCGATGTCTTTCTTGAGGTCGGCGTCGGTCGGGGCTGTCCATATGCCGGTGGGGTAGAATCCCTGGTCAAGCACAAGACGGAGGAAGTATGGCTGGTTGTTGAGATAGAGACGGTCGCCCTCGACATGTACTTTGCGCATGCCGGCGTAGGTAGATACCTGATCGATGATGTTGCCGTTTTTGTCTTTAACGATAAGATCGATGTCGTAGAGGAAGGGGCTCTCGGGTGACCATGTCTTGGCTTTCTTGATATCCATGGCGATGTCCTGTCCGGGAGTAGCGGCCTTGACGGCGCGGCTCACGACTTTGTCGCCGTCTTTGACGACAACCTCGATGGTCTGGCCGTTGAGGCTCTTATAGGTGGGCTTCACGACAAAGCGGCTGTTGTCGAGGTCGGGCACGATGTAGACGTTTTTCAGTCCGGCAGCGTCGACCGGCTCCATCCATACGGTCTGCCAGATGCCTGTCGTGCGGGTGTAGTCGCATCCGTGTGAGTAGTAGAGTCCCGACTGTTTGCCTTTGGGCTGAACACCGCTACGCACGTCGTCTTCAACGCGCACGACCAGATCGTGGGGCTTGCCGTCGCTGATAAAGTCGGTGATGTCGAACGCGAAGGGTGAGCTGCTTCCCCAATGGCGGCCTACGAGTTTGCCGTCGATGTAGATGGCTGAGAAGTAGTCGACGCCATGGAAGTTAAGCATTGTGCGCTTTCCGGCCCATTCGGCGGGCATCTGTATGGTGCGGTGATACCACATCGCGGGAATGAAGTCGGTGTATTTCACGCCTGAGAGCTCGCTCTCGGGGCAGAAGGGGACGGTGATTTTTCCGTCAAATCCTCTGCTTTCGTATAATTTGCGGTCCATGCCGCTTTTGCCGAAGTCAAATGTGTATGACCAGTCGCCATTGAGGTTCTGCCAGTCGGCTCGCTCAAATTGTGGACGGGGATACTCGGGTCGTGGAACGGCGGCAAATGCCGTCCACGACGACGCCAGCATGAGTGTGGCGCATAAGATGCCTTTTAATTTCATTGCTATGATAATTGATTGATATTATTGAGAGTCATGTTGATTTCAGAGACCGCACGTGTAGGTGCTCTGCACTTTCGTGATTTGCGTTTAGCGAAGATAGCAAAAAAAAACTGTATTACGGAGTATATGTAAAGAAATAGGCCGGACGCGGTTGTCCGGCCTATGGAAAAAGTGTGTGTGTACTGTCAGAGACTCTGACGGAGTATCGTGACGATCTCGTCGTGGTCGAGGGTGTGATATCCGTCGGTGAAGATGATGGTAGCATCAGCGATGCCGTCGAGCATGTCGGGGGTAACACCGAGCGAAGTTATCTCGGAGGCTGCTCCGATCTCTCCGATCCATGCGGCAAGTGCGTCGATGCCTTCGGTGGCAAGCTGTTCGTTGGTCTTTCCTTCGGCCGGTATGTCCCACACAGCTTTGGCGAAGCGTGCGAATTTCGGGATGCCGTATTTCAGAATGTGGCGGTAGTAGGCGACCGACACGCCTGACAGTGTCATGCCGTGGGTTGCGTCGGTGTATGCTCCGATCGCCTGTCCGATCATGTGGACTTCCCAGTCCTGCGGTTTGCCTTCGCCTATCAGGGTGTTGAGGGCCCATGTGGCCGTCCACATGATGTTGGAGCGCGCTTCGTAGTTTTCGGGATCTTTCACGGCGATACGGCTTGACACGATGAGTGAGCGCATCAGCCCTTCGGCGAGATAGTCGGAGGTCGAGTCATCGGATCCGGAGAAATACTGTTCCATGATGTGACTCATAATGTCGAAGATGCCGGCTACCATCTGGCGTGTCGGAACGGAGAATGTGTAGCGTGGATTGAGTATTGCAAAGCGCGGCATGACGTTGTCGCCGAAAACTTTTCCGATTTTCAGTTTCTGCGCGTGGTTTGTTATGACCGATCCTCCGTTCATCTCAGAGCCCGTGCCGGCCATGGTAAGTACGGCACCGACCGGGATTATCTTCTGTCGGGGCTCGGGTGATGCCTGCTCGATCCAGAAGTGCTGCCATGCGTCGCCGTCGTACCCGGCAGCCACGCTTACGGCCTTGGCATAGTCGATGGTTGATCCTCCGCCTACGGCAAGGATGAAGTCTATATCGTTGTCGCGCGAGATGCGCACGCCTTCCTGCAGTTTCTCGACCGTCGGGTTGGGCATTACTCCGGGCAGCTCAACGACCTCTTTGCCGGCGGCATCGAGTGCGGCTATCACATCGTCGTATATGCCGTTGCGTTTTATTGAGCCGCCTCCGTAGGTCAGGAGCACTTTCTTTCCGTAGGGTTGCAGTGCCGAGGCCAGATTTTTCTGTGCCTCATCTCCGAAGTAGAGTTTCGTCGGGTTTGAGTATATGAAGTTTCCTAACATAGCTTTATATTTGTTTTTAACAGGTTCTCAGTATTCTGGCAGGGACGCCTCCGACGACAGTGCGCGGGGCGACATCCTTTGTGACGACAGCTCCGGCAGCCAATATGGCACCCTCGCCAACGGTGACGCCGGGGAGAATTGTGACGTTGGCGCCGATCCACACTTTGTCGGCAATGCGGACGGGCTTTGGGAACATGTCGGCGCGGTTTTCGGGATCGTCGACGTGGTTGAGTGTGGCTATGACGCAGTTGTGTCCGACAAGCACGTCATCGCCTATGACTATGCCGCCCTGATCCTGGAATTTACATCCGGAATTTATGAATACACGTCGGCCTATGCGGATATTTTTGCCGCAATCGGCGTGGAAAGGAGGGAAAAGACCGAATGACTCGTCGACTTTGCGTCCGGTGAGGCGCGACATCAGGTCGACTATTTCGCTGGGAGTGTGGTATGCACTGTTCAGCTCAGTGGTTATTCTGATCGCTTCCTGACTCAGGCGGTGCATCGTCTCGTGCACGGGGGATCCGGCTTTGATGAGTGCGCCTGAATCCATGACTGCTATAAACTCGTCGGTGGTCATTTGTTTTCTGGATGTGTGGTGTGATCTTTATGCAAGTGCAAAAATAGGACTTGCATAAAGTAAATAATATACCTCGATCGCTGATATATGAACCATAATCGGGGATACCGGGATGTGGTCGTGTGTGTTGTGTTATTTTGTGCGGGTGCACTTCTGCTTGCCCGTATGTAATTCAACGCTGTTTCTCTGATAAATCAGTGGTGACAGGTGGCAATCGGCTGTGTTTTACAGCATAACCGATTGTCATCTCAAAAATTCTTTTTAACTTTACATAAATAGAAACCGCAAAAATCTGAATATGGCCGTTTATCGGGAAGTGATTAATGAGTAAGAAGTCGATACGGTTTTTCAATGATCGCGAGGTGAGGGCGGTCTGGGATGACGAGAACAACTGCTGGTGGTTTTCGGCAACAGATGTGGTGCGGGCAATCAATGATGAGCCGGACTATACTAAGGCCGGTAACTATTGGCGTTGGCTTAAACGTAAGCTGAAACAGGAGGGCGTTCAACTTGTAAGTCCCACTCACGGGTTCAAGTTCGAGGCTCCGGATGGCAAACATCGAATTGCCGATGTACTCAACGGCGATGGGGTCGTGGTTCTTGCCAAGAATTATCCTAACAATCGGGCGAGCAAGTTTCTTGACTGGTTTACATATAGCGACAATACCATTGACGGGCGGAGCCGCAAGAAGGCATATACTCTGTTTGAAAGCGGTCTGCTCAACTCTCTTGAACCAGGCAGTATGAAATGTCTGCAACAGATTCACGCCTATCTGTTTGGCGGACTGTATGAGTTTGCCGGACAGATAAGGAATAAGAATATATCGAAGGGCGGTTTTACATTTGCCAACTGTCTTCATTTTCCAACAGTCATCCCGACCATTGAACGTATGCCGGAAACAACGCTCGATGAAATAGCCGACAAGTATGTCGAGATGAGTGTGGTGCATCCATTTATTGAGGGTAATGGGCGTAGCACGCGTATTTGGCTCGATCTGATGCTGCGCCGCTCGCTCAAACGATGTGTGGACTGGAGTCGGATTGACAAGAATGAATATCTGGCGGCTATGCGCGAAAGCGTGGTTGATTCATCACACATCAAAGCCCTGTTGAGTGGTGCGCTGACCGACAAGATCAATGACCGTGAGATGTTCATGAAGGGCATCGACTACTCGTACTATTACGAAGAAGAGTAGGTCGGCTCTCTAATGCCGGCTATTTATTTTTCTATCTGCTTCATTGCCTTCATGGGGCATTTTCTGACGCATTTTTCACATTCAATGCAAAGGCTGTAGTCTACTACAGGGTATCCGTCGGCATCCTGTGATATGGCTCCGACCGGACATGCTTTGATGAGCGGGCATATATGGTCGTGCGGGCAAATTGCTTTATCTACTTTAATCATGGTCTAAATACTTTGTATTGCAAATTTAGATCACAGCTTTTGTTTTGCAAAATAGATTTTTTCTATCTTTATATCTGTTTTGTCGATAAATGGAAAGCTATGACTCTTCAACAAATGGAATATATAGTGGCGGTGGACAAATACCGTCATTTCGCAAAAGCCGCGGAATCATGCGGTGTCTCGCAATCGACGTTGTCGTCACTTATTCAGAAGTTAGAGCTGGAACTTGATGTCGTAATATTCGACCGCAGCAATCATCCTGTGAAGCCTACAAGTGTTGGTGAAGAGATATTAAGCCGTGTACGGAAAGTACTTTTCAACACAGCTCAGGTAAGGGAACTGGTGGCAGCCCGCAAGGGAGAATCGGCCGGCAGTGTGTCTCTCGGCATCATATCTACGGTTGCTCCCTATATATTGCCAAAGATGTTCAAATATATGTCGGACAATCATCCGGATGTCAGGATAAATGTTGAGGAGGCACGTGTGTCTTCGATCATTTCACAGCTTGAGCGCGGAGATCTTGATGTCGCTATTCTTGCTACACCGCTAAAAAATAACGAATTATTGGAAATCCCGATATATAAGGAACGCCTTATGGCTTACATATCGCCGGAATCAACCATTCATGGCGACAAGGTCATATCTACAGATAGGCTTCCATCTGATGGAGTCTGGGTGCTTCGTGAGGGATATTGCCCCAATCACGGTGCTTTCTCTTTCTGTAACCATATTTCCGCCCAACAAGTGGTTTATGAAGCCGGAAGTGTGGAGACTTTGATTAAGATTGTAGATGAAAACGGTGGTTATGCGATTATACCGGAGCTTCATGTGCCTCTTCTTAGAAAATGTCAGCAGGTCAATGTCAGACATCTTGTCGATCCAGAGCCTGTCAGGGAGATAGCGTTAGTTGTACATAAGAATTTTGTGCGAGAGCGTTTGCTTAATATCCTTGCTGATGCAATAAAGAGTGTTATACCGACGTCAATGCTCAACCCAAGACTTATAAAATACCCGATAGCGCTGTGATTGATGTAATCGATATGGCGATCTATTTAATCTGTTGTATCTATAAAGCCGGCTTTATATCTTTACAACCGAAAAATAACGTGTCATATGGATAAAAAACAATTTTACCGAACTCTTCCCTTAAAGGGATTTCCCTTGTATTGGATTCTGCTTGTTTATCTTGTTGCCGGATATTTTTATCCTGTGATCGGATTTCTTGCAGTTATCTGCATGATAGCACCAGTGGCGTTTGCGGTGAGCAAAGGACGCTGGTGGTGTGGCAATGCCTGTCCGAGAGGAAGTCTTTATGATAAGTTTCTGGCAAAGTACTCGCCTCATAGACCGATCCCGTCGTTTGTGCGTAAGAGGGGATTCAGGATTTTCATGGTGATGTTTATCTTCACGATGTTTGGTGTGCAGATGTCGTCGGCATGGGGAGACTGGAATGCGATGGGGCGTGTGTTTTGGCTCATAATACTTATAACTACAATTGTCGGTGTCGTTCTTTCATTCATATACGCACCGCGAACGTGGTGCTCGTTTTGTCCTATGGGCACTCTATCGTCATGGGTGACACCACGAAGCGGAAAACTTCCTGCAAACTACAGGCGTATTTTTGTGAATGAAAGGTGCACTACAAAATGTAAAATTTGCTCGGCTGTATGCCCGATGCAACTCAAGCCGTATGAAAGCAGGAATGCCTTAGAGGGATATCTGCACCCCGACTGTATAAAGTGTGGTCGTTGTGTTGCCGGATGTCCGCTTAATGTCCCGGAAATGAGGTCGTGAATTTCCCTATATATGACATGACAAATGACATTGGTCAGTGTCATAGAACAAAATTGCGCTAACGTCCATGCCGCTGTCTTTGCCAACATCCGAGATGTGTCAATGGCCGCGCCGAGTACATCAAACGCCTCCCCGCCGACAAGCTCAATGAAGTCCTTGAAATCATTATGAATGATAAAGTGGTGATTTAAAAGAAAACGGTGCCAAAACTTTATAATCTTCAGTCTTTAGTATAAATGTAATGACATACGTGAAGTTTGAGGCACACCGTAACCGACTTCATTATTAGGTTCGCAATAATTAAGACCAGACGTTTTCATAATGTTGATTAATTCTTTTCGGCTTATCCGTTTGTGTTCCAACAGAGCTGCGCATAATCCGGCTATAGCTGGAGCAGAAAATGATGTTCCTCTGCGAGGTGGCTGCACATAAGCACACACGTCCGGCTTTAGGTAATCCGTTCCCTCCCAACCTATGCTACTATAGACGGCACGTGTTGAGCCATCTTTTTCTACCGCTCCCACAGATCTGACTTCTCGGACATCTGCAGGGAAATTTTCATAACGCCATGACTTGTTACCCTTATTGCCCATACTCTGTATAAAGATTAAGTTTGGATTGGATTTAAGAACGCTGTCAATGAAAGAGGATATGCGAGACGAATGTCCGTCAAGCATCTGAACTGTATATCCATCATAATCGTCAAAAATTGTGTAACCACATGAAGATGTTATGATATCCACCTCATTATCCAACAGCCAACGTATTGCGTCCATCATATGGATTTCTTCCATGCGAGGCTCTGCATTCATATCATCTATTTCAGCTAAATAGTAGGTTGCATTCCAAGCCAGTCCTTTTATGGTATCTTGCGAGAGGCTACCGCCTACACAAGCGCAGGAATAGGCTCCGTGGTCACTGTCTTTCCCGGTTTTTTCAGAAAAAAATCCCAAAGTATCACCACTCACAAAGTTGGCATAAGCCGCTATTTGTAAATTTTTTGTCCAGGAACGCTGACGCAATCCTCCAAATCCAGAATCTAATACGCCAATTTTAATTCCACGTCCACTTAGATTCAATGAATCATATATCGAGTCAACCATCATGGCTGGCACAGCAGTATAAACCCGTTTCCCGATGTGTGTATAGTGTTCTGGTGGGTTTTTGAGGTCACTGCTGGTAGTGAAATAGCCTATTATGAAAAAGATGATTAAAGCAAATAAAATAATCCAGCAAAAAAATTTGATTACCCTTTTGATTGTTTTCATATGTTCACATTTATAAGCACGCTTCAATATAAAAGTATCTCTTGATTACAAAGGACAAAATTACAAAAAAAATATGTGCGACAAGATTTTCTATGATAACGACACTTCTGTATGGGAGTTGGATTGTCCGGCAATTTGTATGTGTTTTTGTTGGGATATAAACAAGCTCCGCCGCAAGTCGCTGATTTACAGTGGAGCTAACTTTGCTGTTGGCGGGGAGTGGGGGATTCTTGCTCCGCAAGTGCTTCGCGATATCGAACCCCAGGGCTCTCATCTCTATTCTTGGCTACAAAAAAAGGTGTGTCAAAATAGACTTTGGGCGTACTTTCGCACGCCCCTACGACTAAAAAAGCAGCCGATCTGGGCTGCTTTGTTGCGGAGAGAGAGGGATTCGAACCCCCGGAGGTGTGACCCTCAACGGTTTTCAAGACCGCCGCAATCGACCACTCTGCCATCTCTCCTAAATGTGTGTGCAAAGATATCTGCTTTTTTGTAAATATGCAAATCTGAGGTGTTATTAAAACGAAATGAGGATGTAAAAAATAGCGCGGTGTCTTCCCGACACTGCGCTATTTGTTTTCTCCATTGCGGTCAGTTGTGATAATGACCGTCATTATAATGATTCTGATTGGTCTAATCTTATTCCATTGCCGATGCGATAATGACCGACGTAATGATTGGTCTTAATTTCTTTGTTTGTTGTGATGCAAATGTAATGTCGGATGATTACACGAGTGTTACAATAGATATACAAAATGAGGGCGGGACGATTTTTTATACGTCGTCGATAAGGGGATGCCGCCAGTGGGGGGCAAGCTGGCGCATGGGCTTCATCACGAAGTCGCGGAGGTGCATGCGCGGGTGCGGGATTGTCAACCGTGGGTGGTTGAACGTGATTTCGTCGATGGCGATAATGTCTATGTCGATGATGCGGTCGATGTAGTTTCCGCTTTTGTCGCGGTGTGAAGCGGGGCTGATTTTATCCTGGATAGCCTGAAGGTCATCGAGTATGTCGAGCGGGGAGGTGTCGTCTGTGATGTCTACGGCAAGTCCTACATTAAGGAATGTGTTGTCGGAGTCATATCCCCACGGTTCTGACTGGATGAAACCGGATAGTCGGAGTGTTGCTGGATCGAGCCACGGCAGCTGTTTAATAAGTGCGACCGCACGGAGCATGTTGCTCCTGCGGTCGCCTATGTTTGAACCTATGTTGAGGTAAAGTGTCAAGCCGGTTGATGTGGAAATCAGAGTGTGCGGTTGACTTCGACTTCTTCGAAGCCTTCGATGAAGTCGCCTACGCGCACGTCGTTGTAGCCTGCAATCGACATACCGCAATCGTAGCCTGAAACAACCTCTTTGACGTCGTCTTTGAAGCGTTTGAGCGATGCAAGCTCGCCGGTGTACTTGACAATGCCGTCGCGGATGAGGCGGCATTTTGAACCTCTCTTGATCTTGCCGTCGCGTACAATACAGCCTGCGATAGTGCCGATCTTGGAGATGTGGAATGTCTCCAGAACCTCGGCCGATCCGGTGATCTCCTCTTTGAGTTCGGGAGCAAGCATGCCCGACATGGCGTCTTTGACTTCCTCGATCGCCTGATAGATGACGGAGTAGAGGCGTATCTCGACTCCGTCGCGCTCGGCGGCCTTGCGAGCTGCCATGGAGGGACGTACCTGGAAGCCTATGATGATGGCGTCGGATGCGGAAGCAAGTGTTACGTCGCTCTCGGAGATCTCTCCGACGGCTTTGTGAAGCACGTTGACCTGAATCTCCTCGGTTGAGAGCTTGATAAGTGAGTCGGAGAGCGCTTCGATGGATCCGTCGACGTCGCCTTTGACGATGATGTTGAGCTCCTGGAAGTTGCCGATGGCACGACGGCGGCCGATGTCCTCGAGCGAAAGGAGCTTCTTGGTGCGGAGGCCGAGCTCGCGCTGCAGCTGCTCGCGCTTGTTTGCGATCTCACGGGCTTCCTGCTCGGTGTCGAGAACGTTGAATGTGTCGCCTGCTGTCGGTGCGCCGTTGAGTCCGAGGATCAGTGCGGGGGTAGCCGGTCCGGCTTCCTTGATGCGCTGGTTGCGCTCGTTGAACATGGCTTTCACGCGTCCGTAGTGTGTGCCGGCAAGGATTGTATCGCCGACGCGGAGTGTGCCGTTCTGCACAAGCACTGTCGCTACGTAGCCGCGACCCTTGTCGAGCGAAGACTCGATGATCGAACCGATGGCCTTGCGGTTGGGGTTGGCCTTGAGCTCAAGCATCTCGGCTTCGAGGAGCACTTTCTCCATGAGTTCCTCTACGCCTGTTCCTTTTTTGGCGGAGATGTCCTGCGACTGGTATTTGCCTCCCCACTCCTCGACGAGGTAGTTCATGCCGGCAAGTTCCTCCTTGATCTTGTCGGGGTTGGCGTGGGGCTTGTCGATCTTGTTGATGGCAAAGACAATGGGCACGCCAGCTGCAGAGGCATGGTTGATAGCCTCGACAGTCTGTGGCATGACGTTGTCGTCGGCAGCGACGATGATGATACAGAGGTCGGTGACTTTTGCACCGCGCGCACGCATGGCTGTGAATGCCTCGTGACCGGGGGTGTCGAGGAATGTGAGGTGACGTCCGTCGGAGAGGGTGACGTTGTAGGCACCGATGTGCTGTGTAATGCCTCCTGCCTCGCCGGCGATGACGTTGGCTTTGCGGATATAGTCGAGCAGTGATGTCTTACCGTGGTCGACGTGACCCATGACGGTGACGATAGGTGGACGGTTTACGAGATCTTCTTCGTTGTCTTCGTCCTGACTGATCGCCTCGACGACTTCTGCCGAGACGTATTCGGTTGTGAAGCCGAACTCCTCGGCCACGATGTTGATTGTCTCTGCGTCGAGGCGCTGGTTGATCGAAACCATCACGCCGATGTTCATACATGTGCCGATGACCTGATTGATTGGTACATCCATCATGGATGCAAGGTCGTTGGCGGTCACAAACTCGGTGAGTTTGAGCGTGCGGCTCTCTGCTGCCTCCTGTTCTGCCGCCTCGCGTTCGCGGTTTGCGAATGCCTCGCGTTTTTCCTTACGCCACTTTGTGGCTTTTTTCTGGCCTTTGTCTTTGGCGGTGAGGCGTGCGAGTGTCTCGCGTACCTGCTTCTGTACGTCTTCTTCGTTTACAACTGCATGCGGAGCTGCGTTGCGGTTGTTTTTGTTACGCGATGAGTCTTTGCCACGGCCTTTTCCTCCGCCCTGACCCTGCTGTGCGTTTCCGCCCTGTTGTCCGGCGGGACGATTGTGGCTACCGCCTCCATTGTTGTTTCCGCCTCGCTGTTGCTGCTGTACGGTCTTCTCAATGTCGACTTTCTGCTTGCCGTCGATGCGACGGCGTTTCTTGCGGTCGCCTCCCTGCTGATCGCCCTGCCCGGCCTGCTGTGCGCGTGCCTCGCGACGACGCTCTTCTTTGGTTTTCTTTTTGGGTCGTGTTGACTGGTTGATTGCGGAGAGGTCGATTTTGCCGACAACGTTGAGTTTCAGCGGCGACTCCTGTGGCTCACCGTAAGTGAAAATCTCAGGCTTAGAGGGTTCGCTCTTTGGCTCTGCAGCGGCAGACTCGACTTTTGCAACGGGTTTTGCCTCGGGCTTTTGCTCGATTTTGGGTTCAGGCTTTGGAGCCGGTGCCGGTTTAGGCTGCGGCTTTGGTGCCGGTTGCGGCTGTGGCTTTGGCTCTGGCTTTGCTTCGGGCTTAGGCTGTGGTTGCGGCTTGGGAGCCGGTGCCGGTGCCGGTGTCGGAGCGGGTTTGGGCTGTGGCTTTGGCTCTGCCTGGGGCTCAGGCTTGGGCTCTACCGGTTTAGGCTCAGGTTTTTGCTGGGCTGCTGCAGCGGGTGTCTGTTGCTTGACCTCGGCAGCTTGTGTCTGTCGTGTCGTTGAGGCCGCAGGTGTGCTGTCGGTCTCGACGGGTTTGCCGGTCTTAAGATCTATCTTGCCGATAAATTTGGGTCTGTTTATCGCTCCGATTTCGGTTTTCTCAGCCGGACGTGTGTTTTCGGCCGGTTTATTTGTGTTGTCTGAAGCCGGCGCCGGTTCTGCCTTACGTTCTTTCTGTCGTTGTGTGGAGAACTGTTCGGATTTGTTTTTCTGATCTTTGTCGATTTTGAACTGCTGGTACAAAATGTCGGCTTCAGCCTCCTCAAGACGGAAATTGGGGTTGTCGTCGGGGACTGTTATGTTCTTCTTACGAAGTGCCTCAACGACGGTCGTGACAGAAACGTTGAGGTCTTTTGCTACTTTGCTTATCTTTATTCTCGCCATGCAGGGAGGAGGGTGTTATTATCTCAGTTATATCTTAAATCGTATATGCCCGCTTCAGGCAGTCGCATGTCGTGTGCGACGTGTGGTGGAGATCAGTCTTCAAACTCGGCCCTGAACACGTTGAGAACGTGATCGACATCCTCTTCCTCAAGATCGGCCTGATCGATGAGGACTTCGCGCGGAGTCTTGAGGACGGCTTTTGCGGTTGTGAGTCCGATCTGCTTCAGCGAGTCGATGATCCAGCTCTCGATCTCGTCGTTGAACTCGTCGATGTAGATGTCTTCCTCTGTGACTTCTTCCTCTGCATCGCGGTAGACGTCGATGTCGTATCCTGTGAGCTGTGTGGCGAGCTTGATGTTTGATCCGCCTTTTCCGATGGCCAGCGAGACTTCTTCGGGACGAAGGAACACTTCGGCTTTCTTGTTCTCCTCGTCGATGCGTATTGATGAAATCTTTGCAGGGCTAAGCGCGCGCTGTATGAAGAGCGATGGGTTGGCGGTGTATGTGATTACGTCGATGTTTTCGTTGCGCAGCTCTCGTACAATGCCGTGTATGCGCGATCCTTTCACTCCGACACAAGCTCCCACGGGGTCGATGCGGTCGTCGTAGCTCTCTACGGCAATCTTGGCACGCTCACCCGGGATGCGGGCCACTGCTCGGATGTTGATGAGTCCGTCCTGAATTTCGGGAACCTCGATTTCGAAGAGGCGACGCAGGAAATTCTCGTTGGTGCGGCTAACTGTGATCTTGGGGTTGTTGTTCTTGTTGTCGACGTTTGCAACAACGGCTCTCACAGTCTCGCCCTTGCGGAAGAAGTCGCGTGGGATCGACTCGCTTTTGGGAAGCAGCAGCTCGTTTTTCTCGGCATCGAGGAGGAGTGTCTCGCGTGACCATGTCTGGTATACCTCGCCGGTTACAAGCTCTCCCTCGAGCTCTTTGAATTTCTCGTAGACGGCTTCTTTCTGCAGGTCGAGTATCTTGGACTGCAGTGTCTGGCGTAGGTTGAGTATGGCTCTGCGTCCGAAGTCGGCAAAGATGATCTCCTTTGTGTGCTCCTCGCCGATCTCGACTTCAGGATCGTTGTCGGCGCGTGCGTCGGTGAGGGCGATCTGGAGGTTGGGGTTTGTGACTTCACCGTCGGGGACAACCTCGAGGTTCTGGAA
>CAYMEX010000001.1:0-337794 GCA_964389525.1 uncultured Muribaculaceae bacterium | reverse complement strand
CCTGTCGCTAGCGTTCATCCTGAGCCAGGATCAAACTCTCCGTTGTTGTTTATCTGTTGTTTTTCAGATTCCAATTTTTGATTGCTGTCCTTCGTCGAAGCACTCATCGTGCCGACCTGCTCAAAACTCACTCGTTTGTTGAAAGTTTAAAAGAAACTCCTGTCATTCCCGGTATTACCGGAACAGGAAATTGACTTCGTTGTACTACTTTCGTCTCGATGCAATTCTTTCAATCTTCTCTTTCAATCCTCGCGATTCCGTCGTCCGGACGTCGCGAAAACTTTGCAAAGGTAAAACCAAAAATTCATTTGCGCAAATCAAATTTCATTTTTTTTTCAAAACTTTTTCTTTTTGCACTGAACATTCAGCCTGCGCCGCTTGTTCTTCAGAACCTCTGTCCCTCATTTGCGGGTGCAAAGTTACACCTTCTTTCCACACCCACCAAACTTTTTCGCAACTTTTTTCAAAGAAAATTGCAACATCCACCACAATACACTATAAATCAACAGGGAGCGAAACAAAAAAAGTTCCGCTCCCCGCCGATATTTTATACGCTAACCCTATTTCACGAGCGTAAAAGACATCCGATGCCACGCCGATGGCCCCCATTTCGCTATCGCCTCACGATGCGCACGCGTCGGATACCCCTTGTTGTCATCCCACCCATATATAGGCATAGCCATATGCAACGACGACATCAGATCATCGCGATGCACTTTGGCAAGAATTGATGCTGCGGCGATATTGGCAAGCTTACCGTCACCCTTCACCACAGTCGTGTGAGCCACATCACGCCAAGGCTTGAAGCGGTTGCCGTCGACACTTATGTGTCCCGGGGCACGTTTCAGTCCGTCAAGAGCCTTATGCATCGCAAGTATCGAGGCGTTAAGTATATTTATCCTGTCGATCTCCACAGCGCTGACCTCCGCCACACACCAGTCAATTGCATTTTCAATGATCACATCGCGGGCTTCGCGGCGACGCGCCTCGCTCAGCGTCTTTGAGTCCCTGAGAAGCGGATGCGTAAAACCGTCAGGCAGAACCACTGCGGCAGCCACCACCGGCCCTGCTAGACAGCCACGTCCCACCTCGTCGCATCCGGCCTCCCCCACGCCTTCAATCAGCGACGCAGGCAACAATACCCGTTCCTTCATTCTGTCACTTTATCAGTTTTAAGCCTGCACCTTATCTTGCCTATCGGCAGCTTGCCTACGACCTGATATGGCGTTCGCGCCTCGTCCTGAGCCATCCACGCCTCGATCGGATCAGACGACTGCTCCTTCTTCTTATCATCGTAAGTAAACGTGAATGAGATATGATACGTCGGCACAAGCGCACCGTTCTTGCCGAATTTCAGGCTGTCGGTTCCGAGATACGTTATACGCAGAAGCTCCTTGCGACGAGCCGAGAAGATATTGAATACAGCCGACTCGCCGGGCTTCATGTTCGGATAATCGAGATGCCTCATATAATAGAAAGCACTGAGCATGTCGAGCGTGATGCCCGACGCCGTGAGCAGATTCTCCCCCATAGTGGAGTTGCCTTTCTTGTCGACCTTTCTGAGCAGCGTTTTGGCCGACACCTCCCCGCTCCCGTCGCGCATGTAGGTTATCTCGTCGCGTCTGAACTCACCGCCCTCATGCGCGATCTTCTCATAATAGACCGGCTCAAGGCTCTCGAGCATCATCTTGCCCATAAGAGTGTCCCTCACCGTATATATCTTGTCGGCGATACTTGTCGAAGCGCCGGTCATCACCGACGTGAAATAACCCTCGTCGCGGTTCACATCGGTGTTGAGCTGTATCAGCCCGGCCTCCTTCTCGATGATACCCCATTTAAACATCACACCATAAGTCAGCGACTCGTCAGCGACCGACTGCCCCATTAGAGAGGCATTCATCCCGACGGCCAACAATGCAGCCAGAAAAAAAACTTTCATTATAGTATTATATTTCAGAGGTGTATAAAAAACAAAGAAGTTCCAAATCGACGACACGCTCATCTTGTGAGCATACGTCCTGCCCAGACCATTACGACACCGACTATGACACTGGCAAGCAGATACAGCAGACATGTCATCCACTCACCTTTACCCCCGAGCAGCCACATGTCGTTGGCAAATGTCGAGAACGTGGTAAATCCGCCGCAGAAACCCGTGATAAGCAACATATTTTCACCGGGGCTCAACACGTTGGACCGGTCAAGCAACCCATAGAACAGCCCGATCACAAAACAGCCGATCACATTCACCAGAAATGTCCCAAGCGGGAAACTACCGTGAAACACTGCCGCGCTAAGCCGTCCTATCAGAAAACGTCCGCACGTGCCGGCAAATCCTCCGACGCCGGCAAGCAGCATCATCTTTATCATAGTCAAGACGTTCAAAGATCCGCATCCATATTTTACTAACACATACACGCCCGCTTTGTTCGGTCGTGTTATCCCCATCCGCCACGCAAAAATAACAAGAATATTCGACGAAAAGAAGAACGGGAGTCTGCCTTTTGGACGGAGCGCGATAGCGGAAGCCGCTTCTTTGAGTCAACAGCACAAAAATACGCCGCATGTCTGCTGCATCACTGCAGCGGACATGCGGCTCCTCATTAACCCCTATGCCGGGGATCTAAAAAAGCGTTACTCCATGGTCGGATTGAACGTACCGCCCCAGTTGTTGTTCTGCTCCAGATTCGGGTTCTGGTCGATATTGCTCTTCTGTATCGGGAAGAAATAGAACGTCTCGTCAATCACAAACTCACGCTCGGCTGCAGCGTTGAAAGGTATCTGCAGAATCTCGTAGCGGAAATCACCGGGCAGAAGCTGATTGTTGGCAATCTTCTCACGTGCCTCGGCCAGATCCATGTCCGTTCCGTCAGGGTTGATGGCGATAGCCTCGAGACCATGCTTGGTCTGACCGTTGAGCTGCATCATGTTGCGTGTGCGGCGCAGATCCCAGAAACGGTGACCCTCAAAACACAGCTCGATATAGCGCTCGTCGAGGATCGCCTTGCGTATATCCTCACGCGATCCCACATTCATGCCATAGTTGTTGTCGCTGCCGGCTTCGATGCCTGCGCGTTCACGTATCTTGCGGAGCATAGTAACAGCCACATCGGAGTGCCCGGTCTCATTCGCTGCCTCGGCATAGATAAGCATGACCTCGGCAAAACGCATCAGCACATAGTCAAGATCAAAGTTGATACACGTTGCCTGAGTCAGCGAGTAGTCAGTGCCCTTGAGCACATAAAATCCGCTGTAGATATTGTTGTTCACGGCATTGGTGTGAGCCTCAGGATTGATGCCATACTGGTCATCGCCCGAGGTCACGCCGAGAGCATTATACTGGCGGTAGCCCGAAGGCTTGTCGGCGATAGGATACTCGGCGCCGTTGTAGTACATTACCTGATAGAAACGCGGGTCGCGGTTGATCCAGAACTTCTGTGCAAACGCCTTCTCGTCAGTGCCGGCATAGTACTTGCCGGTGGGATCGTCATATTTCTTGCCGTCGGCCATCGGAACTGCCTTCACAAACTCCCACGTCGGGTTCGACGAGTTGACTCCGCGGCTGATAGAAGCCGGACGGATAGCGGCATTATAATACGACACACGGTTGGGCTCCTCAAGCACCACCGGGAAAATCACCTCCGGGCCCTGTTCAACGGTCCAGATATCCGCATAGTTATCGGCAAGCTTCACACCGTTGTCCAGACAGAACTCATAAGCCTCTTTGGCGGCCGTGTAAGCCTCCTGCCAGTAAGCGTTGTCCCACTGGTTAGACGGATTGAACTGAGGCGAACACTTCAGAAGAAGGACTTTGGCCTTGAACGCACGTGCGAAGCAGCCGTCGATTCGGCCATAGTTGTTGCCCGTGCTCTTGGCCGGAAGAAGCAAGATTGCCTTGTCGAGATCCTCTATCATAAACTCGAAGCACTCTTTCGTGCTGTTACGCTTCACATAGAGGTCATCCTTATCCTTGTCCTGCGGAACCTTGATATATGGCACACCGCCATGATATACAACGATATTGTAATATTTGTAGGCACGCATGAAGAGAGCCTCGCCAAGCAGACGGTCACGCACATCCTCCTTCAGCACCATGTTGCCGTCAAGACGCACGATAGCCTCATTGATACGGCGTATGCCCGTGTAGTCCCAGCTCTTATAGCTGCCGCCGGTCTCGGTGATCGTTCCGAGATACCAGGGCATGCCCGTGATCTGCTCCGAGTTATTGTCGGCACCTGCGTTCCATTCGCCGAAGCAGTTGGTGTAAAGATTGTTCACATAAGCCTGAGTGAGGTTTTCATCAGCCCACACAGTCTCCTCGTCATAGCTCGTCATGTTCTCGATGTCGAGCGAGTTACACCCGGTCAGCGCAGCCCCCATGACGAGAGCGGCACCTGTGAGGGTATATTTTATTTTCTTATATAGCATAATTGAATAACCCTGTTTAGAATGAGACATTAAGACCGAACGAGAACGTGCGCATCAGAGGATACGAGTCATAATATTTCTGTTCGGGGTCAAGGAACTCTGTTACTGCCGAGATGCAGAAGAGGTTGGTAGCGTTCATGAACACCTGTGCCTGGGTCAGACCGATCGGAGCAAGTATCGACTTCGGAAGCTGATAGCCCACATTGAGGTTCTTCAGACGCAGATAAGCGCCGTTGCGCAGCCAGAAGCTCGTGTTGCCGACACCCGACTCATACCAGCCCGTACCCGTGATACGCGGATAGACACCGGTCGGGTTATATTCCGGATCATACACCTTGTCGCTTGTCCAGATCGGGAAGTAGGGACGCACAGCACCGCCATGCTGGTAGAAACCGCCGTCGACACCGCCTACAAAGCGGTCATACGAAGTCACGCCCTGGAAATGCACGTCAAGACTGATACCCTTCCACTCTATGCTGCCGCCAAAACCATAGTTCATACGCGGAGTGCCGTTTTCCGAGAGGAGGTTATAATAGTCATTGCCGTCGACCTTGCCGTCAGGACCCTCTTTCCAGCCGTCGCTGCGGGTATCTTTGTAGAGAATGCCGCCGAGATACGGATCACGACCGAACTGTTTGAATCCCTGCGCCTTCAGAGCCTCGACTTCGGCCGGATCTGTCAGGAGGTGATCAGCCAAATAACCGATCAGGCGTCCCGAAGTCTTGCCGACCTGCGACAGCTCATACAGAGCGCCGCCCTCCTGATATGTTGCCGAGACATCAAGCTTGTCCCAACGGTCTTTTGCATAACCGAGATTCACATATGCCGAGTAGTTTATGCCGCATGAGAGATGGTCGCGCCAGGTAAGGTTCAGCTCACCGCCGCGCCACGAGCGCTCTGCGTAGTTCTCAGGAGCAAGACTCTGACCGTAGGTATTGGGCAGAGTGATTGTACGCGCGCCGAGAATATTCGTCTCCTTGCGCAGGAATGCATCGAACTCACCCGTCAGTCGGTTGTTGAGGAAGCCGAAATCAAGACCCACGTTGTAAGTCTTGGAGGTAGCCCATGTCAGGTTCGGGTTGGGAGTCGCACCCGGAGTGATCGTGCTCGCCAGATTATTGCCGAAGATATACGCGCCTCCGATGTTATACTGCTGCAGGAACTGGAAGTATCCGATCTCCTCATTGCTCACGTTAAGGTCATTGCCGGTAGAGCCGTAAGAAGCGCGAAGTTTAAGATTGTTCATGAAGTCACGCGTCGATTCCATAAACGACTCCTGCGATATACGCCATGCTGCCGAAACCGAGGGGAAGAAGCCCCAGCGATGATGTCTCGGGAAACGGTCATTGCCGTCGTAGCGGAATGAGAACTCGGCGATATACCTCTGATCGTAAGCATAGTTGAAACGTCCGATCCACGACAGACGGCCGTAGTCATACTCACGCGCGTCACCGTCGCGGCGCTCTGCGTCGGTCGAGAACACAAACATCTGGTCGATATAGGTTGTCGGATCCTCGCCGCGGGCATAAACCCATTCGCCCTTTTTCTTATACTGCTCCCACACCATCATCGCCGACACATCGTGTTTGCCGAACGTGCGCGAGTAGTTGAGCTGAAGATCTACCTGATCGCTCCACATCTGACGCGTTCCATACTCCAGATTCTCATGCGAGTTCGAGAAGTTGAACGTATTGAACTCGTTAAGATTCAGCGGAGCCGGAGCAAAACGGTTGCCCGAGGGATCTGCCTGCTGGAAACGGTAGTTCTTCTGGAACGTCATGTATTTCTTACGCATATAGTCTGCGCCGATATAGTTACCCGTTGCCTTGAAGGTAAGCCCCTTGGTGATCATGCCGAGATCGATGTCAAACGTCAGGATCGCATTATAGTTGCGGCGGCGGGTCTTGATATATCGGTTGCCGATAACCTGATCGACAGGGTTCCAGCCCTGCCACGAGCCATAGTCCTGATAGATCGGATATTCCGTAACAGTCGACGAAGGAGTACCATCGAGATTCGAGTAGAACGGATATGTCTTCATGGCGTTGAACGTGCAACGGTACAGGTCGTAGACAGCCTGATCGTCGTCGTCAGAGAACGGCCAGTAGAAACGCTTGCCGTTCTGCTGGTAGGCGTCGACATTGACCGTCATCTTTATGTACTTGCTCAGGTCCATCGTGATGTTGGAGCGCAGAGAGAACTTCTGCTGCTCAAGCGACACATACGAGCCCTCCTCCTTGGTGTAGGCGCCAAGCACAAAATACTTCACATTGTCAGCTCCGCCGGTCACGCTCAGCGCATGCTTCGTGTTCCACGGATTCTGCCATATGTAGTCGTTCACATTATAGCTGATGTTGTTGTCGCGGAAATACGCATACTCCTTCTCGCCGTTAGGCTCCTTTGTGCCCTGGAAGCGTGCGACTGCGTTCTGATAGTCAAGATCGTCGATTGCAGTCCAGCGGTCGGCAAACGGAGTCTGCGTAGTCGTGCTGATCGCATACGAGCCCTGATAGTTGAACACAGGCTTCATATCCTTCGATCCGCCCTTGGTCGTCACGAGCACAACACCGTTACCTGCCTTCGATCCATAGATCGAGGTAGTGGCCGCATCCTTCAGGAAGCTCAGCTGGTCGATTTCGTTAGGCTCGAGCTGGTCAAAAGCCTCCTTGTCGCGCACGATACCGTCGATCACAAAAAGAGGCTCGCCGAAACCGCCACGGATGCGTATGTCCGATGTAGCGCCCATAAGACCCGAGTTACCCGATATCGTCGCACCCGGCACACGACCGGCCAGCGAGTTCGACAGATTCGAGTTAGGGATCTTGTTCAGGTCCTCGGCCTTAACATTCTGGATAGAGCCGGTCGAATTGACCTTCTTCTGAACACCATAACCGATCACGATCACATCGTCAAGTTCGGTCGCCTGACTGATCATCACCACATTGATTTCCGTGCGGTCACCCACCTTCTCCTCCATAGACTGCATGCCTATATAGGTAAAAGTCAAGACACTCTCCTTACCGGGAACACCGATTTTGTAATTACCGTCAAAATCAGTTGCGACTGCGATCGAAGGTTGCCCCTTTACCGACACAGTCACACCTGCAAGCGGTTCCCCGTCCGAATCACTCACGTTACCGCTGACTTGTACTTTACTGCCAGTCTGTGCATAGACGCTTATCGAGACAGCGAAAGTCATCATCAGTACGGCCAGAAGTTTTCGCAATTTCATGGTCATAAAGTCACTGATTAATTGTTGCAAGATATAATTGATTAGCTGTTGTTTCCAGATTTCAAGGGTCAGAATAAAATAGCAGAAGCCATGCCTCTCTAAATATTATTTGCAAATATATACACATTTTAATTTTACCCCCCCCCCCCATTTGTTAATTCTTCTTAACAACCGAAAACAACGCCAAATTTCCTACCCCGCTCCAGCCTCCGTCGTTTGAAGGCGTCAACCAGTACCGCTATATCAGCTATATTAGCTACTGCAGCTAAATCAGCTACCCCGCCGACACATAATAAAAGCGTCGGGATGCACTATCGCACATCCCGACGCCAATTCCAATCCACTGCTTTTATCCTACTTCCCCATCATCTTCTGCACGTCGGCCGGAGTCAGCTTTCCGACAATAAGAATAGCATTGAAATTACCCGGATCCTCGTTGACAATCAGGTAGTCATATATACCATTCTCGCCCGATTTCATATAAATGCTCGTATGCTCCTTACCCTCATTGACATTTACAAGCTGCTCATAGGCACTCGATTTAACCGTCTTGGTCAGCTCCGGCTTAAGCTTACTCACCATGTTGCTTTTCACTGATGTAAGTATCCTTATATAGTCAAGTTTCTCACCGAGCCCCCTCAGGTCCATATCATCTGTTTTAATATCCGGCATCAGTCGGAGCATCGTCTTCGAGATATAGACATTAGTCACATCCTCGGCATCCGCATACTTGTCAAAGAACTTGGCCACCTGCGCCGAAGCCGACACGGCAAACATCACCGCAATAACTGTAAGAATATATAAACGCTTCATATCCATTGTTTTTATCTGTTAGAAATCTTATCAAAGACACCGCACGAGACACTCTCGGCCATCTCCATCCCCTCCACACTCTTGTTTATCGCGTTGGCGAAAATCATCAGAGCCTTTTCCGTCGCCATATAAGCATCGTTTGGATCCGTGAACGTGTCCGCCATTTCCGGCTGTTCCACCCCTCCGTTGTAATGGTTCACGCCGAAACCGATCGCCAGCACCACCGCCACCGAAGCCGCGACGCTTGCTATCCGCCGCATGCTTATGATCCTTACGCGCGTCACAGGCCGACGCTTCTTCTCCACCTTATCCCATCCATCGATCGCCGCGCTCAGTCTGCTTTCCAGACCCTCAGGCACCTCACACCCCGCATCCTGCGACAGCGCGTCAAGCAGCGCCTTGTCAGCCGCCATGCAGTCAGGCAGATCATCACCGGCAAGCAACTCGCGCAGCCGCGCTTCCTCCGCCTCGGTCGTCACACCGTCATAAAACCGGCCGAGCAACGACTTCACTTCATCTGTCCTGTTTGAGTTCATAATTCTGAATTGCAAAAAACTGTTCTTTAATCTTCCTGCGGGCGCGGCTCAGCAGAGTTCTCACATTACCCGACGAAAGCCCGGTAGCCGCCTCAATCTCATCATACGGGCAATCGCCCACGTCACGCATCATCATCACCTCGCGCTGGTTGTCAGGCAACTTTTTTATCAGCCCCATCACCACATCTGCGGCGTCGCGCGCCTCCACCTCCCGGCCTACATCAGTCTCTGCCGCCACCGTCTTGCGGTTGTCATCATCACCGTCGCCCGTCATCTCGGGCTTTCGGCCACGCAACGCATTGAAACATACGTTTCTCAGCACCGTCATGCAAAATGCCTCCGGATTCTCGACATCTTCCAGCTCATCGCGTCGGCTCCACAGCTTCAGATACGCGTCCTGCACCATATCCTCCGCGTCCTCCCGGCTTCCCGTTATCCTCAGCGCAAATCTGTAGAGCTTCGGGTGAAACGACAGATACCGACGTTTAAACTCACTTGCGTCCATTATGTTTCGACACCTGACCGTCTACCACACCCGACAGATCATTCATGTCAAACTTGCCATTGATCTCGACAAGCGTACAGTCATCGCTGCACAAGACAAGCATTTTCCTGATCTTATCCTTCTCGACGCGGGCGAAAACACGCACCTTCTCGCCGTCATCATTTACCCTGATGATTTCCTCAAGCTCGCCGCCGGCAAGACCGTCCATCCTATTCCTGAAACGCGCTTTCACGGCATCGCCGCAGTCATCAACATCAAGCACCCTCACCGACGTCACCTTACGGGCGATTTTGGCATCTTCACCACCGCCCATAAAAGCCTTGCTGAGCCACATCATAAACGGATTCACCTTTACACAGGTCGCTTCACTCTCCGATGCAAACTCGGTGAAAATCTCATCGACATTCTGAGCCGTCGCAGTCGTCGCAGTCATGCCTACCGCCATCATCACGACTAATATTCTGATATACTTCTTCATCTCACAAGTTATTTGGGTTGTTGATCACTTCATTATGCAATTACGGCCTTTTCATCAGCCTTTGAGCGCGCTTACATTAATATAGACACAGCCCATACACAATTGTTACACCTCCACGCAAAAATATTCAAAAAAAATTCAACAGCCCCCTAAAGCAGCTACATCAGCTACTGCAGCTACCCGCCAGCCCCCAATGCCTGAAAGGCATTTCAAAAAATAGCCGGGTACACCGTCAGGTGTGCCCGGGAAAAGACCGCCAAGAACGTGTGTCTGAAAGACACCCTATTACATCACATTCCACAGCACCCGCCCCACAAGTGAGCACCGCTACTGTAATCCACATGTCGGCGTCCGTCGAAGACGGATGATAATACCAAGCCCCATGTCGAGCGTAGCGAAGGCATGGGGTAAAGAAAACGCCACGGAATACGGCATCGAAGATGTCGGATACATTACCTCTCCGAGAACCGTAAAATCAAATCGGTGATATCTCCCAATGCTGCTCCGCAGCTCTTTTTTTTCTACCGCGCTCACTCCGTTCGCACGGTGCTACGCATGTCGCGCTGCGCTGCAGCTGCCTGTCCGACGCGGGCGACCACCGTTTACGACCCTTCGCCCGCAAGGCGTCGCAGACGCCGCTCCGCACACCACAGTACGCTCACCGTATCTCCGCGACGTCATCGCGATAGCGATATGATATCTGTAGGCCCGTATATCGAAATCGCGTAGCGATGAAGATATGCGGGTTCAGGGCACGTCCCCCCTCCCCACGATGCCGTCAGGTATCGGATCGACTGCCGTAGCAAGCCTCACGGTCGCGGCGGAGCTGCCCCGCCCAAAGATCCGACCTCACAAGAGCTCATCCACACACACCGCAGCATAGCAACTAAAAGAAAAGGCACCCCGCTTTCGGGATGCCTTCCTAAACCTTTCTGTCCGATTCTCACTTCCAGTAAGTTTCCTTTACAAAAGGAGCCTTCTTAAGATAATCGGCGCTTTCCTTCATTGTACGGTAGAGATCGGCTGTGGTGTCGCCATACGACGAACCCTCGACCTCGACAACGATGCCCTCTGTACCGGCAACATCAGTGTTACCGAAGATGGCGTCATAACCTACCATTCCGCTCTGGCCGACCTCGCGGTGATCCTTGATGTGGAGAAGACGGAAACGGTTGGGATACTTCTTGAAAAGCTCTACAGGGCTGGCTGCACCTCTCATAGTCCAGTAAACGTCCATCTCATAGAAGACGCTGTCGGGATTGGTGTTCTGGATCATGTACTCCAGCATCACATTGTCCTCAACCTTCTGGAACTCATGCGAGTGGTTGTGGTAGCCATAATTGATGCCAGCCGCGGCGCACTTGTGGCCGACAGCCGTCTGATACTTCACGTAGTTGTCGAGCTCGGCAAGTGTCTCGGGAACATTGCTCCACGGAGTCACGATATAGTCGATGCCGGCAGCTTTGTGATCGGCGATAAGCTTGTCCCACTGGGCAAGTTTCTCAGCGAAGTCACCCGATTTCATCTCCTCGGGGCTGAGGCCGATAGTAGTGTGCGACGAACGCGATTTCAGACCGGCGGCCTCGACAGCAGCCTTATAGTCGGCAGGAGCCATTCCATAGAATGTGCCGTCATTCAGATTGTAGTTGGCAGCCTCAACCCATGTGTAGCCCCACGAAGCAAGTGAGTCAAGCACAGGAGCGATGCTACCGCCGTTCTTGATCTGTTCGTCGATAGGCTTGCGCACCGAGTAGAGCTGCACACCTATCTCTTTTTCTCCCTGCGGCGCGGTGCAGCAAGAAGAATTATCCCCGCCGCAGCTTGTTGCGGCTGCGGCGAGGAG
Organism: uncultured Muribaculaceae bacterium; assembly: GCA_964389525.1. Classification (GTDB taxonomy): domain Bacteria; phylum Bacteroidota; class Bacteroidia; order Bacteroidales; family Muribaculaceae; genus JAFLTL01. The sequence goes on along the minus strand of CAYMEX010000001.1, from coordinate 325,959 downwards.
TGATACTATTGCAAGACTTTTCAGTTGCATGACTTGAGTGTATTAGTCAAGAACCTTGACACGGATGTTCTTGAACCATACATCGTCGCCATGATCCTGGAGACCGATGTAACCCTCGTGGTTCTCACCGCCGAGGTTGTTCAGGAGCTCAAATGCGAGCGGCCACTTCTCCTGAGAGAACTTCGAGCTCTGGAGCATGTCGGTCCATGCCGGAGTCCACAGGTGGTATTCAACGGTGTTCTCACCATTCTGACCGTGAACTACAGTACCCTTGTAGACCATGATCTTACCGGTGTTCCACTCGCCGTCACCCTTGAAGTTCTGGGGATTAGCGGGAATCATGTCGTAGAGCGACGAGCTCTGACGGTTGCCGTCCTTGCCGAGTTTTGCGTCGGGGTGGTTGGCATTGTCGAGGATCTGATACTCGGGAGCCGAGATGTAGATAGGCTCCATGCGGGGCTTGCCTTCCTTGTCCTTGCCCTGGATCTCCTGAGCGAGTACAAATACGCCTGAGTTGGCACCCTTAGCAACTTTCCAGTCAAAGAGGAGCTCGAAGTTTTTGAGCTTCTTGGCGAAGATAAGGTCACCGCCGTCGCCGACCTGGCCTTCACCGCCGCCTGAACCGATGAAATGGATTGCATCCTGATCGATTACCCAACGGCCGGGGATGGTGTCCTTGCCGTAGCCGCGCCAGCCCTTCATGTCCTTGCCGTCGAAGATCACATAGTAACCCTCTTTGTCCTGCGGGAACTGTGAGAGATCGATCTGCTCTTTCTCTACGACAGTATATTCAGGTACTGCGGGAGCTTCTGCCTCGGCAGCAGCATCGTTAGTAGCGGCAGCCTGCTTGTTTCCGCCGCATGACACCATTGCGAAAGCAGTGGTAGCGGCAGCCATCATCAGAATCTTCTTCATGATTATGATTACGTGATTGTTGTTGTTATTTGTTCGTTTTAATTAACGATTTATGCGTTTGTTGAATGTGTCCGGATCTGACTTATGTCAATACTTGGGCAGTATTTTCGAGGATGTATCGAGATTGAGAAGATAAGTTATGGCGAACCCACAACGACCTGACAGAATCTCGATACAACCCGTAAAGACTATCTTAATATTGCATCAAGCTAAATTCAAACATTTCTTAGATCTTGGGCATCGGGGGGAGCGACCAGCCTTCGCGGTAGTTGTGCTTGATAAGCTCGGCAGCAAACTTACGTGCGTTCTCAGGCTCTGTCCAGTCCTTGTTGAAGGTCGGGTGTCCGTCCTTGATGGTGAATCCGTCCTTGATGACCGAACGAACGGTTGCATTCTCGGGGATGTTGGTGAACTGCATGTTCGGGCCGTCCCAGTCGAGAACTTGATTCAGGCCCTGCAGACGTACGGCGAGCACACCCATGACAACCATTTCGTTGAAAGGACCTGCCTCCGAGAAGTCAGAGGTTGTGAGCACGCGGTTAGCGGGGCTCTCCTTACAAGCGCGGATGAAGTCCTCCTGGTGGTGGTTGTTGGGAACTTCGCGGCATACCTTCGGAGCGTTGGGAACACGACCCGATACGAGGTACGGATTGACACCGTAGCAACCGCAGATGAGAGTGTCCTTCGTGCCGTAGAAGATAGCGCAGCCACCCTGGTCGTTGAGGTTCTTGCCGGCGGGAAGACCTGCGGGACGCTCGGGGAGGATACCGCCGTCATACCAGTAAACGTCAACCTGGGGCATAGCCACCTTAGGCTCGTTGTTACGGGCGGGGAAAGTAAATTTAACGCGCTCTGCGTTCGGGCATGACTCAGAGAGGAGAAGTGTCGAGCTACCCTCTACCTGAGTGGGATAACCGAGCTTCAGAGCCTTGAACACGGGGTGCAGGATGTGGCAGGCCATGTCGCCGAGTGCGCCTGTACCGAAATCCCACCAGCCGCGGAAGTTCCACGGAGTATAGATAGCGTTGTAGGGACGCATGGGAGCCGGGCCGATGAAGAGATCCCAGTCGAGAGTCGAGGGGATCTTGTCTGCCTTGGCGGGACGCTCCAGACCCTGCGGCCAGATAGGACGGTCTGTGAAGCACTCTACTTTCTTCACCTCACCGATCTCACCGTTCCAGATCCATTCGCAGATCTTGCGTACGCCTTCGCCCGATGCACCCTGGTTACCCATCTGGGTAGCTACCTTGTACTCCTTGGCTAGGTTGGTGAGAAGACGCGACTCATATACAGTGTGTGTAAGAGGCTTCTCGCAATATACGTTCTTGCCGGCGCAGATAGCCTCGGCAGTTACGATAGCGTGAGTATGGTCAGCAGTGGCGCACATTACAGCGTCAGCCTCCTTGATCATCTCCTCATACATCTTACGGTAATCCTTGTAACGCTTTGCGTTGGGATAACGGTCGAAAACGCCGGCGGCATACTTCCAGTCGACATCGGCAAGACCGATGATGTTCTGGCTCTCAAGACCACGGAGAACCGACGAGCCACGGCCGCCGATACCTACACCGAGGATGTTGAGCTTATCGGTAGGAGCGGTGTAGCCGGCTGCTTTACCGAGGATTGACGCGGGAGCCACTGTCAGGCCCAGAGCTGCGGCAGTACCTTTCTTAAGGAAACTGCGGCGGGTCATTTCGTTATTTGACATAGCAGGAATTGTATATAATGAAAAATTATGTTTTCTGTCTCTTGTAAAAGAGATCGTTATGTATCGTATTTTAAGGCTGCGGGAGCTTGCTCTTGTTGAGCAGGCCGTAACCGTTGGTCATTTCACGGCGACGCTTGTGTATCTCGGCAAGCTCCTCGAGAGTTCCTATGCAAGGCTCGCCGTTGGCGGCGGCGTTGTCAAGAAACAGCCATGACCATTCCGACGCTCTGGCCGCATCGCGGAATGTCGGAAGATCCTTATGCAATTTACCGTTGAAGATCGATTCGGCAAACCGGTCGACCATACGGTCTATGTTTTTTCCGCCGTAAGGCTTTTCAATTCGTTCTGTACGGGTAACGCCATGAAGATCGACCACAGCGGTTTTGAAGTCATGGCTCATGCGTGCGATACCCTTCGTGCCGATGATATCCACATACGAGTTGTGAGTCTGGACGGCCGACAGCTGACCGTAGACATGCCCCTGGGTGATGTCGAATACCACTCCGTTCTCAAACGTTCCGTGAGCCTGGAGAAACCAGGGATCCTTGTACGACCACATTCTCACGGCCTGCGCGTTCCACGTCTTATAGTCCGCTCCGGCATACCATCGCGCTATATCCACGTAGTGCATTCCGCAGTCGTGAAACGAAGGACCCTCGCTTTCATGGCCCTCGCCGGGAGCGAGGCCGGGAGTAAGATGGCATATGCGCAGGACGGCAAGGTCACCGATCTCGCCACTCTCGATAAACTCTTTGAGAGCCTGATGATACCACGAATTACGGAGATACAGGTTGACTGTCGACAGAAGACCCGATTTCTCGAACTTCTCGACAATCTCCATTTCCTCTTTCACATTGGCGCCGATCGGTTTTTCTGCGATCACGTGCTTTCCGTGCGCGATTGCCTTCTCTATCTGCGTCGGCCGGGAGTCCGCCAACGCGCAAAGCGATACGACCTCGACTTCAGGATCGGCGAACACGAGATCCTCGTTGTCCGTGACCTTGGCACCGGGCGCAAGCACAGAGGCCTCGGCACGACACCTCTCCGAAAGGTCGCATATATATGCGACTTCCCAGAGATCACTCTGCTGGAGCGCCTGCAGATGCATGCCCCCCATTCGGCCAAAACCTATGATTCCTATCTTTATTCTTCTTTTTTCCAAAGCTGCAACATGTGACTTCTGACACACATACGACAACAAAAGTATATAAACATTCCATTATTTACAATAAATACTACAGCAATTTTTTCGGAAAATTTACATTTCCACACATTCAGGCCACTAACCGCCGGATATCACCATTTTATCAACAATCTGTTGAAAACTTGCCCGACAGTGTTAATAATTATTTATTCACACCTTTCGTTGCCAGTTAATCGCAGTTGTATTAACTTCGCGATGTGAAAAATCTGCTGTTACATATAAGATATCTTGTCCGTTGCCACGACTGCGTGACCATACCGGGGTTCGGCTCTTTCATTGCCACGACTCTGCCGGCTCTGGTCGACGAGTCGAGAGAGCTTTTTATGCCGCCGGCACGCTACATCTCCTTCAACAGCGAGATCACTCACAACGACGGGCTGATCGCTGCATCGATCGCACGCCGCGACAACATCTCTTTTGAGGCCGCATCAGCAGCCGTAGACAAGGCAGTCGAGCTGATCAGACACGAGATCGCCACATATGGCACGATCACATTCCCGTCTGTAGGCACACTGAAAGCCGACACACAGGGGCTGATCACATTTACGCCCGACGCATCGGCCGACTTTGTCAATCCATACTCCATACTTGAGCCCGTCCGGTTCCCGGCAAAAGACATCATTGCAGCCGGACAGCCTGAAGACGAGGCCACTCCGAAACCACGCATAATACGCATCGGAGCAAGCGCGATGCGCATTGCCGCATCAGTGGCAATCACCGTCTCGCTCGGAGCACTGCTCTTTTTCCCGTTGCGCGACAGCTCCGCAATACCTTTGGTAAAAGCGGCCATATGGCCCTCGCAGACCGACGCTCCCGCGCCGGCCGAAATCACGATAAACCGGCCCGAGATCGAGTTGCTGTTCGCCGAGGCACCGGCCGACACGACAGCCTGTGACGCAACCGCTGCTCCCGCCGACACATACGGCGTTGTCGTCGGCGTCTTTTCTTCCGCCGACAAGGCCGACATATTTATCGCAGGGCGTGAAAACCTCACATGCGGCACCGACCGAAAAGGCCACACAAGAGTCTATGCCGCCACTGCCGCTACAATGAAAGAGTGCGCCGCAACAGCCGCACAGATGAGAGCATCAGGCGAGTGGCCCGACGCATGGCCCGCCAGAATACAGTAATCACACGGTTCCGTCCACCCATCAGAGACGGAGCAATCCAATAAAGTGATTTAAACTTATGACATTTTAAGATTTAAGACTGATTTGAGGATATTTCGGGATCGCGATGAGGGAGCAATGGGGCTCCATTGTGACCGAAGAGAGATATTGAAATATCCCGAAGCAGACTTGAAGCTTAAATTGCATGGTTTATTTCACTTTCGGATTAACATTTTGTAATAAGTTTAAATCACTTCAATATCAACATATGGAAAATATGCACGACCTTCTCACAAACCGCCGCAGCATACGCCGGTTTACAAGTGATCCCATACCTGCCGAAGATGTCCGCCTCATCATGGAGGCAGCCCTCATGGCACCATCATCCAAGAGCAGCCGGCCGTGGCAGTTTGTACTTGTCGACGACCCCGACACTCTCGAGCGCCTGAGCCAGTGCCGACAGGGAGGAGCCGGCCCGGTTGCAAAATGCAGCCTTGCAGTAGTCGTGTGCGCCGATTCGTCACTCACAGGCCCATGGATCGAAGACGCCACCATAGCGGCAACATACATTCAGCTCCAGGCTCAGGACCTCGGACTCGGCACAGTGTGGATCCAGGTGCGCGATCGCTTTGACGCGGCCGGAGTCCCAGCCGACGAGAACATCCAGGGCATACTCGGCATACCCGAGACAATTTCGATTGAGTGCATTGTGGCGATAGGACACCCCGACGAGAAAAAGAACCCGCAAAACCTCGACAAGCTCCTCTGGGAGCGCGTACACATCGGACAATGGAATCCGCAGCAGAGCGGGGAATGACACCCGACACTGTCGTTATAGGCACGGGCAATGTCGCCACCGACATCGCCCGTTTTCTTGCGTCATGCGGCCGACTTAAAGCCGTAGCGGCCCGTTCCCCCGAAAAAGCGCGCGCCATCGCCGCACCCTACGGTGTTCCGGCATTCGACCTGTACAACGACCCTCTCCCCGATGCCGCCTTCTACATCTGCGCCGTCACCGATCCCGCCATTCCCCTCATCGCCTCGTCGATACCCGACAACGGAGCGGTGTGGCTTCACACAGCCGGATCTGTCGGCATGGACGTGTGGCAGCGACACCGTGCACGCTACGGCGTCCTTTATCCACTGCAGACCATCTCCGCGCGACGCCCGGTCGACCCCTCGGAAGTACCCTGGCTCATAGAAGCCGACTCGGCTGCCACACTTGCCCTTATCGACAGCCTTGCCCGATCAATAGGCGGCTACTGCGTCGAGCCGAAGACAAGCAGCGAGAGAGCCATGCTTCACATCGCAGCCGTCTTCGCGTGCAACTTCACCAACTATATTCTTGGCGAAGCATCCGACTTCCTCGGCGATCTAAACATCGACCCGGCCATACTCAGGCCGCTCGTCATGCACACCGTCGACAATGCCTTTTCAGGCGTCTCGCCACACACGCTCCAGACCGGCCCGGCCGTCCGAGGCAACAAGGCCATCATCGACACACACATCAGCCGACTTCCGGCCGAAGCAGCCGAGACATACCGTTTCCTGTCCGATAAAATCTATCGGAAACACCATCCGGAATAATTTTTCATATGAGCCGCACCGACTATGACCTCACCCGCATCCGGGCATTTGTATTCGATATCGACGGAGTGCTTTCGCCATCGACCATACCGATGGATATGAACGGTGTGCCTCAGCGCATGGTCAACATCAAAGACAGCTACGCCATGCAGCTTGCCGTCAAGCACGGCTATCTCATTGCCATTATCACTGGAGCCGACACACCCTCGATAGCCACACGCTACGCCGCACTCGGCATTAAGGAGATACACCTTAAAGCGTCGGTCAAGCTCCCCGTTCTGCGCGACCTGCTCAAAAGACACGGCATATCGCCCGATCAGACCGTATATGTCGGCGACGACATACCCGATATGCCATGCATGCAGGAAGTCGGACTCTCTGTCGCACCCGCCGACGCGGCCGTCGAGATAAAAGAAATCGCGCGCTACATCTCTCCCCGCGATGGAGGACAAGGTGTGGCACGCGACATAATACGTCAGGTCATGCTGGCACGCGGCGACTGGATGGACAACCGCCACGCGTTCGGCTGGTAATACCCCGATCTATTACAACAAACTGTTACTAATCCCTTTTTCCCCTGAAGAAACTGTGTCAATCAGTTTTAATCGGTGTAGGGGCGTGCGACAGTACGCCCAAAGCCAGTTTTGACACACCTCCTTCAATTTCGTTACACAGTTCAGCTATTCAGCGACTCCAGTATAGTCTGAAGCTCTTTATCTGTCACTGTCAGGCGACGGCGGCACTCCTCGATCAGAGCGGCCGCGCGACGCGTGTTGGCCGTCAGGCGGTCTATGTCGCACGCATCACTCTGCATCTCGCGCAAAATCGACTCGATCTCGGCAAGAGCCTTTCCATAAGTCATTTCCTCTACTGGCACAGGCGTTTCCATATATATTCCTCTTTTTCGTTGTTTATTCCGTTACCGACACGATCTTGCCGTCGTGCAGACAGGTCACGATCGTCTGCCCTGCGGCCACATCTTTTGCCGACTTCAATGCCACGCCGTCGACAAGAGTTATCGTATATCCTCGTTTAAGCGTAGCCTGCGGCGAGAGAGCGTCGAGCAGCGACTGCCTTGAGTCGAGCAGTGCCCGCTGGCGGTTGACAGCTGCCGACGAAAGCATCTGCAGTCTCTGCGCGAGTCCGTCGAGACGCTGAAGGCCGGGAGCGATGCGCCGGGCGCTCAGATTGCCCACCGACGATATGGCCCTCTCGAGCTGCGTCTTCTTTCTTGTCAGGTAATTGGATGCCACAAGCGGCAGCGATGCCTGGAAGTACGACAGCTGTTCACGCTGCCCCGACACGCGGTCCGACACCGTCACATGCAGCTGTTGCGCCATCATTTTCAATCGATCGAGCTGCTGCGACGCCTGCTGTATCAGCCACTCGGCCGCAGCCGTGGGGGTCTTCACCCTCATGTTGGCCACATAGTCGAGCACGGTCACATCGCGCTCGTGACCGATACCCACGATCACAGGCAGAGGGAAACATGCGATGCGGGCGGCAAGATCATAGCTCTCGAATGCGGCCAGATCGCTTGTCGCGCCACCGCCACGTATTATCACCACGCCGTCCCACCGGTCGGCCTCCGACTCGATCGCCTCAAGCGCGTCGAGCACTGTAGGCACTGTGCGGTCGCCCTGCATCACGGCCTCAAACAGCTGCGTCTTGAATCTGAATCCCGCACTGTAGAGCTGGTGCACGAAGTCGCCGTAACCCGCCGCTCCGGCTGCCGAGACCACAGCAATACGCAGCGCCGGCACATTCCACTCGAGCCGGCGGTTATCCTCGAGTATACCCTCAGCCTTCAGCCTCATCAGTATCTCGCGACGGCGGCGCACAAGATCACCCATCGTGAACTCCGGGTTTATGTCGGTGATGACAAGCGACATGCCGTAAAGCGGGTGCATGTTCACCGAAGCTCTTACCATCAGCTTGATACCCGACTCAAAACGCTGGCCGGTAGCACGCTCAAACTTACCGATGATCTGCTGAGCCACATTGGCCCAGATCACCGCACGCGCCTTGGCCACGGCCTGCCCGGCGGCATTCTTCTCGATAAGCTCCATGTAGACATGGCCGCGGCGGTTCACGTCGCTCAGCTCAGCCGTCACCCACACGTTCTGTGTGCCCTGATGACTGGCGATCAGGTTGGCCACGAGACTCGTAAGCCCGTAGAGAGTCACCACCTGCTGGCTCATCGCTTCTTATCTGGCACTATACCCTTTCCGGCCCGCACCTTAGCGGTCATCTCACGGTGGATATACGGTGATACTTTCTCATACTCATTCTCGCTCACGACAGCCGCTACCGTCGGAACGAAGATTATCGTTGAAGTCTCCGGGTCAAACGTCGCAGAAGCCGTCATGAAATTCAGCGCGTTCTCGACATCGCCCGTGCGGTTATCCTTTCGGGCAGCCGGGGTCACCCAGTCGGCGACCACACCGCTGTCTTTCGAGTCTATCAGATTCCACCCGGGCCAGCTGTAAAGCTCCACACGGCTGTCGGGAGCGGGCAGATCTATCGTTTTCACGACCACTATCACAGTGTCACGGCCATATTTCACCGGCGACATCGACATGCGCCCGTTGTCCGACGTTGTGAACTCTATCTGCCGGTCGCTCATCAAAGTCACACGGGCCTCGCCGTTGAGCGAGGTCGGCGAAGTGGTTGCCATGCCGCCCTTGAAATAGTCAACCATGTCAAGACGCGTGTTCTTGTCGAGAGTCGGGAGCACCGACGCCGGCGACTTGATAAATACCAGCGGGGCGGTCACCTGAGCCTGTAGAGCCGGGACTACGCCACAGGCCGCGATCATCATCGCGGCCACAGCTCTGCGGCATCCTGTCAGCAGTCGTTTCAACATACCTTTTCTATTTGCGGGACTTTCGTCCTCCCTTGTTTTTCTTTTTGTATGACGCAAAGTTATCAAAATCGCCCGAAACTTTTTCACGGGCTTTGCGGGCCGATGCGCGGCCATAGTCTTTTCCGGCCTCGGCCACCTCGCAGTAGACACGTTTGCCCATGAAATCAGAGCCGGTCAGAGACTCCACGAGCTTGCGGGCATCACCCTTCTTCACGTCAAACAGCGAGTAGCCCGGCATCAGGTCTATGCGTCCGACGTCCACACGGTGACCGACCACGTTCTTGTTGAGAAGCTCGATCAGGTTTCCGGCATAAAATCCGTCGCGCTTGCCCAGATTCACATAAAGGCGGGCCATCCCCTTACCTGCCGTACGGCGGTCCTTGTCGCTGTCGTCGCGTGGTTCGCCGCCACGTTTGTTCCCTTTCTCCTTGCGCGGTTTTTCGTCGATCACGTCGATCTTGGGTGCGTCGCGGTAGTAGTCGAGCAGACGGTTGAACTCAAGCGACAGTATCCGCTTGATTATATCCTCGCCCGAGAGCCATCCGAGTTTCTTCACCACACCGGGCAGATACTGGCTCATGGCTTCGTCGTCAACCTCCACCTTCTCGAGTTTGTCGGCAAGCGAGTAAAGCTGCTTCTCGATGATCTGCTCTGCGGTAGGCACCTCCTTGCGCTCAAATGTCTTGCCAATCTTCTTCTCGATCTCGCGCATCTTACCCTTTTCGCGCGAGTGGATTATGGCGACCGAAATGCCGGTCTTGCCCGCACGGCCAGTGCGACCCGAGCGGTGCGTGTAGACGGCCGTGTCGTCAGGCAGTCCGAAGTTTATCACGTGGGTCAGATCGTCGACGTCAAGACCGCGGGCGGCCACGTCAGTAGCCACAAGAAGCCTTGTCACGCGGTCGCGAAATTTCTTCATCACCATGTCGCGCTGCTGCTGCGACAGGTCGCCGTGCAGTGCGTCGGCGTTATAGCCGTCGGCGATGAGTTTGTCGGCGATCTCCTGCGTGTCGCGCCGTGTGCGGCAGAAGATTATGGCGTATATGTTCGGGCTGTAGTCGGCGATACGCTTCAGCGCCAGATACTTGTCGCGGGCATTCACCATATAGTAGATATGCCTTACATTCTGCGCACCCTCGTTGCGTGTGCCTATCACAAACTCCTCGTAGTCTTTCATGTACCGCTTGGCGATCTTGGCTATGTCGGCCGGCATCGTCGCCGAGAACATCAGCATCTTGCGCTCCTCGGGCACATGCTCCAGTATGTCGTTTATCGAGTCGAGGAAGCCCATATTGAGCATCTCGTCGGCCTCGTCGAGTATCACCGTATGCACACCGGCCAGGTTCACCACACCGCGGTTTATAAGGTCGATCAGTCGGCCGGGAGTCGCCACGATTATCTGCACACCGTTCTTCAGACCGCGTATCTGACTCTCTATGCTCGACCCGCCATATACAGGCAGTACGGTCAGTCCCGGTACATATTTCGAGAAGTCGGCGAGATCTCCGGCTATCTGCAGGCAGAGTTCGCGTGTAGGCGAGAGTATCAGCGCCTGCGGCGTGTGGTTGTTCACGTCGATACGCTGTATCACCGGCAGACCGAAAGCTGCCGTCTTGCCGGTGCCGGTCTGTGCAAGTGCCACGACATCGTTATCACCGCTCAAAAGATGCGGGATAACCTTTTCCTGTACCGGCATCGGCATCTCAAAGCCGAGCTCGGATATTGCTTTTCTCAGGGGCTCGTTTACGCCCAGTTCTTCAAATGTACTCATTTATAGTTGATTTTTCGCAACAACGTTACTAATATAACAATTCTATCCCGTTATTGCTCTCCCGTTATTGCTTTTTTAAAACGAATGTTCTCTCTGTTCCCGACTCATCGTCTGTCCATTTCACTACCATGTCGCTCCCTGTCAGCCGCGCGACATCGAGATGCGACACACCGGCCGCAAGCCCTGTCACTGCCGGGGGCGAGTACTCAGGCGATCCGGCCGGATAACGGTCGCTGCTGTGACTGAAATCGAGCGTCAGCACACGGTCGTCGTCGCTTGCGCTCCACGTCCCGTAATGATCCTGATGCTCGTGCATCTCGTCGTCAGTCTCCACCATATCTATCACATCGGCCTGAAATTTCCAGAACATATTGCCTTTATACGACATCTCCACCGATCCGTCGACAGTTATCCTCTCAAGATACCATGTACCGCTCCACATGCCGCTGTCACCCTCGTTGTGGCAGCCACAGAGCACGATCGCGGCAAACAAAACCATTACAACGCCTCTCATCTGCCACCTCTCTTTAGAGTGAACACTCCGCTGTACACGGCACCCACCGCTGCCCCGAAACAGTCTCCGGGCATAGTCCCGCGGTCCATTGCCACCTGCGCTTTAAGTTCCAGACCTGCCACGCTTCTCACGGCACACCTCACCTCGGCGAGCCACGACGTACCTTTGTTCACGGTGGCGCGGGGCTGTCGGCCGTCGCCATATCCTTTCTTGTGACTGAATGCCACCCTGTAGCTCCAGTTTTCGGCCGGACGCCCGGTCACTGCCACATGCACGCCTCTCACCCTGTTGTCCGTATAGGCCGGATAGCCGTCGCGGTTGTAGCGTGGCGACGTGAGAAACGGCGTACCTATGCCCAGACCGTAGTTGGTATATGAGTTGTACTCCGAGTTGTTGTAATACTGGTCTCCACCGCTCACATCCGTTGTGATCGTGGAGCCGGGGCGGTCATGCGGCGCATAGTGTATTGCCCCCGACTGGTTCATGAAGTCAAGATATTCCACGACCGCGCCGCTCACAATTCCGTTCAGTCCGTTGAAATCATACTCGATCCCCCAGAGTCCGTCCCACCCGTTTTTCCAGCCGATCGACGCCCCCTTCTCCCAAGGTTTCTGCAGATACGCCCTCACGGCATCACCGCCCCACGGCAGTCTGTATCTCAATACTATATCCCACGACCCGAGATTGTTTCCGTCCATATACTCCCCCACTCCGTTCTTCTCGCCACCTATAGGCGCGATCATCTTTATCATGTCCCACACACCGGCCTTCAGATTACGCTCTCTCACCACCACGCCGTGCACATAATATTTCGTGACGCCGCCGATCTCACCCGCCGCCTGCATTCCTGCCGTCACCGACAGCCGCTTCTCAGGGTTTGATCTGAAATACACTCTGCGGTACACGTAATAAGCGCCTTCATTAAGATGATAGCTGCCGTGACTGTAGAATTTTCTCATCCACGCCCCGTCGGCAAACTTCCCGTAGCCCAGCTCCCCTTGTATCTGAACCCAGCCTCCCGTCAGAGGCACGTCCTGAAACCCTGTGAATCCGGCACGCACCTGCGGTATCGGACGCGCGTTTCCGCTCTCCACCAGGTCGCCCGAAGTCAGCGTGTCGTTGAGCAGAGCCGATCCGCGCTCTTTCATTCCCGCTTCTAAAAAAAGCGACCGCCATTTCACCTCGGCATACAGTTGCTGTATCCACACCGCCGCCGGGCGCATTCTGCTGACCCCCTCCGATCCGTCGGGCTGCCAGTGGCGGTAGTCGGTCGCCGATGCCGCACCTCCAAGAATTTCCGCGCCCGCTCCCCACGTGAAGCGTTCCGACACGTCCATCCTTTTCCACACTCCTGCGCCGGCCGTAATACCCTTGCCCTGTGTTATACGCCCGTGATTTAGAGCCGATATATAGTGAGGCGCATAGTCGCCGCTTCCGCCATTAGCCGTCACACTCCCCTCCCATTCCACAATATGCCCTCTAAGGCTGTCGTGAGTCTGCCCGCATACGGTTAATGCCGGCAGTAAAACCGGCAGAAGAAAGAGTATTCTGAAAAACTGGAGTATCGGCAAAATCTAAATCGAGGCTTTGGGAGCCGTATACGTCCCGATATGACGGCGTTTTTTCTCCTCCGAAATCTCATCTATGGCAAAAAATATGCCCGTTTCCTCGACCTCGCCGAACTCATGGTTGATAGCCGTTCCAAACATCTTCATCGTCGGCGACAGGCTCATGTATGAGTTTACAAGCGGCGGTATGTTGAATCCTTTGGCCCTTATCTCGCCGTTCAGTATTCTGTAGTCCTCCTTGAATGTGTCGGCGGTCATTATCTCAGCATAGCGGCGACGGTCTATGTCGGCTTCGAGCGGTTCGATAGGCCATACGAGGCCGTCGGTATCAGGGAAATGCTTTTCAAGAAAATACAGCAGCATGTTCCGGCATTCGATATCGAAGCTCGGGTACATTGTCATCTTTCCGAGCAGATATTTTATGTTGCAGTCCTCGACCGTCAGCGCGCCGAGACCGTCCCAGAGGTTGTCGAGCACATACATCGCCTTGCTTCCGGCCTGCGACGACTGGTAGCCGAGCCTCACAAACGAGCGGCCAAGCTCTATGGTGTCGGGCAGATAAGTGTCGATGAACTCCTGCGAGTAGTTGAACAGATGCGACATCGCTATCACAGGCTTCCCCTCGCTGTCAAATGTCATCTCGCGCCCCGAGAGATAACGGTAGCCGCCGAGTATCATTTTCGAGTCCGGATCCCAGACGATTAGCTGGTGGCATGGACGTTCCATAAGATCGAACTCATCCACATCATGGCTCTTGCCTGTGCCCCCGCCGCCGGCTCTGAATGCGATCTCGCGCAGTCGGCCGATCTCCCGCATGACTGCAGGTGCCGTATGTGCATCGACCACATAAATCTCATTGCACGCCTTGTTGGTTTTGCGCAATAAGCGGTCGGGAGTAAGTTCCGACTCTATTTCTTCAGTCGATACCGGGTCTATGATTTGATCCATATATGGGATTATGTGAAATAAGTCCGACGGCAAATGCCGCGACTTATCGACATCTTCCGCTCAGCCTGTATACCGATTCCTTGATACGCCGCGCTGTCTCTCCGCTCTCCGTGCCGCCTTTAAGCGACTTGTGGCCGATGCGTTCTCCTATCGTCATTTCAAACGTGGAGCCCTCATTTCCAAACACCTCTCTGGGCAGAAGCACCATTTCGAGGTTGAACGGGATAAACAGGCGCTTTCTTATCTGGGCAAATATATAAAAAAACTTTGAATTTCTACCGCTGAAGTGGATAGGGATTACATCGCGGCCATAGGCGATAGCCTTGTTCACAAACATCTTGTTCCAGTCAAGATCCTTGATTTCACCGTTCTGCCGGCGCGAGCAAAGGCCTGCCGGAAATATCACGATCGGGTCATCGCCCGACATCGCCGCTTCAAGAGTCTCTGCCGCTTCACGCGACTGGCCGCCATGCTTGTTCACGGGCAGAAACACCCCCTGCAGCGGTTCGACCGCCATCAGCAGGTCATTCACCACAAACCTTACGCGGCCGGTAGGCGATTTCCGGCTCAGATAGTCGATAAGAGCCATGCCGTCAAGACCGCCAAGCGGATGATTGCTCACATAGATCACCCTGTGGCTCTCATTCTCTTTAGGCAGATTCTCCTCGCCGCGCACAAGACGTGTGATATGCAGATAGTCGAGCACCGCGCCGCTGAACTCCGCGTCACGCAGATGTCCGCACGTGTCGAGCAAATGATTCAGACGGTCCTGACACACAAGATTTTCAAGACCTCTCACCACAAACCGCGGCAGAAATCTCCTCAACCCCGGCGCACGGCTTTTCAGCACTCCGTCGATATCTATTCTCAGCTTTTGCTCGTTGTTTTCGCTCATCGCTTTATCTTTCCGTTTTCCGTCCGCGCTATCCGTTCGGTCATTACTATACGCCGTGGCAGCTCATGCCGTGCGAGCACTCTTTTCATGCTTTCAGTCAGCGCATCGCAGTCGGGCGTCTCGCTTCCTTCGATATAAAGCACCACCCGTTCTCCCCACTTGTCATCCTTCTCTCCCCCTATGTAGAACGGGCGGCCGATCAGCCCCTCTATTTTCTTTTCGACCTCCTCAGGGCTCACCTTCAGTCCGCCGCTGATTATCACGTTGTCGGCTCTTCCTTTCCAGCGGAACCGCCCGTCAGCCCGCAGTTCCACGATATCATTGGTCACAAGCGGTCTGCTGTCCGTCACACCTTCGCGCTCTATCACCAGGCAGTCACGGCTGTCTGTCGACAGTCTCACTCCGGGCAATGCCTCATACCACTCGTCGCCGCAACGCCTGAGTGCCACGTGGCTGCATGTCTCGGTCATGCCGTAGGTGGCGTAGACCGCCGCCCCGCAGTCGGCCGCCATTTTCTCCTGAGCCGACGACATCGGGGCGCCCCCGACGATCACGTTCCTCACTCTTCCGAAATGCGGCGACGCGAACAGCCCGTCGAGCTGACTCGGCACCACCGCCACAAGATCGATCGCCCCGTTTTCCCATTTATCCATCGACGCGAGCGGCCTGTTCGACGGAGTCTCGCACCACAGACGGCAGTCTGCCGCCACAGCCCTCACCATCATCATCTTCCCCGCTATATATTGCGCCGAAAGAGGCGTGACGATCAGCGACTCTTTCCCTATGCCGAAAAAAAGGTTTGTGGCACGCGCCGAAAGCGTCATGTCATGTTTGGCGAGCATTATCTCCTTGGGCGTGCCCGTCGATCCCGACGTGTGCGCCGTCACCAGTTCGCTCCCGGCCGTCCACTCGGCATAGAACGCGCCATACTCACCCGCCTCGTTATCCCGGAAGACCATACCACAGGTTTTCTCCCTCGCGCCTCAGAGGCGACGGGAAATTCTCCACATAAAGTTCTCCCGTTCCGAGTCCCTGCGGCATTGTCGGGTTCTGCAGCGCGACAAACTGTGCCAGCGCGTTCAGTCCTATGTTCGACTCGAGAGCCGAGGTGATCCACCACCCCGTGCCATGCTCTTTGGCTATGTCGATCCACTCCTTCGAGTGGGCCAGGCCACCGGCAAGCGACGGTTTGAGCACGATATATGCCGGTTCGATCGCCTCAAGCAGTGCGGTCTTCTCATCGCGGCTGCGTGTCCCTATCAGTTCCTCGTCAAGAGCGATAGCGATCGGACTTTTCTCCACGATGCGTCTCATCTCCTCGGCCTGACCGGCCTTGATCGGCTGTTCCAGAGAGTGTATATCATATTCCGACAGGCGTCCGAGTCTCTCGAGAGCGTTGTCGGGAGTGAACGAACCGTTGGCGTCAAGACGCAACTCCAGATCCCGGCGCCCGTAATCGCGCCTGATCAGTCTGAGCAGTTCCATCTCGTCATCAAAATCAATGCCGCCGATTTTCAGCTTCACGCACCCGAAGCCCTCGTCGAGCTTCTTTTTTATGCGCTCCTTCATCTGTCGGTAATCCCCCATCCACACGAGGCCGTTGATCCTTATCGGCATGTCTCCGCGGGTAAATGCCGACGGCCAGAGTTCCTGACCGCCTCCCGCAGCGAGCGAGGCCATAGCCGTCTCCATGCCGAATATGATGCTGCTTTCCTGTATTTCAGCAGTCTGCTCGCCGCGATTTATCCGGGCCGTAACCTCATCCAGCCGAGGTTCAAAACCGGGGCCGGCTTCTTTGCTCAGACTCTCGAAAAGAGCGATCTCACCCACCCCCTTTGCTTCCGGGTTCTTCTCATCCCAAAGCTCAAGTATGTAGGTCGTCTTGTAGTCGAGCCGTTCGCGCGACGTGATCGCCGTCTCCTTGAACTGCAGCCTATGTTTATACCACCTCGCCTTCATCGCTCCTGTAGCGTCTTAGCCGGGGAATTTCGGGAATTTACCGAAGTCCGGGTCACGTTTTTCAAGGAATGCGTTGCGTCCCTCCTGAGCCTCGTCCATCAGATAATAAAGCAGTGTCGCGTCACCCGCAAACTCCATGAGACCGTGCTGGCCGTCAAGTTCGGCGTTCAGAGCACGCTTGATCATGCGTATGGCAAGCGGGCTGCGCTTCAATATCGTCTCACACCATTCCACCGTGGTCTCCTCAAGTTTCTCAAGAGGCACCACAGCGTTCACCATTCCCATTTCCAGAGCCTCGGCGGCCGTGTACTGGCGGCAGAGAAACCATATCTCACGCGCTTTTTTCTGCCCCACACACCGCGCGAGATACGACGATCCGAATCCCGCGTCAAAGCTGCCGACCTTAGGACCGGTCTGGCCGAACTTGGCATTTTCGCTCGCGATAGTCAGGTCGCATATCACCTGAAGCACGTTTCCGCCGCCGATAGCATAGCCGTTCACCATCGCTATCACAGGTTTGGGTATCGACCTTATGGCACGGTGCAGGTCAAGCACATTCAGGCGAGGCACTCCGTCGCCGTCGATATAGCCGCCCGAACCTTTCACATTCTGGTCGCCACCCGAGCAGAATGCCTTGTCTCCGGCGCCGGTCAGTATTATCACCCCTATCGATGCGTCCTCACGGCATATGTTCATGGCTTCGAGCATCTCCGTGTTGGTCTTGGGGCGGAAAGCGTTATACACGCGCGGGCGGTTTATAGTGATCTTGGCGATCGCGCCGCGACGTTCAAACAATATGTCTTCGTAATCTTTTATCTTACTCCATTCCATGATTATACTTTTTTATAATAGCTCTCATCACCTGCGCGTTGGTGTCGGCATCGGTGTGCACTACGAGCATGGCGCTCCGCCCGGTCTCCCCGAGCCACTTCGCTGCCTCCCTGTTCAGCGACGCCATGTCATGCGCCTCATACACCGCCATCCCGTAAGCCTCGCCGGTCTTTCTCCAGTCAGTGTCGACTTTGTTATATAGAAATTCGCCGGTCTCAGCCGTGTCGCGCGTATTCTTTATATATTTGAAGATATTGCCGCCTCCGTTGGCAAATACCGCCATCTTCAGTCGGTCGCCCGCAGCTCTCACCGATGCAAGCGCGCCTATGTCATATTGCGCGCTCATGTCGCCGGTAAGCAACACGGTCAGGCCGTTGTAGGCTATCGAAGCGCCTATGGCGGTCGACGTCGAGCCGTCGATGCCGCTTACGCCACGGTTGCAGTCGGCTCGATGCGCCCGGCGGCGGCTCACCCATTCATAATATCTCACAGTCATGCCGTTCGACAGCTGCACGTTTGCTCTCGCCGGCAACATCCCCGCGATGACATTCATCGCAGCCATGTCGCTCCATTCCGTCAGCTCGTCCAAAGCCTTGTAGGCTTCATCCGACACTTTCCTCCATCTTTCCCCGTAGTCCGATCCCTCGCCGCCATATTTCACGCCCCGCCTCATGGCTCCGGCAGTCTCCCTGAAGAAATCCTCAGGCTTCATGTCGATGCGTTCTGTCAGGTGCATGAATGTGTCTGTCGTGCCATCCCCCTCCGCCACATGCCAGTGCTCGGCGGGAGCTGACTCACGGAGCCATTTTTTCACCGGTCCCGACACGATAGCGCCGCCTATCGTTATCAGCAGGTCGGGGACCATCTCTTCACGCCCTTCCTTTCCGAGGCGGCACAGCGATGCCTCGATGTTTCCTATCCCGGTGCTGAGATTGGAAAGCGGCTCTGCGAGCACCGCCACATTTCCATTTTCAGCCAGCCGCACGATTGCCTTGTTCAGAGCGTCGTTAGGTGCCATGCACCCGGCGAGCACAAGCACTTTCCGGCATCCGAGCATTTTTGCTGCCAGCTCTTTTCTTGCATCGTCTGTAAGCGACATGTGCGTCTCGGCGCGGCGTATTATCCTGTACGACGACGGATCGGCGTCAGTCTCGCCGTTCAGAGGTTCGTCTGTCTCGACGTTGATGTGCACCGGCCCACGTCGACCTGTTGTAGCGGTTATCGCCGCGTCATTGAGAGTGCGGTCTACATACCATCTGGCATCCCCGCTCTCGGCCTCGGCCACTATGTTGTAGCTCCGTTTCACGATATTCGACAGCACCCCCGGCTGCTTCATCGTCTGGCTGTCGGCCTGATCTATCCACCTTGCCGGACGGTCGGCGCTCACAACTATCAGCGGCACATTCCTGTAGTATGCCTCCGCCACGGCAGGAGCCATATTCAGCAGTGCCGTTCCCGAGGTGCAGACGGTCACAACTGGCTTGCCGGTAGCTATCGACAGACCAAGTGCCATGAATGCGGCCGAACGCTCATCAATGGCCGTGTGACACCTGATCCCATTCTCCCTTGCGAATGCCATGACAAGCGGCAGATCACGCGAACCGGGGCAGAGCACGGCATCCTCCACGCCATGCCCCCGCATGATTCCGGCCAGAGCGCGGCAACCGTATTTTTCCGTCGTCATCATTGCATCTGTTGTTTTAGAAGTCGGAGTCACTTCACAATCTTATCCCGAATAGACGGCAGGCGTTTTCCGTCGTCAGTTCGCCAAGCTCATCGGCGCTCATGCCCATCTCATTTGCCACAAAACGGGCGGTATGCACAAGATAGGAACTTTCATTCCGTTTGCCGCGCTCGGGCACAGGGGCAAGATATGGAGCATCCGTCTCAAGCAGAAGCTGGCGGCGCGGCACAACCGGGAGCACCTCTTTGGTCGT
Source organism: uncultured Muribaculaceae bacterium (assembly GCA_964389525.1). Taxonomy (GTDB): domain Bacteria; phylum Bacteroidota; class Bacteroidia; order Bacteroidales; family Muribaculaceae; genus JAFLTL01. Next base: position 306,147 of record CAYMEX010000001.1, on the reverse strand, counting down.
AGCCTTCTTGAACGTCACTATACCGTTGATGCCGAAATACATTCCGCCGAACTCCTCAAGCACGCGTTCCGCATCCTTGGCCGATCCTCCGAAACTGTGAAGCACGGCCTGAGGCATATCAGGCAGTCCGCGAAGCACCTCGAGCGTGGCGTCAAGGCCGTCGCGGCTGTGTATTATCAGTGGCAGACCGAGCTCTAAAGCACGACGCGCCTGGCGGTCAAACGCCTGCATCTGCAGGTCGAGCGTCGTGGCATCCCAGTGCAGATCTATGCCTACTTCTCCGACCGCACAATACATTCCCCGATTCTCCAAAAGCTCCCGGTCGACAGCCGCCAGCTCCTCTTCCATCGTCTCCGGCTTTACGTCGCAAGGGTGAAGCCCGACAGCGATCGAGGTGTTTTCGGCATACAGCCGGTGAAGTCGCTTGGCCGGCTCGATCGTCTCACGGTTAACACCCGGAAACACCATATGCACGACCCCCGCCGCAAGTGCTCTTTCAACCGCACTCTCCGGCGAGGGCTCGTAATCCTCGAAGTATAAATGTGTATGTGAGTCAATAAGCCTCATCTGCTTAGTCTCTATAACTTGTTTTATACGATGTTGATTTGTAGGGGCGTGCGACAGTACGCCCAAATAATATGACGTCGATTGTAGGGACGCACGGCTCGTGCGTCCACCTCAATTCAGGCATTGCCGCTTGGCGTCTGCGCTTGTGTTCTTAAAATAACGCAGTCACTTCACCCTGCCGGTCAGTCCCTCGACATAACCGCGAAGCACATCATAAGACTCAGGAGTGATTTTATCCTTCACGCTGTCAAGCGACTTGATCGCGCCTGCAATGCTCATTTCAAGCATCTCCAGCGAGTGTTCTCTGATATTCTCACGATCATATATTGCCCTGACAGCCTCGATCTTGGCTTCGCCCTGCAGACTCTTGCCGGTGATGATCTCTTTCAGCTCTTTGCCCGAACCGCTCTGCAGCGCGTTAACAAGAAGCCATGTCTTCTTGTCATTGAGTATATCGCCGCCGATCGGTTTACCGAACACTTTTTCATCGCCATAGGTGTCGAGCAGATCATCCTGTATCTGAAAAGCGATGCCGAGATTCATGCCGTATTTATATAAAGCCGGGCCGACCTCATGATTCTCTGATCCGCCGGCCGTTGCTCCGATCAGACAGGCACCGGCGATAAGAGCGCCGGTCTTCATCCCTATCATACTGAGATATTCGGCGGGCTTAACATCCAGGCGGCTCTCAAACTCCATATCGAGCTGCTGCCCTTTATAGACAAGCATGGCCGTGTCGTTGAACGTTCCGAGCACCTCCTCGGCCACGCTCCCCTCCAGCCCTTCGGTGATGAGCTGTGTTGCCTTTGTCAGCATGGCGTCGCCGCTCAGTATCGCCGTAGCCACATCCCACTTGCTGTGCACCGTAGGTTTTCCGTGGCGTAGAGGCGAACGGTCCATCACGTCATCGTGAAGGAGAGTGAAGTTATGGTACATCTCTATACCGGCGGCCTGAGGCAGACACTTCTCGGCATCGCCCCCGACAGCCTCGCTTGCGGCAAGAAGGAGCACTGGGCGCAGACGCTTTCCACCACCCTCGAGCATATACTCGATCGGCTCAAAAAGTCCGCGCGGCGTCTCACGGTCAAGATGGAGATCATGCAGAGCCTTCTCAGCGAGTTTCTTGTATTCCGATACTCCGCGAGTCTTCATTTCTTCTTTGATTTTTTATCCTTGACATTCTCAGCGGGGGCCTCTTTATACATCCCCTCGCGCGACAGCTGATGATCAAGATTTGCGACACCGAGAGCCACGATTGCCGTTACAACAGCCGTATGCTCCTGATATTCGGGTATCTCCTTGTTCAGTATATCATTTTCTGTATGCCAGATCTCGCCATACTCAAAACCATAGCCTTTGAAGTCACGCTCAAAGAAACCATAGGTCGGAACACCCTGCACGTCAAACACCGTGGCGTCCGTGCCACCTGTCTTTGTCGGTTTCACACGGGGTTCGGCCACAAGCACCTCCCAGGGATATGCCGGATTGATAAACGGCACATACTTCGATGCCTCCTTTATGTCGTCTACCATAGCAGCCGGCACACGCATGCCCACTGCAGGCGTCGGCCCGCCGTCGCGGTTAAACAGCATCGATATCTTGTCAAGTTCCTTTTCATGCGCCTTGGCGTAGGCGTGTGCTCCGAGCAGACCGAATTCCTCGCCGGCGAAGGCCACAAACCTGATTGTACGTTTCGGCTTGGCACCTGCGGCCGCAAGCAGTCGCGCGGCCTCCATCATCGGACCGATACCGGTTCCGCAGTCCACTGCACCGGTAGCAACGTCAAATGCGTCGAGGTGGCCGCTCACGATCACATATTCGTCAGGGAACTCCGTACCCGGTATTTCTGCTACAACCGAGTGATACTTCACCGGGCCGAGACGGAAGTGGTTTCTTATGTCAAACTCAAGCTGTATGTCACGCTTGTCCTTCACCATCTGCTCGATCTTGGCGAACTGGTGCTCGTCGAGCAGTATCTCAGGCTGTGTAGGCAGATTGTAGAAATTCGTTGTGCTGTCATTCACAAGCGGGCGGTCATACAGTGCCCTGATCGGCAGCGATGCGCTCATCACAAACCCAAGAACGCCGGCATCGGCCATCTCTCTGTAAAAGAGTCCGGGCATCGACTCGAGGGGCGTCGGTTTGAAATCATTATAGGTTCCGTTATCCCATGCCTCACGGCTCTTCCGTGAGTTCTCCTTCGATATCGAGTCGTTTTTCGCTTTTACCGCAGCCCTCACCGAGTCGCCGGCTGCTGTCTTGTCAAGAGCGAAACCGCCGCGGTTGCCGTCAAGCAGAACCCATGCGCCTTTCAGCTTGTGTTTGAGTCGGTCGAAATCGGCCTGCGATTTAGGTTCGCGCACAACGTGGCCGCGCTGTGTGCCATGTGTGCCGGCGGTGTAGCTCGGAGTGGCGAAGTGCAGTTCCATACCGTCGCCGCCGGCGTGCAGACGTCCCCACCAGGGACCGCGGTTGAAGCCTACAGGCACCTCACCGGCCTCCTCCAGATGAGCGGCTACGCCCCATCGACCGTATTGGTCGATCATCCACGCAGTAGCGTCCTCATATGCGCCCGATCCTATCAGTCGGCCACCGAAACGGCCTGTCAGTATATCGAGATGATTCATCACCTGATTGTCCTTCGACGCGATCTCGAGGATCTTTGCCACAGTGGCATCATCCACACTGCTCGGCTGTGCGGTCGACATCAGCGCACCTGTAGCCAGCGTGAAAGCGAACAATACTTTCTTCAACATTTCCTTATCTTATGCTTTGTATCTTGATTCTGGTATAATCTCAGACTGAGAAGTGATTTAAATCTTGTAACAAGTTTAAATTTCCAGGAGTGACTTCACCTTGTCGCAAACCACTCGCGGCTTTATCGCCGTCAGACAATGATAGTCCCCGCGGTGACACGGTTTGTCGCCATAAAGCGAGCAAGGCCGGCACGGCATAGGCAGCGACAGATTCAGCGATTCGCTCTGGCGCCACCCCTTGTAGCCGCAGTAAGGATGCGTCGCGCCCCACATTGTCACGCACTTCGTTCCTACAAGCGAAGCGAGGTGCATGTTGGCGGAGTCCATCGTGAGCATCACATCTATGTGGCTGAGCAGCGACAGTTCGGCCGGCAATCCCATCTTGGCAACGGCCGGAGACACGGCAAACGCATACTTTTTGTCCCACTCGGCAAGTATGCGGCATTCCTCCGCGCCACCGCCAAAAAGAAAGATCTTGGCATTGGAAACCTCGGCGCCAAGCATCGCTACAACCTCTTCCACAAGTTCCGTCGGATACGACTTGCCGCGGTATTTCGCAAAAGGAGCGATACCGATCCACACCTCACCCTCTTTCCTCACGCCGCTTATGGCCGAGAAAAGAGCCGGATCGCCGCAGCCGCCATTACCGTAGATTCCATCAAAGCGCTCCTGCACCGGAAGACCGGCCCTGAAGAACGCCTCTCTGTAGCGGGCTCTCGCCGATACAAGCGGAAGCATGACCTTGTTGGTCTCTCTCGTCAGCTGGCGCGCGTTTCGCTGCGGAGGAGTCACCGTCGAGGTTTTCGCTCCGCCCATGCGGGCGTTAAGCGTCACAAGTCGAGTGATCACATCCACATCGAGGTCAACGACGATCGACGGGTCATACTTCTGCTTCAGCTCCTTCCATAGACGCCTCGGGCCGTTTATGCCGCCATATTCCTTCAGGCCGGTGCTTGTCACTGTCAGGTTTGCGGGCGGATTCACAAAGAGATCCACAAGCGACTCCTTTGTCACAAGCACAAACTCATACGACTTGTGGCACAGACAAGCGCTGTAAAGCACCGGAAGTGTCATCACGACATCCGTAAACTCCCGGAATTTAAATACGATTACTTTCTCCACAGCACTTTGTCTATTGGTTTGCCTGATTATGTCTGTCCGCCCCTTAATCTATGATATCAAATCCTGTGTAACGGCGAAGCACCTCAGGCACGACGATGCCGTTAGGAGTCTGATTGTTCTCGAGCAGAGCGGCCATGATGCGCGGCAATGCCAGAGCCGATCCGTTGAGAGTGTGACAGAGATGCGTTTTCTTGTCCTCGCCACGGTAGCGGCATTTCAGGCGATTGGCCTGATAAGTCTCGAAATTCGATACCGACGAAACCTCGAGCCAGCGCTTCTGGGCTGCCGAGAACACCTCGAAATCAAATGTGATGGCCGATGTGAAGCTCATGTCACCGCCACACAGGCGGAGTATGTGCCAGGGCAGACCGAGCTGTTCGAGCAGACCCTGCACATGGTCTTTCATCTCCTCGAGAGCGGCATACGAGTTTTCAGGCTTCTCGATACGCACGATCTCGACCTTGTCAAACTGATGCAGACGGTTCAGGCCGCGCACATCCTTGCCGTAGCTGCCGGCCTCGCGGCGGAAGCATGCCGAGTATGCGCAGTTCTTGATCGGAAGTTTGTCGGCGGTCAGTATCACGTCACGGTAGAGATTCGTCACAGGCACCTCGGCCGTCGGGATAAGATACAGATTGTCGACCTCGCAGTGATACATCTGACCCTCCTTGTCCGGAAGCTGACCCGTGCCGATACCCGATGCCTCGTTCACGACATAAGGCGGCTGTATTTCGGTGTAGCCCGCCTTACCGGCTTCGTCGAGGAAGAACTGGATAAGTGCGCGCTGCAGACGTGCGCCCTTGCCGATGTACACCGGGAAGCCTGCGCCCGTTATCTTCACGCCGAGATCAAAATCGATGATATTGTATTTCTTGGCAAGCTCCCAGTGAGGCAGAGCGTCTTCACCGAGGTCGGGCATCGGACCGCCGGTCTTCTCTACGACATTGTCGGCCGCGCTCTTCCCCTCGGGCACTCCCTCATACGGCACATTAGGCACGCTCAGAAGTATCTCTCTTATGTCAAGCTCCGTCTTTGCCAGATCCTCGGCAAACGCCTTCTGTTTTTCCTTGATTTCGGCAACCTTGGCCTTAGCCTCCTCAGCCTCGGCCTTCTGGCCGGACTTCATCAGGGCACCGATCGACGACGCGAGTTTGTTCAGTTCGGCAGCGAGAGTGTCGCTCTGCAGCTGCAGCGATTTTCTTTGGTTGTCAAGTGCGATAACGCTCTCGATTGGCTCCTTCCCGTCAAAACCCTTTACGGCCAGACGCGCGATCACGCGGTCCGGATTCTCTTTTATCTGTTGAAGTGTAAGCACTTTATTTTACTTTAGTCAATTAACATTCCATTCATTGCCTCCCATGAGTAGGGACGCACGGCTCGTGCGTCCGTCCGGGTCATCATGTTCCCGTCCTGTTACCCTAAAAGCTCTTTCACCTTGGCCGAGATCGCACGACCGTCCGCGCGTCCGGCGAGCTTTTTGGAAGCCACGCCCATCACCTTGCCCATCTCCTTGGCGGTCGTTGCGCCGGTCTCGGCTATGATCTCGCGCAGAGCAGCTTCGAGTTCGTCCTCGGTCAGAGGTTTCGGCAGATACTCTTCGATGACTGCTGACTGGGCGAGTTCCTCCGCGGCAAGATCCTCACGGTTCTGCGACTTGTATATCTCGGCGCTTTCGCGACGCTGCTTGGCCATCTTCACAAGTATCTTCATGGCGGCATCATCCGTCAGGACGCCGTCGGCTCCGGGAGCGGTTTTACCCTCGATAAATTCTTTCTTTATTCCGCGCAGAGCATCGAGACGCTGGCGGTCCTTCGCCTTCATGGCTGCCTTGATGTCTTCCGACACCTTCTCAAAAAGATCCATATGTGTTTGTTTATTCTTCCTCTTTTCTATCTTGAAGTGATTTAAACTTATTACATTTTAAGATTTGAGACTGATTCGAGGCAAGTTCGGTATCGCGATGAGGGAGCAATGGGGCTCCATTGTGACCGAAGAGAGGTTCCGAAATTGCCCGAAGCAGACTTGAAACTTAAATTGCAAGGGTCATCTCACTTCATGATTAACATCTTGTAATAAGTTGAAATCACTTCATTGTTTTATTTGCACAAAGATAATTCTTTTCCCCGCCATTTCAAATGCGAAAATGGCCACTCGGAGCCTCATTTTCCTGCGCCTTGATCTTTTTGCTCTTTTCTTCGGTTTTTTGTAAATTTGTCAGACTATGACCGACAATATTTCCGACGATTTTTCGACAGTCCCACAAGACAATCTGCCGGGCGTGGCACACCAGTCTGCCCTGCCCGACTCAGGCCATCTGCGAGGCATGTTCCGCAGCTGGTACCTCGACTACGCATCCTACGTCATACTCGAGCGTGCCGTCCCGCATCTCGACGACGGCCTGAAGCCAGTGCAGCGGCGCATACTGCACTCGATGCAGACTCTCGACGACGGACGATTCAACAAAGTAGCCAACATCGTCGGAAACACAATGCAGTATCACCCACACGGCGACGCGTCGATCAACGACGCGCTTGTGGCGCTCGGACAGAAAGAACTGCTGGTCGACACACAGGGAAACTGGGGCAACATACTCACCGGAGCGTCGGCCGCTGCCGGACGTTACATCGAGGCACGACTCTCCTCCTTCGCCCTTGAGACACTTTTCAGCCCCAAGGTCACAGAGTGGACTCCGAGCTACGACGGACGCAAGAAAGAGCCGGTCGTGCTTCCATCCAAGTTCCCGCTCCTGCTCTTTCAGGGAGTCGAGGGCATCGCTGTCGGTCTATCATCCAAAATCCTGCCACACAACTTCAACGAGATACTTGACGCCGCAGTCGCCTACCTACGCGACGAGCCGTTCACGCTTTACCCCGACTTCCCCACAGGCGGACTCCTCGACGTCAGCCGCTACAACGACGGACAGCGCGGAGGAACGGTGAAGATACGCGCCAAGATCGAGAAGATCGACAGCAAGACCCTTGCTGTCACCGAGATCCCGTTCGGCAAGACGACCGGCACCATCATCGACTCCATACTCAAGGCCTTCGAGAAAGGAAAGATCAAGATCCGCAAGGTCGACGACAACACCGCCCAGGAGGCGCGCATTCTCGTACACCTGCAGCCGGGCACATCATCCGACAAGACCATCGACGCCCTCTATGCCTTCACCGACTGCGAGGTTTCCGTCTCACCCAACTGCTGCGTCATTTCCGACCGCAAGCCACACTTCCTCTCCATCAGCGATGTACTCCGTCACAGCGTCAACCGCACGCGCGACCTACTCGCCCGAGAGCTGCAGATACGTCTCGACGAACTCACCGCGCAGCTTCACTTCGCGTCACTGGAGCGCATATTCATCGAGGAGCGCATCTACAAGGATCCAGAGTTCGAGCAGGCACCGTCGCAGCGCCATGCCGACGCACACATCCTCAAGCGGCTCGAGCCATTCCGCGAAGTGCTCATCCGCCCCGTCACCACCGACGACCTGCAGCGCCTCATGGAGATCAAGATGGCGCGCATACTGCGCTTCAACTCCGACAAGGCCGACGCTGCAATAGCCGCCATAAAGGCCGACATGGCCAAGATCGAGAAAAACCTCGCCGCGATCACCGACTACACCATCAAGTGGTTCTCCGACCTGAAAAAGAAATACGGCGACCGATTCCCCCGGCGCACAACACTGCGCAGCTTCGACAACATCGAGGCCGCCACCGTAGCCGAGCGCAACGAGCGTCTCTACTTCAACCGCAATGAAGGATTCATCGGCACCGCCCTCAAAAAAGACGAGTTCGTCTGCAACTGCTCCGCGCTCGACGACATCATCATCTTCTATCGCGACGGACGCTACAAGATCATGCGCGTAGCCGACAAAATCTTTGTCGACAAAGGCGTCATACACGTCAACGTCTTCAAGCGCAACGACTCGCGCACTGTCTACAACGTCATATATCAGAACGGCAAGGGCGGCACATACTACATGAAACGCTTTGCCGTGACAGGCGTGTCACGCGACAAGGAGTACAACCTCACTCCGGGCCTCCCCGGCACACGCATCGCATGGTTCACCGCCAACCCCAACGGCGAGGCCGAGGTAGTCAAGGTCACACTCAAGCCCAAGCCCAAACTGAAGGTTCTGCAGTTCGACGTCGACTTCTCGCAGATGGCGATTAAAAACCGCGCATCGCAGGGCAACATCGTCACTCGCAACGAAGTGCACCGTTTCTCACTCAAAGAGAAAGGCGCCTCAACACTCGGCGGACGCAAAGTCTGGTTCGACCCCGATGTGCTGCGGCTCAACTACGACGAGCGCGGCACATGCCTCGGTGAATTTATGGGGCAGGACAAGATCCTTGTCATCCTCCGCTCCGGCGAATACTACCTCACAGGCTTCAGCACCGAGCACCACTACGAAGACAACATCCTGCTCATACTGAAATACAGCCCCGACACTGTCTGGACTGCCATACTCGACGACGCCGATCAGGGATTCCCCTACATCAAGCGCTTTGTATTCGAGCCTACCACACGCCCGCAGCGCTACCTCGGCGACAACCCCGATTCAACGCTCCGACTCCTCTCGTCGACACAAGGAGCACGCTTCCGCGTCACCTTCGGCGGCGACGATGCCTTCCGCGAGCCGCTTGTTGTCGACGCCTGGGACTTCATCGGAGTCAAGTCTGTCAAGGCACGCGGCAAGCGTCTCACCACCTTCACGATCGACTCAATCGAGGAGATCGAGCCTACTCCCGTCGAGATCGACGAGACTCCGATCGATCTCGATGGGGAGATCGACGACGACACCGCCGACGAGACATTCCACGAGACCTCTGACGAGGAAGTCCGCGACGAGATCAACGGACAGACCCGCATCTTCTGAGACACCGCCGACATGAGAAAACATCTCACGATACTGCTCTCCCTCCTCGCCGTCATTTTCACTGCGCGAGCACAGGACGTCATTCGTCCCGCAGCAACTGCCTACACATTCTCGGCCGGCAGCGCCACGCTCGCCGACACCTACCTCACGCCACTCACATATAGCGGGTGGAACCTCGGCCTCGCCTATGAGCGCATGCAGGCAATGGCCTTCAGCCCCGACCGATGGGTGTCGCGGCTGAAGATTTCAGTCGACGCCTCACGCGCCACCAACTACGTCGGCAACGGCACGATGTGGCGCGGCGACCTCGCCGCGTCGTGGGGCATGATGCGCCGATGGGATGTTCCACGGGGCGTCACCGTCGGAGTCGGCCCGGCAGCCATCTTCTCGGCCGGAGCGATCTACAACCCGCGCAACGGCAACAATCCCGCCGCAGCAAAAGCGTCACTCACCGTCGGAGCATCCGCCTACGCCACCCGCATGTTCCGTGTTGCAGGCACACGCATGCTTCTTCGCCTCGAAACCACAGCGCCACTGCTCGGAGCATTCTTCTCACAGCAATACGGCGAGCTATACTATGAGATCTGGCTCGGCAACCGCTCCGGACTCGTGCACTGCGCATGGCCCGGCGACTACCGCCAGCTCGACACATCGCTCACCGCCGACATCGAGATCGGATCGTCATGGCTGCGCCTCGGCTACCGCAACTACTTCCACTCATCGCGCGTCTGCGACATAACCACACGCGTCATCACCAACTCATTTGTCATCGGCGTCTCAGGCGAGTGGATCTCGCTCGGCAAAGCACGACGCATCTCCGATCGCACACGAGTCATTTCAGCCCTCTATTGATCCATGCGCAAGCCACTCGACATACTTCTGATTCTCATCATCCTCCTTCTCCCCGCCGGATGCCACAAGATCGAGTCCTACGACAACGACCCGCGCGGCAACTTCGATGCGCTGTGCGACATTCTCGACAACCACTACTGTTTCTTCCGCGAGAAAAACATCGACTGGCACGAGATCACAACGCGCTACTCCGCCATGATATCGCCCGACATGAACAACCGAGAGCTTTTCCAGGTATGTTCCGACATGCTCGGTGAGTTGCGCGACGGGCACACCAACCTCTCCGCGCCATTTGCCACATCCTACTATCGCGACTGGTGGAGCGATTATCCGCAGAACTACGACGCACGCATCATCGAGCAATACTACTTCAACTTCAACTACACTTCACTCGGGGCATACTACTACGGCATACTTCCGCAGAACGTAGGCTACATCCGCTGCCCCTCATTCGAGTATTCGCTCGGCGACGGCAACTGGGAGTACATCTTCTCATTCCTTGCCACATGCGACGCACTCATCATCGACATACGCGACAACGGAGGCGGACGCATGGACCACGTCGAGCCACTCGTCTCACGCTTCATTACCGAGCGCACACTCGTCGGCTACATCTCCCACAAGACAGGCCCGGCTCACGACGACTTTTCCGAGCCCTATCCGTTCTATTACAACCCCGCCCCCAATGGTGCTGTAATCTGGACGAAACCCGTAGCCGTACTCACCAACCGCTCCACCTTCTCCGCCGCAAACAACTTCGCGTCCATTATGAAGCTGTTGCCGCAGGTTCGCCTTGTCGGAGCAACAACAGGCGGCGGTTCAGGCATGCCGTTTTCATCCGAGTTGCCCAACGGATGGAGCGTACGCTTCTCCGCATGCTCCGTCCTCGACGCACAGGGCAATCCCACCGAGTGGGGAGTTGAGCCCTCCCCCGGATGCGCCGTCGACATGGATCCACAGGCCGCCCTCGACGGCCACGACACCATCCTCGACACCGCCATCGCCACCCTCCTCCACTGATCCCCCATTGATCCCCCTAAACAAGCTATCTTAGCTACAATAGCTATCCCCCAGTAGAGTAGGGACGCACGGCTCGTGCGTCCTTTTTATTTCTCCGGCTTCCCCTACAGCAGCTACCTTAGCTACAATAGCTATCCCCCACAGCCCGCACCGCGGCTTGCAACTATCTTTTCCCCGACATCTCCCTCGCCAGAGCGAAAAGGCGCGGATCCACATGGCAATACCCGCCCGGATTCTTGTCAAGATAATCCTGATGATAATCCTCCGCCCCATAGAAATTGCCGATCGGCATCACCTCCGTCACTATAGGCGCGGCATACCCCTTCTGCACCTCGGCGATAACCGACTCCGCCACCTTGCGTTGTGCCTCGTCGACATAATATATCCCCGTGCGATATTGCGTTCCACAGTCGCCACCCTGACGATCCTTTAGCGTCGGATCTATCGTCATGAAATACAGTTTTATCAGAAACGCGAGATCGACCATCGTCGGGTCATACTCCACCTTTACCGTCTCGGCAGCGTGCGTCCGTCCCGTTTTCACCTCCTCGTAGCTCGGATTCTCGACAGTCGAGTTGGCATAGCCCACCTGCGTGTCAGTCACGCCCTTGATCTGTTTCATAAAGTGCTCCGTTCCCCAGAAGCACCCTCCTGCAAAATAAATTGTTGCCATTTTCTTTTTCTTTATGAGCAGGGGCGCGCATCAGCACGCCCCCGACAAATCAATATTAATTTTCCGACGTAGGGGCGTGCGACAGTACGCCCAAAATGCCGGCTTTGACACATTTTTCCGACTTCTCATTCCGCACACTCCGAGTCCTCAGAGTGCTCAGCAGACTCATTATTCTATTGCCACCTCAAGTATTCCCGCTGCAGCATCGGCAACAGGAGTCACATTGATCCTTATCGCATCGGTTGTGATCGGCTCCGACGGATGCACCATATTGTACTGGTCACCGTTCACTCCATAGGTGTCGGTCGTGTAAAGCTGCATCGGCACCCACTGTCCATCCTTCATGTAGTCCAGAGTCCACGACTTGGGCAGTTTCACGCCGCCGTTGTCATTATACCAGTACACCGACACACTCTCGATGGGCTGTGCCTTTTTCATGTGCAGCTCCACCTTCTGTGCGTCACCCTTGCGGGGCCACGAAGTCCAGCGCGGTATTGAGCCGTCCGACGAGCTCGACGGTATCTTGCCGTCGGCCACTGCATACGGATCATCACCCGTGTACGTATAGCTCACGACCACCTCCCTCACATTGCCCACTGCAGGGAACATGCTTGCCTCGGCCACCTCGGGGTTACGTGCAAACCACACGTTCATCGTGCCGTTGTCGCCGCGGTTGTTCCATGCGTAGTAAGGAAGAAGTTTAAGAGGAGCGCTATGCACCTTGAGCGTGCTGTCGACCGACATGGCGGGGATCGTAACATATGGGATGCCCGAAAGCACACCCTCGCTGAAACGTCCTACCGTGCCCTGCTCGCCGATTTCACTCACTACATACGACGAAGCCTGATAGTCGTTGTCGACACCCTCAGCGCAGAGCACAAGCGGGCCACGTGTCAGAGCCACACGGTCCACGTCAGCCTCCACACGTTCGTCAGCCTCCGAGTAGCGGAGCGGCATCGGCAGACACAGTTCGATCTTGTCACCCGCATTCCACTTACGCTTCACGGGGATAAAGCCGTTCTGAGCTTTGCCGCCCACTTCCTTGCCGTTCACCTTTAGAGTCGGTTTGCCGGCCTTCACATCATCAGTGTAGCTGTAGAGCTCACCCGGCACGAAGCGGTCGGTCGCCCAGGTCGGTATGCGCATCCACATCGTGAATTCCTGCCCCTCTGTAGCGGGCGACACCTCGATTTCCACGTTTCCGTCAAACGGATACCCCGTCCTCTGTTTCAGCTCCACCTTACCGTTGTCGAGCTCGACAGCGCCGTCGCTGCCGACATACAGAGCGCAGTACACATCATCGCCGTCGTGGGTGTAGATCATACCCGACACCTGCGGGATCAGACGCGCCATGTTCGACGGACAGCATGCCGTACCGAACCACGGAGAGCGGCCGGCGCGGCCGTGATTGAATGCCTTGCGGCCGTCGGCCTCAAGCACATTCACATAGAAGAAACGGTTGCCCTCGATATTCACACCCGCGAGCACATTGTTGTAGAGTGCCACTTCCGCCACATCGAGATACTTGGCCTCGCCCGTGGCAAGAAACATTCGGTAGTTGAAAAGGACGTTCCCGACAGCAGCGCATGTCTCGTCGTATGTGTCCTTGTTGGGAAGCACATATGCCGGACCGAAGCCCTCGATACCGGGCACCGCGCCCAGGCCGCCGTTTATGTGCATCTTGGCGTCCACATAGTCGTGCCAGATGCTTTCAAGCGGTTCGATAAGCGTCGTGTCGCCAGTCGCGCCCATCACGTCGGCCATGCCAGAGTAGAGATACATCGCTCTCACCGAGTGGCCGCTCACCTCGCGCTGATCCCTCACAGGTATATGCTGCTGGGCGTAGTCGGGAGCCATCACGCCGTCACCCTCAGGTTTATATGTGACACCGCGTATGTCAATAAACTTCTTGGCCATGTCGAGATAGAGCGTATCGCCTGTAGCCTGATACATCTTCACAAGTGCAAGTTCGATCTCCTCATGTCCCGGAGCCTGGTTCACAGGCTTGCCGTCGTTGTAGTTCGGGTCTCCCTCAAAAAACACCTTGTTGATATGTCGGGCATTCTTCTCGGCCACATCCAGCCACTTGCGTTTGCCGGTAGCCTTGTAGTAGGCGATCGCGCCCTCATACATGTGCCCCATGTTATAAAGCTCATGGCTGTGGACCACAAACGAGTATGGCTTGTCGCCCATTCCCCAGCCCCGCTTTATCATCGAGTCATCGACTTCAAATTGCTCGTAGAGATAACCGTCTTCCTTCTGGGCGTCGGCGATCACATCTATGATGCTGTCCATCTGTGCCTCGAGAGCCTGGTCGCGCTCAAGTATCAGCAGATAGGCCGCCCCCTCCATCACCTTGAAAAGATCTGAGTCTACAAATCTCGCAAGAGGCTCCAGAGGAGTCTTCTTACCGGTTTTGAGATACTCGCCTGTTCTTCTCAGGTTCTCCACAGCCGGCTTGGTCTTGTCGAGCGAGAAAGGCACAAGCGTCTCCTTCTGCGTTTTCAGTCGCGGAAGCCAGAACGAATCCTCCAGTGCCACTTGCTCAAACGACACAGCCGTCAGCGTCTTGCGCTCGGTCGACGGGGCAGATGTGCACGCTGCTGCAAGCAGCGCCACACCTACCGGAAATACTCTACAATCAATTTTTTTCATTCTTTATGTCACTTGCTTAGTGAGTAAGGTTTAGCGTCGGGCGCGATGCCGCGCTTTTTGTTGGGAGTCGATGCCATCTCAAATTCAAGCACACCGCCTCTCATAAGCTCGTCATGCGTCAGATAGGTCTTGTCAAATTTCTCGCCGTTGAGCTTAACGCTCTTCACATAGCGGTTCTTGTCGCTCACCTTCGGAGCCTTCACCTCAAGCGTATTGCCGTTGCCGAGTGTCAGCTTGGCGTAGGGAAGATAAGGCGCGCCGAGCACATACTGGTCGGTACCCGGGCATACGGGATAGAAGCCGAGAGCGGTAAATACATACCACGCCGACATCTGGCCGCAGTCGTCATTGCCGCAGAGACCGTCGATATTGTTGCGGTACATTCTGTTCATTATCTCGCGCACCCAGTACTGCGTCTTCCACGGCTGGCTCGTCCACGCATAGAGATAAGGTATATGGTGGCTCGGCTCGTTGCCATGAACATAGCAGCCGATAAGTCCCTCTTTGGTCACATCCTCGGTGTCCTTGTAATACTTCTCGGGGAACTCCATGATGAACAACGAGTCGAGGTTCTGTACAAACTGTTTGTCACCGCCCATCTCGCCGATAAGGCCCTTAACATCGTGCGGTACGAAGAATGAGTAGTTCCACGAGTTGCCTTCGAGGAATCCCTCGTTATGCGTGTTGAGCAGGCTGAACGGAGTCTTCCACGAGCCGTCGGAGTTCTTGGGGCGCGAGAACTTCAGCTCCGGATCAAACACATTCTTGTAGTTCATCGCACGCTTCTTGTAGGTCTCGGCAAGCTCCTTGTTTCCTATCTTCTCGGCCGTGTTGTAGATGCACCAGTCGTCATAGGCATATTCGAGAGTTATCGACACTGCGCTGCCGTTCTTGTCAAAAGGCACATAACCCTTCTCCATGTAGTCGGTCAGATTGGTGTAGTAAGGTATCGTGGCCGAACTGTTCATTGCCTCAAGAGCTACCTTCGGGTCAAGCGTTCCACCTTTCGTGTAGGCGTCGGCAAGCACCGACACTGCATGATAACCGGCCATACACCAGTTCTCGTTACCCATATGCGACCACACCGGCAGTGCCTTGTGCACGCTCTGTTCGTAGTGAGCCATCATCGACTTGGCCATATCGGCGCCCTTCTCCGGGAAGATGACATTCATCAGCGGGTGCTCCGCACGGAACGTGTCCCAGATCGAGAACACCGTGTAGTTCGTGAAGCCGTCGGCCTGATGGATATTGTGGTCAAGACCTCTGTACTTGCCGTCGACATCCATGTACACCGACGGATTGATCATCGTGTGATAGAGCGAAGTATAGAGCATTGCCAGCTGATCTTCCGATCCTTCGGCCTCGATCATGTCGAGACTCTTGTTCCAGTCGTCGGTTGTCTGGGCGAGTATTGCGTCAAAATCCTTGCCGCCGGTCTCGGCACGCAGGTTTTTCAAAGCGCCTTCGGTGCTGACGCCCGACAGTCCGACCTTTATCTCTACCTGTTTCGATTCAGGCAGGTCGAAATCAAAATACGATACGACCTTGCGGCCGGCCATCTCCGGGAAGTTGTGCCGCTGGTCAAACTTGCCCCAGAAACCGTTGTACTTGGGCTTCTCCTTGTCGATAAATCCGTAGTTGGTGATCGGCTCCGAGAACTCGATGGCGAAGTAAGTGTAGTTGGTGCGTGCCCAGCCGTTGGTGATGCGGTAGCCCGTGATCAGGCTGTCGTTCTCCACACGCATATACGTCCAGAGCGTCTTGCCGTCGTAGTTGTATATGCCGTGATCCATGTCAAGCACGATATGACCCGACTCCGCTGTGCCGGGATACGTGTAGCGGTGGGCGCCCACGCGCTGTGTTGCCGTCAGCTCGGCTCTGATGCCGTAGTCGTCAAGCGTCACGGCATAGTAGCCGGGACGTGTCACCTCGGTGTCATGGCTGAAACGCGAACGATAGCCCTTAGATGTGTCCGAAGCCTCGCCAGGCACAAGCAGATGCTCGCCGGTAGCAGGCATGATCAGCACATCGCCGAGGTCACTGTGGCCGGTGCCGCTCAGATGCGTGTGGCTGAAACCCACGATCGTCGTGTCGCGGTGCTGGTAGCCTGCGCAGTACTCATATGCGCCGGGCTGATACTTGCCGTCGATATTGTGAGGGACATTCTCCGTGTCAGGGCTCAGCTGCACGATGCCGAACGGTGCGCATGCTCCGGGGAACGTGTGTCCCATTCCGTTTGTTCCGATAATCGGGTTGACATACGACGCGTTGTTTTTGGGCGCCGATGCCGTCACGCTGCCGCCGAGCGAAAGAGCCGCCACCGCAACAACGCTGATTTTCTTGATTGAATACATTGTAAACTATAAACTTGATTGGTTATTATTCATTGAAGTGATTTAGCGGGCAACCGGGAACTCTGTGATACGCAGCGTCGTGCAGCCGTAGGGTATCAGCACGATATCCTCCTCTTCGCCAAGATGCTCACGTTTCACGGGACCATAAGGCATCGGGCCGGCCGAACCGTTGTAGAGCGTCCAGTTATTCATTCTGCGTCCTTTTCCGTGAAGTTCTATCGGAGCGTTTTCGATCGACCACGGATATCCGTCCGACTCACGCACTACCACCTTGAATGCCGTGTTGACATTCGCGTTATCTACATCTTTGCTCGATAGACAATAGTTCCACGGAGTCGTCGCATGCACATCATAGCAGTACTCGCCGTGGCCTCTCAGTTTTTCCTGATCAGTCACCTTCTGCCACTCCTCGCCTACGCGCAGAGCATAGAGAAGCGGACCGCGCTCGATCACCGTCGAGTTCTCATACCATCGCGAGGTCGATATCTGCATCGGCATCTCAAGTTCTACCTTGTCGCCTTTTTCCCATGTTCTGTCGAGAGTAATGATCGATCCGGCGGTACCTTTCGACACCTCCGTGCCGTTCACCTTCACCGTTGCCTCCATGCACCATCCCGGCACACGCAGCTCAAGCGGGAAATCGGCCGACTTCACTTTCTTGTTCCGATAAGAGATCTCAAATCTCACCGTGCCTTCAAACGGATATGCCGTTTTCTCGTCGATCGTCACCTCCACGCCGTCGGCGACCTTGGCTGTGACTGTCGACGGAGCATAATACAACGCGGCAAGACCGCGGTCACTTGTGGCGAACCACAGGTCGCGCGTAAACTTTGGCCAGCCCTGATGCAGGTTCGACGTGCAGCAAGGATATCCCGTCAGGAGTCCGAACGCTATGTCGGTCCCGTCGTGAGGTTCCTGGAAATTACGCTCCATGCACGACACCTCCACCTGATTTAGCTGCTGATAATACTGGCGTGTCATGCAGTCGTCCGACACCTGAGTCGGCAGAGCGTTGAACGCCACACGCTCGAGCCAGTCGGCCCAGTCGGTGCGGCCAGTGATCTCGATCATCTTCTCAAGCGAATACATCATCTCCACAGCCGTACACAGTTCCGAGCCCTGTGTCGGACTGCCGCCGTGCATCCACTCATCGCCGCCGTAAAGGCCGGTAGGCCAGCCGTGAAAACGACGAAGGTCATACGCCATCGTGTCGATCGAGGCAATATCCTTCTCATCGTGTGTCGCCAGATATCTTATGACGGGCTCCTTGAGTCCCTGCGCCAGATTCACACAGTGCACACTGTTGATTGAGTGCATCATCTCTCGGTTCAGAAACTCGCCGCGCCAGTCAAACGTCTGGTCAGCGATAATGTCGCCGAGGGCAAGCAGAAAATCATCGCCTGTGATATTGTAGAGCCAGTACACGACAAGCAGATTGTCGCCGCCGCGCATACGCCCCCAGTACGTCCAGTGACCCAGAGGAGTCTCCTTCAGATGCTCGAGCTGATACTTGAAGTATTTGGTCATAAACGTTATGACACGCTGGTCGCCGGTAGCGTCATAATACTGCTGGAGCACCTTGAGCATCACCATTTTCGGCCACCAGTCACGGGCATTGTCACGCTGCAGACCGGGCTCGGGCGAGCGGTCGGTGTCTGGACCGAAATATCCGTCGGGCTGCTGGCTGTTCAACGCCCATTCCACCCACGGCTGCACCTTAGCCTTCAGCTCCTTGTTTTCAAGCATATACGCGAGAGGCAGAAGACCGTCTATCCAGTACGGCCCGCGCTCCCACACGTCGCCGTCGCCGCCGAGCCAGCCGTTGCGCTTGCCCATCACCGGCTCATACAGCTCGTCGAGATGCCCCGTCATGCCGTCGGCCATCCTCTGCATCTGGTCCTTTAGCCAGCCTTCGGGCTTGACATCCCCGATCGGAAGCTCCATATAGCGTTTTTCCACGAGCGGAGCGCGGTTTGCAAGATACAGTGACTCACCTTTATCTGCTGCTTCAATTGCCATTACCGACAGTGCCATGCACGCCGCGGCGATTATCTTTTTCAACATTGAGAAAGTGTTTCTGATATTAGAGCTTGTTTAATAATAAATGTTACCGACAGGGCGGCCAGTCGTCGAGCAGATTTTTGATTGTGATGAGGGAGTTATGGGGTTCCATAACGACCGAAGAACAAACGGAAATATGCCGGCGAATGACCGATATGAAGCTTTTTGTTTCATGTTGTTTACAAATTATGAAGATTATTTCAATTGTTGACAGAAGCCTGTAAGACTACAAAGTTACTTCTGTTTCGCATAGACTGATCGCCTTTCGATCTGTTTCTCAGCCGTGTACCGCAAGTACATTTCTTAGGCACATATCGAAATTCATATCAGGCTTTACGACCCTGGCGGCAACATTTATTATTAAGCAAGCTCTTCTAATATGCAAATCTAATATTTTTTCACAACAACTCCTTACGCTTGATAGGAATAAAAACTATAACTTTGCACGACATTATGTTTTGAACAAACACAAACGCTATAAATTCAATACATGCGTCGCTACAATATCATTAACGACTCTCTCGGCTGGCTCAGCTTCATCATTGCAGCTTTCACATACCTGCTCACGGTTGAGCCGACGGCAAGCTTCTGGGACTGCCCCGAATTTATCTCACAGGCATTTAAACTCGAAGTAGGGCACCCGCCGGGCAACCCCATTTTCATGCTCGCAGGCCGTTTCTTCGTCAACTTTGTCGGAGGCGATGTCACCAAGGTGGCATTGGCTGTCAACTCCATGTCCGCGATCTTGAGTGCGGGCACGATACTGTTGATGTTCTGGACGATAACCCACTTTGTCAAGCGTCTCATCGTGCCCGACGGAGCGACTGAGATCTCGCTTCCAAAGATGATCGCCATCTTTGGTTCGGGTCTTTGCGGCGCGCTCATGTACACCTGGAGCGACACCTTCTGGTTCTCCGCTGTCGAGGGAGAGGTCTACGCCTTCTCATCGTTCTGCACCGCGCTCGTCATATGGCTCATTCTCAAATGGGAGAACCGGGCCGACATGCCTCACAGCGACCGCTATCTTGTGCTCATCGCCTACGTCATTGGCATCTCCATCGCCGTGCACCTGCTCAACCTGCTCTGCATTCCGGCGATCGCGCTTGTCATCTACTACCGCAAGTTCCGCAACACCACCGCCAAAGGCTCGCTCATCACGCTTGGCATATCGGCTGTGGTAGTCGCGCTCATCCTCTACGGCCTCGTCCCCGGATTCATTGAGATCGCGCAATACTTCGAGCTGTTCTTCGTCAACACGCTCCACACTCCCTTCAACTTCGGAGTGCTCATCTACGCCGTTCTCCTTGTAGCCGCACTCGTCTGGTGCATCTACTCCCTCTACCGTGGCACCGACGTCCGCGCCATCCGCTGGTCATTCCTCATTGCCATACTCCTCTCCGGCATCCCATTCATCGGTGAGTCGCTATGGATCCCGGTGCTCATCACCGCTGCCCTTGCCGCCTTCCTCTGGATGGTGCCGCGCCTCCCCATACGCATCCTTTGCCTCACAGCTCTGAGCGTGCTTGTCATGTTCGTCGGATACTCATCCTACGCACTCCTGCTCATCCGCAGCTCGGCCAACCCGCCGATGAACCAGAACGCGCCCGACAACGTATTCAACCTCGGCAGCTACCTCAACCGCGAGCAGTACGGCGAGAACCCGCTCCTCTACGGCCAGTCATTCAAGTCCGAGATTGTCTATGAGCTCGACGATGCCGGCTATTTCTCCCCCAAAGTCACTCACGGCAAGAAGCTGTATAGCAAAGAGGTGGCCGACTCAACCGGACAATCCGACCGCTACGTTGCCACTGGCGAGAAGATCTCCTACAACTGGGAGCCCAACATGCTCTTCCCACGCATGTACAGCACCGCCCCCAACCATCCCGAGGCATATCTCGGCTGGATAGGAGCGACCGAAGACGAGCTGCCTTACGTTCAGGTCGAGAACGTCCTCTACAAAGACGGCACGCCATTCATGCAGCAAGGAGCACCCTACACCACGACTGCACAGATGCCCACACAGGCACAGAACCTCCGCTACTTCCTCAACTACCAGCTCAACTACATGTACTGGCGTTATTTCATGTGGAATTTCGCCGGACGGCAGAACGATCTGCAGGGACAGGGAGAGCCAAACCGTGGCAACTGGATTTCCGGGTTCCCTGCCATCGACAACTACCGCCTCGGCGATCAGGAGCTTCTACCCTACGATCAGGGCGAAGGCAACAAGGGGCACAACGTCTTCTACATGCTCCCGCTCATCATGGGTCTCATCGGACTCCTGTGGCAGGCATTCTACAGCAAGCGCGGCATAGAGCAGTTCTGGATCGTGTTCTTCCTGTTCTTTATGACAGGCATAGCCATTGTCCTCTACCTCAACCAGCCGCCGTTGCAGCCACGTGAACGCGACTACGCGTTTGCCGGATCATTCTACGCCTACGCCATATGGGTAGGCATGGGAGTCGCAGCCATCTACTCGATCATTTCTCAGGCACTCGCCAAAAAGAAAGAAACTACAGCCGACACTCATCGCCATAGCATGATAGCCGCATGCGTCGCACTCGTCATCGGACTCGTCATACCTCTGCAGGTCGTTTCGCAGACATGGGACGACCACGACCGTTCGGGCCGATACACCACGCGCGACTACGGCATGAACTATCTCTCGAGCGTCGACGAAAACGCCATCATCTTCACCAACGGCGACAACGACACCTTCCCGCTCTGGTATGCTCAGGAAGTCGAGGGATTCCGCACCGACGTACGCGTTGTCAACCTCTCCTATCTCACGACCGACTGGTATGTCAACCAGATGCGCATGCCCACCTACAACGCGCCCGGCATCGACATGCTTGCCAAGCCAGGCGACTACGCCTACGACCGGCTGCAGATATCATCCTTCCCCGAGAAGAGCCCCGCCGCAGGCATGCCTGCGCTCGACGCCCTTAAAGGACTCTACGCTTCTTCAGGCAAAGTACCCGAGTTCCCGTCCAAGAAAGTCTACATCCCCGTCGACATCGACGCATCGGTAGCTGCCGGAGTCATCGAGCCGGAAGAGAAAGACGCCGCCGACTCCTACATAGCCACCGAGCTCCCGGGCAACCGCATGACACTCTCCAATGCCATCTCGCTCGACATGCTTGCCACAAGTGCGGCCAACGGCTGGAACCGTCCTGTCTACTTCGCCATGACCGTTCCCACAAGCTACTATCTCGGCATGGAGTCCAACCTCCGCAACACCGGACTCGCCTACCAGGCTACCCCCGTCTACAACGAGACCGACGGCTACAACATGCCGGTCAACACCGACAAGATGTACCGCAACGTCACTGAGAAATTCCGCTGGGGCGGACTCGATGAGGTGGCCGAAGACGAGACCGTCTATCTCGACGAGACTGTGCGCCGCATGGTCACAACCCATCGTTCGTCGCTGCTCGATCTCGCCACTGCCCTCTACAACGAGGGAGTCGAGGCACTCGCCCTCGATGCCGATTCACTCGGAGCCGATCCTGCCGCATTCGCGGCCGACAGGTTTGCCAAGTCTGCCGAAGTGCTCGACCTCATGGAGGAGAAACTGCCCTTCCGCCTCTCGCCCTACGCCATACAGGTAGGACAGCAGATCGGCGACCTCTACACGCGTCTCGGTGAGCAGGCCAAAGATCAGGCGATGATCGACAAAGGTCTGTCCATAATCCACGACGAGATTCTGCGTTGGGCTTCCTACGAGCCGTATTTCAACGATCTGCGTCGCCGCGGACTCTACAACAACCTCAGCAGAGCCGACCGCTACGCCACCACCTACACCGTCTCGCTCATCAACACATTCTACGACGCGGGTGGCGACATCAACAAGCTCGGTGAAAGCCTCGACACTCTCGGTGTCGACATAAGCGGTGTGCTTGAAAAAGCCAGGGCTGCCGCTCCTGTCACCACCGGCGACTCACAGCAGGACTGATGCACTTCATCGAACGTCCGCCAAGACTATATCGGTGGCTTTTCGGCAACGCACTGTGGCGTATGCCGGGAAGCCACCGTAAATGTGTCTACCTCACCTTCGACGACGGACCCATTCCGGGCGTCACCCCCTGGGTGCTCGACATTCTGCGCGAGCACGGAGTGCGTGCCACGTTCTTCATGGTCGGCGAGAACGTTCTCCGCAACCCAGCTCTGCTTGAGCGGGTGCGAGAGGCCGGACACGCCATAGGCAACCACTCGCTCTCCCACATGCAGGGCATGAAGAACGACACCGCCACATTCCTCGACAACGTCTCACGCGGCGCCGAGATCACGGGTAGCCGATTGTTCCGACCTCCCCACGGCCTGATGAAGCCATCGCAGATACGCCGCGTCAGAAACCGCTACCGCCTTGTCATGTACGACCTTGTCACGCGCGACTACAGCCGGCGGCTGTCGCCCGACGACATCGTGCGCAACGTCCGGCGCTACACACGCGACGGATCCATCATCGTCTTCCACGACTCGCTCAAGGCGTGGCCAAACCTACATGTCGCATTACCGCGGGCCATACGCTGGCTCCGTCGTCAGGGCTATGAGTTCGGAGTTATTCAGTAAGGCGGAGCTGAAGCGCCGCGCCGAAGCCGCAGGAGCCGTCGCATGCGGGGTTGCGGCGTGTGCGCCGGTCGACGGTGACGCGCGCGATCAGTTCGACAGATGGATCGGCGACGGTTGCCATGCCGGTATGGAATACATGACACGCTATCCCGCTCTGCGCTTCGATCCCGACGGACTGTTACCCGGAGCGCGTTCCATCATTTCATTCGCATTCCCCTACTTCCACCCCGATGCGCCGGGCGACTCCGACGCGGTTTTTGCCCGCTATTCTCTTGGCGACGACTATCACGACGTCATACGCGCGCGATTGACCGCTATTGCCCTGTGGCTTCACGAAACACTCGGTGCCGCGACACGCGTCTGTGTCGACACAGCCCCATTGCTCGAACGCTATTGGGCAGTGCGTTCCGGCATCGGCTTCCGCGGCCTCAACGGCCTGCTCATCGTCCCCGGCGTCGGCAGTTACGTCCTTTTAGGCGAAATCCTTGTCACTGTTGAGTTACCCCCCGACGGTCCCTCGACGCGTTCATGCGGTTCATGCCGACGATGCGTCAGGTCATGTCCCGGACACGCCATTCGCCCCGACGGCACAGTCGATTCCGGCCGATGCCGCTCATACCTCACGATCGAATGCCGCGATCTCGAGTTACCCGATGATGTAGAACTTGGCAGACGCATCTACGGTTGCGACATCTGCCAGGAGGTATGCCCGTGGAACGCATCCCCGGCCATCACATCCATACGCGAGTTTTTCCCACGCCCCGAGATCCTTGCACTCACGCGGCGCGACATCCTCGACATGGATCAGGAGCGCTTTTCACTCATTTTCCGCAAAAGCGCCATAAAGCGTGCCAAACTTGCCGGACTCCGTCGCAACGTCGCTCACATCCGACAGATCTGACCCGTCCGACAGGTCCGATTCCCCCGTTACAGCCCCATTCCTATACCGAACAGCGCGTAATCATATACGCACGGATCTTCCGGCCGATACATCCTCAGCCGTCCCGTAAGCTCCTCCACAGCCTTTCTGTCTGTCGATTTTCGCTCAAGCAGTCCCAATTGGCGCGACACATCCGACACATGCACATCCATCGGGATAAACAGTTGCGACGGCTTTATGGCCGTCCACACCCCCATATCCACGATACCGTCATTTCTCACGAGCCACCGCAGAGCCATATTCACACGCTTCAGTGCCGTTGACTCCACGTTCACCGGCAGACATCGGCTGTCGCGCTCTCCATCATTGGCTTCGGCAAGCACATCGCCCAGCATCTTCACGAAGGTCCATGCCGGCAGGCGGCTGTCACTTGCTCCGCTGGCTGCGGCAAGCCCTTCGACCGTCCCGTAGCGTTTGAACACCAGTTGCAGACCGCGCAGATAATACTTCAGATTACGTCCGAAAAAAGTTCGGTGTATGTTCATCTCGTCAGGAATCGCATCCCACGCCCCCTCCATGATGAACGCATGCGGATCATCAGCCATAAGCCCCATCAGGCGGTCGCAGTCGCGGCATATCATTTTCCTGTTTCCCCAGGCTATTGTCGCCGACAGCAGCGACGCAGCCTCGATATCCTCCTGTCGTTCAAACCGGCGCGGAAACTGCACCGGATCCTCACCTATGAAACTCGGCGAATTTATACGTTCCGCCTCCTGATCAAGCAGATCCTTCAAAGCCTTCTCATCCATCGTCATTCAATCCCGATTATCATTTCAATAGTATGGACACACGCCCGTCCGCCCACAATTCAACATCATGTCATACGGAGACGGTCAATCCAAAGCGTCGTAGGGGCGTGCGACAGTACGCCCACAAATCGGAAATACTGTTCACCCTGCAAGAAACCATTTTGACACAGTCTCACCATATTATTTCAGGGGCAACTCCCCTCTGATAGTAGGGACGCACGGCTCGTGCGTCCACCGCCTCTCATCATGCCGGTTATCTCATACCGGAGGTATGGCATTTCGTTAACCGGGTTCGCTTGCGAGCCCGGATCTCCACCCGCAGACCCCGGGACACACCGTCCGTCCACCAACCTGTGCATCGAAGATGCAAAACCCGGCGTAGCCGGAGTTTAGCCCCATCCTGTGAGCAAAGCGAACAGGGTGGGGTCAACAGCCATAACACCCCTCAGTCTCGCAGAGACTGAACCACCATCTCCCGTCCGTCCTAAAGCAGCTATCTTAGCTACAATAGCTATCCATCCTCAACCCGAGCCCCCGCAGAGAGGCGATTATCTCATACCGGAGGTATGACATTTCGTTAACCGGGTTCGCTTGCGAGCCCGGATTACAGCATCCTCTTACCCGCTCAGCCCCGGAGGGGCTGAACTCCACCCGCAGACCCCGGACGCACTTACGTCAATCACCTCTCGGTTATCTCATACCGGAGGTATGACATTTCGTTAACCGGGTTCGCTTGCGAGCCCGGATTACTGGACACGCTATCTGCGTATTGCCCACGGATGAAACAGATTCTTCAGCGCTATGCGCGTCTCCCTCACGATGTTCGACATTGGAGTGATGATAGGCGTAAACGACTCCGACTGGATCGGAGCCACGACCCGCAGCCCGTTGTGGCGGCAAACGATCTCCGCACGATCCTCAAGCTGCCTCGGCTCGCCGTCGATATGCGCAGCCATGCTTCCAGTGGCATTGCATCTGATACTCACCGACGGCACACGCATCGTCTCTATAAGTATGTTCTTGTTTATGAGCCCGGTAAACAGGTCGACACCCACAAGAGCCTGTGCTATATGGTTGCCGGCATGCACGATCGTCACATCCACATATCCGTCGTCGATACTTGCATCGGGAGCGATATATGCATTGTTGCCATATTGCGAAGTGTTGCACACAGCCACAAGAAAAGCTTTCTCCGTCAGCACCTTGCCTCCGGCATTTATCGTGTACTCCGCCGGATTGAATTTCAGGAACTCCATCAGGGCGCTCTTCAGATAAGTCACAAGACCGCGACCCGACTGTTTTGCGAACGTGTGCGTCACTGCTGCGTCAAACCCCACACCGAACGTACAGAAAAAATCCTCCCCGTTCATTGTGCAGTAGTCTATCGCCTTCACATTACCCTCTGTGATAACGTCAAGCGCGCCCTCAAAATCCACAGGTATGCCGAGATGTCTGGCAAGACCGTTGCCGCTTCCCATAGGTATGATGCCAAGTGATACATCACTGTCACACAACGCCTTTGCAGTTTCATTGACAGTACCGTCACCACCGACGGCGATCACAAGGCCGGCACCGCGGGCAATCGCCTCACGGGCAAGACGCGTGGCATCACCCGGACCGCCGGTATAAAGCACCTCAACCTCATGCCCGAGCGATTCGAGACGCATGGCGGCCTCATTGGCCGACGCCTCTTTCGACGATGTGCCCGACACCGGGTTCACCACAATGGCGATACGCTGTTTCACGTCCTTTGCTACCTTCATTGTTACAAATTTACACAAATTTAAGAAAACTACCACCCTTCGATGTTATAGTAATATCCCCCTTTTAATTAACTTTGTCTTTGAGAAATTGTTTAAATTTATATGATACAGATTTTAAGAGTGGATATCCGAGACGCTGGCCGGGCACTCAGAAAGCACTGTGACATGTATTTTAAACAGTTTCTTGAACACCCTAAAACCAAACATCCTCAAGTGCGTAGAATACACACCTTCATAACCGTTTTGGCAATTGCGATGTCGGCAACAGCCGTCACACGCAGCCCTAAAAACGAGATTGCACGCAATCTCGACATTTTCAACGCTCTCTATAAAGCGCTACAGACTTCCTACGTCGACACGATCGACGCCACGAAGTCCATAAACACAGCGATATATTCGATGCTCGCCGACATCGACCCGTATACCGAATATTTCCCCGAAGATGATCAGGAGGAATTTACAGTCATTTCAACCGGCGAGTACGGAGGCATAGGCAGCTACATCACGCGCACAAAGCCCGTCTCGGTTTCGTTGCCACGCAAAGGCACGCCATCCGAGCGTGCCGGACTTCGACCCGGTGACGTTTTCATCACCATCGACGGCGATTCCGTTGCCTCTTGGGAGTCCGACAAAATCAGCAATAAACTCAAAGGGCAGCCGGGAACGACCGTCAGCGTCACTGTCAGGCGCCCCTACACCACCGATTCGATCCTAACATTCGATATTGTACGCGAGAAGATCGACCTGAACCCGGTGCCGTACTACGGTCTGCTCGAAAACGGCACAACAGGCTATATTTTCCTGGAGACATTCAACGAGAAAAGCGCGCCAGCCGTGCGCGACGCACTCATCGATCTCAAGAAGCAGGGAGCTAAAGACCTCATCCTCGATCTGCGAGGTAACGGAGGAGGCATACTCGAAGGAGCCGTGAAGATCGCCGGACTTTTCCTTCCTAAAGGCACAGAAGTTGTCAAGACGCGCGGACGCGGACTCGTCAACGAGAAGACCTACAAGACCACCGACCGACCTGTCGACACCGAGATTCCACTCGTTGTCCTCATCGACGGGGCAACCGCCTCATCATCCGAGATTCTGTCAGGCGCGCTGCAAGATCTTGACCGTGCCGTCATTGTCGGCGACCGTTCTTTCGGCAAAGGACTCGTGCAGTCCTCACGTCCCCTCCCCTACAACGGACTGCTTAAAGTCACCATCGCACGCTACTACACGCCAAGCGGACGTTGCGTTCAGGCCGTCGACTACTCACACCGCAACCCCGACGGATCCGTAAGCCGTGTACCCGACTCGCTCACCAACGTTTTCCATACCGCCAAAGGACGTGTTGTCCGCGACGGAGGAGGCATCACCCCCGATGTCAAGGTCGAGCAGCCCGAGATGTCGCGCCTCGTCTACAACGTCGTTCAGGGCAGCTGGGCGTTCGACTATGCCAACAGATACTGCCATGAGCATCCCTCCATACTGCCGCCCGACAAGTGGGTTGTCACCGACACCATCTACGAGGAGTTCAAGGCATCCATCGACCCCGATAAATTCAAATACGACCGCGTCTGCGAGATGATCGTCGACGAGCTTGAGAAAGCCGCCGGAGTCGAGGGATACGACACCGACGAACTGAAAGCCACGCTCGACACCCTGCGTTCGCAGCTGAAGCACGATCTGAACCGCGACCTCGACATTCACCGCGAGGAGATCGAGCCTTGGATTGCACGCGAGATCGTGCAGCGATACTACGAAGAGGCCGGACGCATAAAGCAGGGACTCCGCTACGACCGCGATGTCGACGAGGCCGTGAAGATACTCTCCGACCCCGCACGCTATAAGGCGATCCTCACGCCGCCCCTCGACTGATCGACGCCAATGCCCCGTCTCCACAGGCCGATAATCTTCTCTCTGATCTTACTCCTGTCATTCACGGGGCGGGCCGATAGCTGGGTACA
This sequence comes from uncultured Muribaculaceae bacterium, assembly GCA_964389525.1. GTDB lineage: Bacteria > Bacteroidota > Bacteroidia > Bacteroidales > Muribaculaceae > JAFLTL01. The sequence continues at coordinate 277,232 of CAYMEX010000001.1, read as the reverse complement.
TCATCTTCCATTCTCAGGCGTCGACAACATCGCCGAGACCACTGGCCGGGTTTATTTCACATCGCTTGGCGCACTCTACGCCTACGACAGAAAACATCGCGAGACACTGGCTCTGTCGCCGCGCGACTGCCTTAACGACATCGACGTCACCGGCATCTACCCGTCGCCGCATTCCGGCATTGTAGCCGTAGCCTACCGCAGCGGCAACATCGACATAGTCCGCGACAATTCCGATGTTGTCAACCTCCCCGACATTATGACGTCGCGGCTCGCTCCGCACGATATCCACTCGGTCGCCTTTCACCCTTCCGGGTCGCTCATGTATGTCGCAACAGGCTTCGGCGTCGTGCTGTTCGACCTTCAGAGTGCCACGGTTAAGGCACATGTCCGTTTCCCGCAGCCTGTCACATCAGTTCTCTTTCACGATTCCGCGCCCGTCATCTCCACGGGCGGCCGCTATTATCGTCTCGCCGACAGCCTACCGTTTGAGAAATCCGACAGCTGGATCGAGCTGCCGGCGTTCCGGCCTCAGCCGCCGGCATCCGGCACCGTCACCATCCCATCCTCCATCCACGCCGATTGCCATTCGGCCATGCGCGGATCTTCCGAGGTGTGGATCGGGAATGCCGGCGGGATCTTCTGCTACGACCTCTCCTCAACGTCGCCTGTAGTCGTGGAAGGGCCTATTCGCCCCGGTGAAATGAGCGTGGCCGACGTCAACATGCTTCGTGTCGAGCCCTCAGGCACGCTCTACATCGCCACCCGCGGCAACTCCAACGTTCACGTCAACCGATCAACCGGCAACATCGCCCGGTTGTGCCGCCTCTCCCCCGACGGCGAGTTTTGCGATCTCACGCCCGCCGGACTCACCCATTATTTTGAGAAGCAGGACAATCCCGACGGTCGGCTGCTCGACCTCACATTCATCCGCGAAGATCCCGCCGATCCCTCGCTGCATTATGTCGGATCGCTCTCCGAAGGCATGTATGCCATGAACAGCCGCGACGAGATCCGGCACTTCTACACCGGCGACTCACCCTTCCTCGACAACTGGGGAGTCCGCGTCATGGATCTCGCCTTCGATCCGCGCGGAGGCATGTGGGCCTATTCCGAAGCGCCCGACGACACCCCCATGATCTTCTTCCTGCCGCAGGAGTCACGCGCCGACATTGCCGCCGCCACGCGCGACGATTGGGAACCCGTTTCATTCACGGCAGGAATCGTGTCAGGCCGCGACTGCACTGCCGTGGTTTCCGGCGACGGACGCTACATCTACTCGATGGGCTCGGCCGACATCTACATCTACGACACGGCCGGCACATCCTCGCTCGCCGATGATACCGGGCATTGGGCACGCACATTTGCAACCGCCGATCAAGCCGTCCTCCCCGTCACCCGAGTCTGCTCCATCACCGAGGATTCGGCCGACCGATCACTCTGGATAGGCACCGACATCGGCGTTCTCGTCGCACCGCGCCCCTGGGAAGCCGCCGACGGAACGATCACCGTGACCCGCCCCGTTGTCCGCCGCGACGACGGCACATCACTGGCCGATTATCTTCTTTCCGGCGAATACATATACGGCATCGCCATAGACCCGTTGGGCAACAAGTGGATCGCCACACAGGCATCAGGCGCGTTCCTCGTCTCACCCGACGGCACCGGCATTCTCCTCAACCACACGTCCGGCAACTCCCCGCTGCCATCCGACGAGGTTCGTGCTGTCGCATGCCGCGACGACGGCACAGTCTTTTTCGGCACACGCTACGGCCTTCTCGAGTATCAGTCCGACGTCCGTCCCGGCACGCACGATTATTCCCGCGTCACCATCTACCCCAACCCCGTCAGGCCCGACTACCACGGCGACGTCATCATCGACGGGCTCGTCGACCGTTCCGTCATACTCATCCTCGACAGCGGCGGCTCGCTTGTCGCACGCCTGAAAAGCGAAGGAGGACGCATACGCTGGAATCCCCGCACCGCCGCCCGGCCGCTCCCATCAGGCGTCTACCACGTCCTCGCATCGTCCCCGACATCCTCAGGGCGTCCCGTCGGCAAGATCGTAATCATCCGCTGATCCCGTCGGCAGCCGCACCGGCTATTTTCAGTCTTTTCAATCTGCTCTTTTTTTTCTGGCAAATTTACGTCACGATCCGCCGTTAATTTAGGTTAAATGGCCACATGTTTTGCTGATGGTTCTTAACTTTGTATTGGCTACCCGTAGTCTTGCGCGACACTTTTTGCGCCATTCTCTCCAATATTGCCGGCCCTCTGCTCTCCGATCAATTGCTGGCTAATTTCCAATGACTTGACAGCTGTAGCCACACCGGTTTTCCCCGCGATATGCGGTATGCCGGTCTTCGCCGGAAAATAAAAAAATAACATAAATGACTGATAACAAATGGAACTTTACTCCCCCTGGCTCCATAGACCCGCAAGTCCTGCATAAACTGGCTCTCAAATGGCCTGAAGCGCCTGTAATTGCGCAGCTTCTCGCCCAACGGGGCATTTCGACAGAGGAAGAAGCCGATAAATTCTTCAGGCCCACCCTTGCCGATCTGCACGACCCGTTCCTTATGCCCGGCATGGATAAAGCTGTTGCGAGGCTTAATCATGCCATGGGGAAAAAAGAAAAAATCATGGTCTACGGAGACTATGATGTCGACGGCACCACGGCGGTGGCTCTCGTCTACAAGTACCTCCGTGGATTCTACTCCAACATCGAGTACAGCATTCCCACTCGCGAGGATCACGGCTACGGTATAACGCGCCGTGCAATCGACGAGTTCAAGAGCATGAATGTCGGACTCGTCATCATTCTCGATTGCGGCATTAAGGCGATCGACGAAGTGGCATATGCCCGCTCGCTCGGCATAGAGTTCATCATCTGCGACCACCACGTCTCCGACTCCGAGTTGCCAGATGCCGCCGCAATACTAAATCCCAAGCTCGACGGAAGCACCTACCCCTGCTCTCACCTCTCGGGCTGCGGCGTAGGCTTCAAGTTCATGCAGGCGTTCTCGCGAAGCAACGGCATCGACGAGCGCGACCTTGAAGGCATGCTTGACCTTGTCGCCGTCTCCATTGCGGCCGACATTGTCCCCATCGTCGATGAGAACCGCATTATGACCTACCACGGGCTGCGGCGGCTCAACACCAACCCCAACACAGGTCTGAGAGCCATTATGCGCATGGCTCAGATACCATCATCGCGTGAGATCACGATTTCCGACGTCATCTTCAAGATCGGACCGCGCATCAACGCGTCAGGCCGCATGCAGCGCGGCATAGAGGCTGTCGATCTCCTCGTCTCGCGCGACTTCGGCGAGGCCATGCTTCGCGCCAAGGCAATCGACCAGTACAACCGCGACCGCAAGGAGCTCGACCGACGCATCACCGAGGAGGCCAACGCTATCATCGACCGCCATTCGGCACGCCTTGCCGACCGCAAATCGATGGTGATCTACAACACCGACTGGCACAAAGGTATCGTCGGCATTGTGGCGTCACGACTCACCGAGCTATACTACAAGCCCGTGGTCGTGCTCACACTCCACGACGGACTCGCCACAGGTTCATCGCGCTCCGTGCAGGGGTTCGACGTCTACAGTGCGGTCGAGAGCGCACGCGATCTCCTCGAGAACTTCGGCGGACACACCTACGCCGTAGGCCTCTCCCTCAAAGAGGAGAACATCCCCGAGTTCACCCGTCGCTTCGAGCAATACGTAGCCGCCAACATCACCCCAGAGCAGCTCAAACCCACGCTGTCGGTCGATGCCGTGCTTGAGTTCGCCGACATCACGCAGCAGTTCGCGTCATTGCTCCGCCGATTCGAGCCGCTGGGGCCCGGCAACCCCAAGCCGGTGTTCCTCTCGCGCAACGTCTCCGATTTCGGCACGAGCCGCGTTGTCGGACACAACGCCGAGCACCTCAAGCTCGAACTTGTCGATGACACATCAGGCAAAGTCATGGACGCCATAGCCTTCAACCTCGCCGACAAGATCGACATCGTCAAGTCAGGCGATCCGTTCGACATTGTCTACACCATCGACCAGAACAAGCATCGTTCAGCGCTTCCCGGAGCCTTCCAGCTCATCATCAAGGATCTCAGGCCGTCGCGATGACCCCGCGTGAGACACTGAAACGCTACTGGGGCTACGACTCCTTCCGCCCGATGCAGGAGGAGATCGTCACCTCCGTGCTTTCAAGTCACGACACGCTCGGGCTCCTTCCCACCGGCGGAGGCAAGAGCATCACGTTTCAGGTGCCGGCTCTCATTCTGCCCGGACTGACGATCGTTGTCACACCCCTGATCTCCCTTATGAAAGATCAGATCGACAACCTCCGCCAGCACGGCATCACAGCCGCATGCATCCATTCCGGCATGACGCTCCACGAGCGCAACCTTGCAATCGACCGATGCCGTGTCGGCAAAGCCCGCATGCTCTACGTCTCACCCGAGAAACTTGCCGACCCGTCTTTTGTCGATCTTCTGCGCCAGATACCGCTCTCGCTTCTTGTTGTCGACGAAGCGCACTGCATCTCTCAGTGGGGCTACGACTTCCGTCCTTCCTATCTCCGCATCGCCACCCTGCGCGACACCTTCCCCGCTCTCCCGGTTCTCGCCCTCACCGCCTCTGCCACGCCGCGAGTTGTCGACGACATACGCGCGTCACTGCGCATGAAAGGCGACCACATTTTTGCCCGCAGCTTCGACCGCGACAATCTATCCTACATCGTCAGGTACACCGACAACAAAGATTCCCAGCTCCTTAAAGTCCTCAACGGCGTACCGGGCACAGCCATCGTCTACGTCCGTTCACGTCGGCGCACGGCCGAAATTGCCCGAATCCTCTCCGAAGCGCAGATCCCGGCTTCGTTCTACCACGCCGGACTCTCAGCCGAGGAGAAGAACGAGAGGCAGAACCTCTGGAAACAGGGTACACTGCGCGTCATGGTGGCCACAAACGCATTCGGCATGGGCATCGACAAACCCGATGTTCGTGTGGTCGTACACTACGACCTTCCCTCATCGCTCGAGGAGTACTATCAGGAAGCCGGACGTGCCGGACGCGACGGCCTTCCGTCATTCGCCGTGACGCTCGTCTCCTCTTCCGACAAAGCCACACTCTCGCGCCGTATCTCCGAGTCATTCCCCGACAAAGATTTCATACGCCGCGTCTACAATCTCGCGGGCGTGTTCCTGCAGGTTGCCGTCGGCGACGGCTGGAACAGACTCTACGATTTCAATTTCAGCCTCTTCTGCAAGCGCTTCTCACTCCCGCCCGCTCCTACCCGCAGCGCACTCGACATACTCACACAGGCCGGACACATCGAGTTCAGCGAAGACAGGCGTACCGCCGCACAGGTCTACATGCTTGTCGAGAAAGACGATCTGTATGCCGCCGACATCGACACCGAGGCAGAGAGAGTGCTCAACGCCATATTCCGCAACTACACCGGCATCTTCGCCGACTACACGCCGATCAACGAAGAGCTCATCGCGCACAGCCTCGACCTCACCCCCCGCACAATCTACGAAGCCCTGCTGCGCCTCTCATCCGCAAAGATCATTTCATTCATCCCGCGCAAGTCCACGCCCTGGCTTGTCTGGACATCGGCACGCGATGACGCGTCACGCATATCGATTCCCCGCGAGGTCTACGAGATCAGGCGCGAGCGCATGGCCGAACGCATCGAGGCTGTACGACGCTTTGCGTGGGACGACACACAGTGCCGTTCGGTCACCATCCTCTCATATTTCGGAGAAAACACATCCACGCCTTGTGGCCGATGCGACATCTGCCGCCGCGACCGCAAAAAACCGGCGGCCGCCGTAGCCTCCCTTCAGGCCACAATCGACTACCTCACCTCCGGCAGCGGACATACCCTCGACTACATCCTCACACAGTTGCCTCCATCAAGCCATTCCGAGGCAATATCGATCCTGCGCAAGCGGCTCGACTCGCGTGAGCTACTCATGCGCGATAAGCTGATCTACAGGAATATAAACTAAAACACACCTTATATCATCCTGCTCTGACGTTCATTTTGCGTTAACATATTTTTCACAATAAAACACTACAGCCATCGCAACCCAATCGTCGCGGTGGTTGTTTTTTTACTGAAAATACACACTTATTACACATTCGTCACATGACATTCCTTTCTGCTATTCTACTCGCTGTCACGTCGGTAGGAATGCCTTACACCGACACCCCCGACCCGGTGATGATTGACATCGCCCGCGACAGCATCGTGGTAAGCCGGCTGACTATCGAGCCCGTATCGGTCAAACCACGTAAATTCACGCCATGCATCTACGACCTGCCATACTCATGGAATCGAAGCGCCATAAATAGCGGACGGCTGATCGCCAATACAGGCGTACTATTCGGAGCGGGAGCGACAATGCTCGGCATTCTGCAGATACTACCCGAAGACGCCACCGCATGGAATAAATCGGAGATCGCACGCACCAACCCGTTCAAGCGATGGTGGGAGCATGTGAAAGCAGGTCCGACATGGGATAAGGACAAACCCATCTTCAACGAGATTCTGCATCCCTATGCCGGAGCCGCCTACTACATGTCCGCGCGAAGTCAGGGATGCAACGTATGGCAGTCATGGGCCTACTGCACTTTCATTTCCACGATATTCTGGGAATACGGCATCGAGGCATTCAACGAGGTACCCTCGACGCAAGATCTTATCATCACGCCACTCGGCGGACTGATTCTCGGCGAGACATTCTACATCATCAAGCGATACATTGTCGACCGCGACTATTACCTGTGGGGATCGAGGCCGCTCGGATACATCGTCGCATTCCTCACCGATCCGCTCAACGAAGCACTCGGCTATCTGCGTGGAAACAGGGCACACGGCTCTGCCGCCAGGCGCGGACTCACCTCCGACACTGGCATCAACATGTCTCTCTCCCCGTTGGTCGACAATACCCCGTTCGGAGGCACTTATACAGGCTTTTCCGTATCAATAACCCTTTAGCACATCCCCCCTATAGTAGCTGCATAAGCTATCATAACTACCATCACCGCTGCAGCTCTGCGAGCATACGTTCGGTCTGCGGAGTCTTGCACTGCCGCTCGGCACGAGCCACATAGTCAAGTGCCTCGTACTTCATTTCCCGAGCCCCCTTCTTCCACTGGCCGTAATAATAGTTGGCGAGATACAGGAGGGCATCGAGATTGTGCGAGTCAAGCTCAAGTATGCGCTTGTTGGTCGCCGCCATCCCCTCCATGTCGCCCGACAGCAATTGGCCGTAGGCAAGCGCCGGGAGAAAAAGCAGGTTGTCAGGAGTGGATTCAAGCAGAGACGTAGCCGTAGCCACAATATTGCCCGCATCATCGCGGAAAAGATAATACTTCAGCAGACAGCGGTCCACTACACGTCCGAGCCACGGATCCGACGCTTTCAGTCCCGTTATATACCGCTCATACATGTCGCTTTTACCATGCGATATAGTCTCCCTGAAAACATCCTCAAAAATCGTGTCGATCGGTATATGGTTGTCGATACCGGCAAGAGTCTCCTCGCGCGCCCACTTCTCGTCGTCAGCCATAAGACTCGACACGATTCCGCGCACCCAGCATTCTGTTGTTCCGGCATTCTCTCTTGCAAGCGTCGTGTATGCGGCCCGTGAGCTCGCCCACTCGCCACGCGCATAAAAGTTCGATGCGCGCTCCGCAAGCGTCGTTTCTACCTTTTGTCCGTACATCGACACCATACCGGCAACCACCGCCAGTGCCGCAATTATTATCCGTATCATTCTCGCGTCAGTTTTCAATTGTTACAGAGGGGCGCCTCCACATCTTTATCCATGGAAAAGCACCCCTCAGGTTTATAACAATTTTCAGAGCCGTTTTATTCCATCAGCTTGCGGTAGCGGCGGCGCGGAAGCTCCTTGCCTCCGTTGCGAGCCTTCTTCCACTCCTCGTAGTCCGAGTAGCTGCCCTGATAGAATACGACTTCACCGTCTCCTTCAAACGACAGTATATGCGTGCATATTCTGTCAAGGAACCAGCGGTCGTGGCTCACAACTACCGCACATCCGGCAAAGTCCTCCAGACCCTCCTCCAGTGCGCGCAGCGTGTTCACGTCTATGTCGTTGGTCGGCTCGTCGAGAAGTATCACATTGCCCTCCTCTTTCAGAGCCATCGCAAGATGCAGACGGTTACGTTCGCCGCCCGACAGCACTCCGATCTTCTTCTCCTGATCGGCACCTGTGAAATTGAACTTCGACAGATACGCGCGTGCATTCACATCGCGGCCTCCCATCCTGAAAGACTCGACGCCCTGCGATATCACCTCATACACGCTCTTCTCCGGCAACAGGTCATGGTGACGCTGATCCACATAGGCCACCTTTACAGTCTCGCCCACGTCAAACGTGCCGGCATCAGGCGTCTCCTGCCCCATGATCAGGCGGAATAGCGTAGTCTTGCCTGCGCCGTTAGGACCTATCACGCCCACGATACCGGCCGGTGGAAGTGTGAAATCCAGATCCTTGAAGAGCTGCTTCTTGCCGTATGCCTTGGCAAGTCCCTTGCCCTCGATCACCTTGTTGCCGAGGCGCGGGCCGTTCGGTATGAATATCTCCAGACGCTCCTCCTTCTGCTTCTGATCCTCGTTCAGAAGTTTGTCATAGCTGTTCAGACGAGCCTTTCCCTTGGCCTGACGCGCTTTAGGTGCCATTCTCACCCATTCGAGCTCACGCTCGAGAGTCTTGCGGCGCTTCGAGGCCTGCTTCTCCTCCTGAGCCATGCGCTTTGTCTTCTGATCGAGCCACGACGAATAGTTGCCCTTCCAGGGGATTCCCTCGCCACGGTCAAGTTCAAGAATCCAGCCTGCCACATGGTCGAGGAAATAGCGGTCGTGGGTGATGGCGATCACAGTGCCGGGATACTGCTGCAGATGCTGCTCGAGCCAGTCGATGCTCTCGGCGTCGAGATGGTTGGTCGGCTCGTCAAGCAGAAGCACGTCGGGCTGCTGCAGAAGCAGACGGCACAGAGCCACACGGCGGCGTTCACCACCCGACAGGGTGGAGATCGTCTGGTCGTCAGGCGGACACTGCAGCGCATCCATCGCACGCTCCAGCTTGCTGTCTATATTCCATGCGTCGGCTGCGTCCAGCTTGTCCTGAAGCTCACCCTGTCGGGCGATCAGGGCATCCATCTTGTCGGGATCCTCGAGCACGTCGGGGTCGCCGAATGCAGCGTTAACCTCATCAAACTCCTTGAGCATATCCATGATCGGCTGCACACCTTCGCGCACGACCTCAAGCACAGTCTTGTCGGGATCGAGCTGAGGCTCCTGCTCCAGATAGCCGACCGAATAGCCCGGAGAGAACACCACTTCTCCCTGAAAGCTCTTGTCTATTCCGGCTATGATCTTCAGAAGCGAAGACTTACCCGAGCCGTTCAGACCGATGATACCGATCTTGGCTCCATAGAAAAACGACAGATATATGTTTTTCAATACCTGCTTTTGCGGAGGATAAGTCTTGCTTACCCCCACCATCGAGAAAATTATCTTCTTGTCGTCTGCCATAATTCAGTTTGATGTGGATTATTTTTTGGGAGCGTACTTGGTCGGATAATCGCAGCGTGTACGTCCTTCCGCTATATTACGCAGCTTTGAACGTATAAGCTGTTTTCTTATGGGCGATATGTGGTCGATATACAGTTGTCCGTCAAGGTGATCGAGCTCATGCTGCACGATTCGCGACAGGAAACCGCTCATCTCCTCCTCATGCTCCGTGAAATCCTCGTCGAGCCAGTTGAGTCTGATGTGCTCCACGCGCGAAACGCTCTCCGACAGTCCCGGCACACTCAGGCACCCCTCGTTGCGGCTCACCTTGTCGCCGTCGAGTATTTCTATTTCAGGGTTGATCAGCGTCAGTCTCCGTCCTTCGCACTCAGGGAAATCATCGCCGAGCACATCGGCGTCGATCACTACAAGACGTATGTTGCGCCCTATCTGCGGAGCGGCGAGACCCACACCCTCCGCCGCCGCCATAGTCTCATACATGTCGGCGATCAGTTCTTTCAGTCCGGGATAATTCTCCTCGACTTCCTCGCACTCTTTTCTGAGCACAGGATGCCCGTAAAGATATATTGGTAATTTCATTTCTGTATTAATGGATTCAATTTAGAGTCATTCGGTAGGCCTGACTTTCGAGAAAATCATTCAGGATGATCGTGGCAGCCATAACGTCGGCCTCCCCTTTCACCTGTCTGCGCGACTTCCTCATACCGCCGTCTATCATCGCGCGGTGTGCAAGCGTCGAAGTAAACCGTTCGTCGAAGTAGACAAACGTCATATCCGGGAAATCGCGACGCAGGCGCGCCACTGCCGGAGTGATATATCGCATCGATTCCGACGGATCGCCGTGCATGTCGCGAGGTTCACCCACGACGATCATGTCGACCGTCTCACGCGAGAGATAATCCTTCAGGAAATCCGTCAGCTTCGACGTCTGCACGGTAGCCACGCCCGTAGCCACGATGCGCGACGCATCTGTCGCAGCAATTCCACAGCGACGACGTCCGTAATCTATAGCCAGCAGTCTTCCCACTTCTCTGTTTTTAAATTCCTTGCAAAGGTATAATAAATATTCGACGAAAAGAAGAGCGAGAGTCGTTCCTCAGCCTGAGAAGCGGTGGCGTGCATGGAAATTCGCACATTCTTTTCAATAATTTTAACACTCATATCAACTTTCCGATTGTTTTTTATACACGACGCTTCCGCTATGTTTCGTTATTTACACTATATTTGTGCAATTGGTATATATACTCAGGAAAAATAAAAACTCATCGGTTCATTCAGTATGATGAAACGTTTTTTCACCTCGATGCTTGCAGCCCTTGCGGCTATCTGGATATCAATTCCCATATTGGGCATATTAGGTCTGGTTTTTCTTGGCGCAATGGTTTCCATTGGCAACGCCGGAAAAGAATCAGTCAAAGTCACCGACAACAGTGTACTCTACATCGACCTCGCCACAACTCTTGCCGAACGGCCGTCCAACCCCGACATGCAGGCCGTCATTTACGGCATTCAGGAAGAAGCCACCCTGCTTCAGCCTACCCTTAACGCCATCAAGCGCGCCGCAACCGACGACAACATCAAAGGCATCTACATCGACGCAGGCTCACTATCGGGAGGCATCGCATCAGTCTATGCACTCGCTTCGGCAATCGACGAGTTCAAGGAAGAGTCCGGCAAATGGGTCATAGCCTACGGCGATAACATCTCACAGGCATCCTACATCGTGGCATCGGGAGCGTCTGAGCTATACCTCAACCCCGAGGGCATGGTCGACATACACGGCCTCGCATCCAACATCACATTCTACAAAGGATTACTCGACAAACTCGGAGTCGAGGTGCAGGTCGTGAAAGTCGGGACATTCAAAAGCGCCGTCGAGCCCTACATCCTCACAGGCATTTCCGACGCCAACCGTCTGCAGATGCAGACACTGCTCGACGCCATGTGGAGCGAAGTCTCCGCCCACATCGCCGACAACCGCAGCGTCGGGCAGGCCGAAGTCAACGCCTGGGCCGACAGCATGCTACTGACACAGGCCCCCGGGACGCTTGTCAGTCGCGGCATTGTCGATTCGCTGCTCTATCGTCATCAGGCCGAAGACATCATACGCGACCGCATCGGCATAAACCACGACAAAGCCATTCCGTTCATTTCGCCCGACGACTACGACACCACATCCCCTCTTTCGTTTGCAAAACGTGGCAAAGAGATAGCCGTGCTTTATGCCGAAGGTGAGATTGCTGAGTCTGGCTCGACAGGCATCACATCCGACAACCTCGTTCCACAGATACTTGACCTCGCCGAAAACGACGATGTGGCCGCCATGGTGCTCCGTGTCAACTCTCCCGGCGGATCGGCCTTCGCCTCCGAGCAGATTTGGGAGGCACTCGAGCAGTTCAAGGCCGCCGGAAAGCCACTCTACGTGTCGATGGGCGACTACGCCGCTTCCGGGGGATATTACATCTCATGCGGAGCCGACCGCATATACGCCTCACCCGTCACACTTACAGGTTCTATAGGCATCTTCGGACTTATCCCCAACCTTCAGGGACTCCTCACCGACAAGCTCGGCATAACACAGAGCACTGTGTCGACCAACACGTCGGCATCATTCCCCGACATCACCCGACCCCTCACCCCGTTTGAACTGGCGTCGATGCAGCAGATGGTCAACCGTGGCTACGAGACATTTGTCGGCCGTTGCGCCGAAGGACGCCACATGGAGGTCGACTCAATCAAGGCCATAGCCGAAGGACGCGTATGGGATGGTGTCACCGCGCTCAATATCGGTCTCGTCGACGAGATAGGCACACTCGACCAGGCCATCACGGCGATTGCCGAAGAAGCAGAGCTCGACTCCTACAAGGTCGTCGAATATCCCGAGGCGAAGCCCAACATCTGGAGCATTCTCATTGCAGCCTCACGCGACCTCGACACGTCAGTGCGCCGCGCCATCGTCGGCGAGGAAGCATATGCCATCAGTTGCGAGATCAACCGCGTCTCATCGCTGCGTGGCGTACAGGCTCTCACACCGCAGCTCAACATACAGTAAAGCCCTACGTTTCATGTCTATCAACCCCATTGTCGCCAACCTGACGCTCCGACCCATCTCATGGATCTACGGAGCCGTCACAGCTACGCGCAATCAGCTGTTTAAATGGGGCATACTGAAACAGCAGACATTCGGCGTTCCCGTCATCGTCGTCGGCAACATTGCCGTCGGAGGCACAGGCAAGACACCGCACACCGAGTTTGTAGTCGACATCATGCGCCACAAATACAACGTGGCGGTCGTCTCACGCGGTTACAAGCGCAACACGTCCGGCTTTGTGCTGGCCTCAAGACGTTCATCGCCTTTCGACATCGGCGACGAGCCATACCAGATATATCACAAATTCGACGGCAAGGTTCCCGTGGCTGTCTGCGAGAGCCGCACGCAAGGCATACAGAAACTCCTCTCCATCAATCCGAAGATCGACCTCATCGTTCTCGACGACGCTTTTCAGCACCGCTACGTCAAGCCTACCGTATCGATCGTACTCACCGAGTTCAACCGCCCGGCATTCTACGACAAGCTCCTGCCCCTCGGGCGTTTGCGCGAGCCCTTTTCGTCGATCTACCGCGCCGACATGGTTGTGGTGACAAAATGTCCGCCCGATATCCGTCCGCTCGAATACCGCCTGTTCAAAGACAGACTTAAGCTCATCGCCTATCAGAAACTCTACTTCTCCTCCTACGTCTACGGCGAGTTGTCGCCCGTGTTCCCCGACGACGTCGATTTCAACGACATCCCCCGCATGGCATGGCTCAACGACAACGACTCGATACTTGCACTGGCGGGCATTGCCCATCCGCGGCCGTTCGCAAAATGGCTTCGCCGGCACAAAGCCAAGGTGAAACTTAAATCATTCCCCGACCACCACAACTTCCAGCGGCGCGATCTCGAGGCCATTTCAAACCTCTACAGCCAGCTTCCCGGTTCAGGACGCAAGATTATCGTCACAACCGAAAAAGACGCCGTGCGCATCGCAAACAACCCGTATTACCCGCCCGAGCTGAAGCACGCGACATTCTACATACCCATCAAAGTCAAGATGGACGAAGGACGCTCACAGTCATTTAGTTCCGACCTTGAAAAACTCATTTTAAGAGCAGGAATAGCCCAACAGCTCACTTGACAGGGTCAACCGTAACCACCCGGTATTCGTTTTTCATACAACCTCACAACCATATAACAAGATATATACAATGATCGAAAAAATAAATCAGACCGCCGCCTATATACGCTCACGCGTATCGGCATCGATGCCCGAGACTGCGATTATACTCGGCACCGGACTCGGTGCTCTGGTAGACCACATCGACGACAAGACATACATCCCCTACACCGAAATACCCAACTTCCCCGTCTCAACGGTCGAAGGCCATAGCGGCAACCTCATCTTCGGACGCCTCGGCGAGGTACCCGTTCTCGCCATGCAGGGACGCTTCCACTACTACGAGGGCTACGACATGAAGCAGGTCACTTTTCCTGTCCGCGTTTTCAAGGCTCTCGGCATCAAGCGTCTTTACGTAAGCAACGCGGCCGGTGGCATGAATAAGGAGTTTCGTGTGGGCGACATCATGGTCATCACCGACCATATCAACCTCTTCCCCGAGAACCCGCTGCGCGGACGCAACTACAACGAGCTCGGACCACGCTTCCCCGCAATGACACAGGCCTATAGCAAACGTCTGTGCGAGGCTGCGTTTGACTACGCTGCTAAAAACGACTTCCGCCTTATGAGCGGAGTATATGTCGGCACACCGGGACCCACGTTCGAGACTCCGGCCGAATACGAGTACTTCCGCATAATCGGAGGCGACGCCGTAGGCATGTCGACCGTACCCGAAGTCATTGTCGCAAATCACGCCGGCATGGAGGTGTTCGGCGTCTCGGTCATCACCGATCTCGGCGGCAAAGACATCACCGAAGTGCCAACCCACGAGGAAGTGCAGATCGCCGCACAGGGCGCACAGCCACGCATGATGCAGCTCATAAAGGCACTCGTTGCGCTTGGCTGATCACACGGTGCCACCGCCCCGTTTGTCACAACACACTGTCTCCTCTCCACCACTGAAACTACAATTCCATTCTACAGCATATGGAAACTCCCCGACTGACTGAAATCAGTTCGCTTGGCGAATTTGGGCTGATCGACCGACTCACGGCCGACCTCCCGCCACAACACGCCAACGCGGCCACACTAAAAGGCGTAGGCGACGATTGCGCCGTCATGCGCTATCGCGACACAGACCTGCTCGTTTCCACCGATCTCCTTCTCGAAGGCGTACACTTCGACCTCACCTATGTTCCGCTGAAACACCTCGGCTACAAAGCCGTCGCAGTAAACCTGAGCGATATCTACGCCATGAACGGTACGCCGCGACAGATCACCGTGTCGCTCGGCATCTCGCGCCGCTTCGCCGTAGAGCATATCGAGCAGCTGTATGAGGGCATCAAGCTCGCATGCAGCGTCTATGGAGTCGATCTTGTTGGTGGCGACACCACTTCCTCGCGGCAGGGACTCGTCATTAGCGTCACGGCCATAGGCGACGCCGACCCCGATAAAATCGTCTATCGCTCCGGAGCACACGACACCGACCTTATCTGTGTCAGCGGCGACCTCGGAGCCGCCTATATGGGTCTGCAGCTTCTTGAACGAGAGAAAGTCGCATCGGCCGGACAAAAAGACTTCCAGCCCGATTTCGCCGGAAAGGAATACCTTGTCGAACGGCAGCTCAAACCCGAGCCACGCCGCGACATCGTCGAGGCCCTCGCCAAAGCCGGCATAAAACCGACATCGATGATGGATATATCCGACGGTCTATCATCTGAGTTGTTGCATATATGCAAGGCTTCAGGCACCGGTTGCCGCATCTACGAAGACCGCATACCCATCGACTACCAGACAGCCATCATGGCCGAGGAACTTGGCATGAACCTCGTCACGGCGGCTCTCAACGGCGGCGAAGACTACGAACTGCTCTTCACTGTGCCGCTGCACGATCACGAACGCATCACAAAAATACCGGGGATTGCTGTCATTGGTCATATCACACGCCCCGACCTCGGATGCGCAATGATCACACGCGACGGAAACGAAATAACTCTCAAAGCCCAGGGATGGAATCCGCTTGCCGAAAACGCCGGCACATCCTCTAATTCTTGACTGACATTATGAAAAATCCGAAATTCACATCAAGATCTGCCAGGCAGCTCGCACTCATCAAAAACGACCCTTGGCTGCAGCCATATGCCGAAGCCATAAACGGACGTCATCACGACGCGGTCGACAAAGAGATAAAACTTCTCGGCGGACGCCCCCGTAAAGGAGTGAGGTCATTATCCGACTTTGCCAACGCTCACCGATACTTCGGACTGCACCGCGACCCGCAGGCCGGATGCTGGAAATTTCGGGAATGGGCGCCAAACGCCACAGCCATACACCTGATCGGAGACTTTTCAGACTGGAAAGAAACCGACACATTCGCCATGCACCGCATCGACAACGGCGTGTGGGAAATCGACATCCCCGACGGCGTCATTCGTCCGGGCCAGAAATACAAGATGCTCGTCCGCTGGGACGGAGGCGCCGGAGAGCGCATACCGGCATATGCCACCCGCGTCGTCCAGGATCCTGTCACACACATTTTCTCGGCCGAAGTTGTCGACGACACCGTGGATTATCACTGGGAGACTGAAGATTTCGTACCCGACACACGTCCGCTGCTCATCTACGAGTGCCATATAGGCATGGCACAGGAGCGGGAAGGCATAGGCACCTACGCCGAGTTCCGCGACCTCATACTGCCGCGCATCGCGGCCGACGGCTACAACGCCATACAGATCATGGCCATTCAGGAGCATCCCTACTACGGATCATTCGGATACCACGTGTCAAGTTTCTTCGCGCCATCATCGCGGTTCGGAACAGCCGACGACCTGCGCAGCCTCATCGACCGTGCGCATCAGCTCGGCATCGCCGTCATCATGGACATAGTCCACTCACATGCTGTCAAGAACGAAGTCGAGGGACTCGGACGCCTCGACGGATCGCGCGATCTCTACTTCTACGGCGACGGACGACGCGAACATCCGGCATGGGACTCGCTCTGCTTTGACTACGGCAAGAACGAAGTCCTCCACTTCCTCCTCTCCAACTGCAAATACTGGCTCGAGGAGTTTCGTTTCGACGGTTTCCGCTTCGACGGAGTCACATCCATGCTCTACTACAACCACGGGCTCGGACAGGCATTCGGATCCTACGCCGACTACTACAACGGCGCGCAGGACACCAACGCCATCACATACCTCACACTTGCCAACAAACTCATACACGCCATCAACCCGCATGCGATTACAATCGCCGAGGAGATGAGCGGGATGCCAGGCCTTGCCGTTCCTGTCTCCGACGGTGGCATAGGATTCGACTACCGCATGGCAATGGGCATACCCGACTACTGGATCAAGACCCTCAAAGAGAAAAAAGACGAAGACTGGCATCCCACATCGATATTCTGGGAACTCACCAACCGCCGCTCCGACGAGAAGACAATCTCATATGTCGAGAGCCACGACCAGGCGCTCGTTGGCGACAAGACAGTCATTTTCAGGCTCATCGACTCCGACATGTACTGGCACATGACAAAAGGCGACGACAACATGAACGTCGCGCGAGGCATAGCACTGCACAAGATGATACGCCTTGTCACGCTCGCCACAATCAACGGAGGCTACCTCAACTTCATGGGCAATGAGTTCGGACATCCCGAGTGGATCGACTTCCCCCGCGAAGGCAACGGATGGGGCTACAAATATGCACGCCGCCAGTGGAGCCTTGTCGACCGCGACGACCTGCAGTACTGCTACCTCAACGACTGGGACAACGCAATGATAAGCCTTGTATCGGCCACACACAACTTCCAGGCGCTTCCCGTCGAGAAACTTTGGGAAAAAGACGACGACCAGATACTTGCATTCCGCCGCGGCGACCTCGTCTTCGTGTTCAACTTCAATCCGGCAAAATCATTCTCCGGCTACGGATTCCTTGCGCCAAAAGGCGAGTACGAGCTTGTCCTCTCCTCCGACAATCCACGGTTCGGCGGATTCGGCAACATCGACGAGACCGTCACACACTTCACACTCCGCGACCCCCTCTACGCCCCCACCGGCAAAGAATGGCTCAAACTCTACATACCCGCACGCTCGGCAATGGTACTCCGTAAAAAAGAGCGCCCCCGTGTAGCGACCGCCAAAAAAAGCAAGACAAAATGACACAAGCGAAAGACCACGGCAGTCGCCGCGTTCTCGTCAGAATTATGAAAATAGTAATCCCGGCGGCAATCACCGTCGGGCTTTGCTATGTGTTGTTCACAGGTGTCGACTTTCATGCAATGATGGAAGTCATACGCCACGACTGCAACTTCTGGTGGATCGGCCTCGGACTTGCCATAAGCATTCTTTCGCACGTCGTCAGAGCCATGCGCTGGCAGATACAGCTTAATGCGCTCGACATATTCCCGCCGCTCAAGTGGATAGTACTGAGTATCTTCGGCACCTACGCCGTCAACCTTGTCTTTCCGCGGCTCGGCGAGATATGGCGCACAGGCTATATCGCCACACGTCAGAAAGCCCCATTCACGACCGTACTTGGATCGATGGTCGCCGACCGACTCGCCGACACCGTCACCGTGCTCACAATCTCACTCATCACGTTTGTAGCAGCCGCGCCGGCGCTCATCTCCTTCCTCACACGCTATCCCGAAGTCTACCGGAGCATCGTTGGTCTGTGCACCTCACCTTGGATATGGGGAGTCGGCATCATACTCGTCATCGTCATCTGGCGATTACTGACGATGACCACCGGCAACAAGACCATACTCAGCATCCGCAAAGCCATCCGCGAGCTGTGGCAAGGCTTTGCCGTCGTCACCCGCATGAAAGGACGCGGCCGTTGGCTTCTACTCACCGTCGCGTTGTGGGGATGCTACTTCATGCAGCTCTACGTCGCATTTTTCGCATTTCCATTCACCGCCGACATCATACACAACCACGGCGTTGTAGCCGTGCTCGTATGCTTCTGCCTCTCGTCGATCGCAATGGGCATACCATCCAACGGAGGCATCGGACCCTGGCAGATAGCAGTGATATTCGGCCTCACCGTCTACGCCCCGCTGGCAATGACCGAAGCGGCGGCAGAGACATTCAGGATAAACGCCACCGCGTTTGCCAACCTTGTCCTCGGCATGCAGACCCTCCTACTCATCCTCCTTGGCCTGTTCACCTTCTCAGCCATCGCCCTCTCCAACCGCCGCCACACCCCCACACGATATTAAGGAACTCACAAAAGCAGCTACATTAGCTATTACAGCTATTGTAGCTATTGTAGCTATTGCAGCTACCCCACACGCCTCAGCCTCAGAGAGGCGATGCCCTCAAAAAAAAACTCTTATTTCTCCTGCGTCAGATGCACATCCATCTGCGGGAACGGGAATGATATACCCGATGCGGCAGGCAGTTCGCGATAGAAACGCTCATTATAGTCATAAAACACCGACCAGTATTTATCGGTAAGAGCCCACGCCCTCACGGTCAGTACGACCGAAGAGTCACCAAGCGACGAGACGACCACCGCCGGGCTTCCGTCTACCTTTGCCATACGGTCTTTCACCTTTGCCTTCAGCACCTCGGGAAGCTCCTTCGACAACGTGCGTGCCATCTCATCGTCTTCAATCATTCCCTTCACGATACGGTCGTCCGAAGCAAACATCTCCAGTATCGCCTTACGCGCCTTCTCCACATCGTCGCCATACGAGATACCCACATCCCAGCTTATGCGACGATACCTCTCACGGCTCCAGTTGTTGATCGACGACGTCGAAAGAGGGCCGTTAGGTATTATTATCACCTTGTTGTCGGCAGTCGTGATAAGTGTTGAGAATATCTGTATCTCCTTGACAGTACCGGCATAGCCCTGCGCCTCGATATAGTCGCCGATTCTGTAGGGCTTCAGAAGAAGTATAAGCACTCCACCAGCAAAATTCTGCAGAGTTCCGCTCAGTGCCATGCCGATCGCAACACCGGCCGAAGCAAACAGCGCGATAAACGAGCTCGTTTCAAGACCAAGAATACCTATCACCGTCACGATCAGCAGGAAATACAGCACAATCCTGATCAGCGATAGCACAAAGGTCGTGAGCGAAGCCTCTACCTTGCGGCGGAGAAGTATGCCCGCAACAATAGCGTGGATCTTGCGGATGATAAAACGCCCCGCATAAAACACTACTGCCGCGATAGCCAGATTTATCAGAAGCTGCACTGTGCCCGAAGCGACTTTGTTAATCAGGTCACCTACTGTGTCAGGCGAGAGTTGCGACAGACCCTCCTTGAGAGTGCGTCCCGACGACTGCAGCGTGTCAGCCGCCTCCGATGTAGTTGATGGAAATAGTTGAAACATGGTTCTTCGTATTAGATTAAATATGTGTGTATTCAGTCCTCAAAAAGGCGGTAGGCGATATCACGCCACCAGGTCGTCGTCTTGTAGTCACGTGCGTCAGCGTCAGTCGACGACGTCAGAAACTGGGTCGATATGCCGCAATGATGCGATACCCGGAGCTCATCCCAGAGATAAGGAGTGGCATCGCCATAGGTCACCACCTTGTCTATCGCGTCATACACAGCCTGCTTTGCATCATCAAACGCGCTCAGCGATGTTGCGTCAGCTCCATCCGGAGCACCAAGATTCTCCACGTAGTGCCGCAGATCGAAATAGTAGCACTTCTTTTCCGTCATAAACTTCTGAGGAGTAAAACCGTCAGGAGTCTTCGGGTGCCATGAATAGAGATCCTTCAGAGCCTCCGACAGGCCGTCGACCTGAGTCATGTCGTAGACCGACATCGTGCACGTGCGGTCCTCGCCGCTCCTTGAATTGTAGTAGTCAAACGTTGCCTTGGCGGCTCCCTCAAGATCCGCTTTCTCAGGCGCCATGATGTACGGGAGTGTAAGATTATAAGGCATACCCTCGGCAGGAAGTTCAGCCACACTTGCCACAAGACGGGGCACCGACTTGCGCATGTCATACAGCACCTCGATACCGCCCATATAGCAGCAGTCGAAATATGCGAAAGCAAGATCCTGACCCGTCAGAGCCGACGCCAGCGACTCGGTGTCCATATAACGGTTTGTCTTGTCTATGCCACCCTCCTGACCGAAAGCACGTCCCGAGACGATAGGAGTCTCGCCCGTATGACCGGCTCCGGCTCTGAGCCATCCGTTTCCATGACTCCAGAGGATTATACCATACTCCTTTGCAGGAAGCGCTGTCTTGACATCATTTATAACCCCGCGCATTCTTGCGATCGAAAGCGACGAGATCGAGTTGTCATAGAGCTTGATCGTGTCAAGACCGTTGGCCGTCACCTCCTGAAGCACGGGAACACCGTCATAGCTCTGACGGTACACGACAAGGCGCCCGCTTCTCAGATCGCCGGCCTTTGCCGCTGCAAGCATCTCCTTCATGTCCTTGATGTCGAAATCATATGAACCGAGCGAGTTTGAAGCGACCATATACACGACAACCGCACGCTCAGAAACGACAGGAGGCGTATCGATTTTTTCCTTTTCGCAGGAAACCGAAAAAAGTCCGCTGGCAATGACCATCATCATTGCCGGCAGACTCATATGACTTGTAAAGAACTTTTTTATCATCTGTTTTAAGCGTGTTTTTCATCCGGGATGGAGCATCATTTTTTCACGATGCCCGTGATACCCGGATCACTGTTGTCCCGAAACTGCGACCGAGCGGTCGATCTTCGATACAAGCCCCTGAAGCACCTTGCCCGGACCGAGTTCTACAAACTCCGTAGCGCCGTCGGCAATCATGTTCTTCACCGACTGAGTCCAACGCACGGGAGCCGTAAGCTGCGAGATCAGGTTAGCCTTGATTTCGGCAGGATCAGTATGAGGCTGAGCGTCTACATTCTGATATACAGGGCAGATCGGTGACTTGATCTCTGTTGCGGCGATAGCCTCTGCGAGCTCGGCGCGGGCGGGCTCCATGCAAGGCGAGTGGAAACCGCCGCCAACCTTGAGTTTCAGAGCACGTTTTGCACCTGCAGCAAGAAGTTTCTCACAAGCGGCATCGATTGCGGGCACCTCTCCACTTATAACAATCTGACCCGGGCAATTGTAGTTTGCACATACGACAACTCCGGGGATTTCTGCGCAGATTTCCTCAACTTTCTCATCGGGAAGGGCAAGTACAGCAGCCATTGTCGAGGGATTCTGCTCACACGCTTTCTGCATCGCCATAGCGCGGGCGGCTACAAGACGCAGACCATCCTCAAATGCCATTGCTCCGGCAGCTACAAGAGCCGAGAACTCTCCGAGCGAGTGACCGGCAGCCATATCGGGCTTGAACTCGTCGCCGAGCGACTTGGCAAGTATCACCGAGTGAAGGAAGATAGCCGGCTGAGTCACCTTAGTCTGACGGAGATCCTCGTCCGTACCGGCAAACATGAGATCCGTGATGCGGAATCCGAGAATCTCGTTTGCCTTCTCAAACATGGCACGGGCTTCCTCGTTATTGTCATATAAATCCTTGCCCATGCCTACAAACTGGGCACCCTGACCGGGAAATACAAATGCTTTCATTCTTTATTTTGGTTTAATTAATTGGCTGCAAATTTAGCAAATTTATCTCAGAGAATCTGCGAAATTGGCCATCAGTCTACAAAACGTGTCACTTCACTGTTGCGCGGCTTGGCGGTAGGTGACTCATCAGGATAACCAATGGCCACAACCACCTGAAGCTGATAGCCTTCCGGTATGTCGAGCCTGTCAAGATACTGGCGCACGCTGGGCTCCGTACTCAGAAAGCGTGCCGTACTTCCAAGCACACATGTGCCGAGGCCGAGCGCACGAGCCGACAGAAGCATGTTTTCCGTCAGCAGTCCGCAGTCATATGAGCCGCTTCCGTCCGCCGGGCTGAGCACAGCGATAAACGCGGGCGCGTTGCGGAACGCGTTTTTAAACCCCGGCTCCCCGGCCATCTTCGGATTCACCTCGGCAAAAACCTTAGTCACCCCGTCGATAAACTCCTTGTCGTCGACTATGCGCAGTGCCCAGGGCTGTTTGTTGAGGGCGCTCGGAGCGTTGATGCCGCACAAAGCCACCTGTTCCAGCTTCTCACGCTCCACGGCCCGGTCTTCATACGCCCGCACCGATCTGCGGTTCATTATATTGTCTATCACGATCTGGGCGCTGTCGACATCGGCTGCTGCCTGCGGCTCTCGGCTGTTCCCCGTCGCGCATGAGGCCATCGCCATCACACAAACTGCCGACACAAAGAGAGATTTCATATTGACTTATGTTTTTGAGATTTATTACGATGCAAAGCTCATTTCTTACGCTGCAACACTTATTTCAAACAAAAGCCCGAAGGGAATTTTCTTCTCTTCGGGCTTCCGTCCTGTTTGATTCTCTATGTCGGGGTGAGAAGACTCGAACTTCCGACCTCCACGTCCCGAACGTGGCGCGCTGCCAACTGTGCTACACCCCGCCGACATATTCTGCTTCCTGACACCATCCACAAACCTCTGTTTCTGGCTTCTCTTGAAGCAGTATTTTTTCCTTGCGATGAAAAGAGATCCTTCAACAAGTTGGTACCCGGAGCCGGTCTCGAACCGGCACGGGAGTTTACCCCATTGGTGTTTGAGACCAACGCGTCTACCGATTCCGCCATCCGGGCCTCTCTTTTCGACCGCAAAGATAACACATTTTTCTCAACTCTCAACTTTTTCTTCTTTTTTTTTCAATTATTCCGCTAAGATTTTTTTGCTCAATAAAAAACTATAATTAATTTTGCAGCGCAAAATCAGCATGGTGAGCACAGGCTCTCCACAACATTGCATAACAATTAAAAAATTCATAAAATACCTTACCCGTAGTAATGATTATCGTTCAAGTTAAAGAAGGCGAGAACATCGAAAGAGCCCTCAAAAAGTTCAAGCGTAAGTTTGAAAAAACAGGCATTGTGAAGGAACTCCGCAGCCGTCAGGCATTCCAGAAGCCCTCCGTCACCAACCGTAAGAAGATGATGAAGGCTGTCTACGTGCAGAAGCTCCGCTGCGTAGAGGAGTAATTACGCCTCCTTCTTGACGGAGCGCGCGAATCACTCAGGACATAGCGCCTCCCAACACATATCACAAAGCGCTTACGATGATCATCGACGCTTATTTGACCTACATACGGTGTGAACTGAATCTTTCAGCTTCCACCGTTTTGTGTTATGAGAAGGCCGTTAAAGACTGGGCGCAATTCACTTCAGGCGGAGATATCGACAACTTCGACCCAACCGACATAACCGTTTCCGACCTCCGACTGTGGATCTCGTCTTTGGCCGCGAATGGAGCGTCGCCACGCACACTACGTCTGAAAAGCCAGGCACTCAGAAGTTTCTACAGATATCTGGCACGCAGACACAACGCAAAAGCCAATCCTGCCGCCGAGCTACAGCTGGCAAAGCTCGACAAACCGCTGCCGGCGTTTATCCGGCAAAGCGAGATAAACGGGCTTACCGACAGCATATCATCAGACGACAGCGACAGTTCTGGCTTCATCGCCGAACGCGACAGGCTCATTATCACCTTGCTTTATCAGACCGGCATGCGTGTCTCAGAGCTCGTCGGACTCACCGACGCGGCCACCGACACTGCCAAGGGTGAACTAAAGGTCCTCGGAAAACGTAATAAAGAAAGGATAATCCCATTCGGAGAATCCTTAAAAGAGCAGATTGAGAATTATCGCCAGCTAAGGAAAGCGATAGCCTCATCAGGCAGCGGCTGTCTGCTGCTGCGCCCCGACGGCAACCCGCTTTCACGCAACATCGTGTACCGCGTGGTTCACTCGGCAATGGAGGCGGCAGGAGTCAGCTCTTCAAAAAAGAGCCCCCACGTGCTGCGGCATACGTTCGCCACACACATGGTCGACAACGGAGCCGACCTAACGGCCGTGCAGAAGCTACTCGGACATACGTCACTGGCAACCACGCAGATCTACACGCACACTTCTTTTCGGGAGCTGCGTGAATCCTACCGTAAAGCCCATCCGAGAGCCGCAAAAGAGACCGACGATAAAAAAAACGATAATTTTTCGGCACATTAATTGTGCTTGATCCGACTCTTTTTATTATCTTACGACACACTTTAAAATCCACCGACTATGGAAGTAAGGATCAACGCCATTCATTTCGACATCTCTGAGAAGCTGTCGGCATTTGTTCAGAAAAAAGCTGATCGACTCGTTCGACGCTATCCGTCAATCTCATTCTTCGACGTTAACCTCACACTCGTGAAAGCGTCAACCGCCATGAACAAAGAGGCTGTTGTGAAGATTACAATACCTCACCGCGGCGAGACCGTCACAACAAAAACAGCCGACACTTTCGAGGAAGCATACGACCTCGCGCTGGAGGCTGCCGAGCGACAGCTCGAGAAGAAAACATCAGACAAGTGACATCAGAAGTCATACAACCGACCAATACTACGTCATCAGCCGGGCAGCCGCGACCGCTGCTCGGCATGACTCTCGATATGCTGCGCGAGCTTGTCGCATCTGAGGGGATGCCGCGCTTCGCAGCCACACAGATAGCCGACTGGCTCTACAAAAAACAGGTCACCGACATCGACTCGATGACCAATCTCAGCAAAGATGCGCGAAAGCGGCTGAGCGAAAAATACATCGTCGGACGCGAAGCCCCGATCTCGAGGCTTGTATCATCCGACGGCACATGCAAGTACCTGTTCAACGGCACAGGAGGACGGGCTATCGAAGCCGTGATGATACCCGACCGCGAGCGGGCCACGCTGTGTGTCTCCTCTCAGGCCGGATGCCGCATGAACTGCAAGTTCTGCATGACAGGGCGACAGGGATTTCACGGCAACCTCACCGCTGCGGCCATCATAAATCAGATTCTTTCGATCGAAGAGTCCGCCGACCTCACAAACATCGTCTTCATGGGCATGGGCGAACCGATGGACAACATCGGCGAGGTTCTTAAAGCAATAGAGATACTCACCGCTCCATGGGGATTTGCATGGAGCCCTAAACGCATCACCGTATCCTCAATAGGCAAACTCGACGGACTACGGCGGTTGCTCGACGAGACCGGCGTGCACATCGCCATATCGGTCCACAACCCCTACAGCTCTGAGCGACTTACGATAATGCCCGTAGAAAAGGCATATCCCCTGCTCGATGTAATAAGATTTCTTAGAGGATACGACTTCACGCATCAGCGACGGCTCTCGGTCGAATACATCATGTGGCGCGGGGTAAACGACACCATACGCTACGCCTCGGCCCTCGCCCGCATATTCAAGCCGGTAGAAGGCGTGCGTGTAAACCTGATACGCTTCCACGCCATACCCGACTGCGATCTGTCGCCATGCTCACAGGCAACCATGGAGGCATTCCGCGACCATCTCAACCGGCTCGGCATAACAGCCACGATACGCGCTTCACGTGGCGAAGACATCATGGCGGCATGCGGCATGCTCGCCGGCCGGCAGCAAGACAAAGCCAATATCTGAGACTTGAAACAATGAAACACATCGCATCATTCGCTATAGCGTTGCTGCTCACCGCACCGGCCGCATTCTGCGCCGGCCCGATCCTTCGGTTCATAGAGACCTCACACGACTTCGGCAACATCAAGGAGGCCGCCGGAGCCGTCTCACACGAGTTCCGCTTCACCAACACCGGCGACGCCCCGTTAGTGATATTGTCCGCAACCACATCCTGCGGATGCACCAAGCCCACATTCCCCAAAGAGCCGGTAGAACCCGGCGACACAGCCGTCGTCAGGATCACCTACAATCCAGCCGGACGTCCGGGCGAGTTCGACAAGAACATCACCGTCAAATCCAACTCCGCGAAAGGAGCGAAAGCACGTCTGAAAATATCGGGAGTCGTCATTCCACGTTAATGCGACATGAAACTCATTGCAACTATCGTCACGCTCCTGCTGCCATTAGCGACATTCTCAAAGTCTTCGGCCCGATGGCTTGAGACCACACACAACTTCGGAGCATTTTCCGAGAACGACGGAAAAGTATCCTGCACATTCCGTTTTGTCAACGACGGCGACGCCCCCGTGATCATACAGTCGGCACGAGCCACATGCGGATGCACGACCCCCGACTACAGCAAGGCGCCGATTGCCCCGGGCGACACAGGCATCGTGCAGGTAAGCTACAATCCTACAGGGCGCCCCGGCCGATTCGACAAAAAGATCTACGTCGACCTCAGCACCGAGCCGTCACGATTCACGCTGTCGGTCATCGGAAGCGTCATCGGCACACCCGCCACTATCGGACAGCGTTTCCCCGCCGAGGCAGGGCCATTCCGCATGCGCAACTCGGCAATAGCCTTCGGTGAAGTCTATACCGGCCACGGAAAGACATTCTTCCTCGACATTTACAACACTTCACCCGATCCGCTCGTACCGCGGTGGGAGGAGCTGCCCCCCTACATGACACTCACCGCCGCCCGCGACACCGTTTACCCCGGCGAGAACCTCGCATTCACATTCACCATGACTGCCGACAAGGCACCCATGCTCGGACTCCTCACCGACAGCATCATGCTCGCTCCCGGCAACGGCCATGAGCGCATCCCGGTGCCGGTTATGGTCATGGTAAAGGAAGATTTCTCGAAACTCACAGGCGGACAGCGGCTCAACGCGCCCGAGATCGCCATATCCGATCCCACACTCGATTTCGACAGGATCTCGCGTGCTGCCGGCAAAGCTACCGCTACATTCACTATAACCAACCGGGGCAAAGACCAGCTCATACTGCGCAGGGTATATTCAGCCGACCCCGGCATACAGATCAAGACCTCCTCTGAGAAAATCAAGAAAGGCAAGTCGGCGACAGTGACCGTGACCGCAGACCCGTCGCAGATACAGTCCGACATACTCAACGCACGCATCAACGTCATAGCCAACGACCCCATGAACCCCGTGACCGTTGTCCGCGCCGTAGGCATGATCACGCCATAGCAGATCTGTTCTGACAAAGTTCTGACAAAATCACTCCCCTGCGGCTTCAAATAGTTTGCAGGGGATTTCCTTATTATTTCGACTTTTCATAAATTTGTGTAACTCACAATGAAGTATGGAAAAGAACATCAAAAACCTGATTTTTGATCTCGGAGGCGTCATCATCGACATCAGGCGCGCCAACTGCGTGAAAGCCCTGATTGAACTTGGCATGGCCGACGCCGACGAGTTTCTTGGCGACTACATCCAGAAAGGACCGTTCCTTCAGCTTGAAGACGGCAGCATTACAGCCGGTCAGTTCCGCGACGAAATACGCAGACACATCTCTCACCCTGTCACCGACAGCCAGATCGACGAAGCGCTCGGAAAATTTCTCATCGGCATACCCGTAGAGCGTCTGCGCATGCTCGAGGAACTGCACAAGCGTTTCAATCTCTACATCCTCTCCAACACCAACCCCATAATGTGGGATCAGGGTATAAAACAATTCTTTGAGCAGGACGGGCACAACCGCGAGTTTTACTTCGACGGCGAAGTCGCCTCATTCAAAGCCGGATGCGTCAAACCCGACCCGCAGATATTCCGCTACGCCATCGATCACTTCGGTATAGACCCCGCCGAGTCGGTCTTCTTCGACGACTCGACCAACAACACCGAGGCCGCTGCAAAACTCGGCTTCAACACCGTGCACGTCTCACCCGACAAAAACATCATAGACCTGGTGCCCTGATGCAGATACTATCCGGCCACACACCCGATCCGGCATCCCGGGGGCGCATAGCCACCGTTGGCATGTTCGACGGAGTCCACCTCGGACACCGCCACCTGCTGCATTCGCTCATCGACGCGGGCGACAGACTCGGCCTCACCCCTATGGCGATCACATTCACGCGCCACCCGCTGCACGTGATCGCTCCGCATCAGCCGCAGCCATTGTCGGTCTCCACACTCCCCGAGCGCCTGCTGCAGCTTGAGAGCACAGGCATCAGCGAGTGTCTGCTGCTCGACTTCGACACCCGACTCATGCACATGTCGGCACGCGGTTTTCTGCGCATGCTGCGCGACGAGTTCGGCGTCCGGGCGTTTCTCACCGGCTTCAACAACCGCTTCGGCTGCGACACGTCACTCACATTTGACGACTACACACGCATTGCCAGTGAGGAAAACATCGAGCTGCTATGTGCCACACGGTTCACCGACGGCGTCAGCGACACCCTGATAAGTTCTTCCGCAATACGGACTATGATCGGCACGCATGGCGACGTCGCCGGCGCAGCCGCGATGCTCGGCCGTCCCTTCTCCCTCACCGGAACCGTCATCCACGGCAACGCCATCGGACGCACGATCGGATACCCTACCGCCAATCTGCAGCCGGTAGACGACCGATGCCTGATTCCGCTCAACGGCGTGTATGCCTGTCAGGCAATTTTGCCGGGCAATGAGGGGCTGGTACTCCCGGCTATGGTCAACATCGGCGACCGGCCTACTTTCAACGACAGCCGCGGACGCTCGATCGAGGCGCACATCATCGGTCTCGACCGCGACATCTACGGCACGACTGTCACACTGCGTTTTCTGCAACGGTTGCGCGAAGAGCGGAAATTCGACTCGCCACAGGCACTCAGAGACCAGCTCGCCGCCGACTGCGACATGACACTTCACATCAACCGTAAATAACTCTCCTCTATGAAAAAACTCGTCATTTCCACCGGGGCCGGCATGAGTGCCGAAAGCGGCATATCCACATTTCGCGACGCAGGCGGCCTTTGGGAAAAATATCCTGTGATGCAGGTCGCAAGCGCCGACGGCTTCCGCGCCAACCCTGCACTTGTGCATCAATTTTACAACGAGCGCCGTCACCAGCTCCTCAAAGCTGAGCCAAACGCCGGCCACCTCGGACTCGTGGAGCTTGAAAAGCATTTCTACGTTCGCATCATCACTCAGAATGTCGACGACCTGCACGAGCGAGCAGGATCCGAGTATGTGCTTCACTTGCATGGCGAGCTGATGAAGGTGCGTGCTACCGACAACGAGAACATACTGTTCACACTCAAGCCCGGCAACCTCGACACGACCCCCGACACTGTGATCGACGGTCACCATGTGCGTCCCCACATAGTGTTCTTTCAGGAACCTGTACCCAACATCGAATACGCCTGCCGGCTCGTCGAGATCGCCGACATTTTCGTTGTCATAGGCACCTCCATGAGCGTCTATCCCGCAGCCGGCCTGCTGTCTTACGTGCGTCCGGGAACCGAGGTCTACTACATCGACCCCAACCCGGCACCCGTGCCGGAGTGGGTACATGTCATACGCGCCGGAGCGTCGGAAGGGGTGCGCCGTCTCACACAGATACTGTTAAACAAAGAAGCTGAAGCATGATCTTCCAGGAGTTCCTGCACTCACCATGGCTCTACTACACCCTGATGACAGTCTACGCATTGTCGATACTGACTGTCATCATCGTCATACTGTCGGAAAACCGAAGCCCGGTAAAATCTCTGGCATGGATGACGGTGTTGCTTGTCATGCCTGTCGTGGGGCTGGTTCTCTACATCTTTTTCGGACGCAATATCCAGCGCAAGCGTCTCATTTCAAGGCGCAACCAGCGCAAGCTGCGGCGCACTGAGACGTCGCGCAAACACACCGACTTCCGCCGGCTGAAACTGCTGCCGCAATCAGTGCAGCTTGTCAAACTGACCCACTCACTCGCCGGAGCTGTCTATCACGAAGGCAACTCGGCGACAGTCTTCACACATGCCGCCGAGAAGATGGACGCACTGATCAGCGATATCGACAACGCCACCGACTACGTAAACATCGAGTATTACATTATCGAGGACGACACGGTGGGGCAAAGACTCAAGAGATCGCTCATCGCTGCAGCCCGGCGCGGTGTCAAGGTCAGAGTCATCTACGACCACGTAGGCAGCTTCTCGGCCGGACGAAAATTCTGGCGCGAGCTGCGTGAAGCCGGTGTCGACGTGCATCCGTTCTTCAAAGTGGTGTTTCCGCTCTTTGCCACACGCATCAACTGGCGCAATCACCGCAAGATCGCGATCATCGACGGCCGGAGTGCCTACATCGGCGGTATGAACATCGCCGACCGCTATCTCTCGCCTACCTGGCGCGATCTGCACGTGCGCATACAGGGCCCCGCTGTCCGCGCGTTGCAATACTGCTTTGCCGTCGACTGGACGTTCATGGGGCAGCCTCTCGTCAAAGACGACATTCCGCAGGACATACCGCTTCCCGAGAAACCTATGGGCATACAGCTGGTCACGTCAGGCCCGACAGGCAAATGGCCAAACATATCGATGGTGTTTCAGCGCGCCATCGCCAACGCGCGCCGGCGTGTCTACATTATGACCCCGTACTTTCTACCCGACGATGCGCTGCTGCGTGCCATGCAGACCGCAGCGCTCGCACGGGTCGATGTACGCATACTCATCCCCCGCAACCCAGATTCGGCCGTGATGCGCCACGCATCATTCAGCTATATCTCGCAGTGCCTCACCGCCGGAATGAAGGTCTATCTCTACGAGGGAGGCATGATGCACTCCAAAGCACTGATCATCGACTACGACATGGTGTCGGTTGGATCCACAAACTTCGATTTCAGAAGTTTCGAGCACAACTTCGAGGCCAACGTACTCGTGTACTCACAGGATTTCAACGCACGCATCACCGAGGAGTTCCGCGACGCATGCCTTTCAGCCACAAGAGTTGTCGCGTCCGAATGGCGCCGGCGCCCGTTGATCAACCGCGCAATACAGTCGGTCGTGCGACTTCTCGCCCCAATACTCTGAGCAATGGAACTCGAAGAATATCTGCTGTCACATACCGACCCCGAGCCTGAGCACCTCCGATGCCTTTACCGCGACGCCAGCCTTGAGCTGCTGTATCCGCGCATGCTTTCCGGGCATCTGCAAGGACGGCTGCTGAAGATGCTGACCGGCATGATCTCTCCAAAAAGAGCGCTTGAGCTGGGGACGTTTGCCGGATACTCCGCTCTGTGTATCGCCGAAGGGCTACCCGAAGGAGGCACACTCGATACTGTCGAGATCTTCGACGAGTTGCAGCCATTTCTTGAACGGCATCTCGACGGCGCCCCATATGCCGGGCGCATACGTCTCCACATCGCCGACGCAATGGAGATCGTCCCGCGGCTCGCACAACTCGAAGGCAAGTTCGACATGGCGTTTATTGACGCCGACAAAAGGCTCTACCCGGAATACTACGAGATGTTGCTGCCGCTGATGAATCCCGGAGGATGGATACTTGCCGACAACACTTTGTGGGACGGGAAAGTGCTCGGCGACAAAAAAGATTTCGGAGAGTCACGACACAACCGGCAGGCATCGGCCATCGCAAGGTTCAACGATATGGTTGCCGCCGACAACCGCGTGGAGAAACTGATCTTGCCGCTTCGCGACGGACTGACGATCATTCACATCAAAAAATCTATATAAACCATGTCAGTAAACCTTTTCAGATCAGCCGGCTACCTTATCACGGCCGCAATCATGGCATTAACGGCATCTGTCGCTGTTAATGCTGCCGAGAAAAACGAAGGCGACACCCTGCGTCTCCTGTACTGGAATATCCAGAACGGCATGTGGGCCGATCAGCCGAACAGCTACGACAATTTCGTCGAGTGGGTAAAGAGCTATGATCCCGACGTGTGTGTATGGTGCGAAGCCCAGACGATCTACAAGGACGGCACCTCGGAAGCATGCGACGAAAGCAAGCGCTATCTCACCGACAACTGGGGTGAAGTCGCCGCACGCTACGGCCACCGATACTGGACCAAAAGCGGCCACCGCGACAATTACCCGCAGGTCATAACCTCAAAATATCCCATCGGAAAGATCCTCGACATTATAGGCGAGGAGCCCGACAGCGTTGTGACACACGGAGCATGCCATGCCTATATCGAAGCCGACGGAAAGCGCATCAACATCGTCACACTCCACACATGGCCACAGGCCTATGCCTACCGCGCCGAAGACCGCGAAGCGAGCAAAGCCAATAACGAGGGCGACAAATACCGCCGCATGGAGATGGAATACATCTGCAACCACACGATCCTGCGCGAGCCACAGGCCGACAAGCAGTACTGGATGATGATGGGCGACTTCAACTCACGCACTCCGCTCGACAACTGGTACTACAAATACCCCGACAACGACACGCGCCTGATGACTCAGGACTACATACTCCGCAACACCCCGTATATCGACATTATCGGCAAGCGTTATCCCGGACAGTTCCTCACCACAACCGCCGGCAAATCGCGCATCGATTTTGTCTATTGCACCGAACCATTGTATAACTCCATTGTCAACGCCTACGTAGTCAACGACCGTTACACGATCGAGCCGAAATTCGATGAGAAGACGCGCTTTCACTTCCCGTCCGATCACCTGCCCATACTCGTTGACTTCAAGCTGAAATAACCCCTGCCGCCTATGGATAAAAAAGACCTTCGCATAGTTTTTCTCGGAACACCTGAATTTGCAGTCGAGAGCCTTGACCGCATTCACTCGGCCGGATACGACATTGCCGCTGTAGTCACGATGCCCGATAAGCCGGCCGGACGCGGACACAAGCTGTTGCAGTCGCCCGTAAAGCAATGGGCTGTCGCTCACGACATAAAAGTGCTGCAGCCCGTCAGGCTGAAAGATCAGGCGTTTGTCGACGAGTTGAGGTCGCTAAACGCCAACTTGTTTGTAGTCATTGCATTCAGAATGCTTCCCGAAGTTGTATGGCGCATGCCTGAACTCGGCACATTCAATCTGCATGCCTCGCTGCTGCCACGTTATCGCGGAGCTGCCCCGATAAACCATGCGGTGATGAATGGCGACACAAAAACAGGCGTGACGACATTCTTCCTCAAGCACGAGATCGACACAGGCGACATCATAGCCCAGCAAAGCATCGAAATCGCGCCCGACGAAGATGCCGGATCAGTACACGACCGTCTCATGCTTCTTGGCGCCGACCTCACTCTTGCGACACTCCAGAGCATCGTTGACGGTACATTGCGCACCATCAGCCAGGACGAGCTGCTCACTGCTGGCGAGGAGCCCACGCCCGCTCCAAAGATCTTCAGAGAGACATGCGAGATCGACTGGAACCGCTCTGCCGATGAGATCCATAACCATGTACGCGGACTCGCCCCGTATCCGGCGGCATGGACGCGGCTCACACTCCCTGGACAGACAGGAGCGACCGAGATGAAAGTTCTTAAAGTCGCGCCCGACAGCAATACATCGCTCGATGCGGGACAGGTGATCGTCGATCACGGGCGTCTTATCGTCGGATGCGCCGGACAGACAGCTGTCGAGATCCTGCAGCTTAAGCCCGAAGGCAAACGGGCAATGGCCGCAGCCGACTTTCTCCGCGGATTGCATCTGTAGAATTTTTTTTATTATCTTTAAGCAATATCACATTCATCAGTTTCCCCCATGCACAAAAACCAACAAGACCCCGCCGGTATCGATGAGCTGAAGACTCCCGATGCCATGTCAGGCGAAATCCTAAGCGAAGCCGATCCGGCGGAGCTTCCTGAAAACGCGTTCCGCGAACTTGCTGCCGACGAGAGCTACCGTCCTCTCATGCACCCGGCACGACAGTATCGCGAAGTTACAGCCTACTCCGTCACCCTCGGCCTACTTCTGGCAGTGATCTTCAGTGCCGCAGCCGCATATCTCGGACTTAGAGTAGGTCAGGTTTTTGAGGCAGCCATCCCAATCGCCATTATCGCGGTCGGCGTGAGCGGCGCACTCAAAATCAAGAATCCTCTCGGACAGAATGTGATCATACAGTCGATCGGCGCATGCTCGGGCGTGATCGTCGCAGGTGCCATCTTCACACTCCCCGCGCTCTACATCCTGCAGGCAAAATACCCCGACATCACGGTAAACTTCTTCCAGATATTCCTTGCGTCGCTTCTCGGAGGCATTCTCGGCATTCTGTTCTTCATACCCTTCCGCAAATATTTCGTGAAGGACATGCACGGCAAATACCCCTTCCCTGAGGCTACAGCCACGACACAGGTGCTGGCAAGCGGACAGAATGCTTCCGACGGCTCACAGGCCAAGACACTCGTCATCGCATCGCTCATCGGAGGTATCTATGACTACGTGGTCGAGACATTCGGATTCTGGGCCGGCACGCTCAACACACAGCTCACATCGTGGGGCGAGGCCATCGCAGAGAAAACACGCCTTGTGCTTTCGGTCAATACCGGTGCCGCGCTGCTCGGACTCGGCTACATCATCGGACTTCGCTACTCATTCATCATCTGCGCAGGCTCATTCTTCGTGTGGTGGGTGATTATTCCGCTCATGGGCACTTACGGCTCAGCCGAGATCGCCGCGATGGACTCGCAGGACATCTTCTCCAACTATGCCCGCATGATAGGCATCGGAGGCATCGCAATGGCCGGTGTGATCGGCATAATCAAGTCGTGGCCGATAATCCGTCAGGCTGTCGGCCTCGCCGGACGTGAGTTCAAGGGAGGAGCCGGTGCAAATGGTCAGAAGACTGTGCGCTGGCAGACCGATCTGTCGATGAAGACAATCACCTTCTGCCTCGGCATAGCTCTGATCGCAGTATTCGTCTTTTTCTGGGCCGGTGTTATCTCCACCTTCTGGCAGGCAGCTGTCGCATGGCTCGTCGTGACGGTTATCGCATTCCTCTTCACAACAGTCGCAGCCAACGCCATCGCCATCGTGGGCACAAATCCGGTTTCAGGCATGACACTGATGACCCTGATCATAGCCTCGGCGATCTTCGTTATGATAGGTCTTAACGGCACAACAGGCATCGTGGCCTCAATGGTCATAGGCGGCGTCGTTTGCACGGCACTCTCAATGGCAGGAGGATTTGTGACAGACCTGAAGATCGGCTACTGGCTCGGATCCACACCGCGCAAGCAGGAGAGCTGGAAATTTCTCGGCACGCTCGTCTCTGCCGCTACCGTCGGAGGCGTGATACTGGTGCTCAACGAGGTGTACGGCTTCTCAGGCCCCAACGCGCTTGTAGCTCCACAGGCCAACGCCATGGCAAAAGTCATCGAGCCGCTTATGATGGGCGGTGACACACCCTGGATCCTTTACATGACCGGCATCGTGCTCGCGCTGCTGCTCAACTGGCTCGGCGTACCGGCACTTGCATTCTGCCTCGGCATGTTCATCCCCCTCTCGCTCAATACACCGCTTCTCGTCGGCGGAGCCATCGCATGGTTTGTTTCGACACGCTCCAAAGACAAGAACGTCAACGACGCACGTCGCGACCGCGGCACACTCATTTCATCAGGACTTATCGCCGGTGGCGCACTGTTCGGCGTATTCGCCGCTCTCACCCGATTCTTCGGTTTCGAGTACAGCAACGGCATGAACGACACCACACTCCAGTCGCTCGGCATTGTCATATACTGTCTGCTCATCGTCTACCTCATCTGGGACACGATGCGCGCAAAAACAAAATAACCAAATGAAAAAACAGACCAAGGCCATCCACACCGGTTTCCGTCGCGACGACGCTTATGGGGCAATTGCCATGCCGGTGTATCACACCTGCGCCTATGAGTTTCCCGACACCGACAAAATGTCGGACTCGTTCTGCGGACGCAGCGATGATCCCGACTACTCCCGTGTGACAAACCCTACTGTCATACATTTCGAGGACCGCATCAAGGCTCTCACCGGCGCACTGGATGTCGTTGCCGTCAACTCCGGCATGGCAGCAATATCCAACGCACTCATCACACTCACCTCGGCCGGACAGAACATCGTCACTTCGCGTCACCTCTTCGGCAACACTTTCGCCTTCATCACCAATACGCTCCGGCGTTTCGGCATCGAGGCGAGGTGCATCGACCTTACCGACCTGAAAGCTGTGGAAGCGGCGATCGACGACAACACATCGTGTGTTTTCCTTGAGATCGTCACAAACCCTCAGCTCGAAGTAGCCGACCTGCCCGCAATCGCTGCCATTGCTCACGCACGCGGAACCGCTGTCGTGGCCGACACCACGGCGATACCGTTCACCGAGTTTGAGGCAAAAAAAATCGGCGTCGATATAGAGATCATCTCCAGCACGAAATACATCTCGGGAGGTGCGACCTCTATCGGCGGCCTGATCATCGACTACGGCACAATTGAGGGATTCCGTCAGCGCATGCGCTTCGACACCCTGATGAACCTCGGAGCCTACATGAACCCGCATACCGCCTACATGCAGACTCTCGGACTTGAGAATCTCGACGCACGCTACCGCCTGCAGAGTGCCAACGCACTCGAACTCGCCCAGCGTCTCAAAGGGCTGAAAGGTATTGTCGCAGTCAACTACATCGGACTTCCCGAGCATCCCTACCACGAGATCGCTGCACGCCAGTTCGGCCCGACAGGAGGCGCGATGATGACGATCGAGCTGTCGTCGGAGCAGGCCTGCTACGAGTTCCTTAACCGGCTTCAGGTAGTGAAGCGCGCTACCAACCTATTCGACAACAAGACACTTGCCATACACCCCTGGAGCACGATCTTCGGCCCGTTTGAGCCTGAAAAACGCCGCTCCATGGATGTAAAAGACACTACAATACGCATATCTGTCGGTCTTGAAGATATGGATGATATTGTCGACGATATCAATCAGGCACTCGGCAACTGATTGAATACATCCGAAACATATCTATTCGTCATAGTCAGCGGCCGGGCATCAATACACCCGGCCGCTGCAACTTTATCATAAGACCTCAACTCAATATGAAAGCACTGTTTTTTGACATCGACGGCACACTTATCGACACAGCAACACACCGTGTGCCGCAGTCGACAATCACAGCTCTCGGGAAAGCGAAAAAAGCCGGTAACAGAATTTTCATCGCTACCGGCCGCTCGCACACAATCGTGCAGCTGCCCGGACTCCCCGACAGCATGATTGACGGATATGTCACACTCAATGGAGCGATATGCCTTGCCGACGGCAAATTCATAAGCCTTACCAAGATGCCCGACAGCTCTGTCAAGGAGCTGATCGAGATATGCACGGCACGCCGCTATACATGCCTGTTCGTCACACTCGACGGCATGAGAGTCGCCAATGCCGACCGGGCTTTTCACACCGGTTTTCAGGAGTACTTCGGCCTCTCCCCTATCCCCGAGACCGATTTCAAGTCGATGCTTGCACACGACATATATCAGATGACGGTTTTCTTCTCAGAAAAAGAGGAGCCGGAACTGATACAACGTTTTCCAGTACTTGAGTTCAACCGATGGTTCCCTACCTTCGCCGACATTACCGCTAAAGGCGCCAACAAGGCATTCGGCATAGACACAATGGCCCGGCACTTTGGCATTGACCGGGCCGACACTGTGGCATTTGGAGACGGAGGCAACGACATACCCATG
Organism: uncultured Muribaculaceae bacterium; assembly: GCA_964389525.1. Lineage (GTDB taxonomy): Bacteria > Bacteroidota > Bacteroidia > Bacteroidales > Muribaculaceae > JAFLTL01. The sequence goes on along the minus strand of CAYMEX010000001.1, from coordinate 239,140 downwards.
CTGCGTCGGGCCGCCATCGGAGTGGCGATGGGCAACGCAAACGACACAGTAAAAGCCAATGCCGACATTGTCACCGACAGAGTGGACAACGACGGCATTGCCAAAGCCCTTGAAAAGCTGAAAATTATAGAGCCGTGATCTTACGGCGGACAGACACGACTTATTCGCGGAATGTACGGGCCTTCTGGTCACGTGCGATCGCAAGACGCTTTTCAAGCATATTGCGCTGCAGGGCAAGACGATGACCCTGAGTCAGTGCATTGCCCATGCGGTGAGCCGCACCGATACCGTCAACCTGCTTGGCCGTGAGGTTCACGCTTTTTGTCTTTCCATTCTCACCGTTGAAAATCAGGGTCATCGGTGTGGCAGGATGCTGTTCGGCAAACAAGCCGACCGAGTCACAGCGAGCCGCATCATAAGTCACAGTCTCAGAGCCTGACAGGCGGTAATTCAGCTCACCGTCATAGGGCACTGTACCACTTGTCACCGACTCTCCCGATTTGGTTTTCAACGTGATGGAACTGTGATGCAGGTTTCCGGCACCTATGACCTCAGAGATCATGTAAAACTCGCCGTCGGCGCTCACTCTGGCCTGCACACCGGTAGTATTCAGGAAATTGGAATTATTGCCCTCGGCTGCGATCCAGTACGGTTCGACAAGTTCCTCCGAGCTGATCTTCTTCATCGACGGGAGTATCTCCTCATACGCCTTGCGCATCTCGGCCTGCAACGAATCATTGGTCGAGATCTCTATAAGAGTGGCTTCCTCGATAATGGCAGGGCGCAGGTGCATGGCATCACGCCTTACATCTACCTGCTCCTTGTAGTTGCGCTCGATAGAATCCAGCAGCTGCACGGCTGTGACATACGAGCGGGACTTGGCGTGCGCCTCGGCCTGTTCGTAGAGACTGCGTGCGGCTTTTTCTTCGGGCGACTGGCCACATGCCGACATAAGCAGCACCAGACCCATGGCCAGTCCGGGCATCATAATCCTATTTGCTTCTTTCAACATCTTTTACACCTTTTACAGTTTTGATTTTCTTTATCAGCGACTGCAATGTCGCATTGTCGGGCACACCCACAGTAAGCTGCCCCTGAAACAGTCCGTCATTTGAGTCGATGGCAATGCTCCGCAACGTCACGTTTTTCTCTTTGTTGATGATCGAGGTGATATTTGTGACAATGCCGATATCGTCTCTGCCGACGATGCGCAGCGACACACCGAGAAGTGCACCAAGTTTGCCCGACCATTTCACCGCTATGACACGATAGGGATAACGCTGGCGCAGATGCAGTGCATTCGGGCAGTCGGCACGATGTATTTTCACGGCACCGTCGCTTGCCACAAAACCGAACACCTCGTCGCCATAAATCGGGTTACAGCATTTTGAGAGACGATAGCTGATGCCGCGCACATTGTCGCCGATGACAAGCACGTCGTTGCCCTGGCCGCGGTCGGAATCGGCATCCTGACTTTGCAACGTAAACTCCCCGGCCGAAATCTTCTCGGCAGCCTCCTGCGGAGCGGCAAGTTCAAGATAACGTTCGATCACTGTCGACGGATCGAGCCGTTCGGCCTGGATCTCGCTGTAGAAATCGGTGACAGTCTTGAATCCGAGCTTCTTTATCACCTTCATCAGCACTGCCTCCTCAACGTCGATCTTACGGTTTTTAAACCGTCGCGACAGGAGTTCCTTGCCGAGTTCGGCATCACGCCCCGCACGCTCGTTGAGCGTCTGCCTGATCTTGTTGCGTGCCTTTGATGTCACGACAATCGACAGCCAGTCCTGTTTGGGCGTCTGCTGGGCAGAAGTCAGCACCTCTACCGTGTCGCCGCTACGCAGACGGTAGCCCAGACGCTCGTTTTTGCCATTGACTTTTCCACCGGTGCATATGCACCCGAGCCTCGAGTGTATGGCGAAAGCGAAATCAAGCAGCGACGCGCCAAGCGGCAGTCTGTACAGGTCGCCCTTGGGAGTAAACACAAACACCTCGTTGTCATAGACATCCATGCGCAACTCACGCATCAGATCGGAGTGCTCGCCACTTTTTGCCGTCTCAAGTATATCACGCACATTACTCATCCATGCGTCGAGATTGTTCTCGGCTTTGAGACCTTTGTACTTCCAGTGCGCGGCCAGACCGCGTTCGGCCACGAGATCCATGCGTCGTGTGCGTATCTGCACCTCGACCCATCGGCCTCCGGGTCCCATCACCGTTATGTGCAGCGACTCATATCCGTTGCTCTTCGGCACGCTTATCCAGTCCTTCATCCTCGACGGATTGGGCTGATACATGTCAGTGACAATCGAATAAGCTGTCCAGCAGTCGGTTTTCTCTCGCTCGGGCGGTGTGTCGATAATGACGCGTATGGCAAAAAGATCATAGATCCTGTCGAGATCGGTGCCCTGCTTCTTCATCTTGTTGTAGATGGAAGCAATACTTTTCGTGCGACCCTTTATGTCAAATTTAAGTCCCTCCTGTTCAAGACGTTTCTTGACAGGAGCGATAAAATCGGCGATATATGCGTCGCGTGCTACCTTGGTGGCGTTGAGCTTGCGGGCGATCATGGTGTAGGTATCGCGCAGCGTGTATTTCAGCGCCATATCCTCGAGCTTCGACTTTATGCCGTAAAGACCGAGACGATGCGCGAGCGGAGCATAGAGCATCGCAGCCTCGCGCGCCACCCCCTTCACAAACTCCTGATCGGGATGATGATTGATCGACGTCATCAGCGCGAGACGGTCGACTATCATAATGACAATCACCCGCAGATCGCGGGCGAACGTAAGCAACAGATTGCGGAAATTGTCGGTGAATACGATGTTTTCCTTGCCGTAGAGCGACGCCACACGCGTCAGCCCTTCCACCAGTCCGGCGATATCGTCGCCCCACTCCTGGCGTATCTGGTCGACAGTCACTTCCGGGCCGATTACACGGCTCAGAACCGTCGCAATGACCATGTTGCGGTCAGGAGCGACATTGCGGCAAAGCGTCAGCGCAGTGTCGAGCCCGCGCACCACAGGGTGCATGCCATGAGCGTCGCGGTCTATCCATCCGGCTGCCAGAGCGGCCTCGGAGTGACGCCGCAGGCGCCCTATGTCGCCCGGCAGAACCACCATCCTTGTCGCATAGGCGAGATCTCTCGCATAGGAGGCGATCACAGCCCTGTCATCTTTATCTTTGATCAGACTCATAGCAGCCCCGATGTTGCAAAATACTTCCAAAGCGGCGCCGCCATAAGCGCCTGGATGATCTCTCCGTCGCGCAGCAGCGCGAGCACCTGTTCACGGCTGAGAAGGTGAACCGATATATCTTCCGCTCCATCGAGATGCTGTCGGTCGACACGCTCGACACCGACGGCCAGAAATGAGTGCACCCAGTTGGTCTGAGTCGAAGGATTTGGCGCAAGCTGAGCGAATTTCGTCCATTCTCCTCCGCCGAAGCCCGTTTCCTCGAGCAACTCACGGCGAGCGGCTGCCTCCGGCTCCTCACCCTGCTCTATCACTCCGGCACAAAGCTCATAGTCACAGCGGTCGAGGCCATGACGATACTGGCGTATCATCACCATCTCCCCCTCTTTGGTAATGGCTATCACATTCACCCAATCGGGATATTCAAGTATGTAATACTCAGGCGCCTCAAGTCCGTTGGCAAGCCTGACATGCTCCAGACGCACTGTCAGCCACGGACGTTTCCACAGATACTTGCTTGACAGCACCGTCCATCGGCGGTCGTCGTGGCTGTATGTTTTCTGAGTTTCTTCGCTGTGTGATGAGTCTTTCATAATTTTCGGGCTATTGATACCGACAGGTTGTCGGGGTTAAGATAATTTTCAGCGACACGGGCTATATCGTCGGCTGTAAATGCAAGCGCGTCCTGCGAACGGTCAAAGAAGCCCGTATCAACACCCGTCTGCTGCATTGCCAGGCAGTAGTCGAGCGTCGCAAAAGGCGAATCGAGCATACCGGCCAGTCTCGACTGCTGGTTGCGTCTTATAGCTATCTGCTCGTCGGCCGATACTGGATTTTCCCATAGTCCGCGCATCTCGCGGGCGGTTTCCTCAACCACCTGTCCGACAAACGCTTCATCGGCCTGCGCCTGAATATACAGATATGTGCCCTGCGACGACATGCGCAGACTCGCGCCTATGCCGTAGGTCAGTCCCTTGTTCTCTCTTATGTTGGTGTTCAGGCGACTACCGAAATAGCCACCCAAAGCACTCACCGCCATGCGCAGCATCATGTGATCGGCGTGCGCCGCACCCGGCACAGGCATTCCCATCACAACGGCAGCCTGTTTAGCATCCCTGACTTCGGTAACGATTTCAGTGCGCGGCTCAGGAATGTATGTCTCCTTTCCGGTCACAACACTCCTTGCATCCCTTGCCACAGGCAGTGAAGCGGCAAACGACGAAACGCCACGCATCACCTCGTCGGAGACATTTCCGGCGACCCATACGGTCGGGGCGCAAGCGGCACACACGTCACGCCAGTATCGTTTCAGCTCCATATCATCAACCGCAAGTATCTCTTCGGGCGAAGCAATCCTTGAACGCAAATGCTTTTTCCCGGTCATAAGCGGGCGCAACGCCACATCTGCCATATACGACACCTTGCAGCGGTTCTGCAAGGCACTATCAGCCTGACGCTGCCTGAGAGCGTCAACGCGTTCGGCCGGAAAAACAGGATCAGATATGATGTCGTGGAGCACATCGAGCACCGGCGACAGCCTGCGGTTCAGGGCATAGAGGTGCAGAAGCGTATATTCCTGCAGGGTCTCCGACGCAAGCCACGCTCCATTGCTCTCGAGAAGCGACGAGATCTCAGATGCAGAGCGACGCGAAGTGCCTTCTCTCAAAGCGGCAGACACAAGCGACGCGACAGGCAGATTCCCGCAATCCATCAGTCCTACCGGCCATGCGACCGTAACGCGGCACACCGGCTCAGGGCAACGGTCCAACGAAAGGACCTCCACCCGACCGCCGGAATGAGTGTCTACAATTGTGCTCCCGGGACACGGAAAGACAAGACGGCCATACTCCGTCACCTCAGGCGCTATAGTGCGGTCTACCTGTTTCATAAAAACAAAAATACGTTTTTTTATTGATTCAACTCATTTTTGCGCCCATATTCAGGGCACATACATGACTTTTCATTACTAAATCCGGCATAAAGTCCTATATTTGCACATAGTTACCAATTTCAAGCAATGCAACACTTTTCACGGAAATGAAACTAATGCAATCACTCGGCATCGGACTGCTTACAGTCTCGATTGCCGGCGCATGCTCGCATCAGCAAACGACACGATGTGTCGAAGATCCAACCGCCTATGTAAACACATTTATCGGAGCGGCCGACAACGGCCACACATTTCCGGGTGCCACACGCCCGTTCGGCATGGTGCAGCCAAGCCCCGTCACAGGTGCCGTCGGCTGGCAATACTGTGCCGAATATGTCAACGGAGACTCTACGATATGGGGATTCACACAGACTCACCTCAGCGGCACAGGATGTATGGACCTCGGCGATATTCTCGTGATGCCGCTCACCGGCGAGCGTCTGCGCGAATGGGATGCCTACCGCAGCAGTTTTGACAAATCAAGCGAGACTGCGACTCCGGGATATTATGCCGTGACACTCGACGACGCCGGAGTACGCGCCGAGCTCACTGCCACATCGCGTGTAGCCATGCACCGCTACACATTCGACAAAGCGGACAATGCCGCCGTGCTCATCGATCTGCAGCATGGCCCGACATGGAACGAAAAACAATATCACCATCAGGTGAAAGAGTGCCAGACCGAGTGGATCAACGACTCGACCCTGACAGGGCATGTCGTGAACAGTGTATGGGTAAACCAGCCGTACTGGTTCGCCCTGCAGTTCAACCGGCCCGTAGCATCGGTCGACAACCTGCCCATGGCCGAGGGCGAGAACGGACAGCGCATCGTCGCCGGTTTCGATCTCGACAAGGGGGAACAGCTGATCATGAAAGTTGCTCTCTCGACCGTCTCTACCGACGGAGCAATGGCAAATATCGACGCCGAGCTTCCGGGATGGGACTTTGACGCCGTGACCGCCGAGGCACACGACGAGTGGCGCGACCTTCTCAGCCGCGTAGACATGGAAGGCACCGAAGATCAGAAAAAGAACCTGTACACATCGCTCTATCACGCCTACGTGCAGCCCAACCGCATCAGCGATGTCGACGGACGCTACCGCAATGCAGCCGACTCTGTCGTAGAAGCCGCAGGCGGAGAGTTTTACTCCACATTCTCGCTTTGGGACACCTACCGCGCCGCCCATCCGCTCTACACAATCCTCAACCCCGAGCGTGTCGACGGATTCATCAATTCGCTCATCGAGCAGAGCGAAGTCCACGGCTACATACCTCTATGGGCGCTCTGGGGCCGCGACACCGAGTGCATGGTCGGCAATCACGGAGTTTCGGTCATAGCCGAAGCCTACCGCAAAGGATTCAAAGGATTTGACGCCGAGCGCGCCTACGACGCCGTCCGCCGCACACAGACCGTTCCCCACCGGCCGAAATCGCCATGGGACATTTACCTGAAATACGGCTATTTCCCCAGCGACCTGATCAATACAGAGAGCGTCTCATCGACACTCGAGACCACCTACGACGACTATGCCGCTGCCGACATGGCACGCCGCATGGGCAAGACCGAAGACGCAGAGATGTTTGCGGCACGCGCCGACTACTACAAGAACCTCTTTGACACTACCACGCTATTCATGCGCCCGCGTCTTAGCGACGGGACGTGGAAAGGCCCGTTCAATCCGTCGGCAGTCGGACACGCTGAATCGGTCGGCGGCGATTACACCGAGGGCAACGCATGGCAGTACACATGGCACGTCCAGCACGATATACCCGGGCTGATGGACATGTTCCCCGACCGCGAGACATTTGTGCAGCGGCTCGACTCGCTCTTCACCATCGAGCTGATAACCGACGCAAGCGATGTCACCGGCCTGATCGGCCAGTATGCCCACGGCAATGAGCCCTCGCATCATGTGGCCTACCTCTACACAATGGCCGGACGCCCTGACCGCACGGAGGAGCTTATCAGACAGATTTTCGACACACAGTATCACCCCTATCCCGAAGGGCTGTGCGGCAACGATGACTGCGGACAGATGTCGGCATGGTACATCTTCTCTGCCATGGGTTTTTATCCCGTCGATCCCGTGAGCGGCAACTACATCATCGGCGCTCCCCAGATGCCGCGCATCACCATTGCGACACCCTCTGGCAACGACTTCACCGTCATCGCCGAGAATATCTCGGATGAAAACAAGTATGTGGAAAGTGTGTCGCTGAACGGCAAACCTCTCGACCGCAACTACCTGACTCACGAAGATATTGTGGCGGGCGGCGAACTCCGCTTCGTCATGTCGCCCACTCCAGCTTCACGCTGAAGAACGGACGTTGAAATCAAGATTTACCGCAGGCGGCGTGTTTTAACGTCGCCTGCTTATTTTTGATTGAATATTTGGCCGCAATAGGCATCGTCAACCCGTTTTTTGTGCTTATCTTTGTCTTTTGCAAAACTTTGCACCAAACAACCGCTCACATGCCGACCGATATCACCGAATCAATCAGAGCCAAGAGTCCGTTTCGCCGTGGGGCCGACGACGGTGTCATCATGGGGTTACTGCTTATCATCGTGTTCTTTACAGGCAGCCAGTCCTTCAATTACACCCTTGCGGCAGACCTCACTCCGATATTGATGCTTGCCGGCGTGCCGCTGCAGACGTTCTTCCTGCTGCGCCGCTCCTATGTGCGCGACAATGGCATGACACTGTTTTCATCTCTGTGGATGCAGGGGATCGTCACATTTTTCTGCGGCTCGCTGATTCTGGCGATCGTCATGTATGCCTACATGCGCTGGGGCAATCCCGGCTTCATGCGCGAAATGGTCGTCCACATGACCGATTTCTACGATGCCATGCCCGTGACGCCTCAGAGCCGTGAGATATCGCAGATATTCCACACCATGCTCGACGAGAACACATTTCCCTCTCCGATCGACGTAGCGATAGAGTCGATATGGCTCGGTGTGTTCTCAGGCTCGCTGCTTAGCATGCTTGCTGCGCTTGCCGCCCGTGCACGGCGCGTCATACCCCGGTCAGGCAACAGCGATCCACAATAACCGATTAGCCACTCAGCTGATTTCACCGATGACAACCGACAATAATTGTCCCGACATATCTGTAGTGATCCCTCTCTTCAATGAGGCGGAATCGCTCCCCGAACTCCATGCATGGATACGCCGTGTCATGGAGGAAAACGGTTTCAGTTATGAGATCATTTTTGTAAACGACGGCTCCACCGACGAGTCGTGGAGCGTGATCGAGCGCCTGAGCGCCGAAAATCAGGAGGTCGGCGGTGTATGCTTCCGCCGCAACTACGGCAAATCGCCGGCTCTCAACACCGGCTTCCGCCATGCCCGCGGCAAAGTGGTCATAACGATGGACGCCGATCTGCAGGACAGCCCCGACGAGATACCCGAGCTTTACCGCATGATCACCCAGGAGGGATATGATCTTGTGTCGGGCTGGAAAAAGAAGCGCTACGACCCGCTGTCAAAGACAATACCTACAAAGCTGTTCAACGCCACAGCCAGGAAGGTGAGCGGCATCCACAATCTGCATGACTTCAACTGCGGCCTCAAAGCCTACCGCCTCGACGTGGTGAAGCACATTGAGGTCTACGGCGACATGCACCGCTACATCCCCTATCTTGCCAAGAATGCCGGGTTCAGCCGCATCGGCGAGAAAGTCGTCATTCACCGCGCCCGCAAATACGGCAAGACAAAGTTCGGGCTCGACCGTTTTGTCAACGGCTATCTCGACCTTGCCACGCTCTGGTTCACCAACAAGTTCGGCATCAAACCGATGCACTTTTTCGGACTTCTCGGTTCACTGATGTTCATGCTCGGCTTCATCGCCGTAATTGTTGTCGGAGCCACCAAGCTCTACAACATGTCGCACGGACGTCCGTACATACTCGTCACCGACTCTCCCTATTTCTTCATATCACTTGTGATGATGATCCTCGGCACACAGCTGTTTCTCACCGGCTTTATCGGTGAGCTTATCGTGCGCAACGCTCCGGGTCGCAATCACTACGAGATCTCAGAGGAGATAACACCCGAATCATCTGTCAAAGACACAAAATGAGATTTGCAGGATTCAACAGACTCCGGCTGCTCCCGGTAATCGCTGTCATCGCCGTCGTTTCCACAACGGCGATCATGGAGTCGTGCAACGACATAGGCTGCACCGACCTGCGCAGCTCGATACCTCTTGCCGGATTTTACTCGTCATCCACCGAGGCACAGGTCACCATCGACTCTCTGCTTATAGGCGGCATCGGCGCTCCCGGCGACTCGCTGCTTGTCGACACCACACCATCGAGAGGTGTCTCGACTCTCTATCTGCCATTCAGGTCGGAAAATACCTCCACCTCGTTCTTCATCAAGTATGTGCAGAAAGATCTTGACTTTCCGGAATATGTCGACACAATCACGTTTGACTACATTTCCAAGCCGTTTTTTGCCTCGGCCGACTGCGGTGCGATGTTTGTCTACGATATCAAGTCGGTAGCCTACACCCGACACTTCATCGACTCCATAGCGATCACCGACTCGCTTGTCAACAACTTCGACATGGAGCGTATAAAAGTATTTTTCAGGACAACAGAGACCGACCCGCAGCAATGAGACGAACACTACTGACAGCACTCGCGGCCGTCGCGGCTTTTCTGTTTATCCTGCCCGCCTCGGCACAACGCCGACGCATAAATCCGATCGAGAATCCGGCTACGCGCACACAGCATATCAACAAAAAGGCACGCCCCGACACTCTCGACCGCACCAACATCGTCGAGAAAACCGATGCAAGAGGCAACATAATCCTCGTAGACACAGTCACAGGCAAAGAGGTGATCGACTCGACACAGATGCCGACCGTGCCGCCGATGATCTATCCGCTCGTCTACTCCGCTTCGGTCGGCGTGAACCTCTGGGATCCGATCATGCGCCTGTTCGGGCAGAAATACGGCCTCATCGAGTTCAGCGGCGAGTTCAACATGCACAACCGCTATATCCCGGTATTTGAATTCGGACTTGGAAAAGCCGACGACACCCCCGACGGCAACAACTTCCACTATCACTCGCCGATCGCACCCTATTTCCGCATCGGCATGAACTACAACTTTCTGTTCAACTCGTCGCCCGACTATATGGCTATCGCAGGCATACGCTACGGATTCTCGCCTTTCTCATTTTCGGTCGACGGCACGAACACCAACTCATCGTACTGGCAAGACGGAACTTTCATACAGGTGCCGTCGCAGAACGTGACGGCCGGCTACTTCGCCATACTCTTCAACCTGCGGGTGAGGATAAGCGGGCCAATCTATGTGGGATGGTCATTCAGCTACCACTCCATACTGCACGAGAGCAAAACACAATATGGCAAACCGTGGTACATACCGGGCTACGGCACACGCACAAGCGCGATAAGCGGGGCATTCTCCGTCACATATACGCTCGATCTCACCGGCCGGAAGAAGCGCCGTGAGAGGACTCTGCCGGGGACAAGCCCCATTACCGGCGAGCTCCCCATACCCGGTAACCCGCCGATGCGCGAGACCATAACCGAAGAGACTGAAATTCAACCAGAACCCTGATAACATTTTATACCGCAATGGAAACAATCGGACTTTGCAGCGATCATGCCGGATATGAACTGAAAAAGGTCATCGAAGGCTATCTTGAGACCAAAGGCATAAATTGCCATGACTACGGCACTTACTCGACCGAGTCATGCGATTACCCCGACTTCGCGCACCCCTGCGCCGAAGCGGTTGAGAACGGCACCCACAAACGCGCCATCGCGCTTTGCGGCAGCGGCAACGGCATCGCCATGACGCTCAACAAGCATCAGGGCATACGCGCAGCTATCTGCTGGAAAGAGGAGCTGGCCGCCCTCGCCCGTCAGCACAACGACGCCAATGTGCTCGTGCTTCCGGCCCGTTTCATCGATCCGGTCGAGGCTCTGAAGATCGTCGACATATTCATGTCGACCGATTTTGAGGGAGGACGCCACGTGCGTCGCGTCGAGAAGATCCCGGTACATTAATTCACGAACAAAACAAACCGATATATTTCAATCATCCATCCAATGCGCTACGTTTTGACACTTACCGCAGCAGCTTCTCTGGCACTGGCCTCATGCGGCCACGCCGAACGCCAGAATCCACTGACCGCCGAGTCATTCGGCACTCCATACGAAATTCCGCCTTTCGAGGAGATCACCTACGACGACTATCTTCCGGCAATCGAACTCGGCATCGCCCAGCAGCAGGCAGCCGTCGACTCGATCGTCAACAACCCCGAGGCACCAACATTTGAGAACACGGTGCTCGCTCTCGACAACTCGAGCGACCTGCTCACCCGCACGACTCTCATCTTCAGCGCACTCGACGAGGCTGACAACACTCCCGAGCTTATGGCTCTGAGCGACAAGATCTATCCGATGCTGTCGGCTCACTCCGATGCCATATACATGAACGACGGACTGTTTCAGCGCGTAAAGACGATATACGAAAATCTCGATTCTCTCGATCTCGGTACTCCCGAAAAACGCATGGTCGCTGACCTTTACCGCACATTCGCCCGCAACGGCGCACTGCTCAGCGATGCCGACAAGCAGAAGCTCAAGGATATCAACGCCAACCTCACCGACTACTACAACGTATTCAACAAGAACCTTCTTGCCGCAACCAACGCATTTGAAATCGTTGTAGACGACAAGGCTCGTCTTGCCGGACTGCCCGCATCGAGCATCGCCGTAGCAGCCGAAGAGGCCGCCGACCGTGGATACGGCGAGGGAAAATGGGTGTTCACGCTCCACGCTCCGAGCCGCCTGCCCTTGCTGCAGTATGCCGATGACCGCGATCTGCGCGAACAGATGTACAAGGGCTACACCTCGCTGGCTTCATCGGGCGAGACCGACAACCGCCCCGTCATAAACGACATACTTAAAGCACGCTCGCAGAAAGCACAGCTTCTCGGATTCACCGACTATGCCGCATACATGACCGACAACGTCATGGCAAAGACACCCGAGGCCGCCGAAAATCTGCTCATGCAGCTCTGGACTCCGGCACTGAAACGCGTAGGCGAGGAGGTTGCCGAGATGCAGGCCATCGTCGACCACGAGGGAGGCAACTTCAAGATCGAGCCGTGGGACTATTACTACTACGCCGAGAAAGTGCGTCAGGATAAATATGATTTCTCGGAAGACGCCACACGCCCCTACTTCCACGTCGACTCAGTGCGCAACGGCATCTTCATGCTCGCCAACAAGCTCTACGGCATAACCGCCACCGAGCTTCCCGACGCTCCGAAATATCACCCCGACGTGAAGGTCTACGATCTGCGTGACGCCGACGGCTCACACATCGCCACATTCTTCACCGACTATTTCACACGCGCCACAAAGCGTCAGGGTGCCTGGATGTCGAACTTTTCGCTCGAGTACATCGACGAGAACGGCAACTCCGTACGCCCGATCGCCTACAACGTCGGCAACTTCTCGCGTCCCACAGCCGACCAGCCCTCACTGCTTTCGCTCGACGAAGTAAACACGATGTTCCACGAGTTCGGCCACGGCCTCCACGGCATGCTCACCAACGCCCGCTACAAAGGCCAGAGCGGCACCTCGGTCGACCGCGATTTTGTAGAGCTTCCCTCACAGATCCACGAGCACTGGGCATTTGAGCGCGAGTTCCTGCCCCTCTACGCCCACCACTACCAGACCGGCGAAGTCATCCCCGACAGCCTGATAAACAAGATGGAGGCCGCCTCGACCCACCGCGCCGGCTTTGACATGGCAGAGCGCGTAGGCGCCGCCCTTCTCGACCTCGCATACGGCCACGTGAATCCCGCCGAAGGAGAGACCATCGACATCGAGGGATTTGAGAACGAGGTAGGCACACGCCTCAACCTCCCGAAAGAACTCACCTACCGTTACCGTTCGCCCTACTTCAAGCATATCTTCGGCAGCGACGGCTACGCTTCGGGCTACTACACCTACATGTGGGCAGAAGTGCTTGACTGCGACGGCTACGAGCTCTTCAAGGAAAAAGGCATCTTCGATCCCGAGACAGCAGCCTCATTCCGCCACAATGTGCTTGAGCCGGGCGGCAGCGAGGATCCCATGACCCTCTACGTGCGCTTCCGCGGCCACGAGCCTCAGGTAGGCGCCGTTCTGCGCAAATATGGTCTCGACTGATTTTAGCCACACGACAGAATATAACAGACAATGAAATACAGCCACATAATGACTGCAGCAATCCTGCCTCTGGCAGTAGCCTGCGGAGGCAACGGAACCGGCGACAGCAGCACCGACGCCCCGATGATCGACAAGACCGATTTCAAGGCGACCTCACGGGTCTTTTCCACAGAAGCGATGTCGGCACTCGGACGCCTCAGCTCGCCGACACTGTCGCCCGACGGCAACACGGTGCTCTACAGCCTTGCCTATGAGAGCGTAGAGCAGAACCGCTCCAACGCATGCCTCTACACGATCCCCGCCACCGGCGGCGAGTCGACACGCATCACCGCCACTCCCAAAAGCGAGAGCAACGCCGTATGGATCGACGGAGGCAAACGCATCGCATTCCTCTCGGCCGAGACCGGCAAAAGCCAGGTGTGGGTGATGAACGCCGACGGCAGCGCGCGCAAGCAGCTCACCAATGTCGAGGCAGGCGTTGACGGATTCCGCATCTCGCCCGACCAGAGCCGCATTGTGATGATCTCACCGGTGAAATACGCCCGCAATGCGCAGGACATCTATCCCGACCTGCCCAAAGCCACCGGCCGTGTCATCGACGACCTGATGTACAAGCACTGGGACGAGTGGGTGACTGAGATACCTCATCCTTTCATCGCAGAAATCGATCTTGAAAAAGGCACATGCGGCGAGGCTAAGGATGTAATGTCCGACGAACCGTATGAGGCTCCTGTAAAGCCCTTCGGCGGCATCGAGAGCATCGTGTGGACTCCCGACTCCAAGGGAATTGTCTACGTATCGAAGAAGTCGAAAGGCCAGGCCTACGCTCTGTCGACCAACTCCAATCTCTATCACTTCGACATCGCATCGGGCACAACCGTATGTCTCACCGAAGGCAACAACGGCTACGACACAAATCCGACATTCTCGCCCGACGGCACCAAGCTTGCATGGCTGAGCATGGAGCACGACGGATATGAAAGCGACAAGAACCGCATAATGGTGCTCGACACCACTTCGGGAGATAAGACCGACATCACCGCCGAGTGGGACTACACTGTCGACGACATACAGTGGGCTCCCGACAGCAAGTCGATCTACTTCCTCGCCTATAAGGGAGGTGTGAAACCGATATTCAACATCGCACTCGACACCAAAGAGGTGAAGACCGTGGCCGAGGGCGTATGCGACTATGAGGGCATCGTGCCTATGGCCGACGGATCGGTACTCGCTCTCGCACACTCCATGATCGCCCCCAACGACCTCTACCGCATCGCCGCCGACGGCACACAGACGCGCCTGACCGAAATCAACGCCGATGTGCTCGCACAGGTCGACATGCCAACCGTGGAGAAACGCATGGTTCCCGCAACCGACGGCAAGGAGATAACAACATGGGTAGTTTACCCGCCAAACTTCGATCCGACGAAGAAATATCCCGCCATACTCTATTGTCAGGGCGGCCCTCAGTCGGCAGTCAGCCAGTTCTGGAGCTACCGCTGGAACCTCTCGCTCATGGCATCGCAGGGCTATATCGTCATCGCTCCCAACCGCCGCGGTCTTCCGGGCTTCGGCACCGAATGGAACGCCCAGATTTCAGGCGATTACGGAGGCCAGAACATGCGTGACTATCTCAGCGCAGTCGACGACATGAAGAAAGAGCCGTATGTCGACGGCGACCACATCGGCGCAGTAGGCGCATCGTATGGCGGCTTCTCGGTGTACTGGCTTGCCGGCCACCACGAAAACCGCTTCGCCTGCCTGATCGCCCATGCCGGCATCTTCAATCTTGAGGCACAGTATCTCGAGACCGAGGAGCTTTTCTTCGCCAACTGGGACCTCGGCGGCCCGTTCTGGGATAAGGACAACGCCACCGCACAGCGCACATTCGCCACGTCGCCCCACAAGTTCGTGGACAAGTGGACCGCGCCGATCCTCATCACCCACGGCGAATATGACTACCGCATACTTTCGTCGCAGGGCGAAATGGCCTTTAACGCCGCACGTCTGCGTGGCATCCCCGCCGAAATGCTCATCTTCCCCGACGAAAACCACTGGATCCTGAAGCCTCAGAACTCAGTAATGTGGCAGCGCGTGTTCTTCCGCTGGCTCGACCGCTGGCTGAAACCCGAAGCGAAATAAACGCCGCAACGGCATAATCAAAAAAGTTCAGGGCGAATCATTCCCCTGAACTTTTTTTTGCATTTTATTGACTGACTGTATTGTTCTATTATTTCAGATTTGTATTTTTGCGATATCACATTTCAACTTACAGCGCTATGAAAAAGACAGGTTTATTTTTTGTACCGGCTATAATAGCCGCCCTTCTTGCGTGCGTCATAACCAGCTGCGGTGACGACGGAGAGTATGTCAAGATGCCCGGACAACTAAACGAGGCGATGATTGAGACACTGCGCACAACGAAGACGCCGATTGCATATAACTGGTCAGGCTACACGAGTTTTTATCATAAGGTCGACGGAGACAAGTGGGAGGAATATGATCCTCCTGTGTGGGGATGTACTTTTGGACGGCACGTCATTGAATTAGGATATGGCCCTGAATGGATTTACTTCAATGACGGTAAAGTCTACTGTAGTCTTTGGAGTTACTATGGAATAAACTGGCGAGTCGTGTGCGGATGGGACATGTGGGAGCTGAAGGATATTTGGGAAAAATATGTCGATGACACATATCCTCAGCAGATTTATCTCTGCGATGATTTCCAATACAATAAAAAGAAAAAGACTCTAATTGTGGGTGGCAAGGAAATGGGACTAATCAGTTGTGACAAACTTGAACTTAAAATTGTATGCACTCACGACGAATACCGCACATGTGACGAATATTGGCCAAAGAATCTGCCGGAAGATGAAAAAATCATAGCTTTCGACGACTGCAAGGATGCATATCGGTATATAATAAATTGCGCCAGAGAGCAGTACGGCGATGTCGTGACTATTTACACATCTTTACATCCGGACGAAGTGTGGAAGGAATTTAATCTTAATGAACTTGAGGCAAAGCTGGAAACAGAGCAGACCTTTGACTGGTAATCGCAATCAAGCCCCACACCGTCGCGCTACGCGCTCGATGTGGGGCCCGGTATTATTTCGGTCTTCGACGGATAGGCAGGCGTGACAGGTGCAGCCTCACTTCGGCGAATGCCGGATTACGAATTGGGAGAAGCGAGGATTTCGGCGGGGGTGAGGATCTCGAGAGCGCGGGCTCCCTTGTCGGTGCCGGTGAGGTATGCGATGCGGTCGGTGGCAGCGATATGATCATCGGCTACAATCTGACGGACGGCCTCAACCGAATGTCCGGGGACGAAACAGTCGGTGCGCGAGTCGAGATAGGCCTTCACTCCATAGCTGAGTGCGAGCCAACGCTGCACGCTGGTATTATGGCATATAGCGAACGTGGGTATGCTTCCTCGGAAAGAGGCGATGAAGCGGGCGGAAACGCCACGGTAGGCATCGGTGAGTATGGCTTTCGTTCCGACTTTGTTCTCTGACATCACTGCCTCGTGAGCAAGGAACGAAGGGATTGCCGCATCGAGCAACGGCGGTACATCCATTTTGTTTTTCAATCCTTTCTCCACCTCTTTTGCAACACTGGTCATAATGCCGACGGCCTCAAGCGGATATTTGCCGTAGGCGGTCTCGCCAGAGAGCATCATGGCATCGGCCCGCTGATAGACGGCATTGGCTACATCGGAAATCTCAGCACGCGTGGGACGCGGATGCTCGATCATGGTGTGAAGCATCTGTGTTGCGACTATGACAGGTTTGTGAGCCGTGATGCACTTGTGTATCAACATCGACTGTATGCCGGGGATGCGCTCGGCAGAGACCTCGATGCCGAGATCGCCGCGTGCGACCATAATGCCGTAGGATGCCTCAAGTATCTCGTCGATGTTGTCGATGCCCTCCTGATTCTCGATCTTCGAGATGATTTTCGCATCGGACCCAAGCGAGTCGAGGATCTCCTGCACCTCTCTGACATCGGCAGCCGAACGGACAAAGGAATGCGCAATGAAGTCCACGCCAAGCTGAACACCATAGCCGATGTTCACGCGGTCGCGCTCGGTCACAGCGGGAAGGTCGACGCTCACGCCGGGGAGGTTCACACTCTTGCGCGAGCCAAGCATGCCGTCGTTGGATGCCCTTGCCACAACAGTCTTTCCATCGGTTTCAATAACCTCAAACTCCAGTTCGCCGTCATCGACAAGTATGAAGTCGCCGACTTTGAGAACCCTGGCTATACCGGCATAACTCAGGCAGATCTCATCGCCCGAAGTAAGTCCATCGGGGTTGCCGCTGACCCGGACAATGTCGCCTGTACGGATCTCAAGGGCTTCTCCTGTGACAGTCGCCGTCGTGCGTATCTCAGGCCCCTTGGTGTCCATCATAACTGCAAGCGCGGGGTTGGCCGCGCGTGTATTCTCAACGATTTTCCTGAACCCCTCATAGCCGAGATGAGCCGAGTTCATCCTCACGACATTTACACCCGCGTCGGAAAGCGATTTTATGAATTCAACCTCACATCGTTTATCGGATACAGTCGCTATTATTTTTGTAAATTTCTGCATATTTCTTTAACTATCATTCATTTGTCACAAACAGGCTCCATGTGGACGCTTATGATCGAGTTTCTGCCGAATGTGTCGTGCAATGCTTTCTCGACTGCAGAAGCAATACAGTGTGCCTGTGAAAGGGTGATACCACCATCCATCTTAGTGCATATATCAACAGCTATATTGTTGCCAATGCGGCGTGTGCGCATATCACCGATAGCTCTAACGCCTGAAACAGACATGGCAATACGCACTATTTCCTTCTCCTGAGCCTCGGGCAACGATTCGTCCAGTAATTCCCCGAAGCATGGCCTGGTTATGTCGTAGCCACTTTTTACAATAAACATGCTTACAACAACCGCCGCCACAGGGTCGAGAATATGCCACCGCGGACCAAGGAACATCGCTCCTGCCACCCCGATGAGTGTTCCGACCGATGACACGGCGTCGCTACGATGATGCCACGCATTAGCTACGACCGCATGAGAGTTCAGCTCATGGCCCTTTCTTGCGGTGACACGGTATAGCCACTCTTTAGACAAAATTGAGATAACCGCAACCGACAGTGCCAGATATGTCGGCCGTGGTATGCCGACGCCCTCAATGCTCAGCATAATTCGCTGAATGCCATTATACATCAGCCCTATACCGGCAAAAATGAGTATAATCCCTATAAGCATCGTCGCCATAGTCTCAAATTTACCGTGCCCGTAGTCGTGGCTTTTGTCGGACGGTTTGCCGGCAACCCTTACGAACACAAGCACAATAAGATCTGTGACAAAGTCGCTCAACGAGTGCACTGCATCAGCAATCATCGCAGAGCTCCTGCCGAGAATACCGGCAACAAGTTTAAGGACTATCGATAGCGCATTGACTGCTGTGCCAACCAATGTAATACGATATATCGCTTTTTCGCGCGCATCCATCCTGCTATATCAGAATTGACCGGTTTAACAATAAAAGAGGCTGCAAGCTGATGACTTGCAGCCTCTTAAGGCGGAAAGGCAGGGATTCGAACCCTGGGTGCCCGCAAGGGCACAACGGTTTTCGAGACCGCCCCGATCGACCACTCCGGCACCTTTCCTTGTGCACTTTGCGAGTGCAAATTTACAATTATTTTTTATTATCCTCCAACGTCAGACAATATTTTTTTTGACATTTTTATCTTCATAAAACACTATTACCTCACAGCCAGATCGATAGCCTACGAATTATTTAAGAAAAACAAAATACACCGCCGCGACAAGACAAAGGAAGGCAGCAAAATGATTCCAATGCAAGGGCTCTCCGCGGAAGAATACAACGGAAAAGACCGTGAACACGACAAGCGTAATAACCTCCTGAATGACTTTCAGCTGCATCAGCGAAAAGGCTCCGCCGTTGCCCTGAAAACCTATGCGGTTGGCCGGTACCTGACAGCTATATTCGGCAAGCGCGATACCCCATGAGATGAGTATGACGAATATCAGCGGGGTATCGGAGGTGATGAGTTTCATCTGCTGCAGCTTTAGGTGGCCATACCAGGCAAACGTCATAAAAACATTCGACACAACGAGCAGCAGGATTGTAAACCAGGCATTCATATTTTCATTTTGTTGGAAACCGTATTTTGAGATGCAAATTTAACTGTTTCGCCCCACATGTTAACAAAAAGTCGGCAATTGGCCATTTTCACTTGATTATCCCGACAGATTTAAGTAAATTTGAACTGACATTTTCAAATCCACAACCTTAAAAGACCAATCACCAACCCCCAAGCAATGAATAAAAAAATCTTCGCCGGATTGATGTCCGGCATCCTGCTGATGTCAGCATCAGGCCAAAGCCTCTACGGCCGTACAATCGATCCGGTCGGTGTGCGCACCGCCGCTCTCGACAACTCGGCATGGAACCACTCTGAATGGATCTCGGCCGCCGACGCCCCGGTGATCAGCGGTAAAATCACAGGCGACAACGAGCGTGCAGCCGACGGCGCGTCGTGGTTTGTGTCGACTCTTAAAAACAGCTGCAAAGTCACTTCGGCCCGATGGATGACGGCCGGACTCGGTGTTTATGAGCTCTATGTCAACGGCAAGCCCGTAGGAGAAGAAATACTCAAACCGGGCTTCACACACTACGACAAGACCAAGCGGTCGTTTACCTACGACATAACCGACGCAATCGCGACGGCCAAAGGAGCGGAGAATGTGCTTGCGGTGCAGGTGACTCCCGGCTGGTGGGCCGACAAGATCATCACTCCCGGCGGCCACGACGGCATGATCGGCAAGAAGCCCGCATTCCGCGGAGTGCTGGAGCTGACCTTTGACGACGGAAGCAAGCAGTATTACGGCACCAACCTCTCGGACTGGAAAGCCGGCGTGGCCGGTCCGGTGACTCATGCCGCAATATTTGACGGCGAGGAGTATGACGCGCGCATCATGCCCGGCTACGCTACTCCCGAGAAGCTCTCGACCCCTGAAGCAAACACCGAGTTCAAAGGGGAGATACTCCCCTCGCAGGGTGCAGAGATCTACCTCCGCGAGGATCTTGCCCTGACCCCGACAACGGCCTATACATGGAAAGGCGTGACCGGCGCAAACGACGACAACTACGGCAAGGTCGTCGTGAACAAGACATACAAGCCCGGCGAGGAGATCGTGATCACTCCCGGCGAGACTCTGGTGCTCGATTTCGGCCAGAACTGCGCCGCAGTACCCTCGTTTGAGTTCATGGCCAAGGAAGGCACGACACTCACATGTCTGCCCGCCGAACTTCTCAATGACGGCAACGGCGCCAAGAGCCGCGGCATGGACGGCCCCGAAGGGAGCTGCCACCGCCTGAACCTGCGCATCCCGGAGACCGGCATGATAATGAAATATACCTTCGGCAACAACGACGGCTATGTGGACTATCAGCCCAGCCATACGTTCTACGGCTACCGCTTCGCTTCGGTGACCGCCGACGACGAGGTACGCATCAAATCGGTGAAATCGGTGCCCGTGACATCGATCGCCGCCGAACTTGAGACCGGCACTATATCGACAGGCAATGATCTCGTGAACAAACTCATCTCCAACACACTCTGGGGACAGCGCTCAAACTATCTGTCGGTACCGACCGACTGCCCGCAGCGCAATGAGCGTCTCGGCTGGACCGCCGACACACAGGTATTCTCTGAGACAGGCACATTCTTCGCCAACACAAGCGATTTCTTCCACAAATGGATGCGCGACATGCGCGACACACAGACTGATCTCGGCGGATTTCCGGGTGTAGCCCCTCAGGCACAATACGGCGCCATGCCTAACGACATGATGCGTCTTGGCTGGGCCGACGCCGGCGTGATCGTGCCGTGGGTAGTGTGGAAGCAGTTTGACAATACCAAGATCATCGATGAGAACTGGGCCGCTATGGAGAAATACATCGGCCACCTCAGCGAGAACAAAGCCAGTCACAAGGCACTGAGCAAGGAAAACGGCAACTACCAGTGGGGCGACTGGCTCAGCTACGAGCCTCTCGAGAGCTGTGGCGGCGGCATCTACACCCAGGACGAGAACGGCAAGACAATCATCAGGGATGACGCCTATGCCTACTGGGACTACCTCAGCGGAAGCTACTGGCTTATCGACGCCGAGATGATGCGCGACATGGCCAAAGCCACCGGCCGCGATGCCACAAAATATGAGCGCATGGCCGCCGAGGCCCGCAAGCACCTTCAGGATAACTTCCTCACAAGCGACGGCAAATTCAAAACAGAGATACTCAACACGATGCAGACACCGGCGCTCTTCGCACTGAAGAACGGACTTGTTGACGGCGAGGCCAAAGCCGACATGATCGCCCGTCTGCGCCAGAATTTCGCAGAACACGACAACTGTCTGCAGACCGGTTTTCTCGGCACTTCGATACTTATGCCGACCCTGACTGAGAACGGCATGGGCGACATCGCCTACGAGCTCCTCTTCCAGCGCAAGAATCCGAGCTGGCTCTACTCAGTAGACAACGGTGCCACAACAATATGGGAGCGCTGGAACAGCTACATGATCGAGCACGGCATGGGTCCGCGCGGCATGAACAGCTTTAACCACTATGCCTATGGCTGCGTGTGCGAGTGGATGTGGGAGACCATGGCCGGCATCTCGGCCGACACATCGAAGCCCGGCTTCAAGCATATCGTAATGAAACCGATGCCCGACCGCCGTCTCGGTTTTGTCAACGCCGAATACAACTCGGCCGCCGGCAAGATCAAGAGCTCATGGAAATATGAGGGTAACAAGTGGATCTGGAATTTCACTATCCCCGAGGGCGCAACCGCATCGGTGACACTCCCCGGTGAGGTGAATGCTACCGAATACACCGCAGGCAGCTACAAAGTAGAAATCTAAAGACTGCCTTTATGAAAAAGAAAACGCTTCCCGGAAACCGGGAGGCGTTTTTTTGTAGGGAAATAGCTGATATAGCTATAATAGCTGTGATAGCAGGGCTTGATAAGTGGTCAGGAGAAGTAGGGCAGCTTGTAGGGGTTGCGGTACTCATACCAGTAGAGGCGATGGTTCTCAGCCTCTTTGTCGCCGTTGAAGCTGAGCGTGGCGGGATCCCAGTGCACGGGACGTCCGAGCTCACGGGCGATGTTCTGCAGACAGCAGAGGGTGTTGGTGGAGCAACCGACCTCGACGGGAGCGATGGGGTTCTGACGCGAACGCACGCAGTCGATGAAGTTCTGCATGTGGGGCGAGCTTACCTCATATTCACCCTTGCCGATCTTCTTCTCTTCTTTGGGGAGGAGCGAGGGATCGGAGCACTCGATATAGCCGCGCGCAACCTTAAGCCAGCCTTTGTCGCCGATGAACTTGATGCCCTGTGCTCCGGGATTATCCTCCTGGTAGGGCTGCTCAGTCATAACGATACCGTTGGCATACTTCATGGTGGAGTACTCGGTGCCGTTATAACCTTTGGGGATGAACTCGACAGGACCGGAGCCGTCCATGCCGATAGCGGCCTGTGCGATATCGAACATGTGGGCGCCCCAGTCGGCGGTAAAGCCGTTGCCTGTCTCCTGATACCAGCGCCATGCTCCCCAAAGTTTCTCATTCTCCTCGGGATCGAGCGAGACGGGAGGACAGAGGTCGGGGTGATAGTGCACCTTGGGATCGTTGAGCGGGCCAAGCCACTGGTTGAAGTTAAGATTGGCCGGCACGGGCATCTCGGGGAGGTCGAGGGGCTTTGGAGGATCGCCTACGCGTGCATAGATCCTGTCGATGTGACCGATCTTGCCGGCACGCACGAGTGCTATGGCATCCTGAAACTCTTTGCTCGAACGCTGCTGGCTGCCGATCTGGAATACGCGTTTGTTGTCGCGGACGGCGCGCTGCACGGCGAGCCCCTCGGTGATGGTGTATGCAAGAGGCTTCTGGCAGTAGACGTCCTTGCCTGTCTGGCAAGCATGGATTGCAACGAGCGCATGCCAGTGGTCGGGTGTGGCTATCTCGATCACGTCGATATCCTTGCGGTCGAGAAGATCCTCGTAGAACTCATACATGTCGCATCGCGGCGCGATCTCCTGCGTTTTCTGCCAGGCCTCTACGCGGCGGCGGAAGCGCTCGCGCTTGATCGAGTCGACGTCGCAGCATGCGGCTACCTGCACACCGGGACATGACGAGAAGCTCTGAAAGTCGGAGAGGCCCTGCTGGCCGAGACCTACAAAGCCGAGAACAACACGGTCGCTCGGAGCCACACGCACCCCGTTTGAGATCCAGCTCGGCAGGATCGTCAATCCGGTAAGGCCCAGCGCCGAAAGTTTAAGGAAGTCCCTTCGGGACAATTCTTTTTCTGATTGCTTTTTCATGGGCAATTGGTTTATTGATATAATAAAGCATTAATTAACGCAAATTTATCGATAATTCCAATATAAACAAATGTTTTATCAAGGAAATCTCATCGGCCGACACGGCCGACGCCTCATAACCAGGCGCAACCGAGCTACAGTGCCCGAAATCAAAGATTTTTTTTCTTAAATTGCTTAATTGCGATTTAAGGATTAAATTTGCAGCCGGAGTTTCACGGGCACCCGCGCGACTCAACCGATGACATTTGAGAATCATATATCTACGAAGATACAGAAATGAACGTTAGCTACGAGAAAAACCCTGATGGACTGACCGCCAAAATCACCGTGGCAGTCGAAGAGAATGACTATGCCGCCAAGGTGAAGGCCGAACTGAAAAAAATCGGTGCGACCCAGACCATACCGGGCTTCCGCAAAGGCCACGTGAGCATCGAGCACCTTATCCGCCGCTTCGGCAAAGAAGTGAAGAGCGAGGTAATGAACCGCGTCGTGATCGAGGCTGTCGACAAGTATATCAAAGAGAACAACATCGTTTATATAGCCGAGCCGCTTCCCGCATCGGATCCTCAGGCAATCACCATGGAGCAGAAGGATTACACCTTCGCTTTTGAGATCGCCCTTCCGGCCGACATCGACGTGAAGCTCGACAAGGATGTGAAGCTCCCGTTCTACACCGTGAAGGTGACCGAGGAGATGATCAACGAGCAGGACAAGGCTCTGCGCGAGCGTTTCGGCGCTCAGGTTCCCGGTGAGGAGGCTGACGAAAAGGCTCTTGTCAAGGGTACGATCATGGAGCTCAACGAGGACGGCACCGTGAAGGAAAGCGCCGACGCCATCCAGGTGATCGACGGCATCGTCGCCCCGATGTTCTTCAAAGACAAGGCTCAGGCCGAGAAATTCCTCCACTGCAAGGTAGGCGACAAGGTTGTCTTCAACCCGTGGGCTACCTGCGAGGGCAACCCTGCCGAAATGTCGTCGATGCTCCACATCACTGACAAGGATGCAGCCGCCAATGTCAAGGCCGATTTCGAGCTGACCGTATCGGAAATCATCATCCTCAAGCCGGCAGAGCTTGGCGAGGAGTTCTATAAAAACGCATTCGGTCCTCAGGCCAATATCGAGAACGAGGAGCAGTACCGCCAGAACGTGGCCCAGATGATCGCCGCCCAGTTCGCACCGTCGAGCCAGGAGGTATTCCAGCTGTCGGCCCGCAAGTATCTGGTAGAGACATATGCCGACAACGTAAAGGTGCCCGAGGACTTCCTGAAGCGCTATCTGCTTCTCGAGAACCCCGAACTGACTGCTGACAAACTCGCCGAGGACTTCGACAAATATGTCGTGCCCGACGTGAAGTGGCAGCTTATCCGTGACGAGGTCGGCCGCAAGCTCGACGTCAAGATCACCGAGGACGACGTGATGGAAATCGCTGTCGCAGCCGCACGCCGCCAGTTCGCCCAATACGGTCTCAACAACCTCCCCGAGGAGAGCTACGCCGAGTACGGCAAGAAGCTCCTCGCCGACAAGAAGACCCGCCAGAACCTCGCCAACACTGCCGCTACAGTGAAGTTCTTTGACGCTATCCGCAACGCCATCAGCGTAGAGGCTAAGGAAGTCAGCGTCGACGAGCTCCGCGGCGTGATCGACGAACTCACCAAAGATCAGAACGCAGCCGAGTAAACCACTCGACAGAAATAACCACAGAAGGGGCGGGGTGCTGAATGCCCCGCCCCTTCAGCATATAAGGCCATAATATGCCAGAGGCAGACAACACACAGAAAGGAAGAATGCGGCTTCTCGCAGAGAAGTGGCACTCGCGTGTGACTGCCTGGGTGCAATACGTGACGGTGGGAATATGGGACCGCACCGACGACACGTGGCACGTAAAGTTTCTGAAAGTAGTGAACCTGTCGGTGAGGAGCTTCACCGACCGCGATCTGCAGAGTCAGGCCGCATCGCTCACCTATTCGACACTTCTCGCTATTGTGCCGGTGCTGGCCATGCTTTTTGCGATCGCACGCGGATTCGGATTCCAAAACATACTGAAATCGCAGCTGTTCACCTACTTCCCCGCCCAAAAGGAGGCTCTGGAGAACACGCTGACGTTTGTTGACTCCTATCTAAACCAGGCATCGGAAGGTGTCTTTGTGGGCGTTGGCCTGATCGTCATGCTCTGGACACTCATATCGCTCATCTCCAATGTAGAGTCATCGTTCAATCTCATATGGGGCATAAAGCAGGGGCGTTCGCTATGGCGCAGAATCACCGACTACACAGCCATATTCCTGATACTGCCCATACTGATGATCTGCGCAAGCGGCATCAATGTGTTCATGTCGAGCACGCTGCAGGAGACATTTCCATTCAAGACGCTCACGCCCATGGTTTCGTGGCTGCTCGACATGGCCGCCATGATGCTCACATGGTTTTTCTTTGTCGGCGCATACCTACTGATACCCAACACGCGTGTACCGTTTAAAAACGCGTTTTTCGCGGGCATACTGACGGGAATCGGCTTCACGGTGCTGCAATGGCTGTTTGTGTCGGGCGCGGTGTATGTGAGCCGCTATAACGCCATCTATGGCAGTTTCGCATTTCTGCCGTTGCTGCTCGTGTGGCTTCAGCTCGTGTGGATGATCGTGCTCGCGGGCGCGGTGGTCTGCTACTCGACGCAAAGCATCGGGCGTTTCAGCTTTCTCGGCCAGGTGAGCAAGATCTCGGTCGACTACCGACTGACGGTGCTTCTCGCCGTACTCTCGACCATCGTCAGACACTTTGACAATGGCGAACCGCCTGCCGACGTGACCGGCATCTCGCGCGACCGCGGCATACCATTGTCGCTGGCCGACGCTTCGGTGAACCGCCTTGTGGACCTCGGCCTTGTCGACCGTGTGGTTATCGATGAAAAGAAAGAATTTTACGGCTATAATCCGGCGCTTCCCACCTCAGAGATGACTGCGGGCCTGCTTATCAGGCGCGTGCTCAAATCGGGAAAGAGCAACTTCATACCGGGCTTTGCCTCGCAATATCCCAAAGTGATATCGGCGGTCGGCGACCTCGAAGCCATGACACTCGCCGAGGCCGACAAGATACGGCTTCGCGACATTATCCCCGACAAATAATATCAATCCCCAAATAAAATATCCATTATGAAAAAAGCTATCGCAACTACTGCCGCTCCGGGTGCCATCGGTCCCTACAGCCAGGCCATCGACACAGGCACATTCGTGTATGTTTCCGGTCAGATACCCGTGAACCCCGCCACAGGCGAGATCCCCGAAGGCATCACCGCCCAGACCGCTCAGTCGATCGCCAACTTCAAGGCTATCCTCGCCGAGGCAGGCCTCAGCATCGACAACGTGGTGAAGACAACTGTCTTCCTCGCCGACATGGGTGACTTCGCTGCCATGAACGCCGTGTACGCCGAGAACTTCACCGAGCCGTATCCCGCCCGCTCGGCTGTCGCAGTCAAGGAGCTTCCGAAGCAGGTGCTTGTAGAGATCGAGGTGATCGCTCTCCGCTAAGCCAACATAACATCTTTTTAAAAGTGTGCCACAACCATAATTGATTGCGGCACACATCTTTTTTTTATCGCAGCACAAGTATTTTCTTATAAAATACTGTTTTTAAAATCAAAGTCTTCAGATTTTGCCGAGAATTATCGGGGTGGGGAGGTGCGCTGGCGGAGGTCGGTTGGCGATTGGCCGAAGTAGTCTTTATAGCATTTCGAGAAGTAACTGGGAGAGCTGAATCCGACAGCGTATGAAATTTCGGCAACGGTCTGCGATGTCGTTTTTAGGAGCCTCTCGGCATGCCGCAAACGCAGTATGCGCACCATCTCGGCGGGCGAATAATTGGTGATCGCCTTGATCTTGCGGTAGAACTGCACGCGGCTCAGACCAAGCCGTCCGGCAATATCCTCTACCGACAACGCGGAGTCGGAGAGATCCTGCTCGACAATGCCGACAAACCGCTGATAAAACTCATCGTCGATGCCTGTAGCGGCCACAACGGCGGCAGAATTGACAGTCTGTTTCTCTGCTATCACGCCGGTATCGGAAGCGAGATAGCCGAAAATGCGGCGACGATTTTCTATAAGCGCCTCGCAACGTGCGAGAAGCACGCGTGAGTCAAAGGGTTTGGAGATGTAGGCGTCGGCTCCGCAGCGATAGCCCTCGACACGCTGCTCATCCATCGAACAGGCCGTGAGCATGAGTACAGGGATGTGGGAGGTTATCGGCTCCTCCTTTATGCGGCGGCACGTCTCCATGCCGTCGATACCGGGCATCATCACATCGCAGATTATGAGGTCGGGCACATACCTGACAGCAAGACGGACGCCCTGCGCGCCGCCCGAGGCGAGCAATACTGTATAGCGATCCTGAAGCAAGGTTTTCAAAAGGGTGCGTATATCCTCGTTGTCGTCAATGACAAGGACTGTCGTGGCATTGTCGCTGATCTCCGGCTCACCGGGATCAATCGCCTCAAGCTCGGAAGCCGCGACTGCCGGGAGCTGAACGTCGATGTCGCGAGCGGAGCCCCCGGAAGCGACATGGCGACGAGGTATCGTCACGGTAAAGAGTGTGCCGTCGCCCTCGCGGCTCTCAACCGAGATCGTGCCGCCATGAAGCTCGACAAAGGCTTTAGTGACCGCGAGTCCAATGCCCGACCCCTCGGGGCTGATGCTCTCGACCTGATAAAAGCGTTCAAAAATGTGCCCGACGCTCTCAGGGCTCATGCCCTTGCCTGTGTCGGCGACGCGCATGACCATAGTGTCGTCGGTGAAAGTGAAGCCGACCGACACGCGACCGTTGGGCGGCGTGAACTTAAACGCATTGGAAATAAGATTGAAGAACACACGCTGGAAACGCTCTATATCGAGAGCCATAGATGTGTCGACGGTGTCGGGTATGTCGATGGTAAAGCGTATGTGCCGCCTAACCGCCGCCATGCGGAATGACTCGGCCCAGTCGCCGATCTCTTTGCGGAGATCGACCTCGACGAGATTCAGTTCAAGTTTGCCGTTCTCATATTTACGGAAATCAAGTATCTGATTTATCAGTCTCTGCAGGATCCTGACATTCTTATCGGCAAGGCGCATGAGAGTATGCTGGCCGGGCGTGAGATTTTCGGCCTCGAGAAGCCGGCTCACAGGATCGGAGATGAGCGTGAGGGGCGTGCGGAGATCGTGGCTTACGTTGGTAAAAAACACAAGTTTTGACTGCATGGCCTCCTGATACTGGTCGTAGAGCGAACGGATCTCGGCGGCCGACTGCTCGAGCTGCCGGTTTTTCTCTTCAAGAACAGCCTGATGCCTGACATTGGTCCAATAGTTGCGCAAGAGCATGAAAATAATGCCGATGAGCAGGACAAGCGCGGTAATCGTCACGTAGAGAAGCGTTGTCTGCGCCGAGTGTCGGTCCCAGAACTCGTCGACCATGTCCTTGAGTGTGTCGAGTTTCTGCGTCTCGTCGATAAGAGCCTCATTCTGGCGCAGGAGCATTTCGGCCGAGCTGATGTCGACAGGCGCGGCGGAGAAGTACAGCGAATCCCTGACAAACGGCTCGCCCCGCAGTATCGCAAGCGCTGTCTGCAAAATGTCGGCTCCCTGCGTGGGATAGAGCATAGTCGCATCGATGACCGAGTCGGCCACAGCCCTGATGCCGATCTCGGGGGCAGCGTCGACCCCGATAATCTTCACCGCCGACATGCCGTACTTGTCGGCAGCCGCACGCGCCGCCATAGCCATGCGGTCGTTGTGAGCGAACACAAGGTTTATGTCGCGGTGCAGGGCAAATACAGAGTCGGCCGAGCGGAAAGCATCATCGTAGTTCCAGCGTCCCGGGGCGCTGATGATGCGCTCCTCAAACCCCGCCTCACCCATAGCGTCGTGAAAGCCGCCTCCACGGTCGACTGCCGGACGCGATCCGGGAAGGCCGTACAGTTCGAGCACACGGAGCGAGTCGCCGAGCCAACGGCGGGCGATCTCGGCGGCAGTGCGTCCGATAGCCCGGTTGTCGGCGCCACGGAATGCGGTATAGACCGTGTCGGTGGTCGAACGGTCGAAAACAACGACAGGTATGCCCCGGCGGTATGCCTCATGTATGACCGGGGTGAGCGCCTCGGCCTCGTTTGGCGCCACAATGATCGCGTCGAAGCCGTTGTCGATGTAATATCGGATATCGGCAATCTGCCGCTCATTGCTGTCGTCGGCCGAACGGATCTCGACCTGCAGACCGTCGCACAGCATCGCCTCACGAAGCAACTCGCCGTTCATCTTGCGTCGCCAGTCGTCGTTGCTGCACTGCGACACACCTACACGATATGTCGTTTCAGGCCGGTTGCATCCCACAATGGCAACAGCCGACAGAATCAAAAAGAGGCACAGACGCAGAAAGCGCGGAAAAACTGACATACAGTGAGCGTTTTCCACAAATATATAACAAATGATACATACACGCAAACACATGATACAACGGCACATCCGTAGCATAAACAAATTTACGGGCATGAAACATGCGTAATATCAAATGAACCATTTTTGACATTTTAACATGAGGTCAGTGCTTATATTTGCGACACGAAACGTGGCATGACGCCCCCCATAAATATCCAAGTAATCCCGTAAACTCTAATATCAGCATGAATCTGTTTTCACGCCAAGCAATCGCAGCATCGCTGCTCGCAATCTCCATGGCAGCGAACGCCGCCACCGACGGACTCGAGGTGATGAATCTCGGCGCAACCAACACCATGGTGCGCGTGACCAAACCGTCGAAATATCTCCTCATCCCCATCGAGGAGCGTATGCCCGACTCAAAGATCGACGTTCTTGTCGACGGCAACATCGCCATGACATTCTATGCCCGCCTCGCCAACAACAGCATCGACTACACGGTGCCTTTCGACCTCACCCCCTATACCGAAAAAGGTGATGTGCTTCTCAACATCGTGACCGAGACCGACAGAGCGTCGTCGAGAGAAGCGGCCGACTACATATGCTGGGAGGAGCTCGCGCTGTCGGATGTATTCAAGACGGAGAACACCGAGAAATATCGTCCGGCCTATCACCACACGCCACTCTACGGATGGATGAATGACCCGAACGGAATGTTCTATAAAGACGGACTCTGGCATCTCTACTTCCAGTACAACCCCTACGGATCGAAATGGCAGAACATGACGTGGGGACACTCGACGTCGCCCGATCTCGTACATTGGACGCACCAGCCCAACGCAATCGAGCCGAACGGCCTCGGCACCGTATTCAGCGGCAGCAGTGTCGTCGACCACAACAACACCGCCGGATTCGGCAAGGGAGAAGTCATCGCCCTTTACACCTCGGCCGGAGTAAGCCAGGTACAGAGCCTCGCCCACAGCTCGGACAACGGCCAGACCTTCAAGATCTATCCGGGCAACCCTGTCATCGCCACAAACCGCGAGGCACGCGACCCCAACATGTTCTGGAACGCGGAGACCAACCGCTGGAACCTTGTACTCGCCGGCGCTCCCGACCATGAAGTGCTGTTTTTCTCGTCGCCCGACCTGAAAGAATGGAAATATGAGAGTTCATTCGGACAGGGCTACGGCTGCCAGGAGGGTGTGTGGGAATGCCCCGATCTATTCAGACTGCCGGTGCGCGGCACCGATGATGAGAAATGGGTGCTGATCGTCAACATCAACCCCGGCGGCCCCTTCGGCGGCAGCGCGACACAGTATTTCGTGGGCGATTTTGACGGTCACAAGTTTGTCGCCGACAACGACAAGGCGAAAACGCGATGGATGGACTTCGGTAAAGACCACTATGCGACAGTGAGCTGGAGCAATGCTCCCGAAGGGCGCCACACGGCGATAGCATGGATGAGCAACTGGGAATATGCAAACGACGTGCCTACAAAGCAATTTCGCTCGGCCAACTCGCTGCCACGCGATCTCGAACTTTTCACAGCCCCCGACGGCGAGCTGTATATGGCTGTAGTTCCCGCCAAAGAGACTGACACTCTGCGCGGAGCGAAAAAGAGCTACGGATCGAAGAGCGTTAAAGAAAAGGAGACCGCATTCAATCTGCCGACCGAGAACGACGGGATATGCGAGATCGATCTCGGCTACAACACCGCCGGAGCAGAACGGATGCTGCTGACACTCTCCAACTCCAAGGGCGAAAGCGTGACGATGGTGCTCGACACCGAGAACGGCACATTCAGCATGGACCGCACAAAAAGCGGACTGACCGACTTCAGCCGCCATTTCCCCGCCACCACGACCGCCCCGACATTCAGCAACTCGGCAAAAGGCTCGCTCCGCATATACATCGACCGCTGCTCGATCGAAGCGTTTGACGGCGACGGACACTTCGCAATGACCAATCTCGTGTTCCCGACATCGCCCTACACAAAGCTGACAGTAGCGGCCGAAGGGGGCAAGGCTAAGATCACAAGTCTCGACATATACGCCATCGACGCGGAGTAAGACATATATTTGAGGATGTGCCAAAATAGTTTCTGACATGGGAAACATTGCATCCAATTTGTGGGCGTACTGTCGCACGCCCCTACAAATCAAGCCTATTGACACTCCTTACTAAATTCATACCGTATCAAAAAAATAAGCAACTCATAGAAATGGGAAACTCAATACCGGCGCAGCCGACAGGCCGCAAGACATCGACAGCTCAGATAATACCCGTGATGCTCTGCTTCTTCACGATGGGTTTTGTGGACCTGGTGGGCTCAGCCACCAACTTTCTTAAAGCCGACCTCAACCTGTCGGCATCGCAGGCGGGACTTCTTCCGTCGCTCGTATTCTTCTGGTTTCTGATCTTCTCAGTGCCGACGGGACTGCTGATGAACAAGATCGGTCGTAAAAAGACCGTGCTTCTGTCGCAGATCGTGACCCTGCTGTCGCTCATCATGCCTCTTACCGGCAACTCATACGGCGTGATGCTCGTGGCATTCTCGCTGCTCGGCATAGGCAACGCCATCATGCAGACGTCGCTCAACCCGCTCGTGTCGGGGCTGATCAATCCGTCGCGCCTCGCCTCGACCCTGACGTTCGGCCAGTTCGTAAAGGCCATGGCATCGCTTCTTGCCCCCTACCTCATGTCGTGGGGCGCACTCAGCGTCATCCCGTCGTTTGGTCTCGACTGGCGCATCGTGTTCCCGATCTTCGCCATCGTCAACATCGCGTCGGTGATGTTTCTCGGAGCCACTCCCATCAAAGAGGAGAAGCCCGACAAGGCCACAGGAATAATCGAGTGCGTCAAGCTGCTGGGCATACCGTTTGTGGCTCTCTGCTTCGCAGGCATCATGTGTCATGTGGGCATCGATGTAGGCACCAACACTTTCGCCCCGCAGATACTGATAGAGGAATTCGGATTTGCGGTGGAGGACGCCGTGATCGGCACACAGATCTATTTCTACTTCCGCACGGGCGGCTGTCTGCTCGGCGCATGGATACTCGCCCGCGTAGCCGCCAAGAAGTTTTTTGCCGCAAGCGTGGCGGCAATGATCGCCGGCGCCATCTGTCTGTTCGCCGCATCCTCGGCTACGGTAGTGCTCGCCGGCATAGCCCTGATCGGCTTCGGCAACTCAAACATCTTCTCGGTTGTTTTCTCACAGGCACTGATCGCACAGCCCAATGAGAAAAACGAGATCTCGGGCCTTATGATCATGGGGCTTTTCGGCGGCACGGTTTTCCCGTTCTGTATGGGTATCGCCCAGGAAGGCACGGGTATCGCCGGAGCTATCGCAGTAATGACGGCCGGAATACTTTACCTACTTTTCTATACACTTAAAATCAAAAAAGCATAACATAACATGAAGGACATGATCGTAGGAATCGGTGAAGCTCTGTGGGACGTGCTTCCCGAAGGTAAAAAACTGGGCGGAGCACCCGCCAACTTCGCGTATCACGTGAGCCAGTTCGGACTCAACAGCTGCGTGGTGAGCGCCATCGGCAATGACCGCCTCGGCGAGGAAATAATCGAACAGCTCAACAGCAAGGGTCTGCGATATGACATCGAGACAGTGCCCTACCCTACCGGCACTGTGCAGGTAGAGATCGACCAGGCGGGCATACCGCAATACAACATCAAGGAAAACGTGGCCTGGGACAACATACCCTACACCGATGCGCTGCATGAGATCGCCAAAAACACCCGCGCGGTATGCTTCGGCTCGCTCGCCCAACGCTCGGTAGTGTCGCGCGAGACGATCGCCCGCTTCCTCGACACAATGCCCAAAGGTGATGACAGCCTGCGTGTGTTTGACGTCAACCTGCGCCAGGGTTTCTACAACAAGGACATTCTCGTCAACTCGATGGAGCGTTGCAACGTGCTGAAGATAAACGACGAGGAGCTTGTCACGGTGAGCCGCCTGTTCGGCTATCCGGGCATCGACCTTCAGGACAAATGCTGGATACTTCTGGGCAAATACAACCTGAAGATGCTGATACTCACCTGCGGCATCAACGGCAGCTATGTCTTCACGCCGGGCAATGTCTCGTTTCAGAAGACCCCTGTCGTGAAGGTGGCTGACACCGTCGGCGCCGGTGACTCTTTCACGGCTACGTTCATCTCATCGATACTCAAGGGGAAGAGTGTGGCCGAAGCACACAAACTCGCAGTGGAGGTATCGGCTTACGTGTGCACGCAGAACGGCGCGATGCCGGTATTGCCCAAGCAGTTCACAAAATAGCAACCGCTGTAGACGTAATGAGCCTTATAGGCTGTGTCGCAATTAAAACATGCGGCACAGCCTATTTATTATTATATTCATTGAATGAAATAAGGTACCCAACCGAAATTCGCGTAACGATGGAGATGCAGCCCCGCCAGGGCTGATACGGATACGGCGACCTAAACCGGGCTCGCAAGCGAACCCGGCTAACAAAATATCATACCTCCGGTATGAAATACCCCTCACGGCGGGAGAATAGGGCACATCAGTCGAATACAGATGATAATGCAAAGCCATACATCGGGCGCGATGGCGCAGGGAATCAATAGAGCAGGACGTCGTGTGTCGAAAATATCTAATAAACGACCTATCTGAGGACGCGGTTTATAAAAGTGATCATGTCCCCACCATCGTGCAAATCGCGCTTGATGTGGGGTCTGGTATTATCTTCCATCTTCGACAGATCGGCAGACATGGCAGATGCAACCCGCAGATGTGACCGCCGCCGGCAGTCGAATAGCATCTTCGATGGTTAGTCGATGCTCGGAGAGGTCGTTTACCCGACATCTTCGACGCCGGATATTCCGATCGATTGATCTCCCCATGCCTTCGCTTCGCTCGACATGGGGCTTGCCATTACATCGTGCCTTCGGCACTTGCATATATCCGATACCTGACGGCATCGTAGAATTACGATGACGGATGCCGAACCCGCATATCTTCATCACTACGTGATTTCGATATACGGGCCTACAAACATCACATCGCTATCGCGATACGAGACATAGCGATGTACTGGCGCACATTCCTATACCGATTAAATTAAGACCATCCGTCAATATTGACATTGATTTGTAAAGGCGGTGCGGGGTCAGTCGAGGGGATGGCGGGTGGAGGTGAAGCCGAGGCGCCGCAGCCCCTCGCGGATCTCGGGCGCGCCCATAAAGAGATCCCAAAGCAGTCCGCTGCGATAGTTTTCTATCATGGGAGTGATGGTGAGCTGATCGATCGCAAGATAACGCGGAAGCACCCATCCGTCGGTCTCGGAAAACGCGTCGTAAAAGCCATGTCGGCCGATAAGCCAGTCACCTTTGCCGTAGAAGTATCGTGCGGCAGCCATTGACTCGTCGGGAGTGTAAGGGAAGCTCGACAGGGCTGCGGTCGGGGTTATCACGCCAATGTCGTTGGCCGGCGAATGTGCGGTATAGCCTACGGTAGAATAGCTTGCCGTGAGTCCCCAGCAATCCTCGCCATAGCCCTTGAAGTTCTTTGGGTTTGCGACACAATAGAGATAATCGCTCTTAGCGTGGTTTCTGACGAGTTCCCAATAATCGGCATAATCATCTTTCAGGCCGCGCGGATCAAGCCCTATATAGGAATAATGCGACCAGAAAAGCGGACCGCCGGTCTCCTCGGCTCCGTTGTAACGAAGCTGCAACGGCAGCCCCATGAACTCTTTGTCGGACCGAATGCCGCCGGAACGCGCCCATCCTTTGTGATCTGCGTCGGGCGAAATAGGATGTGTCGGCGATGACGCTCCCAGCACATAGGCGATAAGACACTCGTTGCAGCCCTCGAGGGGGAAGTTCATCTCCCATCCATATTCAGGCGACCAGTGCCAGTAGAGTGCGTCTCCTCCGTCGCGCTGATACCAGTCGAACTCCATGCCGCGCCACAAAGTGTCGATTTTAGCGGCAACTGATTTCTCCCGATCATCGCCATCTTTGAAATACTCGCGTGCGATAAGCAATCCGGTCATCAGAAAAGAGCTCTCGACCAGATCGCCGCCGTTGTCTTTTTTGCCGAACGGCTTGACATGTCCGGTCGGGCCGTATATCCAATGCGGCCACACGCCATGAAAGCGGTCGGCGGCGGCAAGGTAGTCAACAATCTTATCGAGCCTCATCACCGCCGAGTCGCGTGGGATGAATCCGCGGTCGACGGCAGCCACGAGTCCGGCAATGCCGAAACCGCTACCTCCGGTCGTGATGACATCGGCGTCGGAGCTCGGAGCGTCGAGGTGTATGCGCTCTGGTGCAAGCCCCGATGTCGGCTCCGCACCATCCCACATATAGCTGAAATGAGCCTGCTGCAACCAGTCGAGCATCGCTTCATCGGCATCGCCCCGCGCTCCGCCGCTACATGATGAGAGCACCGCGAACAGCGACAAAATACCTGCCGAATTTTTTATATACCGCCACATAGTTTTTCTTGAATTAAGGTTATAACATCTCTGTCTCCAAATATAGTTATTTTATCATAAAGTGGCATATAAGATGCCATTGGGTCACTTCCGATATTCTTTTCATGGAATATTTTTCGTAGTTTTGACTCAAAGAAGTGGCGTTGCCAACGCGACCCGGCCTAAAGGCCGACTATCGCTCTTCTTTTCGTCGAATATTACTATATTTGAGAAAAAATCATTTACCATGAAAGAGAAAGTGTTTTTTGCCGTTGACCTCGGCGCCACAAGCGGGCGCACTATCGCCGCGACCCTCGACCACGGCAAACTCGTACTCACCGAAATTTCAAGATTTCCGAACAACATAATAGAGATGCAGGGGCACTGCTTCTGGGATCTCGCCGCACTCTACCGCGAAATCATCGGCGGCCTGCGCGAAGCATGCAAAAAAGGCTATGAGATCATCTCAATCGGCATCGACACGTGGGGCGTGGATGTGGCGATGTTCGGAAAGGACGGCGGGCTGATGCGCAATCCCTACTGCTACCGCGACCCTCACACTACGGGAGCGACCGAAAAGCTGTTCGCACGCTTTGACGCCGCCCGTGTCTACGAGAGCACCGGCATACAGGTGATGAATATCAACACGCTCTTTCAGCTCGACACTCTGCGCCGTAACGGCTGCGCGGCTCTTGAGGCGGCAAAGAGAATACTGTTTATCCCCGACGCGCTGGGCTACATGCTCACCGGCAATGCGGTGACCGAACGCACGATCGCCTCGACCTCGCAGATGATGAATGCCCGTAGCGGCGAGCTGGACAGCGAAATACTCGAAGCCATAGGTGTGGCAAAGGATCTTTTCGCCCCGATGGCCGATCCGGGACACACTCTCGGCACTCTGACCGAGGAAGTGCAACGCCTGACAGGTCTCGGCCCCGTGCCAGTCATATCTGTCGCAGGACACGACACGGCATCGGCTGTCGCCGCCGTCCCGGCCGAAAACGAGGACTTCGCATATCTGAGCTCCGGCACATGGAGCCTCATGGGCATCGAAGTCAAAGAGCCGATCATATCGGACAGAAGCCGACAGCTCAACTTCACCAACGAGGGCGGAGTGGACCGCACGATCAGATTCCTGAAAAACATATGCGGAATGTGGCTGCTGGAGTGCTGCCGCCGCGAATGGAGCGCCGCCGGCATCGACACGACATATGCCGGACTCTGCGAGGACGCAGAGAAATCGCCGCATTTCCGCTCGCTTGTCAACCCCGACAATCCTCGCTTCGCCAATCCGCCGTCGATGCTTAAGGAGATCGCCGCATACTGCCTCGAGACAGGGCAGCCCGCGCCCGAGACTCCCGGCGAATACACGCTCTGCATACTTGAAAGTCTGGCTCTGCGCTACCGTCAGGTCATGTCGATGCTCCACGAGTTCGCCCCCAACAAGATCAAGTGTCTGCACATCATCGGCGGCGGCTCACGCAACAGCATGCTCAACCAGATGACAGCCGACGCGACGGGAGTGACCGTCATAGCCGGCCCGTCGGAAGCAACCGCCATCGGCAACGCCCTCATACAGGCGCGCGCAGCAGGCATGGCCGGATCGCTTCAGGAGATGCGCCGCATTGTCTCCAACTCGACAGAAACCGACAGATTCACCGCGCAGCACACAGGCGAATGGGATGACGCCTACAACCGATATCTCACACTGCCCGAAGCATGAGCCTACTTGACAGATCACGAAGGCTGACAGCCGGAGCACTCGGCGCGGCCGCAGCCATAGCGGCCTCTGCCGCCGACAAGCCCAATATCGTGTACATCATGTGCGACGACATGGGCTACGGCGATCTTGGCTGCTACGGCCAGAAGCTGATCAGCACACCCAATATCGACTCCCTCGCAGCCCGCGGCATACTGTTCACACAAGCCTATGCCGGATCGCCTGTCAGCGCCCCGTCGAGAGCGTCGCTGATGACAGGGCAGCATTCGGGACACGGCCACGTGCGCGGCAACCGCGAATACTGGCCGAAATCGGCACCTGTGACATACGGCAACAACACCGACTACTCGGTAGCGGGTCAAGAGCCATATGACACAAGACATATCATACTGCCCGAACTGATGAAAGGCTACGGCTACCGCACCGGCATGTTCGGCAAATGGGCCGGCGGGTATGAGGGCTCCGCATCGACCCCCGACAAGCGTGGCATCGACGAGTTTTACGGATACATATGCCAGTTTCAGGCTCATCTGTATTACCCTAATTTCCTCAACCGCTATAATCCTGCCGCCGGCGACACCGCTACGGTGAGGGTCGTGCTTGATGAGAACATAGAGCATCCGATGTTTGGCGAAGGATACAGAAACCGCAGCCAGTATTCGGCCGACCTCATACATCAGGCCGCCATGGACTGGCTCGACCGACAGGATGACTCAACCCCGTTTTTCGGCATATTCACCTACACGCTGCCACACGCCGAACTCGCCCAGCCGTCGGACTCGATCGTCGCCGGATACAAGCGCAAATTCTTCACCGACAAGACATGGGGTGGCCAGGAGAGCAGCCGGTACAACCCGGTAGAGCACACCCACGCACAGTTCGCCGCCATGATCACGCGGCTTGACGCCTATGTGGGCGAGATCGTGGACAAGCTGAAAGAAAAAGGGCTGTATGACAACACCATCGTAGTGTTCACAAGCGACAACGGCCCGCACGAAGAGGGTGGCGCCGACCCGGAGTTTTTCGGACGCGACGGCAAACTGCGCGGGCTCAAACGGCAGTGCTACGAAGGTGGAATACGCATACCCTACATAGTGAGCTGGCCTGATGTAATCGAGCCGGGTCAAGTGAGTGACCATCAGCTCGCATTCTACGATGTGATGCCGACTCTGGCCGAGATCGCCGGTGACACATCTTTCCCACAGGCATATATCAACCGCGACATAGACGGGGACTGCTTCGACGGAATATCGTTCGCACCGACCCTTACAGGACACGCCGACAAGCAGAAACGACATGACTTCCTGTATTGGGAGTTCCATGAGACGGATCAGATAGGCGTGCGCACGGGCGACTGGAAACTTGTGGTGAAACGCGGCACTCCGCATCTCTACAACCTTGCGACCGACATACACGAGGACAACGACATTGCAGCGGAGCACCCTGACATCGTAGAGAATATGATCGGGATAATACGCCGCGAGCACCGCGACAGCGATCTGTTTAAAGTAACATTGCCGTGACCCGATTTCAGAGCAATCGAATCAGTCTTAAATCTTAAAATGTAATAAGTTTAGATCACTTCAACATCAGTCGGCGAACACAAAACAAATATTTTTCATATCTTTGAAAACAGTTGTAAACCCACAAAACGAAATAAAAAAACATATAACAATAGACCTCACCATGGGAAACATTGAAAAAGCCTACGAGCTCGCACGCGAGCGTTACGCATCAATAGGCATCGACACCGAGGCCGCCCTCAAAAAGCTGGCCGACATACATATATCGCTCCACTGCTGGCAAGCCGACGACGTGGCCGGCTTTGAGTCGGACGGTGATCTCACCGGCGGCATCCAGGCCACCGGCAACTATCCAGGCAAAGCACGCAACATCGACGAACTCCGCTCCGACATACTCAAGGCGCTCTCGCTCATCCCCGGCACACACCGCCTGAACCTCCACGAGATCTACGGTGACTTCAAGGGTAAAAAAGTCGACCGCGACGAGGTCGATTTCAGCTACTTCGAGTCGTGGGTAGAGTGGGCCATGGCCAACGGCCTGAAACTCGACTTCAACTCCACGTCGTTCTCACACCCGAAATCGGGCGATCTGACACTCGCCAACCCCGACGACGAGATACGCGGATTCTGGATCGAACACACACGCCGCTGCCGCGCCATCGCCGACGAGATCGGACGCCGCCAGGGCAGCCCGTGCGTGATGAACCTCTGGATCCACGACGGCTCGAAGGACATCACAGTGAACCGCATGCTCTATCGCTCGCTGCTCAAAGACTCGCTCGACAAGATATTCGAGACCAAGTATGAGCACATGCTCGACAGCCTCGAGTCTAAAGTCTTCGGCATCGGTCTGGAGAGCTACACCGTCGGTTCAAACGACTTCTATACCGCCTACTGCACGCAGAAGCAGAAACTCATAACACTCGACACAGGCCACTTCCACCCCACCGAGAGCATCGCCGACAAGGTAAGCTCGATGCTGCTCTTCGTGCCCGCCCTCATGCTCCACGTGAGCCGCCCGGTGCGCTGGGATTCAGACCATGTAACCATCATCAACGACGAGACTCTCGATCTTGCCAAAGAGATCGTGCGCTGCGACGCTCTCGACCGCGTCAACATCGGACTTGACTACTTCGACGGCTCGATCAACCGCATCGGCGCATATGTCATCGGCACCCGCGCCACACAGAAGTGTCTGCTTCAGGCCCTGCTCGAGCCCATCGAGACTCTGCGCGGCTATGAGGCCGCCGGCAAGGGATTTGAGCGCCTCGCACTTCTCGAGGAGGCAAAATCGATGCCCTGGGGCGCAGTGTGGGATGAGTTCTGCCGCCGCAACGGCGTGGCTGTGGGCGAGAGCTACATCAGCGAGATCGACGCATACGAGAAAGAAGTCCTGTCAAAACGCAAATAACACAGAAAATCCATACAATGAGCTCAATACTCGACGGACGCCCGGCGCTGGCAGCTGAAGTCAACGCCGTGGCCGAGACAGCCGGCTACCTCTGGCAAAAGGGATGGGCCGAGCGCAACGGCGGCAACATCACCGTGAACATCACCGACAAGGTCGACGACGCAATGAGGGCGCTCCCCGCCATCACCGAGCCTACGCCTATCGGTGTAACACTGCCCAACCTCAAGGGGTGCTGGTTTTACTGCAAAGGCACCAACCGCCGCATGCGTGACCTCGCACGCGACCCGATGGCCAACGGCTCGATCATACGCATCACCGACGACTGCGCCCACTATGAGATCGTAGCCGACAGTGCCGTGCGCCCCACTTCGGAACTTCCGTCGCACCTGTCGGTGCACGACTACCTCATCGGCAAGGGGAGCAACTACAAGGCATCGGTCCACACACATCCCATCGAACTCGTGGCAATGAGCCACAACCCGGAGTTCCTGAAAAAGGATGTTCTCACCAACATCCTCTGGAGCATGATACCCGAGACCAAGGCATTCTGTCCGCGCGGTCTCGGCATCGTCCCCTACATGATACCCGGATCGACCGAGCTTGCCAAAGCAACTATCGACGCGCTCGCCGATGATTACGACGTGGTGATGTGGGAGAAACACGGCGTGTTTGCCGTCGGCCCCGACGTGATGGAGGCGTTCGACATGATCGACACCCTCACCAAAAGCGCGATCATCTACCGCGACGCCTGCTCGATGGGATTTGTGCCCGACGGCATGAGCAAGGAGCAGATGGACGAGATCTCCCGCGTATTCAAACTGCCGAAATAGCATCTGACCGACAACTGCTCCGTAAACATCATATTAATAAAAGCATAAACTCCAATTAAACATGGCGAGACCTATAAAAGAGACCCCAATCCTTTTCGGATCTGACGCACGCCGATTTGAGGAACGCATGCAGAATCCTCCAAAGGTGTCTTCGGAGAAACGTGATCAGATAAGGAAATCTTATGAAACCGTCGCAAAGATGATGGTCAACTGACTATGACTTTAGACGAATTCCAGCACCGATGCCTCGTCCGGCGACTAAGTCCCGGCGACAAAGTGACCGCATTTGACTGTAAAGACGATGACTTAAATGATTTTCTAATCAATGAGTCATCTCTCTACAGGAATGCGTTACTATCGGTGACCTATGTCGTTGAAGAAAAAGGAAGCGGAAATATTCTGGCATATTTCAGCCTGTCAAACGACAAAATTTCTCTTTCTGACTTTGAAAGCAGAACAGAATTCAATCGGTTCAGAAAGAGCAAATTTGTAAACGAGAAAAGGCTAAGAAGCTACCCCGCAATAAAAATCGGTCGTCTCGCTATCGCCGAGTCGGCTCAACGCCAATCAATCGGGACTTACCTTCTCGAATTCATTGAGGATTATTTCATCGTTGACAATAAATCGGGCTGCAGATTTGTTACCGTCGACGCTTACGTCAATGCTATTCCATTCTATATCAAGAACAATTACCAGTTTCTAAACAACGACGATGAAGATAAAAAGACGCGAGTCATGTACTTTGATCTCGCATCACTCCTCTGACTCTGCAAACTATTTGAAAGAGTGAAATCAAAGAATTGCAGCCGTTTTGGAATTTTCATCCAAAGAGATTATCTTTGCGCGAAGAAACTGCGGCCTGTGGCAGCTCCATGACCGCAGCCAAACGTTCAAACAGATAAACCAACGACACATAACACATAGCATGTCAAAGAACGACAAAACAGCACAGCAGGACGCCAACGCTATCGACGAGCTGAACGATCAGCTCACAGGCATCAGCCAGAAAGTACAGGATAACCAGCGCATTATCTATATCGCAACCGGTATTGTGGCATTCATTGTCATC
Source organism: uncultured Muribaculaceae bacterium (assembly GCA_964389525.1). Classification (GTDB taxonomy): domain Bacteria; phylum Bacteroidota; class Bacteroidia; order Bacteroidales; family Muribaculaceae; genus JAFLTL01. Next base: position 196,004 of record CAYMEX010000001.1, on the reverse strand, counting down.
TGCGTGCTGGTCTACATCTATGCCTTCCGTAACCCCGGTATCGAGAAGAGCAACAATGAGATCGGCCAGGCAGATCTCGAGCTTATGCAGGGCAACGACTCGATCGCTCTGATGCAGTATGAGAACATCGCCAACAGCCACGGCTACAGCGCAGGCAACCGCGCAGCCCTCCAGGCCGCCATCCTCCTCTACCAGAAGGGTGAATATCAGCAGGCTCTCGACTACATCGGCAAATACTCGGCCGACGAGGCATTCATCGGCGCCGCCGCATACTCGCTCGAGGGCGACTGCTACGTGAACCTCGACCAGCTCGACAACGCCGTCAAGGCATTCAAGAGCGCAATCTCTCAGAGCGACGACAACCCGAGCTACACTCCGTTCTTCATGCTCAAGCTCGCACGTGTCTACAACGCGCAGCAGAAGTATGGCGACGAACTGAAGGTCTATGAGGATATAATGAAGAACTATCCCGCTTACGGCGACATGTACGGCGTAGACATACGCAAGTATCTGGAGCGCGCACGCCTGCAGGCCGCGCAGTGATACTCCGGAAACGCCATAAACCTTTTATCAGGGTCGCGAGGGGCACTGTCGAGCCAATGCCTTTCCCGACCCTGTCGTTTGACAATCGGTCACTCCACTCCCCAACCACTCCATACCTGAATACATGAAGTCAATCATCCTCACTCTCGCAGCACTGCTTGCAGCCCCGGTGTCGGCTCTTGCCTGCACAAGCCTGATCGCAGCCAAGGGTGCGACCAAAGACGGCAGCGTCATCATCACGTATGCCGCCGACAGCCACAGTCTCTACGGCGAACTCTACCACCAGCCCGGCGGCAAGCATGCCCCCGGCACGATGCGTAAGGTCGTGGAGTGGGACACGGGAAAGTATCTCGGCGAGATACCCGAAGCGCCCGTCACCTACACGACGCTCGGCAACATGAACGAGCACGGCCTCGCCATAGCCGAGAGCACATGGGGCGGCCACAGCGAGCTGGTCGACACGACCGGACTGATCGACTACGGATCGCTCATATACATCACTCTGCAGCGCGCACGCACAGCCCGCGAGGCCATAAAGGTGATGACCGACCTTGTGAAGGAGTACGGCTACTACAGCTCGGGCGAATCGTTCTCGATCGCCGACGGCGAAGAGGCGTGGATCATGGAGCTGATCGGCAAGGGGGGCAAGGAGAAAGGCGCGGTGTGGGTGGCACGCCGCATACCCGACGGATATATCTCGGGACACGCCAATCATCCGCGCATCCACCAGTTCCCGATCGACGACCCGGAGACGCTCTACAGCCCCGATGTGATATCGTTCGCCCGCAAGATGGGCTATTTCGACGGCAAGGACAAGGATTTCAGCTTCTCGCTCGCCTACTCCGACACCGATTTCGGCGCACTGCGCGGCTGCGACGCCCGTGTGTGGTCGTTCTTCAACAACCACGCCAAGGGCATGGACAAGTATCTCAACTGGATCGACAATGCCGCCGGACCGGTGATGCCTCTCTGGGTAAAGCCCGACGAGCAGCTTTCGGCCGACGACATGAAGTGGGCCATGCGCGACCACTTCGAGGGCACTCCCTACGACATGACTCAGGATGTAGGCGCGGGGCCATATGCGGTGCCCTACCGCTGGCGCCCGATGACGTTTGAGGTCGACGGACAGAAATATACGCACGAGCGCGCCATAGCCACACAGCAGACCGGGTTCACGTTTGTAGCGCGTCTGCGCTCCGACCTGCCCGACGCAGCCAAGGGTCTTCTCTGGTTTGGCACCGACGACGCAAACACCGCTGTCTACATACCTATCTACTGCAGCGTGAAGACCGTGCCCCACGAACTCGCTACCGGCAACGGCGACATGAATAATCTGTCGTGGGACGCCAACTTCTGGGTGAACAACTATGTGGCCAACCAGGCCTACAACCGATACAGCCAGATGATACCCGACATACGCCGCGTGCAGTCGGAGCTCGAGCAGGGCGCGCTTGCCGCAACCGAGACTTTCGAGAAGACCGTCGGCGCCCTGTCGGAGGCCGAGGCTGCTCAGGCCGCACAGGACATCGCCGACAAGTGGGCTGCCAAAGCCACTGCCGACTACAAGGCTCTCGGCGACTTCCTGCTGGTGAAATTCATGGACGGCAACATCAAGCGTCAGACCGAGGACGGCTCGTTCGCACGCAATCCCTACGGACTGCCCGCCTCGCCGAAATACGGCGGCTATGACGATCCGCGTTATTTCCGCGCCATCGCCGACGAGACCGGCGACCGTCTGAAAGTGCGCGACGTGAAGCCGCAGGGCAAATAACCAATCCCCAAAACACAACCGCAAAACAAATGTCGAGAAAGGACGAACAGCTTGGCGACATCACTCTGCTCGGAGCATCGGTCAAGGAATATCCAAGCGACTACTGCCCCGAAATATTGCAGACGTTTGTCAACAAACATCCGGGTAAAGAGTATGTCGTGACATTCAACTGCCCGGAGTTCACCTCGCTCTGCCCCATCACCGGGCAGCCCGACTTTGCCCGCATCGTCATCAGCTATATGCCGCGCGAGCGCATGGTCGAGAGCAAGAGCCTGAAGCTCTATCTTTTCAGTTTCCGCAACCACGGCGACTTCCACGAGGACTGCATCAACATCATCGCCAATGATCTTTTCAAGCTCATGGATCCGCTCTACCTCGAGGTGACAGGCATCTTCACCCCTCGCGGCGGCATCGCGATATATCCGTTCGCCAACCGCGCCGACGCAGACCACGAGGAGCTTGCCGCCACACGGCGCCGCGAGATGCTGTCGACCGCACTGTCAATGTCAAAGCCCTATAATTGATATAAGCCATGAAATCAGCTCTGATGGTCCTATCGGGAGGCATGGACTCAGTCACCATGCTACATGAGTATGCCGACACGATCGCTCTTGCCGTGAACTTCCACTACGGTTCAAACCACAACGAGCGCGAGGCGGCCTGTGCGCGACAGCACTGCAGCCAGCTCGGCATCGAGCTTCTGGAAATCGACCTGGCGTTTATGGGACAGTATTTCCACAGCTCGCTTCTCGACGGAGCCGAGGCGATACCCGACGGACACTATGCCGACGAGAACATGCGCTCGACGGTCGTGCCGTTCCGCAACGGCATCATGCTCGCCGTGGCCGCCGGACTCGCCGAGTCGCGCGGACTTACAGAGGTGTTCATCGCCAACCACTCGGGCGACCACTCGATCTATCCCGACTGCCGCCCGGAGTTTGTAGAAGCAATGGCACAGGCTGTAAAGGCCGGCACATATGAGGACGTGAAGATCATAGCCCCCTACACCTATCTCGACAAAGCAGAGATCGTGCGCCACGGAGCGCGCCTCGGCATCGACTACTCGACAACCTACAGCTGCTACAAAGGTGGCGAGATACAATGCGGCACGTGCGGCACCTGTGTCGAACGCCGCGAAGCCATGGCTGCCGCCGGAGTCGAGGACACAACCGTCTATCTCAGCGACAACGAGAAGGGCGATCAGGAATAAGGAAATACAACCAACTCAGTTAATAAAACATACCCCTTTCTCTCTCAAAATATATCATCCCCACAACCAAGATGGAAAAAGAAGTGAAAAAACAGGAGATGCAGCGGGCTGCCGACAACATGCGTGTGCTTATCGCTGCAATGGTAGAGCGCGCCAAGTCGGGACACCCCGGCGGCTCAATGGGCGGCGCCGATTTCACAAATGTTCTCTATTCCAACTATCTGGTATATGATCCGGAAGATCCCATGTGGATCGCACGCGACCGCTTCTTCCTTGACCCGGGCCACATGTCGCCCATGCTCTACAGCGTGCTCGCCCTCTCGGGCAAATACACGCTCGACGAGCTCAAGGACTTCCGCCAGTGGGGCAGCCACACGCCCGGACACCCTGAGCTCAACCCCGAGCGCGGCGTCGAGAACTCGTCGGGTCCGCTCGGCCAGGGTCATGTCATGGCTGTGGGCGCGGCTATAGGCGAACGCATCTTCGCCCAGCGTTTCGGCGAGGAGTGGGCGCACAAGACCTACGCATTCATATCGGACGGCGGCATACAGGAGGAGATCTCGCAGGGCGCGGGCCGCATCGCGGGCACCCTCGGCCTGAGCAACCTCATCATGTTCTATGACGCCAACGATGTGCAGCTCTCGACACGCGTCGACGAGGTGACATCGGAGGACACCGCCGCAAAATACCGTGCCTGGAACTGGCACGTGATCGAGATCGACGGCAATGACCCGCTGCAGATCGCCAAGGCGATCGAGGAGGCCAACGCCCAGACCGAGAAACCTACTCTCATCATCGGCCACACCATCATGGCCAAAGGCGTCGTCAAGCCCGACGGATCGAGCCTCGAAGGAGCCGTGTCGACCCACGGCCAGCCTCTGAGCGCCGCAGGCGCCGATGTTGCAGCCACGATCGCCGGACTAGGCGGCAACCCCGACGCTCCGTTTGAGATCTGGGATGACGTGGCAGCCACCTATGCACGCCGCCGCGACGAGTTGAAGAAGATCGTGGCCGAGCGCAAGGCCGCACAGCAGCGTTGGGCCGAGGCCAACCCTGCCGACGCAGCGCTGATGCAGAGCTACATTGACGGCAAGATGCCCGCAATCGACTGGAACGCCATCGACTACAAGCCCGGTCTGGCAAGCCGCAACGCGTCGTCGAACGTGCTCGGCGTGCTTGCCGAGAATCTCGGCAACATGATCGTGTCGAGCGCCGACCTTGCCAACTCCGACAAGACCGACGGCTTCCTTAAAAAAACCCATGCGATCACCCACGGCGATTTCACCGGCCGCTTCCTGCAGGCAGGCGTGGCCGAGCTCACCATGGCTTCGATCATCAACGGCATCGCCCTCCACGGCGGCCTGATCGGCGCGTGCGGCACATTCTTCGTATTCTCCGACTACATCAAACCCGCCCTGCGCATGTCGGCTCTGATGGAGCTGCCCGTGAAATATGTGTTCTCACACGACGCTTTCCGTGTCGGCGAGGACGGCCCCACCCACGAGCCTATCGAGCAGGAAGCTCAGGTGAGACTGATGGAGCAGATGGACAACCTCTCGGGCAACCAGAGCGTGCTTGTCATCCGTCCGGCCGACTCAGCCGAGACCGTCGTGGCATGGAAGATGGCGATGGAAAACACCCAGTCGCCCACGGTGCTCATCTTCTCGCGCCAGAACCTCGAGGATATCCCCGCACAGCATGAGGGAGGCGACCGCCGCGCCGAAGCCAAGGGCGCTGAGCGCGGAGGCTACGTAGTGTATGAGAATCCCGCCGCCACCGCCACTCTCGTAGGTAACGGCAGCGAGGTGGCCAATCTCATCCACGCCGCCAAGGAGCTTGAGAAAGAGGGCATCAACGTGCGCGTGGTGTCGGTTCCGTCGATCGGACTGTTCATGCGCCAGGACGAGAGCTACCGCAACACAGTTATCCCGCGCGGCAGCGAGATCTTCGGTCTCACCGCCGGTCTGCCGACCACACTCTACCCCCTTATGAAAGGCGCTTCGCGCTGGGACGTCAAGGGTCTGGAGCGTTTCGGTGCCTCGGCTCCCTACAAGGTGCTTGAGGAGAAATTCGGCTTCACGCTGCCCCACGTCATCGAGGCAGTGCGCAACTTTGCAACCGGAAAGTGACAGGTAAAGACAAATCGGAGGTCATGCTCGATGAACTTGTCGTGCTCGACAAGTTCACCGATCTGGCCGAAGCCTATATCATCAAGGGGATGCTGGAGACCAACGGCATCCCCTGTGTTGTCGACGGGGGTGTGCTTTCAAGCGTGTATCCCTCCAACCTCGAGTTTTCGATGGTGAGGGTGATGGTGCGCCGCCGCGACCTGATCATGGCAGTGAATCTGGTAAAAGGGGGATAATGTGTGGCCCCTCCGGGGCCATGGGGTGGGATGATTCGGCTCCGTCCCGCGGGCGCAAGCGCCCACGGCTAACCAGAGTGTACGGCCTCCGGCCGCAAGATCGCATTAAGCGATCGACAAAAGGATTCCAATAACCGGGAAATCCAACCGAGGCCAGAGAACCGTCATAGTACAGGAGCGCAGAAGGTCATCATAATGTCATGGAAGCTAGCTGGAGGCCAGACGACAACGTTAACCGCGGGCTCTCGAGCCCGTAAAGGGAAAACCACACAGAGCAAGAAATCTATCCTGAGATCGGTAACAGCCAAGACCTTAGGCTCGTGAGGAAAAGCCACACCGATCAAGGAGCTCTGACCGGAGGCCAGACGACAACGTTAACCGCGGGCTCTTGAGCCCGTGGAGAGACAAGAATATAACCTAAACACTGTCCCCGGAGGGGACACACGACCTTACACCATATGAGCAAAACACGATCGATACATCACATTGTATTTGCAACCAAACATCGCAAATCGGCAATACCCGAAATATACAAGCGTGAACTGTACAGCTACATTCATGGTGTAATACGAAATAAAAAATGTCATCTGCTCAGGATGAACGGCCGTCCCGATCATCTACACATTCTTGTCGACATACATCCGACCGTTGCGTTGGCAGATCTGGTTAAAACGATCAAGCAGTCAAGCGGGAACTGGCTCAGATACAATCCGCATTTTCCATCATTCGACAAATGGGGAGACGGATATTATGCAGTTTCTATCGGAGTTGACGGGATTGAAGCATGCAGGAATTACATAATAAATCAAGAGATACACCATGTAAACAAAATATTAATCAACGAAATGAAGGAGATGTCGAGCTTTTACGGATTGGCGTGGCATCCCGACGACTGGGATTAGTGTGGCCCCTCCGGGGCCATGGCATTGGGGATGCGCCGGCTCCAGTCCGCGGGCGCAAGCGCCCACGGCTAACCAGAGTGTACGGCCTCCGGCCGTAAGTTCGAGACAAGCAATCGACAAAAGGATTCCAATGCACCGGGAAATCCAACCGAGACACAGAGAACCGTCATAGTATCAAAAGGCATGACATCCGGCCGTACAGGAGCGCAAAAGTTCAACATCATGTCAAGGAAGCTGCCCGGAGGCCAGACGACAGCCAAGGCCTTAGACACGTAAAGGGAAGACCACACATAGCCAGGGAGATGGCCAGAGGCCGATGGCAACCATATAATCTCAGAAGCTCTGGCCGGAGGCCAGACGACAACGTTAACCGCGGGCTCTTGAGCCCGTGGAGAGACAAGAATATAACCTAAACACTGTCCCCGGAGGGGACACACGACCTTACACCATATGAGCAAAACACGATCGATACATCACATTGTATTTGCAACCAAACATCGCAAATCGGCAATACCCGAAATATACAAGCGTGAACTGTACAGCTACATTCATGGTGTAATACGAAATAAAAAATGTCATCTGCTCAGGATGAACGGCCGTCCCGATCATCTACACATTCTTGTCGACATACATCCGACCGTTGCGTTGGCAGATCTGGTTAAAACGATCAAGCAGTCAAGCGGGAACTGGCTCAGATACAATCCGCATTTTCCATCATTCGACAAATGGGGAGACGGATATTATGCAGTTTCTATCGGAGTTGACGGGATTGAAGCATGCAGGAATTACATAATAAATCAAGAGATACACCATGTAAACAAAATATTAATCAACGAAATGAAGGAGATGTCGAGCTTTTACGGATTGGCGTGGCATCCCGACGACTGGGATTAGTGTGGCCCCTCCGGGGCCATGGGGTGGGATGATTCGGCTCCGTCCCGCGGGCGCAAGCGCCCACGGCTAACCAGAGTGTACGGCCTCCGGCCGTAAGATCGCGACAGGCAATCGACAAAAGGATTCCAATGCACCGGGAAATCACATTGTGTACACATTTTTGTACACAAATTTGTTATTATCTCAGAAATAGTATATTTTTACGCCTAAACAACAAACACACATAGATTATGGAAGCACTATCAGTAAGAGACTACCGCAACAATCTCGCCGCATCTTTTCAGAGAGCCGACAACGGCGAGCGTGTACTAATACGTCGCAGAAACAAGATTTACGCCTTAGTCAACGTCGGCACGGAAGACCTGATGCTCACTCCCGAGCTACAGGCCCGTATAGATGAAGCACGTAATGCATACCGAAACGGCGAATGTGTTGCATGTCATACAACGGAGGAATTGGAAGCCTATCTTGATTCACTCTGATGTACACGATCTATTTCGAGCCGCGAATTGGCAAAATCATAGCAAAGTGGAAGAAGTCCAATCCTGTCCTATATAAGAAACTTTCAAAGTTACTTATTGCAATCAGAGAAGATCCACGCCATGGCATAGGGCATCCCAAGCCTCTGGTCAAGGGCGGGGACATTACCTACTCCCGACACATCTCGGCGAGTGACAGGATTATATACGATATCTATGATAACGAAATAACAGTTCTTGTCATCGAGATCGAGGGGCATTACGACGATAAATGATAGGGTAAGGACGCACGGGCCGTGCGTCCCTACTCTCTACGTAAAGGCGCTATGACACAACCTCAGATACATGGAATGGAGATGGGCAGTGACGGGAGAATGACGGTGATGGTGGCGGAGGGGGACTTCGGGAGCCACGAGAAGCAGCGGGAGGCCGTGGCCGGGCTGCTTGCCGCGCACTTCGGCCATGAGGTGGAGATAGCCCACACCGATGCGGGCGCGCCTTTCATCCCCGGCTTCACCGGCCACATCTCCATAAGCCACTGCGCCACCGCCGTGGCCGTAGCCATATCCGACACCCCGATAGGCATCGACGTGGAGTCACACCGCTATGATAAAATGCGCCGCGTGGCCCGACGGTTCATCACTGCCGACGCTCTTGCGACCGATGCCGACAGTCCGACCATGCTTGCCGCAACATGGTGCGCGAAAGAGGCCATCTACAAACTTCACTGCGGCGAAGGGCTTTCCACGCATGTAGAAGTGGTTTTTCCTGATACAAAACACTCTCTGAGCATCACTCATGCTGCGAAATTTACACTCGCAATAGCAAAATATCTATAACGCCGCAAGAGAGCGCCGAGCTAAATACGTTTATTTCAGAAAGTTATCATGTATGTTAAATTTATATGTTATTAAACATATAATTTATGGGTTAAAAAGTGTAAATTTCTATTGCCAAAGTGAAAACAAATACCGTATTTTGCATCGCTGACTCAAGATCATTTATATCCTAAGTGAGCACCCCTCATAACCCTTACCCCAACAGGGCGAGCGCGGAAGTGTACCTGCCGCAAGCCACATAACTGAAATTCGTTTAATTAAATACATAACCAATCATTCAACTTATGAAGTTACTAACGGAAAGAATCCCGCAAGTGACACGCCTGATGTGCATCGCGATTGCATTTTGGGTAGCTGCGGGCTTCACGGCTTTTGCCGATGTAAAGGGCACCATCCAGGACAAGGAAGGTGAGCCCATCGTTGGTGCCACTGTGCTCGTAAAGGGGACACAGAAGGGCGCCGCCGCCGATCTCGACGGCCAGTTCACACTTACCGGCGTCGACACCAACGCCACCCTTCTGGTGTCGGCCGTAGGCTATACTCCTCAGGAGATAGCTCTGAAAGGACGCACAGAAATCACAGTCACTCTTCTTGAGGACAGCAAGATCCTCGACGACGTTGTGGTCATCGGTTACGGTTCGCTGCAGAAGAAGCAGGTGACATCTTCCATCACTTCGATCAAGGGCGATGACCTTATCGCAGGTGTCGGCGGCTCGACCATCGCTACCGCCCTGCAGGGTAAGATCGCCGGTCTGTCGATCGACGGCAGCAGCTCGCCCAACTCTTCAAACAGCTTCCAGCTCCGTGGTGTAGGTTCGGTCAACGCAGGCCAGAGCCCGCTTATCGTCATCGACGGTGTCCCCGGCGGTGACATGCGTGCAATCGCTCAGGAGGATATCGAGAGCATCGACGTGCTCAAGGACGCATCGGCCGGTGCCATCTATGGTACACGTGCCGCATCGGGTGTGATCCTCATCACCACCAAAAAAGCCAAGCAGGGCGCAGTGCGCGTGACATACTCGGGCGAGTTCTCGACCGACTTCATCCGCAACAAACCCGAACTGATGAACGCCGAGGAGTACAGCGTAGCTCTCTCGTCGGGCGGTGTCAACTGGGGCAGCGATACCGACTGGTATGATGCCGTAACCCGCAACCACCCCTTCCAGCAGCAGCACATGCTCACCCTCCAGGGCGGTACCGACAACCTCTCGGTTTACTCGTCGTTGATGTACAAGGACGCCGACGGTATAGTTATCGGTGATGGCCGCAAGGACTACTCGGGTCGTATCAACGCCACCTACAAGCTGTTTGACGGCAAAGTCGAGCTCGGTGTACGACTCACCGCACGCGAGGCTGACCGCGATCAGCGCGGCGGTGCCGGCACTGTAGGCTGGGCAATGCGCTACAACCCGACCATCCCTCTGATGAGCCCGTCGGATCCCACCAAGTACAACGTAACCGAGGATGGCGCTATGTCAGCGAGCGGTACTCCGGTCGCCAACATCATGCACTCCTACAACAACGGCAAGGACCAGTGGCTTCTCGGCACTTTCACTCTTAAGGCAAAGCTCTACGACGGACTCAACCTTAACGCATCGGCCAACGTCGACCGTCGCCAGTATCAGGGCGTGCAGTACGAAGACTTCGAGCACATCAACTCGATCAAGGGTAACAAGCAGGGCTATGCTTACCACGAGTTCAACAAGACCAACAATATCTCCTACGACGCTTATCTGAGCTACCTCAAGGAGTTTGGCGCAAACCGCGAGCACCGCATCGACGCAACCGCCGGCTGGTCATACTGGGAGCACAACCAGGAGTCGTTCAATGCCAGCAACTCCGACTTCTCGGTTAACGGTATCGGTCCGTGGAACCTCGGCGAGGGTGCGTTCCTGAAGGAGGGCAACGCCAGCATGGGCTCGGGCAAGAGCGTGCGTGAGCGTCTTCTCTCGTTCTTCGGCCGTGCAAACTACAGCTACGATGACAAGTATATGGTCAGTGCTTCGGTTCGCCACGAGGGCAGCTCGAAGTTCGGTGCCAACCACCGCTGGGGTACATTCTGGGCCGTATCGGGCGGCTGGCGTATCAGCCGTGAGGAGTTCATGGAAGACACCCGCGACTGGCTCAGCGATCTCAAAGTCCGCGTCGCTTACGGTGTGACCGGTAACAACGACTTCGGCACAGGCATGACCGTAACACGTCTGTCAAATCTTGGCGGCTGGCTCAATGAGGCCGCCGGCAAATGGCTCCCCGCCTATGGTCCCGACAACAACGCCAACCCCGACCTGAAATGGGAGGTGAAGAAAGAGTTTAACGTCGGCGTCGACTTCGCTCTCTTCAACGACCGCGTCTGGGGTAAGTTCGACTGGTACACCCGCGACATCGACGACCTCCTCTTTGAGGTTGACGCTCCGCAGCCCCCTTATGTAGCCAACACCATCTGGCGCAACGTAGGCGCGATGCAGAACCGCGGCTGGGAAATCGAGCTCGGCGGCAACGCCATCCAGACCCGCGATCTCACATGGACCACGACACTCAACCTCTCGCATAACTCCGGCAAGATCAAGAAGCTCGGTATGGAAGGCCAGTACATCGAAAGAGTAGGCTTCCCCAACCCCGGTACTCCCGGTAACGCTGTCCGTCTCGCCAGCGGTTCGCCCCTCGGCAAGTTCTTCGTTTACCGCTATGCAGGTGTCGACGAGAACGGCCAGATCCAGATCTACGACAAAGACAACAACGTGGTGCTCGCTCAGGGCAACGCCCTCAACTCGAGCAACAAGACATGGGTCGGCAACGCCTTCCCCTCGGTCATCGCAACCTGGAACAACACCGTGCGCTACAAGGACTTCGACTTCGGCATGCAGCTCCGCGGCTGGTTTGATTACGACGTAATGTCGCAGCCGAGCATGTACATGGGTCTGTCGATGGGCGGCGGCGGCAATAACCTCGTCAAGAAGCTCTTTGAGATGAACCAGGATATCAAGGGCGACAAGGTGCTCTGCGACCGCTTCATCTACGACGGCACATTTGTGAAGATCGACGCTATCAACCTCGGCTATACCCTCAACACCGCCAAGTGGACCAACTACCTGCAGAAGGCACGCTTCTACGTGACCCTGCGCGACGTAGCACGCTTCACCTCCTACAAGGGCATCAACCCCGAGGTTGACATCAACGGTCTTGAGCCGGGCTTCGAGAAACTCGACGGCCGCAGCCTCTACCCGCAGACCATCCACGCTACATTCGGCGTACAGCTGACATTCTAATCATTGTGCAAAACGCATAATCAAAACAAGACAGAAATGAAAATCAAAAATATACTGATGTCGGCTGCTATGATCGGCGCACTTTCGTCCTGTAATCTGGACGAGGTGTACTACTCACAGACCACGCCCGACAACTTCCTTGAGAACGAGGTTACCATCAACCAGCTTCTCACCCGCCCGATGCAGCACTGGGCGTATGTGATCAACGAGTACATGGTCGAGGTGAACGAGGAGTCGGCCGACTGCTTCGTATGGCCCGCCCGCACCACCGGCGACGGACACGACGGCTCCAACCGCCCCAACATGCGCAACCACGCCATGACCGAGCAGGACCATTGGGCCGATACAGGCTGGAAAGAGGCTCTGCAGGGTGTGGCACGCTGCCTCGACGTAATCGACAAACTCAATGCCCTCAACTACCCCGCAATGGGCATTGATCCTGCCAAGAAAGACACTCACATCGGTCAGATGAAGGCTCTTATGGGCTTCTTCTACATGGTAGGTCTTGACTGGTATGGCGGTCTTCCCATCTACGAGTCGACATCCGATCCTCTGCTTCCCCGTAAGACAGCCAAAGAGACATTCACCTACACTGAAAACCTCTTCAAGGAGGCTATCGCAGGTCTCCCTGCCCGCGAGTCGCTGAATGAGGAAGTCAGCGGCTTCCTCCGCAAGGGTTCGGCTGCCATGCTTCTCGCCCGACTCTATTTCAACGCCGAGAGCTACATCGGTGTGCCGATGTTCGACGAGGCTCAGAAGATCTGTGAGGACATCATCGCAGGTGTCTACGGTCCCTACGAGCTCGAGGACAACTGGAAAGACCTCTTCGGCTTCAACAACCACTTCTCGAAGGAGATCCTCTGGGGTACTCCCGCCGACTGGAACTACCGCAAGAACGACTGGTATCACCTCCACGACGGCATGTTCCCCTACAAGATCTACAAATATCTTGGCATCAGCTATTCGGGCTTCAACACATGGTGTCACAACGGTGAGTCGCTGACTCCCTCGCGCGACCCCGAGTACAACAAGTATCTCGACACAAAGCCCGAAATCAAACTCGGCTCGCCCTACGAGAAGTTTGACGACGCCGACCAGCGCAAGAAGTGTTACCGCTACCTCGGCAACGGCGACTACGAGGGCATGTTCCTCATCGGCAAACTTCAGGATCCTGAGTTCCCCGAGCGCGCAACCGACTACGAGCGCAGCTACGGTCCCTACAAACCCGGTGTCACTGTTGTGATCTACGACAAGATGGCTCCCTGGGCATTCCTGAAAGAGAACCTCACCAAAGAGCAGATCGAGGAATACTCGAAGCGTAACATCAAGATGTATGACACCAAGGCTGAGATGCCCTCTGAGTTTGTGAACTGCGCAGACGAGGGCGACGGCGTGCGTCTGATGAAGCGTCCTATCCCCGACGACCGCGACCCGAAACTCCAGGGTACTCCCTGTTCGCCCAACGTGCGTCTCTCAGAGGTTTACTACACTCTCGCCGAGTGCAAGCTCCGCAAAGGCGACAAGCAGGGTGCTGCCGACCTCATCAACCAGGTGCGTAAACGTTACTTCGACGGTGGCATGGACCCGAACCCCGTTACCGCAAGCAACCTCGACAAGTACCGCATGCTCGACGAGTGGCTGATCGAGTTCCTCGGTGAAGGCCGCCGCCGCACCGACCTCATCCGCTGGGGTGCATTCCACACCGAGCCGTGGTGGGATCACAAGCCGACCAACAACAAGAACGTATGCCGCATGCCTCTCGGTGACTCTGTTATCGGATCGAACAACCTCCTGAAGCAGAACCCCGGTTACGGTGGCAATGAACTCTCGGCTGACGAGATCTAATCTAAGGATTACATAATAATGATGAAAAAAGCGCGATCGTGATGACCGCGCTTTTTTTGTACTCCTTTTGGGCGCTGTCGCGGACGCGTAGCCCGTGAAACGGGCGTAACATGTGCGAGCACCGGGTGAGTGGAACGAACCCGGTGTAATGCGGTCTCCCTCACAGAGCTGCAGCGCAGCGACACATATGCGTGCGCTTTTTGTTTCGCAGCTCCGCAGCTCTATATTGCTACACGCATCTACACCGCGCTCACTTCGTTCGCACGGTGCTACTCATGTTGCGCCGCTACCACGCTCTCGCCTCCGTCGGAGACGGAAAGTAATACCAAGCCCCATGTCGAGCGTAGCGAAGGCATGGGGTAAATAAATCCCAAGAAACGGCATCGAAGATGTCGGATATATGACCTCTCCGAGGCCGTGGTTTATAAAAACGATTATACCCCACACCGACGCGCTTCGCGCTCGATGTGGGGCTAATATTATCTCGTGCCTTCGGCACTTACATATGTTGTGCCAGATATGAGGGAGCGGTTCAGTCTCTGCGAGACTGGCTGACATGGATGTTGATATCCCCACCCTGTTCGCTTCGCTCACAGGATGGGGTTAAGCTCCGGCTGCGCCGGGTTGCGGCATCTACGATGCCTTGACGGGTTGCACTTGCTATGCCTGCAACTCCGTCGAAGACGATGCGATGTAAAAAAATGCCTGAAAGGCATTTCAAAAAAAGTAGCCGGGTACACCGTCAGGTGTGCCCGGTGAAAAACGCCTATAAATCGTGTCTGAAAGACACCTTGTTACACATATCATACATGGCGCGGCACACGCAGCCCGTGAAACGGGCGTAACATGTGCGAGCACCGGGTGAGTGGAACGAACCCGGTGTAATGCGGTCTCCCTCACAGAGCTGCAGCGCAGCGACACATATGCGTGCGCTTTTTGTTTCGCAGCTCCGCAGCTCTATATTGCTACACGCATCTACACCGCGCTCACTTCGTTCGCACGGTGCTACTCATGTAACGCCGCGCTGCGCTGCGCGACGGCGCGCGTCCAAAGGGGGGGGCAAAAAAAGCGCGGCCATTGCGGTCGCGCTTTTCTCATCATCATTATTATGTAATCCTTAGATCAGATCTCGTCAGGCGAAAGTTCGTTGCCACCGTAACCGGGGTTCTGCTTCAGGAGATTGTTCGATCCGATAACAGAGTCACCGAGCGGGAGGCGACGGTTTCTGGTGTTATTGGTCGGCTGATGATCCCACCACTCTTCGTTCTCAAATGCACCCAGACGGATAAGGTCGATTCGGCGGCGGCCCTCACCGAGGAACTCGATCAGCCACTCGTCGAGCAGACGATATTTGTCGAGGTTGCTTGCGGTAACGGGGTTCGGATCGACACCACCTTCAAAGTTGCGCTTACGCACCTGGTTGATGAGGTCGGCAGCACCCTGTGCATCGCCGCGGCGCCACTTGCACTCGGCGAGAGTGTAGTAAGTCTCGGTAAGACGAACATGGGGATTGTAGCATGTGCCGTAGAGTTTGGCATCGGCCTCGTCAGGTATAGGATATTTCACAAGACGTACACCGTCACCCTCGTCTGCGCAGTATTCCCATTTCGATTCAAGATCTGCCTTGCTGTCGACTGTACCTCCGTTTTCTTTAAGGGTCGACCATGCGGCAACGTGGTCATAGATGGTCATGGTCTGACCATTCTTGAACGAACGATAGTAAGGACATGCACGTTCGGGATGCTCCGAATCCTGGAGTTTGCCGATAAGGAACATGCCTTCATATTGCTTGTCGCCTTTGTAACGATAGAGTTTCTTGCGGAGGTCGGCGTCGTCAAACTTCTCGTAGGGCGAGCCGAGTTTGATGTCGGGACGCACGTCCTTGTACAGACGCTCCTGCGGGTCGCGCGAAGGCTGCAGGCAGGCTCCGTTCCATGCCCATGTAGTGAAATCGGTGTTTATGCCGAAATATTTATAAACCTCATAGGGATAGAAAGGACTGACATACCAGTCGTTCTTCATTTTTGCCCAGTCGGCAGGTACAGCCCAAAGTATCTCAGTAGATGTTTTGTTGTCGAAGTTAAAGACATTCTGCCAGAAGTCTTCAAGCTCATAGGGACCGTAGACACCTGCGATGATGTCCTCACAAATCTTTTCACACTCGGTGTACATCGGTGTGCCTATATACACTTCGGCATTGAAATAAAGCTGAGCGAGAAGCATAGCGGCTGCACCCTTGCGGAGAAAACCGGTTGCCTCCTCTGTTACTGACTGACGTACAGGAAGCCCGGCAACTGCATCCTTAAGAAGCTGCTCGGTATAATCGAATGTTTCTTTTGCTGTAGTACGGGGTTTGAGCGGATCGGAGCTCGACTCGTAGATAGGCACACCGCCATACCAGTCAAGGGCTGCCATATAGAAATAACCCATGAGAGCCTGCATCTGTCCGAGGTGTCCGGCTTTCTTTTCAGGATCGATCTTCAGGGCGGCATAGTCAAGAGCCTCGAGCTTTTCCATCACGTCAAGGCATCGTGCGATACCCTGCATGGCTTCCTTCCAGTTGGTGTCGGCCACATCGTCAACTTCGGTCAGCTTGTGCTGGAGCAGACGAAGACGGGCAGCTCCGTCATAACCGTCGCCGGTCGAGCGTGCGGGCCACATGAAAGCATCGGCCATATACTCGTTGACGTTGAAGCGGTGCTCACCGGTGAATGCCCTCCAGTGAGCGAACGGGCGGGAGAGGAGCTGGTTTACGTTGGACTCGTTCTCCACGAAGTTGTCGACTGTGGTCTGTGAGTAGTACACCTCGTCAAGGTTGCAGGACGCGAGTGTGCCTACCATGGCAGCCGACATCAGTATATTTTTGATTTTCATTTCTGTCTTGTATTGATTATGTGTTTTACACCTGATTAGAAAGTCAGCTGTACGCCGAATGTGGCGCGGATAGTCTGCGGGTAGGTGTTGGTGCCGTCCTGATACTCGATGCCGGGGGTCAGACCGTTGATGTTGACCTCGGGATTATGACCCGGATAGCTTGTGAAAGTAGCCACGTCACGCAGTGTGACATATACACGTGCTTTCTGCAGGTAGTTGGTCCACTTGGCGGTGTTGATGGTATAACCGACGTTGATGGCGTCGATCTTAACGAAAGTGGCGTCGTACATGAAGTAGTCGGTGAGCACCTTGTCGCCCTTGATCTCCTTGTTGCGCTCGTAGAGGTTCTTGACAAGGTTCTGACCGCCTGAACGGATAAGTCCGTTATACATGCTGGGCTGTGAGTAAACGTCGAAGTCAAACCAGCCGCGGAGCTGCATGCCAAAGTCGAAGTCCTTGTAACGGATGGTGTTATTCCATGTTGCGATGATTGCGGGGAACGCGTTGCCTTTCCAAACCTTGTTGTCGGAACTGAGATTGTCGGCGGCTTTTACAGCCTCATTGTTCTTGTTGTAGATAAGGATATTTCCATCCTCATCGACGCCTGCATGACGGAATACAAAGAACTTGCCAAGCTCGCTTCCTGCTGTCAGACGCACTGCGTCACCGGGATTGCCGGGGCTGGGGAAGCCTGCGAGATTCAGGTACTGGCCATCCATACCGAGCTTTGTGATCTTGCCCGAGTTGTGCGAGAGATTGATGCTCGGTGTCCAAGTGAAGTCGCGGGTCTGGATTGCATTACCGCCGAGCTCGATTTCCCAGCCCTTATTTTCCATAGATCCGACATTGCGCCAGATGGTGTTGCAGACATAAGGTGGCTGCGGAGCGTCAACCTCAAAGAGGAGGTCATCAACCTTACGCGAGTACCAGTCAAACTTACCCCAGACGCGGTCGTTGAAGAGCGAGAAGTCGAGACCGACGTTAAACTCTTTCTTCACCTCCCATTTCAGGTCGGGGTTGGCGTTGTTGTCGGGACCATAGGCGGGGAGCCATTTGCCGGCGGCCTCATTGAGCCAGCCGCCAAGATTTGACAGACGTGTTACGGTCATGCCTGTGCCGAAGTCGTTGTTACCGGTCACACCGTAAGCGACGCGGAGCTTAAGGTCGCTGAGCCAGTCGCGGGTGTCTTCCATGAAATTCTCACGGCTGATACGCCAGCCACCTGATGCAGCCCAGAATGTACCCCAGCGGTGGTTGGCACCAAATCTTGACGAACCTTCGCGACGAACCGAGGCACTTACCATATACTTGTCGTCGTAGCTGTAGTTGGCACGTGCGAAGAACGAGAGAAGACGCTCACGTGTGTCTTTACCCGAAGCCATGCCGGCTTTACCGTCTTTCAGGAATGTTCCCTCACCAAGGTTCCACGGGCCGATACCGTTGATCGAGAAGTCGGCGTTGTTGGCATTGAAGTACTCACGGTTGTGGGTATAGAAAGACCAGCCGGCTGTTGCGTCGAAACGGTGCTCGCGGTTTGCGCCGAACTCCTTGAGATAGCTGAAGTATGCGTCGTAGGAGATATTGTTGCTCTTATCGAAGCTATGAGACGCATAACCATTGCGGTTATTCTGTATCGAAGCGTAGTGCTTGGCATCTTCATAATTGTATCCGTAGTACTGACGACGGTCGACGTTAGCCGATGCGTTAAGGCTGAGTCCGTCGTAGAGGCGTGCTTTCAGAGTGAATGTGCCGAGGAGCCACTGGTCTTTGCCATTGCTCGTTCTGTAAGCGATGTCAGCTACCGGGCTGCCACCTTCGGCACCTGCGCCAGCCTCATCAACGTTGAGCGACGTCGGATCAGACGGGCTCATCAGAGGTATGGTGGGATTCATGCGCATTGCCTTGGCAACGGTGCCTGTTCCGCCACGCTGGTCGCGGTCGGCCTCGCGTGCGGTGAGGCGTACACCGAGCTCGACCTTGCCGTCGAACAGCTTGTAGGTGGCGTTGATACGGCCCGAGTAGTCCTTACGGTTATCACCGATTACAATACCTTCGGAGTCTTTATACATCAACGACGAGTAGACCGAAAGATTGTCGGTGCCACCCTGAAGAGTGAGCATATGCTGCTGCGAGAACGGATGATCTTTGATAACAGCGTCATACCAGTCGGTGTCATATCCCCAGTCAGTGTTCGGGGTTACAATCGATGTGTACTCCTCAGCATTGAGCAGATCAGGTTTCTTGCGGACGAACTCAGTTGAGAACTCGCCGGTGTAGGTAACACGGACATTGCCGGCCTTGGCGTTCTTAGTTGTGATGAGGATCACACCTGCTGCTGCGCGTGTACCGTAGATAGCGCCGGCCGATGCGTCCTTGAGCACGTCGATGCTCTCGATATCTTCCTGAGCTATAGCACGGAAATCTCCGCCGGGAACACCGTCGATGACGATAAGCGGGCTACGGCCGGTGTTGATCGAAGCTGCGCCACGGAGCTGGAAGCTGTTGCTGGCGTTAGGTGAGCTGTTGCCGTCGATTGTCAGACCGGCGATCTTGCCCTGAAGGGCAGTAGCAATGGTCGAGCCTCCGACACCTGCGATAAGGTCATCGCCCTTGATCGAAGTGATAGAGGATGTCACCTGCTTCTTCTGCAGCGAACCGTAACCGATGACTACAACGTCGTCGAGGATCTTGCTGTCTTCAAGAAGAGTGACTGTGATTTCTGTGCGTCCTTTCAGAGCTATCTCCTGAGGAGTATAGCCTACGGCCGACACCAGAAGGGTGGCGTTGGCGTCGACACCTGTAAGTGTGAACTGGCCGTCAAGATCGGCAGCGGCGCCCTTCTGTGTCCCCTTTACGAGCACAGTGGCACGAGGCAAGTGCGTTATTTACCAACGTAGTATGACTGAGTATGCCTATATCGCAAACTATTGTTGACTACAAAGCGGCGACCGGGACAAAATACACGAACTATATAATTGTCACTCAAAGGGCGTGTGCAGGGCGTAGCGGACTGCGACAAGACTACTACAGCACAATCATACTCGGGCTGTATGTGTAACAAGTTGTCTTTCAAACACACTTTGTCGGCATATTTTACCGGGCATACCTGACGGTGTATCCGGCTACTGTTTTGAAATGCCTTTCAGGCATTAGTATTGTCTCAGACAGAGGCGAGGGTGTGGTGGTGTGACGCCGCAACCGCGGCTCCGCTGTGATGAATAATGTGAGGCGTCGGGGACGACAGATAAATGACCTCTCCGAGGCCAGGTTTTATAATAACGATCGTACCCCACACCGTCGCGCTCCGCGCTCGATGTGGGGCTTGGTACTACTATCCGTCTTCGACGGAAGGGAGGGGGTGCGATAGATGACCTCTTGCGAGGTCACGTGCTTTCATTTCTGCCTTCCCCACGCTGCGGCTTTGCCGCGACCGTGGGGTTTACCACAAATGCTGTCTACGACAGCACTTCCTCCGTCGAAGATGGACTTCAGGGGTGGGAATAATTTTTTTGGAGGTCTACAAGTGTATGGGGAAATCGCCCGCGTTGCGGGCTTGGGGTATGCAAGTCGCTTGTAGCCGCGCCCTGACAGACGAGGTTACTGAAAAAACCGGGGCTTCGCCCCGGTCGCAGTGGACGCATATGTGGGCGTACTGTCGCACGCCCCTACATTTTGTTGTGTAACTGCCTAAAAAACAGGACGCACGAACCGTGCGTCCCTACTCTCCTATTTGGGAGTACTGAGATTGATCATCTGTCGCTCAGACTTTGAGGAAGATGTTTTTGCGGTAGAGGATATAAAGGAAGATCCAGCAGAGGGCGACGTAGCCGGCCGACTCAACGAAAGGCTGCGCGCACTCGGGCATCAGTCCGACGAGGCCTCCGAACACTTTGCCGTTGGTATAGGAGAAGCTGATGAATCTCTGCGCAAGGTATATGGTGATGGAGTTGAGACCGATGACCTTGAAGAAGAATGTCCAGCGTTTCCAGCCAAGCACGTCGATGATGTAATAGAAGAGGGCGAACATGAGGACGGAGTAGGATCCGACAACGCAGACAAAGGAGCTGGTCCAGAGTTTTTTGTTGATCGGGAATACCTGCGACCAGATCAGTCCGGCAACGAGAAGGACAACTCCGGCCACCACGAGCCAGAAGACTTTACGGTTTTCGGTGAGGCTCTTGTCGTCTTTCTTTATGAACTCGCCGGTGAACATGCCGAGCATGGCCGTGACGATGGCGGGGATGGTTGACAGTATGCCCTCGGGATCGAATTGGCCGGGCTGATGCAGATGCTCCGGCATGATGATACGGTCGATGTAGCCGATCCAGTTGCCCTCAAACGAAAGGGGATCTTCATTGACTCCGGGCACGGGCACGTACATCATCAGCAGCCAGTAGCCGATGAGGATGGCAGCGGCGATCCATGCGCGGGTTACAGCCCTGAAGTTTACGAAAAGGAGTGCGGCGAACATCCAGCCAAGGCCGATGCGGGCGAGCACGCTGGCAAAACGGAAGTGCTCGAACTGAAAGTTGAGGATGCCGTTGTAGAGGAATCCGAGCAACACGAGGACTATGCCGCGCGTGATGATCTTACGGTATATGTCGCGTGAGGTTTTGCCCTGCGCGCGCTGCTTTGCAAGCGAGAAGGGGAAAGAGATGCCGGCAATGAACAGAAACAGCGGGAAAATGGTGTCGTGATGAGCGAGGCCGTGCCACGACACATGATCCATCTGACCAGCCAGCGCCTCGGTGACCGATCCGGGAAACAGGAGTGCAAGCGCGGCCAGCAGCCCCGATCCTCCCATGATAAAGAACATGTCGAAGCCTCGCAAGGCATCGAGCGAGAGCAGTCGTCGCGACTGTTTCTGTTTCTGTTTTTCCATTGTATGTGATGATTTTTAGGTTCGTGAAGCGATAATTGCGAGAAGAAAGTCACTTCAGCATCAGAAGAGGTATTTTACACCTACAAGACCCGTGCGGCCATGGCACGGTATGCCCGGACCGGCTGCCTCGCTCCAGCTGTGGTTGAGGAGGTTGCTGCCTTTGGCGAAAACGGAGAACTGCGGTGTGAAGCTGTAGTCGGCTCCGACAGTAAGATCGGCGACAGAGCCGAGCGGAACGTAGTCGGCGAGAGGTCCGGGGTAATAACGGCGTTTGAGACGCGCCTCACCGCCGACATTGACCGACAGAGCCTCAATCGGACGCACGGTGATGAGTCCGCGCAGCACCATCTTGGCCCGGTCGCGCCACATGTAATATCCTTTATCGTATCCCTGAGGAGCCATAATGCCGCTTCCCTCGACGGTGACAATATCACGCCAGTCGTAGCGGAGCGATCCGCCAAAACGCCAGGCTTTCATGTCGACAGCGTGCAGCGTGCCGATGCCTCCGCCCGGCATCATCCAGTCGTCGGCAATTGAATATCCGCCGTGCACAGTGAGCTGGAATCCGCGCCATGGGCCTACAATGAATCCGGCATCGGCGTCGACAGCTACCTGCGAGAACATGAAGCTGAGCGACGGATTTACGTAGCGCAGATGGCTGTAGAGATCGGACATGGTGTTGGTGACCTGACCGCCCGTAGCAGTGGCAAACAGCCGGAAGTAACGGGAAGGCGCACCTACAGCCTCGATCTTGGGGGCGATGTGGAATGTGCTGCCGCCTGAGTTGAACGACAGGTCGACACGCGCTCCGACGTTGAACTGATAGTTGGCACCTCCGAATTTCATGCCCGGAGTGAGCGATACAAGCCCTGAAGTGCGTCCGTTCTGCGGGAAATAGTTTCCGTCGGTGTAGACGGCACGCATGGAGTTGTTGCGGTGTATGAAAGTGGCCGCGTAGTCAAACGACAGTCCGGCGGTGCCGGTCGTCGCCGAGAAAGGCACCGACATGTCGCCGTCGATGGTGAAGGTCTGCTCCGACGCCGGCTTCACGCCTCCTATCATACTCCACGACTCCCATATTTTCTGCATTTTTAAAAGATCGGCATGTAGAGCGACGGAGTAATCCACTCTGCCGGCACGTGAAATCCAGCCGGCGTCGAACTTGCCGCCCCATACGCTCTGCGAGTCGTCGGAACCGCTCAACGGATTGTTGAACCAGTCGCCGCCAAGTGTCAGCCCCACGCTGAGCGACGAGACGGGAGAAAACGAACGGAGATATGAAGCTCCGAGAGCGGCACCGCTGTCGTTGAATTTCGGGCGCAACGCCTTGTCGATATCGGAATCGGGGTTGCGCCAGCTGCTGCCGCTAAAGTGCCCCCAGACGTTGAGACGGTCTTTGCCGTTGTCGAGCGCACGATATCCGGCCGACAGAGTCGCGTTGTAGGCAGGGAAATATCCTGCCTCGACATATCCGCGCCAGTCGCTAACATTGATGGCATTACCCACACGCGCGGGGGCGAGCCATCCGGCATAGGGCGCAAGACGCGCTGAGATGCCGGTGAAGCTGAATTCAAGATCGGCTCCCTGAGGCTTGACCTCAACGACCGAGGGAAGCACCGGAAGACGCGCAGCGGCACGCTCCTGAGGCACGACATCCTTGTCGATCGTTATTTCTTTACTCAGGTTCTGGGCTGTCGCGGAGAAAGAGGCCACGACTGCCGCCGCCATACCGACGGCTATATATTTGCAATTGATATTCATCATTTCAGACGTGAGGAGATCATGTCGTGTATATCGGGCTCGTCGCCGGGATAGTTAGCCTTGAGTGTACGCAGATACTCGTCGGCCTCAAAGTCGTTGCCTTCGGCACGGTTTATGTCGCTGAGCAGGATGAATCCGCGCGCAAGCCAGTAGGCGTGGGGCGGATTTGCCTCGATGAGTTTCTCGACCTGAGCGCGCGCGCCTGCCACATCGCCGCGATCCATGCGCGACTGCGCGAGCAGATAGGCGGCTTTGGCTCCATAGAGCTCGGCCGGAGCAGAGGCAAGCTCTGTCCAGTCGGCTTCGGCGGCCTCGGTCATCTCGAGAGCGGCCTCGGCGGCGGCGCGTCCGTCGAGCACGGCGGCACGCTCGGCACCGGCGAGTGTCGAAGACTCAAGAAGGCGCGAAGCAGCGGTGAGAGCCACATCCCAACGCTCGAGAGCCACCGAAGTGTCAAGCACACCCTGACGGGCGGCGTTGAGTCGGGCAGGTGTCGAGGCCTTCTGCTCAAGGGCCACGTAGGAGTCCCATGCCGTCTCCAGGTCGCCGGCCTTGCGGCGTGCGTTGGCCAGATCGAGAAGAGCCTGCTCGACATGAGCACCATCGGGCCACTGACCTACGTATTTCTCCATAAGCGATAGGTCGCCGGTGGCGAGGCGGGCGGCAGCGGCGTCGTAGGCCATATGCTCAAGCTCGCCCTGATCGACAGTCGGAGCCGAGGGAACGGCTGCCATGAAATCGAGATAGGCGCGTGTGTCGCCGGTCTCGCTGTAAAGTCGCTTGAGGTCGTCGGAGGCCATGCGCGCCTCCTCGCTCGAGGGGAAGCGTGATATGACGTCGCGATATGTCTCTATGGCTTTTGCACGGTTTCCGGCATCGGCGGCTGTGATCGCAAGCAGGAGCATGCCCTGGCGGCCCTGGCTCGTCGACGAATACTGTGTGGCCAGACGCTCATAGGTGGCCTCGGCATCGGCCTTGCGGCCAAGCTCGCCATAGGCGTCGGCCAGTTCAAGAAGCGCCGAGGGCACGAGGCCCGAGTTGGGGAACTCAGAGAGCATGCGGTTCATGCCGTCGATGCGTCCCTGATGATCGCGCAGCGCGCCGCGCACAAGAGCCATCTGGAAAAGAGGATAATCGCCGTTGTCGGGCGAGGCCGCATATGCCTCCTCGTATTTCGACGCAGCCTTTGCAAACTGCGACTGATAGTAATTGCAGTCGGCCACGCGTGTGAGCGCGTCGGCCTTCATGGCTACGGTCGACGCCCCGGGGTTGCGCAGGAAGCGCTCGAAATCGGTGACGGCGTCGGCGTAGCGCTTCTGTGCGAAACGCACATAGGCGAGATCGTAGAGAGCCACCGGGCGGTTTGCGGCATCAGCCGAAGCCGACGAGAGGTAGTCGAGAAGCCCGCGTGCAGCGGCGTCGTAGTCGCCCTTGCGGTAGCGGCACTCGGCGATCCAGAGCTTGCACTCGACAGGGATCAGCTTGTCGGAAGTGCTGATCGCGGCAGCCTTGGTGAGGCGCGAAAGGGCAAGATCGGTGTTGCCGGCCGCAAGATTGCGGCATCCGAGCGTATAAAGGATCTGCTGCTTGGCGCGCATGATCTCGGGTGACGGATCGGCGATGCGCTCGACGCCGGCCAGAGCACGCTCATAGTTATTGTCGGTCATGTAGGCCATGACAAGATAGGTCTGCACCTCGGGCGCATACGACGACTCAGGATACTCGGCAAGGAACTGCTCGAGAGCCTCGGCCGACGAGCCGAAAGGCCCGGCGTCGGTCTTCATGGCCGTAACGGCGTAGTTGTAGGCGGCCGACTCGCGTATGGCCGTATCAAAATCCATCGACGAGGCGCGGCGCAGTGCAAGCATGGCGGCCCGGTTGTTGCCGGTCTGCACGTAGCTCTGTCCAAGATAGAGCAACGCGCTCTGCCCTGTGGCGTCCTCGAGCTTGGAGACGCCCTGCAGCTGCTCTATGGCCTTGTCGTAGCGGCCTTGACGGTAAGCGGCCACACCGAGGATATAGGTCGACTGCGGCTCAATGACCATACCGGCCTTGCCGGCGGCGACCACGTAACGGTTGGTGTAGTCGACCGCAGCATCATCGTCCGACATGTTGAAGGCCGACTGTCCGGCGATGCGGCATGCCTCGGCCATTTCCTCGTCGGACGCTCCCTGAAGCGCGACAAACGATGAGGCTGCATTGAACGCCTCGCTCCAGTTACTCTGCATGAAGCGTGTCATCGCCAGCATATACAATGCTTTCGGATAGGCTCTGCTGCCTTTGGCGACGCCGGCCAGGTCCTTTGCGGCGGCATCATAGTCGCCACGCTCGTAACCGATATATCCTTTGTAGTAAAGAGCCTGATCGATAAGCGCCTGATCGGTCACCGACTGCAGCAGTGGCATAGCCTCGTCATAGCGCTCGTCGTTGACTAAAGCCGCCGCCTTGTATAGGCTGAGCTTCTGCGCCGTGACGGCATCCCACTGCCCCGGATCGAGCTGATCGTACAACTCCACCGCCTGACGGCACTCCCCCTTGTCGAAAAGAACGTCGGCGAGAAGCATACGGGCGCGGTCGACGTCGGCCGAAGCAGGCCATACGGCTATGTAACGGCGCAACATGGCTTCGGCCCTCGGATCGCCCAGATGAGCCGATGCCCGACACGCAAGCCAGAGTGTCGACGCATCGAAATCGGGACAGGCAATCGCCGAGGCAAGCTGCAGCTGATCGGCCACACCCTGCCAGTTTTCATCGGCAGCCATCGCTCTGGCTCTCTCCACCGCTCCGGCAGGTAGAGTCGAGGTCGTCTGCGCGCAAGCGACTACGCATGACAGCGCCATGGTCGCCGCAGAAAAAAATCTTGTAATGGTTCCCATACCGCAAAGTTAGCGAATTTAATCGCACACCATGCGTTCAGGCCAACATTTTATCGCATAAAAACCTATTCGGGAGACAGAGCATAGCGCCGTATGCTCTGCGACTTCACATCTACGCCAAACTCAGAGGCTTTCTGCAATATAGCTCTTGCAAGCTGAGGCTTCAGATCTTCGGGACAATTGCGGAAATATGCCTCGGCCGCACGCACGTGCCTGGCATCGGGCATCGGATACTCGCGCCGCGACGGCAATCCGAACACACTGTCGGGTAGCTCCCTGCGCTCCGACGAGGTAATGATATCATTCATGCTACAAATTCTGTTTCATAGTCCGACATACACATTTGTAACACTTTTCACGCCAAATCGACCGCCGGACATATGTGAATTTTCAGTTTAATTAATCATTTTCGATCACAACATTCAATAATATTCAGTTTTTCAGCCAATACAACAATCTAACACTAAAAAGTAGCAAGAAACAAGAACCTTTATTAATTGTCACGTGTTTGTAATATCAAACACAAAAACAGTACACAATTCAATACTACGAAAAATACAAACTGATACTACGGAACACACACGTGAAAGACACAGCATATTAGATTTTGATAATTACCTGAATATTTGTTTTGGTGGAGCCGGGGCGCATCGCGAGATGCTCCCCGATTTTTTTTGCGTCGGATATCACATGCCTCCCACCGGGAGCAAGATGACAAATCGCGCGCCGGCCGTATAGCCCGTATCAAGATACAGCTCTCCGTCGAGATGCGTGACAATCATACGCGCAAGACATAGCCCGAGCCCGTTTCCCGGAACAGCTTTATTCAGCTTCACAAACTTGCCGAATATCGCCTCTGCCTGTTCAGGAGGCACACCGATGCCCGTATCAGACACCGCAATCGTGAGTTTGCCGAGATTCTCACTGAGCGACACTTCTATCCTGATGTTGCCGCCGTCGAGGTTGTTAGTGAACTTCTCGGCATTGGAAAGGAGCTGGTTTATCACCTGCCTGAGATGCACCGAGTCCGACAGTATGACATAGTCATCAGATATTTCCGTCACAAAATCGAGCTTTATGTTGTAAGCGCCGCCGTCGAGACTGCGCGCCTCAAACATTGCAATAGCATCGCGCACGACCGCATTCGGGCTGACCTCCGACAACGACATTTCGCCAAGCTGCATCTCAAGCTCCGATATATCGGTCATGTCGTCGACAAGCGCCAGAAGCAGATTGCTGTTTGCCCTGATAATGCCGGAATAACGGTTGCGCAGATCGGCCGACAGATACGCGTCGGTGTCGGACAGCAACTGCGTGAAGCCCACTATGGCGTTAAGCGGATTGCGCATGTTGCGGCCTACAGTCTGCAGATAAGAAGAAGTCCTGGCCCGCTCGGCCATCTCAATGGCAAGACGCGACTCCTCGGCACGCCCTTCGGCCTCACCGAGCCGATGCCTGAATTTGCCCTTACAATAGCCGAAATACATGAGCGTCACGACGCCGCCGGCCACCAGAAGAACCGCGGCCGCAACAAACATATAAAACCAGAAGAGATCATGCGACCCCTTGTCTTTGGAACTTTCCGCAATATCAAGATAGGCCGACCTGTTCTGCGGATCCAGAATCCTCTTATCAAGAATCGAGATCTGCTCGAGTATCACATCGTTACGCAGCGAGTCGAGTGCGAGACGGCCGCGGCGCACAGCGTCAAGCGCATTATCGTACTCTCCGAAATGCTCATAGACCTTAGCCAGCTCGTCATAGCGGTCGACAGGGCCTGTCAAACGCGAGGCGTAGTGAAGCGCGATACGCCTGTTCCCGTCATCAATGGCTTTGTCGGCAAAAAACAAATATAAGCTTGTTGAATCGGACAGCACGTCACGGTTTAAGACCCGGTTAAACGCATGAGTATAAGCACGGCGGAAGGCGTCGGTATCTCCACGATCAAAAAGAATGCGCGAACGCAGCATCAAAGCGATCGACTGAATGCGCGATGTACGGGCACTCTTTAATGCCATATCACAATACACCGACGCACTGTCCAACTCACCCTTTGCAAGATACAGCTCTCCTATGCGCACCGCAGTCTCCGTAATATCCTGACCAGCCACATTAGCACGCATGTAGTCAAGAGCTTCCTTATACTGCTTTATGGCAAGGTCTCTATCATACAACGACGCATAAAGATGGCCGAGCGCACGCATGGCCACACATCTGCCATAAGAGAGCGAATCCTGCCTGAAGGCGCGGTGCCAGACATCATCTATCCACCTTATCGCTTCACCATATAGGTTATGGTTCAAATCATAAACGATTTTCGACTCCTCGGCATAATAATAGTACTGCGTATAGCCGGTGGCAATTGCAGTAGCGCCCAACCTGTCTACACACTTGAAAAGGCTGTCACGTTTCTCACACTCCGAGTAATATCTCACAGGTATCGTCTGCGCCAGACACATCGATTTCCCATCAGATATCTCCTGAGCTTTTCTGTACATAGAGTCTGCCGCTTCAAGGCCTTCAGACTGAAAAGAATTATCGATGGCAAAGACAAAGAGATCAAACAAGTCATCTCTTATCCCATAGGCATTGTTTTGCGCGAAAGCAGCCCCTCCGCCGGAAAGCGACAGCAGCGACAGACAGAACACGATATGCAATAATCTATAGAACATATGATCGTACAGATGATATTTTGAAAACCTAAAGCTTCTTTGACTTAAAATTACACATGACAATCCTCCTTTTCCAACTTTGTCACACAAAAATCATTAAAAAGAAACACAGCACTGACTATTCTTGTAACATTTGCAAACGTAAACCAACAAAAGCACATATATTACCGTGTTTTACAGCGTATTGACTGTGTGTTAATAATTTCCTCACCATTTTATGGAATTTAATTTTGTAAATAGTAGGAATTGGTGATAACTTTACGCAGTATTAATAATAATTAAGGAGTGCTCCCCACAGATGCAGTTTGATAACAACAGCTTGCCGTATCACATACCCGCGCTTCTGCCGCAGTCGCTTCAGGCGCTCGACATAAAGCCCGGCGGAATATATGTCGATGCCACATTCGGAGGCGGAGGACACTCACGCGCCATCGTAGAGCGCCTCAGCCGCGAAGGACACCTGTACAGCTTCGACCAGGACCGTGAAGCGGTGGAAAGAGCGTTCACCGACGAGCGTTTCACCATCATACACGGCAATTTCCGTTTCCTGTCCAACTTTCTGAGGTTTTACGACGTCCGCGGCAAGGTCGACGGCATACTCGCCGACCTCGGCGTATCGTTTCATCACTTCGACGACCCGGAGCGAGGTTTTTCATTTCGCGCCGACGGGCCACTCGACATGCGCATGAACCAGACCGCACGTCTGACCGCCGCAGAGCTGCTGAACACGTATCCCGAAGAGAAGATTGCCGCAATATTACGCGATTACGGCGAACTGAAACAGGCCCGGCGGATAGCACACGCCATAGCGCTTAAACGCGCCGACCGCCAACTGAAAACGACCTCACAGCTGCTTGAGACCATAGCTCCGTTTATCGATCCGCGTCAGGAGAAAAAAGAGCTTGCAATGGTCTTCCAGGCGCTGCGCATAGAAGTGAACGGCGAACTTGACGCCCTCAACTCACTGCTCTCGCAGAGCCTTGAGTCGCTCGGCCAGGGCGGACGTCTCGCCATCATCACATATCACTCTCTCGAAGACCGCCTCGTCAAGAACTTTATGAAGACGGGGACATTCTCAGGCGAGCGTCGCACCGACTTCTTCGGTCGCGACCTTTCGCCGTTCCGACTCCTGACCTCAAAGCCGATCGTCCCCGACGACGAGGAGACGGCGGCCAATCCACGTTCAAGAAGCGCGAAACTGCGTGTAGCCGAAAAAATCAACGACAAGACCAATGGCTAAGAAAGGGACACAGTCAAAAAAACGCGACAATGTATTCTTCAAAGTCGTGCAGGGACGCTGGATCTCGACCAACTTCTTTGCACGCAACGCCATAACCCTTATCGCCGCATTGTTTTTCATGATGGTGTACATCTCCAACAAATATGAGTGCCAGACCAAAATGGAGACAATCCAGCGGCTCGAGCAGCAGCTTGAAATCGTCAAGACCGAGAGCGTGAGAGAGCGGAGCCGATACATGAGCCGCACGCGCGAGTCGGCCATGAGCGCGATGATCGACACACTCCATCTCGGACTCGAAGTGCAGGAACGTCCACCGTTCACCATCAGCTATTCACACTAAACGCCTCAATCTCCCCACGATCTCCACTTTCATCACAACATGAACAAGAACAGCCGTCGCGACATCCTCTTCCGCTACCTGCTCATCTCGGCGGGCATTATCGTGTTTGCCATAATGATAGGACTGCAGCTTTTCTCGACAACTGTAGTGCATGCCGAGCAGTGGAACATGAAAGCCGACAGCGTGCTGTCGCGTGTCGAGACCGTGATGCCTCGCCGCGGCGACATACTGGCTGCCGACGGATCGGTTCTGGCAACCAACCTGCGCTACTACACGGTGCGCATGGACTACCGCTGCGAGAAATTCATGGAAGAGGAGTTCATGAATTCTCTCGACGCCCTCTCCGACAGCATGGCGCGCTATTTCCCCACAAAGAAAGCCAAAGAGTGGAAAGCCTACCTGGCCGAGCCGATGAGTCTGCCCAAAGACAAGCGTCCGCGTGCAAAGCGCGTCATACCCAACATCAGTTATTCCGAGTATCAGAAGCTGCGCACTTTCCCGTTTTTCTCGATAAAGAACCCCAACCGCAACGGCGTGACCGTGGAACAGCGCATGAAGCGCTCGACCCCCTACGGCGACATGGCGCGGCGAAGCATCGGCGGAGTGGGCGAACAGCCCAACCGCGAGATACGCGGCATCTCGGGACTGGAAATGGCTCTCGACTCATTTCTTTTCGGACGTCCGGGACAGGCCAAGAAGATAGCGCTGACACACCACATAGGCAATTGGGTTGTCGAAGCCCCGGTCGACGGATTCAGCATAAAGACGACCATCGACATCAAGCTGCAGGACATTGTCGAGAACGAGCTCAACACCGTGCTTGAGACTGTCGACGCCGAGTGGGGCGTGGCAGTGCTCATGGAAGTGGCCACCGGCGATATAAAGGCGATCTCCAACCTCGAGAAGTCGAAAACCACCGGACAGTACATCGAGGGCATGAACCGTGCGGTGCTCGGTTTCGAGCCCGGATCGGTCGTGAAGCCGATCTCCATGCTTCTTGCCCTGGAGGACGGGCTGGTGAGCAACCTCAACCAATCGATACCGATCGGCAACTCCTACGCATATGCGGGCGGACGAGCCATCACCGACTCACACTACAACGCGTCGCTGACCGTCAAGGGTGTGATAGAGGAGTCGTCGAACATAGGCATGACACGAATCATCACCAACTCGGCGGGCCCCTACCACAACAACCCGGCACACTATCACGACCGGCTGGCCGAGATCGGTTTTCTTGAACCGATGCACACCGGCATCGCCGGCGAGCGCGTGCCCAACGTCCCCGCGACGAAATCGCGCATATCGCTCTCGCGCATGTGCTACGGCTACGCCACCGAGATACCGCCTCTCTACACCCTCTCGATCTACAACGCCATAGCCAACGGAGGCCGCTACGTGCGTCCGCGTCTGGTCAAGGAGCTTATCGGCGAGGATTTTGACTCCGTGCTCCCGGTGACCTACATACGCGACCGCATATGCTCGGAGAAGAACGCCGAGAAGCTGCGCGAGATGCTCACCGCCGTAGTGTGGGGCGACCGCGGCACAGCCCGCGCCTGGGTGCGCGACGAGAATGTGGCCATCGCCGGCAAGACCGGCACATGCTACATGATCGAGAACGGGCACTACAACACCCAGAAAAAGCGTCTGGCTTTCTGCGGTTTCTTTCCCGCCGAAGATCCGAAGTACTCCTGCATCGTACTCACATGCCATCCGAAACAGCAATGGTATGGCGCGGCCAGCACAAGCGGGCAGGTGATGAAGAACATAGCACGCAAGATGTTCAGCCGCGGCATGCTCGGCAACTCGTCGGACTACCGCGAGATAGCCGAGGAGGGCACGCAGCCGGTGTTCTACGCCACGACAAAGAGCAATGCCCACAGTCACATGACACGCGGCCTTGACATCGCGTCGGCCAAAGAGATCTCGTCGAACATCACGGCCAAGCATACCGAAGGCACAGTGCCGTCGGTTGTCGGACTCGGCCTGCGCGAGGCAGTGGTGAGAATCGAGGAAGCCGGATACAACGTAGCTTTTACGGGCAACGGCTATGTGCGCAGCCAGTCGCCCGGAGCGGGCCTACGGCTCAAAGAGGGCGAGAGCGTGACGCTGTCGCTAACCGAATTTTGAAAAGAAACAAAAACCAGTTATAATAACAGACCATGTCAGCAGCAGTAACTTATGAATCGCTTTTGTCGGCAATAAAGCCGATAGAGATTGTAGGGACTGTCCCCACCGGCACAATGGCCGGACAGCTCCGACAGGACTCACGCCAGGCCGGAGAGGCCGACGTTTTCGTGGCCGTGCGCGGAGTCAACGCCGACGGACACAAGTTCATCCCCACACTCAACGGACGCGGCGTCGCGGCAGTAGTCTGCGAGGAGATACCCGCCGAAGATATGCGCGATCAGTCGATCTGCTACCTGCGCGTCGCCGACTCGGCCGAAGCGCTCGGACTGCTTGCATCGAGATATTACGGCGACCCGTCGCACAAGCTGCAGCTCGTGGGCGTGACAGGCACCAACGGCAAGACCACGACCGCCACTCTCATTTATGAGATGGCACGCCTCGAGGGATGCCGCGCGGGACTGCTGTCGACCGTGGCCAACTACATTGAGGGAGAGGTCGTGCCGGCCACACACACCACTCCCGATCCGCTTGAACTCAACAGCCTGCTCGCACGCATGGTCGAGAAAGGGTGCACAGTCGCCGCCATGGAAGTGAGCTCACACGCCGCCCACCAGAAGCGCATAGCCGGACTGAAATTCGCCGGCGGCATATTCACCAATCTCACCCGCGACCACCTCGACTATCACGGCACTTTCGAGGCATACCGCGACGCCAAGAAGTCGTTTTTCGACTCACTGCCCGACACGGCTTTCGCCCTGACCAACATCGACGACCGCAACGGACTGATCATGCTCCAGAACACCCGTGCACGCCGCTGCACCTACTCGCTCCGCAGCATGGCCGACTTCACCGGGCAGATCGTCGAACAGGACCTGCACGGGACACTGCTCAAGCTCAACGGCAACGAGGTGCACACCAGATTCACAGGCCGCTACAACGCATGCAACCTGACGGCAGTCTACGGCGCATGTCTGCTCATGGGCATGGACCCGGAAGCCACACTGGTCAATATGAGCCGCCTCGTGCCTGTGGCCGGACGCTTCCAGACATTCCGCTCGGCCGAAGGCGTGACCGCCGTGGTCGACTACGCCCACACTCCCGACGCCGTAGTGAACATCATCACCGCCGTCCGCGAGGTCGTAGGTAAGGATAACCGCATCATCACCGTGGTCGGCGCGGGAGGCAACCGCGACAAGGGCAAACGCCCGATCATGGCAAGCGAGGCCGCACGCCTGAGCGACCAGGTGGTGCTCACGTCGGACAATCCCCGCTTCGAGGAGCCCGACGAGATCATACACGACATGGAGGCCGGCCTGTCGGCCGAGGATGCAAAGCGCACCATCTCCATCACCGACCGCCGTCAGGCCATACGCACGGCCGTGACTCTCGCGCAGCCCGGCGACGTAGTGATCATCGCGGGCAAAGGACACGAGGACTATCAGGAAATCAAAGGAGTCAAGCACCACTTCGACGACCGCGAGGAGGTCGAAGCCGCGCTCGGCATCAGATAACAACACCTACGCAAAGAAATGTTTTACTGGCTTTTTGAGTGGCTTCGCGAGGTCGACGCTCCCGGTTCCGGCCTGCTCGACTATCTGTCGGTGCGTGCCGTGGCCGCGTTTGTGCTCGCCCTGCTCATCGCTATCGTTTTCGGGCGCCGCATCATCGACCGTCTGCAGCTGATGCAGGTCGGCGAGATCATACGCGACCTCGGCCTCGAGGGACAGATGAAGAAAACCGGCACCCCCACGATGGGTGGCATCATCATCATACTGTCGACACTCGTCCCCTGCCTGCTTGTGGGCAACCTCTCCAACATCTACATGATACTGATGCTTGTGTCGACCGTGTGGCTGGGTCTGCTCGGCTTTCTCGACGACTATCTGAAGATACACGCCCACAACAAGGACGGTCTCAACGGCAAGTTCAAAATCATCGGACAGGTCGGACTTGGCGTCATAGTCGGACTCACAATGCTTCTAAGCCCGTCGATCACCATAAGCGAGCATCCTACGGTACAGTCGTTCGGTGCCAACGGCAATCCTGTCACAGAGATAACCTACAACGGGCAGGATCATCAGGTGAAGACCCCTGCCACGACAATCCCGTTTGTAAAGAACAACAACTTCAACTACAAATGGCTGACACAGTGGATGGGACGTGGCGCGCACACTGCCGGCTGGGTGGTGTTCATCCTCGTAGTGATATTTCTCGTGACAGCCACTTCAAACGGTGCCAACCTCACCGACGGGCTCGACGGACTCACTACCGGCTGCTCGGCAATAATCGGCACCGCGCTGCTTGCCATGGCCTATCTCGGAGGCAATGTCATATACTCGACCTACCTCAACATCATGTATATACCCGCGAGCGGCGAACTGACGGTCTATATGGCCGCATTTATCGGCGCGCTCATCGGTTTTCTGTGGTACAACGCCTATCCGGCGCAGGTATTCATGGGCGACACCGGCTCTCTCACCTTAGGCGGCATAATCGCTGTCTTCGCCGTGCTGATACACAAGGAGCTGCTCCTGCCGATACTCTGCGCCATCTTCTATGTCGAGGATCTCTCGGTGATGCTGCAGGTGGGATGGTTCAAGTGGACCAAGCACCGCACAGGCACAGGACGCCGCATCTTCAAGATGACTCCCCTGCACCATCATTTCCAGAAAGCGGGCGGCACGGTCGAGGCAATCATACAGAAGCCGTTTAGCCCGGTGCCCGAATCAAGAATCGTGATACGCTTCTGGATCATCTGCATCCTGCTTGCCGCAGCCACATTCGTAACTCTAAAAATCAGATAAAAGCCATGCCAGAGAATAATACCGCCGATAAGAAAAGAAAACGCCTCGTAGTGCTTGGCGGAGGCGAAAGCGGCGTAGGTGCCGCGATCCTCGCCAAAGACAAAGGCATGGACGTGTTTCTGAGCGACAGCGGCAGCATACCCGAGCGCTACCGTCGCACCCTCATCGACGAGAACATAGCGTTTGAGGAGGGAGGCCACACCATGGAGCTTATCGTGAATGCCGACGAGGTCGTCAAGAGCCCCGGCATACCGCCCACGGCTCCCCCGGTGCGCGAGGTCATGGCACGCCGCATCCCGGTTATCTCGGAGATCGAGTTTGCCGGACGCTACACCCATTCCAAGATGGTGTGCATCACCGGCTCCAACGGCAAGACCACCACAACGCTCCTCACCTACCACATTTTCAAGAAAGCCGGCATCGACGTCGGTCTGGCCGGCAATGTGGGCAAAAGCCTCGCGCTGCAGGTGTCGCGCGACCCTCACGACGTATATGTGATAGAACTGAGTTCGTTTCAGCTCGAAAACATGTATGACTTCAAGGCCAACGTGGCCGTGATGATGAACATCACCCCCGACCACCTCGACCGCTACGACTACACGATGCAGAACTACGTCAACGCCAAGTTCCGCATCCTCAACAACATGACCGACTGCGACTCGTTTGTGTTCTGGAAAGACGACCCCATCATCGCCGATCAGCTCAGGCATCTTGAGACACAGGCGCGTCTTGTGCCTTTCGCCGAGCACAAAGAGTCGCCCTACACCGCCGCATACGTGGAGGAAGAAGACGAGACCGTCATCTTCGCTCCT
Organism: uncultured Muribaculaceae bacterium; assembly: GCA_964389525.1. GTDB lineage: Bacteria > Bacteroidota > Bacteroidia > Bacteroidales > Muribaculaceae > JAFLTL01. Next base: position 159,502 of record CAYMEX010000001.1, on the reverse strand, counting down.
CCGGCTCCGGGCAGCACACTGCGCATGCCGAGAGCCGATCTCGCCCTCCACGGCCTTCACAATCTCTACAACTCCATGGCCGCCGCGCTGTCGGCATCGATACTCGATGTGAAGAAAGACGCCATACGCGAGGCTCTGGCCGACTTCGAGGGAGTCGAGCACCGTCTGGAGTACTGCGGCACCGTCGACGGCGTGCGCTATATCAACGACTCCAAGGCCACAAACGTCAACTCGTGCTGGTATGCCCTCGAGAGCATGCCCACCGGCGGAAAAAGCGTGGTGCTGATACTCGGCGGCAAAGACAAAGGCAACGACTACAGCGAGATACTGCCTCTTGTAGAGAGCAAAGTGAAAGCCATCGTGGCAATGGGCAAAGACAATGCCAAGATCACCGCTTATTTCGGCGACAAAGTGCCGGTGACCGACACCCACTCGCTTGCCGACGCCATAGCCGCCTGCCGCTCCATAGCCAAGACTGGCGACACGGTGCTTCTCTCGCCCTGCTGCGCGAGCTTCGATCTCTTCAAGAGCTACGAAGACCGCGGCGACCAGTTCAAAGCGGCCGTAAAGGCACTCAAATAATTCTCAGATCACACTCTCCACACCGATGCAGGATCCATTCACGTTCACTCCGCCGCACCCTATCGAGGAGCAGCCCGAGGAGACTCCCGAAAGCCAGAAACCCAAAGCCGAGCCGGTGCCCGGCCAGCAGGACAAATACTTCTGGGCCATATACCTCATGCTGCTTGTCATCTCGGTCATCGAGCTCTACAGCGCGTCGTCGCGCGAGGTCGTGGCCGGAAATGTCTATCTCCCCATCATCCGTCACTCGGTGATGCTCGGAGCCGGTTTCGTCATCATCTTCATACTCTCGCGCATACCGTTTCAGCGCTTCATCAAGTTCATCCCGATATTTGTGGTCGGGAGTATCATAATGATGGTGTATGTGCTTATCGCGGGCGACATAATCAACGGCGCCCGGCGCAGTTTCTCATTCGGCGGCATAAACATACAGCCGTCGGAGTTCCTGAAGCTGTCGTCGGTGCTTCTCATTGCCCTGGTCATGTCGCGCACACAGCTGAGCAAGCATGAGGAGACGAAAACCCGCGGCGTGAAGATCGTGGCCGCGATGGTGCTTCTTATGGGCGGCCTGCTGTTTACGCAGGGTCTCACCAACACCATCCTGCTCATGGCCATCAGCTTCTCGATGATGATCATCGGCGGCATACAGATGAAGAAACTCGGCGCCGTGCTTATCGTCTACGTGCTCGTGGCCGGAGCGGCATATCTGGTCAAGGAGCACAACGCCGACGTGCGCGTCGGACGTCAGACCACATGGGTCGAGCGCATAAAACGTTTCAGCGACAAGTCGGTGCCTAAATACGAACAACCGATCGACGCCAACAACCGTCAGGAGATGTACGCCTACATGGCACAGGCCAACGGCGGCATTTTCGGCGTGATGCCCGGCAACTCTCGCGAGACATCGCGACTGCCTCTCGCCTTCTCAGACTACATCTACTCGATCGTTGTCGAAGACCTCGGACTGCTCGGCGGACTGCTTCTGCTGGCGATCTATCTGTCGCTGCTCGCCCACGCCGGACATGTGGCGTCGCAATGCCGGAGGGCATTCCCTGCGATGCTCGTGATCGGGTGCGCCCTCATGATCACGTTCCAGGCCTTTTTCCACATGGCCATCGTCACGGGTGTGTTCCCGGTGTCGGGTCAGCCGCTTCCGCTCATATCTAAGGGCGGATCGTCGATACTCATCACATCGATCGCTTTCGGCATCATGCTTAGCGTAAGCCGCTTTGCCGTGCAGACCGACAAGCGTCAGGACATCAAGGAAGAAATGAACTCGCTCCCCGAAGAGATGCGGGCAGAAAACGCTACTCGCCTATGAAATACATGATAAGCGGCGGAGGCACGGGCGGACATATTTTCCCCGCCATCGCCATCGCCGACGCCATACGCCGCCACGACCCGGAGGCAGAATTTCTCTTTGCCGGCGCAATCGGCCGCATGGAGATGGAGCGTGTGCCGGCCGCAGGATACCCTATCGTCGGGCTCCCGGTCGCCGGTTTCTCGCGCTCAAACATGTTAGCCAATTTCGGCGTTGTAATAAAGCTCGCCAAGAGTCTGCTCAAGGCGCGCAGCATCGTGCGGTCATTCGCCCCCGACATAGCGATAGGCGTGGGGGGATATGCCTCGGGGCCGGTGCTCAAGGAAGCGCAGCGGCGCGGCATCGCCACGCTGATACAGGAGCAGAACTCCTATGCCGGAGTCACCAACAAGCTCCTCGCCAAGAAAGCAGACCGCATATGCGTGGCCTATGACGGCATGGACCGCTTTTTCCCGGCCGAAAAGATCACCGTCACCGGCAACCCTCTGCGCAGGAAAGTGATCGAGGGAGCCGGAGCGGTCACACGCGACGAAGCAAAAGCACGGCTCGGGTTCACCTCGGGGCACAGGCTGCTCGTGGTGACAGGCGGAAGCCTCGGCGCACGCACGCTCAACCGCAGCGTCGCACTCGATCTCGACAAAATCACCGGCGCAGGCATCGACGTGCTCTGGCAGACGGGCAAATTCTATATCGACGAATACAAAGGTCTTGCCGACAGCTATCCCGACGGAAATGTGAAGATCGTGCCGTTTCTCGACCACATGGATCTCGTCTACGCCGCCGCCGACCTGATCGTGGCTCGTGCCGGAGCCAGCACGATCTCTGAGATACAGGCCACAGGCGCTACGGCGCTGCTCGTGCCGTCGCCAAACGTCGCCGAAGACCACCAGACCCACAACGCCATGGCTCTCGCATCGCGCGGGGCGGCCGCAATGGAGCCCGACGCCACTCTGCCCGGACGCCTCGGCGAGATCGTCACCGGCCTGATGGCCGATCACGACCGACTGGCCTCGATGGGTGCCGAAGCCGCCAAAATGGGCATCGTCGACGCCGACGACCGCATCGCCGCGCTCGCAGTCGATCTGGCCAGCAGAAACAGGAAACAACTACGATGAAACAGAAAGCATATTTCGTTGGAGCCGGGGGAATCGGCATGGCCGCTCTCGAACGCTACTGCCTCTCTAAAGGGATGGAAGTCGGCGGCTACGACCGCACACCCACCGAGCTCACCTCGCAACTCGAAGCCGAGGGAGTCGCAATGACCTTCGACGACTCGGCCGAAGCGATACCGGTCGCATTCCGCAACCCCGAAGAAACACTCGTGGTCTACACCCCGGCCGTGCCCGACAGCCACGCCGGGCTGCGTTGGTTCCGCGACAACGGATTTGAGGTCGTGAAGCGGTCGCGCCTTCTCGGCGACATAACGCGCTCGAGCCACGGCATCTGTTTCGCAGGCACCCACGGCAAGACAACGACCTCGTCGATGGCCGCCCACATACTGCACTCCACCCTGGGTGTAGGCTGCAACGCATTTCTCGGCGGCGTGCTGCGCAACTACGACAGCAACTTCCTGCTGTCGGCCAAGTCGCCCTGGACGGTGATCGAGGCCGACGAGTTCGACCGCTCGTTTCACACACTGTCGCCGTGGATCGCCGTCGTCACGGCCACCGATCCCGACCATCTCGACATCTACGGCACCGAGGAGGCCTATCTCGAGAGTTTCGCCCACTTCACGTCGCTCATACGTCCCGGCGGATTTCTTGTGATGCACACCGGTCTGAAGATGAAACCGCGCGTGCAGGAGGGTGTGACCGTCTACACCTACGGCACCGATGCCGACGCCATGTTCCGGGCGGTCAACATCCGGCACGCCGACGGACGTGTGGTATTCGACATCGTGCTCCCCGACGGCAACACGCTGCGCGACTTCGCGCCGGGTGTACCTGTCGAGGTGAACATCGACAATACCGTCGCCGCGGTTGCCGCATGCTGGCTCACCGGCCAGATGGACACTGACAAAGCACGCGAGGCCATGGCCTCGTTCATGGGGTCGAAGCGGCGTTTTGAGCTGCGCTGGCGCGAGGATCGTCCCGGCGGCCGCATCATCGTCGACGACTACGCCCATCACCCCGAGGAGCTGCGCGCCTCGATCAGATCGATGCGTCTCCTCTACCCCGGCCGCAGACTCACCGTGGCCTTCCAGCCCCATCTCTACACCCGTACGCGCGATTTCGCGCCCCAGTTTGCCGAAGCCCTCTCTCAGGCCGACGAGGTGGTGATGATCTCGCTCTATCCGGCGCGCGAGCAACCCATACCCGGCATCTCGTCGAAAACGATCCTCGACCTTATCGACGGACCCGAAAAGTTGCTCATTGACAAAGAAGATTTCGCAAAAACGATAAAAAAACGTAACTTTGAAATCCTGTTGACCGCGGGCGCAGGCGATCTGCCCGACTATATACCCGCCCTCATCAGTCAGCTCGAAGCCAAGTAAACATACAGCCCGGCATCTTGACACGCAAGACTCTCATACGATGTGTTCTGTCGGTAGTCCTCGCAGGCTATCTCATCTTTGCCACCGGCATGTCGCACGACATGGCGGTTCTCGACCGCGTGACAGGGGTTGAGATAAACGTGACCGGCTCAGACCGCACCGGGCGCAACTTCGTCACCGTCGACGGCATCAGCTCGGAGCTCACCGACATGCCTTCGGACACCACACTGGTGTCGCAGGTCGATCTGCGTGGCATCGAGCGCCGTCTCTGCGATGTCGTCAACATCGAGACAGCCCGCGTCACCTGCTCGCAGACAGGGCGCATACACATCGATGTCGTGCCGATGATACCCGTAGCGCGAGTGTTTGACACCGACGGATCGTCGTACTACATAAACCGCGCGGGCAAGCGCCTGACGGCCGACGCCCGCTATCATGTGGACGTGCCGGTTGTCACGGGCGATCTCGGCCGCAACGGCAATGTGGCCGCCGTCGACCTGCTTCCCCTCATGCAGCACATCGCCGGCGACTCGCTGCTCAACAGCCTGACCACGTCGCTGAAAGTCACTCCGAAAGGCGACGTGCTTCTCGTGCCTTCGATACGCGGCCATGTCGTCAATCTCGGCGACCCGCGCGACGGCAACACCGCCGACAAATTCAGCCGCCTGCTCACCATGTACCGCAAGGTGCTTCCGGTGAAAGGGTGGCTCTACTACGACACCATCTCGGTGAAATTTGCCGGACAGGTCGTGGCCACCCGTGCCAAGAAACGCGCCGCTCCGCAGATCACCGAGAAAGAGCTTGTCGACCCCGAGGAAGACACGCTCGACAACATGCTCACCACCGATGCCTCATCGGGCGACAACACTCCGGCGGTGGCGCATAAAAACCGATAGCATCATCAACCAGATATACAACATCACCCACCTTATACCGCATGCCTCTCCATATAGTAGCATTTGAGATCGGAAGTTCCCACATAAAAGGCGCCGTCGGCATCGTCGACGAGTCGGGGAACATCAACATAGTCGCCGTCGAGGAAGCGCCACTCGTCGGATGCGTCCGCTATGGCAATGTGCTCAACGTCGAGGAAACCGGCAACCGCATACTCGAGATGAAACGCAAGCTCGAGAACCACGCCACGGTTTCGCCGCTCAAGATAGCGGGTGCGTTCGTGTCGCTCGGCGGCCGCTCGCTCGCGTCATATCCGGTCGAGACAAGCCGTGTGCTCGGCGAGGAGACCGAGATCTCGCGCGAGATCGTCAAACAGCTCATGGAACAGGCAAAATCGTGCAGCACGACCGAGAAAGAGATATTGTCGGTGGCACCGGGCGCATTCTGTGTCGACGGTCGCTGGCAGCGCAATCCGGTGGGCATGTACGGCTCGGAGCTCAAAGGGCGCTTCTCGCTCGTCGTAGCCAACAAGGATTCAAAGAAAAACATCAAGCGAGCATTTGACCGCGCCGGCCTCAAGATACTCGGCAACGTCGTGCGCCCGCTCGCACAGGCCGACACGGTGCTGACCCCCGACGAGCGTTCGCTCGGCTGCGCACTCGTCGACTTCGGTGCCGAGACAACGACCATGTCGATCTACAAAGACCGCGCACTACGCTACCTGGTGACCATACCGATTGGCGGACGCGCCATAACCCGCGACCTCGCATCGGCTCTGAGCCTCACCGAAGACCGCGCCGAGGAGATCAAGCTGTTTCAGGGATCGGCACTCGCCTCGGAGACCGACACTCAGGCTCCGCGCAACATCGACGGCCTTGACACGACCACGATCAACAACTACGTGCAGGCCCGCGCAAGCGAGATCGTCGCCAACGTCATACAGCAGTTCAACTACTCGCGCATACGCCCCGAAGATCTGCCGGCGGGCTTCATCATCACCGGCGGCACGTCGGCGCTCCGCGGCATCAAGGATCTTCTGCACCGCGACAGCGGCGGCATGAAGGTGCGCAACGCCGCTCCCGCCGGGCTCGTCCGCTTCAACGATCCGTCGATATTCGCCGGACAGATGGTCGACGTGATATCGATCATCACGACAGCCTCGCGCATGGGCGACAAGGCCGAATGCCTCTCGGACGGCAAACAGCAGTCAGCACAGCAGCCCAGGCCTGAGGAAACGCGCTACAGCGGCCGCCCCGAGAGCGAGAACGACCGTCAGCAGCCCGCGCAACCGGCCCGCGAGACCGAGCCGCAGCAGACCTACGGCCGACCGGAGCAGCAACAGAACACCTACCGCCGTCCTGTCGATCCGCGCAGCGAAGTGCACCGCGAGATGCGATCGGAGACCGAACAGGTGAGAGTGCCCAACTGGAACCAGTTTAACCGCCGGGACGATGACGACGATGAAAACGACGGCCAGTACATTGACGGCACATACGGCAACGAACGCCGCCAGCACACAGAGGGGAAAAAGCCTAACTTCCTGACGACGATTAAAGAAAAACTCGTAAATATCATTTCGGAAAGCGAGGATGACGATGAGTCGGAAGGCTGATCTCCACATCCCACACCTGTAAAGCAAAGATATTCCAACTCCCATTCCCACCTCTCCTCCATCAACAATGACTATAGAAGAACTCGAGCAGGAACACAACTTCTCAGACCCGGCAGAACGTCCCGCTGAGAAAATCATCATAAAAGTGATCGGCGTGGGCGGTGGCGGCTGCAATGCCGTCTCGCACATGTACAAGAAAGGCGTGGCCCACGTGAGCTACGCCCTCGCCAACACCGACCGGCAGCAGCTCAACCAGTCGCCGGTGCCGACCCGACTGCTTCTCGGCCCGCAGACGACCAAAGGAATGGGCGCGGGCAACGTCCCCGACGTGGCGCGCGACGCCGCCGAGGAGAGCGTGACCGAGATCAACAAGCTGTTTGACGACGACACCCGCATGGTCTTCATCACCGCGGGCATGGGCGGCGGCACAGGCACAGGCGCGTCGCCCGTGGTGGCGCGCGTGGCCCGCGAGCGCGGCCTGCTCACGATCGGCATCATCACGATCCCGTTCCTGTTTGAGGGAGAGACGAAGATACTCAAGGCACTCAAAGGTGCCGACGAAATCGGCAAGTATGTCGACGCGCTGCTGATAATCCACAACGAGATCCTCGCCGAGGAATACGGCGACCTCGACCTGCTCAACGCATTCGCCAAAGCCGACGACACACTCACCAACGCCGCCAGCTCGATCGCCGAGCTCATCACGTCGGAGGGCTACATGAACCTCGACTTCAACGATGTGTCGACCACGCTGAGCAACGGAGGCGCCGCCATCATCTCCACCGGCTACGCCGAGGGTGAGGGACGCGTGCGCGCCGCTATAAAGGACGCCCTGCACTCGCCGCTGCTGCGCGACCGCGACGTCTACACCTCGAAGCGCATCCTTTTCAATCTCTACTACAACCCCAAGGCCGAGAACCCGGTGAAGATGAGCGAGATCAACGATTTCAAGGCCTTCACCAAAGAGATACGCGGGCTCGATGTGATCTACGGCGTATCGTTTGACGAGACACTGGGCGAGAGGGTCAAGGTGTCGATACTTGCCGCCGGATTTCGCTCGAAGCTCGTCAAAGACGGAGAATACATACCCGACGGACTCAAAGACGTGGAAGTCGGCGGACCGACTCAAAGCGAAGAAAACAGCAAGTGTCAGCTTTCTGACGAAGACATACGCCGCCTGAGCGCCGCCTACGGTTCGGCCAAGATCGCCGAGCTGCAGAAGCACCGCGATGCCCAGAATTTCGTCATACTCACTCCCGAGCAGATGGATGACGACATGGTGCTCGAGCTTCTTGAAAACACCCCGGCGTTCAACCGCGATCAGATCCACGCCGACGCCATACGCAAAGGCAAACCGGCCTACGACCCCGACGCCGACACAGGCTATGTGTCGCTGACTCCCGCATCGGGTGCCCGAGGCGCATCGCAGAAGAGTGCGCCCAAAGCCGCTGCCGACGATCCGGACGATTTCGGCACAATCATCAGTTTCGGCTGACAAGCTGCGGAGACGGCGTAAAATATGCTTTGGGCGTACTGTCGCACGCCCCTACGCCGGTTAAAACTGATCGCTCAGCCGAACCTTTCAGAGAATAAAACGTTTCAACACATATGAACAGCATCAAACTCGACAACAGCAATCTCGCAGGAGTGGTAACTCCCGCGCAGATCAGCGCCTACGACAAAGTCGCTACAGACGCTATTTATCAGATTGAAAACGCCACCGGCGAAGGATCTGACTATCTCGGATGGGCTCACCTGCCCTCATCGATCACCGACGCCGAGATCGACGACATCAACACTACGGCACGCCACCTCGCCGACAGCTGCGACGTGGTAGTGGCAGTAGGCATCGGCGGCAGCTTCCTCGGCGCCAAAGCCGTGAACGAGGCTCTTTCCGACGCTTTTGCCACATCGCACAAAGTAGTGTTTGCCGGACAGAACATCGGCGAAGACTACCTGAGCCAGCTCCTGAACTTCCTCAAGAACAAGACTTACGGCATCATCGTAATATCGAAGAGCGGCACAACCACCGAGCCCGCGATCGCTTTCCGCCTGCTGCGTGAGAATCTTGAAAAGAAACTCGGCAAGGCCGAAGCCTCGAAGCGCATCGTGGCCGTGACCGACGCCTCGAAAGGCGCCCTCCGCAAGATGGCCGACACCGAAGGCTGGAAGACCTACATCATCCCCGACAACGTCGGCGGCCGCTTCTCGGTGCTCACCCCCGTGGGACTTCTTCCTATCGCCGTGGCCGGATATGATATCAAGGCACTTGTCGACGGCGCACGCGCCATGGAGATGGCTACAATGAAGCCGGGTGCCGACAATCTGTCGCAGACCTACGCCATGACCCGCAACGCCCTCTACAACGCCGGCAAGAAGATCGAGATCCTCGTCAACTACAACCCGCGCCTCCACTACTTCGCCGAATGGTGGAAACAGCTCTACGGCGAGAGCGAGGGCAAGGATGGCAAGGGCATCTTCCCCACCGCAGTCGACTTCTCGACCGACCTTCACTCGATGGGTCAGTGGATACAGGACGGCGAGCGCACGATCTTCGAGACAGTCCTCTCTGTCGAGAATCCCGACAGCACCGTTGTGATCCCCCACGACAACGACAATCTCGACGGCCTCAACTACATCGCCGGCAAGCGTGTCGACGAGGTGAACAAGATGGCCGAGCTCGGCACACGCATCGCCCACATCGACGGCGGAGTGCCCAACATGCGCATCACCATCCCCTCGATCAACGAGCGTCACCTCGGCGAGCTCATCTACTTCTTTGAGCGTGCGTGCGGCATCAGCGGCTACATCCTCGGAGTAAACCCGTTCAACCAGCCCGGCGTGGAGGCTTACAAGCGCAACATGTTCGCTCTCCTCGAGAAGCCCGGCTACGAGCAGCAGACCGCCGACATCAAGAAGCGTCTGTAAGATGGATGGGACTGCGTCAAAATGGTTTATGACATATCCAATTTGTGAGCGTACTTTCGCACGCCCCTACAAATCAGCATTCTGTCATACGCACAATCAATATAAAACGTCGTAGGGGCGTGCGACAGTACGCCCAAAGCCTATTTTGACACTCCTTCCACATACATCATTTCACCGACCCCACATCAGTCCATGGTGTGGGGTTTGGCATTATTAAGGGGCACAGGAATGAGGAAAGTGCGATTTTTTCGTATTTTTTAGAAAACAGTTGTAAATATTAAAATTTATCGTTTTATTTGCGAATAAACCTAAATCACCAAACCATGAAACATCCAAAACTTATTGCTGTCATCACTGCAATTACAGCATCGGCAATGATGACCGGAGGTGTTTTTGCAGCAGAATTACCTCCTCATCCAGGGTCTTCATTTTGCCAACTCATTAATCCTCCAAACACAAAAATTACATGGAGTATTTTTGCCTATCATGAAGTATTTATTTCTCTTGAGAATCTAAGTAGGCAGACTGTAAGCGCTACTCTAACAACCCCATACGGCAATCTAAATTCTCAGACTTTTATCATGCTTCCTTATGAGATAACTAACGAGACTACGTACTATGAACCTGCATTTATGTCCATAGGACGTTGGTCTTTCGATCTTTCCTGTGGGTTCACTCCTGCTCATATTATAGGGCGCGCAAGATGGTTTTAATTAACTTAGAATAGACGTTATGAAAGTATACAAACTATTTTTGATTTTGGCACTGCCGCTGATGGTGGGATGTGCAAACAGTGAGAAAGCTCCGACACCGGCAGTGGATGAGAACGTTCTCCCGATCAAACCCTCCGGCGAGTTAGTCCGCGGGTATGCATTAAGCAATGATTTTCTTGATGTGGATCTGATGAAAGTTGAAAAGGCGACTTTATTTCCTGCTTCACGCTCCGAGGATGTCACCGAGGAAGACTTTGCGAAGGCTAAAGCCGTTGTGTATAGGTTCTATAAGCACGTAACGTTGAAAGACAGCACGTATATATGCTCCTTAAAAAACGGGGCTGAGATAAACATTTCAGAAGAGCTGTTTAATTTTTATCTTAACAGCTTACAAGAAGCAAATGCACATATAAAGGAATTAAACGCCAAAGGTCAGAAAGTGATTATAAGCGAGCCGGACGAGAGGTATCTTGAATCGCTGCTGCAGTAACGCGACAGATGCCATGTCGTAACAGACTTGGGGGTACTGTCGCATGTGGACGCACGGCTCGTGCGTCCCTACTCTTTTTCAGGTCAATAGCACCAATGGCAATCATATCGTTTCACATATATTACCTAAAAAATTATCTGCGCCATGATGTACATCTTATTTTCAAAACTACGGTCTTTTGTGATGGCTGGCGCACTGCTGTCGGCCATTGCCGCCTTTGCCGATGACCCGACCGAGACTCCTTTCAACGGACTAATCCTAAACAGTGACCTGAAGCCGGTGAAGAATGTAAGGGTCTATCTTAACGACCCGAACTATTACGCACTGACCGACAAAAAAGGACGCTTCGGGCTCACAAACATACTCCCCGACGACACCCTCACGTTGCGCATATCCAAAAAGCAGATCATACGCGTTCCCGTCGACGGCCGCCAGAGCATGAAAATAATCCTTTCGGCCGAGGGTGACATAAACGCGCAGCAGGATGACGAGCTTGTCAACCTCGGCTACGGCTATGTGAAGCGCCGCGAATTTACCGGGTCCAGCTCCGGCATCAGCGGCGAGACTCTTCGTCGGACAGGCAAAAGCAGTATCCTGATGGCTCTCCAGGGACTTGTGCCCGGTCTCAAGATCAGCGTCAATCAAGTCGACGGATCAGCGACTGCCAACATCCGTAACGCCCAGACTTCCGATCTTAGCGGCGGAGGCTTCTCCAAAGACGCGCCGCCTGCATTTTTTGTCGACGGCACGCAGGTCCCGTCTCTCGACTTTATCAGCGTCCACGACGTCGACCATGTGGAAGTAGTGAAAGATGCTTCGCTCTATGGTGTGCAAGGCGCAGCCGGCGTGATACTCGTGACTACCAAGTCGGCCGCCCAATCAAAAAAATAGCGGCGGGCACGGCAAAGAGTGTGTGCACCCCGTCCGTCGAAGACAGATGATAGTACCAAGCCCCACATCGAGCGCGATGAGCGCGACGGTGTGGGGTAAAATTCGTTTTGATAAAACATGGCCTCGGAGAGGTCTTTTATCTGACGTCTTCGACGGACGCGAGCGTGTGACAAAAAGGTATAGCCGCAGCAAGTGCAAATGACCGCAGGGATCAAACAACGCATCTGAAACACCGATATTTAACTTAAAAAGCAAAAACAGGCCTTGAAGGTTTTTCAAATTAGACTTTGGGCGTACTGTCGCACGCCCCTACGACACTTAAGACGGATCGTCCGAATGATATAACATTGATCTGTAGGGGTATGGGGCAGTACGCCCACAAATCAAAATCAGCATCCGACATGCCGGATTTCACTTTTTATTTTTAAGTTTTAAGCCACTTAATCTTTACATTTTTACGCGATCGGCATTTTATTAATGTTAATTAACAATTAGGGGGGGGGTAATTGCAAAAATATGTATATTTTTGTGTTATCATTTTTGCGTAGACAAGAATTAATTGTGGACTGAGAAGCACAGCCACTGCGGCAAAACAGCGACAAAGCCGGGTTGTGAAGACCATGAAACGAGAGATTTTTCGAGACCTTAAAATGCAACCATACCTGCCCAGGTATATACAATAAACCAATCAAACAATAACCCTAACAAATCTATCACATGAGTATCAGGAAGCATTTGACCGTGCTGCTGTGCTTTGTATTCTCGCTGAGCGTCTACGCGCAATCGGCGGGAGGCAAGTTTCAGGTGACCGGTAATGTAAGCGACTCGGACGGCGAGCCACTTGCAGGAGTGACAGTATCAGTGAAAGAACAGCCCACGCTTGCTGTCGCCACTGATCTTGACGGAAATTACAAAATCTCAGTTCCCGGCAAGAACAGCACTCTTAAATTCAGCTACATCGGCATGAAACCAGCCGAGGAGAAAGTAAACGGCCGTAATGTAATCAACGTGACCATGACGAGCGTGGCCACCGAGCTCGACGACGTTGTGGTCGTGGGCTACGGCAGCCAGTCGCGCGAGATGCTGACAACCTCCATCTCCAAGGTCGACAGCAAGGTGCTCGAGAATGTGCCCTACACCAACCTCACGCAGGCGCTGCAGGGTTCGGTCTCGGGTATTCGTGTGCAGAGCACTTCGGGACAGCCGGGAGAAGCGGCGCGTATCATCGTGCGCGGCGGTACTTCGATACAGAGTCCCGACGGCGCCGCCCCGCTTTATGTAGTCGACGGAATTACGCGCGAAGACATCAACCACATCTCGGCCAACGACATCGAGTCGATCCAGGTGCTTAAAGACGCCGCCTCGACTTCGATCTACGGCGCGAAAGGCTCAAACGGTGTCGTGATCATCACCACCAAGTCGGCGAAGGAGGGCAAGGCTACAGTCAACTACAGCTACGACCTCACCTTCTCGACGATGGGCAAGACCTACGATTTTGCCAGCGCAGAGGAATACATCACATTCCAGCGTCGCAACCGCAATCCGGCAACCAGCCCCGCTATTACCGACGGCCAGCACTGGTGGTCGTCACAGTCGACTCCCTTCGGCACCGGCAACGACCTGTCGAACAACAGCTGGTACACCACCCAGTATCTCACCGATGCCAACAAGCACAAGCTGCAGGAGGGATGGAAGTCGATGGCCGACCCCGAGGATCCCACAAAGGCCCTCATCTATCAGGAGAACGACTGGTCGAACCTTGCTACCCGCACCGGTATCTCGCACAATCACCACGTGGAAGTGGGCGGCAGCTCTGACCGCGCTAAATTCCTCGCCGGTATCGGGTACATGACCACCGAGGGTATTCTGAAAGGAACGGACTATGACCGCCTGTCGTTCAACCTCAACGGTGAAGTAAACATTCTGAAGAACCTGAGCGTCAACGCCCGCATGTACTTTACCCAGACGACCAGAAACAACTCGCCGTTCTCAATGGCGGGAGCTTTCTACCGCATCCCCGGCACCGCACCGACAACCAAGATATACAACGAGGACGGCTCACTCACATACGGCACAAGCTGGGGAGAGGCCAACCCGCTTTATGCGCTCAACGTTGTCAATCCCAAAGACAAAATAAGGACCCAGAACCAGACCTACTCTTTCGGCGGCAACTGGAACATCCTCCCCGAACTCTCGTTCAAGCCGTCGATATCGATGTACCGCACTCAGTCTATGGTTGACAAATTCACTCCGAGCCACTACAACGGCCGATGGATCGACAACACACGAGAGGCATACGCATCACGAAACACAACAACCCACTATCAGGTGGATGCCGTGCTTAACTACATCAAGACGTTCAAGGAAGACCATAACCTGAATGCCATGATCGGCCTCAACTACACACAGCGTGACCTTGATTATGTGTCGGCAGGAGGCAAGGGCGGCTCGACCAACAACATCACCACCGTGAACGGTATCGCCGAAAAGACGAGTGCATCGAGCTCGACTTCAACCCACAAGATGATGGGCTACTTCGGCCGTATCAACTACAACTACCAGAACAAGTATCTGCTCACCCTCACCGCCCGCTACGACGGCGCATCGAACCTCGGCAAGAACAACCGCTACGGTTTCTTCCCGGGCGCATCAGCCGGCTGGCGTATCGACCAGGAGGACTTCTACCCCGAGGATCTGAAGCGCAATCTTCAGGCCAAGATCCGTGCCAGCTACGGCGTGAACGGTAATATCAACGGTCTCGCCGACTGGACCTCCTACGGCTACTACAGCGCCGGGGCAACCCACTTCGGCAATCCGGCAATACGCATGGGCTGGCCTGCCAACAACGACGTGAAGTGGGAGCGCTCAAAGACATTTGACATCGGCGCCGACTTCAAGATCTGGGACAACCGCATCGACGTGACCGTCGACTGGTTCCGCAGAAGAACCGACGATCTTATCACTCTGTTCAAGATGCCATATTCAACAGGCCTCACCGACGTCTACACCAACAACGGCAGCCTTGAGAACAAGGGTCTTGAAATCGAGGTGAACGCCCGCGTGCTCAACTTCGACAAGGACGGTGTGTGGCGCATCGGTTTCAACGCATCGAAAGTGACCAACAAGATCCTCGCACTCCCCGACAACGGCGTCGAGAACAACCGCCAGGGCGGTCAACTCATCTACGACCCGAAGCAGGGTAAAAACGTGTGGGTAGGCGGTATACAGGAGGGTGGAACAATCGGTAACCATCTGATCCTGTATGATTTCAAAGGCGTTTACAAGACCGACGAGGAGGCAGCGAAGGCACCGTACCACAAGCTGTGTCTTTCATCTGACCCCAACAAAACACAATATGGCGGCGATGCAATCTTCGCCGATACCAACAACGACGGTGTCCTTGACGAGTATGACCGCGTTTACGCCGGCAACTCGCTTCCCGACTGGACCGGCGGTATCAACACCTCGCTCTCGTGGAAAGGCCTCGAGCTTTATGTGCGTGCCGACTACACTCTCGGCCACACTATCTTCAACTGGGCCAAGAACTTCATGGACTACAGCATGTCGCACGACAGCAATTTCACAAAAGATATCGTGAAGTATTCATGGCAGAAGCAGGGCGACGACGCCAAGATGCCCCGCTACAACGTAGGCAACGAGTGCTCATGCAGCTCAGACGGTATCTACCAGAGCACACTGTATATCGAGAAGGGTGACTTCCTCTGCCTACGTGAGGTTACTCTGTCTTACAACTTCTGCCCCGAGCTATTCAAGAAAGCACGTCTGAGCAACGTCCGCGTGGCTATAACCGGCAGCAACCTTTGCTATATTACCGGCTACAAGGGCCTCAGCCCCGAGGAGGGCGGTGTGGATGACGGCCGCTACCCGATGCCGCGCAACGTGACATGTTCAGTAGGTCTCACATTCTAAACCAAAGAAGACATGAAATATAATTTCAACATCATAAAAAAAGCAGCGCTCAGTCTTGTGGTCGCCTCTTCGATCGTCGGCTGCGACAGCGTGCTCGATATTACCGACGAGAGTATCATCGGCGGCTCCTCTTTCTGGAAAACCGAAGAGGATGTAAAGTCGGCCACCATGGGTCTCTACACTTACCTGCGTTCATGCGACCGCGCTTTGTTCACACTCGGTGAACTGCGTGCTGAGACCGCAGGACCCAACTCCCGCGGAGCAGGAGGCGGCCTGGAGATGTATTACCGCAACACACTGACCCCGGCAACTACGGGTGTAGATTGGAAAGTGTTTTATGAGCTTGTCAACTATGCCAACTGCGTAATCAACTATGGCGGGAAAGTGAAGTTTGAGGTCGAGGCCAACAAGAACTACTATCTTGCACAGGCCCACATATCGCGTGCATGGGCTTACTTCGTGATGACCCGCGCATGGGGCGACCTGATCATCCGCACCGAGCCTGTAGAGGGTAACGCTCCCGATCTTATCTACAAGAAGCGTTCACCCAAAGAGGAGGTGATGGCTCTCATCAAGAGCGATATCGAAAAGGCGATCGAGCTTTTCGGCACCCACGAGAGTTCGGGCGCAGCCGCCAGCGGCCGCATTTTCTGGAACAAGCCTGCAGCTCTTGCTCTTAAGGCCGATGCCTATCTGTGGAGCGCCAAGGTGCTCGGCGGCGGCGAAGCCGATCTGCGCACAGCCCTTGCAGCAACCGAGGAAATCACGCGCATGACAGCCGACGACTACATCGAGCTGACAAGCGACTACGCAAAGATCTTCGACTACAACAACAAGTTCAACGGCGAACTGCTCTTCTGTCTCAACTACCAGAAGAATGAGGCTGAAAACAACTTCTACTCCGATTGCTGGTGCCATCAGGGCGATGTGCCCCTGCACATCGACGAGGAGACCGATGCCATCCTGAACCCCTGCAACGGCCAGGGCGTCGCCACTCCGACACCCGAGCTGCGCAACGCATTTGACGCCGATGACACCCGTAAGGCCGGTACTCTCTTTGAGGTTTATGCAATCGAGGAGGACGGCAGCCGCACCTACAACACCAGCATCGTGCTCAAGGGTAAAGGCATGGTTGAGAACGGCCGCCGCTTCTACATGAACCATGTGATCCTCTATCGCTACGCCGACGTGATACTGATGCGTGCCGAAGCCAAGAACGCTCTCGGCATGGATCCGACAGAGGAGATCAACATGATACGCGAGCGCGCTTACGGCGACAAGTTCGAGGACCACAAGTTCACGGCCGGCTCCAAGGAGTATAACGACGAGGTTATCCTTGAAGAGCGTCTCAAGGAGTTCTCCTTCGAGTGCAAGCGCTGGTTTGACCTCGTGCGTTTCGACAAGGTCTTCGACAAGGTTCCCTCGCTCAAAGACAAGAAAGGACAGGATTACCTCAAGTGGTTCCCCATCAGCCTCGGCACCATCAGCGTCGAGCACCTGGTAGAGCAGAACCCCGGCTGGGACAAAAAATGACCGGTTAATGATTGGTAAATAGGTAAGGGGGATCCTTTGAGAAAGACGGTTTTCCGGGGATCCCCTTTATTCTATATATAGAAGCGATTAAAAACCAGGAAGTGACAAGAACGAAATCACTTCTGCAAGATCCAAGCAGTTTTCTATGAAAAAGATATTACTGGCTGCACTGACTGTGCTGTCGGCTTTCGCCGGCAGCTTTGACGTTTCGGCCAAAGACACCGGCGCCGGCGCCCGCAAGGTGAAGGATGTCGTAATATATGAAGACAGTCTGTTTTATGTCGCTTTTCCTTCGGTAGTGAAGGTCAACGGCGAATATATCGTGGCATTTCGCCGCGCCAAGAACAGAGTCTATTTCAACGAGCCATTCCCGACCCACACCGACGAAAACAGCTATCTGGTGAGCGTGCGCTCGACCGACGGCGAGCATTGGACCGAGGAGCCCAACCTGATATATGCCAACCCGTTCGGCGGATCGCAGGATCCGTGCCTGCTCGCCCTGCGCGACGGCACTCTGCTATGCACAAGCTACGGGTGGATGAATCTGCGCGAGGACGCAATCGAGAAACTCGCCCAGCCGGTATGCCACGAAAGCAATTGGGTGGCCACGGGCGGCTATATACTCCGCTCGCACGACAAAGGCAAGACATGGCAGGGCCCGATCACCCCTATCCCGGTGAAAGACGCCGTGTACAAAGATCCGTTCGGCAAACCGATGCCCGCCTACAACCGCGGCGCGCTGTGGGAGGGTAAAAGCGGACGCATATTCTGGGTAGTGGCCTCGATGGACGATTATCCGCTCACCAAGACCTCAAACCACCTGCTCTACTCCGACGACAAGGGCGAGACGTGGAACTACTCGGGCATCGTGGCTACACACGACAAATACATCTTCAACGAGGCTTCGGCCTACGAGACACCCAAGGGCGACATCGTGGCGTTTATCAGGACAGAGAATCCCGAGACGCGCGCGGTGATATCGCGCTCGACCGACGGCGGCAAGACATTTAAATGGCAGCCGATGGGATGGTACGGCCACCCGCTGGCGGCCACACGTCTGCCCGACAACCGCGTGTTTCTCACCTACGGCTACCGCGAGAAGCCCTGCGGCGTGCGCGCCCGCATCCTCAACCCCGAGTGCACCGACTTCGCCACTGCCGAGGAGATCATACTGCGCGACGACAACGGCCCCGGTACCGACGTGGGCTACTCATGGCCGGTCGTGATGGACGACACACATGTGCTCGTCGTATATTATATCACCCACGAGAACGGTCTCCGCTATATCGGCGGCACGATCGTCGAGATAGATCCCGTGAAGAAATGAGACGAGCGCTATTGCTGACAGCGGGCGTCCTGCTGCTTGCAGAATGCAGCCCCGACCGCGGCAAGGTGATGGATGGACGCGACGAAAGCGAGCTTTTCCTGAACACGTCGCCCGGCAAAAAAATGATAGTTGACCTCGACATGTGCACCGACGTCGACGATGCCTGCGCCATAAGGGTGGCTACGGCTCTTGACGCGGAAGGCATCATCGATCTTGCGGGTGTGGCTCTCTCGGTGACGGGTCCCAACAACATCGAAGCAACGAGAGGTTTCCTCGTGTATGACGGCAAAACGGACGTGCCTATCGGGCGCAGCGTGGTCGACAACGAGCCGCACGAGTCGCCCTACTGGGATCTGATGGCCGAGTATGACGACGGCAACGCCGAGGTCTACGACGCCGTCACGCTCTACCGCAAGGTGCTTGCCGAAGCCGACAGCCCCGTGGATATAGTGACTACCGGCTACGTGACCAATCTGGAGCATCTGCTCAAGAGCGGCCCCGACGAGTATTCGCCGCTGAGCGGTGTAGAGCTTATCAGGCAGAAATGCGGACAGCTGTATGTGGTGGCGACGACCTACCCGCGCGGACACTGCAACAACGTGCATGTGACCTATGCCGCGCGCAAGGCCGCCGACTACATAAACAAGCACTGGCCGCTGCCGATACTCTTCTTCACCAATGATGTAGGCGGACGCCTCATGTGCGGCGGCGGTCTGCAGGCCGTCGACACCGAGAACAAGGATATCGTGACACGCTCGCTGCTCGCGTTCGGCACCCACGACGGCCGCGCTGCCTGGGATCCGTTCGGCGTATGGGCCGGAGCGTTTGCCTGCGGCGAAGTGACAAAGCTCGGATTCCGCCGCGGCAATCTGAAGATCGACACCGCTACGGGCGACAACCAATGGTACGACGACGAGGAGAACGGACGCCACTTCACGATCTATCCGCTCGAGGGCGACTGCAACTACTACAACGCCGAGATGGACAGCTGGGTCATCAAAAAAGCCAAACTGTAATACCGCATCAACCTATGAAAAGACTGTATATCTGCCTCGCTGCGGCGGCGGCCATGATCATGGGGAGCTGCGCGACGGGCAGCGGAACCGACGCCGCTGACACGACCACGCGCCACACGGTGAAAAACGTGATCATCGACGCCGACACCGACAACGAGGTCGACGACCTGATAGCGATAATGGCCGCACTGAAAGCCGACGAGACGGGCGAACTCGACGTGATCGGCCTCACATCGGTGCAGTGGGACGGCAAAAGCGATACTCTGCCCGAGGGCGTGCCGTCGGGCTGGAACAGCCGTTCGGCCTATACGAGCTGGCTGATGAACAACATCATGGCGCAGATGCTCGGACGCCCCGATCTCCCCCTCCCCGCCGGGAGCGACAAGAAGATTGTCTACAAAAAAGGAAGCGACAGCAACGAGGGGCGGCCATGCGAGGCGGCCGACTTCATCATCGCCAAAGCCAAGGAGCTGCCCGACGGCGAGAAGCTGACCATCATCAGCACCGGCGCACTCACCAACGTGGCGGCGGCAGTGATGCAAGACAGCACCATCGCCGGCCGGATAGCGGTGTACTGGCTCGGCCAGACCTACGACGCCGGAAACGAGAAGCGCTGGATCGGCGAATATGAGTTCAACGTCTCCAACGACCTCGACGCTTTCGACCTGCTCTGCGACACCGAGGGGCTGGAGTTCCACATCATGCCCACCAACGTGAGCCACGTGCTGTGGTTCAGGACTCCGCACTCGATCGAGCAGCTGAACAAACTCGGCAGTGCCGGAAAATTCACCGCTGACCGGTGGCTCAAGTGGATGGGAGGAAACATGGACTCGGGCCGCATCATCTGGGATCTGGCAATGGTCTACGCCATAACCAATCCGGAGTGGGCCACGCAGACCAAAGCACTCACCCCCGACTGGACAACACAGCGCGAGATCGATCTCTTCACAAGCATCGACGCCCCGAAGATGAGGGCGAAGTTCTGGGAATCGATGGGCTGCCCCGACGAACAGTGACCATATGCAAAAACAGCAAGACCAAGAAAATGAATAATACGATCAGATACTTTATAATTCTGACCTCATGCCTTCTTATGTCGTGCCGGGCCTCGGTTGACAACAAGACGTATAATTCGGGGATACACATAATCCCCGAGCCACGCGAGATTGAAGCCGGGCAGGGAGCTTTCAAGATCGATGGCGCTACCGAAATCTGCACTGATAACGGCAACTGGGATGCCGAAGCCGATCTGCTTACAGAGAAGATCGGACGTGCGGGCGGGTATACTCTCGCTGTCACCGACAGCCCGGCCGACAACTGCATCAGCCTGAGACAAGACCTGTCGCTCGGCGACGAGGAATACAGGATCGAAGTCAGTGAAAGACAGGTGGCATTGTCGGCATCGACACATCGCGGCATGTTCTACGCCGTGCAGACGCTGCTGCAGCTGCTCCCGGCCGAGATCGAGACCCCGACCGCCTCTAAGATCGGCCTGTCGATACCCTGCGTCAGGATCGAGGACAGCCCGCGGTTCAGCTATCGCGGCCTGATGATCGACCCGTGCCGCCACTTCTTCAGCGTCGACGAGCTGAAACGTCAGCTCGACGTCATGGCGATGCTCAAGATGAACTACCTGCATCTGCATCTCACCGACAACCAGGGATGGCGCATCGCCATCGACAAGTATCCGCAGCTTGTGGAGTGCTCGGCCGTGCAGGAGACCTACAACGGCGAGAAATACGGCCCCTACTACTACACCAAAGAGGACATAAAGGAGCTTGTCGGCTACGCCGACAGCCTTCATATCGACGTGATACCCGAGATCGAATTTCCGGGTCACAGCCTGGGCGCACTGGTTGCGTTCCCCGAACTGTCGTGCACGGGCGGCCCGTTTGAGAGCGAACAGGTGTTCGGCTACGAGGAAAACGTGTTCTGCATCGGCAACGACTCGGTTTTCACGCTCATGGAGGATGTGCTCCGCGAGGTGGCCGCCATGTTCCCCTCGAAATATCTGCATATCGGAGGTGACGAATGCGTCAAGAGCCGGTGGCACGAGTGTCCGCGCTGTCAGGCTCTGGCAAAGCGGCTCGGATTGCGGCAGACACCCGAACACTCGGTCGAGGAACAGCTGCAGAGCTACGGCATAAAGCGCATGGAGCGCTTCATATCGCAGGAACTCGGCAAACGCATGATCGGCTGGGAGGAGATACTCGAGGGCGGACTGCCCGACGAGGCTACCGTGATGAGCTGGAAAGGCACCGAGTGCGGTGCCAAAGCGGCCTCGACAGCCCACGACGTGGTGATGGCCTCGATGGCCGACGGACTTTATCTCTGTTCGGCACAGGGAGCCGACGAGGTCGAGCCGGCTGCAATGGGCGGCCAGTCGTATCTGAAAGATGTGTATGCGTTTGAGCCTGTACCCGCCGAACTCGCACCCGATATGCGGAAATATGTGATCGGCACTCAGGCATGCCTCTGGAGCGAATGGACACCCGATGTGGAGATGCTGGAGTATCTGCTCTACCCGCGTCTTATGGCTCTGGCAGAAGTAGCATGGACAGCTCCCGACAAAAAAAACTGGGATGATTTTCAGCGTCGCCTCGACAACATGCAGGTGCGCCTCGACCTCAAAGGCATCGGCTACCACATACCCATGCCCGAGGGCGAACTTACGACCAATAAGGTGTTTACCGGCGACTCGGCGGTGATGGCGTTCACCAACAGCCGCTCGCTCCCGATGGTCTACACCACTGACGGCTCAGAGCCTACCGCCGCATCGCCCACGCTCCCCGCAAGCCTCACACTGCGCGAGCCGTGCACACTGAAAGTTGCGACGGTCACGGCCGGCGGACGCCTGAGCCGCGTGCGCACGCTTGCTGTCGACCGTCAGGACTACATGCCCGCTGTCGAGGGCGACACGACGCGGGTGCGGCTACAGCTTGCCGACGGACTTTTCCGCAACGACAGCGAATACGGCAAGGCCGAGTTCCACACCGACACTATGATCCGCTCGATAGCCGACTACAACAAAAGCAACTTCGACTACAAGAAACCGAGTCTGGCTGTGTACACCGGCTATTTCAGCGTGCCCGAGACAGGAATCTACACCTTCAGCTCGCTTGCCGACGAACTCTGGATAGGCGACAGCCGTCTGGTCTATAACCCCACCTCGTCGCGTTTCTACGAGAAGAAAACTCAGATCGCGCTCGAGAAAGGCATACATCCTTTCAGGCTGGTTGTCTCCAACCACCTGAAAGAGGGCTTCGCCCCCGGCTGGTATGCCATCGATTTCCGGTGTGAGCCCTCCGCCGGCGGGAAGGCTGATTAACCGTTCTCTACAGACATCATTTACCCCGGGCACCGCTATGGCCGCCCGGGGTTTTCCAATCTCAGCGGACGGATTATTGCTGATGAATGTAATATTATGTGATTTATTCTATTATATTTGCAGGTGACTCAGCACAATATATTAATCGGGAGACTTTCCCCGATTATATGCACTCATTTCATCCATCTATATATACTTAACGGGACATGTATTTACTACGGAGAATTTTAATTCCGGCACTCATCGTCGTGTGTCAGACGGCCGGAGCCGAAAAGAAGACTGTCTACGCGGTCTCCGACTCTCATCTCGACACGCAGTGGAACTGGGACGTGCGCACCTCAATACGCGACTATCTCAGATACACTCTGGGGCAGAATCTTATGCTCCTCGGCCAGCACCCCGATTACGTCTTCAACTTTGAGGGCGGAGTGAAATATGCCTGGATGAAAGAGTATTACCCCGACCAGTATGAGCTTATGAAGCAGTACATAAAGCAGGGACGCTGGCATGTGGCGGGGGCGAGCTGGGACGCCAACGACGTCATCGTGCCGTCGATAGAGTCGCAGCTGCGCAACATCATGCTCGGGCAGAATTTCTACCGCAAGGAGTTCGGGGTCGAGAGTACCGACATATTCCTGCCCGACTGCTTCGGTTTCGGCTGGACGCTGCCCACTGTAGCACGTCACTGCGGACTGATCGGCTTCTCCTCGCAGAAGATCGGCTGGCGCACACACCCGTTTTTTGAAAACGACAGAAAATACCCGTTTGGCGTGGGACTCTGGAGAGGAGTCGACGGCGACACGATAATGATGGTGCACGGCTACAGCTACACCCACACCTGGGACGGCGAGGACATATCGCACAGCAAGGATCTTAAAAAGCTGGCCGACGAGAACGCCGGCAACATAGTCTATCACTACTATGGCGTGGGCGACCGTGGCGGATCTCCCACGATAGGCTCGATCCGTTCGGTCGAGCGCGGCATCCGCGGCGACGGTCCGCTCAAAATCATCAGCGCCACAAGCGACCGGTTCTACCTCGACATGCAGCCCTATTCCTCGCATCCCGAACTGCCCCTCTACGACGACGAGATGCTCATGGACGTACACGGCAACGGCTGCTACACGGCCATGGCGGTGATGAAATTCTACAACCGGCAGAACGAGCTCCTCGGCGACGCTGCCGAGAGGGCGGCATCGGCCGCGGCTGTTTTTGCCGGGAGCCCATACCCTACAGAGTCTTTCACCGAGTCGTGGAAGCGCTTTATCTGGCATCAGTTTCACGACGACATCACCGGCACAAGCGAGCCTCCGTGCTACGAGATCTCATTCAACGACGAGCTGCTGTCGCTCAAGCAGTTCTCCGATCTTCTGACCGACGCCGCCACCGCCATCGCCGGCCGGCTTGACACCGACGTCAAAAGTACGCCGCTCCTGCTGTTCAATCCGCTTGGCTACGAGACCACCGACGTCATCGAGGTGCAGATCGAGGCAAGGCATCGCCCCGCGTCGGCAACCGTCAGAGACCACAACGGCCGCACCGTCAGGTCGCAGGTCACAGGCTACGGCGACGGCAAGGCCACTGTGCTCATAGAAGCCACTGTGCCCGCGATCGGTTTTGCGGTCTATGATGTCGCACTCAGGGGCAAAGGCAAGGAAAAAAACGCAACGGCGACAAGCGGTGTCAGCAACAGCGTCTACAGCCTCGCCTTCGACCGAAACGGCGATATCTCGTCGATCATCGACAGGCGCAGCGGCCGGCAGCTTGTGGCCGACGGAAAAGCCGTGCGGCTCGCCATGTTCGGCGACAACATATCCACCATGTGGCCCGCCTGGGAGATACCGAAAGAGACAATCGACCGCGAGCCCTCATCGATCGGCGACAGCGTCGCGATCGCGCTTGTCGACGACGGCGCCCTGCTCAGGCGTGTCAGGGTCACAAAGCGACATGGCGACTCGGAGTTCACGCAATATGTCAACCTCTATGAGGGGGCGCTCGCTCCACGCATCGACATAGTCAACGAGGTGGAGTGGCATAGCCCTGCCTCGCTGCTCAAGGCCGAGTTCCCGCTCACGGTAGCCAATGAAAAGGCTACCTACGATCTGGGCGTCGGCGTCATCGAGCGCGGCAACAACGTGACGACCGCCTATGAGGTGCCCGCCCGCGAGTGGGTCGA
The DNA here is from genome assembly GCA_964389525.1 of uncultured Muribaculaceae bacterium. Classification (GTDB taxonomy): domain Bacteria; phylum Bacteroidota; class Bacteroidia; order Bacteroidales; family Muribaculaceae; genus JAFLTL01. The sequence continues at coordinate 134,267 of CAYMEX010000001.1, read as the reverse complement.
CCTGAGCGACGGCTCCTATGGCGTGACGCTGCTGAGCAACTTCAAATACGGCTGGGACAAGCCCGCCAACAACACCCTGCGTCTGACGCTGTTTCACTCGCCGGGAGTGAGCAACCGCTACTCCCATCAGGAGCGCCAGGATTTCGGCCACCATGAGTTCACATACTCCATTATCGGGCACGACGGCCGGCTCGACCGCGTGTCGGCTGCCCGGGCAGGTGAGCAGATGTCGCAGCATATCAAGGCGTTTGTCGTGCCCAAGACCAAAGGAGAAGGGCGCAGCCTGTCGCTTGCCTCGACCGACGCCCCCAACGTGGCAATAAAAGCCATGAAACGCGCCGAAGACGGCGACGGATATATCGTGCGCGTCTATGAGACAGCGGGCAGACCGACCCAGGCCAACATCGTGTTTGCCACACCGTTGCGTGCAGCGCAAAAGGCCGACGGGACGGAGAAAGTCATAGCGGACGCCGCCACCGACGGCAACCGGCTGCCCGTGAGTCTTAAAGCCAACGGCATAGCCACATACCGCGTCCGTTTCGACGAGATGAAAACAGTGTCCCCGAAAATGGCAGCCGTGCCGCTCCCCTACAACTACTGCGGCATCACTTACAACAGTTTCCGGCACGACGGACGCCTCAACGGCGGCCTCAGCTACCCCGCCGAGATCATGCCCGATGAGATCGTAAAAAACGGAGTAAGATTCAACATAGAGAAGCGTCCGACCGACAATATCGTGCTTTGCAGCGGCGACACCATCGCTCTGCCCGAGGGAAAATGGGACAAATTGCATCTGCTCATGGCGGCCGACACCGAGGGGCGCGACCTCAGAGCCGACCTGACTGTCGGTGCAACTACCACGACGGTCACCGTGCCGTCATACACCGGCTATATCGGCCAGTGGGGGCATGATGCCCACAACGCCCCGGGCGGATACGACTGGGGACATCTTGGCTTCAGCAAAGGCTATCTCAAAAAGCCGCGCGTAGTCTATGCCGGCACCCACCGTCACAGTCTGACGCGCGATGAGATCTACGAGAACACATATCTGTGGGATGTGCAGCTCGACCTCCCCGCCGGCGCGGACACTCTAATACTCCCCGACGATCTTAATATCATACTTGTCGCCGCTACCGTGACGGCCGGAGACCCCGCAGCAGCCGTGGCCGCCACACCGCTTTTCAGCACAGGCAACCGCGCAGCCGACAGTCGTGACACAGACACAGTCTCCGAGCCGGCCAACATCCTCACTCCCGACATGATAATATCATACACGGGCGGCCAGCGAGAATCCAACCACCCGGCCAAACTGCTCGACAACAATGTTGCGACAAAATGGTCAGACAGAACGCTTCCCGCCAGTGTCGTCTTTGATCTCGGCAAGCCTACGGTCGTGACAGGCTGGACCATACTCTGCAACGAGCGCAAGAGGGCCGAGCGCCTTGTATCGGGATGCTTCCTGTTCGGCCGCAACAGCCCCGACGAGGAATGGCGCACATTAGACTGTTTTACAGGCAACAGCCGGAGCGAGATCAACCGCCGTCTGACGGCTCCCGAGCAGGTGCGCTACATCAGACTGACAGTCACCCAGCCCTCGCAGGAGCCCGGCAGCAAGACCACCGGCATTTCGGAGTTCAGGCTTTACTGATGACGGTGGCGGTAGCGGAGAGGAGTGAGGCCGGTGCGGCGCGAGAACATGCGTGTGAAGTGGTTGGGATAGGCGAAGCCCAACTCTTCGGCAATCTCGGTGACAGATAGTGCTGTCGTGTCGAGCAGACGCTTGGCTGCGGCGATGATTTTCTGCTGTATGTATTCCTGCGCCGTGATGTGCAGCTCGCGCCGCATGAGCTCGCCGAAATAGTTTGGAGTGAGGTTGAACTCTGCCGCGCACCAGGCTACCGTGGGCTGTCCTTTCTGAGCGGGAAGTCCGCTCGACAGGTAATTGTCGATGATATGGTCGAGGCGCTGCACGATCGATGTGCTTGATCGTGTGATGTCGGTGAACTGCCGCTCATAAAAACGCTTGACATAGCTCAGCAGCTGACCGATGCCGAGACGCAGCAGCTGGTCGGACATGTAGTCGCGCGGCGTGTTGAGTTCGGCCAGAAGATTGCTAAAACAGTTCATCACGATGTTTCGCTCGATGCGTGTCGGCTCTATGGCCTCAAGTATATCGGAAAAGAAAAACTGAAACATGTAGAAGTCACGCCCGAGTCCGGTTTTCTCAAGCAGCTCGGGGCGGAAAGCGAGCATCATGCCTCTCGGCTGCACATTGTTGCGCTGCAGAGCCACTATCTGCCCTGGCCGGAGCGAGAAGAGTGTCTCCGAGCGATAACTGACGCGTTTGCCGTCTTTTGAGAGGTCGCCGAAGTTGGTGTCCATGAGCACGACGCAATACATGCCGAAGTCGGTGGGATCGAAGAGCGACTGGTCGGCGCGCGACAGATCACCTACTGCTATGAGCGGATGGGCGGCCGGCTGCGAGAAATAGGAGTTGAACTGTACGATATCCTTTACCTGTACCATATTGACAAAGATAATAAAAAGGTAATAATGGTAGGTAACTATGGTACAAATTACCCCAATCGGTGATAATGGTCTTTTAAAAAGTAATAATGTTCGTGATCGGGCGCGTCAAACCCGATACTTTTGAGAAAAACAAAAACACGATATAATCAGTAAAGAAAATGGCCGTAAAATTCTATAAATCGGAAAATCAGGTGCCTCTTGAGATGCACAAAGTGCGTGTAGTGCAGAAACTTCGTCTTCTCCCGGTGGAGGAGCGTCTGCGTGCCATACAGGATGCCGGCAACAACACGTTTCTCCTCCAGAACCGCGATGTGTATCTCGACATGCTCACCGACTCGGGTGTCAACGGCATGTCGGATCTCCAGACGGCCGCCATGTTTCAGGCCGATGACTCGTATGCCGGCAGTGAGACGTTCAACCGTGTGAAGGCCGCGGTGAAAGAGGTGTTCGGCTGCGACAACGTGCTCCCCGCCCATCAGGGACGCGCGTGCGAAAATATCCTTGCCGAAGCCTATGTGAAGCCGGGTCAGGTGGCCATCATGAACTTCCACTTCACCACTACCAAAGCCCACATCACCCGTCTTGGCGGCGAGGTCATCGAGGTCGTGAGCCGCAAGGGCCTGGAGCCTACGAGCGACAACCCGTTCAAAGGCGATTTTGACCTTGAGGAGCTTAAGGCTACCATCGAGAAGCATGGCGCGGAGAATGTGGCGTTTGTGCGCATCGAGGCCGGCACCAACCTCATCGGCGGCCAGCCGGTGTCGCTTGAAAACATGCTCGCCGTCGCCGACGTCTGCCACAAATACGGCATCAAGTCGGTGCTCGACGCGTCGCTGCTGCAAGACAACGTCTACTTCATGAAGACCCGCGAGGCGCAGTGCAAGTACATGACTACACGCGAGATCTATCACCTGCTCGCGTCGAAGATCGACATCATCTATTTCTCGGCCCGCAAACTCGGATTCTCGCGCGGCGGCATCATATGCAGCGTCGACCCGAAGTACACCAACGAGATGATGGAATATATACCTCTCTATGAGGGATTCCTCACCTATGGCGGCATGGAAGTGCGCTCTATGGAGGCTCTCGCACAGGGACTCTATGAGTCGCTCGACATGGAGTACATCAATCAGGGACCGGAGTTCATATCATATCTGGTGAAGGAGCTCGACGACTACGGTGTGCCTGTGATAACTCCGGCGGGCGGTCTCGGCGCCCACCTCAACTGCTCGGAGTTTGTGCCCGACATGCCTCATAGCCAATACCCGGCGGCAGCCGTGGGCGCGGCCATCTACATCGCCGGCGGCATACGCGGCATGGAGCGCGGCACAGTATCGGAGCAGCGCGAGCCCGACGGCACGGAGCGCTATGCCGAGCTGGAGCTGCAGCGTCTGGCCGTGCCCCGCCGCGTCTACACGCTCTCGCAGATCAAGTACGTGGCCGACCGCGTGAAGTGGGTGTGGGACAACCGTCAGATTATAGGCGGCCTGCAATGGACGATGGAGCCGAAAGTGCTCCGCTTCTTCTTCGGCCGCATGAAAGAGATCGGCCACTGGCAGGAAGATCTTGTAGCCAAGTTCAAGGAAGACTTCGGCGACAGCCTCTAAAAACAGGCTCTATAATAAGATTATAATAGGATTAGGTATTAACCATCGGAGGCCGCATCCCCAGTGATTGAGGGTGCGGCTTCACGTTAGTCATCGTGACGGTGTTTCTTGTGCTTCTTATGCTTCTTATGTTTGGGTGGTTTATGATGGTGATGATGGTCGTCATAGTAGCCGTCACCCCATTCATATTCGTTCTCTATACCCCAGTAACTTCTTATTGTCCCGCACCCCGACAGCATATTGCCGCCTACAGCTCCGGCAAGAGCGATAAGCAACCACGAAATCCGGCTTTTAAAGTTGAAGCGTCTCATGCCACTATAACGTGAGCCGCATGTCAATAGTTCACGACACTACGGCTTTACGCGGCGGAGTGTGCGGTAGCGGTATCTGACGCCGGAGCGCGGATCGGTCTCGGCCTCGGTGATAGCCACGGTCTGCCACCGGTCGGGGTCGATGGCGGGGAAAAAAGTGTCGGCATCGGGGCGCGTGGCTTCGATTTCAGTCAGCTCTATGCAGTCGGCGAGCGGCATGGCTGCATTGTAGATCTGCGCGCCGCCTATGATGAAAATATCATCGTCGCCGGCGATCCCGACGGCTTCGTCGAGCGAGGCGGCGACATCGGCACCCGGGATCGTCAGCCCCTGCTGCCGGCTCACCACTATGTTGCGGCGATTAGGCAGTGCCCCCTTAGGCAGTGCGTCGAAAGTCTTGCGCCCCATGACGATGGTGTGCCCTGTCGTGAACTCGCGGAAACGGCGCAGATCGGCCGAGATGTAGTACAGCTGGTCGCCGTTTTTGCCGATGGCAAGATCGGTTGTCACGGCTACGAGTATTGTGATCATAGAATAACGGGTATGGCCGCTATCGCCGCATATATGCACAGTATGATGCACACCGGTATGTAGCTGAGGCGGTAGCGGCGTGTGGCAAAGAAGTGTCCGGCCTGATAGGCGGCGAGAATGTCTAGTAGCGGTATGTAGAGGGTGTGATTGCGGTAATCGGCGACAATCAGCACGATTGTGGCGAGAAAAAGGATCGTGAAAAAGCCGTTGAAGGCGCGTCGCGCCGAATTGTAGCTCATCACTTTTATAAAATTGGCAAAGGTGAAGATAAGTCCGATGCTGCCGGTGAATGCCGTCGTGAGAAGTCGTGTTATGTAGACCGTGTGGTCGCTCTCTGCCGCAACCGGCGAGGCCGCGTCGAAAAACGGCATGGAAAGAAGCGCGTCGGGCCTGACAATGCCGAACCCTATGAGGATCCAGAGCGGAGTGACGAGCCCCATGACGCACGCAAGCAGAGTGCGTGTGTCAAAAGTCTTCATCTGCACTATGCCGAGGAGAAAGACAGGCAGAAGAAATATGATGTTGTACTGGAAAAGCGCCGCAAGCGCGAGCAGCATGAATAGCAGATAGGTCGACCGCGTGCATGCCGGGTCGGCGTAGGTGGAGAAAAGCAGTGCGGTGAGCGTTAGGGCAGTGAGAGCGAGAAACGATCCGCCGCAGAAGTAGCCGAGTGCTTCCGGCTGTGCAAGCTGCATGAAGAAAAACAGTCCGACAAACACCCATGTTATCGTGCGCATGAGGCGGTACAGACGGTTGATGACAAGAAGCATGAAGGCGATGGCGGCGTTTACGGTCATGTTGAGGACAAACGACGCGGTGCCTGCCGGCAGCCATGTGCCCGGACCTGGGAATAGCGACGGAGCCGTTTCGGCCTGAGCCGATAGCGGCAGCTTCGCCAAAGCAGCGCATACGGCGGCAATCACCAGGATGATTGCCGCCGCACGAGAGTGTATGTATTTAGTCGGAGATGTCTTCACTTTGCTGTGGTGACGTCGCGGCCGATGTCACGGCGGAAAGCCATGCCGTCGAACTTGATATGTGATAGCGACTGATAGCTGCACGCGAGTGCCTCGGGGAGCGTGGGTGCAAGCGATGTGACGGCCAGCACGCGTCCGCCCGAAGTCACCGTAGAACCGTCGGCCGCTTTGGTGCCTGCATGGAAGATGAGCGAATTTTCCGACGCCTCGGCTATGCCGGTGATGGTCTTGCCCTTCTCGTAGGCTTCGGGATAACCGCCCGAAACAGCGATGACCGTAGCGGCGGCAAGCTCGGAATGCTTCAGCGGCAGATCGCCGAGATCGCCCTTGGCGGCTGCCTCAAGCAGCGGGACGATATCTGAGTCGATACGCGGCATCACGGCCTCGGTCTCGGGGTCGCCCATGCGCACGTTGTACTCGATCACCATCGGTTCGCCCCCGACGTTGATCAGGCCGAAGAAGATAAAGCCACGGTAGACACGGTTCTCCTCGATCAGCCCCTCGACGGTGGGACGTATGATGCGCTCCTCTACTTTCTGCATGAAAGTGTCGTCGGCAAACGGGACGGGGCTCACCGCTCCCATGCCGCCTGTGTTGAGGCCAGTGTCGCCCTCGCCGATGCGTTTGTAGTCTTTGGCTACGGGAAGGATGCGGTAGCCGCCCTTGCCGTCGGTGAGCACGAATACCGAGCACTCTATACCGCTCAGAAACTCCTCGATGACGACTGTCGACGATGACTTGCCGAACATGCCTCCGAGCATCTCGGCAAGAGCCTTCTTGGCCTCGTCGAGCGAGTCGATGATGAGCACGCCTTTGCCTGCGGCGAGTCCGTCGGCCTTGAGCACATAGGGTGCATTGAGCGTTTCGAGAAACGCCACGCCGTCGGCGAGCGTGTCGGCAGTGAAGCTGCGGTAGCGGGCTGTAGGTATGCCGTGGCGCACCATGAATGCCTTGGCCACATCCTTGCTTCCCTCAAGCTCGGCTCCGGCTTTTGTCGGGCCGACCACAAGCACGCCTTTTCCGTCGAAGTAATCGGTTATGCCGGCTACGAGCGGATCCTCGTTGCCTACGACAATCATGTCGATGCCGAGCTCCCCGACAGTTTTCTCTACTGCGGGAAAATCGAGCGGACTAAGCTGCAGGTTTTCGCCATAAGCGTCCGTACCGCCGTTTCCGGGAGCGATATATAGTTTCTCTACTTTAGGACTTTTTGAGATTTTCCAGGCGAGAGCCGATTCGCGGCCGCCGCTGCCGAGCAGAAGTATGCGCATGATGATTAGTCGTTGTTATCGTTGGTGTCGTTGTCGTTTCGCTTGGAGAAGTCGGGGCGGGTTTTCCATCCGGCGCGACGCTCGCGCATGATGGGACCTTCGCTCGGTGGCAGCGAGGGTGTCTTGCCCTCGATCACAAGCCCCGTATTCTCTTTCTTGTCCTTGCGGAAAGGATAAGGGCTGTCGGCGAAGCGTCGTCCGCTGCTGCGTTTCTCTTTTTCATCGTGGTCGCGGAAGCCCTCTTTTGCGCCGTTGCGGCGGTCGGATGACTGCTGACGCTTACGGCCGTCAGCCTTGTCGAATGCCTTGCGGAAACGGTCGCCCGGTGTCTGGCGTCCGTCGCGTCCGCCGAAGCCTTTGCGTGCCGCTCCTGCACCCCACTCCTCGTCGCTCGGGCGACGTCGTGCGGGTTTGCGTTCCTTGCTCTGGTCAAAGCGGTCGCGGTGCTTGAACTCGCCCCCAGCCTTGCGGAAATCACGGCGTTTGCCCTCGAAGATCACATACTCCATGAGCGTGCACTGCAGTGCGCCGTTGAGCAGAGGTATCTTCTCTGACGGGGCGAGACCGATTTTCGCGAAATACTCCTCGCGATAGCCTATCACCCATGCGTGATAGCCCTGGAATACATGCTTGAGCTTGCTTCCGAGCATGGTGTAGAGTCCCTCCATGTCGGCCACGTTTATGCGCTCGCCATAGGGCGGGTTGGTGATCATCACGCCTCCCTCGGGAGCATCGTCCCACTGGGCGAGGGCCTTGGCCTCGATGTCGATGTATTTCTGAACGCCCGCGCTGCGTATGTTGCGCTGAGCTATAGCGACTGCGGCCGACGAGATGTCGGCGCCGATAATGCGGCACGTCACCTCGCGCTCCTGCGAGTCGTCGTTGTAGATGCTGTCAAACAGATCGGCGTCAAAATCCTTCCAGTTCTCGAAAGCGAACCGTGAGCGGAACACGCCGGGATTGATGTTGGCTGCGATGAGCGCGGCCTCGATAAGAAATGTGCCCGATCCGCACATCGGGTCGATGAGCGTTGTCTCGCCACGCCAGCCCGACCGGAGTATGATGCCGGCGGCAAGCACCTCGTTGATGGGCGCTTCGGTCTGTGCCACGCGGTAGCCGCGCTTGTGGAGCGATTCACCCGAACTGTCGAGCGAGAGAGTGACGCGGTCGCCGTCGATGTGGAGATTGATGAGTATGTCGGCATCCTGGGTCGACACACGCGGACGCTTGTCGCCGAAATGGTCGCGGAACCAGTCGACAATCGCGTCTTTCACGCGGTAGGTGGCGTAGCGCGAGTGGCTGAACTCCTCGCTGTTTGCGACAGTGTCGACCGCAAAAGTCTTGTCGGGGCCGAAGAGCGACGCCCAGTCAAATTCCTTCGCCATCTCATAAAGCTCGTCGGTCGACGAAGCGAAGAATTTATAGAAGGGTTTTAAAATCCTGAGAGCCGTGCGGCAGCACATGTTGGCGCGGTAAAGCGTCTCAAGTGTTCCGTCGAACGACACCATGCGGCATCCGGGCTGCACGTTCTCTGCGCCGATCCCGCGTAATTCTTCTGCCAAAATCTCTTCAAGGCCCTGGAAGGTTTTGGCCACCATTTCAAATCGCTCCATTTTGTTTCCTCCTGTGGTGGGTTGGGTTTATGGGTGCAAATTTAGTCAGTTTCTTCGGTTGGTGAAATCAAAAAAACGTCGCTTTTCGTCGTCGGAGAGCGATGCGTAGCCCGAATGCTTGATTTTGTCAAGAATATCGTCGACATTGCGGCGTGGCGGAGGAGGCGTGGCGGCTGTGTGTGCTGCCGTGCGTTTCCAGGGATCGGGACGGCGCGGACGCAGCATATTGGCCAGCGAGTCGAGCGCGTGGTTGAGCGGCGCGGTTATGTCGTGGCCGCTACGCATCCTCAGCCCGAAGAGGGATCCGACGGCAATGCCGCCGATGTGTGTCAGCGCGCCCGTGGCGCTCAGGCCGCTCCCGGCGAGAAACAGCACGGCAAGGATGAGGGCGATCCACTTTATGCGCACCATGCCGAACAGGAAGACGCGCACCTCGAAGTCGGGCATGACGATGGCCGTGCCGGTGATGATGGCGAGCACGGCGGCCGACGAGCCGAGCAGACCGCTTCCCGCCAGCTGCGCATCGGTGTAGGCTACGAGGGCATAGAGGGCGGCGCCGCCGAGTCCGCCGAGCAGATACAGCCCAAGCAACTGGCGCGACGTGCACGTCAGGCGGAATATCGTGGCGAAGCCGTAGAGCCAGAGCATGTTGAGAGCCGCGTGCCATACGTCTTCCTGCGTGAACATGTAGGTGAGCGTGGTCCACGGCTTCACGAGCCATTGGGCGGCATCGGGCGGCATGGCGAGCCAGTCGAACACGATGCTCGCGCTCAGCCCTGTGGCGGCCGATATGATCAGCCCCGCGACGCGGCCGGCGACGAGCACAGCCACGTTTATGATGATGATGCGAACGGCCAGCGAGCGCGTCAGCCACCAGGCCTTGAATCTGTAGAGCCAGGTCATATGTGGCAGTGACTTACCAACCGCTGCGGAAAAGTCCGCTGCGCTTCCAGTAGAGTATCATTATCAGGCCTATGAGCATTCCGCCGAGGTGGGCGAAGTGCGCCACATTGTCGCCCATGCTGTTCTGGAGGCCGAGAAGAAGCTCGATGCCGGCATATCCGGCCACCATCCACTTTGCCTTGACAGGCACAGGTATGAACATGATATATAGCGGCATGTTGGGCCAGAGCATGCCGAAAGCGAGCAGTATGCCGTAGATGGCTCCCGACGCTCCGACAGTGGCGTTGTTGAGCAGTATGTTGAAATGCCCGAGGGCCGGTTCGACATAATTCATCCCCTGCGCTATGATGCCCGCGCCGTTTTTCATCACCTCGTCGATCATCTGCGGTGTGAGGTGCGACTCGGCGTTGCCGATCATTATGGCGTAGACACCCTCCTGTATCAGCGCGGCTCCGATGCCGCACGATATGTAGTAGAACAGGAATCGGGCCGACCCGAGCGTGCGTTCGAGCAGACCGCCGAACATGAACAGCGCAAACATGTTCATGAACAGGTGCATGAACGATGCGTGAATAAACATGTAGGTGAGCAGCTGCGCCGGGTTGAACAGCGGCGACGAGAAATAGTGAAGTCCTCCCAGGTCCGATATGTCGAGACCTATCTTGCGTCCGACCAGCCATGTGGCCACCCAGATGAGAGTGTTGATGATAAGCAGGTTCTTGGTGACCGGCGGAAGATTGGAAAATATCGACTGACGATACATGTAACGGTTAATTATTGCAGGTTGTTACGGCATTTTTGCCGAAGAAACGGTCGACAATGAGCGAAAGAGCGCCGTCGCCGGTGACGTTGCAGGCCGTGCCGAAGCTGTCCATGGCGATGTAGAGGGCGATCATCAGCGCGTTGTCGGCGTCAGAAAATCCGAGGATAGAGCTGAGCAGACCGAGCGATGCCATGACAGCACCGCCGGGCACTCCCGGGGCGGCCACGATCGTGACGGCGAGCATGGCGATGAAATAGGCGTAGGTGCCGAGATCATACGGCATGCCGTGCATTATCATCAGTGCCAGCGAGCATGCCACGAGCTTGAGCACACTGCCCGACATGTGTATCGTGGCGCAGAGCGGCACCGTGAATCCGGCCACCGGCTCGCTCACGCCAAGCCTGACAGCCTGCCGGAGCGTGACAGGTATCGTGGCTGCCGACGACTGTGTGCCGAGTGCGGTGAAGTAGGCCGGCATCATCGTCCAGAGCAGCTTAAGCGGGTTCCTGCCATGGCGCGAGAACATGGCCGCCACACAGTACTGGAAGACCAGCAGGAAGATGTGAAGCGCGAAAATCACCACGATTATCTTCACGAACGTCGACAGTATCGTGCCTACCTGGCCGCTGACGGTCATCGACAGGAATATGCCGAAGATATAGAGCGGCAGCAGCGGCACGATCGCCCTGTTGATCACCTTGACCATGACGTCGCGGAAGTCGCACAGCACGTTGCGCAGCGCTCCTGTGCCACGCGTGAGCGCGGCCGTCCCGAGCCCGAGCACAAACGATATGACCAGCGCCGAGTTCACGGCCATGAGCGGCGGCATCTCTATTGTGAAGAATGCGGCCGGAGCCTCCACCCCGGCTGTCCCTGTCGCGGCGATATACTGCATCGGCTGGATCATCGACGGGAAGAAAGCCACTCCGGTGAAGTAGCTGAGAAATCCGGCGAAAAGCGTAGCCACATAGGCCAGAACAGCCGTAAACAGCAGCATTTTGCCTGCGCGCGAGCCGATATCGGCAATTGCCGGTGCCACAAATCCGAGAATGATCAGCGGTATGCAGAACCCGAGGAACTGGCTGAATATCGCGTTGAATGTCGCGAAACAACGCGAGAGCCAAAGCGGGAAAAACATGCCGCAGCCGATGCCGCAGCCGATAGCGATGAAGATACAGACCAGGAGGCCCGGACGCCATCTCCTTTTTTGCGTGGATTGTGTCATGGTAAGTCGATCGTGCGTTGACAGGGTGAATGTACAAAGATAATGAATTCACCCGTCTTTTGTTTATCGACCTGCGAGGAAATCTGTCGGCCCGTCCGCCGCGACAGTGACGACAGCCCCGGCTTCCTTAATAACCGCGCCTGTAAGCTATTTGCAATTTGTGGGCGTACTGTCGAAAACAATGGAATGTAAAAATGCCTGAAAGGCATTTCAAAAAATAGCCGGGTACACCGTCAGGTGTGCCCGGTAAAAAGTTGCCTATAAATCGTGTCTGAAAGACACCTTGTTACACGATTGTTTCGCAGCTCCGCAGCTCGATATTATGTGTGCCTTACACCGCGCTCACTTCGTTCGCACGGTGCTACATATGTTTCGCCGCTCCCGCGGCTCACGCATTATATCAGGGCTGCCGCCGCGCAGGTTGCATCTCCCTATCACGCCGCAACCTGGCGTAGCCGGAGCTTAACCCTACCCGGAGCTGCAGCGCAGCTATACTTATCTGCATAAAAGATTGAGATATAATTCGTAAATGCCTGAAAGGCATTTCAAAAAAGTACCGGGTACATCGTTCTCTCACGGGAGTAGGGACGCACGGCTCGTGCGTCCGTCAAAAGCCTGAATACCAGGCATAGAAACCATACGCAAGAACCTTGCGCCCCTACAATGGAGGGTAGTTACAGCTAACCCTCCCGGGCGACTTATATGCCCTACCCTCCGTCACACAGGGCATCTCATACCGGAGGTATGACATTTCGTTAGCCGGGTTCGCTTGCGAGCCCGGTTCAGATCGCCCTTCTCCCGTATCAGCCCTGGCAGGGCTGCACCTCCTGCACCCGAAGATCCGTCGAAGACGGACAATAACACCAACCCCCACACCGTCGCGCTCCGCGCTTGATGTGGGGGCATATAACCACGGCGTCGAAGACGTCGCATAAACACAGCCCTATTCTTTCAGTGTGTACGTGCCGTCATCATGCCTCACCAGCGTTGCTATCGGAACATTTAAAATGCCTAAAATGTCTATTGCTCCCCTTTTTATGCTCTTTCCCTTGAACATCCATGTGATTTCGTAGAAATCCACTTTGGGGTCTTTCGCTTCAAACACGATTTCTTCTGCGTCATCGTCAAATAATCTTATCCAAAACTTTGTGTATGTAACAATTGGATCAATTTCCGCAAACTCACGCCCGTCAGGATATTTATATATCATAATCCATTCATCATCATGCTTGATGTTTCCATCGAGAATGCTACATCTATCTTCAACTATAGCGCGGGAATAAGGTCTGGAGGATACCAAATCATTTGTAATCATTTCACAATTAAGTCGATCTATAAGGATATCATTACCGTCCTCATCTTCGACATAGAAAACAAAAGGATGTGGGCTGTTATTAATGAGATAATCCTCCTCTCCGCACGCCCAAAGTGTTATGGATGCCGCCACCCCGAGCAGCACCCACAATATATGTTTCAGTCTTTTCATCTTGTCATCCTTTTATGATTTTATGTGTCTTACTCCTTCAATGTATACGTTCCGTCATCGTGCCTCACCAGCGTCACAGAGGTAGTGGGTCGAGACTGAGCGATTTCAGTATCTTTGTATATCCATACAATATCATACCAATCGACATCCTTCTTTTTTGCTTCAAATACAATATCTTCAGTATCATCGTCTGTTATAGTAAGCCACACTTGATAGTATGGTGACATATCATCAACGTGTACAACTGTTTGATGGTTTTTATCATAACATAAATAAACCGGCACATCATATATTTTACCATCTTCACTTAATATGCGGCATCTGTCTTTTACATCTTTTACCTCGAATGTTTGCGGGTCATCATTAATTTGACCTTGCAGTATGTTATTCCCATCCTCATCTTCAATGCAAAAATATATAGCATGAGGATGAGAGTTGAGAATATAATCCTCCTCTCCGCAAGACCAAAGAGTTATGGATGCTGCCACCCCGAGCAGCACCCACAGCAGATGTCTCAGTCGTTTCATCTTGTCATTCTTTTTAAATTATTAGTATTGTTGTCGACTCCCAGGTAAAAAACAGGCGCAGCCTCCTTTTGCTTAGTTTTTTTGTGGGGAGTTCTGCAACACCCCCGACTCATCCCAACTCCGGAAGTGGGGCTGTGTCAGAATAGGCCTTGGGCGTACTGTCGCACGCCCCTACGACGGTTAATACATATCGTCTATGTTGGGATGATATTGATTTGTAGGGGCGTGCGACAGTACGCCCAAAAATCAGAAATAGCATTGCACATTTCAAATTCCATTTTGACACAGCATCACACCGCGTCCGTCGAAGACATCTATTAACCGACACTTCGGGGAAGTATCGATCCTTTGCTGTTCCCGATCTACTCCTTCAGTGTGTACGTCCCGTCATCGTGCCGCACCAGCGTCACAAAATACAATACCTCGTTGGCAATCACGTGTTGTTGTAATTTGTGACCTTTATACAACCAACTATCATATGATGGAGTGCTATTTTTATCACAGCTGATTTCTATTTTTTCAATGTCATCTTTAAATAGTGGTACTTGGTACACTATATTTCCATTGCGCATTTTTAATACTGCTTCTGCGATCGAGGTTGTCATCATATAGCAATTCTCGTTTTGGACTTTAGTGCATAAAACACTTGTATCCGATCCAATAGGTCCCGTAATAAAACGGCCTGTAATGGTTTGGATTTCAGGAATACAGTTTTCCTTGTACCAAAGTTCCAACAAATCATTGCCATCATCGTCTGTTACGCAAAATGCAATATGTATAAAGCGATCGGCATCGAGAAATGGATCATCTTCTATTGCTTCATCTTTGCAAGATGTAAATACGTACAAGAAGATCATCAGTAGTACTGTCAGTAAAGGTCTTAGTCTTTTCATCTTGTCATCCCTTTTTTAATAATTAGATTGTTGTCGACTCCCCGGTAAAAAAACAAGCGCAGAATCAACATTTCGCCCTGCTACAGGCAATTACATTGAGATTCTACGCGTATTTCCGATCGCAATATCGCAATAATAATTTAAAATTCCAAATTTTTAGAAAAAACTTTTATTTTTTCGGAATAGAATTTATAATAATTTATAATGTGATTCGCTGCCCAAATGTGGGATCAGTCGGGGGCGGTGAGGGCGTAGGAGGCGACACTGACTCTGACGCCGGGTATGGCGCGGTGAATGTGGCGGGCACAGGCAAGCATGGTGGCGCCGGTGGTTATGACGTCGTCGACAAGAAGTATATGACCTACGCCCTGCCAATCGGCCGGATGCGGAAGGTGATATGTGCGTTCGGCGTTGTCGAGGCGGGCCGAGGCGTTTTTGCGGGTCTGGGTCGAGTGCCGCCGGGCTCTCAGGCAGTCGGTGGCGACCGGCAGAGAGGTGATATCGGCGATGCCGCGGGCTATCTCCTCGCTTTGGTTGTAGCCTCTGCGCAGTTTCTTGAAGAATGGCATCGGCACGGGCACGATAAGATCTATATCGTCGAAAAAACGCATCGTGGAAAGCGAACGTGCAAACTCGCGTCCGAGATGGCGGCAGAGTGCCGGACGGCGACCGTATTTGGCTGTGTGTATCAGACGTGCATAGGGACTCTCGCGGCGGTAGACCATGAGCGACGCGGCGCGGTCGATCGCGATGCCCTTGGCCATGAGCCGGCGGTGCACCTCGTTGTCGGTGAGCGAGTGGAGGCCGATGCGCGGAAAGGATGCCGTGCAATGCAGACACACATGCTCCTCGCCGCATGCAAGCTGACGCCGGCACACGATGCAGCGGGCCGGAAACAGCATGTCGAGAAACATGCCCCGCATATCGCGCCACAGTGTCATCGCGACAGCTCCTCCATGAGCCTGCGGTCGCGCAGGACCGAAGCGATCATCTCAGGCTCAAAGCCCCGCGATGCCGCATGACGGAAAATCTTTGTGCGCCCCTCGTAGGTCGATGCTTCTTCGCTTCCCATCGCGAGGATTTTCGCGCGTAGGGTCTGCACCAGTCCCTCCCTGAAATCGGCGGGATCCACTTCGCCGATAGCGGCATCTATGTCATCGTCCGATATGCGTTTCTGCATAAGCCCGAGGCGTATCTTGCGGCTTCCCCACGCGTTGAAACGCGCCTTGTCGCTGGCGTAGGCGACGGCAAAGCGGCGGTCGTCGACAAACTGCTCACGCCGCAGACGGGCAATGATGCGCGATGCGTCGCTGCTCCCGATGCCCCAGCGCTGCAGCCGCGTCATCATCTCGTAGGTGCAGTGTTCGGCTCCGACGCAAAGGGTCATAAGGCGTTCAAGCGCCTTGTCGGCCGACATGGGCTTCTTGGGTTTCGGAGTCATAGGCGCGATATGGAGAAACGGAGACGTCCGCAGAAATCGCGCAGAGTCTGCACGTCGTGAAATCCTATGGCCTGCAGCATTCTCTCAAGATCGGGCGCGTAGTCGGGATTGATCTCGAACGCAAGTATGCCGCCCGGCCTGAGAGTGGTGGCGGCGTAGTGTGCTGCGGCGCGATAGAAACAAAGGGGATCTCCCTCGGGGGCGAACAGGGCGGTGTGCGGCTCGTATTCGAGCACACGGTGCTGCATGTCGGCGGCCTCGGCGGGAGCGATGTAGGGCGGATTGCTCACGACGATATCCCACGGCCCGGCAGGGAGCGTGTCGGGCCGCAGCATGTCGGCTTCCATAATATCGACGTCGACGCCGAGTGAGCCGGCATTGTGCCGGGCTATGGCGATCGCGTCGGGGCTTATGTCTACAGCCGTGATGCGCGGGAACTTCAGCGACCGGGCGAGCGCGACGGCAATTGCACCCGAACCGGTGCCGAGGTCTATGATGTCGAGATCGGTGCGGTCACCGGCCATGTCGCCGATGATGTCGACAAGCTGCGAGGTCTCGGGGCGCGGTATGAGCACTCCCGGCTCCACATGGAGCCGGAGGCCGTGAAACCATGCCTCGCCGAGTATGTACTGCACCGGCTCGCCACGGCCGATGCGCACGGCTATGTCGCTGAGCCGCGACAGCGTGGCGGGCATGACCTCCTCGTCGCCACGTGTGACGAGATCGACCGGCTGCAGCCTCATCACCGACTCCATGACGGCGCGTGCCACGGCTGTGGCCTCGCGCTGATCGTCGGTCCGGGCGGCTGCGTCTTTTATGACTCGGTAGATCTCGCTGACTGTCATCGGTCAAACGTTATTCAAGCAGACGCACCACACGTATGCCCTGGATTGATCGGTCGCGGCGCAGACGCTCGATAAGAGGCTCCTTGTCGACGACCACCTTGCCCTGCACCGACGAGGCGTTGAGCAAATAGGGTATGCCCTTCTCATCCTTGACGATAAATCCGAGATGCGTCACGTCGAGCCCCTGCGCCTTTGTGGCGATCGCCACGATGTCGCCATCTTTGAGTGCGGCACGTGTGTCGCGTGATCCGAGAGTCGATGCACCCACAACCGGGTAGCGGTGGTTGCGGTAGCCGATCTCATAGGACTTGAATTTCTCGAATGTGGCCGTGTCGGCGAGAGCCGGATATTTGTCGCGGTTGCGCGACATGAAATTCAGCGTTTTCACCACATCCTTGTAGGAGGGCATTCGGTTTGTCACCTCGCGCACATTGCCGCGTGCGGTGTTGTCGACCACCCAGTCGCTGAAATAGTGGAGCCGCGACGCATAGCCCTGCATCTCGCCTCCGCGGTAGCGCAGACGCTCGAGCGCGTCGGTGAAGTCGCGCCACGACGTGCGGTGCTGTCCGGCCGTATAGGCAAGAGCCGCCACGACGTCGACAAATGTGGTGCAGTCGAGTTCGTCGAGATTGACAGTCAGCCGCTCCTCGCCGTCGGCACTCTCGAGAGTGCCGGCGACATATGGTGTGCCTTCAAAAATCCTGGCCAGAGTGATGACACGCTCGTTGGGATCGGAGATCTTCTCCGCGTCAATGAGCATCTGTGTGATGCGTGTCGTGTCGGTAGCCTCGTTGTGGAAGTTGATGAGACCTACCGGCACCACGGCGTGCACGGCCAGATGTGTTATCACTGATATCGCCAGAAACAGTATGAAGCGCATAAGCAAACTCTAAAAATAAGTAAGTTATTTCCCTGAAAGTGCGTCGATCGAAGCCTGGAGGGAGGCGATCTTCGACTGGGCGTCGGCCTGTTTGCGGCGCTCGGCGTCGACAACGGCCTGCGGAGCCTTGGCGGTGAACCGCTCGTTGGAGAGCTTCTTCTCGACCGATGCGAGGAAGCCCTGCTGATACTCCAGCTCCTTGCGCAGTTTTGCAAGCTCGGCCTCGGTGTCTACGGCTCCCTCGAGAGGTATGTTGAACTCGGTTGTGCCGATGATGAACGAGGCGGCTGCGGCGTCCTTGGCTGCATTCAGTGTCACGCCCGAGATGTTGGCGAGCTTGGTCACGACGCTGAGCATCGGCACCGCGTTCTCACCCTCGTCGACCACAGCGAGCGTCAGAGCCTCGCGGGGCGAGAGATTTTTCGAGGCACGCACGCCGCGCACGGCCGTGATGATCTCCTTGGCGCGCTCCATCGACTGCAGCAGCTCGTCGTTGCCACCCTTGGCCGCGCGGGGCATCTCTGCATACATGATCGACTCGCCCTCGCGGCGGTCGGCAAGATGCTGCCAGAGTTCCTCGGTGATAAACGGCATGAACGGGTGAAGCAGACGCAGCAGGCTGTCGAAGAAATCCATCGTGGCCTTCATCGTCGCGCGGTCGATCGGCTCGCCGTAGGCCGGCTTCACCATTTCGAGATACCACGACGAGAACTCGTCCCAGAACAGCTTGTAGACTGCCATGAGAGCCTCCGACAGACGGAACTTTGTGAAAAGATCCTCGATCTCGGCCACTGTGGCGTCGAGACGGGCCTTGAACCACTCGACCGCCTGACGCGACTCCTCGGGCTGAGCGATGGTGTCGGAGACTGTCCAGCCCTGAAGCAGACGAAACGCGTTCCAGATCTTGTTACAGAAATTGCGGCCGTTCTCGCAGAGCTTCTCGTCGAACATTATGTCGTTGCCGGCAGGGGCTGCCATGAGCATACCCATGCGCACGCCGTCGGCGCCGAACTGTGCGATCAGTTCAAGCGGATCGGGCGAGTTGCCGAGCATCTTCGACATCTTGCGGCCGATCTTGTCGCGCACGATGCCGGTGAAATACACGTTGTCGAACGGACGTTCGCCCACATATTCATATCCGGCCATGATCATGCGTGCGACCCAGAAGAAGATGATATCGGGGCCGGTCACAAGCGTAGCCGTCGGATAGTAGTATTTGATCTCCTCGTTGCCGGGATTGTTTATGCCGTCAAACAGGGTGATGGGCCAGAGCCATGAGCTGAACCATGTGTCGAGCGCACCCTCGTCCTGATGCAGGTCGTCGGCCGTCAGAGCGGGGTTGCCCGAAGCGGCGCGCGCCTTCTCGAGAGCCTCCTCGGCATTCTCGGCCACCACAAATGTCTGAGCTTCCGGGTCGCCGTAGAAATAGGCCGGGATGCGGTGTCCCCACCAGAGCTGACGGCTGATGCACCAGTCCTGTATGTTCTCGAGCCAGAGACGGTAGGTAGTCTTGTACTTCTCGGGCACGAAGCGTATGATGTCGTCCATCACCGGGCCGAGCGATATCTCGGCAAAGTGCTTCATCTTTATGAACCACTGCAGCGACAGGCGCGGCTCGATAGGCACCTTGGTGCGCTCCGACAGACCGATGTTGTTCACATAGTCCTCGATCTTCTCCATCAGTCCGGCAGCCTCGAGATCCTTGGCGATCTGCTCGCGCACCTCGAAGCGGTCCATGCCCACATAGAGGGGCGAAGCCTCGCTGACTGTGCCGTCTTCGTTGAAGATATCGATCGTATCGAGATTGTGGGTCTTGCCCAACATATAGTCATTCTTGTCGTGAGCCGGGGTGACCTTGAGGCAGCCTGTGCCGAAGTCGATCTCTACATAGCGGTCCTCGATCACGGGTATCACGCGTCCGACGAGCGGCACGATCACCTTCTTTCCTTTGAGCCACGTGTTTTTCGGATCCTTGGGGTTGATGCACATGGCCGTGTCGCCCATGATCGTCTCGGGGCGTGTTGTGGCCACCACGGCATAGCGGCGGCCGTCGCTGTCGGTGTGTATCACGCTCTCGTCGGTCACCTCGCCGCTCATGTCGTCGTCGGCGATGTAGTAGCGCAGATAGTAGAGCTTTGCTTTCTCCTCGACGTAGAATACCTCGTCGTCCGATATCGCGGTGCGGTTCTCGGGGTCCCAGTTGACCATGCGCAGACCGCGGTATATCAGCCCTTTGTCATAGAGGTCGCAGAACACCTTTATCACCGAGCGCGAGCGGGTCTCGTCCATGGTGAAGGCGGTGCGCTCCCAGTCGCACGATGCGCCGAGCTTACGGAGCTGCTGCAGTATTATGCCGCCGTACTTCTCGGTCCAGTCCCATGCGTGGCGCAGGAACTCCTCGCGCGAGATGTCGGTCTTCTTTATGCCCATCTCCTTGAGCTTGCCGATCACCTTTGTCTCGGTCGAGATCGAGGCATGGTCGGTGCCGGGTACCCAGAGGGCGTTTTTACCCTCCATGCGCGCGCGGCGCACCAGTATGTCCTGTATCGTGTTGTTGAGCATGTGGCCCATGTGGAGCACGCCGGTGACGTTGGGCGGCGGTATCACGACCGTGTAGGGCTCACGGGCATCGGGTGTAGAGTGAAATAAATTGTGTTTCAGCCAATAGGCATACCATTTGTCCTCAACCTCTCCGGGGACATATTTTGTGGCTAATTCGCTCATGTGGGATTTTGATTTTCAGATGCTGGGCATATCTGCCCGAAGATGAATGCAAAGATAATAAGATTTGCTAAATTTGTGTGCCATGAAAGCGTGTCAAACGCGGCATCGCATTCATACAGTAGGGACGCACGGCCCGCAGCCTCCGCACCCCACGGTCCACTGGCAATTAACATACCCGACAGTAGGGACGCACGGCCCGTGCGTCCGAATAACAAAATACGATTCATTTTTCATAAATGGGAAATAACATACAGTCACAGAAGAAACCCGTCGTTGTCCTCGGCATCGAGTCGTCGTGCGACGACACGTCGGCCGCGGTTGTCGTCGACGGCCTTCTGCGCTCAAACGTCATAGCCTCGCAGAGTGTACACGAGGAGTATGGAGGCGTAGTGCCGGAACTTGCATCGCGCGCTCATCAGCAGAATATCGTCCCGGTTGTCGACACGGCTCTGCGCCGTGCAGGCGTCGAGGCGTCCGACCTTTCGGCCATAGCTTTCACACGCGGCCCGGGGCTGCTCGGATCACTCCTCGTGGGCACCTCATTCGCCAAAGGACTGTCGCTCTCGCTGCGTGTGCCCATCGTCGACGTCAATCATCTCCACGGCCATGTGCTGGCGCATTTCATCCGTCAGGATGCCGCCGACGCCGTGCCTGAGTTTCCGTTTCTCTGCATGCTCGTCTCGGGCGGCAACTCACAGCTCATACTTGTGCGCGACTACTTCGACATGGAGGTGATCGGACGCACCATCGACGACGCCGCCGGCGAGGCGTTCGACAAGTGCGCCAAGGTCATGGGACTCCCCTATCCCGGCGGCCCGCACATCGACCGTCTCGCAGCCGAGGGCGATCCTGCCCGCTTCAGCTTCGCCAAGCCGCGCATACCCGGACTCGACTACAGCTTCAGCGGTCTGAAGACCTCGTTTCTATACACACTGCGCGACCAGACAAAGCTCAACCCGCGATTCGTCGAGGAGAACATGCCCGATCTCGCGGCAAGCCTGCAGCACACGATCATCGACATACTCATGGGCAAACTCTCGCGTGCGGTCAAGGAGACCGGCGTGAAGACCGTAGCGATAGGAGGCGGTGTGTCGGCCAACTCCGGCGTGCGCAAGGCCGTCGCCGACTTCTGCGCCGAGAAAGGCATCACAGCCTTCATCCCTCCGCGTGCGTTCACGACCGACAACGCCGCCATGGTGGCCACGGCCGGTTACTTCAAGTATCTCAACGGCGAGTTCTGCCCCTACAACGCCACTCCCTACGCACGTGTCACGATATGAACGTATCAATCATAGTCATAGGCGATGAGCTGCTCATAGGGCAGGTCACCGACACCAATTCGGGCTTCCTCGCCCGCACAATGCGTCCGGCCGGATGGACGGTCGTCGATGTCGACGTCGTGCCCGACGACAACGAGCGCATACGCCGCGCTGTGGCCGAAGCGCTCGACCGCGCCGATGTGGTGCTCACCACCGGCGGACTCGGTCCGACAAAAGACGACATAACCAAGCAGGCGCTCATGGATGTGTTCGGCGGCGAGCTCTACCGCGACGAGGCTGTCGAGGCCAACGTGCGCGAGGTCGTGGGCAAGCGCGGCATACGCCTCAACTCGCTCACGGCCGACCAGGCACTTGTGCCGACCTCGTGCCGCGTCATACAGAACCGGCTCGGCACAGCGCCGATCATGGTATTCGAGCGCGACGGCAAGACACTCGTGGCTATGCCGGGCGTACCGTTCGAGACACGCGGCATGTTCACCTCCGAGGTGTTCCCGATGCTCATGAAGCGTTACGCTCCCGATGTGGCTCTACGCAGCGACGTCGTGCAGGCGGTCGACATAACCGAGAGCGATCTTGCCATCAGACTTTCGTCGTGGGAGGAAAGTCTGCCGCCGTTTCTGCATCTCGCCTATCTGCCGCAGCCCGGACTCATACGTCTGCGTCTCGACGGATCGCATACCGACCGCGCGGTGCTCGACGCCGAGATGGACCGCCGCCGTGCCGAACTGATCGCGCTCGTCGGCGACAATCTTTTTGCCGATAAAGATATAACACCTGCTGCCTACCTTGTCGAGCTGCTTGGTGAGCGCGGCCTGAAGGTCGCCACCGCCGAGAGCTGCACCGGAGGCTCGGTCTCGGCTGCCATCACCTCGGTACCCGGAGCAAGCGCCGTCATGCAGGGTGCTGTAGTCTCCTACAGCAACGACGTCAAGACCGGCGTCCTCGGGGTCGACCCGGCAGCCATAGCGGCCGAGGGAGCCGTCAGCGCACCGGTCGTTGAGCAGATGGCCGCAGGAGCGGCACGTCTCTGCGGAGCCGACTGCGCCATAGCCACATCGGGCGTGGCAGGACCCGGCGGAGGCACACCCGACAAGCCGGTAGGCACCGTCTGGATCTGCATACTCACTCCGGGCGCCACCGTCGCGTGGTGCAGCCATTTCCCCGGCGACCGCGCCCGTGTGGTCGACCGCACGGTCATGACCTCGCTTGTCAGACTTTGTCTTGCCATAAAGAAACTCTGAGCCAGCTTCATTGATCACGATCTACAAGGCATCGGCCGGGTCGGGAAAGACCTTCACCCTTGCGTTGCGCTACATCGCACTGACGATAGGATGGCGCGACAGCGGCGGCATGTGGCATCTCAACAGGGCGGGCGCCCCGTCGCGCCACGGCTCGATACTCGCGGTGACCTTCACCAACAAGGCCACCGCCGAGATGAAGACCCGCATTGTCACCACGCTCGCCGCACTGGCCGATCCCGACTGTCCGCCCGACAACAGCTACATGCGCATGCTCGATGAGCAGATCTTCGTCTCGTCGACCAGAGCCGAGATCTCGGCCGCGTGCCGACGCGCCCTCATGCAGCTGCTGTTTGACTTCGGATCGTTCAATGTCTCCACGATCGACTCTTTCTTTCAGACGGTACTCCGCACATTCGCCCGCGAGCTCAACCTCCCCGACAACTACCGCATACAGCTCAACCAGCGCGAGGCGATCGACAGCGCCGTTCACGACATGCTCGACGTCATAAACGGCAACTCCCCCTATTTCCCCGAGTCACGCGAGGCCACGCGTGCCGGACGCAAGGCCCGCATGCGCGAGTGGATCCTCTCGTTCATGGAGTCGAGGATGGCCGAAGGGCAGGCGTTCAACCTCTTCAACCGCGCCACTTCCACATTTGCCGGACTTGCCGAACGTCTGTCGATACTTTTCAACGAGACGTACAAGCTGCATGCCGACGAAATCGACAGCTGGTTTGACGCCGACTCAGGAGAGCGCGTAATAAAACTGCGCGACGCGCTGCAGCGGCGGCTTGCCACACTGCGCGGCGATCTTGCCGCACGCACGACCGCGCTGCTCAGCCGCACTGCGCCGATGGGCGACAACGTCATCAGCCGCAATCTCATGGCTTCGGTCAGACTGTGGGTTCAGGGGAAGCCCGCGACCGGGTCGACACCCGTGTCGGCCGCCGACGGCAAGGTGAGCGCATGCGTCTATGCGGCGTTTAAAAACGATCAGGCTCTCATCGACGACATTGCCGGAGTATGCCGACTCAACCTCAACGATCAGGAGCAGATCGCCACGGTCAGTTTCCTGCTCAGAAACCTTTACCCGCTCGGACTTTTCGGAGAGATGCGACGTCATCTCGAAAAATACTGCCGCGAGGAGAACATGGTGCTCCAGAGCAACACCAACGACTTCCTCGCCCGCATCATATCCACCGAGGAGGAAGCGCCGTTCATCTATGAGCGCCTCGGACTGAGGCTGCAGCATTTTCTGCTCGACGAGTTTCAGGACACATCGGGCATGCAGTGGCGCATACTGCGGCCGCTTCTGCTCGAGAGCCTCAGCAACGGCCACGACAACCTCATCATCGGCGACGGCAAGCAGAGTATCTACAGTTTCCGCAACACCGACTTCCGCCTGCTCAACCACATCGTCGGGCAGGAGATCGGCGCACGCGGCTTCGAGGTCAACGACATGGGCACCAACGCCGGCGAGAACGTCAACTACCGTTCCTCGCACACCATTGTCCGCTTCAACAACGCCGTTTTCGATGCCATACCCCGCGTCTACGATCTCACTCCCTCAGGCTCCGACGTGTCGGTTTATGCCGGAGCGGTGCAGGATCTCGGCCCTAACCGTGCGGGCGATCCCGGATATGTCAATGTCGCATTCCTGAATAAAGAGAAAGGCGACGATGCCGTCGCCTATGCCGATGCCGCGCTCGCGCGCATGCTCGACGGCGTCATGCGCCAGCTGCGGGCGGGCTACAGGCCGCGCCAGATCGCCGTGCTCGTGCGCAAGCGTGCCGAGGGCGAGATGGTTGTCAAGCACCTTCTCAACGCCATGGACACCCCGGAGTGGGCCGGAAGCGGACTGCCGCGCGTGCAGGTCATGTCGTCCGACGCGCTTCTCGTGGGCGAGTCGCCGCTTGTCAGGATGCTTGTCGCACGCCTGCGCATGCTCCTCAATCCCCCCGAACCGCGCGACAACGACGGTCAGCGCCGCTATCCGGGCGCCACTCAGCGCGATCTTGTGCGCCTGGTCAACCGCTACCACATGCACCTCTTTGCTTCGGGAGGCGACCCGGCACGAGCGCTCTCGACGGCCGTCGGGGAGTGCTCGCCCCGTTTTGCCGCGACCGAGGAGGCCGGTGCCGACGACCGGCTGCTTTCCTCGCCGACGTCCAACCTCGTCACCATGGTCGAGCGCATCGTGCGCGAGGCTATGGAGGAGATGGAGGCCGGAGCAGCCGCCGACGCCGAAGTGCACAGCGTCTATCTTTCAGGATTCATGGACCTCGTCGGCGAGTACGCCTCGCGCTGCGGCAACGACCTGCGCGGCTTCCTCGAGTGGTGGGACACAAAGCGTGCGACACAGAGCATCAATGTGCCGGGCGATGTCGACGCGATCAACGTACTCACCATCCACAAGGCCAAGGGTCTGGAGTTTCCGTGTGTGCATGTGCCGTTCCTCAGTTTCTGCATGACCGAGACCTCCACGGCGTTCAAGCGCAGCTACCGCTGGTACAGGACCGACCCCATCCCCGGCATCGACCCCGACCTCATCCCTCCCTACATACCGCTCGAAAATCTGCCGCAGCTCGCATCGCTTCCCGGAGCTTTTGCCGACGGCTACAACGAGTTCATCGCCGGACAGAAGATCGACAACATAAATCTGCTGTATGTCGCGCTCACGCGCCCCACGCGCGAGCTTGTCGTGACCGCGCTTATAGGCGACGAAAGCAACGAGACGGTCGGCAATGCCCTGCTGAAAGCCGTCAGGACGGCCGCCGTGGAGACACCGCTGAAATTCAGTCTCACATCGCGCCTCGACGCCGACACCCTCACGCTTGTCATCGGCGAGCCCACGCCGCCCCCCGAAGACACCGCCACGGCTGCAACGGCATTCATGCCCCCCTATGCCACACACGACAACGACCGGCTGCTTGAGATTACGAAACTCCGCGACCGTTTTATCCGCGATTTCAGCAATCAGGCCGACAGGTACATATTTTTGAAACGCGTGCTTGCGCAGACCCGCGGATGCGCCTCACTTCCGGCCGTAGTGCGCCGCGAGGCACACCGCTCACGTCTCGAGGCCGGTTGCGCCGCCGAGGCCCTTTCATCACTCACTGCCGCCATCAGCACCACCCCAGAGGCTTCCGGCTGGTTCGACGGCTACACCCGCCTGCTGCTTGTCCCCGAAATTTTTGCCGGGAATCTCCCGAAGATCAGGCGCTGGCGTCCCGACCGCATCGTCTGGCGGGCTGACGGCTTTGTCGACGTAGTCGAATGCTGTACCGACGGGCTGCCCGACACACAGCTCGCCACCCTGCGCGCCAAAGTCGCCTCCGTCATGCGCCAGCTCGCAGCGATGGGGCATACAGGCATACGCGGTTTCCTCTGGAACATCGACACCGCGTCGGCCATGCGCGTCACTCTGCTCTCCGGCGACTGACCATCGTGTGACATAATGTTGATTTGTAGGGGCGTGCGAAAGTACGCCCACAAATTGCAGCCCGTGGAACGGGCGGAGGAGGCATCGCAGATGCCGTAACCCGGCGCATCCGGAGCATAACCCCATCCTATGAGCGCAGCGAACAGGGTGGGGTTATCAACATCAGTGTCAACCAGTCTCGCAGAGACTGAACCAGACTACCAAGATAGAATGAAAATTCGACACACCCGCGTGTGGTACGTGTAACAAGGTGTCTTTCAGACACGCTTCATCAGCGATCATTTACCGGGCACACCTGACGGTGTACCCGGCTACTGTTTTGAAATGCCTTTCAGGCATTTTTTCGTCTTCGACGGAAACGGCACCACGCCCCATCGTCTGGCATGTGGCAAGCGAAGCTGTGGACGAATAAATTGCTGTCGTAGACAGCATTCGTGGTAAACCCCACGGTCGCGGCAAAGCCGCAGCGTGGGGAGGGCAGAGACGAAAGCACCATGACCTCGCAAGAGGTCATCTATCAGAACATGTATGTAAGTGCCGAAGGCACGATATAATAAGAAGCCCCATGTCGAGCGGAGCGAAGGCATGGGGTAAGATAAAGCCACGGAATACGGCATCGAAGATGTCGGATAGACGACCTCTCCGAGGCCGTGGTTTATCAAAACGATCATACCCCACACCATCGCGCTCCGCGCTCGATGTGGGGCTTTGCATTATCATCCGTCTTCGACGGAGGAGGTGGGCGTAGTGTCGCACGCCACTACAGGCCAACGGGTTGAGGTGGGTGCGCGCCGTGCGTCCTACAGTAGAATGGTATGGGGAAACGCAAGGCCCCCGATCCTGCAAGTGGACCGGGGGCCGACGAATTAAACCTATTGAGGTAATCGCTACCTATGAACTATGTGTGTTTATTTTGTAGCAATTGTAAGAGGAATATTCACTGTCACAACCGAGAGGTCGGCGAAGGTTACTGTAGCCTTAACAGTCAGGTTGTGTGCGTTCTGAAGTTTAGCGCCCTGATTGTCGAAAGTAACGACACCTGTAGTGGCATCAACCTCGAAAGTCGAATCGTCGTCAAGCTGACCGGCAAATGCCTTGTAAGCGTCATCCTCAACGAATGCATATGCAACTGTCGGAGCTGCAACCTTATACTTGTCGGCGTTAGCGGCTACAAGAGCGAGCTTCTTGCCTGCAGCGTCCCAAGCAAATACCTTGTTGGCAGGGGTAGCAGCCTCAACCACTACAACCGAAGGAGCTATCTCGGCTGTAACTGCACCGATGGCGTTGCCATTGAGCGAAACAGCTGTTGCTGTACCTGCGATGAACGGGTTGATGAACTCAACGTTAAACTTGAAGGTGCACTTCTCATCGTTGTCGAGTGTAACGACATACTTCATGCCGGCGAAGAGCGTCGGAGTGGTAAGCGGAGCGCTGAGCGAAATAACGTTGCTGGTCGTGTTGTATGCAACACCCTTCTGAGTTGTCGGATCAAGCGAGAACTCGATGGTCTTGGCGTTGTTAACGTCGTCGAAGTATTCAAAGATATTCTCCTTGACACCGGCCTTGTTGGTGATCATCTCAAATACCTCTGAGATCTGCATCGAAAGATCCCACTTCTGAGTAGTAGCGTTAACGCGACCCTTCGTTACAACCACGTCAGCGTAGTTGTCAACAGTGCCAGCGTAGTAAAGGTTGTTGAACTTGTAAGAAGTGCAGGTCTCCTTCACGTAGAATACCTGAGTGAGGACGATGTCACCGAGAACCTTCTTGTTGTCGGACGGGATGGTCACGGTCACGGTGTACTTGGCACCCTTGCCATCGATGTTGTCATAGCTGTTCTGCGAGAGGATGTTCTCGTTGATATCAACTGCGACGTTGGATGTCTGTGTCTCGCCGTTGTTAATGAGAGTGGTAACGATGATACCCTTAGCATTTGTCTCGTAAGGTGTACCGGTAGCTACAGCCTTGGCACTCTCGAGAACCTGCTCCTTGCCACCCTTGATTGTCGAGATCTTGACAGTGTACTCGTCGTTATCGCCACCGTAGTAGTTCCAGAAGTTGGTAGCGGTGAGACCTGTCTGACCGTAGATGACGTTGTTCACGTCCATCCAAGGCATCTGACCTACCTGAGTGTTCTTGTCGGTGAGGTTGTGGTACTCATACTCCTTGACGGGGCTGATTGTACCCGTGATAGCCTCCTTATCCTCAACAGACTCTTCCAGCTCGGTGATCTGTATCTTGATGTAGGCAGAAGCGACGAGCTTGGCCTCACCATTGTTGTTGGTCAGGAAAGCGTCGATGCGCACGACCGGAGTACGGCCGATAGCCTGTGTGAGAGCACCGGTCAGTTTGGAAGTGTTGATCTTGAGGACAGTGCCGTCAAGAGTAACAAAATCCTGCTGGTTGGTCTTCTGAGTGTCATCCGACAGATATTTCTCAGGCAGCGAGAAGCTGTAGCTCATGCCGGTGAAGCCGAGGTCGGTCAGGAAGCCCTTGCCTGTAACAAAGAGGCCGGGGATATTTCTGAGGTTAACACCTACCTCGCTGTTGTAAACGAGAGTAGCGGCATAGTCGGTAGCAGTCAGAGGAACGAACTCCTTAATGAATGCGTCGGTTTCACCGTTGGCTACGATAGCTTTTGTACGGTTGTAGATACCCTTTGTGACAGCAGTCTTGGGAGTAGTGGTCGTTTTAGTCGTGGGTATGCTATCAACGAGGATAGGCGTAATAGCCTCCGACGATACCTCAATGTAGTCAGACACAGTGTTGGCCTGACCGTTCCACATGCTCAGAGCTGCGATGTTCTCCTCTGTCGACTTGGTCGAGAGAGCCGAAGCGTTGATCGAAGCCTTGAGGCTGACCTCACCCTTGGCAGCCTCTGCGCTGACAACATTCAGAAGATTCTTCTTGTCGCCTGCGGCACGTGAGGTAACCACGCGGTTGATGAAATAGTAGTTGGCGTTCTCAGCGACAAAAGCATTGTCGGGGTTAACGCGATACACGAGGTCAACGATGTTTGACTTGTCAAAACCGGTCTGGGGTTTGAAAGTCTTGTCGGCGTTGTACTTGGTCTCGTCGAAGTATGTTGCGATGTGATAGAAAGGATCGTCGGTCGTGGGATAAGCGACAGCACTGCTCATCACCGAAGGAACAAATGCGATCGAACCTACGTTAACGCCAAGATCAATGACAACGTCGCTCGTTGTGCCCTCGACACCTGACAGAGTCAGCTTTGTGCCTGTGTAGACAGCTGTGATGCCTTTGCCTGTAACGGTTGTCTCACCTTTCCATGAGATCGTGGTGTCTTTGACTTTCTCGCCATCCTTATATATAGCGAAGAAGCCATTGTCCTGCGGAACATAGTACTCGCCGTTGGCACCGTTGCTGCCGATAGCCTTGTTTTCGGTCTTCTGGCCATTCTCATACCAGTAGCCGTCGGCTCCAATGGTCCATGCTGTGCCGTTATCACCATTCTCGCCATTAGTGATCTTGTAGACGGTTCCGTCGATCGTGATGTCAATACCGTTGTCGGTCTTGGTCACGTTGCTGATGATCTTGCCGCCCTTGACCAGGTCCTGCACCTCGCTCACCTTTGTGACAACACTGTTGATCTGGTTCTGCAGATTGTCAATGTCATCATCATAGTCCTTACAGGACGTGAAGGAGCCCGCAGCGCCCGCCATGAGGCTGGCTACCAGCATCCCGTTGATGAATTTTTTGTTCATAAAAAACAATTAAGTTATAACTAATATTTGTTTGGTTTAACTCTTGATCATGCACTAACCGTGGCATTTTCAGACTTGCCCGGCAATCATGCTCACAAATATAGATATAACCGATAGGGTGGGTTTAACGACCGCGCTGCGAGAACGACACGAGACTGTGGCGACATTCGCGAATTTCAGTTAAGCCACGCTGCTTAAAGCTGTTAATTTTTCACAATATTTTGTTTTTCAGTGCATTATATCCACTGTGTTATAAAAGCAACATATGTGTAGCGTTATCGGCACACAGTGCCGCGCAATTATCCTGCCTCCGATATATGCCATCATGCCGGCAATATCAGGAGCGAGCCTGATCTTCGTCGCGTCCTACCGCAAGGTTGCCCGAAAGCTCCTTGAAAAAGTCGCGCTGAAGTATCACCGAGATACGCGCCAGCAACGCCGTATCGATCGAGTGCTTCTGGAAGAGCCTATAGATGTTGGAGCGGTCGCAGCTCAGTTTGCGTGCAAACCACGAGACGCTTCTCTCCTGTCTCATTAGTTCCTCTTTGATCAGGGTGCCGATGTAATCCATGGGTGGAGATAATAGCTGTGCCGCACCCCCGGCACAATTCAATGAAGTTATTACAATACCTTATGCAAAAACGTGGGATGCCTGACACCGTAGTTC
The DNA here is from genome assembly GCA_964389525.1 of uncultured Muribaculaceae bacterium. GTDB lineage: Bacteria > Bacteroidota > Bacteroidia > Bacteroidales > Muribaculaceae > JAFLTL01. The sequence continues at coordinate 103,386 of CAYMEX010000001.1, read as the reverse complement.
CCAATTCAAGGTATTCGCACTTACCCGCCAACATGGACCAACGACATCGGCAGCCCACGCGAGCTATATGCATATAACTGCACACGATCAGACCGCATCACCTCCGCCGTTTTACAGCGGACGCGACACGACGTACAGGCGTGTGGTAAATACATACCTCTGTGGACGTCCTTGCGCAGTCTTACCCATTGTTGACATTCAGAAGGTGCGAATTTTTGAATTTCAGGGAAAAACCGACGTGAAAACGTCTTGCATTATTGATCTTAGGCGTCGCGCCTCTGCGTGCTACCCGTAAATGATCGTAGACAAAAATAGCTCTAAAATTTTAGCCATGCAAAAAAAGCGCATGGCTCCCGTGACGCCGCAGCCCGTGGCGTCGGAGAAGTGGGCGCGGGGCGACGCCCATCACAGAGCCCGTGGAACGGGCGTCACACGCGTGAGCACCGTGCGAACGAAGTGAGCGCGGTGGCAGGAGCGGATGGAAGGATGGAGCTGCGGAGCTGCGAAACACCCCGTGTGGTATGTGTAACGAGGTGTCTTTCAGACACACTTTATCGACGATCATTTACCGGGCACACCTGACGGTGTACCCGGCTACTGTTTTGAAATGCCTTTCAGGCATTTTTTCGTCTTCGACGGAAACGGCACCACGCCACAAAGCCCGTGGAACGGGCGTCACACGCGCGAGCACCGTGCGAACGAAGTGAGCGCGGTGTAGGAGCGGATGGAAGGATGGAGCTGCGGAGCTGCGACACACCTCGTGTGGTATGTGTAACGAGGTGTCTTTCAGACACGCTTTATCGGCGATCATTTACCGGGCACACCTGACGGTGTACCCGGCTACTGTTTTTGAAATGCCCTTCAGGCATTTTTTCGTCTTCGACGGAAACGGCACCACGCCCCATCGTCTGGCATGTGGCAAGCGAAGCTGTGGACGAATAAATTGCTGTCGTAGACAGCATTCGTGGTAAACCCCACGGTCGCGGCAAAGCCGCAGCGTGGGGAAAAGCAGAGACGAAAGCTCAGTGACCTCGCAAGAGGTCATCAATCAGAACATGTATGCAAGTGCCGAAGGCACGATGTAATAAAAAGCCCCATGTCGAGCGGAGCGAAGGCATGGGGTAAGATGAAGCCACGGAATACGGCATCGAAGATGTCGGATAGACGACCTCTCCGAGGCCTCGGTTTATCAAAACGATCATACCCCACACCATCGCGCTCCGCGCTCGATGTGGGGCTTTGCATTATCATCCGTCTTCGACGGAGGAGGTGGGTCCATTACAAACCCTGCGAAATGGAGGGTCAGCGGACGAGGATGCGGACGGCGGGAGAGGCGCCGCGCACAACAATATATATGCCGGGCTGTAGCTCAGGCGTGCTGCCAGAGCCGTTGAAGACTGTGACGCCGGCTGTGCTGACGACTCTGAACGGCACTTCGCCGTCGACACTGATGCAACGGCCGCTGACGTTTATACCCTCCGCATCGGCCTCAACACCGATTTCGTCTATCGACGACACGGTAGGGTCAAGATTCATAAACGACGCTCCGTCGAGTTTGGCTATGCGCTCCCATATAAAGTTCTTTACAAACGTGATCTCCTCCTCGTAGGTGTTGGGAGTACGCGGGTTCTGGTGGACTTTCTCATGCAGCACCGGCCACCGCTCGAAGTTGAGGTCGGCCGAGGCTTTCATGCTTTCGTAGGTTCTGTCGATAAACGCACAGAGCCCCTCTGGCGTGATCTTGCCTCCGTTGCGCAGACGCGACCACATTTCGCTCAGGTCTTTCCGGGTCGTGCGGTCTTCGACCAGTATGCGCCGTGCCATCACGTCCATCTGGTTGGCGACCATCACGTTAGCCTGATAGAGGAATGTGCTTTTGCCGTTCATGGGGTAAACACGGTCGTCGTTGTCAAACGCGAGGTCGAAATCCCATACCGGACCGGTGTGTATCTTCGGGTCGAGCCGGTCTTTATACATGTATGTGCTCCAGTAGATGTCGGGGTTGCCAGCGAGCTCGTTCACGATGAAATGCTGCAGAAATGACTCTATGTCGAACACAGTGCGGTAGCCCGATGTCGGGCTTGTAAACAGCGTGCTGAAGAGTTTTTTCTCGAAATCGTTGAAATAGGTCGTGATATATCGGTATTGCAGATACACTCCCATGTCGGGCTCGTGGATCGTCACGGGCACGCCGCGGTTTGATGTGAACCACTCCATCTGGTTGCCTGAGGCGTATGAGTCGATTTCCAGAAGATAGCCTCCGGTGAGCGGATCGCCCGAGGTGTCGAGGGCGGTCATCTCGGTTATGTCGACACGTCCGGGGCGTATGTCGATCTGGTCGCACAGCTGATAGCATCCTTTGAACTCGCCGTTGAGAAAGACGTCGACCGGCTTGCAGAAAGGCACATAGGCCATGCCTGCACGACGGGCGATCTCAAACGCCACTATGTTTCTCATCAGCGACTTGTCGCCGTAGTTGTTGACAAGCGTCCACTTTTTGCCCTCGGCGGGCGAGCCGAGCACTTTTGTCTTTTTGTCGAACTTGATGCGCCACGGTTTCTTAGGGAACTGGCGGCTCGCATTGCCGCGTTCTCTCACTCCCATGGGCTTGTCGGTGTCGATCTTATGATTGTCGATGATCACGACGCTTCCGGCGATCTCGGTCTCTTTGTCGAAAGGCTCCCGCGAATCGATAGTGTTGATGCACACCGTCGGCAGAGCGGTCGGCTGCCACAGGTTGCTGTCGTCGCCGACGCCCGCATGGCCGTAGAACTCTATGTCGCCCACATTGCACCGCGAGCCCGAAGGGCCTACATAGCGCACATAACGGAATCCGCGCGAACACTCCACGTCGGCATAGTCCATCACCCCCAGCCTGCCGCGCTCGGTCACCATGTAGATAGGCACGGCGTCGGTGAAGTCGGCTTTATTGGCACCCTGAAACACCGCGAACTTCACGCGTGCCTCGCCTACGCTGTTCTCATTGCGGGGGCGCCATCCCACTTTCGTTATCACATACTGGCGTCCGAGATCCATGCCTACCCACCCGTATGAACGCTCCTCGGTGGCGAAGTAGGTGTTCGGATTGCCGTCGAAGGCTCTCGACTGACCGTTGGCCACTATGCCGTTGAGAGAATAATCCCAACATTTTGAGCCGATATATGTGCCGGTGAGTTTCTGGTCGGCATATGCCGACATCAGCGAGACGAACAGCGACAAGACAAAAAGCAGAAGAGACCTCATAAGGGGGAAGATGATGTGATAATGATTCCTGGTCTACAAATATAAATTTTTCCTCATAATCCATCATCGTGAGGCATACAAATATCTCAATAAAAGTTTTACGGCAAAAAAAGCCCGGGCGCACATCAGCACGCCCGAGACTTAATCCTGTATTTTATTTCGACCCTTTCAGGGTGACGATGATCACACCGTTGGCTCCGCGTGTGCCATAGCCGGCACCGTCTTTGATCACCTCCACTTTCTCGACCTCAAGCACCGTGAGCGACGGCGGGTTTTTCGACTCCGTGCCGTCCACTACCCAAAGCGGACTTGAATCGGCGTTGAAAGATGTCGAGTTTCTTACGTTGACATTGGCGCCTGACTCAGTGTCGACAACCTGTACGCCCGGGATCAGACCACGCATCGCCTGAATCAGGTCGGACTGCCCGGTTGCCACAAGCTGCTCGCCGGTGACGCCGCTGCGCGGCCCGAGATACTCTCTCTTCTTCACATAGCCCATGCCCGCGCTCACAAGCTGCTGATCCTCGACTCCTTTGGCTGTGATGTCGCCGACGGTGATGCGCATGCCTTTGCTGCCGTTGACGGGGATGGCATAAACCTGCTTTTTCACAACCACATGGATGGTGTCGGTAGGTTTGACGTCGGTCAGGCCAAACTGCCCTTTCTTATCGGACTTGGCATACTGTTTGGGATTGTGCACATAGATTTTGGCTCCTTTCACCGGCTTGCCATCGAGATCGAGCAGCAGACCGTTGAACGGCTCGGATGCGAGTGCCGCTCCCGCCGTAGCGATCGCAAGCAGCAATGTGATAAACTTTTTCATATTTAACGATTTTGTAGATTGCATTAAGTATTTATGCAAATATATCAACATCTTCCGAGAAACGAAATAGCAAAAACACTTTTATATACCGCTCAGGTCGGATTTTGTTGCTAATTTTGGAGCACAAGCAAAAAAGCAATAAAACAGATGACTCAAGATCTTTGCGAAGTGCGCCCCGACGTACTCAATTTCGACGATATAAAAAAGCTCGTCCCGAAACTCGAGGGGCATGAGCGTCTCGTCAACTCGCTGCTGCACTTTCTCAGCGTCGACAAAGTAAACGACATACACCGCCGCTTCTGCGACACGCCGGGCCCCGATTTCGCCCGACGGCTGCTGCTCGACGGCTTCAAGATAAAGCTGCGCATCGACAACGAGGCTCAACTCGACAATCTGCCCGAGGGTGCTTTCATAACGGTGAGCAATCATCCGCTCGGCGCGCTCGACGGCATCGCGCTCATATACCTGATATCGTCGCGCCGGCCGCAGTACAAGGTCATGGTGAACATGATACTCAATCAGATCTCGGCCATGCGCCCCAACTTCATCGCCGTCGACGCCCTTGCGAGTGACGATCCGGCCAAACGACAGGTGTCGATCAACGGCATACGCCAGGCCCTCCGTCAGCTCAAAGAAGGGGAACCTATCGGCTTCTTCCCGGCCGGAGCCATAAGCAAGACCGACTGGCGCGGACAGCTGCATGACCGCCCCTGGCAGCCGTCGATCCTCTCGATCATCAACAAGGCCCGCGTGCCGGTTGTCCCGATCTATTTCCACAACCGCAACTCGTGGTGGTTTGATTTTCTCGGCCATGCCTGCTGGCAGGCCCGTTCGCTGCGTCTGCCGGCCGAGGTGTTCCGCATGACCGGCAAAGAGATGCACATATCGGTCGGCGACGTCATAAGCGTCGAAGACCAGATGGCTCACAGCTCGACTCCCGAAGAGCTCGGACGCTATCTGCGCGAACAGACCTACAAACTCCGCACACTGAAATGATGAGACAGATCGCCCGATTTATCCTTATTGCTGTGCTCACGCTTGCTGCCGCCTGCTCGCGGCCGGCCGACTACACCGTGCTGCAATGGAACATCTGGCAGGAAGGCACGAAAGTACCCGGCGGCTACAAGGCCATAGTCGACGAGATCGTCAGGCTGCAGCCCGACTTCGTGACACTCAGCGAAGTGCGCAACTACAAGGGCGTGGATTTCACGGCACGCCTCACCGCCGACCTCGCCGAAAAAGGTGTCACCTACTACACCGCCCCGAGCTACGACACCGGACTACTGAGCCGCTACCCTATCGAACGGTTTGACACGATTTTCCCTGAAAACGGCGACCACGGTTCGATCTACCGTCTGCACACCACAACCCCTGCCGGACACCGTTTCGCCATCTACACCGCGCATCTCGACTATCAGGACTGCGCTTACTATGAGCCTCGCGGATACTCGGGCGTAGACTGGAGCGAATGCCCTGTGCCCGAGACGGTCGAGGAGGTTCTGCGCAAAAATGACCTGTCGCAGCGCGATGACGCCGCCCGCATCTTCATAGAGGCCGCCGGGGCCGACATAGCCGATGGCCGCACGGTGGTGCTCGGAGGCGACTTCAACGAGCCGTCGCACCTCGACTGGAACGAGGCTACCGCCGACATGCGCGACCATGCCGGACTTGTGGTGCCGTGGACCGTCTCCACGCTGCTCACCGAAGCCGGATTCACCGACGCCTACCGCGCCATGTATCCCGACCCGGTCGACAACCCGTGCTTCACCTTCCCCAGCGCCAACGAGGCCGTTCCCGCCTTCCGGCTCACCTGGGCACCCAAAAGCGACGAGCGCGACCGCATAGATTTCATCTACTACAAGTCGCCGCGCGCGGGCGATGTCACCGTCACCGAGGCTTCGGTGTTCGGTCCCCGCGAGTCGGTCGAGAAAGCCCTTGTCATCCCCGATCCCGGTCACGACAACTACATTCTGCCTCTCGGCGTGTGGCCTACCGACCACAAAGGTGTGCTCGTAAAATTAAATTGTAAATAAATTTGGTTTATTGGCACAGTTTCAGTAATTTCGCACCGAATTTTCCGCTCCAGGCATTCAAAGCGACTGCAGACGCGAGGCGCACGACGCATCGCGGCAGACAGATCCGCCTCGGTCGGGTTTACCTTAAATGGTTTTATATCAACAATGTACGTTATCGTAGAAATCCAAGGCCAGCAGTTCAAGGCAGAGGCCGGACGTTTCCTCTATGTCCACTTCCTGGGCGAAGAGAGCAAGCAGGGCGACACAGTAGAATTTGACCGTGTCCTTCTCGTCGACAATGACGGAGCAATCACCGTAGGCGCTCCCACCGTAGCAGGTGCAAAAGTAGTCTGCGAAGTATCCGAGCCCCTCGTAAAGGGCGACAAAGTCATCGTTTTCAAGAAGAAGCGTCGCAAAGGCTATCGCCGCAAGAACGGCCATCGCCAGTATTTCAGCAAGGTCACGATCAAAGAGATCGTTGCCTGAGAACTAACCGCTTAACCCCATCAACACGAAATGGCACACAAAAAAGGCGTCGGCAGTTCTAAGAACGGCCGCGAGTCAGAAAGCAAACGACTCGGCATCAAGAAGTTTGGCGGTCAGGTAGTAAAGGCCGGCAACATCATCAAGCGTCAGCGTGGCACCGCACACCATCCCGGTCGCAACATGGGCATGGGCAAGGACCACACTCTTTACGCCCTCATCGACGGCACAGTGTCGTTCACCACGGGCAAGAACGGACGCAAGTTCATCAACATCGTTCCGCTTGTGACCACAGCCGAGGCTTGATCGCATCCGCAACGAAAACATCCAACCCATCAAAGGCGAAGGCCGGAGCTAAAATGCTTCCGGCCTTCACTTCTTTTTAGCACCTCGCTTACCGTGTTTGCGTTGTCGATGTATTTTAATAACTTTGTGGGAGTATGAAAGATGTAATGAATACCGGCCTGACAAGGCAGGATTTCGAGATAATGGCTCCCGCCGGAAGCCGCGAGTCGCTTCACGCCGCAATCGCGGCCGGAGCCGACTCGGTGTATTTCGGCGTGCAGGGGCTGAACATGCGCGCACGTTCAAGCGCAAACTTCACCCTCGACGATCTTAAAGAGATAGCGACGATATGCCGCGAACACGGGGTGAAATCATATCTCACACTCAACACAGCCGTTTTCGACGAAGATCTCGGCGCGGTGGCCGAGACACTCGACGCAGTGTCCGTGAGTGGCGTGTCGGCAGTGATAGCCGCAGACCCGGCAGTGATAGCTATGGCGCGTGAGCGCGGAGTAGAGGTGCACATATCCACCCAGTGCAACGTCACCAACATCATGGCCGTCAAGCACTATGCGCAGGTGGCCGACGTCATGGTGCTCGCACGCGAGCTCGACATGGACAAGGTCACGGCAATACACGAGGCCATAGTGCGCGACGACGTGCGCGGCCCGGGAGGCGAACTGGTAAAGATCGAGATGTTCTGCCACGGCGCTCTCTGCATGGCCATGTCGGGAAAGTGCTACCTGAGCATGCACCTGATGAACTCGAGCGCCAACCGTGGCGCATGCACACAGATATGCCGCCGCGGCTACACGGTGACCGACAAGGAGACCGGCGACAGCCTTGACGTGGAGAACCAGTACATCATGTCGCCCAAAGACTTGTGTACGATCGGTTTTCTCGACCGCATGATCGACGCGGGAGTGAGGGTGTTCAAGATCGAGGGTCGCGCCCGCGGCCCCGAGTACGTGGCTACCGCCGTGGCATGCTACCGCGAGGCTCTCGACTCGATACTCGACGGGACGTATGGCGCCGAGAAAGTCGGGGAATGGAAAGAGCGGCTTGAAAAGATCTTCAACCGCGGATTCTGGGACGGATATTATCTCGGACGCCGCCTGGGCGAATGGTCGGGCAAGTACGGGTCTTCGGCCACACGCGTCAAGCAGTACTGCGCCAAGGCCATGCGTTATTATCCCCGTCTTGGCGTGGGAGAATTTCTGATGGAGAGCGGCGTGCTCAAGCCCGGCGACGAGGTGGTAGTGACAGGGCCGGTGACCGGCGCGCTGATATTCAAGGTCGAGGAGCTACGTCTCGACCGCGATCCCGAGCCCGAGGTGGCGAAGGGACAGCTGTTTTCGCTGCCTGTGCCCGAACGCATACGCCCCGGCGACCGTTTATATCTCTGGGCGGAAACCGCCGCAGCTCATACTCATAAATGAGGAAACTGATAAAAATATTATTGCCGGCAGCAGCGGCCGTAATCGGCATCTGCTTTGTGGGCGCGGCACTCGGCGGCCGCGTCGATCCGCGCGCATGGTCGTGGCCCGGGGTGCTGACGATGACATTCACCGTCTGGGCGGCCACACTTGCCGTGATAACCGTGCTTTCGGCCATGACACGCTCATGGCTGTCGCTCGGCATATGCGCCGCAGCATGGATAGCCGGATGGCCCGGCGTGAAAATGACCGCACCGATCAACTCGGAGCGCAAGGGCGAAGAAGGAAAGATGACACTGACAGTGCTGACCTACAACGTCTACGGGCTGAGAGACCACACCGACACCCCCATCGAAGGCGACAACCCGACCGTGTCGTCGATACTCGCCGCCGACGCCTCGGTGGTCGTCATGCAGGAGTGTCCGTCGCTCGACAAGTCGCTCCCGATGCTCAGATACACGTCGGCACAGGTCGATTCGATAAAGAACGCATATCCCTACCGCCGGTTCAACGGCAACGGCATGGCCATACTCAGCCGCTACCCCGTCAAGTCAATAAAGATCAAGGAGAAGCCCGAGGGGACGGCTGCATTTGCGGGATGGAAAGTCGATGTGGACGGCCGACAGACCGACATCTACACGGTGCATCTGCAGTCGTTCGGACTCAACAGCGACGACAAGCTGCTTTACCGCAGACTAACCGACGGAGGCGACCTCAAACACAATGTGAAGGAAGCCCGCCACGAGCTTCTGCCTAAAGTGACGCACGCACTGCGGTGCCATGCCGACGAGGGAGAGATGCTTCAGCGCATCATCGAGGCCGACACCTGCAGCCGGGTGATATTGTGCGGCGACTTCAACGACGTGCCCGGCAGCTATGTGGTCACGCAGCTGCAGAAACAGTGCGGGCTCAAAGGCGCATGGGCCGGCGGCGGATTCGGCCCGACATGGACCTATCGCTCCGACCGGTTCTATTTCCATATCGACCAGATACTATACCGCGGCATGGATCGCCCGCTCTGGACGCGCCGTCTGCGCGTTGGGGCATCTGACCACTATCCGCTCGAAACAGCATTTCAACTATAAAAGCATATACACTATGGGTATCTATAAGGGTGTCTTTCGGAAGATCATGATTATCGCCGCATTGGCAGTGTGTGTAACCGCAAACGCACAACAACATATCGGCGAAGTGTCGGTTAAAACCAATGCCCTCTACGATGCGACCCTGTCGCTCAGCCTCGGAGCCGAGATGCAGGTAGCGCCCAAATGGTCGTTGGAACTCACCGGGAGCTACAACGGATGGGATATCGACGGCAACAAGTGGCGCCACTGGATCGTGCAGCCCGAAGGACGCTTCTGGCTTAACGGCGACATGGCAGGACACTTCTTTGCCGCCAATTTTGTTATCGGCCAGGTAAACGTCGGCTGCTTCAAGTCGGGCCTGTTCGGCGACGAGCTGCAGAACTCACGCTTTCAGGGATGGCTGAGCGGAGCCGGCATCGGCTACGGCTATGCCTGGCGCCTGAGCGACAGCTGGAAACTGGAGCTTGAGGCGACTGTGGGCGTGCTTCACTGGCAGGGCGAACGCTACAGCGCTTACAGCGGACACCTGATACAGCGCGACCGTTCGTTCACCACTGTCGCTCCGACCAAGGTGGCGGTGAACTTCGCCTATGTCTTCTGACACTCTCGCAGATCCCCCCCCCACGCTGCGGCAAAGCCGCATCCGTCGAAGTCTGATGATAATATCAAGCCCTGCATCGAGCGCGATGAGCGCGACGGTGCGGGGTATTTTTTTAGGAATTTACATTCTTTAAGGGCTATGAAAACCGCGGTTATTATTTCGCCGGATAGCTACAGAGACCGAAGCATGTGTTAATGTTATTTAAATCTCAGCGTTTAATCCACTGTCATTCAATTGACGTGATATTATGCTCTATTTGCCGATGCAAGATTTAGACACTATCGCTATTTCAATAGATAGACTGCAGTCATAATAACATTTAATTAACCAAAAAATGAAGAAAACTTTTAAATCGATGCAATTGTTTGCGATGATGCTCTTCGCAGGTGCTTCGGTATGCTTTACGGCTTGTAGTGATGACGATGATGTAAAAAATCCGGATGAAGTCACTGTTGAGACTATGTTCGGTGACTATAAAGGCACAGTGTCTATATCTGATCTCGCTGTTACCGGTGAAGACAACGCAGAGGAGACAGAGCCCGGCTTAGAGATCTCCGCCACAATAAAAGACAACACCATCAATCTTGTGAAATTTCCTATCAAAGACATCGTATTGTCAATTATCGGTGACGAGACAATGGCTGACATGATAGTCAATGCTGTCGGTGACGTGGACTACAGCATCCCTTACGAGCCCACCCTTACCCCTCAAAAGGACTACATACATATGACGCTTAAGCCCGAACCGCTCAAGCTGGCTGTCGAGATTCCTTCGACGCAGGAAGACGCCGACACCCCGTCGCTGATTGTTGAGGTACAGATAAAAGCCGGTGAGGATGCCGTATATGATGTTGAAGACGCCAATGTGAAATTCAACATTACCGCCACAAAGGTTCTGCTTGGCGAAGGTGATGATCAGCAGGAGCTTGGCGACTTTGTTCCTAAAGCATTCCAGTTTGATATGAACCAATACAAGGTTGTTCATAATTCCTGAGAATAAATATTGTAATAACTATTGGAGAGGGCATCCATGTCATTGTGCACATGGCTGTTCTCTCCATTTTTTATCACGTTACCGCATCTGCCCTCCGTCCGTTTCACGGGCTGCAATCTGGGCGTCGTGCCGCAGGGTGCTGTCGTAGACAGCTCCCTTCCGGCTTTGACGGAATAGGTGGGTGTAGGAGGTGCAGCCCTTCCGGGGCTGATAAGGGGGAGGCGACTTCTACCGGGCACACCTGGCGGTGTACCCGGCTAACAAGATGTCATACCTCCGGTATGAGATATGATGGGGCAGTTCAGTCTCTGCGAGACTGGTTGACATAGATGTTGATATCCCCACCCTGTTCGCTACGCTCACAGGATGGGGTTATGCTCCGGCTGCGCCGGGTTACGGCATCTGCGATGCCTCCTCTGTCCGCTCCACGGGCTGTGATTTGGGCGTCGTGCCGCAGGGTGCTGTCGTAGACAGCATTTGTGGTTAACACCACGGTCGCGGCGCAGCCGCAGCGTGGTGACACACGTCCGCATAAAGCGATGTGACCTCGTAAGAGGTCATCCGTCGCAACACCTCCTCCGTCGAAGACGAAAAAAATGCCTGAAAGGCATTTCTGAAACAGTAGCCGGGTACACCGTCAGGTGTGCCCGGTAAAAAAAACGCCGATGAAGTGTGTCTGAAAGACACCTTGTTACACATGCCAGACGAGGGGTGTGCCGCAGCTCTGTGATTCTCGCGCACCTACACCGCGCTCACTTCGTTCGCACGGTGCTACTTATGTTTCGCCGCTCCCGCGGCTCATCCCCCGCAAATGTCGCATTACCTATCGGCACTCTCACGTCAGGGGCAAAAAAAAGAGGACGCACAGGCTGTGCGTCCCCCGTTCAGGTGTATTTATAATACAGCTTATTTCTTGAAGTAGCGGGCATAGAGACCTGCGAAGCCGCGGCCGTGACGGGCCTCGTCCTTAGCCATCTCATGCACTGTGTCGTGGATAGCGTCGTGGCCGATCTCTTTCGCACGCTTGGCAATGCGCATCTTGTCGGCATTGGCGCCGGCCTCGGCAGCCATGCGCTTCTCAAGGTTGGTCTTAGTGTCCCAAACCACGTCGCCGAGGAGTTCGGCAAACTTGGCAGCGTGCTCAGCCTCTTCCCATGCGTAGCGCTTGAAAGCCTCGGCGATTTCGGGATAGCCCTCGCGGTCGGCCTGACGCGACATGGCAAGATACATGCCTACCTCGCCGCACTCACCGTTGAAGTGCGCGTTGAGATCCTTGATCATCTCCTCGTCGCAACCCTTGGCTACGCCGATCTCATGCTCGGTAACAAACTGAAGCTCCGACTCCTCGTCAAGGGGTTTGAACTTTGAGGCGGGGGCACCGCATATAGGGCACTTTTCGGGGGCCTGATCACCTTCGTGAACATAGCCACATACCATGCAGATAAATTTCTTGTGCATATTATGTCTGATTTAGGTGTTATAAACTGTAGAAATATTTTTCGTAAAGATAACTTAATTCTGAATACCGATGTACTCTCATCGATTTTTTTTACTCCGACCTGTCGATAAGCGAACGCCGCACGGCCTCGGCTTTCTCCTGCGGTGTGTCGTATTGGCTGCTTAGCCTGTCGGGCATCAGAAACAGCCTGAACACAGCAAAAAGAATGATTACTTTTATGATAATAAGCCAAAGCAACCGACGGGCAAGGCGTGAATTGCCGAAGCCGTCGCGATACATGGCTATAAGCCTGGCCGGAGCTGACAATATCGACATATGGCGTAGTGAAAGTCTTGTTTAAACAATCGACTGACTAAAATTGTTCGGCTAATATACACATATTAGATAATATACACCATTCTCTGATCTAACAAATTCCATGTATTTAGTCAGATTTAATCACATATTTTAATATCCAATCTAATTAATTTTGTTATTATATAATTTTATACTATATTTGCCATCGATTTAAGCGACAGCGGCAATTAAAAGGCAACGTATTACTTTTATCTTTGATACAAGGTAATTTCGACTATTAGTTACCACCTAAGTACGGAATCAGGTAACAATTTAACATAACCAAAAACAAGATGACAAAAAAATTTTTAGTCCTAATGTGGCTTTGTGCCATGTTTGCGGTGCAGAGTTGCACCTCAGATCAAGAACCTGCAATCCCTGAGATGCAGGAATCTGATGCTACGATCTCACACATGATGATTAAATTTGAGGATCACATCTACGAGACAGATGTGATAACGCAAGGTGATTCGATAACCTACCTCAATGAAGAGTATGCCGAGGTATATCGTTCAAAAATCGCAACCAATCCAAACATTGCAGCGATTACATGTACGGATAGTTTGGGCATTAGTTATTTAGAGTATTTCTCCACCGAAAAAGAATTGCTGAATAATTATGAATTCATACAATTAGAAAATAACTCGGGGGATACATGTAATATAGTATCAAGAGGCGCTCCAATTGACATGGTTCTACCGGGCAAGACATCTCCTATACTTGCACGTGCCGAACTATATGATGATAAAAATTTTAAAGATACAAAATTCATTGTCTATGCAGCAACAGATTGGTATAATACTATTTCGGAATTAGGCAAGTACGGATTTAATGATAAGGCATCATCTATTAAAGTAATAAATGAAATGAAGCCTGAGACTTATTATGCTGTCACTTTTAGTGTAGTAGGAAATATGATTGTCCAAGAGAAAGTTTATAGAGGTTCTAGTTTGCGCCCTGTTTTAAAATGTTTTCATAACTCGAACTATTCCGGAGGAGTGCTTTATTGCGTTGCATCCCCAACAGGAAGCACGGTAGATCATACTGATAACAATCTAAAAACCATTGGATGGAATGACCGCATTTCTTCTTTGATATGGTTAATGGTTACTGATTTTTCAGTTTTCCAAGGAGAGAATCCGGAAATTCCGGAACATTCTGATTGTTAAACTAAAAATAAATATTTTTTATGAGAACAAAATATTTGTCGATCATCATTTCATTGCTTTTGACAATGGGATTCAGCGGTTGTTCAAACGATGAAATTGATCCTAATGACTATGCCACTTCATGGCTTACGGGGGACTATGAAAAGGATGGACTTTTGAAACTATATGTGACTGAAGATGGTGAGCCGCTGAGTGATTACGGTTCTGTCAGGTTTGATTGCAAATATGATGGGACAGAAGCGAAAATACGATTTGTAAATGTGATACCCGGCGTAGCGTCGAAGCAGTTTAAGAATGTTCCCCTCGTTGGCACGGAAGAAGGTCTCACGTTCACAATCGAGTATGACAACAAGGGAAAATCCGTGGTTATTAAGGGGATAGTAGAGCTTTGGAAAATGACTGTAGATATAAAAAACTAACAGGTTGGAACTTTATCGCAATAAATTTCAGGCAAAAGCCAAAAGCATTATGGCTTTTGCCTGTATAATTTTATGCTTCCATACACTGCGTTCACAGACCGGGAATGCAACCAGGACGCAGCCTGACGACACATTGCAGTACAACCGTAAGCTCGGCGAGGTTACGGTTAGAGGCGTGACATGGAAGAAAGTTGAGAAAATCGGCCATATGTCGATGTCGGGTGTCGAAATCAATAAACGGCCGACATTATTCGGGGAGCATGATGTGATAAAGGCACTGCAGTCGACCTCAGGCGTCGTGTCGGGTACAGAAGGCTTCGCGGGTCTGTATGTGCGTGGCGGAGAGACAGACCAGAATCTTTATCTTCTCGACGGGCTGCCTCTGCTGAATGTGTATCATTTCGGTGGATTATTCTCGACATTCAATACAAACACCGTAGAGAATGTCAATTTCTACAAGGGTACATTCCCGTCGCTGTATGGCGAGAGGGCATCGAGCATTGTCGATGTCGCTACGATAAAGCCCGACTACAACAAAACCACGGGGTCGCTATCCGTCGGACTTATAAGCGGACAGGCGTATTTTGCCACTCCCCTGAAAAAAGGGTGTTCGGCCATATCGGTCGCTTTGCGCCGCACATGGTTTGATGTTTTTTCCATCCCGGCTATCGCCATATTGAACGCGACAAAAAAATCGGACGGCAAAAAGACCATTTTTCACTACAACTTCACTGACATGCAGGTCAAACTCAGCGCGACCGACAGTCACCGTAATGATCTGTCGCTGCTGCTGTTTTATGGAAAAGACAATTTCAAACTCGGGGAAGAAAAATTTGATCCGACCGACAGCAAGCTCGTTTACCAGAAGGATCTGAATAAGCTGTCGTGGGGCAACTGGGGCATAACCGCCAGCTACAAAGTAGGAACCCCGATAGGAGTGCTAAACATACAGCCCTATCTGTCAAAAGCATTCGCACTGGACAGGCAGGAAAATATGGACGACAAGGGCGTTTCCGGCAATCTGACAACCACAACCGAGATAAGACCCTCGGTATTGCAGATTGGCATGAGGGAAAATTTCAAATTCAACATCATCAGCAATTTGAGAGGCGAAGCCGGGCTACAGCAAGTGTGGTATAATTACAAGATCGGCAATCCGTTGATAAAATACGACGGTATTGAATCCCTACCGAACACATCACCGTATGCCGACAGTTCAAAGAACGGGATCCTGTCGGGCTTTGGCGAACTGCACTGGAACATAGCCAATACCGTTCAGAGTTCGGTCGGGCTCAGAGCAAACCGCTATATCAGCGACATTGCCAAGCACTGGAATCTGGGACCGAGAGTCAGCGTCGCCGCGACGCTGCCGCGTGAATCAAGCGTTAGTCTCGGATATTCACGTGTAGCACAATATACGCAACAAGTATCGTCAAACTACATGTATCTGCCGTCGGATGCGTGGCTCCCGACAGCAAGCATAAGCAAGCCACTGACATGCGACATATATTCACTGGGATATGCAAGAAAAATAAAGCAGGATTTCAATGTAAAAGCCGAAGTGTGGTGGAAAAGGATGAACAACCTTGCGGAATACAAGCCGAACACATCCGTAACGACCACCACTCTGCCGTGGTACAGCAAAATGACTTTCGGCAAAGGATGGGCATATGGACTCGATATTGAAGCGGAGGGACGCTACAAGTCCATAAACTGGAATGTGGCATACACCCTGATGTGGAACTGGAGAAAGTTTCCGGAAATCAATTCTGGGAAACGATATCCTGCAAAATTTGACAACCGTCATAAACTGGACGTCAACATCAGTTGGAAAATCAACACCAGATTCGAGCTGAACGGACAGTGGGAGTATATGACCGGCAACCGTACTTCATTACCCTTATACAACATAGCCACTCCTGACATCGCATTCCCCGATGCCCCGTTTTTGAACCCGATAGATCCGGGTGGAAACCGCGAGGATGGAATCGACTATCTTGAAGGACGCAATAATGTGCGTATCCCTGCATTTCACAGGCTCAGCCTTAATCTGAGCATGAAAGGACGCATAAACGACCGGCTGACCTATCAGTGGGATTTCGGTCTCTATAATGCATATTGCCGCATGAATGCCTTTTCAATCGTAAAGGATTATGTAAACTCCAGCTGGAGCAACAACGGAGACTACCGAAGATTCAAGACTCTGAGTCTGCTCCCGATACTCCCCTCCGTTTCATATACTCTAAATTTCTGAACCCTGACAATGAATATAATACGACATACTCTCTACGCTGCGGCAATAATATCATTGTCGGTTGCAGGCGGATGCAAACAGGATCTGAATCTCGATGAATACAGAAATCCCGAGATCGAGAAAATGCTTGTAGTAAATTCGATTTTAAATCCCGATTCAGTGATAGGAGTGTCGGTAACGCACCCCTATTTCTTCTCAGATCCGCATATCGGTTTTAGCCCTGTCACATCTCTCGACGTACAGATAGCCAAAGACGGCGGAGAATGGGAGTCGCTGGTCTATGATGCAAAAACCAAACTTTATGTCTCTGATCGCCACCCGGCAGCAGGCGAGGCATTGAAGCTGAGAATAAACGGTAATCAGGAGACAGTCAGCTCATGTGATACGATCCCACGTAAGGTGGAAATAGAGAGCGTCGAAGCAACCGGCGAGGGACCCATACATATTTTCTGGGATAACGACTATCGTTTCACATATAAGATAACTTTTCAGGACGCGCCCGATGAAGACAATTTCTATTTTCTTAATATTGAAGACAATGTGCGTCCTTATGAACACTCGGAAATGGGTCAGATCGACTACACCGTCGATTATGTCTTTCAGGTGCTGGCAAATACCATAAATCAAGACATACAGGGCTGGCAGCCCGATGGTGTCGCATATGGCTATCCGTTTTCCGACAAAGGGATCTCGGGAGAGCGTTATACAATCACTGTAAATGAAATTCTGCAGACTCCCTGGGTAGGAAGAATAGAACGACTACCGCGAAAGATCAAACTATACTCAATATCAAAGTCGTATTTCGAGTATATGGTAAGTGTTCTGGCAATGGATCTGGATGAAAGCGCACTAAAGGGCAATCTGCTGTCGCTGGGGCTGATGGAACCGACCAAAATCTACAGCAATATAGAAGGAGGTGCCGGTCTGATGGGCAGCTACAATCTGAGCACAGTGGAAGTAGATCTACTTGAACTGACAGGAGGCTGGCCATCGATGTAGGGCTACGTGTCTCTGTATTTCGGTTTGTGGGCGTACTGTCGCACGCCCCTACAGATCAATGTCATGTCGGCACAGGGATATTTTGATACAGCTCTCATTTTTCACTATCTTTGAAAAGTATTTTTGCAGAGATATGACACCCGACACCCTCTATATTGATCCGCGGCGGCGCTTTGCCGTCGGTTATTACGCAGACGACGCAGCGATCGCCGGCTTCTCGGCCGACACATCGGACTGGGACGGTATCGAGGGCATCGCGGTGCTGAGAGCCGTGACGTCGCTCGACGATCTTCAGGAAAAAATCGCGATACTCGATGAGGATCTTGACGATGTGGCGGTCGAACGCATGAAGTTCTTTATGGCACGGCTCCTAAGGCCGGGGATGCACCTCGAACGACGCGACCTGCGTTTTGCCGGACGCGACCGCGTGCCCGCATGGCGCGACGATGTGGAGAACGGGCGTCTGCACTTCACGTATTATCTGAAAGCCGACCGGGCAATGGTCGACACCGAGATACCGATACTGTGGTATTACGACCAGCTGTATGCCTGCACGATCGATCCGCGCATGACGCTCTACGGCGACGGCGCACACTTGGTGAACGGCACAACCATGCTGATGAAGCTCGCCACACCTGTCGGCAAAGTCTATCCATATTTCAGGGAGAGCAAAGCCGACGAGACGGGGATGATGTTCACCCGCACGACTTTCAGGCGCACGGCATCGCATCCGACGGTGCGGCTCTCGGGGCTTGCCCACGAGGGCGGCTTCACACTGTTCCCGCCGATATTCGACTCAATCGAGCACGCGCGCTGGGGCAACAGCCACTTTGTGGCGTTTCTCAACGGCACGTCGGGAGTGGTGACGCCTACGGGAGGATTCTCCGACATTTTCCTGCGCCATCTGCCGCCCATGCCGGTAGTAGACATGGACAAATACAACAGCGATCTCGACGCGTGGCTTACAGGACGCGAGATGCGCGTGTATTACCGCGACAGCGCGCTTGCCGTGCCGACCGACAGCGACGGCGACCTGCTTTATCAGCAGGGGACGTTTCTGCGTGCCGGTTTCTTTGTCGACGTCACCACATCGCTGGGGCGTCCGGCTCCGGGGGTGCGCACGCGCTTTATGATCATATCCAACCGCGGCGTGAAGCTGCACGATGTGCCCGGCATCGCCGATCAGAATCCGTCGCTGCTCATATGGGACCTGACAATATTTGACTACAACGCGATTTTTTATGTCGTAGACGAGTATTTCTACAAGGGGGTGAGGCTGATCGTGCTGCTGCACGTGCCTGCGTCGCTGCCTGGCATCGCCAACGACAACATGACACATGACGCGCTCGGGCAGCTCGACCGCAACTACACAGGCATGTGGCCGGAGGGAAGCCGCGCCGGCCGTGTGGGCGAACTGTCGGTAGCGGCCGAGGAGGCATTCAGGGCCGCCATGGACACCGAGGAGGTCAAGCCGCTGTCGATGAACGCCGACTGGCGGAAACGCACAGAGCAGCTTGTAGGGATCGCGGGTGAAAGGCTTATCAGCCTGACGCCGTACACCGAGACTCAGAACGACACAGTCGAGATCGTGCGCGATATACTTGACGCAGAAGGCGGCCTCGATGACGTCACGCCCTCTTTCGGACTGTCGTCGCGCCCGTCGCCGCTCTATCGCGGGACAGGCATAGGATGAGCCGCAGGAAAAATATCCTGATCGTGGTGCCGTCGCTCACCGGCGGCGGAGCCGAGCGTGTGGCCTCGGCATGGGCCGATGGTCTTGCCGCAAGAGGGCACCGGGTGAGCGTGCTGACCGACCTGTCGCGCCCGGCGACCTATATGCCGGCTGAAGATGTGCGTCTGCTGCCGCTTGACCTTCCGGCAAAGCCGCATGGCAGAGGCATCGGGCATGCGATATGGGCTGTCGCCGCACGCATGCGCGCCATATCGCGCCTATGGAATGCGATGCGCCGCAACCCGACCGATGTAGTGATAGATGTAGGACACTTTTATGCCGCCGAGGTGCTTGCGGTCGCGCGGCTGACCGGGACAAAAGCCCTGCAGACCGACCACAACGCATGCACGCACCCGGCCGACATGCCGCTGCCGATACGCGACAGGCTGCGCAAATTCGTGATGTCGAGACTGTTTGACGGCGTGACGGTGCTGACAGAAACCGACCGCAAAGAGATGTCGCGGCGAGGCATCGGCAAAGCCGAGGTACTGCATAACCCGCTAACGCTAAGCATATACAAAGCAGACAGACGACGCGACAAGGTAGTGCTTGCCGTCGGACGCACAGAGGCGTGGAGGGTGAAAGGCCTTGATCTGCTGCTCGATGCGTGGAGCCGCATCTCGCCCGGACACCCTGAGTGGCGGCTGCGCATTGTCGGAGGTGAGCCGCACGGCATACTGAACGCATCGGCAGAAAGATGCCACGGCACGGTCGAGTTCTGCCCTTTTAAAGCCGGGATCGCCGAAGAATACCGCAACGCCGAGATATTTGTGATGCCGTCGCGCTGCGAGGGATGGGGGCTTGCGGCAGTCGAAGCGATGTCGCAGGGATGCGCGGCCATAATTTGCGATTTTGAGGGGCGTCAGCGCGAATATGTCGCCGATGGCATCAACGGGATTGTCTGCGCGCCCGATGACGTCCACGGGCTTGAAAACGCAATTGAGAGGCTAATCTGCGACGAAGATCTGCGACGACGGCTGCAGCTCGCCGCACCGGAAGGACTTGAACGATTCGCGCCGGCTCTTGTGGCGCGTCGGCTCGAGGAGATCGTCTACCGCGTATGCGGCGACAGAGAAGCGTAGACGGCCGATGTGGCGTCGGCGATATTCTCCCAGTCATATCGCGACATATCGTAGCTTACACGGCTTTCCACGCGATTGTCAAAAAATGATTTCAGCCTCGCCGAGAGTCCGCTGCAATCGCCGGGAGCAAAGAAAACATCATCGGGCAGCTCAGGGAGGCGGTTGGCCGGGATATCGGAGGCAAGCAGCGGCAGACCGTGGCTCATGGCTTCGAGGAGCACGACCGGCAGCCCCTCGTGGGTCGAGGGTATCACAAAAAGCGAGGCTCCGGCAAAGAGCCGCGCCAACGGCTTACCAGAAACAAAACCGGGCATCGACACTCCGGCATCTTTTCCGAGTTTCCATAGATGGCGCGAATAGGCCGACGGCATATCGGCGTCGCCGGCTATGACCAGTGAAACACCCCTCTCTCTCAATCCGGCAATGCGATAGGCCTCAATGAGAGTATGAAAGTTTTTCTCCTCGACAAAACGGCCGAGAGCCAGAATATATGGAACCGGGGCAACACATCGCGCCACGGCGGGTGCCTCGACGCCGTTGGGGATGACTACGACTTTTTCATCAAGGGCATATTTCAGCCGGAGACGGGCGGCGATATGCGGCGACACGACTATGATACGCGAAGCAAAACGGGCAGCCGCGCGTTCGCCCGTCTGCAGCATGAACCGGGCAAAGAAGCCCCATTTGTCGCGCTCGTAATCAAATCCGTGATGAGTGACGACAACTTTCATGCCGAGCATGCGGGCCAAAGGCGCAGTCAAGGCCGGACCTATGGCATGAATGTGCACAACCTCGGCACGGTCGCGCCATGCGGCAAACACACAGCGCAACGTATGGAGTATCGCTTCAAGACTTCTGCTACGGAGCACGCCGAAGGTTCTCAGCGCCACGCCACGGTAGCTGCTGCCGGTAAAGGTCATGTAGGGACGGCGGCATCCGACGGTTATCTCATGGCCGCGCGCGGCAAGGCGCGGCAACAGAGCGGCACAATGCGTCTCCACACCGCCCATTATGCCGGGAATGCCCCTTGTGCCTGTCACCCATATCTTCATGGCGTAACTTGAGCTGAAGTGTCTTTCCCTCCCATTATCACGATAGCCAATGCAAGCGAGACCCAAAGCGAAGCCGGAAAGATAAAACCGATGAATCCGCCGAGTCCCGACACGCTCACGCCCACAATGACAGCGAGATAGAGGCGCGACAGACGGTACTGCCGCACGAGGAAATAAACGACAAGAAAAAAAGCCGACTGCACGATGAGACCTATCACGCCGATCTGCAGGACCGTCTGCAACTGCGTGATCTCAACGACGGTAGGCATCTCAAGCGTGTTATCGGCCGACTGATCGTGATAAAACTCATTCTGATAGAGCAGTGAGGTGTTGAGGGCCGACTGCGACGGATGTAGGAAGCCGAAGCCGGTGAGAACCCTCCCCTGCTCAAACAGCAGCAGGAATTTCGGGATGGCCTGCGCCATGCGGCCCGAACCGAAGTCGGCGATTGCCGCCATGTCCTGATCTTCGATCGCCTCACTGACGTCGGCAAACTGATCGACCGTGGAGGCAACGCGCATGAACGAGCCTGTGGCGGAGTCGACGTAATAGAGTGCGACAAACGCCACTATGCCGGGGATGATGTAACGCCGCAGAGCGACGCG
This sequence comes from uncultured Muribaculaceae bacterium, assembly GCA_964389525.1. Lineage (GTDB taxonomy): Bacteria > Bacteroidota > Bacteroidia > Bacteroidales > Muribaculaceae > JAFLTL01. Next base: position 81,314 of record CAYMEX010000001.1, on the reverse strand, counting down.
CTGCGCTACCGCGATAAGATACACCACGGCGACACCGGCGAGAAATGTCATCGTGCGGCAAGCGAGGGCGCCGGCAAAGACAACCAGCAACCATCCAGGCCGCAGCCTGTAGCGCGTGCCGGCGATCCATGCGCCCACGATCCAGATGAAGAGTCCGGCGGGCCATTTTCGCGGGAAATAGGTGGTGAGCGGCGCCCAGAAGAGATCGTTCCAGACGGAATTATGCGGTGTGCCTCCGGCCGTGGGCGTGCAGGGAACGAGCACATCGCCGCAAAGAATAAATCCGTCGATGAAATAGAATGCCGACATCGCAAGCGAGTATAGCAGGACATAGCGCATGAGCAGATCTACGTCGGGGCGGCGGCGCATGAACAGAACCAAAGGCACGACAAACGCGATGATCAGGAAATAGTAGCGCATCAGCCTTATCTGCACCGTCATCGGCTCGTCGCTGACAAGAGCGATGAGCACGACAGCCGCAATGAAAACGGCTGTGGCTGCAAGAACGCGCATCACATCGCGGTTGTAGCGGAACGCCGCTCCCGCCACGACTCCGCCGAGAAGCATGACATCGCACCACTTGAACGGGAAGGCCACCTCGGTGTACATGCCCGAGACTGTCGCCAGAATGAAGATCTGCACGACAAACTCCTCACGGCGACGAAAAAAACGGTCGGCAAGGATGAAAAGCGCTATCGGATAACCGGGGAGAAACTGCAGTCCGATCATCGCGAGCGACAGCAGGTAGGCCACGCTCCAGCCCCATTCGGCCGGAGTGGCATAGAAATCATGTCGTGTAACGGCCGTAGTCATTCAACCGTAGCCGACGAGGTCTTTGACGAGTTTATGACCGATGAGAAATACCACCAGCACGGCATGGCAAGCAGACCGAGAATGAAAGCGGCGGCAAGCACAACGGCCGGAGAGCTCTCGGTGTCGAGCGTGAGGACATACGGCTCGTCGACAATCTCGCCGCGGGCTTTGGTATTGACCATGTTGAGGCTCGTTTCCTCACGCTGTTCCATCAGGAAGATCATAAGCTGCTCCTGCACGGTCTGGCGGCGCATAATGTCGCGGAACGTGCGCTCCTGCGAGGGCACCGCATCAAGACGCGCCTGCGACGAACGGTTCTTTGCCGCGAGTTTCGCGACAGCAACCTTTGCGTTTTCAAACGACCGACCGACCGATTTCCTGACGGCATCGCGCATACCGTCGATCTGACTGTTGAGCCGCTCGAGCGCGGGATTGCCCGGACGCGCGCTCTTCTCAAGATTCACACGCTGAAGTATCAGCTCGTTGTAGGCCGCGATCGCTTCGGCCTCGGCATCGCTGAGTCCCAACGCCGGAATGAAGCTGTAGGAGTTGGCCGGATCGTCGATAAACTCTTTTGTGAGCTGAAGCACCTGCACGTTGGTCTCGGCTTTCAGCAACTCCTGATCTACCGCCGCCCTCTCGCCGAGCATATATCCCGCCTCGGCCTGAAGGTCGGAGAGACGGTTCTGCTTCTTGAAGCTCTCGATGCCCTGCTCGCTCTCCGACAGCTCGCCTGTGAGACGGGCAAGACGGTCGTCGATGAAGCGGAGGGTCTGACTGTCGCGTGCGCGTTTGACGTCGACCCCGCGACGGTTGTACTCGTCGATGAGGGCCTGCAGCATGTCGGTGGCAAGCTGACGGTTGTCGCTCTCATATGACAGCGAGACGACATCGGCGAGTTTGCTGGGTATGTCGACCGACAGCTTCCGCGCGATCTCCTCGGCCGCCCGCGAGTAGCCCGTAGTGCGTATGGTCATTTTCAACGGCAGGACAGAAGGAACAGAGTCGACGCGTTCAAACATAAACACTCCGTAGGGCGTGTCGACCGACAGCGGGAAACAGCCTGAAGCATCACCGACCGAGCGGAATCCCCGTCGGGCTTTCACACGCGCCACTCCGTCGGAAGAGAAAGAGAGCTTGAAGACAAGAGCCGAAGCAAGCGTGTCGGGTATCGACGGATCGCATGACATGACCACAGGCGTCGAGGGATAGGCCGTCGAGCGGGAGAGAAAACCATCCTTGACCGTGTATGTGGTATTGACTCCCAATGCTTTCACCGCGCCAGCCAATGTGGTGTGGCTCGAGAGCATCGAGAGCTCGTCGTGAACCGAACCCGACCCGCCGAGCATATTGCCGAGCGAGAACTGACGGACAAGGCTCATGGCCGTGCTTCCGGCCGACATGTCATTGGCAATCATCACTGAGGCACTGGCCGTGAAGCGGGGCTGACGCAAGACGAGATATGCTCCCGCAAGAGCGATCGCCACAAGTGTGGCTACAATGATCCTGCGGTAGTCTTTACGGCACTTCACCAAGACCCGGCGTATTTCGCTGCGCAGGGTTATTGTGTCGGCTGCATCGTTCATCATGTCACTTCGTGGCAAGGGCGATAGCGAGCGAAGCCACGACCGATGAGGCCGAGACAATTGTCGATATCACGGAGAGTTTATAGGAATTGTCCTGATTGTAGCGTGCGTTGGCCTTGCGTATGTTGTTAGGCTCGACGACAATCACGTCATTCTGTTGCAGATAGAAATAGGGCGACGACAGAAGCTGCGCGTCGTTGAGATTCAGATGGTGATAACGGTTCACCCCATCTTCCTGACGTATAAGCAACACGGTCGAGCGGTCGCCATAGGGCGTCAGATCTCCGGCAGCCGCCAGTGCCTCAAGTATCGAGAAGCGCTCTTTATCAACCTTAATACTCTGCGGCTTAGCAACCTCACCGAGCACATGTACGTTGAAGTTGAGAAGCTCTACCCTCACATATGGATCGGCGATATCGGCGGCCACACGCGATGTGATTTCTTCTGCAAGCTCGCGTGTCGTCATCCCGGCGGCATGAACCGTGCCTATTACCGGCATCTTTATGTCGCCGTTGCTATCTACGATATACGACGGCTGCGCCAGAGTGGTGGTGTAGGTGTTTTCGCCTCTTGCCTGCGGATTGAACAGCGGGACATTGTAGGGCGCCGACGCGTCGGGGACCTCCGAGTTGACCGTAATCAGCAGCGCATCGTCGGGGACAATGCGGAGCTGAGGGATCTCCACACGCATTTCACCGTCGGGGAGCTCTTTCAGTTCCTCAAAATAAGTGAGAGAATGCTTTGACGAGGAGCAACCCGATGCAATACATATTATCGCCGCAAATATCACGGCATGGAAAGGATTACTTTTCACGGGACTGGATCTGGCAGGTGCTGTAATAATGAAAGAGGACGCACGAGCCGTGCGTCCTCGCTTACGGTAAGAAAAATCTTTATGACACAGCCTTTTGTTTTGTGTCTGAGCTATCGTGAAGCTCAGACATTGCGGCCGTGGCAGTTCTTGAACTTTTTACCCGAGCCGCACGGACAAGGATCATTACGGCCTATGCGCGGAGCCGCCTTTGCGGGCATGACTTTCTGCGGGCCTCCCTGCTGCGCGCTTGCTGCCGCACGCTGCTCAGCCTCGCCGGGCAACGCCTCCTTGCTCGCGCGATAGTTCGAGTAGTCGCGTGGCATCTCGGGAGCGGCTTCCTTGACCTCCACTTCCTTCTTAGGAGCCGGCTGCTCCCCGGCCTCCTCGGCAGGACGCTGGGCGGGAGCTGGCTGACGCAGGAATACCTGTCCGCGCATGAGCGCCGACATAGCCTTGTCGTTTAGACGGCTCAGCATAGCCTCGAAGAGGTGGAACGACTCGACCTTGTAGATCACCAGAGGATCTTTCTGCTCATAGGATGCGTTCTGCACCGACTGGCGGAGCTGGTCGAGCTCGCGGAGATGTTCTTTCCAAAGCTCGTCGATAGTCACGAGCATGATCGCCTTGTGCCACTCCTTGACGATCGAACGGCACTCGGTGTTGTAAGCCTCAAGGATCTCTACGGGAAGCTGGAAGAGGCGTTTGCCGTCGGTGAGCGGAACGATGATCTTGCCCTTATGTCCGCGGTTCTCGACCCACTCCCTCACTACGGGGAGAGTCACGTCGATAATGCGCTGACTCTTGCGCTCCAGAGCCTCGTTGGCCGCACGGTGGAGACGGTCGATGGCGTCCTCGCGGTTGAGCGAGCCGATTTCCTCGCGGGTGAACGGCAACTCGATGGTGAGCGTGCGCATCGTCTCGGCCGACATGTTGTCGTAGCTCTCGGCACTGAGGCCGTAGGTGTCTATGATGTTCTCGACGATATCGTAGAGCATATTGGCGATGTCGATGCCGATGCGCTCGCCGACGAGTGCGTGATGACGACGGTTGTAGATGTAGGTGCGCTGCTTGTTCATCACGTCGTCGTATTCAAGCAGGCGCTTACGTATGCCGAAGTTGTTTTCCTCGACGCGCTTCTGTGCGTTCTCGATCGCGCGTGTCACCATCTTGCTCTCGATCATCTCGCCCTCTTTGAGTCCGAGCGTGTCGAGCATCTTCATGACGCGGTCGGTGGCAAAGAGTCGCATGAGCTGATCCTCGAACGAGACGTAGAACACCGACGAACCCGGATCGCCCTGACGGCCTGAACGTCCGCGCAGCTGACGGTCGACGCGGCGCGACTCGTGGCGCTCGGTGCCGATGATGGCGAGACCTCCTGCAGCCTTGACCTCGTCGGAGAGCTTGATGTCGGTACCACGTCCGGCCATGTTGGTGGCGATGGTCACTGTGCCTGTGCGTCCGGCCTGCGCCACAACCTCAGCCTCTTTCTGGTGTAGCTTGGCGTTGAGTACCTGACAGGGTATCCTGCGCATGTCGAGCATGCGTTTGAGCAGCTCCGATATCTCGACCGACGTTGTGCCGACAAGCACGGGACGTCCCTGCTTGCGCAGGTTCTCGATCTCGTCGATCACAGCGGCGTATTTCTCTTTCTTTGTCTTGTATACGCGGTCGTTCATGTCGATACGTGCGACCGGACGGTTGGTCGGTATCGTCACCACGTCGAGCTTGTAGATGTCCCAGAGCTCACCTGCCTCAGTCTCGGCCGTACCGGTCATACCGGCGAGCTTGTGGTACATGCGGAAATAGTTTTGGAGAGTGATCGTGGCGAACGTCTGCGTGGCTGCCTCAACCTTCACGCCCTCCTTTGCCTCGATGGCCTGATGAAGTCCGTCGGAATATCGGCGTCCCTCCATGATACGACCTGTCTGCTCGTCGACGATCTTGATCTTGTTGTCGTCGATCACATACTCCACGTCTTTCTCAAAGAGAGTGTAGGCCTTGAGAAGCTGCGTGACAGTGTGCACGCGCTCGGCTTTCACGGCGTAGTCCTGCATGGCCTGATCCTTGCGCTCCTGACGCTCGGCGGGATCCTCGATGGTCTCGAGCGATGAGAGCTCGGCCGCGATGTCGGGGAGTACGAAGAAGTTTGGATCATCGATCTTACCCGTAAGCTCGTCGAGTCCTTTATCCGTCAGCTCGACACTGCGGTTTTTCTCGTCGATGACAAAATAGAGGGGATCGGTGATCTTGGGCATCTCACGGGCATTGTCCTGAAGATAGTAGGCTTCGGTCTGAAGCATGATATTCTTCATGCCCTCCTGGCTGAGGAACTTGATGAGAGCGCCGTTTTTGGGGAGACCCTTGAACGCACGGAAAAGGAGTATCGCGCCTTCCTTGCGCACGTCCTTGTCGTCGGATGCGAGCTTGGTCTTCGCGTCGGCGAGAAGCTGTGTCACAAGACGGCGCTGCGCCTGAACGACCTTCTCGACATTTGACTTGTACTCGTTGAACAGCTGATCGTCGCCCTTGGGGACTGGACCGGATATGATGAGCGGCGTGCGGGCATCGTCGATAAGCACCGAGTCGACCTCGTCGACGATCGCGTAGTAGTGTTTGCGCTGCACCATGTCGGCCGGCGACATGGCCATGTTGTCGCGCAGGTAGTCGAAACCGAACTCGTTGTTGGTGCCGAACGTGATGTCGCACTCATAGGCACGGCGTCGCGCCTCGGTGTTGGGCTCGTGCTTGTCGATGCAGTCGACCGTCGAGCCGTGGAACATGTAGAGCGGCCCCATCCACTCGGAGTCGCGCTTGGAGAGGTAGTCGTTGACCGTGACAACGTGAACTCCGCGCTTGGAGAGTGAGCGGAGGAACACAGGCAGCGTGGCGACAAGGGTCTTACCCTCACCGGTAGCCATCTCCGCGATCTTGCCCTGATGCAGCACGACACCACCGATAAGCTGCACATCGTAGTGCACCATATCCCATGTGATTTCGTTTCCGCCGGCCATCCAGCTGGTTTTCCATATGGCTTTGTCGCCTTCGATCGACACGAAGTCGCGTCCCTCGCCGGCAAGCTGACGGTCGAGGTCGGTCGCCGTCACCTCAACTGTGGGGGAAGCAGCAAAACGGGCGGCAGTCTCGCGCATTGCGGCGAAAACTACGGGAAGGTGCTCGTTGAGTTTGTCCTCGAGGGTGTCGAGTATGTTTTTCTCGTGGCGGTCGATCTGGTCCCAGAGGGGCTGACGCTCGTCGAAGGGCAGTGTCTCTACCTTTGACTTCAGATCGTCGATCGCCTCGCTGTCGGCAGATGTTGCGGCCGCAATGTCGGCTCGAACATCATCGATGCGGTGACGCAGCCCGTCGATATCGAGCTGTTTCATTTCCGGGCCGAGTGCCTTGATTTTGTCTACGATGGGCTGTATCTCCTTCAGGTCGCGCTGCGACTTGTTTCCGAATATCTTATTAAGAATGGATGTCAGTGACATATATGATGTTTATTCTTTGAGTGGTTGTGATGAACAATTGAAAACGTGTATCATGCCTTTGCCGGCGATTCCGGGCTTCAGAGCCGGAGCGGGGCGATCGAGGCACCACTCGGAGCCCTTATGCGCATCAGCCCGGTGACAGTCGGCGCAAGCACACGGGCATCGACCGGGGCAGTGATTTTCTGCGGGTTAATACCCGGCGCCATGATGAATGCCGGGGATGTTGAGGAAGCCATGCGCTCTACCAGCGGAACCGGTGTCGAGGTCTGCGCCTCCTCTATGATCTGCCATCCGGGCGCCACCGTGACGAGCACATCGCCCGATGAGTCGAGGCGTGTGTTGCGGCATACCGCCTCTGAATTGTCGTGTATGTCGCGCGAGGTGACCTCGTCGATTGTGTAGGCATAGGCGACACCGCTCATGCGACGGAGAAATGTAGCCGTCTCCTTTCTGACAACAGCGGGATCGACCTCAAGGTTTGCCACCAGTGTCGGATTTATGTAGAAATATCCGTTGTGGTAGCCTGTAATCCACTCTCCGTTACCGAATTTCTGTATGAGGTAGAGATTGAGCAGCGATATGGCGCGCTTGACATGGAACTCGCCTCCTGGAAGCCGCCACTTCTCATCGTCGCGACGCGTGCGCGACGTGGGCGGGGTTCCGGCGACAAAAAACAGCGTCTTGTCCATGCCGGGGCCGTTCTCGTCGATCGCCTTCATCAGGCGGGCTATGTCGCGGTCGAGTCTGAGATAGCCGTCCATCGTCTCGAGCTTGTAGTCGTTGTCGCGTCCATAGGGGTAGGGACGGACGGTGTAGGCAAGCGAGAGCATGTCGGGAGCCTCGTGTTTACCGGGCTGCAGCGTGCGCAGATACTCGATGGCGAGATCGGTGACAACCTGATTGACAGCCGGAGAAGACTTGAACATGGTATAGCGTCCGGCCTCGCCTCGGCCAAACCGGATGCTGAACGGATATGCGCGCCTGAACGACGGCAGATCGGGATAGTCGTTGACAGATATGACGGGCTCCCATGCCAGCGTGTCGAGCACGGTGGCGACAGAGTGGGTGCGGTTGTAGTTCTGAATGAGTGGCGAGCTCTCTGGATAAGCCGACGATGTGACCCATCGTCCGTCGGTGTCGCTGATCCAGTGGGCTGAGTTGGCCGCATGTCCGGCACCGGCGATGGCAATGGGGGCGTCGGGGGCGATCGAATGGACTTCGCCCATGCCTCCACCGTCGATGCGCAACTCGTCGGCTATGGTAGTGGCGATGATGCGTGCGGGCGAGTAGTTGGCCGGAATGTCGGACGACGGATCGGAGAGGAAGGAGCTGTAGCTGCGCCGCAGGTCCTGATTATAGAATGTGCCTGCCGCAACGCCGTTGACTGTCGGCGCCGCTCCGGTATAGATGACCGTAGCTGCCGCAGCGCCGTCGAGCGGTGTGCCGAAATCGAGGTCGGTGATTGTGACTGCGTCGTCGAGCAGACGGTTGAGCCCGTCGCTGCCGAATTTGCCACGCAACAGCTCGAGGTAGTCGGCAGAAAGCCCCTCGACCGTCACGCCGACAACCAGCACGGGGCGCGTGGCCGACTGCGCGTGAGCGGCAGGAATATTCAGTGTCAGGATAAATGCTGCCGCAAGAGTCCTGGCGATTGTAGTCTTATAGGGAATCAGATGGTTGCTGAATGCCATTTCGCTGATCGTAGGTAGACGACGGCTCTCAGGGCGTCGGCTACAAGAAGGGGTATAAATGCAAAATTAAGCATCTGGGCACCGCATATTACGGCGACACCCAATGCCACTAATGCTGCAAAGTTAACAAATTGGTATAATATGACAACTTTACGGCATTTTTTTATCCATATCAACGTAGCTCCGATGAAGCAAAGCGGGTTGAGCCAAAGGTAAAGCCAGTTGGGCGAAGTGGCATAGTGCACCGACACGAAGATGAGGAAGGTGAGCAGCAGGCCGGCGAGGCCGGCGAGGCCGAAATAAAGCGTATCGAGCCAGCGCGATATGACGTGGCGGCGCAGATCGCGGACAGAGACCGCCACGGTGACGAGGCAGAACAGCGAGCAGACCGCAAGCGGCGTGAAAGGCCACGGCGTGGGAGCGGCGGGACCGCCTCCGCCGTCGGGAACAATCGTCACGCGCTCGCCGGAAAGCGGGATAAGACGCCCCGGGCTATCGGGATCGTCACGCAACGCTCCGTCGGCCATAAGCGCCAGCGAGACAGGAGCGAAGCAGTGCTGACGCGACGAGAGCGGAGAATCGATGCCGGAGCCGAGGGCGAGATCAATACCGAACTGATACCAGGGATAATTGCGGTGAAACGCCGTCATATCGCCACGGAATGTGGTTGGGGCATCGCCGCCGAGCGCCGTGGTATCGGCAAGCTGAACGGGCGAGCCTATAGCGTTCTCGATATACGCGACAGGGCGCGTGGCGCAGTTGTCGAGCACATAGTTGTAGCGATAGACGGGCGAACCGATCTCAAGGGTGCTGTCGATGAGCCAAACGAGGCGTGAGCGCTCGTCGGGTGTCAGGTCGAGAGGCGTCTGATCGACACGCCTCCCCTCGCGGGCATACTGTCTGAGAAAGAAGCGTGTGGGGATGGCTCCCATGCGATAGTCGGTCTCCCCTTTCACAAACCTGTAGAGGAAGTTGGGCGAGTTGAAATCGAAGAGCCCCCAGTTGACAGTCATGTCTCTGCCGTCGGCAAAGACAATGCGCAGGGCCGTGTGCCCCTCGAGTTCGTAGACTTCGTCGCCCGGATAGCATGTGAGCAGCGACACGCTCCCGACCGCAGGCGCCGACGGCACGCTGTCGGACGGCACGCTCCGGGCCACCGCAGTCAAAAATAAGATGAGGCAGAGTGTTATTAATATTCGTTTCATTGTGCGAATTTACGGTAATATTTGTAATTTTGCCCTCAGTCAGTAATCAATATTATGACTCGACCGACTTCTGACAACGAAACTCCCCGGTATAGACTGGGAGTCGCCCTCAGCGGGGGCGGCGCCCGTGGTTTCGCACACGGCGGGGTTTTGAAGGCCATGGAGGAGAGCGGGCGTCGCCCCGATGTCATAGCCGGCGTGAGTGCCGGTGCCGTCGCTGCCGTCATGCTGGCGTCGGGTATCGCTTCCGACGAGATACACAAGCGGTTTGACGGCTACAAGTTCTCGACAATGACGTCGCTTGCCCTCCGCGACAGGCGCGGCGGCATCTTCAGCCTCGAGCCTTTCGGCCGCATAATCAAGAAGATGGTGGCTCCCTACCGGCGGATCGAGGATCTGCCGATACCTGTTAAGATCGGAGTCACCGACATCGTGTCGGGTGAGGCTGTGTGCCTCGACCACGGCGATATCGGTCAGGTCGTGACAGCATCGTGCAGCATCCCTGTGCTGTTTCGCCCCGTAGTGATCGGCGGAAGGTATTATGTCGACGGAGGCGTTTCGCGCAATCTCCCGGCATGGCTTTTGCGCGACTGCTGCGATGAGGTGGTCGGCATCAATGTGAGTCCCTGCGTCAGAAGCGAGGAGGACTTTCACCCGACGCTTACCGAGGTGGCCATGCGCAGCTACAACCTTCTGGCCAAGTCTAACGTCAGGCTCGACGAGCCTCTGTGCGACAAGGTCGTGACAGTGGAGATGCTGGCCCATTACCGAGTATTTGATCTATCCAATATACACAGTGTCTATCTGACCGGATATTCGGCCGGACGCAGTGCGTTTGCCGAGTGTCGTCAGGAGAGCAAGTGACAATGAGAGAGAAACCGATCATATATCAGCTTCTTCCGAGGCTTTTCACGAACTACAACCCGCGGTGTGTGCCGTGGGGCACTATCGAGCGCAACGGCTCCGGCAAGATGAATGATATCACGCCCCGTGTGCTCGATGGCATAAAGGAGCTCGGCGTGACGCACGTGTGGTATACCGGCGTCATAGAGCACGCCCACGACGTGGACTACACGGCCTACGGCATCGAGCGCGACAACCCCCATGTGGTGAAAGGACGTGCGGGAAGCCCCTATGCGATTTCCGACTACTATGACATCGATCCCGACATAGCGGTGGATGTGGAGCATCGCATGGATGAGTTTGAGGCACTTGTAGCCCGCACGCATGACGCCGGGATGAAGGTGATAATGGATTTTGTGCCCAACCACGTGGCACGGCGCTATCACAGCGACGCCAAGCCTACCGGCATCGAGGATTTCGGTGAATCGGACTATCCGGGAATGTTTTTCTCTCCCAACAACGATTTCTACTATCTTCCCCGCCAGCAGTTCTCGCCGTCGATATCGCTCGGCGAGGGTGATGACGCATATGTGGAGTTCCCGGCCAAGGCGTCGGGCAACGACTGTTTCACGGCTTTCCCTTCGGCCAACGACTGGTATGAGACCGTGAAGCTCAACTATGGCATCGACTACGGCGACGGATCGCGGCACTTCTCCCCTATCCCTCAGGTGTGGCTGAAGATGCTGCATATACTCCGCTACTGGGCGTCGAAGGGTATCGACGGATTTCGCTGCGACATGGCCTTCATGGTGCCTGTGGAGTTCTGGGAATGGGCCATACCGGTGGTGAAGGAGTGCTACCCTGACGTGATATTCATCGCCGAGATCTATGACACGGGTCTCTACCGCGAGTTTATCTACCGTGCCGGATTTGACTATCTCTACGACAAAGTGAACCTCTATGACACGCTGAGGGCGATACAGTGCTCCAACGTGTCGGCGGCTCAGCTCACTTCGTGCTGGCAGCGTGTCGACGGACTCGGGGCGCATCTGCTCAATTTCCTCGAGAACCACGACGAGCAGCGTTTCGCATCGGAGCAGTATGCGGGCGACGCCATGCAGGTGACTCCGTCGCTTGTGGTGTCGGCTATGCTCGGCACCGGGCCGATGATGATATACGCCGGGCAGGAGCTCGGCGAGAAGGGGGAGGATGCCGAAGGATTCAGCGGCCGCGACGGCCGCACCACGATATTTGACTTCTGGAGCATACCGACGCTTCGCCGCTGGCTCGACGAGGGGCGATGCTCGGAGGAGAAGCTCGAGCCGTGGCAACGCACGCTGCGCGGGCTCTACCGTCGCGTGCTCACTCTCTGCAACAGCGAGAAGGCCATCAGGGAAGGAGGATTTTTCGATCTGATGTATGTCAACTATCAGAATCTCGACCCGCACCGCCAGTATGCGTTCATGCGTGCGGCCGGCGGGGAGGCTATCCTCGTTGTGGCCAATTTCGCAGATCAGGAATGCGAGGTGGCTGTAGATTTGCCGCGTCACGCTTTCGAGGTGCTCGGCGTGGCCGAGGGTGAGACTGACGCCACCGAGCTGCTTGAGGGCTCGGAGACCGAGCGGCGCACCGTTGACCATGAGACGCCGTTCGCAACGAAGGTGGCGGCTCACGGCGCTGTCGTGTGGAAGCTGGGACAACAGCCCGACACGACAAAGCCCGCGCCAGCAAAGTCATCCATCAGAACGAGAAAAAGAGAGACAACGAAACGTAATAAAAAGAATAACTAAACAACATATCACATGTCGCCATTACCTCCTTTGAAAGTGTTTTCGGGCACACGCTCGCACTATCTCGCAGAGGAAATCTGTAAAGACCTCGGCGTCGAGCTGGGCAAAATGAACATCCAGCACTTTGCCGACGGCGAGTTTGAGGTCTCGTTTGAAGAGTCGATACGTGGCTGCGAGGTCTATCTCGTGCAGTCGACTTTCCCCAACAGTGACAATCTGATGGAGCTTCTTCTTATGATTGACGCCGCCAAGCGCGCCTCGGCTAAGTCGATCGTCGCAGTTGTTCCGTATTTCGGTTGGGCCCGTCAGGACCGCAAGGACAAGCCGCGTGTGTCGATCGCCGCCAAGCTTGTCGCCGACATGCTCAGTGCCGCCGGTGTCGACCGCGTGATCACGATGGATCTGCATGCCGACCAGATCCAGGGTTTCTTCGACATCCCCGTAGACCACCTCTACGCCTCGTCGGTGTTCATCCCCTACATCCAGTCGCTCGGCCTCGAGGACATGGTGATCGCCACGCCTGACGTTGGTGGTGCGAAACGCGCCAACAACTACGCGAAATATCTGAATCTGCCGCTCGTGCTCTGCCACAAGCAGCGCGCCAAGGCCAATGTCGTGGCCACAATGACCGTCATCGGCGACGTCAAGGACAAGAATGTGATCCTCGTCGACGACATGGCTGACACCGCCGGCACCATCACCAAGGCCGCCGACCTGATGATGAGCCACGGCGCCAAGACTGTGAGAGCTCTCTGCTCGCACGCCATAATGAGCGATCCGGCCACGGAGCGCGTCACCAACAGCTCGCTCTGCGAGATGATCTTCACCAACAGCATACCTTACACAAAGCATTGCCCGAAGGTGACTATCCTGTCGGTTGCCCGCCTTTTTGCCGACACTATCCGCCGCGTGCACGAGAATGAGTCGATATCGTCGCAGTATCTCATAAAGTGAAGATCGAATCACCTGCCGCCCGGCTGCGTGAGTTCATCGTCTCGCGCGGAATGAGGTCGACTCCCGAGCGGTATGTGGTGCTTGAGGCTATAGAGAAATGCCCCGGACTCTTCTCGGTGGATATGGTCCATGAGATGATCCGCGGCATTTCTCCGGCCACAATCATTTCGCGCGGCACGGTCGTCAACACCATCAGGCTTCTTGTCGAGGCGGGTATCGTCGCTCCTGCCGGAAGCCGCAACCGGCATCTGGTTTACACACTCAACGCCACCGGGTCAGACAGGCGTCAGACCCGCGGCTTTCAGGTTAAAATCTACATGGAGTGCACGGCCTGCGGCCGCGTCAAGCCATCGACCGACCGGGCTATGATCGCTCCTCTCCTTGCCAAGCGATACAAAAGCTTTCACCCGACTTCATGCTCGGTTAATATCTACGGACTCTGCATGTCATGCAGGCGAAAATTGGAAACAAAACTCCAGACATCTAAAAAGAAATGAGCAAAATCGACATACTTCTCGGCTTGCAATGGGGCGATGAGGGAAAGGGAAAGGTCGTGGACGTGCTTACGCCACGCTACGACGCTGTCGCCCGCTTTCAGGGAGGCCCCAACGCCGGACACACACTTGAGTTTGACGGAAAGAAATACGTGCTCCGCTCGATACCGTCGGGCGTGTTTCAGCACGGCCAGATCAATATAATCGGCAACGGAGTTGTGCTCGATCCGATCCTCTTCAGGAACGAGGCCGAGGAGCTTGCCAAGAGCGGAGTCGACCTGCGCAAGGTGCTTCGCCTCTCTCGCAAGGCACATCTGATCATGCCGACCCACCGCCTGCTCGACGCCGCCAACGAGAACGCCAAGGGCAAAAGCAAGATCGGCACGACCGGCAAGGGCATCGGCCCGACATATACCGACAAGACGAGCCGCAACGGCCTGCGCCTGGGCGACACTCTCGAGAATTTCGAGGAGAAGTATGCCGCCGCACGCGACCGTCATCTCGCCCAGCTCGGCATGATGGGGTGGGACACATCGTCGCTCCCCGCTCTCGAGGCCGAATGGCTCGACGCCGTGAAGTATCTGCAAACCTATGAGATCGTCGACAGCGAATTTCTTGTCAACGATCTTATCAACGAGGGTAAAAAGGTGCTCTGCGAGGGCGCCCAGGGCACGATGCTCGACGTCGACTTCGGCAGCTACCCGTTTGTGACCTCGTCGAACACCATCGCCGCCGGCGCATGTACGGGTCTCGGCGTGGCTCCCAACAAGATCGGCGATGTCTACGGCATCTTCAAGGCATACTGCACGCGTGTGGGTGCCGGACCGTTCCCGACCGAGCTGTTTGACGAGACGGGCAAGAAGATACGCGACATAGGGCATGAATATGGCGCCGTGACGGGTCGCGAACGCCGCTGCGGCTGGGTCGACCTCGTGGCTCTGCGCTATGCCGTGATGATAAACGGCGTGACCAAACTTATAATGATGAAGAGCGACGTGCTCGACGGCTTCGACGAGATCAAGGCATGCACGGCCTATGAGATCGACGGCAAAGTCACCGACCGCTTCCCCTACAGCATCGACGACCCTGAGCGCGTGAAGCCCGTCTACACCGCTCTGCCCGGCTGGAAGACAGATCTTACAAAGGCCACGAAGCCCGAGGATCTGCCTCAGACGTTCAAAGACTATGTGGCGTTTATCGAGAAACAGCTCGGTGTGCCCGTGGTGATCGTGTCGGTAGGCCCCGACCGCAGCCAGACGATAGAACTCGCATAAGCGTGGCGGAGGCTGTGCCGTCCGGTCAGAGACCGCCCTGACACAGCCCCGCGCCTGTCGCGCGTGTACGCGCATCAATACCATAAAAACATAAATCTCTTTTCTAAACGAATACGCCATGGCTAAAGTAAAACCTTTCAGAGGAGTGAGGCCGCCCAAAGGTATGGTGACCGAGGTCGCATCGCGCCCCTACGACGTGCTGAACTCAGAGGAGGCCCGCAAGGAGGCTGAGGGTAACCCCAAATCGCTCTATCATATAATCAAGCCCGAGATCGATTTCGAGCCGGGCACCGACGAGCACGACCCCAAGGTCTACGTGAAGGCCGCAGAAAATTTCCAGGCGTTTCAGGACAATGGCTGGCTCGTGCAGGACGAGAAGGAGCACTACTACATCTACGCGCAGACGATGGAGGGGCGCACGCAATATGGCATCGTGATCGCCGCCAACGTGGCCGACTACATGGAGGAGCGCATCAAGAAGCATGAACTCACCCGCCGCGACAAGGAGGAGGACCGCATGAAGCACGTGCGCGTCAACAACGCCAACATCGAGCCGGTGTTCTTCGCTTTTCCCGACAACCCGGAGCTGCAGAGAGTGATCGACACAGTGACGGCCGCAGAGCCTGAATATGATTTCACCGCACCCGACGGTTTCGGGCACCACTTCTGGGTGATCGACGACAGCGAGCTGACGGACACCATCACGCGCGAGTTCGCCAAGATGCCTTCGCTCTACATAGCCGACGGCCATCACCGCACCGCGGCGGCCGCTCTCGTGGGGCATGAGAAAGCCCAGAACAATCCGGCACACCGCGGCGACGAGGAGTACAACTATTTTCTCGCCGTGGCTTTCCCGGCCTCTCACCTCAAGATCATCGACTACAACCGCGTGGTGCGCGATCTCAACGGTCTGTCGGCCGAGAAGTTTCTGACGCGCCTCGCCGAGAATTTCGACGTCGAGGACAAGGGCACCGACGTGTACCGCCCCTGCGCGCTTCATAATTTCTCGATGTATCTCGGCGGCCGCTGGTACTCGCTCACGGCCAAGGCCGGGACATACAACGACCAGGATCCGATCGGTGTGCTCGACGTGACCGTGTCGAGCGACCTGATTCTCCGCGACATACTCGGCATCACCGATCTGCGCAGCGACAAGCGCATCGATTTTGTCGGCGGCATACGCGGCCTCGGCGAACTGAAACGTCGCGTCGACAGCGGCGAGATGGCCGTGGCGCTCGCGCTGTACCCTGTGACTATGGATCAGCTCATGACGATCGCTGACACGGGCAACATCATGCCACCCAAGACCACATGGTTCGAGCCCAAGCTGCGCTCGGGTCTTGTCATCCACAAGCTGGCATGACGGCGTCAGGCCGATAAGAAAATAAGGACGGCAAAGGGGCCGGGAGCATATATGACCCGACACTTTTGCCGTCTGTGTTTGTTTAAAAATCAGTGTGCGTGGTGGCGGACGCACGGGCCGTGCGTCCCTACAGGGTCAGGGGATTTTCGGACGCCCATGCAGACTCATAATCATACAATCCGGGCGTACTGTCGCACGTCCCTACAAAATTATATATATGATAGTGAATACAGCGCGCTTCATCACCTCGAGCCCCGACCTGCAGAAGTGTCCGGCCGGTGAGATGCGCCACGAATATGCGTTTATCGGGCGAAGCAATGTAGGCAAGTCGTCGCTTATCAACATGCTCACAGGTCGGAGCGATCTGGCCAAAACGTCGTCGAAACCGGGCAAGACGGCACAGATCAACTATTTCCTCGTCAACGACGAGTGGTATCTCGTGGATCTGCCCGGCTACGGCTATGCCGAGCGCAGCAAGAGCGACCGCGTGGCGTTCGAGAAGATGATAAAGGAGTATATACTCGGCCGCGCACAGATGACCAACCTGTTTCTGCTCATCGACGGACGCCACAAGCCACAGCGCATCGACATGGAGTTCATGGAGTGGCTGGGCGAGAACGGCGTGCCTTTCAGCATCGTGTTCACCAAGCTCGACAAGATGTCGTCCACCGCGGCAAAAAAGTCGGTGGAGGTGTAT
This sequence comes from uncultured Muribaculaceae bacterium, assembly GCA_964389525.1. Taxonomy (GTDB): domain Bacteria; phylum Bacteroidota; class Bacteroidia; order Bacteroidales; family Muribaculaceae; genus JAFLTL01. The sequence continues at coordinate 64,302 of CAYMEX010000001.1, read as the reverse complement.
CTGGCCACGCTGCTCGAGATGTGGGAGGAACTGCCGCCGGTGTTCCGCACGTCGAGCGTCGACCGCCGTGGCAAAACGGAGATCCTCGATTATATCGAGGAGATGAACCGTCTGCCGCTCGCCGTGGAGGAATGACGGCGGAAGCCGGACTATGAATGAAAGTGCCGGAGGCAATCGCCCCCCGACGTGGTGATGATCGACGGGAGCGGCGAAACAAAAAGCGCGAACATGTGTCGCTGCGCTGCAGCTCTGTGAGGGAGTCCGCATTTCACCGGGTTCGTTCCACTCACCCGGTGCTCGCACATGTTACGCCCGTTTCACGGGCTGCGCACGCGACAGCGCGCCCATATATGACATGTGTAACAAGGTGTCTTTCAGACACGCTTTATGAGCGCTTTTTTACCGGGCACACCTGACGGTGTACCCGGCTACTTTTTTTGAAATGTCTTTCAGGCATTATGTCGGGGCTCGCAAGTGCCCAACGTTAATGAAATGAGGGATCTGTTCAGTCTCTGCGAGACTGGTTGGCAAGGGATGACGGATCCCCACCCTGTTCGCTGTGCTCACAGGATGGGGTTAAACTCCGGCTACGCCGGGTTGCGGCATCTGCGATGCCCTGACAGGGAGACGCGGGGTCGGAGCTACCGGATAAACGAACTCTGCGAGGCCGTGGTCTATGAAACGATCATACCCCACACCATCGCGGTAAGCGCGGTGGTGTGGGGCAGATCGTGTGGGTTTTAACGACGGCAGGCGTCTTTTCAGTATACAAGCTCGATGTTGTCGATCCAGAGGGTCTGGCCGGGGGTGCCTACGTAGGCGGTGCCGCATGCGGCCGAGGCCATGATGAGGATGTGGGTCGGACGGGCGTCGGGTGAGTCCCACCCTACTTCGTGCACGGGCACCATCTTTCCTTTGCTATTAAGAGCGTAATAGCTTTTCTCCTCAGGTATAAGCCCCATCCACGGTTTGTAGAACGCTTTTTTCGTTATGTCGCCGTAGTTCACGTCGAGGGTGTGGCCCTCGACCCAGCCGTCGGTGTTCTTGTAGAAACGCTCGCGGCCTGTGCCGACCCGCTTGGCGTAGATCTTCCCGTCTTCCTCCCAGCGGCGCTGAAGCATGATGAACACCTCGGAGCTGTCGCGGCCGGCAATTTCTTTTTTCTTGCTGAACCCGGTGCAGATGATGCGGTGGTCGACGGCGGGCATATACAGCCTGTAATCGAATTTCATGGCTTTGGGGCGTCCGGTGAACGGCACGCCCATCTCCATCTTGCTGTAGGGGTCGGAAGTCGATTTCACCGGCTCCATCATCTTGCCGAGAAACATCGATCCGCCCACGAGCACCTCGATGTTGACAAGACGCAACGCCTTGACTGAATCGAGCTTGGTGGTGAGTTTGACGCAGCGTCCCGATCCGTGCCTGTCGGGATAGACGGCTACGCTTCCCTTGTTCACGCCCATCACGCGGGCATAGACGTTGGATGTGGCCCATGGAGAGGCTGTCGAGGTGTAGGCTTTGGCTCCTCTGATCGTGTCGTTGGGACCGATCTCATAGAGCACCTTGGTGTTTCCGCCGATAATGCCCGACTCAGGTATCTCACGCACGACCCACTGGTCGAAATTGCTGTATTTCAGCTGCTGCTGGGCCATGGCGGCCACCGACACAGCAACAGAGAATATTATCGAGAGTAACGATCTTGAAATCATATTGCTATTACATTGATTAAAAACCTATCGCGTCGGCATCAAGCTCAGCGAACGACGACACTGTGACGTCGGCAAGAGGAGCCACACGGTCAAACGGGTTGGTCGTGGCAAGCGCCACGACTTTTGCTCCCGACCTGCGTCCGGCCTCGAGCCCCTGAAGCGAGTCCTCGAAGACCACACAATTGTCAGGGGCGACGCCAAGTCGCTTGGCGGCGAGGAGGTAGCCTTGCGGATCGGGCTTCGACCTCTGCACGTCGTCGGCAATGACAACCGTGTCCATGCCGGCGGCAAGCGCGGGCTGCTGGATGGCAAGCGAGGCCATTTTCTTGCGGTCGCTCGAGGTCACTATCGCGCACAGGACGCCGCGTTTCCTGAGTTCTGACAGGAAGTCAGCCACTCCCGGAAAAAGACGGTACTGCATGTTGGCCTCGAAGTCGCAGATCTGTGCGACGAGTTTTTTCTGAGTTTCGGGGTCGGGAAAATGCGTTGCGAGTATGTCGGTAAGTGTTGTGCCCTTTATGTCGTGAGCGAGCGTCGGGCTTTTGCCGTACTGCAAGGCTATATCATCCCAGAATCGGGTGTAAATCCCTTCAGTATCTATGAGAACGCCGTCAAGATCAAAGAGCGCGGCTTTATATTTTTTCATCCTGAAGTAAGTCTTATCTGAATTATCCTGCAAAACTAATGTATTTTTGGTGTTTTTAACAGTGCGTCTGTTCCCCTTAGTTGGTCAAAGGTTCCTAAATTATACATATATTTGCAGAACAAGTAATCAATTCGTTCGTTCATACACATTTCGCAATGTTGAAAAAACTGAGAGTCGTGCTTGCGGTCTTGTTTATCGTAGGCATAACGGCATTGTTTGTCGACTTCACCGGTACGGCCATAGGTCTGACCGGCTGGATGCCGAAGATACAGTTCTGGCCGTCGGTCATGGGTCTTGACTCTTTGCTTGGCCTTAATATTCTGATAGTTGCGTTGCTTATCCTGCTCACGTTTGTTTTCGGACGCATATACTGCTCGGTCATATGCCCTCTCGGTGTGATGCAGGACATTTTCAACCGTCTGGGCTCGCTCAGGGTCAAGAAGGCTCTGCGCAGATTCCGTTTCTCTTACGTGAAGGAGAAACGCGCCGTAAGGTGGACGGTATTCGCCATATTCGCGGTCGGCATGACAGCCGGTGCGTTCTGGGCCGGCGCGCGCATATGGATGTCGCTCATCGAGCCCTACAGCATGTATGGCCGCATCGCCGCCGACATAGTCAAGCCCGCATATGAGGCGGGCAACAATGTGCTCGCCGGCATCGCCGAGGCCAACGACAGCACGCTCTTCTGGCGCGTCACCAGCGTCGTCGGTGGCGACGGTGTGATGTGGATCGCCATCATATCGTTTATCATCGTCGGTGCCACGGCATTTTTCTCGGGCCGCGCATGGTGCAACACGATCTGCCCGGTAGGCACTCTGCTCGGTGCCGTGTCGCGTTTCTCGATCTTTGGCGTGCGCTTCGACGAGAGCATCTGCACAGGCTGCCGCAAGTGCGAGCGCAACTGCAAGGCGAAGTGTATCGACGCCAAAAACCACACGGTCGATTACTCGCGCTGCGTCGTGTGTCTCAACTGCACCGAGTCGTGCACCAACGGAGGCATGACCTACGGTCTGCGTCGCCGCAAGACGACACCGTCGCTTGCATCGGCCAAGCCGGCCGACGGATCGTGCGACGCCTCGCGCCGCGGATTTATGACCGGTATCGCTGCAATAGCCACCGCTTCGGTAGCAAAAGCGGCCGACGAGCTCACCGACTCGATAAAACCGCGCATGGAGAAGACCACCGACGGCGGCTATGCCGACATCACTCCCAAGCACAACCCGGCCCCCGAGCAGCCTTTAGCGCCTCCGGGAGCTATCAGCTGGAAGAATTTTTCGACCCACTGCATCGCCTGTCAGCTCTGCGTGTCGGCATGCCCCAACGAGGTGCTCAAGCCCTCAATGTCGCTCGACACGTTCATGATGCCGATGATGGACTATGACCTCGGCTACTGCCGCCCGGAGTGCGTGCGCTGCTCCGAGGTGTGCCCCGCCGACGCGATCCACCCGATCACAGTGGCAGAGAAATCAGACATCTCCATCGGCCGCGCCTACACCTATATTCACTCCTGCCTTGCCGCGAAAGGCGAGGCCGCATGCGGTGTCTGCGCCCGTCACTGCCCGTCGGGAGCCATAACGATGATGCCTCTCGACCCCAACGACAAGAGCAAGAATCCGCGCCGCCGGCCAGTGGTCGACGAAAGCCGCTGTCTGGGCTGCGGCGCATGCGAGAACCTTTGTCCGGTCTCGCCCGAGAGTGCTATCCGCGTCGACGGACGCGATGTTCACACTACAATAGGCTGACAGCATTATGAGCATCAATAAATTTAAATATGATCCAAAGCGGCGTGCGGTGCTGAAAAGCATTGCCCTCGGCGGTGCCGCAACGATGGCCGGCGGCGTGAGCCCGCTCATCGCCGGCTGTTCGTCCCCGAAAGAGTCCGACCACTCGGCGGCAGCCGTTGGTGGCGGTGAAATGACTTACCGCACCAACCCCAGCACAGGCGACAAAGTATCGATACTCGGCTACGGCTGCATGCGCTGGCCGACACTGCCCGACTCAGACGGTGTGCTCGACCAGGAGAAGATAAACGAACTCGTGGACTACGCTCTGGCCCACGGCGTCAACTATTTCGACACGTCGCCCGCCTACTGCCGCGGATTCAGCGAACAGGCCACAGGCATCGCTCTCGCACGGCACCCGCGCGACAGCTACTTCATCGCCACGAAGCTCTCCAATTTCGCTCCGCAGACCTGGCCGCGCGAAAAGTCGATGGAGATGTATGAAAACTCATTCAAGTATCTTCAGACCGACTATATCGACTATCTGCTGCTGCATGCCATAGGTCAGGGAGGCATGGACAACTTCAACAGTCGGTATATGGACAACGGGATGCTCGATTTCCTGATCGAAGAGCGCGAGAAAGGGAAGATACGCAATCTCGGATTCTCATATCACGGCGATGTCAATGTATTTGACACAATGCTGAAATGGCATGACGAAGGACGCGTGCGCTGGGACTTCGTGCAGATACAGATGAACTATGTTGACTGGCTGCATGCCAAAGAGATCAATGCGCTGAACACCAACGGCGAGTATCTCTACAACGAGCTCTCGAAGCGCGGCATACCGGCCGTGATCATGGAGCCGCTTCTCGGCGGCCGCCTCTCGTCGATGCCCGAAAATCTGACCTCGGTGATGAAACAGGCACGCCCCGACGACAGTATCGCCTCATGGGCATTCCGCTACGCCGGCACCCCCGAGGGAATCCTCACGGTGCTCTCGGGCATGACCTACATGAACCATCTGCGCGAGAATGTGGCCACCTACTCCCCTCTTGTGCCGATCAGCGCCGAGGAAGACGCCATGCTGCAGAAAGTGGCCGCGATGATGCTCTCGTATCCGCTCGTGCAGTGCAACGACTGCAAATACTGCATGCCGTGTCCCCACGGACTCGACATACCTGGCATACTGCTGCACTACAACAAGATGGTGAACCAGGGCGATATCGTCACGTCGAAGACCGACAGCAACTATGCCCGCGCCCGCCGCGAGTTTCTTGTCGGCATGGACCGCAAGGTGCCCAAACTGCGTCAGGCAGCCCGCTGCACCGACTGCAAGGAGTGTATCAAGCATTGCCCGCAGTCGATCGACATACCCGCCGAACTGATGCGCATCGACGCTTATGCCGAGGCATTGCGCCGGGGCGAGGTCTCGATATGAGATGCGCCCCATATATAACTATTTTGTGACAGATCATGCGATTTGAAGATCTTGACTTCAGCGACGAGGTGCTTGACGCCCTCGACGCCATGAATTTCGGAGAATGCACTCCCGTACAGGAAAAAGCCATACCCGAGATACTTGACGGCAACGACCTCATAGCCGTCGCACAGACCGGCACAGGCAAGACCGCCGCATTTCTCCTTCCCGTCATACAGCGCATGCAGGATGACGGCACCGCCGGGACACCGGGCATAAAGTGCCTCGTGCTCACGCCGACACGCGAGCTGGCCATGCAGATCGACCATCAGCTTGAAGGTTTCTCATACTATCTCAACGTCAGCAACATAGCCATATACGGCAGCACCGACGGCCCGGCATACGCGCAGCAGCAGCGCGGCCTCAAAGAGGGCGCCGACATTGTCGTGGCTACTCCCGGACGACTCATGGCCCACATAAACATGGGCTACGTCGACTTCTCGAAACTCGGCTATCTCATACTCGACGAGGCCGACCGGATGCTCGACATGGGATTTTACGACGACATAATGCACATCGCCTCGCGTCTGCCGTCAGAGCGACAGACGCTGCTTTTCTCCGCCACGATGCCCGAACGCATCGTCAAGCTGGCCGGATCGATACTCCACAACCCGGTACAGGTGAAGATAGCCGTGTCGCGTCCGGCCGACAAGATCGACCAGCGCGCCATATTCTGCGGCGCAGGCGAGAAGGCCGCGATACTCGAGGGGCTGCTCAAAGAAGATGGCGGCCGGAAGCGCGTGATCGTTTTCGCAGGGTCGAAACTCGGCGTGAAGGATCTGCGCAAGATACTGAAAAAAGAGGGGTTCAAGGCCGACGAGATGCACAGCGATCTCGAGCAGAGCAAGCGCGAGGAGGTGATAAGAGGATTTAAGGCCGGACACACCGACATACTCGTCGCCACCGACATAATGGCGCGAGGCATCGATATCGATGACATCACCATGGTGGTCAACTACGATGTCCCGGCCGAGCCTGAGGATTATGTGCACCGCATCGGCCGCACGGCCCGCGCCGGCGAGTCGGGCATCGCGGTCACATTTGTCAGCGAGCGCGACCGCGGCCGTTTTGCACGCATCGAGAAGTTTCTCGGCAAGCGTGTAGCCCGTGTGGGCGGAGAGGGCAACGGCAGCAATTCAGAAGACAAAGAGCCTACGGCATCACGTCAGGCCAAAAGAAACGGCGGACGCCGCAAGCCTTCGGGACGCGGAGGCCGCAGACCTGCTGCAGAAAAGCCACACGAGGCCAGGCCGGCCGACAAAGCGCCGGAGGCTACCGCCGCCACGCCACCGTCGTCGCCGGCTGCGTCGGCTGCGTCGGCTGCTCCAGCCACAGAAGGCGTAGCTCCGGCAAAGAAGAAGCGCGTCCCGTTCTGGAAACGTCGTCGCAAGCCATCGCCCGAAACAGGAACACCGGCATAAGAGATGGGGAGGAGGCGTGCAAGCCTTCTTACAATAGCCCTTAAAAAATATGAGCGAGGCCGCGGTTGCGGTCTCGCTCATATTTTTTATCGTCTGTGCTGCTTTTACTTCACGATGTTGTAGCGTGAGTTCAGACCCTCGACGACTTCTTTGGTGATGTCGAGCGCGGGGTTGAAGTAGACTCCTGCCGCCTTGAAGAGGATGGCATCGTAGTGGTGGCTCTTGTTGTAGTCGGCGATGAAGTTCTGGATTGAATCGTTCAGCATCTGGTTCTGCACGAGAAGATCCTGCTCGGCCTTGCGCTGGCGTGCGGCGAGAGCGTTCTGTGCGTCGGCCTGCATCTTGTTGAATCCCTGCACGTCGGCTTCATATGTCGACTGCGAGAGATATCCGTTGCTGCGTGCCTTGTCCTCGATGCGCTGGCCTTCTTTCTGTATCTTGTTGGCTTCGGTGCGCTGTGCCTGCTCGAGATCGCTGTAGGTGCGTATCGTGAACTCCTGTACGTCCTTGGCAAGATGGTAATACTCCATGATTGTGTCAAGGTCGATATATCGTATATTGGTGGAGGATGCAAATGAGTCACCTGCGGTTTCAGTCGTGGCTGCCGGAGCCTCGGGTGTAGCTGTTGTCTTCGCGCTGTCAGAACAAGATGCGACCGCGCAAAGCATAAAAAGGCCGGCGGCGCCGAGTGCTGTTTTCTTCATGTAATGTATTCAGTGGTTGATTTGTTATTCTTGTATGATCTGCAACCGGCGCCGTCAGTCGCGGGAATGATGATGCCCGTGATGCGATGGAAACTTCCCTCCTTTCACAAAAAGCACTTTCACGCCCAGCATTATCAGGGCGAAAACAAGCAGAATAATTGTGAAAAGCAGAGTTTTCATGGCCTATGCGCCGATTTTTGTGTTGCAAATATAAGAAAGATACATATATTTCTTGCAGTGATGCCTTTTTATTTTGTAACTTAGTGTGCGTGAACGCAGGGGTTTTAACTTAATATAACACTGCTGAAACAAAATTAACCGGAAACAAAAAACCTACTAAATCATATCCCTGTCATGGAAGTAAAAGACCTTCAGCCGCAGGCCGTCTTCAAGATCTTCGATGAGATCACGAAGGTGCCCCGCCCTTCTAAAAAAGAGGAGAAAATACGTCAGTATCTCGTCGACTTCGCCAAGGCGCACAATCTCGACTACAAGGTTGACGCTATCGGCAATGTAGTCATCACCAAGCCCGCCACACCGGGCCACGAGGACGCCCCCACCGTAATCATGCAGGGGCACATGGACATGGTGTGCGAGAGCAACGACAAGGGATTTGATTTCGACAACAGCCCGATCAAGACGATCGTAGACGGCGACTGGGTAAAGGCCGACGGAACCACTCTCGGCGCCGACAACGGCATAGGCGTGGCAGCGTCGCTTGCCGCCGTCACCGACCCGACTCTCGTGCACGGCCCGCTCGAGGTGCTCGTGACCGTCGACGAGGAGACAGGCATGACCGGCGCCTTCAACCTCGGCAAAGACATGATATCGGGCAAGATACTGCTGAACCTCGACTCGGAGGACGACGCAGAGATATTTGTGGGATGCGCAGGCGGCATCGACACCGTGTGCACATTCAACTACAACCGCTCGGTAGCTCCGGCCGACTTCCACTATTTCAAGGTAGAGGTGTCGGGCGGCCTCGGCGGACACTCGGGCGGCGACATACACCTCGGCCACGCCAATGCCAACAAGGTGCTCGCACGCTTCCTCTGGAACCTCGGCAAGACACATGAGGTGGCTCTGGCAGAGATCGACGGCGGAAATCTGCGCAACGCCATACCCCGCGCCGCTCATGCCGTGATAGGCGTGCACACATCGCGCAAAGAGGATGTGCGCATCGCATTCAACAACTATGTGGCCGACATCGAGAACGAATACAAGGGTCTTGAAAACACCCTGAAGCTTGAGCTGACATCGGTCGACGCTCCCGACTTCTGCGTGGACTCCACCACTTCGTCGAACGTCATCAGTGCCATATACTCGGCACCTCACGGAGTAGTGTCGATGAGCCGCGATCTCGAGGGACTCGTGGAGACCTCGACCAACCTCGCGTCGGTGAAGATGCGTCCCGACAACAAGATTGTGGTCACCACCTCGCAGCGCAGCTCGGTGGAGTCGCGCAAATATGACATCGCCAACCAGGTGGAGGCTCACTTCAAGCTCGCCGGCGCCGTCGTGGAGCATGGCGAGGGCTATCCCGGCTGGCAGCCCAACCTCGAGTCGCCGATAATGAAGATCACCTCCGACGCCTACGAGGAGCTTTTCGACGTCAAGCCCGCCATCAAGGCCATCCACGCCGGTCTGGAGTGCGGACTCTTCAAGAGCGTGATGCCCGAGCTCGACATGGTTTCGTTCGGCCCCACCCTGCGTGGCGTGCATTCTCCGAGCGAACGCATGTATATACCCGCAGTCGACCGCTTCTGGAAACACCTCCGCCGTGTACTCGAGAAGGTCGCCAATGAGAAAAAATAACTTCAACCTATAACCCCATCTCTCACACCGGTGCCATCAGGCGGCCGGTGTGAGGGAAAATCCTTTAAAGGAATCATTCATCCAATGTTAAAAAATCGCATTTCTCTGCCAGTCGTTGCGCTCGCAACCCTTCTGGCCGCAACAGGATGCAGCAAAAAACTGGGACAGTTCAGTGCTGACTACTTCTCGGTAAACCCTAATCCTCTCGAGCTCGTGGGTCAGAAAGTCCCCGGCACAGTCACCGCCAACATCCCGGCAAAGTTCTTTGTGAAGAACGCCCAGGTGACAGTGACTCCCTATCTCGTCTACAATGGCGAGGAGTCGTCATCGCAGCCCTATTCGTTCCAGGGCGAGAAGGTGCGCGGCAACAGCCCTGTCATCTATTATGACCGTGGCGGCACAGTGACCATCCCCGTGAACTTCGCATGGAAGCCCGCAATGGCACAGAGCGAACTGGAGCTGGCTTTCACCGTCAACCAGGGATCGAAACAGTATGTGCTCCCGAGAGTCAAGGTAGCCACCGGCGTTGTCGCTACCGCCGCTTTCGCATCGGCTGAGGACGCCGCTGCCGCTCTTGCCGCCGACAAGTTCCAGCGCATCATCAAAGAGAAGTATGCCGCCGACATCAAGTTCCTTGTCAACCAGGCCAACATCCGCAACAGCGAGATCGCCAAGGGCGACATCAAGCGTCTGCATGAGAACATCGCCGCTGCCAACGCCGCCGCCAACCAGGAGATCGAGGAGATCAACATTTCTTCCTACGCTTCGCCCGAGGGTGGCATCGACCTGAACACACGTCTTGCTGAAAACCGCGAGAAGAACACTTCGGCCTACCTCAACAAGGAGCTGAAGAAAAACAACATCTCGTTCGGCGAACTCACCGCACAGTTCACCCCCGAGGACTGGGAAGGCTTCCAGAAGCTCGTTGCAGCAAGCAACATCCAGGACAAAGACCTCATACTGAGCGTGCTCTCGATGTACAAAGATCCCGAGCAGCGCGAGCGTGAGATCCGCAACCTCTCGTCGGTATTCGACAAGCTCGCCGAGGACATCCTCCCGCAGCTCCGCTACTCGCGCATCACCGCCACCATCAACACCATCGGCAAGAGCGACGAGGAGATCCAGCAGGTATTCGCCACCAACCCGCGCTCGCTCACTATCGATGAGCTTCTCTACTGCGCCACACTCACCGACGACCCCGCACAGAAGATCAAGATCTACACCGAGGCCGCCGCTATCTACCCCGACGACTACCGCGCCGTCAACGACCTCGGCATGGTACAGTGGAACACCGGCAACACCAAGGCCGCCAAGGCATCTTTCGCACAGGCAGCCCGCGTGAACCCGTCGGCTCCCGAGCCCCAGATGAACCTCGGTCTTATCTCGCTTGCCGAAGGTGACTATGCAGCCGCAACGCAGAAGTTCGGCGCAGCTGCCGGCGTCAACGAGCTCGGCGAGGCAATGGGTACCGCATACCTCCTTCAGGGCGACAACGCAGCCGCAGTCCGTTCGTTCGGCAACACCAAGAGCAACAACGCCGCTCTCGCACAGATCCTCACCAAGGACTATGCCAAGGCAAAATCGACTCTCGGCGGCATCCTCGCTCCCGACGCAACCACTTACTATCTGGCTGCCGTGCTTGGCGCACGCACCAAGAACGACGCTATGGTTCAGAGCAACCTCCGTCAGGCTATCAAGCTCGACCCGTCGCTCAAGGCTACAGCTTCAAAGGACCTCGAGTTTGCAAACTTCAACCTCTCGTCGATCCTCTGATCATATCTGACAGACGATAAAACCAAGGGGCGGCTCCTGCCAAAGGAACCGCCCCTGATTTTTTTGACAATCACTAAATTCAGCGTGCCGAGAATCGGCCGCCGGTAATCTCCTCGAGCGTGAGGGCCACGTAGACGATCGAATACTCCTTGCCGTCGTAGGTTGCCTCCTCAAAGAGGAAAGCCACACTGCCGTCGGGCATCTGCACCATAGTCGAGTAGGCCGACGGAAGCTCTGTAAGCCGAAGTGTCTGCGTCGCCAGGTCGCCCCAGCCTTGCGCCATCGCCCCGGCATCGGCATAGTCGGCCGGAGATAGCAGAGGTTTCCACTTTATACCCACATTCTCACGCTCCTTTGAGAGCGTCATCGACTGGAGGGCTATCCAGGCATCGCCGTTGCCGGGATCATTGCTGTCTTTCACCGGCACGATGAGGATCTCGCCATTGCACGGATTGGGATTCACGCCGCCGAAGTCGCTGAGAGCAGGCGCACTCTCCCATGCTCCCTCACCTTTTGAGGCATCGGTATAACGGAAAATATTGAAATTACGGCCATAGGCGGCACTCGAGCGCGCACTCAGAAGCACCGACCCGTCGGGCAGCTCCTCTACTTTCGGCTCGTCGCCCCCGACAGGCACCGGCGGCATGTCGGCGCGGCCGAGCACATGCCAGTTTTCACCGAGATCATCGGAGTAGAGTACCCAGTTGGCTATATACGTGCCGACGCTGTCGGTATCGCTGTCATTGGCCACATGCCGGCCAGAGAGAGCCGAATAAATGCGGTAGCTGGAGCCGGCCTTGACATAGCGCGACTGCATTATGCGTCCCGAACCGAAGAACATAGCGTCGATGCAGCCTCCGGGAGCGCGCAGACCGTCGCCCTTCCTGCCGTCGAACAGGCCGTAGATCTCCGAGGTGATCGTGTCGCGGCGCGTCCAGCTCTTTCCGCCGTCTGTGCTGCGCCAGCGCGCGACCTGATTGGGATTATCGCGGCGTGCCTTGAAAAACGGCGTGCGGCCGCATACGGCAAGCATGAGCATCTCACCTGTCTCGCGGTCGGCCACAATGGCCGGATCGCCGTAGCCGCAGTCGGGATTGCGCAAGGACTCCTCTATCGTGCCCAGGCCGTTGCCCTGGGTGACCGGATCGCCCGAAGCGTCGGCAAGGAGAGCCGGCGCACACCAGTGCACACCTCCGTCGTCCGAAACAGCCTGATGCAGGTCGATGCGTCCATTGCCTATATCATAGCCGCAGTAACGGTAATCGGCCACGGCGACAAGCCGTCCGCCGGGGAGCGAAGCGATTGCGGGAATGCGGTAGACGATGCTGTCGGCATCTGTCGCACCGTATCTGAACACGATTTCTCTCGTCGCAGCGTCGGCGGCCTGAAGCGCAAGAGCCGCAATTATGGCTGTGACAATGACTCTGATTCTGTTCATTATCTGATCGGGTAAAAAAAGCGGAGATGTGTCAAAACAGGGCTTTGGCACATCTCCGGCTATATTGTAAGAAAAACTGTCGGCTTACTTCATTTTCTCGACGTAGTCGCGGAGCGGCTGGTTGTCGGGATCTACCTCAAGGAAGAGGGTGAGATACTGCTTGGCAGTCTCCTTGTCGCCCTCACCGAGATAATAGTTGGCGATAAGGTTGTAGGCACGCACGTAGTCGTTCTTGTGGCTGACCTTGTTGGCCTTACGGTCTTTATCGAGGATCGCGATGGCAGCGAGGAAAGCATCGACAATCGGCTGGCTCATCTCCTGGTTGTTACGGTTGTAGAGCGTGATGGCCTTCTGGTTGGCAACAGTGAAGTTGTCGGGCACGACTTTCAGCACCTCGTCGAGGTAGAAGAGAGCCTTGTCGGCATACTGCGCCTTGGCGATCGAGTCGGTAGCCATGGCCGATGCGTTGCTGTAGCGGCGGCCAAGGGTGAACTTGTCGTTGGTCGACGGCTCGATCATGCCGAGGTACTGCTCGAAGCTCTCAGCCGACTTGTCGTACATCTTGGCCGAAGCATAGGCCTCGGAGAGACTCTTGACGTTATCAGCCTTGTCGGGGTGGAGCTCCACTGCCTTCTTGTAGCTGTCGACAGCGGCGATGGTGTCGCCGGTGTGGAACAGCACGTCGCCATAGGTGGTGTAGTCGGTTGCGGTGAACTCCTTGGCGTTGGTGTTGGCGAAGAATGTCTGTGCGGCAGCCGCAGCGTCGGCCCAGTTTTCAAGAGCGGCCTTGTTGAGGAACACCATGCGCTCCATGTAGTGGTTGCCCGGATCTTTCGAGAGGATCTCACCGGCCAGCTTCAGCGAGGGATCATACTCTTTTGCGAAATAGAGAAGACCTACGTAACGCTGCTCGTCTTTCTGGAAGTGGTTGGGGTTCTGGATGTATTTGCCGTACTCGCGGGCAGCCATTGTCAGCTGGTTGTTGTCGTAGTACTTCTCGGCGAGCTCACGCTGTGCGAGAGCCGAGTTGGGGTTCTTCTGGATAAGCTCCTGAAGACGCTGGATAGCGAACTCGGGGTTAACAGAGAAGTAAACCTGCGCATACTTCACGTATGCCTCGGGGAACTGGTTGTTCTTGTCGTAGTTCCACGCCATCTCGTAGTATCCTACGGCATCGCCGATGTTCTCGGGAGCGAGCATGTCACCCTCGAGGATGTAGATAGCCGGGCAGGTCTTGTCGGCCTTCTTGGCGTCGGTGAGAAACTTGTCGATCTCTTTCTGATAGGCAACGGGGTCGGCGTTGTAGTAGGCGCGTGCGATGTCGGTGAGCATCACGGCGTTTTTCTTATCGAGGTTGCGTGCCTGTTTGAATTGTTCCTGTGCGCTCTTGGCGTCACCCTTTTTCAGATCGACGGCGCCGAGACCTACATAGTTGAACGGATTTTCAGCATTTGCAGCGATGCCTTTGTCGAAGTATGACTTGGCTGCGGCATTGTCGCCTTGCGAGAGGGCAATCTGGCCGAGGTAGTAGTTAGCTTCCGCCTTGTCGGTCGAAGCGTCGTTGATCGTACGGTCGAGTATGATCTTCGCATCTTCGGCCTTGTCGGCTCTGAAGTACTCTACGCCGTCTTTGTAGCCTTGCTGAGCGGCGACACTCAGCGTTCCTGCAGCGAGCAGGCTCAGGAGCAGCTTAAATTTCATCTGGATGACTGAAGTTAGTGTTTTATTTTTTTCTTGATTGTTATTGATTTCCGTCTTGTATGCTCACTCGACTTTCACCATGTGGGCATGTATGTGCGAGGGCAGTATGCCGGTCATGAGCATGAGTTTCTGTCCCTGCACGCCGGTGACGAACGAGTAGAAGCCGTGGGCCGGAGCACCGGGCACGCTGGTCGTGATCATGTAGATCGAGCGCAGCAACGGGTATTTCCCCTCGTAGATATACTGCTGGTAGGGTTTCCAGTAGCTCGGCGTGCCGGGCTGCTGCACCTTGAGCACCTTGATGTCGGGGGTGAAGTCGAGGGCAGTTGTGTCGGATTTCTCCGACGCTTTTGCGAGCTCCTCGGTCGATCCGGCGGGTGTGCCGTCGAGATCAGCCGACAGCCAGCTGACGCCAAGCACGCCTATGGCATTCTTGCGCTCCCTGACCGCATCGTACACGGCCTGACTCGATCCCTGCGCAAACACGTTGTCGCCGAAAGGAGCACCGTTCATCAGCGAGTCTCTCATAAAGTTGACTGTACTCGATCCTTCATGCTCGAAGACAATGTCGATCTTGCCGAGTTTTTTCAGCCCGGGGCCCATCTGGTCCCAGTCCTGGATCTTTCCGGTCATTATGTCTTTCAGGTCCTTCAGGTCGATGCGGTCGACAGGGTTGTCGTTGTTGACGATCAGAGCCACGGCGTCGATCGCCACGCACTTCTGATAGACACGTTTCTTTTTCGACTTGAGGTAACTGATTTCTTTCTCAGAGAGCGGACGCGTGGTCACACCGGCGTTTGCCTTCAGCTCAAGCAGCGAGTCGATGCAGGCCTTCTCATCGAGATAGTACGGGAGGACGTCGGCATGAGGATAGATGTACTCAAACACCTCGATTTCCTGCTGCATGATGTTCTCGAATGTCGCATCACACACAAGGCGTGTTATCCCGTTGGTCGACGAGCCCTCGGGAGGTGTCTTGCTGTATTTCTTGCAGCCGGGTGCAGTGGCCAGAAGTAGTGCCATGCCTGCCGCTGCCATAGCCTTTAGGAGTTTCCTTGTCTTCATGTCGGATCGTTGATATATGTCCTGGGGAGACTTGAGCGGGATCAGAGGCTCGAGTCTATTCCGGCAAACTGCCGGTAGGCCCGCCATATGCCATACAGTATCAGGAGCACGCCGCCGGTCCAGCGCAGCCATTCCCAACTGCCGTTCTCCCAGGCAAAGAAGTTGACCAGAAGCAATATACCCATCCCTACATAAATGATAATCATGAAGATGCCAAATATCATGCGAGCAATCTTCGGAGTGTTGTTAGTTGCCATAGTTGAGTTAATTTGGTATCTGATTAACGTTTATGCATGTGGCGTTGTTCAGCCGTAGTTGTCAGCGGCGGAGTACTATGCGGTAAAGTTACTAATAAAATACATAGTGCCAAAATTTAATTGATGTAACGGATTTTGTAATTTCGCGCCACAACAAAATCACAACGTGTAATGAATATGAAGACACTGTATGTTTTTGCCGCAGGAGCCGCAATGCTGGCACTTGCATCATGCCAGGGAGAGAAAGGCGCCGACACGGTCGCCGACACAACGCCGGAGGCCACTGTAGCCGAGACGCCGAAGACACTGCGGCTTAACGTATTTCTGTCGGCTGCCGACGAGCAGAAGCGGGCCGAGGCCATCGAGACAGCCCGCAAGCTGATCGAGCCCTCGCAGAAAGAGGAGGGGTGCATCTCCTACGACATGTATGAGAGCGTGACGGCTCCGGGCGAGTTCATCATTGTCGAGACATGGGAGAGCCAGGAGGCACTCGACCGCCACATGAAGCAGCCTCACTTCATCGAGTATGCCACTAAGCTCGATGAGTACGGCGACAAGCACGCCGACCGCTTCATATATTGAACAGCCGGACGGAAGCCCATTTGCAGACTTCTCGGGCAAGCCTCACACGATGGTCTTACCGAAAGGGGTCAGCGCCAGCGCGGCGAGCTTGAAGTGCTGACGTCCGAACGGGATGCCTATGATCGTGATGCACAGGATCAGTCCGAACACGAGATGAGTGAGGCATATGGCAAACCCGCCGAGTATTATCCACAGGACATTCATCACCAGACAGAGGCAACCGCCCGAGTTACCGCTGTCGGTCACACTGTGCCCAAAAGGCCACAGGGCAAGCAGCCCGAGTTTCAGCGTCTGAAGTCCGAAAGGTATGCCTATGATCGTAATCATCATAAGCAGGCTCGAAACGAAATACTCCACTGCGGTGAAAATGCCGCCGAGCACGAGCCACAGGATATTGCCTAATATGTTCATGTCATGGACTTTTGAGGTGTGAGTCTTATGAAATTCAAAAATATAAAAAAACGGTGAAATAAAAAATTTCATTTTTCATGCAAGATTTGACGCAGTCGTGTGTTTCATAGGACAGAAACATCAAAATCACATTATGAAAAAGTCTATATCAATTCTGACAGCGGGTATTCTGTGCTCAGCGGTGTTTTTCCAGTCATGCGACGTCGACAGCGACGACAACATGGATCTTCTCCGTCCCACAGCCGTGGTGACTGTGTGCCCCAACGACGACGGCTCGTTTGTGATGAACCTCGACAACGAGACGGTGCTCATTCCCGTCAACATGTCGAAATCGCCTTATGGCGACAAGGAAGTGAGGGCGCTCGTCAACTACACCGAGACCGGACATACAGGCTACGGAGTCGACATGCGCGATGTGAGAGTGAACTGGATCGACAGCATCCGCACCAAGCTCCCCGTCGCCACGACCGGAAACGATGACGAGGTATTCGGCAACGACCCCATCGAGATAGTCGCCGACTGGGTGACGGTTGCGGAGGACGGATACATCACCCTGCGCATACGCACCCGCTGGGACGGCAGCCTCAAGCCTCATGTGCTCAATCTTGTGACAGGCGTCAATCCCGACGACCCGTTTGAGATGCTGCTGTGCCACGATGCAGACGGAGACACCTTCGGAGAGATGGGCGACGCGCTTATCGCATTCAACCTCAACGACCTGCCCGGCTTTAACGAGACCGTCAAGATAAAACTGCGCTGGATGTCGTTCACCGGCGAAAAGTCGACCGAACTTGAACTGCTCATGCGCTCCCGCCAGGACACAGCACCCGCACTCGACCGCGTGCTGAGCACCAAAACCGCGCGTATAATCTGATCTATACTATAGAAGAGAATGTGTTGTGACGCTACGACACACATTGGCTCAGGTGTTTAGAGTGGAAGCGGATACATTTTTTCGTATCCGCTTTCATGGCATCTGAAAAGCAGCAGACCATGCAATGACAGACCGTGAGGATATACTCGTGAAGAAAGCCCGCAACGGCGATGCAAGCGCACAGAAGGCGATATACAGCCGCCATGTGCGCTACCTCACCGCCGTGTGCTCACGCTATATCATCAACCCGGAAGATGTCAGAGACGTGCTTCAGGAGAGTTTTCTGAAGATCTTTTCATCTCTCGACTCATTTGACTTCCGTGGCGAGGGTTCGCTCAGAGCATGGATGTGCAGGATCGTGGTGAATATGACGATGAATTTCATGCAGCGCAACGGGAGGATGAAATTTACAGATCTGACCGAGGCCGGAGAAGCGACAAGCGAGGAGCCCGACATCGACAACCTGCCTGCCGAGATAATCCACAAAGCTATAAGGGAGCTGCCCGACGGATACCGCGCTGTATTCAACCTCTATGTCCTGGAAGAAAAGAGTCATCGCGAAATCGCACAGATACTTAACATCAAAGAAAGCACATCGGCATCGCAACTGCACCGCGCCAAAACGGCACTCGCCTCACGGCTAAAAAAATACCAGTCATTATTTGAATCAGTACAGCAATGAAAGACCAGTGGCTTAAAGATATACATGACCGTATGTCGGACTTTGAGACCGAAGAGCCCGACGGTCTGTGGGAAGCGATCGGTAGCGCAAGAGCACGCCAAGAAAACCTGCGCAGACGCACGACGGCGCGCGTCTGGATGAGAAGGTGTGCGGGTATAGCGGCCATGATTGCTATTGCCGTGACTGTGTATATGTGGCATCCCGTGAGAGAGGGAATACAGCCCGAGGAGACAACGGCCGAGACACCGCATTTCGTCTCCGAGACCGTAAGCAGCAATCGCGACGTTAGCCCCGCAGTCATTACGTCGCCGGACAAGCGTATGCCATACACCCCGAAAATCGTCAGCCCGTCAACAATGCTGTCGGAAATCGCCGACGGAAACGACGCGACGGCTTATCGCCGCGAGACTAACACAACAGACTCCTGCGTGACAGCTCCCGCCGACATGGAGGCCGGGCACTCCCCCGCCGCCAGTGAGGAAGCCGACAGCATTGTACGTCAGGCCGACAGAAACGACATCTGCACCGCACGCAAGAAGACTTCCGGCCAATATTACTACGCCAAGGCGTTTACGCGCAGACCGGGCAATGGACACAGCCACGTTTCGATCGGCGTTTTCACGTCAGGCGGAGTCGACATGACCAAGCACAACGCCTCGCCGACATATGCGGCTGACAATGTTGCGGGCACCGACGGCATGGCCTGGAAAGACAGCCCGATGCTCGGCATCCTGCTGTTCAACAAAGGGCGCGAAGTCGTCACGGAGATGAAACACCGCCTCCCGATAAGAACCGGAGCCACCGTGGCCTACCGGCTCAACGACCGTGTCGCACTTGAGTCGGGAATTGTCTACACCAATCTGACATCCGACATGAAATATGGTGGCGCTGAGAATTACATGTCGGGACGCCAGAAGCTCCACTACATCGGCATACCGCTTAACGTGAAATACCGGGCTATGTCGTGGAAGCGCCTCGACGTTTACGGGTCGGCCGGAGTGATGGCCGAGAAATGCGTTTCAGGCAAGATCGAGAAAGACTATTTCTTTGACAGCAGCAACCGGCGCAAAGAGACCGAGGACGCCAAGGTGAAAACGCTGCAATGGTCGGTGAATGTGTCGGCCGGCTTACAGCTCAATGTGTCGAATCTTATAAGCCTTTATGCAGAGCCGGGCGCCAGCTATCATATCGACAATGGTTCACCCGTCAAAACCATCTACAACGACAAGCCGCTTAATTTCAATCTGAACCTCGGATTGCGTCTGAACGTCGGCAAATAGCATGACCGAATACCCCCGCCGGTCTCCATTGGCATAAAGTGCTGTTTTTATAGAATTATTGGGTTCTGTTCTGTAAACAGCCAAAATCCTATACCATTTGACTTGTATCCCTCTCCGGTTTTGGCCTAATTTTAGGTTAAAACCGGATATGAAGATAGCAAAGTCAGTATACCGCCGATTTAAGATACTACAGAGCTTCATGCTGTCGGTATGCCTCATGGCGTCGAGTCAGAATATCAGCGACGGGCATCAAGTGAGCGCCGCAGACAGCGTCATCGGCGACATCTGCGCAATAGAGTTCACGGAGCTTAAGACAAACATATATGATCTGCCCTATTCTTTCTCGAAACGGCAATGCACGCCCGACTGGAAACGCTTATGGCAGAACACGGCAGTATTGAGCAGCGCTTATGTAGGCACACTCCTTGTGCTTGAGTGTCTGCCCGAAGACGCCACGTCGTGGAACCGCGCCGAGCTGCGCGATGTGCCTCTGTTCAAGCGATGGAAAAACCACGTAATAGACAAAGGCCCCGAGTGGGATCACGACAAGTTTTATTTCAACTACATACTGCATCCTTATGCCGGAGCTGTGTATTTCATGGGAGCCCGCAACTGCGGATTCAACGCCTGGCAGTCGCTCCTCTATTGCACCTGCGTCTCCACCATCGGCTGGGAATTTGGCATCGAAGCTTTCATGGAGCGTCCGTCATATCAGGATCTTTTCATAACGCCCCTCGTAGGCAGTGCGATAGGCGAATGTTTTTACCGCCTGAAGCGCGGCATCGTCGATGACGGCTACACCCTTGGCGGATCTAAAGTCCTGGGAAACATAGTCGTGTTTCTTATTGACCCGATAAATGAGGTGATAGATCTCTTCAGGGGAAGCGAGACGAGGGATCCAGGCAGAAAAAGCCGGGGAGTGGAGTCTGTCGTCATGCCCTCGGTGAACAGCAAAAGCGCGTCGATAACTCTTGCCGTCACTTTCTGACGCGGCAGATCTGTTCAGCCGGACGCTTTTGCGCCTGAAGTGCCGTTTTCTCACAACTGATTACCGGCAGAATAAAGCATTCTATTATATTTGCAATAGAAACATAACCAATCATCTTTTATGAAATTAATCAAAATTGCAGCCGCAGTTTTCATCACTTTTTCGATGGAAGCTGCAGCGTCGGCGCGAGCAACTGATTTCGACAGAAGCTGGATCGCCGACCAGCATGTGCTCGGTGTGAACAAAGAGCCGGGGCATGCCACCTACATCCCCTACGAGTCGAAGGCCGCACTGATGGCCGACCCACGGTTCAAGGCCGCATGGCTGACGCCCGAGAAGGCAATGACCATCGACCTGAACGGCACATGGAAATTCAAATGGGTACCCGGCACGCCCGAGGGCCCGGGCGACAGTGAGTTCCAGGCCGCCGACCTCGACGACAGCACGTGGGACAACATACGCGTGCCCATGAGCTGGGAGATGCAGCCGGGCTACAATCTGCCCACATACAACAACACCGGCTATCCGTTTGTCAACGAGCCGCCCGTGGCCATGCGCGGCTACGAGGAGCACGGCATCATAGACCACAATGCCACCGGCTTCTACCGCCGCACGTTCGACATACCGCAAGGCTGGAAAGACAAACGCGTATTCATCCACTTCGACGGCGTCTACAGCTGCTGCGCCGTGTGGGTCAACGGCAAGTTCGTCGGCTACTCTCAAGGAGCCAACAACGATGCCGAGTTTGACCTTACCGATTTCGTCCATCCGGGCGAAAACCAGCTTTCGGTGCGCGTCTACCGCTGGTGCGACGGATCGTATCTCGAGGGTCAGGACATGTGGCGCATGAGCGGCATACACCGCGACGTGTATCTCGTGGCCACTCCCCGCACATTTGTGCGCGACCACTACATCACTGTCGACGGCCAGAGCGCCGACGCGACTTCGGGCACAATGAATGTCGCCCTCAAACTCGACAACCGCGACAACGAGAAGACGACAAAGACCGTGCGTCTCGAGCTTCTTGACCCGGCCGGCAAGGTCATCGCCACCGACACCAAGACCGTGAACGCCACTACGCCGGAAACCGACGTGACTCTGTCGACCGGCCGGCTCAGCGGCCTCACTCCGTGGAACACAGAGAGCCCCGTGCTCTACGATGTGGTCGTGTCGCAGCTCGACGGCAACGGCAAGGAGGAGATGGTGTTCAGCACGAAATATGGCTTCCGCAACATAGGCGTCGTAAATTCGGGCGACGGGCACTACTACACCGTCAACGGCAAGCGCCTGTTTGTGAAAGGCGTCAATATACACGACTCGCATCCGCTCTACGGACGCTACGTCGACGTCGAGACAATGCTCCGCGACCTCGAGCTGATGAAACAGGCCAACGTGAACACCGTCCGCACGAGCCACTATCCGCGCCAGCCCAAGATGTATGCGATGATGGACGCCTACGGCCTCTACTGCATCGACGAGGCCGATCTCGAGTGCCACGGCAACAACGGTCTTACGCGCGACACCACCTGGACCGACGCGTTTGTCGACCGCAACGTGCGCATGGTGATGCGCGACCGCAACCATCCGTCGGTGATCTTCTGGTCGCTCGGCAACGAGAACGGCTCGGGCGTGAACATGTCGCACTGCTACGACGCCGTGCGCGCGCTCGACTCGCGCTTCATCCACTGCCACGGCGACAAGGCCTCCGACATGTACTCCGAGATGTACACATCGATCGGCAATGCCCGCAAACTCACCGACGGACGCGACGGAAAACCGTTCATCATGTGTGAGTACGCCCATGCCATGGGACAGGCGATCGGCAACCTCGCCGAGTACTGGGACATCATCGAGTCGAGCAAGGGAATGGTCGGCGGCTGCATCTGGGACTGGGTGGACCAGTCGGTCTTCGACCCCGTGGCAATAAAGAACGGCACAACCATCTCGGCCGACGGATACAGCGGCTGGACAGGCGGCTGCGACTACGATCCGTGGTTCAAGACCCACGACAACAACGATAAGGCATTCCAGGGCAACTTCCTCAACAACGGCGTGATCACTCCCGACCGCAAGTGGACGGCCAAGCTCACCGAAGTGAAGAAAGTCTACCAGAACGCCGACTTCCTGTCGTTCGACGGCAACAAGCTGACCATCAAGAACGAATATCCGTTCAACAATCTCGGAGAGATGTTTGACCTCACATATTCAGTCGGCCGCGACGGCGTGGAGGTGGAGTCGGGCACCGCTTCTGTCAACATACCGGCTCTGACCACCGGCGAGGTGACACTGCCGATAAAGACAACGCCAGAGAAGGGCGCCGAGTACACCGTGACGGTCGGTCTTGTCCTCAAGAACGATAAGGCATGGGCATCAAAAGGCTACCGCCTGGCCGACGGACAGTTTGTGATACAGCCCCGCGTCGACACGCTCCCGGCAGTGGCAGCCAAAGGCTCGCTGAAAGTCAAGGGCAACACAGTCACCGGCAAGGATTTTGCCATCACATTCAACGAGAACGGTGCGGTTGAGAGCTACATCTACAAAGGACACGAGCTCATAAACGCCGCCCCCGAATACAGCGACTACCGCCGCATAGACAACGACACCGAGGGCAAACAGGCTCTCGAGTCACCCAACGACTGGAACAGAGGATATGACTATGCCGCCACCGGCATCGAGTCGCACAAGATCACATCGCCCCTGCGCAAGCACAAAGACCGGGCCTCGATAGCCATGACGGCCGACGGAACAAAGGCCGGTTATGATGTCGAATATACGGTCTATCCCAACGGCGTCATGGATATGAAGGTGACATTCACTCCCGAGCGCCGCGGTCTGCGTCGTCTCGGCATGGGCATGCAGTTTGCACCCGGCTTCGACGAAGTGACCTACTACGCCAAAGGCCCGTGGTCTAACTACATCGACCGCCAGACGGGATCATATCTCGGACGCTATACCACCACTATACGCGACATGGTCGACGAGAACACGCATCCCCAGACCTATGGCGACCATCAGGCTCTGCGCGACATGACACTCGTCAACAAGCAGAACGGCGTCAACCTCAAGATCGAGACACAGGGACCGGTGGCATTCAGCCTGTCGAACTACAACGAGCTCGAGTGGAACCACGCCACACAGTTCACCAAACTGCACTGGGCCGACCTGAAGAAGCACCCGCAGCTCTTCGCCCACTTCGACTACTGGCAGCGCGGCATAGGCAACAACAGCTGCGGCGGCGACTGCTGTCTGCCGGAGTATGAGACCCCCTACCCCGGTAACTACCAGGGTGCCGAGACGCTCACCTACACCCTCCGCTTCATCCCCGAAGTAGCAGACTAAAGAGACCTTCCGACAGACATTTAGCAGGCTCCCGAAAGACCGTTGCCCGACGGCACTCAGGAGCCTGCAAATTTTATCCCCTTACTCTTGTATCCTTTGAGGTTGTAGAAAAGTGAACAAAAGGCTATGTTCGTTCCGATGACTTTGAAGAACTTATAAAGGAAGTCCGATAATACGGTTTCGCAATTTATCGTAATTTATCGCAAATTGCGATAAGCATACACTTAATTCGCAGGATATTAACAACTTGCGCAAGTGCAGTTTTCCCCCATTCATCAGAGCTGTGAGATAAGCTCTGTCCCGGTCATTACATCCATTTTAGAGAAAGCGAATAGCTTTTTACCGAGATCTTTAAGTGAATGTCCTATATGATAGACCACTTCATCGATTATCAGAAAACGATCGTGAGCCTTATTGTAGGCGTGTAAAGTCACACCGCGATTTCGTTTTGACACTCATGTCGAACTGTTCGGAAATTACGAACAGTTGCCAGAACTCGGTTCATCTTAATGACTTGACTCTGTTTATCCTACAGATATGATAACATTAAGGTTGTAGTATTTAATTCGTATTTTTTACCGTCAGATGAAGGTGTGTTAAAATTGGCGTTGGGCGTACTTTCGCACGCCCCTACGACGTTTAAAATTGATCGTCCATATAACATAATGTTGATTTGTAGGGGCGTGCGAAAGTACGCCCACAAATTGGAAATGGGATTTCCAATGGCAGAAATCATTTTGACACAGCCTCATTAGCATCCAATTCGCCTTCTTTGAATATATCGTTTGAATCCGTTGAACCGGTCGCAATTTGCGACCAGTTCATTTCTCTCCTGATTTGAAAGCTAAAGATACATCCCGACAGAGATTTAGCAGGCTCCCGAAAGACCGTCGCCCGACGGCACTCAGGAGCCTGCAAATTTTCAGTCAACCGATCGTCATTGTTTACAAAGCCTCTCTTAGCTTCGGAAGATCATCGGCAGTAAGGAGAGCATAGACATATCGTGTGATATAATTCACAGCCCGCTCCATTCCCTGCATATTCAGGCTTTCGGGCGTATCGTCGACCGTGTGCAGGGTCGAGGCATCGGTTGTCACGAAAAACGATACAGGGTACATCTTCTGTGCAAAAGCTATATGATCGGAGCCGACAGAAAAATTCATCGACACATCGATATAGAGCGAATCGGCCGTCGCAACCGACCGCGCCACAGTGCCGACAGGCGAGATCCTCTCGCCCTGCAGACAAAGTGTGTCGCCACGCATACGTCCAAGCATCTCAAGGTTTACCATATGCCCTATCGTCACAGCGCTGTCGCGCAGCATACGCTCAACATTGCGTGATCCTATCAGCCCCATCTCCTCGGCGCCAAACAGCACCACGACCAGATCGCGCCTGAAATCATCGGCGTATGGCCGAAGGCAACGCGCTATCTCCACCACCGCGGCCGTGCCTGACGCGTTGTCGTTGGCACCACGCAAAAGCTCTCCAGCCTTGTTTTTACCCTTGTCGGCCTTAAAGAGGCCCATGTGATCGTAGTGCGCTCCGAGAAGCACTTTATGTTCGGTCGGGTAACGGCTCGGTATTGTCATCACCACATTGTAGGAGCTGTCGCACCATGCTCCATCCAGCACCGTATCCATGCCACGTCGGACGGCTGCGTCTCCCAGCGGAAAGGGCACCAGAGCCTCATGCCACAACGGAGTGCAGCCGGCCTCATGCAGTCGGGCTGCCAGAATACGCGCGGCACGCAGGTCGTTGCCGCTTCCGGCGCGACGCCCGGCCAACGAGTCGGAACACAGCGTCTCGATCGTCGAATAAAGCGCCGCAGCGTCACACTCCATCGATGGTGGCGCACTGCCACAACCGACGAGCACTGCCGCACATGCCATCGACAAAACTTTCAGGGCAATAGTACCCCGATGCGGCTTACGCAGATATTTCAAAATGTACATGCTCTAAATTTTTAACACATTCTCATTTATCGCATCCTGAACGGGCTAAAGCGGGAACTGCATGCGGTCAACCGTAGTGCGACAGGAAGAAGTATGTAAAAATTTAAAACTCAGTCATCCATCAATGCTCCCGCAGGGCTGTCGGCCTACCGTTGCGTATCACACACTTCAGATTGGCCAGTATGATACAACCCTGATACACATCGCTCTCATCGTCGAGCGTCACACGCAGCGTGTCGCCCGCAACAGCAATGTCGCGCGGCATGACATTAAGGTCCACTAAATTGAGCAGCCGCCACGCGTTCTGTACGTAAAGCATCCCTTCCGACGCCTTACTCCCAGTCAGATCAACCACATGTATGTCGTTGTCGGATATCCGCCGTATGACAGGCATCAGCTCTTCGGCACACTTGTCGGCGTTCATGCTGTTCACCGTAAGCGACAATGCCGGCATCAGCACAAAAATCACCGCCGCAGCCAGTGCGAATCTATTACTTCGTCTTCTTATCTTCATTTTCTTTGTTTCTTATTTTATCATCACAGGCTTTAACCACCTCTGCCACATCTATGCCCAGAAGGTCCATCTGCTCTACAAACGCGGGCAGCGTCTCTGAGTAAAACTCTTCGCGGCGACGCGCCACGACGGTTTCAAGAGCATCATCGGCGACAAAGAACCCAACCCCGCGCACACTCTTGACCGAGCCGTCGAACATCAATCGCTCGTATGCGCGCACCACGGTGTTGGCATTCACGCCGAAATGCACGCTCAGTTCACGCACCGAAGGCAGCTGTGTGCCGGCACTCCACTCGCCACGCAGGATATGACTCTCGATCCACGCCTTGATCTGCAGAAATACCGGTTTGTTATCAGACAGTTTCACTTAGAGTATGTTTTCTTTTGACTTATGTTAAGAATTTGGTTGGATTTTTGAGTATGTTTTGAGATTGAGAGAAGGAGTTATGGGGTTCCATATCGACTGAACGAAAGCTCGAAGACAGGCCCAAAAGACCACTAAAGATTTCATAAAGTTAAAAGGAAACATACTCTTAGATTTCTCTCTCTTTAAACTTAAGATACGACAGCACATAGACCGTCACGGGAAGAGCGGCATACCACACATAGCTTATCACATAGCCGGCCATGCGCGAACACCACGACACAGGCATGGTCCACGACACCGCATAGGCATGCTCCATTTCCACCCATACGAACGGATACAAAAGCGACCGTTCCGACGACCAGGGGAATGTAAGTACGGCAGCAAGAACCACTACGATCGTGAGCATGGCCACCCAGGTTCTGATCCCCGACCTTGCGAGCAACGCCGCAGAGTTGAGCCACACAAGAAGATAAATGTTGTAGGGAATATAATTCAACGGCTCGCCTGTAGCGACAACCCGCTGCCACAGCGAGCAGACATCGTCAAGCTTGTCGGCCAGCAGCGGACACGCCTGCACAAGCCAATGCACAGCCAGCGCATCAGTGCCGATGATAATCAACAGCACCAACGACGGAAATATCACAAGTGTACGCAGCCACTCCCACGCATACTTCTCCTCGCCCCGCGCCGGCAGCAGCAGGGTGGCATAACAGCGCGACGGGTCGCCATATCCGTAAAAAGCCGTAAACAGCGCATATACCGTCGACACAACGATCCACCACACCATCATCCCGCCTCGGAGATCGCCAAGATATGCAGGCACACGCCTGGCCGGCAGCGATGAGAGATCACCGACATAGAACAACACAGTGACGGCCGCAACCGCCAGCAGACACAGAAAATCACGCATCCAATGTTCGCGCAGATAGCGCGCCGCCAGAAATACGATACTTTTCAGCATACACACTCCTTTCCCGCGAAATTATCCGCGATAAACGAACGCACACTCTCGCTTTCATGTATGGCATGATACAGCGACTCGACATCCACATCCGTGTATTCACCGTAACGGTTAAGGCTTATCGACTTCAATCCGTCGGCATACAACGCGTCTGAGACCGAGGCGTCGCCGAAGCACAGCTTTTCGGCAATGTCGTCGATAGTCGCGTTGAGCACCATACGTCCGTCGCGCAACACCACTAATGCAGAGAGCAATTTATCGAGATCGGCCACCTGATGTGTCGACACAACCACCACACGGTCATCAGTGTCATATGAGGCAAGAATCCTGCGGAATGCCCTTTTCGACTCGATATCAAGGCCATTGGTAGGCTCGTCCATAAGCAGCATCTTAGGGTTGCATGCCATGGCAAAAGCGATGAACAGCTTTTTACGATTGCCGGTAGAGAGGCGGTCAAGACGCATACCGAAACTGAAATCGAGTGTATGAAGATAGTCATTGAACTCCTCATGCGAGAAACGCGGGCGAAAACGCGCATATGCCCTCTCAAATTCCACAACCGACAGCGACGGAAGCGTTATCACATCGGGCATATATACAGTTGACGCCAGGAAGTCGGTATCTCGGTCGGCCGGACGGCAGCCCGAGACACTGACACCTCCCGATATGGGAAAGAGAGCACCGGCCCACGTCTTCATAAGCGTGGTCTTGCCGCTGCCGTTGGCACCAAGCAGGCCGTATATATGTCCGTCGGCGATCATGCCGCCGAGGCCGTGCAGGATTGGACGTCGTCGGTCATATCCCGCATATAAATCAGTCATTTCGATCATAACTCACTCTATTTGCCTTCCTGTCGGCCACAACGGCCGCCGCGCGCAGTTCCCGCTGTCACGCACCATCGGATTTCGGCAGATTTCTGCCATACTGTACTATTTATGTAGTACAGTGCAAATGTATGCAAAAAAACATTCCCTCCAAACTCTCTACAACTTTTTTTACTCCGATTTATGTTAAATCACCGGTTCCGCAATTTATCGCAAATTGCGGCAATAAAAAAAAGCCAAGAAAATAGCCCATCTTCTTAGCCTCTAATTATTGAGTATATATATATATATTCAGCGTCCAGCATCCATCCTCGTCGAATAGCTACTCCAACACTGTATTCAACCATCTACACTCTATGACAATGTGTTCTTAGCCAAATAAGTCGGCATGAGAGCCGGTGTCAATCAGGAGAAGCACAAGCTCTTCGTCACGTTGTTCCCAAACCAAGAGCCAGTCGGGCTGGATATGACATTCCCAATTCCCCAAAAACCTGCCGGAAAGTTTATGAGCCTTATATTCGGGTGGCAAGACCTCTCCGTTTTCAAGAATCTTCAATACCTCCCGAAGTTTCTCAATATCCAATCCTCTCTTAAAACACTTCTTAAGAGACTTCTTGAATTTATTGGAATAGATGATGCTATACATCACACCCCAAGCACCTGTTTAAACATCTCATCTATGCCGTCGGCGTGATGAACTCTTCCAGCCTTTACATCATCAAGTGCCTCATCCAATCCGCATTTCTTTTTCTTTGCAGGACTTACAATGCTCACGCCGTCAATCGCATTGAGAATTTTTTTCAGATGCGGAAGAATGGATTTGTCTTCGATATTGATTATGAGCTGAGTCATACCGTAAAATTATAAATAATGAAATTAAAATCGGTGTCTTTATTTAACCGACACCGATTCTTATAACATCTCAATATTCGTCTTCGTTGAAGAGAAAATCGTCTTTGGAGGGGTAGTCGGGCCAGATATCTTCGATCGACTCATAGGCTTCGCCTTCGTCTTCGATCTCCTGCAGGTTCTCGATCACTTCCATCGGTGCCCCGCTACGCATTGCATAGTCAATGAGTTCTTCGCGGGTTGCGGGCCACGGTGCATCCTCGAGTTTCGAGGCAAGTTCAAGTGTCCAGTACATGATTTATGTGTATTTGAAGTTTATTATTTACTGTCTTTCTGCCAGAACACCTCGGCGACATCGGCCGAGACATTGAGATAGCGGGAGAGCACAAACAGGTAGTCGCTCAGCCTGTTGACGAAACGCAACGTGTCGGGGTCGACCCACGACTGCTCGGCAAGGGCGACCATGCGTCGCTCGGCACGGCGGCATACCGACCGGGCCACATTGGCCTGAGCGGCTGCCATGGTTCCGCCGGGAAGCACAAACAGGCGCAGCGCAGGGAGCGACTCGTCGAGGCGGTCGATCTGGCGCTCGAGGCGCGATACGGCATTCTGCCCGAATCCGGGAGCCTGCGTCATCTCGTCGAGCGGATCGGAGGCAAGATACGAGCCGAGGTCAAACAGTTTGTTCTGAATCCAACGGAGCTCTGCCTGTGTCTCCGTGTCGTGATCGGCAGCGGCGGCCACAATACCTATCCATGAATTCAACTCGTCGACAGTCCCGTAGGTGTCAACACGCATGTCGGACTTTCTCACCCTCTCGCCACCGACAAGCGATGTCGTGCCAAGATCGCCGGTGCGGGTATATACTATACTTTTTTTCATTTTGTTCGGGCGCTGTTGATGATTGGAGCGCAAAAATATAACAATAAACCAATCCTGCAAGTATCACGACGTTTAATCTATCTTAAATAATTTTTGTGTACATTTTTGCATGGCCGCAAGCCAGATCTGTATTACTCCACTTTCACATATCTTGGCAATATCTGACTAAAAAAACGTATATTTACAGCCATAAACAAAACGATTAAAAGCTAAGCCTATGGCATAAAACAGAAAGATCTCTGACATAAAAATATAGAAAGCGTTAACTTTTATTCTTGCTCAGAAACTACCACCTTCTAAAGCACTCAAGAGTAAAGCGTAAACGCTCACGGCAACGTGGGCTTTACTCGTTATTTGAGTGTAGGTTGTGGTAGACCTCTGAGCAGATAAGAAGTATCGTCCCACGTTTTTTATATATCTACACTCACTTTTTGCCGAGGGACGGGCACAACACCAATCTTCTCATTATCCATGAAACCTGTTTATCTACTCCGTGTGATGCTTGTCATGCTTCTCGCCGCAAGCTGTAGCAAAAACTCCGAACCCGACGCTCCTCCCACAAACCCGCCATCCGGGAAAGAAGAAATCACATTAAACGAGGCTGAACTGATCCTGTCGGACACAGATCCAAAGGGCGAGATCTCGTTCAAGGCCTCGGCCGACTGGCGTGTCTCAGTGTCCGAATCCAGAGCTGTGCCCGGGTGGCTGACAGTCGAGCCGACGAGCGGCAAGGCGGGTCAGGTTACATTGACGGTCACCGCACAGCCCAACGAAGATTACGATGATCGTAACGCCGTAATCACAATCAGCTCCGGGGCGGCAAGTAAATCACTGACAGTCTTCCAGAAAAAGAAGAACGCCCTGATATTGTCAAAAGAAATCTACGAGCTGGAGGCAGATCAATCGACGATCGACGTTGAGGTGAAGAGCAATGTCGATTTCGAGGTAAAGATTCTGGACGAATGGATAACCCAGATCCAATCAAGAGGCCTCACTACCCATCAGCTGAAATTTGCGATCGAGGCAAATGATTCATACGACAATCGGGAAGGACAGATTGTTATTAAAGACAAGTCATCCGAACTGGCCGACACTGTGCATGTATATCAGACTCTGAGCAAAGGCCTCGTGCTGACGCAGAGGGATTACTCCATATCGGAAGAGGGAGAAGTAATAGATGTGGTGCTGAAATCAAATGTGGATTATACCGTGCAGATGCCCGATGTCGAATGGATAGAGGAAGTACAGACACGGTCAATGCATACTTACAAGCATCAGTATAAAGTGTTGCCCAACGAAACTTACGACGGGCGCGAGGCTCGGATCATATTCAAAGACAAGGCATCAAGTCTTGCCGATACCGTATTCATTTATCAGACCACGAAAAATGCCTTGCTGCTTAGCAGAAGCCGTTATGAAGTAGAGGCTACTGGAGGGAATATCGACGTTGAGGTGAAGAGTAATGTCGATTTCGAGGTAAAGATTATGGACGAATGGATCACTCAGATCCAGTCAAGAGGCCTCACTACCCATCAGCTGAAATTTGCAATAGGAACCAATGATTCATCCGACAACAGGGAAGGACGAATTGTGATTAAAGACAAAACATCAGAACTGACCGACACTGTCCATGTATATCAGACTCTGAACAACGGTCTTGTTCTGACGCAGAGGGAATACTCCGTATCGGAAGAGGGAGAAGTGATTGATGTAGTACTGAAATCAAGTGTGGATTATACCGTACAGATGCCTGATGTCGAATGGATCGAAGAGGTACAGTCAAGATCGATGCAGACATACAAGCATCAGTATAAAGTATTACCCAACGAAACACATGAGGAACGCGAGGCTCAGATCATATTCAAAGACAAGGCATCAAGCATTGCCGATACCGTATTCATTTATCAAACCACAAAAAATGCCTTGCTGCTAAGCAGAAGCCGTTATGAAGTAGGAGTTAAAGGAGGCAATATCGACGTTGAAGTCAAGAGTAATATCGGTTTCGCAGTAATTATTTCGGACGACTGGATCACACAGATCCAGTCAAGAGGCCTTACTACCCATCATCTGAAATTTGCAATCAAAGCCAATGATTCATCCGACAATCGAGAAGGACTGATTGTAATTAAAGACATAGAATCAGAGCTGGCCGATACAGTACATGTATATCAGACACTGAACAGCGGTCTCGTGCTGACACAGAGGAGACACTCCGTATCGGAAGAGGGAGAAGTGATCGATGTGGTACTGAAATCAAATGTGGATTACAACATACATATGCCTGATGTCAAATGGATAGAGGAGGTGCAGTCACAGTCAATGCAGACCTACAAGCATCAGTATAAAGTATTGCCCAACGAAACATACGACGGGCGCGAGGCTCAGATCATATTCAAAGACAAGACATCAAACCTTGCCGATACCGTATTCATTTACCAAACTACGAAAAATGCCCTGCTGCTTAGCAGAAGCCGTTATGAAGTAGAGGCTACTGGAGGGAATATCGATGTTGAAGTCAAAAGCAATGTCGATTTCGAGGTAAAGATTCTGGACGAATGGATAACCCAGATCCAGTCAAGAGGCCTCACTACCCATCAGCTGAAATTTGCAATCAAAGCCAATGATTCATCCGACAACAGGGAAGGACGAATTGTGATTAAAGATAAAGCATCAGAACTGGCCGACACTTTGCATGTATTTCAATTTATATCTTTAAATATCGGTCAGAAAAGATTTGAATTAGATGCAGCAAGAACTATTATATCCGGCATTCATATTACCACTGATAATTATGAAACAAAAATATCGGATAATTGGATATCTGAATATGTAAACGATTACACTGGAGCTGACAGATATCATCCGATGTTTGAAATTAAAGCAAACTATGGAACAGAGCGAACGGGTCATATTATTTTTATTGACCACAAACGCGAATTAACAGATACTGTTATTATTATCCAATCAGGCGGTGACCTCGAAGGCATTACCAAAGACAAAAATGCATTAATAGCCTTCTATAATGCAACAAATGGCAACAACTGGAACACTAAAGACAATTGGTGCAGCGATAAGCCATTAGATGAATGGTATGGCGTAACAACCAATGAATTAGGCCGAGTTTCAGGTTTGCAATTGTTTCAGAATAACGTAAATGGCAAACTTCCAGCAGAAATCGGTGATCTAACCAACTTAAACTATTTAGATCTACGTTATAATAACATTACTGAACTACACGAAAATATACAAAACCTGCCATTGCTGTGGCTGGAGATTCAGGATGGAAGTTTAACGTATATTCCTGATTATATAGGAAATATAACAACATTAACAGACTTAGTCCTCGATTGTAACTCAACTATTTCAGGACCAATACCGGCATCTTTTGGAAATTTAAAAAATCTTACACATTTAAATATTTCTGGAAATATATCATCAATTCCCAATGAGTTAGAAAATTTAACTGAGTTGACTAATTTATATATTAGCGGCCCCCTGATGAAGCGAGGTAATATATCCGAGTCATTTCCTCAATGGATTGGTAAATTACGTAAACTTAAAAGTTTGACTATCCAATGTCTTAATTTATCGGGAACGATTCCTGATGGTTTTTATGATTTATCCGATTTGGAATATTTGCATCTTAGCATTTTGTCTATTAATGGAACGTTATCCCAAAGGATCAGTAATCTGGTAAATTTGAAATCTCTATTAATTCAAGAGACAGAGATGTCTGGTACCCTACCAACAGAGATTACCTCTTTAACAAATTTAAAGGTTTTAAACTTAAGTGAAAATAATTTCAGCGGAGCCATACCATCTGAAATCGCATCATTAGCAAATTTAGAATTCCTGATCTTAAATGACAATAATTTCAGCGGAGCCATACCATCTGAAATCACATCATTAGCAAATTTAGAATTCCTGATCTTAAATGACAATAATTTCAGCGGAGCCATACCATCTGAAATCACATCATTAACTAATTTAAAGAGTCTTAACCTAAGTAAAAATAATCTCGATGGTTCCATTCCACATGGATTTGGATCTCTTGTTAAATTAGAAAGTTTATCATTATGTCTAAATTGTCTATCCGGAATTATTCCTGATGATTTTGAACAAAATCCCAATTGTTATGCAACATGGGATATTGAGCAATCTATTCTACCTCAGAAATCTCCTTATACTTTGTCTTTCGGCAGTGAATTATATGCATCTACAGATTTTTCGGCTGATGGACAAGTTATGACTTTACAGAAAGCAACCACAGGCAAAGGTGTAGATATCGTACTGTTGGGCGACGGTTTTGTTGACCGCGATATGGCATCCGGCGGAAAATATGAACAGACAATGCAGGAAGCCTGTGAATCTCTGTTTGCGCTTGAGCCGATGAAGTCGTATCGTGAGTACTTCAATGTTTACGCAGTCAAGGCTGTATCACTAAATGAGAAATTCAGACCTGGGGCTTCCACTGCATTTAGCGTATCTTTTGAAGGTGGTAGTACCCATATGCAAGGAGACGATGAAAAATGCATTCAATATGC
Organism: uncultured Muribaculaceae bacterium; assembly: GCA_964389525.1. GTDB lineage: Bacteria > Bacteroidota > Bacteroidia > Bacteroidales > Muribaculaceae > JAFLTL01. The sequence continues at coordinate 29,520 of CAYMEX010000001.1, read as the reverse complement.
TCTAAAAGCACCTGTTCACAGTAGAAGCACAACTACTGTTACTGTTATTGCCAATACTAATTCATATTCTGGAACCACGTATTCTTATACTTCCGGAGAATCTGTTTGCTACGTCTCCAAAGGAGATTTTTCAGGCACATTTATCCACGAAGTTGTCGGACATGGTCTTGGGAAATTAGCTGATGAATATGTCACAAACTATTATGAGACTATTCCTGCCGATAAGATATCAGATTACAATAATGATTACAATCAGTATGGATGGTACGCAAATATAGATTTTACTTCTGATCCATCTCAAATTCGCTGGAAGCACATGCTGCAGGATCCCAGATACTCTTCTTATACCGGTGTCGTATTAGGAGGAGGTTTATATGATTATGGCGTATGGCGTCCGGAAGAACGAAGCATGATGAGAGATAATGATCCTTATTTCAATGCACCTTCGCGCGAGGCTATAGTCAAACGCATTATGAGACTCGCCGGAGAGGAGTATTCGTTCGAGAAGTTCGCTGCCAAAGACAAATACGTGCCGTTAGGAACAAAGTCGAGGTCAAAAACCGACAAGGATAGTAAGATCATACACAATCCGTCGCCGGTAATTATACGCAGATAATCTTAACTAAAAGCAAGGTGCTCCCATCCTGCTCCGTCGTGGGCAGGGTGGGAGTTTTTGCGTGAGGAGCGGCCGACGCAACCACGAATGTGTCAGGGGGGATTTTGTGGCAGCGGTGGGGATGGTGATTTTATGGTTTGTTTAGCGTGACGGGCGGGAATGTGGCCCGTGTGCGTGGTAGTTTTGCCAATGAAACGGGCGAGGCTACCACAAAATGTTTGTGCCTGTCTGAAAAATGGCTTGAAAATATTTTATCTGAAACTATGGAATACACAGAAGAGAGGGATCGGGATTTTATGAATGCCTATCGGCGTGAGGTGCGCCGGGCGTGGGAGGAAACCGGGCAGGTTGACCGCGGCGAGGTGCTGCGCAGGGCCATTGAGGGTGGTGCGCCGGGGTTCTACGTGGAGTTTGAGTATGCGAGGCGGGGCGTGTCGGCGCGTCTGCGCCACCGGCTCAGAAGCCGCCACCGCGATTACATGCGTCCCAAGCGTATGATATGGGAGGATCTTGCCGACCGGGTGATGTCGGAGATGACGGGATCGCGTGTGCCGCTTCGGCTTGGTGAGGCTCTTGCGCGTGTGCTGGCCGAGGGCAATGCCCCGAGGTTTTATATCGAGCCGCGCACGGCGCGGCGGATTGTGTCGAGGATGATAATGAAAACAAGATTAACGGGTAAATGATATGAATGACTTGAAGGACAATGTGATGTTTCAGCTGTCGGTGGCTTCGGTGCTCGACAGGGTGTATGCGGTCTCGGCTATTACGGTCATGGCCGGTGTCAGGGGTGAGAATGGTGTGATGTACGGGCAGATCACGCGCGACCATGAGCGGCTGCTGCTGACGGTGGTGAAGGATGCGTGCTCGTGTCTGGCGGTGGAGCTGATGCCCTGGATGGCCGGATGCCGGATTGATGATGCCGGACGGCCTGACGGCATGGTCGATTTCACGCTCAGGCTGCCTGGCGGAGTGGCCGACGGGATTGTGATGTCGCTGCGGCGGCGCATGGAGTATGCTGTGGCGCTGAATGTGCTGGAGGCGGTGTGGCTCGGGCATGACCCGGAGATGACCGAGCATTACCGGCAGAAGGCGATGGCGGCGGTCGGCGATGTGAAGCGGTGCGTAGGGCGCATGCCTGTGGGACCTCTGCGGCTCGTGTCTCACTGGTAGCGTGCGCAGCCGCTACCTGAGGCGGACGCATATTGGATGTACGGGAGTTTTTTAGTAGTTTTGGCATATGTATCAGCGACTGGAATGTGTGGCTCTGCGCACGATCAGGCATAGCGACCGCAGCTCGATACTGGTGGCCTACAGCCGCCAGCTCGGGCGTGTGGGACTGCTTGTCGCGGCGGGCAAGGGTGCGGCGGCCTCGAGAGTGCGGGCACTGACGATGCCCATGGCTTCGTTTGAGTGCGTGGCCTCGGTGACTCCGGGGCGTGAGCTTTTTCATATCAGAGATGTGCGCCCCGACGATGGAGCCGGATTTTATGGCGGGGCCGACCAGGTGGGGAGTGCCATAAGTTTTTTTCTTGCCGATTTCCTGAGTACGGTGCTTCGCGAGCCCATGGCCGACGAGCCGCTCTTCTGCAGGGTGAGGGATGTGGCCCAGCGCCTGGCCGGACGCGACCGCCGCGGCATCGCCAATCTTCACATTGCGGCCCTGGCGTCGCTGACAGTGGCTATGGGCATCGAGCCCGACGTGTCGACATGGCGCGAGGGGCGTTTTTTCGACATGCGCGAGGGGCGTTTCCTGGCGTCGCCTCCGGCCGCCCACCACGATTATCTCGACCAGCGTGACTCCGTGGCGGCCTACCGTCTGACGCGCATGACTCCCGGTAACGCAAGATTTTTCCGCCTGACGCGCGACGACCGCAACGCTATGCTCACGGGGCTGCTCCGATATTACGCGCTCCACGGCTACAGGGTCGGCGATCTTGTGTCGGTCGATATTTTGAGGGATTTGTTCTGAATCCCTATCTTTGCATCACAGATATAATATATGAGCAAGAATTTTGTATATTCCGACGAGAAGGACCGCAGTTACGGTCTGACGGGGATGGCCGTGACTATGGCCGTCTGGAGTGACAATGACAATATACTTGAGATCGATCTTGACCGTGCCGACGAGCCGGTGGCATTCACGCCCGATTTTTATTTCTCGGGCAATCCGAGCTGTTCGGCCAAGGATGTGTGGGAGATGATGGCCAAGCATTTTCAGCTTGCCATGGGCATGGCTCAGGGTAATCTGCTCTGCCGCCGGCTGGTGGCGCAGCATGTGATGCCGGCCGAGGACGAGGCTGACGCTCTGCGCAGTGCAGCCGAGCAGGAGGGACTTGAGGTGTGCGGTCTTGAGAAAGACGAGGTGGATGCACTGTGGGGCAAGAGCTACCGCTCGCTTGTGAGGGTGTTCGGCCACGGGGGCGTGGGCACCGTCGCCGACCGTTTTGCCTCGGAGCTGCAGTCGCGCCGCCGCCTTGACCGCGCCGAGATCGCCGAACTACTTGCCGAACTGGCGCGTCTTTGATATGTGGCGCGGGTTGTGTCGCGCGGCATGCGTGGTGCCGCAGTGGGGATGGAGCGCCGCTACCGTGGCGGTTGTGCTGTGGCTGACGTTGTCGCCCGATCCGTTGCCCGACAGCGATATGTCGTGGCCCGAGGGCACCGACAAGGTCGTGCATGGTCTGATGTTTTTAGGTGTATATCTGTCGGTATGTTTCGACATTACACGCCGGCTGTGCGGTAAAACGCCCGGTCGCATCGCCGACAGCCCGACGAGGATCAATCTTGCGGGATGGGTGATGCTGCTCGGCGCCGTTATCGAGATCGTGCAGCCGCTGAGCGGACGTGCGTGCGACATTGCCGATTTTATTGCTGATGCCGTCGGAGCCCTGGCCGGGCTGGCGCTGTCGGGCTGGCTCATGAGGCACCTCTGGAGCTGAGTGGCGCAGCCTATTATCCGGCTTTGGGAGCAGGCGCGAAATGTAGACCTATATAAAAACGAAAGCGTGTTGCTTCACAGCAACGCGCCTCCCTCATAACCAAAATTCAAGTTTATATGCTTTCTATGTCTAACAAAATCGTTCCGCAAACATTGCCTGCGGCCGAAAAGAGTTGTTGATTAATCTGACCACAAAATTAAGATAAATAACTATCGTATAAAATTTTTTTAGAAAAATAAGTGATAATATTTGTTAAAATTACTGACTTTCGTTTCGTGTTACGATCGAAACTAATGCGGAACGGTTTATCGCAACATATATAAAGTCGAAAGCAGTACAAAACCTGCACAAACCTGCAGAATGAAAAAAAAACAAAAAAAAAGAGATAAATATTTGCGAGTAAGATTTAACGGTTGTATATTTGCAGTCGCTTTAAAGGGGGGAACCCTATGAAAGTCGGCCCATTCGTCTATCGGCTAGGACGCAAGATTTTCATTCTTGAAAGAGGAGTTCGATTCTCCTATGGGCTACGAAAACAAAAGGATTTAATATAAGCAGAATTATCCATAGTAATGGCAAATCATAAGTCATCGCTGAAAAGAATTCGCCAGACTGAAGTTCGTCGTCTGCGCAATCGCTATTATGCCAAGACAGCACGCAACGCTGTCCGCAATCTCCGTAAGGTAACCGATAAGGCTGAGGCTGAAACCGAGTACAAGCGCGTAAGCTCGCTTCTTGACCGTATCGCCGGCAAGCACGTGATCTCGAAGAACAAGGCTTCGAATCTCAAGAGCAAGCTCGCCCTCATGATCAACAAGCTCGGTGCCTGATAAGCACGTAGCCCAAAAATAAAGGAAGTGCCGCATAGATTTATGCGGCACTTTTTTTGTGCCGTGACCTATGGCATGTTTTTAACAGGCTATTAGAATATTTATATGCGTCATCAGAACATTTAAATGTATCGCGGTGTCTTAATGGTGAAGCGAAAGCGACCTAAATGTTGACGTATCGACACAATTACATACATATTATATTGTTATGAAAAAATTACTGACTTTTCTGATGGCAGTGGCTCTCATATCTGGCGCTGCCATGGCGCGCGACCGTGTGACCACCGACGTGAAAGAACTTCCGGAGGCCACCCGGACACTGTTGTCGAAGTATTATCCTGATGCCGGGATAAATCACATAAAGATTGACAAAGGTGTGTTCAGCAACGACTATGAGGTAGTGCTCGACAATGGGGTCGAGATAGATTTCGACAACGACGGCGCCCTGACGGAAATAGAAGCCGGCAGGATGGGTGTGCCCGACGGGCTGGTGATGAAGTCGATCCGCGATTATGTGGCCGACAATTATCCGGGCCGCAAGATCGAAAGCATGGATATCGACCGTTGGGGATATGATGTGGAGGTTTCGGGCGACGTCGACCTTGTGTTTGACCGCTCGGGCAAGTTTAAACGCATCGACGACTGACCCGCGCCGCCGCTATTCCCCCCTCCCCTGACGGCGACCTGAGTGTGGCCTCAGTTGGTTTTGAATCCCATCGACCGCAGTGCGGCGGCAACGTCGTTTCTCCGGTCGCCCTGAATGAGTATCTCGTCACCGCGGTATGATCCGCCGGTGGCGAGTCGCTTTTTCAGCTCCGCCGCTATCTGTCCTGTTCTGTCGGGCTCAAGCTGCGAGAGGCCGGAGACAATGGTCGCGGGCTTGCCTTTGCGCCCTTTCGTCTCCAGGCGTATGACGAGACGCGGCATTGCCGCAGTCTTCGGCTCGTCGGCAGGCAGCTCTTCGCCTTGCGGCAGGTCGGGATTGTTCTGCAGAAAAGCCTGCAGTGCCGACTGCATATCGTTAGTCTTCATGCTCAAGTAGATCGTAGTGCGCGTGGTCGGTAATGTCCGTGCTGTCAGCCTCTGCCTCCTCACCGTGCGTCATGCGACGCATCTCGGTGGCCTCCGACAGTTGCAGAAGCAGCTCCGCAAGGCCGCTCTCCTCAGGTGCAAGCCCGTTGAGAAAATGCCTCACCGAGTCGGCCGACACGGCAAGTGCGTGGTTGAACAGCGATGTCGCCGTGTTGACGTTGTCGTCGGCAGGCACAGAAGTGTCCGACTGGTGTCCGGCGAGTGTCATGTATATCATTGCAAGGCGGCAGTATTGTGTCGGGGCAAGAGCCAGCGAGTCATTGCGGGCTAAATCGGCGAGATTATCGCATAAGCTCTGAGCCAGAAGGTAATCGTTGATGCCCAAAGCCTCATCTGCCGATGCCAGCGTGGCCGCGGGAGTTTGTCGCGAGCAGGCTATTGCTGCAATGGAGAGTAGTGACAGAGTAAGTGTGCGCCAGAATGTCTTTTTCATATATAACAAATATAATGAACTCTTCTGGATTATCAGAATTAAGAGCGCGAAAAAAAACATCGGAAAAATTATGGAAAAAATATTTGGAGTTTAAAAAATAAGCAGTATCTTTGCATCGCAAAACCCCAAGAGAGGGGCGCTGGTAAGCCCAGTGTAGCACAAATGCTTCAGTAGCTCAGTTGGTTAGAGCACCTGACTGTTAATCAGGGGGTCGTTGGTTCAAGCCCATCCTGAAGCGCGAAGGCCGTATCATTTCTGATACGGCCTTTTCTTATATCTATAGCATTAATAAGCTGTGACAATAGTATGTGGCACCCGAAGCCGTGGACGAATAAATTGCTGTCGTAGACAGCAACCTGCGGCACGACGCCCAGATCGCAGCCCGTGTAACGGACAGAGGAGGCATCGCAGATGCCGTAACCCGGCGCAGCCGGAGCATAACCCCATCCTGTGAGCGCAGCGAACAGGGTGGGGACTACACATCCATCGTCGTAGCCAGTCTCGCAGAGACTGAACCGCCCCCTCATACCGGTGCGGTATGTGACATACCTTCATTCCAAACTCGCAACGCGAGCGCCTCCTGCAATTTGTAGGGGCGTGCGACAGTACGCCCACAGTAAAGCCCGTGAAACGGGCTCACATATTTAGCACCGGGTGACCGGAGGGAACCCGGTGTACGACGCACAGCAATATAGAGCTGCAGCGCTGCGACACATCATTCCGAAGCGGATATTCGATACCTTCGACGCCATGTTATCGTTATCGCCAAACCGTAATCATTCTGATCGCCGCTTTCATGTACCCGCTCGACTGCCGATATATCGCGTCAGCGATATGATGTCAGTAGGCCCGTATATCGAAATCGCGTAGCGATGCAGATATGCGGGTACACCTCCCTCCGTCGAAGCCGGAAGGGCTGCACCGCCCCTTAAACACCTGCCAGACGGCGGTCGCGCTTACGCAAAAACGACAGAAACGTATCCATCAGGTCTCTGATCGCTATTGTCGCATTCTCGACCTGTGCCGCATAGCGTTCGGCACCGGCGCCTCCGCCGGGATCCTGACCGAGAAGCACCTCGCCGACACCCGACACGTCGCGAAACATCTGCATCTCCAGTTTCAGCAGATCTTTTGCACCGATATCGCCGACCGACGGGTTGAGCTGGCGGGGAGGCTCGTCGCCGGGGCGGAATTTATAGGGGATTATGCCGTCGGTCGCGCTCCACGCCTTGGCCACATGCGTCAGCTCCATCCCTTCGGCAAGACAGTCGACCGGGAAGAGCAGCGCCCCTTTGGCCGAACTTGCCATCATCCTGTCGATAAGATTCACAAGCCGGTTCACATATTTCTGCTGGTCTATCACATCCTCGACCAGTGAGTGCACCTCGCCGTCGACAAGCGGGTAGAGCTTTACCACGAACGGGCAGTCGCGGCCGCTGTCGCGCAGTTCCTCGCGCAGCAGGGTGCCGTCGCCGAGCAGCCACTCTCCGCGCCAGCGGCGTTCGACGACGTGCCGTGTCCTCACCTCGGGCACCCCTCCCCTTGCACGCCGCAGATTCTCGCTCTCGATTGCGTCCATATCATCGCGGCGACGCTCGCTGTATGTGCCGTCGGCTGTGTCGTGACAGCGCACGATCTCCGTCGGCTCAGCGCTCCATATCTCTATCACCCTCACTTTACCCGCCTCGTCGGCAAAGTGGAAATCCGTCTCATATCCGGCGCCGCCGGTCGCTATTCCCGCGCCCGACGAGACCATGCCGCCTGTTTTCCCGAGCAGATACGAGGCACGACGGCGGCTCCCGTCGCCAAACTCCATGGCCACCTCCTCGGGCGTCAGATCGTGCAGCATGCCGGCGAGACGTATGTCGCGGCCGCGTGGATCGCGCGGCATCGACAGAAAGAAACGTGAGAGCGGCACGTTGTTCACCACAGCGTCGCCCGCGTCGCATCCCGGCATACGTCCTAAGCGCTGTATGGCCGCGCCCGATATCAGAAAATCCTCGAGCAGGCGGCAGTCGAGTTCGTCAAGTTCGTTGTCGATATGCAGCCGTGCGAGCCGCCGGTCCATCGGTTTCTCTCCGGCGCTTTCCTTCTGGCGGTAGACCCTGAACCGTCCCACCACGCATTTCACAAGCTGGCGTATCATGTTGTTGGTCAGCGGAGGGCGTCCGTCGCGCGACAATATCTCGCGCTCGGTTGTCACCTTGCCGGTGTCGGGGTCTCTCACCGGGTCGTCCCACTGCCGTCCGTAGGTGAAGCGCTTGTAGCGTTCGCGCCTTTCGCGCAGCCCGGCGCAGGCCGCCCACGCCTCGGCCCCTCTCTCCATCAGTGTTTTCATAGTATCATATCAATAGATTGTTTCTGTATTTGCCGGATGCCGGTTAGATTTGTCTCACTGCTTCGGTTCATATCGCCATTCACCCATCGTTGCAAGCAGCGCGCTGTCGATTGTCAGCGTCTCCCCGTCGCCCTCGGTGATCGCACGGAAACATTCTACATCCTCTCCGGCCGGGAAGCATCTCACATGCTGCGGCGAATACACTACTGCGACCGGCGACTCCACACCGGCCTGCGTGTACTCCCAGCGCTGCAGCATCGCCTCGCGGCTGTCGGGAGCTACAAGCCGCCCCTCGCGCATCCAGCCGCTCAGTCTCACCCCAAGCACGCGCCGGCATCCGGCCGATGCGGGCAGTTCCACGTCGGTGCCGCCGCCTGTGGCCGCCCTGACGGTGCATCTCACGCTCAGATCCTTCTGCCCGAGCATCTCAGCCGGGGCGTTGGCCGTCATGTCGGCAATCCAGTCGGCCAGTTGCGCCTCCTCGAGTGCCACGGTGTCGACGCCGTCAAGCTCGACCGTCACATCGGCCCTCATGGGCTCCAGCCCACGACGCAGTCGCCACTGCGCCATGAGCTGGTTTTTAGTGTAAGTGGTAAGCATATCAGGCCGTTTTCTTGACAATGCGCATGTGGGCCGACGGGTAGCGGAGCACCAGACAGCTCGCCTCGGTGATGACGACGGCGTCGGTGTTGCGCTGGCCGCTCTGGCGCAGGTTCAGACGCTCGGTGCTGAAAGGTATATGCGAGTACTTCGTGATATACTCCGGGTCGATCACAAGCCCGTCGGCTCCGTGGCCGCACTGGTCGAACACCTCGCTCATCACCACATAGAGCGTGCCGAACTTCGTGCGTATCTCGGTGAAGTCAAGCCCCCAGCGCGTCACGTTGTTCTGTCCCACCACCACATGCTGGTGTTCCATCGAGTTGAGTGCCGCGATCAGTTCGCTGCCGCCGACGAGTATCTTTTTCGACGATCCGCCGCATCCCGTGAAGGCCTCGCGCGTGATTTCCACAAGCGTCTCGTTGTCCATCGTCGTGTAGCCCGACTCCTTTCCGGCCTGGTTCCAGATGCCGCCGGTGAGCATCACCTCCTCCTGCTTGTACGGATCGGTCAGGCGCATACGGCTTCCGAAAAGAAAGCTCTTCTCCATGCCGAGGCGCATATCCACGATCGCCGACTCCTCCTGGTCGCTCATGGTCCATCCCACTTCCTTGTCGGCGAGCTTCATCAGCGAGCTGTGCTCGATTTGAGCCTTAAATATCTGGCACAGATTGTAATCCTTGGTCGGTATCGCCTCATACTGAGCCGTCTGCACGTCGAGTTCGGCAGCCGCGCGCCCCATTCTCACCATCTCGGTGCCGGCTGCAAGTGTCGGCACAGCAGCCGATCCGCCCATATAGTTGTTGACCGACATCACCGAGATATTGGCCGAGTCGGTGGCCGCCACATAGAGCACCAGCGGGCCGCACGCCTTGCCGTTGGAGTCCTGCGCCGTCACACCCGGCACAAGCACGGTGTCCGACACCGAGAAACGCTCGGCATTCTCCATTTTCACCGTCACCACGCCGGTGTCGGCCTCCGACGCCGCCGCGGTCCTGTCGGTCATGGGCTTATTGTCGACAGAGTAGTAGTCGGCCTTCATGCTCCCTATCACGCGGCAGCCGCCCCAGCGCGATATCTGGTCGATAGGAGTAGCCATCGGGCGTATCTTCACCACGCGGCGGTCGACGGCCGACCGGAGCAGTTCGCCCGAAGCCTCGCGGGCATTGGCCGTCGTGAGCGGAGCACCGTCAACACCGGCACATCCCGCCATGCCTGCCAGCACCACCGCCATCGTGGCATCCGTGCCGCCGTCCTCCCCTCCGAGCAGGAAGTAGGCCAGCATGGCCCCGAACCCCGCCACTGTGATCGGACCGTTGTGCCTGCGCATAGCCTCGATAATTTTCACTGCCACAGTCTTGAGCACCTTGAGTGCTGCTTTCACGATTTTCTTGAAATTCATAGTATTAAGATTTTTTGTAAGATAGGTTGGTTTCTTAGAAACTGAAGTGATTTAAACTTATTACATTTTAAGATTTAAGACTGATTCGAGGTAAGTTCGGGATCGCGATGAGGGAGCAATGGGGCTCCATTGTGACCGAAGAGAGGTTCCGAAATTGCCCGAAGCAGACTTGAAAATTAAACTGAATGGTTCATTTCACTTCATGGTTAACATTTTGTAATAAGTTTAAATCACTTCACTGTTTACTTTGGGCTTATGTCGTCCGTATGACATGATGTTGATTTGTAGGGGCGTGCGACAGTACGCCCACAAATTGGATTTGATATTTCTCATGTCAGAAACCATTTTGACACAGCGCCCTGCTTTATTTCTGGTGGTCAGTCCCACACGCTTCGGCGCATCTCGCGCAGTATCATCACGGCATCCTCGCCGTCATCATCTTCGCTTTCTGCCGGTTTTCGGTGGCCCGGTCGGTTCATCAGCGTTTCCACCGCTTCGTTGCGGCCGCGCAGATATCCGCGTTCCTCCGCCTCGCTCACCAGGCAGTCGAGCTCCTCGGGCGTCAGCACCCCCCTCGGCTCATCTTCCGTCGCTGTCGCCGCCGGCTCCTCGGCCACCGCTTCCGGCTCTGTTGTCGGCTCTGCCGTTGCGGCGGCCGTCTCGTCGATCTCTGTTTTGTCGTTTTCCATAGTAGTCATAAAAAAATAAGTTTGCAACGATCGTTTACGCTGCAAACTTACACCCTTCTTTCCCTCCCCGATGTGTTAAATGGCCACTTCCTCCCTGCTCACGCAAGAAGCGCGCCGGCCAGCGCGGTCAGCTGCTCCACGTTGCGGTCGGTCATGCGCCCGCTCAGTGTGACGATCGGATCGACGATCGATATATTCTTCATCTCCTCAAACATCCGGCGCATCTTCTTTCCCGCCGCAGGAGCCCACAGCCCGTTCTCGACGATGGCGACGCGGCGGTTGCAGAACCCCTTGAGCGCGAGGTGATGAATGAAATCGTGCATCGGAGGGAAGATGTCGGCGTCGTAGGTCGGCGACAGCACCACAAGATGACTCATGCGGAAGGCATCCTCCACAGCCTCGGCCATGTCGTCGCGGCTGAGGTCGGTCACCGACACCTTCGGGGCGCCCGCCTCGCGCAGTATGTCGGCCAGGCGCAAAGCAGCCTCCTTTGTCATGCCGTGTATCGAGGCATATGCCACGAGCACACCCGGAGTCTCCACCTCATAGGCCGACCAGGTGCTGTAGAGCGACAGATACGGCGTCAGATCGCCCTCGAGCACGGGGCCGTGGAGAGGAGCTATCGTGTCGATCTCTTTTCCATCGAGCTTCTTCATCACCGCCTGGACCGAACGGCCGTATTTGCCGACGATGTTGAAGTAGTAGCGGCGTGCCTCGCAGGCCCACGATAGCGACGGGTCGGGATTGCCGAAACGGCCGAAGCCGTCGGCCGAGAACAGAGTGCGGGCATAGCCGTCATACACCATCATCACCTCAGGCCAGTGCACCATCGGGGCGGTGATGAAGTGCAGGTCGTGTCTGCCGAGCGAAAGCGTGCCGCCGTCGGCCACCTCGATTATGCGGTCGTCATACCCGATGTTTCCGGCCACGAGCGGAAGCATGCGGCGCGCGGCAGCCGTGCACACGATCCGGCACGACGGATACTGCTCCATCACCCACGATATCTGCGACGAGTGGTCGGGCTCGAGATGCTGCACGACAAGATAGTCGGGAGCGCTTCCGGCCGGCAGCGCCTCTGCAAGATTGGCGCGCCACTCCTCGGCCTTGCGGTTGTCGACAGTGTCGATCAGGGCGATCTTGCTATCGGTGATCAGATAGGAGTTGTAGGATATGCCGTCGGGAACGACGTATTGGCTTTCAAATAGATCAAGATCTGTATCATACACACCTATTGGCTTGATGTCCTGGTTCATTATGTAGTCGTTTTCGTTTTTTGAAGTGAGCTGTACAGCATCGTGCATCTCACTTCGTGGTGATTAACATCCTGTGATAAATTAAAATGACTTTTTTTCCGGCTGCAAAGTTAATCAATTTGTCCGATCTGCTGACTTGCGATTCCTTTGGGTGCATATCAAAAAAAAATAAATGAGTTGATTAAATGTCAAAGATTTATGCGTACCTTTAGCTCAGACTATTTTATCGCATAAAGTTGGGATGAACTATTAACAACCATATTATGAGAAAAACCAATCTGTTAGGTGCGTTTGCCGCTATTGCAGTGGCTATTGCATTTTCACTGTGCTGCCACTCATGCTCCGCTCCCAAGGAGCCGGAAAAGAAGATCGGCATACAGCTCTATTCTGTCATGGATGCCATGAACGCCGATCCTGTGAAGTCGGTGGCTCGTCTCAATGACCTTGGCTACAACGTGTTTGAGCTCGTCCAGTGGGGTGGCGATCCAAAAGTGTTCGGCATGGAGGCTTCCGACTTCAAGGCCATGTGCGACACACTCGGCATCGACATCATCTCGACGCATTCGAGCATTCAGGAAGATCCTGAGAAAGAAGAGGAAGTGATGAACCGCTGGCGCAGCCTCTTTGAGATACAGAAGGCTGTCGGAGGCAAGTACTTCGTTATACCGAGCTACAAGGTCGAGTACACCACCGAAGACGTGCAGCGCATGTGCGACTACCTGAACCGCGTGGGCAAGCTCGCCCGCGAGTATGGACTGCAGCTCGGATACCACAACCATGCACGCGAGTACCAGAAACTCACCGACGGCGACAAGCTCATGTGGGAGTATCTTGTCGAGAACACCAACCCCGAGGACGTCTGCTTTGAGCTCGACGTCTACTGGTGCACCAAGGGAGAGCAGTCGCCGATAGAGTATCTGAAGAAATACCCCGACCGCATCAAGATCCTTCACGTCAAAGACGATTTCGTCATCGGCGAGAGCGGTGCCATCGACTTCAAGGGCATCTTCGATCAGTTCTATGCCAACGGCATGAGCGACTATGTTGTCGAGATAGAGACACCGAAGGCTCTCAGAGAGAAGACCAACGCCGACGGGACACCCTACACCAAGGAGCAGATCTCCGACGAAGTCTTTGAGGCTGCACGCAAGAGTGCCGAGTATCTCCGTAACGCCGAGTTTGTCAAGTAATTAATTCGTAATACGATTACACGCCCCTGCCATCGGCAGGCTGCATATGCGGCCTGTCTGATTGTAGGGGCGTGTCGCTTAACACAATTTGTGATTCCGGTTAAAGATTGTGAGCGTCGCAACACTTTGCCCGTTCAGTCCGTTTTAATCGCAGAATGCCGAAAGGCATACACGTTTAAACAAAAAAAATAATACTATGGACTGCAACTGCAATAAAGAGAAACACTCCTATCACTTCCACATCTCGGAAGTAGTCGACGGCAAGATTCACGACGTGATGAGCTTCAACTTCGGCGGACACCATGATCTCGCCGCGCTCTCGAAATTCGCCGCCGCTAAAGACAACATCAGTGACAAACACGCTCAGGAGCTCGTCGTAGGTCTCCGCCTCATGCACCATGCGTTGAAGAAGTACCCCGACAACCAGCTGTTTGCAGGGTTCCTCGCTCAGCTCAACGACTTCAAGCACGCGCTCAAGAGCAAGTGATCACTGCCACGTGCCGCCCGCACGAAGACACCACAGGCCCGGAGGGAGCATATCGCCTCTCCGGGCATGTTCGGTTTCCTCGCAGCCCCTCACACTTTCAGGAAGATACCCCGCTTGTGCAGATAAAGAAGTATCACATAGATGACGGCGGCGTTCCACACCGTGAGCAGAAACTGATACCACGCGCCGATATACTGCTCGAGCCCGTGAAACAGAGGCGTGCCGAGACACCTGAAATTAAAGACCTCCACAAGCATGTAGGCGGCGATCGAGTTCATGCCGAAGACCCTCAGCCACTCCGATCCCCTTTTGTGCCCCTTGCAGTCTACCCAGTAGTAGAACAGCCCCATGAGCACAAAACACCAGCCGCTGCTGAAAAGCACCATCGAGCTCGTCCATATCGGTTTTATTATCGGCATCTGCAGCCCCCAGAGCACACCGAGGATTATCATCGCCACGCCACCGAGAAAATACCACTGGAGTTTGCGCGAGTCGCTCATCTGATCCCTGGCGACATATCCGGCAAACAGACCCGTGAGCACCGTTACGGCGAAATTAATGCTGCTGAGTATCCAGGTATAGTGATACCATTCGGCAAACACGACCTCACCGTCGGCCACGCTCGCGCCGTCGCGGAAGCGTCCGAGCACAGTGCGGTCAACCCATTCCGCGAGGTTTCCATCCGGCGTGTAGTTGCCGCCCCCATAACCGTCGGCGGTCACAAACTGCATCAGAGCCCAGTACACAAGCAGCAGAGCGGGAGCGACGATAAACTGCGTGCGGCGGCTCGTGAAGACAAACAGTAGCGCCGTTACCAGATAGCCCGTTGCGATCGCCTGCAGAGTATTGGAATACAGAAATATGCGGTCCGGATCAAGCCCGAGGAGATTACCCTGACAGATCATACCGAAGATCCAGAGAAGCGCCACACGTTTAGCGAGATGACGTGCGAGGTCGCTGCGTGTAGCCTTGCCCGAACGGTATTTCGACAACGCATAAGGTATCGACGCCCCCGACATAAACAGAAACAGCGGCATTATCAGATCCCACGGCGAGAACCCTTCCCATGCGAAATGGTTGAACAGCCACATCGAGTCATTCAGCCACCCCACATCGGCAGCCGAAGCAAAAGAGCGGACAATCGGTCCGAGAGCGATAAGAAAGAAAAGATCAAATCCGCGCAGAGCGTCGAGCGACGCGAGTCGGCGGCGTGAAGGTGCTGCGACAGTGTTCATGGCATTGGTTTATCGGTTAGGAAAGTCAGGAAAATCAGTTTCCGTCTCTATGTCTCGCAAAAATAAACAATCCCGCCGTCCCCCCAAACACCTCCCCCGCTTTTTCCCATCCTACATTCACATCTCCCTACATTAGCTATCGCAGCTACATCTGCTATTCCAGCCACCACCCCACCACGGCAGCCCGAGGCATCGCAGATGCCGCAACCCGCCGCGCGGACTGCACCTCCCGCACCCACCTACTCCGTCGAAGACGGATGATAATGCAAAGCCCCACATCGAGCGCGTAGCGCGATGGCGTGGGCTCGTAGTTTGAAGGCGTCAGCTAACCTTTTCACCACGCCGCTATATCAGCTATATTAGCTATTGCAGCTAAAGGCTGCAACTCATGTAGCCGCGATCATAATGCCTGAAAGGCATTTTTTCGTCTTTAACGGAGACGGCGCCCCATCACAAAGCCCCGTGAAACGGGCGGAGGAGGCATCGCAGATGCCGCAACCCGACACAGCCGGAGCTTAACCCCATCCTGTGAGCGAAGCGAACAGGGTGTGGACTGCCACACACCCCGGCACCCAGTCTCGCAGAGACTGAACCGACCCATCACAGAGCCCGTGAAACGGGCGTCACATATGTAGCACCGGGTGACCGGAGGGAACCCGGTGTACGACGCACAGCAATATAGAGCTGCAGCGCAGCGACACACCCCTCGTCTGTCATCTGTAACAAGGTGTCTTTCAGACACACTTCATCGGCGTTCTTTTCCGGGCACACCTGACGGTGTACCCGGCTACTTTTTTGAAATGCCTTTCAGGCATTTTTTCGTCTTTGACGGAGACGGCGCCCCATCACAAAGCCCGTGAAACGAGCGTCCGAGGCATCGAAGATGCCATAACCCGGCGCAGCCGGAGCATAACCCCATCCTGTGAGCAAAGCGAACAGGGTGGGGACTGCACATCCATCGTCGTAGCCAGTCTCGCAGAGACTGAACCGCCCCATCACAGAGCCCGTGAAACGGGCGTCACATATGTAGCACCGGGTGACCGGAGGGAACCCGGTGTACGACGCACAGCAATATAGAGCTGCAGCGCAGCGACACATCATTCCGAAGCGGGTATTCGATACCTTCGACGCCATGTTATCGTTATCGCCAAACTGTAATCATTCTGATCGCCGATTTCATGTACCCGCTCGACTGCCGATATATCGCTGACGCGATATGATGTCAGTAGGCCCGTATATCGAAATCGCGTAGCGATGCAGATATGCGGGTACACCGCCAGGTGTGCCCGGTAGAAGTCGCCCTCCCCTTATCAGCCCCGGAAGGGCTGCACCTCCCGCACCCACCTACTCCATTGAAGCCGTAGGGGGGTGCTGTCGTAGACAGCATTCGTGGTAAACCCCACGGTCGCGGCGTAGCCGCAGCGTGGGGAAAGGCAGAGACCAAAGCACAGTGACCTCGCAAGAGGTCATCAATCAGACCATGTATGTAAGTGCCGAAGGCACGATATAATAAAAAGCCCCATGTCGAGCGGAGCGAAGGCATGGGGTAAGATAAAGCCACGGAATACGGCATCGAAGATGTCGGATAAACGACCTCTCCGAACCCGCGGTTTATGAAACCATCATATCCCCCATCACAAAGCCCGTGAAACGGGCGTCACACGCGTGAGCACCGTGCGAACGAAGTGAGCGCGGTGTAGGTGCACGAAAATCACAGAGCTGCAGCGCAGCGACACACCCCTCGTCTGTCATCTGTAACAAGGTGTCTTTCAGACACACTTCATCGGCGTTCTTTTCCGGGCACACCTGACGGTGTACCCGGCTACTTTTTTGAAATGCCTTTCAGGCATTTTTTCGTCTTTGACGGAGACGGCGCCCCATCACAAAGCCCGTGAAACGAGCGTCCGAGGCATCGAAGATGCCATAACCCGGCGCAGCCGGAGCATAACCCCATCCTGTGAGCGCAGCGAACAGGGTGGGGGACTGCACATCCATCGTCGTAGCCAGTCTCGCAGAGACTGAACAGCCCAATCACAGAGCCCGTGAAACGGGCGTCACACGCGTGAGCACCGTGCGAACGAAGTGAGCGCGGTGTAGGTGCGCAAGAATCACAGAGCTGCAGCGCAGCGACACATCATTCCGAAGCGGGTATTTATACCTTCGACGCCATGTTATCGTTATCGCCAAACCGTAATCATTCTGATCGCCGCTTTCATGTACCCGCTCGACTGCCGATATATCGCGTCAGCGATATGATGTCAGTAGGCCCGTATATCGAAATCGCGTAGCGATGCAGATATGCGGGTACACCGCCAGGTGTGCCCGGTAGAAATCGCCCTACCCCTTATCAGCCCCGGAAGGGCTGCACCTCCCACACCCACCTCCTCCGTCGAAGACGGAGGATAATGCAAAGGCCCCACATCGAGCGCGTAGCGCGATGGCGTGGGCTCGTAGTTTGAAGGCGTCAGCTAACCTTTTCACCACGCCGCTATATCAGCTATATTAGCTATTGCAGCTAAAGGCTGCAACTCATGTAGCCGCGATCATAATGCCTGAAAGGCATTTT
Organism: uncultured Muribaculaceae bacterium; assembly: GCA_964389525.1. Classification (GTDB taxonomy): domain Bacteria; phylum Bacteroidota; class Bacteroidia; order Bacteroidales; family Muribaculaceae; genus JAFLTL01. Next base: position 11,850 of record CAYMEX010000001.1, on the reverse strand, counting down.
TTCGTCTTTAACGGAGACGGCGCCCCATCACAAAGCCCCGTGAAACGGGCGGAGGAGGCATCGCAGATGCCGCAACCCGACACAGCCGGAGCTTAACCCCATCCTGTGAGCGAAGCGAACAGGGTGTGGACTGCCACACACCCCGGCACCCAGTCTCGCAGAGGCTGAACATCCCCCTCATACCGGAGGTATGACATTTCGTTAGCCGGGTACACCGCCAGGTGTGCCCGGTAGAAGTCGCCCGGCCCCTTACTTCAGCCACGCTTCGGGATTTTCCTTCACCTTCTCGCGGCGTATCTCGAAATGCAGAACGCGCATTCCGGAATTATCCTCGTCAAGTGCCACGACACCGAGCGGCTGACCGGCGCCGACACGGTCGCCCTTGCCCACCGAGATCGTCTCAAGATTGGCATACACCGTGATATAGTCGCCATGACGTATCATCACGATATTGCTGTAGCCGGGCTGACGGAAAACAGCCGACACGACACCCTCATAGATCGCCTTGGCCCAGCGTCCCGACGTGACGCCGACATCGATGCCGGGGTTATCGGTCTCGACCATAGGCAATGACGGATGTTTGTGGCGGCCAAACCGGCTCAACACCCTGAATTTCCCTTCGACAGGCCACGGCAGACGGCCGCGGCTCGACTTGAACCCGGCCGACAGCTGCGAGGCCGTGCGTCTGGTCGTGGCCTCACCCTTCTCATCAGTTTTCACGACCGTCACCATCTCCTCCACCGTTTCGGTTTCCTTCACCAGATCGTGGCCGCTGTCGCCACCGTCACCGGCCGACTCTGTCGTCTTCTTTCCGGCCTGAGTGTTTTTAGACGCGGCTGGTTTCTTGGCCGACTGTCGGGCAGCAGCCTTGGCAGCCTCTGCCTCTGCGCGCGCCTGCTCCTCGGCTATCAGCCGGTCAAGCTCGCGGTCGAGACTGTTTATCTCACGCTGTTTTTCAGAAATGATACTCCTTATCTGACGCTGCTCGCGCCTGAGCTGACCCAGCAGACGGTCATTGTCGCGCTGCTTCCCTTTAAGAGCCTCACGGCTCTCCTCGAGCGTCTTCATCTTCACCACACGCGACACCTTCATGCGGTCGAGCTCGGTCTTGCGCTCCTCAAGCTCGGCTTTGCTCTTGCCGATCTCCTCGGCACGACGCGCACGCCATTGCGCAAACTGACGCATGTTGCGGTAGCGACGCCACATCTGGCCGAACTCATCCGAGGCAAAGACAAACATCAGTTCCGACATATGCCCTCCCACACGGCGCGTCCCGCGCAGAGCCTTGGCATATTTCTCGCTCATGTCGGCTATCTTAGCATCGAGTTGCGCTATAGTGTCCTCTATACCGGCGATCGCCGTATCCATCAGTGCTATCTCCCTGGTCTCACCGGCTATCGCCGCGTCGAGTTCCTCGATCTCGGCCGTAAGAGCCGACAGCTGCGCCAGGCGCTGTGCCGTGGCCTTGCGGTTGCTTTCAAGGCGCGCACTCGATTTCTTGAGCGTGCTCGCTGCCTCGCGACGCTGACGCTCCACCGCTCCGCGGCCACCCTTAGACTGCCCCGCAGCCATGAGCGACACACACAACATCAAAAGCACCAGAATACGACCCGACATCACCCTATAGATCTTCTTCTATTCCAAGCCATTTTAGCAACTCAGCACTCCCGGTCACCACCTTTTTAGGCGACCGCGGACGCTTCCACTCCCCCACTTTCTCCTGATTCCATTTCGCCTCGCCAAGACGCCAGCGCACATCGCCGTCCATGTCGGCACCCTCGACCGTTGCATGCCATCCGTCGCGCATCACGCCATAGGGAGTCGTCACCGCCTCGCCAGCCGTGCACACAATCCGAAGCTTCCATACGTCGATGCTGAAATCATCGGCCACACCACGTGTCCCCAATAAGAGATCCTGAAGGCGCCCTATGTCGAGACGCTTCCCGTTCTGCGGGTCACGCCCAAGCCTCTCACCTACGAGAGTCCCCGACATCCTGTCGTAGACCCAGGCCGAATCCCTGTCGACGTAGACCGACACAAACTCCATGCCAAGCATTCTCACCGACAGATATACCGATTTGTCTCTGACCATGATCAGGCGTCCCGACGCGCTCATGCCCTTCTCCCCCTGCACTACCAGTTTCACAGGCATGGTCACATTCTCCCAGTCGCCCGTCTTCACCGGCGTTCCCTGTTTGGTCGTGCGACACCCCGCCACAGCGAGAGCCACGGCCGCCACAATCAAGAGTAGTCTGACAGTCTTCACTTCTGGAGATAGGTCTTTTGCTCCACTTTCCTGCGCAACAGGTCATTGTCTGGAGCAAGTTCAAGAGCCTCTTTCCAGTACTCCAACGCCTGTTCGGGATTAAGAGTCATAAAATATATGTCGCCCGCGTGCTCATAAAGCTCGGCACTCGGCTCAGTGTCATGCTCCAGAGCCTTGTCGATATACTCTTTGGCGGCATCAAACTTCTTCTGTTTGAACATGATCCACGCATACGTGTCGAGCGACGTGGCGTTTTCGGGCTCCTCCTTGATCGTCCAGAAACTCAGCTGCTCAGCACGGTCGAGGTCACGGTCCTCGCATGCGAGATAATACGCGCAGTTGTTCATAGCCAGCAGGTTGGTGCCGTCGGTTTCAAGAGCCACATCGTAGTAGTGGAACGCGCTGTCGGGCTGATTGCTCTTGTAGAAAGCGTCGCCCAATGTGCACTGCATCTGCGACAGCAGTTTCATGTCACGCTTGTCGGCATCGTCTATCGCCTGATGCAGCAGCTCGATCGCACGGCCCGGATTGTCAGCCACGATCTGCGCCGAGCCGGTCAGAAATGCCAGCGTCGCGTCCGACTCGTGATACTTAAGGCCGCGTTCGCCCGCTTCCGCGCCCTTGGCGGCGTTGTTGTCACTCAGATATATCGTCACCAGGCGGTTCCAGTTCTCGACCGTAGCCGGATCCATGTCGGCAAGTATCTCGGTCTGCTCCGCCGCGCGTTTGTAGTCACCCGTCACAGCCAGATACGATGAAAACAGATCCCTTATCTGCGGTTCGAGCGGATGCAGGTCGGTCAGCACCTTGAACAGATTTTCTATACGTCCGCGCTGCAGACTGTCAGAGTAAAGCCCCTGCACATATCCGCGCATCAGCTCCACCTTCTCCTCAACGTCGAGATCGGGCTGATTGAGTGCGTTGAACACCTCCTCGTCATAGCGTGCCGAGTCACCCTGTATCTGATAGTACTGCGCCAGCTTGAAATACGCCATGCCGCTCAGAGAGTCTATCTCGAGAGCGCGGTTGTAGTAGCCCACGGCATCGCTGTCGCGCTTGAGCGCCATCATTACGTCGCCGGCAAAAAGATTCTCGTTGACGCCGCGCGGATGAGCCTGCAGAAGCGTGTCGAGCGCCGCGAAAGTCGCGGCCGTGTCGCCGATCGAGATCAGGGCGTTCATCTTCTGCGACACGATGCCCACGTCGGTGCCGTGCACACGCTGCAGCTGGTCGTAGATGCCGATTGCACGGAGTATGTTGGCCGTGTCGCCTGTAGCGCAGAGCGCGTTGGCAAACTTGAAGCCGGCGTCGGGTTTCTTCGGGTAAAGCGAGTCAAGACGTTCCCACACCTTCAGGGCGATGTCGCCATGGTTCAGGCGTTCGCTCAGATTGGCGAACAACACGCTCGCATAGTAGTCGCAGCCGCCGTTCTCATAGGCTTTCAGCATCATGCCGTAGCCGCGCTCCACAGTGGCCGAGTCAGGCTCGCCCCCCATAGTGTTGGCGAGTATCGAGTAAAAACCGTAGTCGCTGTTCACCGCCTCCTGCGTCGAGTCGAGCCCATAGGCATATCCCAGCAGATCGAATGCCGACGCATAATTGTCTTCTGCAATCTTGGAGCGCGCCTCAAGGTAGGCATAATCAGCCTTGCGCGACAGCTCATCGGCGCGTCGGTCACGTCCGCTCCAGCCCGCCGTGTCGGCAAACACCGCGAGCACGGCGGCAATGCCTATGATTGTAAATATTATCCGTCGCATATACAGAGTTCTCTTAGAGTAGCTTATGCATACTCTCAGTTCACCCCCGTGTGGCCGAAACCGCCGTCGCCGCGCTTGGTCTCGTCAAGACGCTCCACCGGTTCCCACTCCACATGAGTGTAGTTTGTAATCACCATCTGGCAGATACGCTCCCCGTCGTTGACCACAAAAGGCTCGTTGGAGAGATTGATCAGTATCACGCCTATCTCGCCGCGGTAGTCGGCATCAACCGTACCCGGAGTATTCACAAGCGTTATGCCGTGCTTAAGAGCCAGCCCGCTGCGCGGACGTATCTGGCACTCGTGACCGGCAGGGAGCTGAAGATAAAGACCCGTAGGGATAACCGCACGCTCAAGCGGTTTCAGCACTACCGGATGCTCAAGAAAAGCCCTGACATCCATTCCGGCCGACTCAGGCGTGGCATACTCAGGCATCTGATGATGCGACCTGTTGATTATCTTTACCTTTATACGTTCCATATCATATTGCTTGATGTGCTTTCCTCTATACTGTAGTTCAGGAAGTCGACCATAGGCTTCAGCAGCCTGAACCGGCGCGACGCCTCGGCCGTCCAGTCGCCGGTGAAAAACGCCTCGTCGCAGTAACACGCCTTGCCATACTCCTTCAGCCGCAGAAGATCTGCGTCCCGATGATCCTTAGGCCATCCCTGCGGCATGGTTTTCAGCTTGTTGCCGCACCATTCCGGGAATATGCGCCTGATCTCCTCGGTCTCGGTTATCTCCCTGAACTCCTCTATGTTGTCGACAATGGCCTTGCGCAGTTTCTTCAGCGTGGAGCTGTCGGGCTCCCACACACCGCCATAAAGCCCCGACGACACATAGCTTCCGTCCGACGCCGGACCGGCCTGAACATAATACCCGCCGTCGTGCGAGCTCTTGCCATGCACGTTTATGCCGGCGCACACCCACGTCTTGTAAGGCGACTTGTCGGCCGAGAACCTCACGTCACGGTATATCCTGTAAACACAGTCCTTGGCCGTAAGCCTTCCGAATGCCGGCTCCCACTCGGCCATACGCGACAGCAGAAGATCGATGTCGTCCATCCAGCCCTTGCGCAGCTCCATCCAACGCTCCTTGTTGGCGGCAAACCACTCGCGGTTGTTGTTGACCGACAGTTCACTCAGAAATCCGTATAGACCTTGTGTATCCATAATCTCTTATTTCGGAGGCAGATCCTCCCACTCCGCATCCACAATCTGTGTCTCAGTCTCGCTGCGGCAACTGCCATCGGAGCCCTTCACCGTATCGCTGTAGCCCGACGAAACCGACACCTCTTCAAACTCGACGTATTCCCCCACATCCTTGTCGATCTTTTTCTTGCGGGGACGCTTTCCGGCACCTTTTGCAGAAGACGAAGCACCACGCGATGCCTGTTCAAACGCATCCCTGACATTGCGCTGCACCTTGCGCACATACAACAGCCCCTTGACCACAGGCCAGAGCAGATATGCCAGAAACGCCAGTATGAGTAAAAGTATAAATGACACTCTTTTTCTTTTATTGCTACGCCAAAACGCGAAGCGACTTGAATTACTGATTTCTACCGCCCGACACGGCTACTGCGTTCAACACACATAGCGCGCCATACACGACGATTGTCCACATCAGCCCCTCCACTCCCATAAATATAACAAGCAGAATGGCCGAAATGATCAGCGCGACACGGCTTGCATTGAGCATATCAGGTCTGACAGGACCTTTTAACTTGAACGAAAACATCGGAAGCTCCGACACCATAAGCAGCGGCACGGCGACAATGACAGCCGCGCCAACAAGCTCCGAGCCAATGCCGCCACGCGAGAGCAAAGCCATGAACCCGATCCAGAATATGGCGTTGGCAGGGATAGGCAGACCGATAAACGACGACGACTGCCTCGTGTCGACATTGAACTTGGCCAGACGCAACGCGCCGCACACCGCTATAATCACCGGCAGCCACGACACCCATTCGCTCCATCCGGGGCAATAGGCCACGATCGTGAAGTGAAGCATCACGGCAGGCGTGACACCGAAGCTCACAAGATCGCAGAGCGAGTCAAGCTCCTTGCCAATAGACGAAGTGGCATGCAGCAAACGCGCCGCCATTCCGTCAAGAAAATCAAATACAGCGGCTGCGCCGACAAGCAGCCAGCACAGTTCAAGACGCGTAAGCCCCCACGCTCCCGCCGACACAAGATCGCACGACAGCACGATAGCCACAAACCCGCATATCAGGCTAAGACTCGTCACACCATTGGGGATCCACGCCACAGCGCGGCTGCAGGTTCTGTTTTCTGCGTTACAGCTCATTTCTCGATAAGTTGCGGATCAAGCTCCGGGCAAAGACGTCCCACAAGCGATATTCCGCCCGTAGTTCTGTCGTCGAGCTTCACAAATATTTCTGTTCCTATAGGCAGATATAGATCGACCCTCGAGCCAAACTTGATGAATCCCATATGGTCCTCTATATTCGCCTCGGTGCCCGGATGAGCGTAGGTCACGATACGCCGTGCCATGGCTCCGGCCACCTGGCGCATGAGCACCTTCTGGCCGTGGGGAGTCTCGATCACGACAGTGCTACGCTCATTCTCACAGCTCGATTTGGGCAGCCACGCAGCCTGAAAACGTCCCGTGTGATGAGCCGTGTATATCACCTTGCCGTTCACCGGAAACCAGTTGGCGTGAACATTGGTCGGACTCATAAACACCGACAGCTGTATTGTCTCACACTTCAGCACCTCTGGCTCATACACCTTCTCGAGCGCAACGACACGGCCGTCGGCACTCGCCACCACAGCGTTCTCGGGGTTTCCCTGAAACTTGCGGCGCGGCGACCTGAAGAAATTGACCACAAGCAGATAAAATACCACCGACACCGCCGTGAAGACAATCGGCACCACCATGAGATCATCATAAAGCCAAAGCCATAAAGGCACATTCAACGCCGCAAGGATCAGTGCTCCCGCGATCAGTATTTCTGTTCCCTCATGGTGTATCTTTACCCTCATCTTGTTTCTGTGTTCTTCTTTTGTAAGTGATTTTACAAATGTAGCAAACTATTTCTTATATCAAAACTGTTTTATCTGCCACATATCAGCGGCGACCGCCCTTTTTCTGCTGTTCGCGCAAAGCGGCCTGCTGCTGACGCTGTGCCTCCTCAAGGCGTGCCATCCACTTCGACTTCTTGCGGGGCTTGGCGGCATGCTCGCGCATCTTGCGGCGCATCTTCTCCTCGTCGGTCATCCATCTGAACATATAGGTCATGACGATGGTGATAAGCAGCGACAGCAGATAATAGTAGCTCAGGCCGGCAGCATAGTCGTTGAAGAAGAACAGGAACATCACAGGCATCATATACATCATCACCTTCATGCCGGGCATGCTCGACGTGCTCGCCTGGCTCTGCATGTTCAGACGCGTATAGATCACGTTGACGGCCGTCATAAGCAGACAGAAAAGACTCACATTCTTGCCGTAGAACGGTATCGAGAAAGGCAGAGTGTACACGATATCGGGAGCGGCGAGATTATGAGCCCAGAGGAAACTCTGGCCGCGGAGCTCTATGCACGAGGGGAAGAACCAGAACATAGCCACAAGTATAGGCATCTGAAGCAGCATAGGCACGCAACCCGACATCGGGCTCGCACCGGCCTTGCTGTAAAGCTCCATAGTCTTCTGGCTGCGCTTCATGGCGTTCTCCTGACCCGGATACTTGTCGTTGATCTCCTTGATCTCAGGAGCCAATACCCTCATCTTGGCCTGCGAGACCAGACTCTTGTAGGTGAACGGGAAAAGCACGATCTTGATGAATACAGTCAGTATCAATATGATCAGTCCGTAGTTCTCGATCACCGATCCGAGCCACGTGAACACCGGTATGACGATAAGCGTGTTGATCCAGCGTATGATGGGCCAGCCGAGAGGTATAAGCGACGTCAGGTCGAGATCTTCCTGCGTGTCGATCTCGTCGTCGAGCGACGACAGGAGCGGATAAAGATTCGGACCCATGAAAAGATCCATAGCGAAAGCCACATCCGAAGCCGACGAGTAGTCGATCGTAGCCGACACATTCATCTCCTTCACGTAGTCCTCATCCTTTTCAAGAGGCTTCGACTTGAGGTCTGCGCCGCTGAATGTCGTGCGCGGTATCATCACCGTCGAGAAAAACTGGTTCTTGAAGGCGATCCACTTCACGCGCTGGCCAAGACTCTCGTCATCCTCCTTGGCCGACGACATGTCGTCGGGCGAGTCGCCGAGATACTTGTATGAAAGCGAACTGTTGCGCTCCTCAAACATGCGGCCCGTCTCGTTGCGGGCCATCTTGTAGGCCCAGTCAAACTGTGCGGTGGCAAGCGACGTCGGCACATACTCGGCCATGCCGTCCTGCACCACCTCCACGCCCACGACATACGATCCGGGCTTCAGCGTGTAGTGGAGCGAGAGAGTAGCGGCCTTGGGAGCTACGGCGCCATCAGTGGTGTCGGCTGCCGCGAAAGCCTCCGGACGGCATGCGCGGGCAAAGTCCATTGTCATCACCACCACGCTGTCGCTCACGACCGTAGGAGTAAAGCGGTAGTTCGACGTGTCAAAACGGCGCGACGCAGTCGTCAGCGTCAGGCCGTAGTGAGAGTCGGCTTCCCTGATAAGTTCCACACGTGCCGTGTCGGTGTCGCCCTTGGCGAAGCTGTTGTAATCGCTCAGTTTGGCCGAGGTTATCATGCCGCCGCGCTCCGATATCTCCAGACGCAGCAGATCATTGGCAAGCACGACCTTCGACGCCTGCTCGCCGGGCTTCATCATTCCCTCGTCGACAATAGCCTCCGGCTCGTGCGTCGTGCTGCTCTGATTCTTTTCCGACACCTGTTCGGCCTGTGCCTGCTCTGCCATTCGGGCGGCAAGCTCCTCCTCGCTCGGACGGTTCAGCCACGTGAATCCAAGTATCACGGCTCCCATCAGCAGGAGACCCGTCAGTGTATTCTTATCCATTCCTTTCTCTGGAAAATTCTTTACTTACTCTGATTAATGTTTCTGTATTTTCTTATTCTCCTTTCTCCTTCCTGTAGGCGATTGCTGCCGACACGAAGTCCACGAATATCTGATTGGGGTGAAGCACCGTCGAGCTGTATTCCGGATGATACTGCGTGCCGATATACCACCGCTTCTCAGGCAGCTCCACAACCTCCACAAGACCCGTGTCAGGATTCTCGCCCACACAAAGCATGCCGGCCTTCTCAAACTGTTCGCGATACTGGTTGTTGAATTCAAACCTGTGACGGTGACGCTCGCTCACCTCAGTCCGGCCATAGGCCCTGGCCGCATGCGAACCCTCCTTCAGGCGGCAGTCATATGCCCCGAGACGCATCGTACCGCCCATATTGGAGATACTCTTCTGCTCCTCCATCAGGTCGATAACATTATAGGGAGTAGTCGGGTTCATCTCCGTGCTGTTGGCCTCTGCCATACCCAGCACGTTGCGTGCGAACTCGATCACCATGCACTGCATGCCCAGGCAGATGCCGAATGTCGGCACATCATTCTCACGACACCACTTCAGTGCCACGAACTTGCCCTCGATGCCGCGCTGCCCGAAACCCGGAGCCACAATCACGCCGTCCATATCCTTCAGGAGATCGCCGACATTGCCGCCGTTCACCTTCTCGCTGTGCACAAAACGCAGGTCGAGTTTCACGCCGTTGTAGGTCGCGGCCTGGAAGAGTGCTTCGTCGATCGACTTATAGGCGTCCTGCAGCTCCACATACTTTCCGACAAGACCGATCGTCACCTTCCCCGTGGCGTTGTTCATGCGCGACAGAAATTTCTTCCACGGCCCCATGTCGGGTTCACCCTTCACCTCCATGCCCGCCTTCCTGAGCACCAGCTCGTCGATATGCTGCTCATGCATCAGCAGAGGCACCTCGTAGATCGAGGGAGCGTCGATACACTGTATCACCGCATCGGGCTGCACGTTGCAGAAAAGAGCGATCTTGCGGCGCATCTCGGCCGGTATTTCCTTCTCGGTGCGCAGCACGAGTATATCGGGCTGTATGCCGGCCTCCTGCAGCATCTTCACCGAGTGCTGCGTCGGTTTTGTCTTCAGCTCCTGAGCAGCCTTGATAAACGGCATATAGGTCAGATGCACGCATATGCAGTTGTCGCCCATATCCCATTTCAGTTGTCTCACACTCTCGATAAACGGCAGCGACTCGATATCGCCCACAGTGCCGCCGATCTCCGTGATCACGAAATCATATTTGCCCGTGTTGCCGAGGAGCTTCACGTTACGCTTGATCTCGTCGGTGATATGCGGTATTATCTGCACGGTCTTGCCGAGATAGTCGCCGCGGCGCTCCTTGTCGATGACACTCTGATATATGCGTCCGGTCGTGATGTTATTGGCACGCGATGTGTGTATATCAGTGAAACGCTCGTAGTGGCCCAGATCGAGATCGGCCTCATGGCCGTCGGCAGTCACGTAGCACTCGCCGTGCTCATACGGGTTAAGCGTACCCGGATCGATATTGATATAAGGATCAAACTTCTGTATCGTCACCCGATAGCCGCGCGACTTGAGGAGATTTGCCAGCGAAGAAGATATGATGCCCTTTCCAAGCGATGAAACCACACCGCCTGTCACGAAAATATATTTTGTATAGGCCTGCATGACTGCGAGTATAAAGACTTTTACGACCTGTTAGATTTATTTCAAGTTGCAAATATACACCTTTTTCACAATTGCCACAATTTCAATAGCGCATGCGCGCGCAAAAAACCATCCGCAAACCTCACCCACGAGCCCACAACGTGGGCAAATTACCGACAAGTCCGCCAAAGCTCTCATTACAAAGCCACTACAGCAGCTATATCAGCTATCGCAGCTAAAAGCTACACACCAGCGACCTCGCTCCTACCCCCCCCCCTCCGCTGCCATTCTCGGCGACGCAATAAAAAGCGCGCCCCCGGTATTCCCGGAAGCGCGCCGTTATTTCGATTGGAGCCGAAACTTACTTGTCGAGCTGAGGACCGGCAGCTACGAGAGCCTTACCTGCCTCGTTGGTCTCATACTTCTTGAAGTTCTTGATGAAGCGCGATGCAAGATCCTCGGCCTTCTCTGTCCAGGTTGCGGGATCAGCGTAGGTGTCGCGCGGATCAAGGATCTTCGGGTCAACACCGGGAAGCTCGGTCGGGATCTCGAAGTCGAAGATCGGGAGCTTCTTGGTGGGAGCCTTCAGGATAGCGCCGTCGAGGATAGCGTCGATGATGCCGCGGGTGTCGCGGATCGAGATACGCTTGCCTGTGCCGTTCCAGCCGGTGTTCACGAGATAAGCCTTTGCGCCGCTCTTCTCCATCTTCTTCACGAGCTCCTCGGCATACTTGGTGGGGTGAAGCTCAAGGAAAGCCTGGCCGAAGCAAGCCGAGAATGTCGGAGTCGGCTCGGTGATGCCGCGCTCTGTGCCGGCGAGCTTAGCGGTGAAGCCTGAGAGGAAGTAGTACTTCGTCTGCTCGGGAGTCAGGATCGATACGGGAGGAAGCACACCGAATGCGTCAGCCGACAGGAAGATCACGTTCTTGGCAGCGGGACCGGCCGAGATGGGCTTAACGATATTCTCGATGTGGTTGATCGGGTAAGATACACGGGTATTCTCGGTAACGCTCTTGTCAGCGAAATCGATCTTGCCGTTCTCGTCAACAGTCACGTTCTCGAGAAGAGCGTCGCGACGGATAGCGTTGTAGATATCGGGCTCACTCTCCTTGTCGAGGTTGATGACCTTGGCATAGCAGCCGCCCTCGAAGTTGAAGACGCCGTTGTCGTCCCAGCCGTGCTCGTCGT